>NZ_CABVHK010000003.1:0-430886 GCF_902497785.1 Pseudomonas fluorescens
CGGCCTCATCGTCGGAATGCCGCCCAGACCAAGCCCGCTCCCACAGGGATCTGTGCTGGCTCGGAGTAAGAGCCAGACAATAAAAAGCCCCCGCCGCCTTTACGGCAACGAGGGCTTTTTGATGTCGCGGGCTTACATCTCGACCTGCGTCCCCAACTCAATCACCCGGTTCAGCGGCAGATTAAAGAAGCGCAAATTGCCATTGGCGTTTTTCAACATGAAGGCGAACAACGCCTCGCGCCAGCGGGCCATGCCTTCAAGCTTGGAGGCAATCACCGTCTCGCGGCTGAGGAAGTAGGTGGTGCGCATCGGGCTGAAGTCCAGGTCATCGAGATGACACAACTTCAAGGCCTGCGGCACGTCCGGTTCGTCGACGAAGCCGAAGTGCAGGATCACCCGGAAGAACCCTTCGCCGTGGGACTCGACCTCGAAGCGCCGTGTTGGCGGCACTCGGGGGATGTCTTCATAGACCACCGTCAGCAGCACCACCTGTTCGTGTAACACCTGGTTATGCAACAGGTTGTGCAACAACGCATGAGGCACAGCGTCCGGGCGGGCGGTGAGGAACACGGCGGTGCCCTGGACGCGATGCGGCGGTTGGACGGCGATGCTGCTGATGAAAATCGGCAGTGGCAGCCCCCCTTCGTCCATGCGTTCCACCAGCAACTGTTTGCCGCGTTTCCAGGTGGTCATCAACACAAACAGCGCAATACCGGCGATCACCGGGAAGGCCCCGCCCTGAACGATTTTCGGCACGTTGGCGGCGAAGTACAGACCGTCCACCAGCAGGAAGCCGAGCAATACCGGCACCGCGAGGATCGGTGGCCATTTCCACAGCAACAACATCACCGCCGACACCAGAATGGTGGTCATCAGCATCGTGCCGGTCACCGCCACGCCATAGGCAGAGGCCAAGGCGCCGGAGGATTCGAAGCCGATCACCAGCAGGATCACGCCCACCATCAATGCCCAGTTCACCGCGCCGATGTAGATCTGGCCCTGTTCGGCACTGGAGGTGTGCTGGATGTGCATGCGCGGAATGTAGCCGAGCTGGATCGCCTGACGGGTCAGGGAGAACGCACCGGAAATCACCGCTTGCGAAGCGATCACTGTGGCCAGGGTCGACAGGCCGACCAGCGGAATCAACGCCCAACTTGGCGCCAACAGATAAAACGGGTTGCGCGCCGCTTCCGGATCGCCGAGCAACAACGCACCCTGGCCAAAGTAGTTGAGCACCAGCGCCGGCAGCACGAGGATGAACCAGGCGCGGGCGATCGGCTTGCGCCCGAAGTGGCCCATGTCGGCGTACAGCGCTTCGGCGCCGGTCAACGCCAGCACCACCGCGCCAAGAATCGCCACGCCCATGCCCGGGTGAACAATGAAGAAACGCACGCCCCAGGCCGGGTTCATCGCTTGCAACACTTCCGGGTGTTGCAGGATGCCGTAGACGCCCAGCGCACCCAGTACCACAAACCATGTAACCATGATCGGCCCGAACAGGATGCCGATGCGCGCGGTGCCGTGACGCTGAATCAAAAACAGCGCCACCAGCACGATCAGCGACAGCGGCACCACCCAATGGTCGATGCCATCGAAGGCCAGCCCCAGGCCCTCAATCGCCGAGAGCACGGAAATCGCCGGGGTGATCATGCTGTCGCCGTAGAACAGCGCCGCGCCGATCAGCCCGCAGACCACCAGCAAGGTGCGCAATCTCTTGTGCCCCGCCGCTGCCCGCCGCGCAAGCGCGGTCAACGCCATGATCCCGCCTTCACCCTGGTTGTCGGCGCGCAGGACAAACATCATGTACTTGATCGAGACCACCCAGATCAGCGACCAGAAGATCAGCGCCAGGATGCCCAACACGCCGTCATGGTTGACCGGCACGCCATAGCCGCCGGAGAACACTTCTTTGAGGGTGTACAGCGGGCTGGTGCCGATATCGCCATAAACCACCCCGACCGCCGCGACCAGCATGCCGATCGGCTTCGCCGCCGAATGCTCGGTATCCGCAGCCTGACTACTTGCCTGACCCATCCAACACTCCCGTTACCCAGACCGGACTTCTTTAAAAAGAAGCACTATGCTTTGCACGCAGCATGCGCTGTTTTACATGACGTTACAGACGTTTTGTTGACTGTAAAAAATCGGTAATGCCCAACGGCGCGAAGCATAGCGCAGCACTCGTCGTATTTCCCTGCATAAAGCTGGTCAAGTGCGTTGGTCACCGCTAGAATTGCGCACTTTTTGATCAGAGGCGCAGCAAAAGCGTCCGATTGTCGCCTTGCCCGTTTGCGGCTGGAGGCGTCACAAACACCGAGGTTAGACATGTCCACCACTCCTGCGCCGGCCAATCCAAAAGTTGGCTTCGTATCCCTGGGCTGCCCGAAGGCGCTCGTAGACTCCGAGCGCATCCTTACCCAGCTGCGCATGGAAGGTTATGACGTTGTGTCCACCTATCAGGACGCCGACGTCGTGGTGGTCAACACCTGCGGTTTCATCGACTCGGCCAAGGCTGAGTCCCTGGAAGTGATCGGCGAAGCCATCAAGGAAAACGGCAAGGTCATCGTCACTGGCTGCATGGGCGTGGAAGAAGGCACCATCCGCAACGTGCACCCGAGCGTGCTGGCCGTGACCGGTCCGCAGCAGTACGAGCAAGTGGTCAACGCCGTGCACGACGTCGTGCCGCCGCGCAAGGATCACAACCCGCTGATCGACCTGGTGCCGCCGCAAGGCATCAAGCTGACCCCGCGCCACTACGCGTACCTGAAGATTTCCGAAGGCTGCAACCACAGCTGCAGCTTCTGCATCATTCCGTCGATGCGCGGCAAGCTGGTCAGCCGTCCGGTCGGCGACGTGCTCGACGAAGCCCAGCGCCTGGTCAAGTCCGGCGTCAAAGAGCTGTTGGTGATCTCGCAAGACACCAGCGCCTACGGCGTCGATGTGAAATACCGCACCGGTTTCTGGAACGGCATGCCGGTGAAAACCCGCATGACCGAACTCTGCGAAGCCCTGAGCACCCTCGGCGTCTGGGTACGCCTGCACTACGTTTACCCGTACCCGCACGTTGACGAACTGATTCCGCTGATGGCCGCCGGGAAAATCCTGCCGTACCTGGACATCCCGTTCCAGCACGCCAGCCCGAAAGTCCTGAAGTCGATGAAACGCCCGGCGTTCGAAGACAAGACCCTGGCGCGGATCAAGAACTGGCGCGAGATCTGCCCGGACCTGATCATCCGTTCGACCTTCATCGTCGGCTTCCCCGGCGAAACCGAAGAAGACTTCCAGTACCTGCTGAATTGGCTGACCGAAGCCCAGCTCGACCGTGTCGGCTGCTTCCAGTACTCGCCGGTCGAAGGCGCCCCGGCCAACGATCTCGACCTGGAGATCGTGCCGGACGAGGTCAAGCAGGACCGTTGGGACCGCTTCATGGCGCATCAACAGGCCATCAGCTCGGCGCGTCTGCAACTGCGTGTCGGCCGTGAAATCGAAGTGCTGGTCGACGAAGTCGATGAGCAAGGCGCCGTTGGCCGCTGCTTCTTCGATGCTCCGGAAATCGACGGTAACGTATTCATCGACAACGGCAGCAACCTGAAGCCGGGCGACAAGGTCTGGTGCAAAGTGACTGACGCCGACGAGTACGACCTGTGGGCTGAACAGATCTAAACGCAAAAAATACAAAAAGCCCTGCTCTCTTGACGAGATGCGGGGCTTTTTTACGGCTATCGTTTCAGGTGAGAAAGGACTCGCACATTCCATTGCAAAAGGGGCAGCCGGCCATGCGCCAACACTCGGTCATCCACACGCCGAAACACAGTGACTATCAGGAACTCACGCAAGTCTGGGAAGCTTCGGTGCGCGCCACCCATGACTTTCTGCCGGACAGCTACATCGAATTGTTGAAGAACCTGGTGCTGACCCGTTACCTCGACGCGGTGATGCTGATCTGCACCAAAGACTCGCGCCAGCGCATCACCGGGTTCGCCGGCGTCGCGGCGGGCAAGATCGAAATGCTCTTCATCGACCCCGCTCATCGCGGTCAGGGTCTGGGTAAATTGTTACTGCGCTATGCCATGGAACACCTGAACGCCGATGAACTGGACGTCAACGAACAGAACCCGCAGGCGCTGGGGTTCTACCTGCAACAGGGCTTCGAGATCATCGGTCGCACCGAGCACGACGGCATGGGGCAGCCTTACCCGTTACTGCATATGCGTTTGCGCCAGGCGCAACAACTGACGCGCAATGGTTGAAACACCACAGACCCACTGTAGGAGCTAGCTTGCTAGCGATGGTCGCGAACGATAACGCGCCCTTTCAGGATAAAACGCGGTGGCTGTGGATCCATCGCAGGCAAGCCAGCTCCTACAAAATGCAGCGTACTGAAATGGACCCGCGATTAACCCGCGCCTAGCAGGTACAATGCTCACCCCTTTTTTGTTACGGCCCTGTCATGACTGACCCGATTCGTCTCTCCAAACGCCTCATCGAACTCGTCGGCTGTTCCCGTCGGGAGGCTGAGCTGTTCATCGAGGGCGGCTGGGTCACCGTGGACGGCGAAGTCATCGACGAGCCGCAGTTCAAGGTCGACGCCCAGAAAGTCGAACTTGACCCAGAAGCCAAGGCCACCGCGCCAGAGCCTGTGACCATCCTGTTCAACGTGGCGGCAGGCATGGACGCGGAAACGGCCATGGCCACCATCAGCGCCGACACCCTGAGCGAAGAACACCGCTTCAGCAAACGCCCGCTCAAGGGCCATTTCCTGCGCCTGACCGCCAGCACCGACCTGCAGGCCAACGCCAGCGGTCTGCTGGTGTTCACCCAGGACTGGAAAATCCTGCGCAAACTGACCGCCGATTCGGCGAAGATCGAGCAGGAATATGTGGTCGAAGTTGAAGGCGACATGGTGGCTCACGGGCTCAATCGCCTGAACCACGGCCTGACCTACAAAGGCAAAGAGCTGCCACCGGTGAAAGCCAGCTGGCAGAACGAAAACCGTCTGCGCTTTGCGATGAAGAACCCACAACCGGGCGTGATCGCCCTGTTCTGCCAGGCCGTCGGCCTGAAGGTCGTCGCCATCCGCCGCATCCGCATCGGCGGCGTGTCCATCGGCAAAGTGCCGTTGGGGCAATGGCGCTACCTGTCCGGCAAAGAGAAGTTCTAAGACTTTTCACGCCGCCACACATTTCGGCGCCGCTGCTTATGCGGCGCCCACTGCTGAATATCAGGATTGCACACCATGATTCATAACGACGTACTGCGCAGCGTGCGCTACATGCTCGACATCAGCGACAAGAAAGTCATCGAGATCATCAAACTCGGCGGCATGGATGTGTCCCTGGAAGACCTGGTGACCTACCTCGACAAGAAAGAGGAAGACGAAGAAGGCTTCGTGCGCTGCCCGGACGAAGTCATGGCGCATTTCCTCGACGGCCTGGTGACCTTCAAGCGCGGCAAGGACGAAAGCCGTCCGCCGCAGCCGATCGAAGTGCCGGTGACCAACAACATCATCCTCAAGAAACTGCGTGTGGCCTTCGAACTGAAGGAAGACGACATGCACGCGATCCTCAAGGCCGCCGAGTTCCCGGTGTCCAAGCCTGAGCTGAGCGCGCTGTTTCGCAAGTTCGGCCACACCAACTACCGTCCGTGCGGCGACCAGTTGCTGCGCAACTTCCTCAAGGGCCTGACCCTGCGCGTTCGCCCACAGTAACGCCGATGTAGGACCGTAGGAGCTGTCGAGTGCAACGAGGCTGCGATCTTTTGATCTCAAATGTCCAAAAAGATCGCAGCCTCGTTGCACTCGACAGCTCCTACAGTCCTACGGCTCCTACAGCTCCGTATGGCCCCCCATTCCTCGCAAAAATAGTGGCTCCGCTTTCCGCGACTGACGACTAGGGTGTAAAGACCCTCAGCTCTCAGGATTCGCCATGCACCCGTACTTTTCCCTGCAAGGCCGCACCGCTCTGGTGACCGGCGGCACCCGTGGTATCGGCAAAATGATCGCCAAGGCCTACGTCGAGGCCGGGGCTACCGTGTACGTCTGCGCCCGTGACGCCGAAGCCTGTCGGCAAACGGCTGACGAATTGAGCGCATTCGGGCGTTGCCACGGGGTGGCCGCCAATCTGGCGGCTGAAGAAGGTGTGCTGCAACTGGCCAAGCGCCTGGGCGAGCAGATCACCCATCTGGATATTCTGGTCAACAACGCCGGCACCACCTGGGGCGCGCCGCTGGAAAGCTATCCGGTGAAGGGCTGGGAAAAGGTCATGCAGCTCAACGTGACGTCGGTGTTTAACTGCATTCAGCAGTTCTTGCCGCTGCTGAAGAAAGCCGGTTCGGCGGCGAACCCGGCGCGGATTATCAATATCGGTTCGGTAGCGGGGATTTCTTCCTTCGGCGAGCAGGCTTATGCCTACGGGCCGAGTAAAGCTGCCCTGCATCAATTGTCGCGGATTCTCGCGCGGGAACTGGTGACCCAGCACATCAACGTCAACGTGATCGCGCCCGGGCGCTTTCCGAGCAAAATGACCCAGCACATCGGCAATGATGAGCAGGCGTTGGCTGAGGATACGGCGTTGATTCCGATGAAGCGCTGGGGACGGGAGGAAGAAATGGCGGCGCTGGCGATCAGCCTGGCGAGTACGGCCGGGGCGTACATGACCGGGAATATTATCCCGCTGGATGGTGGGTTCAGTCTCTGATATCCGCTTTTGTGGCGAGGGAGCTTGCTCCCGCTCGGTTGCGAAGCAACCGCCCAGACCACCGAGTTTCCACTGGAGAAACTCGGTGAAGGTGTTGGGGGCGCTTCGCGCCCCAGCGGGAGCAAGCTCCCTCGCCACAGTGTGCGCATGGGCTATCATATCCGCCCTCATTCCTGGCTCGACTCCACACCATGACCTACAGCGTTTCCCCCATCGGCTTCGTGCGCTCCTGCTTCAAGGAGAAGTTCGCCATCCCGCGCCAGCCGCAATTGGCGCCCGCCGCGCGCGGTGTGCTGGAACTGGTGGCGCCGTTTGATCAGGGGGATGCGGTGCAAGGCCTGGAACAGGTCAGCCACGTCTGGCTGCTGTTCCTGTTTCATCAGGCCCTGGAAGAGAAGCCGCGCCTGAAAGTCCGCCCTCCTCGCCTTGGTGGTAATAAATCCATGGGCGTGTTCGCCACCCGCGCCACGCACCGGCCCAATGGCATCGGCCAGTCCGTGGTGAAACTCGACAAGGTTGAAGCCGGTCGCTTGTGGATATCCGGCATCGATTTGCTGGATGGCACGCCAGTTCTCGACATCAAACCCTATGTGCCCTACGCCGACATCATCGACACGGCGTCAAACAGCATCGCCAGCGCTGCGCCGCAATTGATTGCCGTGCAGTGGACGGATTCGGCGCTGCAGCAGGCGCACGAGCACGCTCAGCGCCTTGAAGAACCGCTGGTCGAGCTGATTGAGCAGTGTCTGGCGCAAGACCCAAGGCCGGCGTATCAGACACCGACGCCGGAGCGCGAGTATGGGGCGCAGTTCTGGGATGTGGATGTGCGCTGGCATTACCCGACACCGGAGCTGATCCGCGTTCTGGAAGTCATCCCAGCCTCCAACCTGTAGGAGCTGTCGAGTGAAACGAGGCTGCGATCTTTTGATGTTGCTTTTAAAAACAAGATCAAAAGATCGCAGCCTCGTTTCACTCGGCAGCTCCTACAAGGATTGTGGCAAGCACAAAAAAGCCCCCATTACCGGTTAAGGCAATGGGGGCTTTTCAGTGGTGCGGTGCGCTTACTTCTCGACGAACGCACGCTCGATCAGGTAATCACCCGGCTCGCGCATCCGTGGCGAAACTTTCAGGCCGAAGCTGTTCAACACTTCGCTGGTTTCGTCGAGCATGCTCGGGCTGCCGCACAGCATGGCGCGGTCGTCCTGCGGGTTGATCGGCGGCAGGCCGATATCGCTGAACAGCTTGCCGCTGCGCATCAGGTCCGTCAGGCGGCCTTCGTTCTCGAACGGCTCGCGGGTCACCGTCGGGTAGTAGATCAACTTGTCACGCAGGGCCTCGCCGAAGAACTCGTTCTGCGGCAAGTGCTCGGTGATGAATTCGCGGTAGGCGACTTCGTTGACGTAACGTACGCCGTGGCACAGGATCACTTTTTCGAAACGCTCGTAGGTTTCCGGGTCCTGGATGACGCTCATGAACGGCGCCAGACCGGTACCGGTGCTGAGCAGGTACAAATGTTTGCCAGGCTTCAAGTCGTCCAGTACCAGCGTGCCGGTAGGCTTCTTGCTGATGATGATCTCGTCGCCTTCCTTCAGATGCTGCAGCTGGGAAGTCAACGGGCCATCAGGCACCTTGATGCTGAAGAACTCGAGATGCTCTTCCCAGTTCGGGCTGGCAATCGAGTAAGCGCGCATAAGCGGGCGGCCATTGGGCTGTTGCAGGCCGATCATCACGAACTGACCGTTCTCGAAGCGCAGGCCCGGGTCGCGGGTGCACTTGAAGCTGAACAGAGTGTCGTTCCAGTGGTGAACACTGAGGACACGCTCGTGGTTCATGTTGCTCATGTACGTGGGACTCCTGGAGATGGGTCTGCGCGGGTTCTGCGAAAAGAAAACCAGCTGTGCGCAATTGCATCGCATTCTAATGGCAGCGACAATATCTGTTAAATGGATTATTAAGATAAGGGTTATCGGTTATATAGATATGCGATTTACTCTCCGTCAACTTCAAGTCTTCGTTGCCGTTGCCCAGCAGGAAAGCGTATCCCGTGCCGCGGGTCTGCTCAACCTCTCGCAATCGGCGGCAAGCACCTCGATCACCGAACTCGAGCGCCAGTCCAGCTGTCAGCTGTTCGACCGCGCCGGTAAACGGCTGAGCCTCAACGCGCTCGGCAAACAGCTCTTGCCACAAGCCGTGGCATTGCTCGATCAGGCAAAGGAAATCGAAAACTTGCTCAACGGCAAGTCCGGCTTCGGTTCTCTGGCGGTCGGCGCGACCCTGACCATCGGCAATTACCTCGCCACCCTGTTGATCGGCAGCTTCATGCAGCGCCATCCGGAAAGCCAGGTGAAGCTGCACGTGCAGAACACTGCCAACATCGTGCAACAAGTTGCTCACTATGAAATTGATCTGGGTCTAATCGAGGGCGATTGCAGCCACCCCGACATCGAGGTGCAGAGCTGGGTCGAGGATGAACTGGTGGTGTTCTGCGCGCCACAGCATCCACTGGCGATTCGCGGCACGGCGAGCATGGATGAGCTGAGTCATGAAGCGTGGATCCTGCGGGAACAAGGCTCCGGAACGCGGCTGACGTTTGATCAGGCCATGCGTCACCATCGCAGCGCGTTGAATATCCGCCTGGAACTGGAGCACACCGAGGCCATCAAGCGCGCGGTCGAATCGGGATTGGGGATTGGCTGCATTTCGCGGCTGGCGCTGCGCGACGCGTTCCGTCGCGGCAGCCTGGTACCGGTGGAAACACCGGATCTGGACTTGGCGCGGCAGTTTTATTTCATCTGGCACAAACAGAAATTCCAGACGCCGGCGATGCGTGAATTCCTCGACCTGTGTCGCGCCTTCACCGCCGGAGTTCAGCGCAGCGACGAAATCGTGCTGCCCACCATCGCTTAAAGCAGGATCACCGCCCACACCAGCGCGATCAGGGTCAAGGCCACGAATTGCGCGGCGCTGCCCATGTCCTTGGCGTTCTTGGACAGCGGGTGCAATTCAAGGGAAATGCGGTCAATCGCCGCTTCCACCGCCGAGTTGAGCAACTCGACGATCAAGGCCAACAGACAGACGGCGATCAGCAACGCCTGCTCGACGCGGCTGACGTTCAAAAAGAACGAAATCGGAATCAGGATTACATTGAGCAACACCAGTTGCCGAAAAGCCGCTTCGCCGGTGAAGGCGGCGCGCAGGCCATCCAGCGAATATCCAGAGGCGTTGAGGATGCGTTTCAGGCCGGTCTGGCCTTTGAAAGGGGACATAGAATGGCAACTGACCAAAAAAGAGTGGGAAAGCTAGATCAACCCAAGTCAAAAAAGCGTGAAGACGCCACCCTCAGTGACTTGAAATTGACTCAAGTTGTTGCAGCAGCAACGCCGCCTGAGTCCGGGTCCGCACATTCAGCTTGCGGAAAATCGCCGTGACGTGGGCCTTGATCGTCGCTTCCGACACGCTCAACTCGTAGGCAATCTGCTTGTTCAGCAAGCCTTCGCAGACCATGGTCAACACCCGGAACTGCTGGGGGGTCAGGCTGGCAAGGCCTTCGCTGGCGGCCTTGGCTTCGTCGGACACGCTGACCGCTTCAAACGCCTGCGGCGGCCAGAACACATCGCCATCGAGCACCGCCCGGACGGCTTTCTGGATCACGCTCAAGTCACTGGATTTGGGAATGAACCCGCTGGCGCCAAACTCACGGGACTTGACCATGATCGAGGCTTCTTCCTGGGCCGAGACCATCACCACCGGAATCTGCGGGTACTGACCGCGCAACAGCACCAACCCGGAAAACCCATAGGCCCCCGGCATGTTCAGGTCCAGCAACACCAGGTCCCAATCGGACTTCTCGTCCAGACGGGTTTCCAGCTCGGCAATGCTCGCTACTTCGACCAGACGGACATCAGGCCCAAGGCCCAGGGTCAAGGCTTGATGCAAGGCGCTACGAAAAAGAGGGTGGTCATCGGCAATCAGGATTTCGTATGTGGCCATTTTTCTAATGATCCTGTTTTTCTAACAACTCGAGGTACAGCCACGAAGCTGCACCAACGGGGCACGTTCAACGCCAATCACGGCGCTATTTACATAGCTGTCCATGCAAGCATGCGGCGTATCAAATTTCGGCCGCGCCCCAATCGGCGCCAAGCATGCCCAGCGAAGCCGGGGTGGTCAAGGTGCCTGGCTGCTACAGATCTTTGCAGTATGGGCGACAATCAGGCCGTGACGACGAGCGTTTTCTGCACGAACGGCATCAGCTCGGCATGCGCCGGTGTTGCAACGTTCATGTCCAGCTGATGCTTGGCATCGAGGTAATGCTGGCTGAACACGTCAAAATAAGCGTCCAGTGCCGACGCAGCCTCGACATCGCCCGCCAGATCAAGGCACAGGGCCGCCACTTCAGCGGTGCACAAATGTTCGCTGCGGGTCGACCGGCGTAGCCGATAGCGTGACAATTTTTCGGGCAACAGGCTGAGGATCGGCAAAGCATCGAAATACGGACTTTTACGGAAAATCTTCCGGGCTTCGGTCCAGGTCGCGTCCAGCAGAATGAACAGCGGTCGCTTGGTGCTATCAACGTCGACTGTGTGGGTGACCCGCTGCGGTTCAACGTACTCGCCCGGAAATACCAGATAAGGCTGCCATTGCGGATCGGCCAGCAACGCCAACAGCTGGGGGTCAGTTTCCGTGCGCGACCAGATGAACGCATGGTTGTCGCGCACCACGTCAGCGATCAGCCACCCGGTGTTGCTCGGCTTGAACACTTCCTTGTTGGTCATGATCAGGCACACCCCGGAACGGGTTTCGACCTGCGGGCGCCAGGCGCACAGGCAGTGGCTCTCGATCACCCGGCACGCCCGGCAACGGGTGGCCCGCCAGCCACGGGCCTGAATCGGCTTGATGCCTTCTTCTTCACGTTGATCACGAAGGCGCGCGACAGCGTTGGGGGCATGGGTCATTGTGGGCAACGCCGGCAGACGGGGAAACTCGACACGACTATCACTCGGGACAATAAAGAGGCGGCAGTTTACCAGAGCATCCGGCGCAAGCCTGTACCGTCCAGACCAGCTCCCCTATAATTCGCCGCCAATGAACGCACAGTCATGTGACGGGTCGAACCACCAGTCACTGAACCAGGAGAGTTTCATGCTGCGCCTTATCGTTCCCACCGCTGCCATTCTACTGGTGTCGTCCTTCAGCGCTCAGGCTGCATCCCTGAGTGAACAGAATCTGAACAGAGAGCTGCGAAACGTCGCCGCACAAAGCAGCGCTGGCACTCCGCGGGCGATCAACGAAGACATTCTTGATCAAGGCTACACCGTTGAAGGTAATGTGCTGATCAACCACCTCAGCGTGCAAAGCAGCCATGCCAACAAGATGCGCGAAGACCCGAAAGCGGTGTACTTCCAGCTCGGCGCTTCGGTCTGCAGAAACGAGGGTTTTCGCAAGCTGATGAAGAAGGGAGCGGTAATGCGCTACGACTTCACCGAAGTGAAGACCAATCGCGCGGTCGGCTCTGCCAGTTTCCAGGAATCGGATTGCCCGAAAGCCACGCCAGCGAAGAAGAAGTAATTCAATGGGAATTGGCGCGCCGCTGTTCATCCTCGGCGCGCAATTCTGCCAACAGCGCCTGCAAGTATCGAGAGCGGCGCTCGGCGCCCTCCAGACGTCGGCAGCACTCCTCTTCGAGACTCAAATGATTGGTCTCGGCTGATGACTTCAGTAATCGATACAGTTGCGTATCGATCTCCAGAATGACTCTGGCCATAGCATCCCGCCTCCTTGCACCTCGCCCTTGCTTGAGCGATAAAATCCTTGAACCGCTTGTGCCGTGCGCCTTGCCTTAGACGCAAATTTCTCGTGTGACGCCTGTAACTCAGTAAATCAGAGTGGCAGAAGCTCGGCGTGCGTTCAGACGAGCGGTGAAATCACCTTGCATATCGTCAATAACCGGTTGCCAGCAAAGACTTTGCGGCGCAATCATCAAGTCAGCGAACTTCTCCGCAAGGGTCTAGATTCATAGAGTTCTCGTTCACTTTTCAGGGCAGAAAAGGGGCTGCCTGGTTTGCGTTTTTGATGCGAATGTTTCCTCATCCCAGGGAAACCAGAGCCTGTATGGAAGGAGAAATTGATGCCTTACCAACCGAATGACCTCCTGAGCCGCCATTTTGCAGAGAGCGGCCACGACCTCATCACCAAGGTCGAAGAACAACTCAAACTTGTTTCACCCAACAGCCCGAACATCCCGATCTACCGCGACATGATCCTGACCGTGCTGCGCATGGCCCAGGAAGATCACAACCGCTGGAATGCCAAAATCACCCTGCAAGCCCTGCGCGAACTGGAGCACGCCTTCCGTGTGCTCGAGCAGTTTCGCGGGCGGCGCAAGGTCACTGTCTTCGGCTCGGCCCGTACACCGATCGAACACCCGTTGTACGGCCTGGCCCGGGAACTTGGCGCAGCTTTGGCGCGCTCGGACCTGATGGTCATCACCGGTGCCGGCGGCGGCATCATGGCAGCTGCTCACGAAGGTGCCGGCCTTGAACACAGCCTGGGATTCAACATCACCCTGCCTTTCGAGCAGCACGCCAACCCCACTGTGAACGGCACCACCAATCTGTTGCCCTTCCACTTCTTCTTCACCCGCAAGTTATTCTTCGTCAAGGAAGCCGATGCGCTGGTCCTTTGCCCAGGTGGTTTCGGCACGCTCGACGAAGCATTGGAAGTGCTGACACTGATTCAGACCGGTAAAAGCCCACTGGTGCCAGTGGTGCTTCTCGACGCTCCGGGTGGCAAGTTCTGGCAAGGCGCGCTGGACTTCATCCGCAATCAACTGGAGGAAAACCGCTACATCCTGCCAACCGACATGAAGCTGGTGAGCCTGGTCTACAGCGCCGAAGAAGCGGTGGAACAGATCAATCAGTTCTACAGCAACTTCCACTCCAGCCGCTGGCTCAAGCATCAATTCGTGATCCGCATGAACCACAAGCTCAGCGACGACGCGCTCGAGCACATGCAGAAAGCATTCGCCGACCTGTGCCTGAGCGATCACTTTCATCAGCATGCCTACAGCGGCGAAGAACACGACGACCCGCAGTTCAGTCATCTGGCACGACTGGCCTTCACCTTCAACGCCCGTGATCATGGGCGTCTGCGGGAACTGGTGGACTACATCAACCTGGCGGAAAACTGGGCGCATTCCCAACCCCAGGCACAGCAACGCACGCGGGAACCATCCAAGGTTACGTGAAGCAAAAAAAACGGCCCGCTATCGAAATAGCGGGCCGTTTTTGTTTAATCATCCAGTCCCCGGCCGCTGAACAGCCGGCTGATCATTTCCATGGAATATCCCCGATAACTGAGGAACCGCCCTTGTTTGGCGCGTTCCCGGGCGTCTATCGGTAAATGCCCGGCAAACTTGCGCCGCCAGGTGTCTTCCAGCTGCTCCTGCCAGTTCATACCGCTCTCGCGAAGTGCGAGTTCGATATCGCTGCGTTGCAGGCCACGCTGGCTCAACTCTTCGCGAATGCGCAAAGGGCCGTAACCGGATCGGGCACGGTAGGAAACGAAGCTTTCGAGGTAACGGGATTCAGACAGCAGGCCCTCTTCCGTCAAGCGGTCGAGTGCTGTGTCGATCATTTCAGGGAGGGCGCCGCGCTGACGCAGTTTACGCGTCAGCTCGACTCGACCGTGCTCGCGTCGCGCGAGCAGGTCCATTGCGGTTCGCCGCACCGCGACGAGTGTATCGAGTACGGCGGTCATCGGATCAATCAGATGTCAGCGTCAGCCAGGTCATCAGCCGTCTCTTTGACGGGCGATGCTTTAACGTCCGGCGCTGGAGTCAGCAGTTTGTCGCGCAGCTGCTTCTCAAGTTTCTTGGCGATTTCCGGGTTGTCTGCCAGGAACTTGGCCGAGTTCGCCTTGCCCTGACCGATCTTGGTGCCTTCGTAGGCATACCAGGCACCGGACTTCTCAACGAAACCGTGCAGCACGCCGAGATCGATCATCTCGCCGTTGAGGTAGATACCCTTGCCGTAAAGAATCTGGAACTCAGCCTGACGGAACGGCGAAGCGACCTTGTTCTTCACAACCTTGACGCGGGTTTCGCTACCGACGACTTCATCACCTTCTTTCACCGCGCCAGTACGACGGATGTCCAGACGGACCGAAGCGTAGAACTTCAACGCGTTACCACCGGTGGTGGTTTCCGGGCTGCCGAACATCACGCCGATCTTCATGCGGATCTGGTTGATGAAGATCACCAGGCAGTTGGCGTTCTTGATGTTACCGGTGATTTTACGCAGCGCCTGGGACATCAGACGGGCTTGCAGGCCCACGTGCATGTCACCCATTTCGCCTTCGATTTCAGCCTTCGGAACCAGGGCGGCTACGGAGTCGACGATGATCACGTCAACCGCGTTGGAACGCACCAGCATGTCGGTGATTTCCAGAGCCTGCTCGCCGGTGTCCGGCTGGGAAACCAGCAGGTCGTCGACGTTGACGCCGAGTTTGCCGGCGTATTCAGGGTCAAGGGCGTGTTCGGCGTCGACGAATGCACAGGTCGCGCCGGCTTTTTGAGCCTGGGCGATCACCGACAGTGTCAGCGTGGTTTTACCGGAGGATTCAGGACCGTAGATTTCAACGATACGGCCTTTTGGCAGGCCGCCAATGCCGAGCGCGATGTCCAGACCCAGAGAGCCAGTGGAGATAGCCGGGATCGCCTGACGGTCCTGATCGCCCATACGCATTACGGCACCCTTGCCGAATTGACGTTCGATCTGACCCAGGGCCGCAGCCAAGGCTTTCTTCTTGTTGTCGTCCATTAAAGTCCTCACGTAATCAATAAGGCCTGACGGCCAACACCTGTATAAGTAGCCAGTATTATTCCACAGCGTTTCAGGATCGCCTACCCCTGATTTGAGATTTCTCCCGCAGCATGGCGAAGCAGCCCGTCTAGCGCGGCCTTCACCGTTTGTCGGCGAACCTCGTCACGGTTGCCAGGGAAGTGCTGCACCTCGCTGAACACCTGCTCGCCGACGCCCCAGGCCAGCCACACCGTGCCGACCGGCTTGTTCGGTGAACCGCCGTCAGGTCCCGCCACGCCACTGACCGCCACGCCAAAATGCGCCCGGCTTTTTTCCTGCGCACCGCGCACCATGGCCTCGACCACCTCGCGACTGACAGCCCCGACCGTCTCGAACAATTCAACCGGGACGCTCAACTGCTCAGCTTTCTGACGATTGGAGTAGGTGACATAACCGGCTTCGAACCATGCCGAACTCCCCGGAATACGCGTGATGGCCTCGCAAATGCCGCCCCCGGTACAGGATTCGGCGGCCGTGACATGCGCGTTGAGAACTTGCAGGCGCCTGCCCAGTTCAGCGGCCAGTTGGGTGATTTCTTTCACGGTGATCTCCTGAACGAGCGGAATGAGAACTACCGTACACGAGCGCATCGCGCTTGCAAGGCACAGGGTCGGTCAAAATGTTAGCCAGTCCAGGACTGCACTGTTGACAGTTATGGCGCCCGCTGATCTGGATCAGGCCGCGACCGCGATAGCGTTGACCGTCACCGTCGGGCGCCGCGCTATTGCCGCGGAGGCTATTGGTCCCGCGGGGAATCACGCGGCCGGATGTCACACACGCCGATGCGTTTGGCCGCCCAGCGCTCATAGAGGCCGATGGCAACATCAGCCCCGGCTATCGCTGTGAGGCCCCCGAAAGCGCCGGCCGCCCAGATCGACAAACCCGCGGCGTACAGCAGCATGAACGCCGACACCCCGCAAACCATGCAGGCCCCGGAACGCAGAGCCAGACGCCGCATCAATGACCAGCCGCGAGCGCCTTCCTTGTCAGCTCGCCACATTTCGCCGGTCAGCCCGCCCACCAGGGCGAGCGCGAGGACCAGCCAGATCGGCATGTCCAGCAACGCTTGTTGCTCGTTTGTCATGTCGCGCCTCCTGGGGGATGTGTGTGCCTCAAACAGTTTGCGATTGAGTACGCGCTGTTTGCGTATTTGTCGGCAGCCCGCACATCGAGCCCCTCAAATGCAAAAGGAGCCGGATGTATCGATCGCGCTACCCGAGCGGTCCGGCAATTACTGCCTTGTCGAGCGGCTTGAGACAAAGAATATGCATGGATGCATATACAGTCAATGCACTAGCGCATTTATTTTCAGGACGTAAATGCATTGGCGCATAGAACCCGATGAAATTAGAGGCTAACGGTTTTCAGCAGACGTAAAAAAACCCGCACAGCGGCGGGTTTTATCTGACAGCGTTGGGGTTATCGAGCGTACATACCCCACCAGAAGACATGACCAAGAATGACAATCTGCTCTCCCTGAATCTCCTGGAAGGTGTAGTCCTCGTCCGGATGCTCTTCACGATTGAAACTGCGCAGACGAATGCCCGTCGGCAACCGGTAAAGCTGTTTAACCCGTAGCTGCCCGTTGTGATTGATCGCATACAGGTCGCCATCGACGATGTCGCCAATCCCGCATTTCCCGGCATTGACCCCCACCGTCGCGCCGTCACGCAACACCGGCAACATACTGTTGCCGCGCACTGTCACACATTTGGCCTGATCGAACTGCACACCGTTGTGCCGCAAGCTGCGCTTGCCGAAGCGCAGGCTAGAGCGCTCGCTTTCTTCGATAACGAATCTTCCTGATCCAGCAGCCAATTCAACCTCTCGAAGAAAGGGGACCGACACCTCATCGTCATCGACGGGCGTATCGTCGTCCCACAGGCTTATGTCCTTGAGTTCGGAATGCGATGCCGCGCGTCCGGCATGGGCGGCGGGCGCGACATCAGCGCGGCCACGCAACTGGTCGGTGCTCACGGCGAAGTACTCGGCGATCTTCGAGATGTGTTTATCCGAAGGGTCGACGATCTTCCCGCTGAGGATGCGCGAAAGTGTGGATTGGGGCACGCCGGTGCGACGGTGAAGCTCCGTCGGGGAGATACCGTGCTGATCGAGCAGCGCTCTTAAGACAGAAGAAACATTGCGTTTTTGCATAACGCGCATAGTGCTTGATGTTTTTTCCGATGACAAATGCTGAATTGCATAACCCGTGCATAAAAAATCGGAAATGTATCGCGTGGCTTTCATGCCTGCGTCGGGCAGACCGCCCATGGTAACCTTGCGCCCATCGCGGAAAAGCCGGGCCGACGTCCCTCCTTTGCCCTACACCTTTCAACGAATTTGCCTGATTATCCGATGAATAAAGCCCTCTCCGATCTGTCTTCTCACACGCCAATGATGCAGCAGTACTGGCGCCTGAAGAACCAGCACCCAGACCAGTTGATGTTCTACCGCATGGGCGACTTTTACGAGATCTTCTATGAAGACGCGAAGAAGGCCGCCAAGTTGCTGGACATCACCCTGACTGCCCGTGGGCAATCGGCCGGTCAGGCGATTCCGATGTGTGGGATTCCTTACCACGCCGCGGAAGGTTACTTGGCGAAACTGGTCAAGCTTGGCGAGTCGGTGGTGATTTGTGAGCAGGTTGGCGATCCGGCCACCAGCAAAGGTCCGGTGGATCGTCAGGTGGTGCGGATCATCACGCCGGGTACGGTCAGTGATGAAGCGTTGCTGGATGAGCGTCGGGACAATCTGATCGCGGCGGTGCTGGGCGACGAGCGCCTGTTTGGCCTGGCCGTGCTGGACATCACCAGCGGCAATTTCACGGTGCTGGAGATCAAGGGTTGGGAAAACCTGTTGGCGGAGCTGGAACGGGTCAATCCGGTGGAGCTGATGATCCCGGATGACTGGCCGAAGGATTTGCCGGCGGAGAAACGTCGTGGTGTTCGTCGCCGTGCACCGTGGGATTTCGAGCGCGACTCGGCGCTGAAAAGTCTCTGCCAGCAATTCTCGACTCAAGACCTGAAAGGTTTCGGTTGTGAGAACCTGACCCTGGCCATCGGCGCTGCCGGTTGCCTGCTCAGCTACGCCAAGGAAACCCAGCGCACCGCCCTGCCCCATTTGCGCAGCCTGCGCCACGAGCGTCTGGATGACACGGTGGTGCTGGATGGCGCGAGCCGTCGCAACCTGGAGCTGGATACTAACCTTGCCGGTGGCCGCGACAACACCCTGCAATCGGTGGTCGACCGCTGCCAGACCGCGATGGGCAGTCGTCTGCTGACCCGCTGGCTGAACCGCCCGCTGCGAGACTTGAACGTCTTGCTGGCACGCCAGACCTCGATCACCTGTCTGCTCGACGGTTACCGTTTCGAAAAACTGCAACCGCAGCTCAAGGAGATCGGCGACATCGAGCGCATCCTTGCGCGGATCGGCCTGCGCAATGCCCGCCCCCGTGACCTGGCGCGTCTGCGCGACGCCCTCGGTGCGTTGCCTGAGTTGCAAGTGGCGATGACCGAGCTTGAAGCGCCGCACATCATTCAACTGGCGAAGACCACCAGCACATACCCGGAACTGGCGGCGCTGCTGGAAAAAGCCATCATCGACAACCCGCCAGCAGTGATCCGTGACGGCGGCGTGTTGAAAACCGGTTACGACGCAGAATTGGACGACCTGCAATCGCTCAGCGAAAACGCCGGGCAGTTCCTGATCGATCTGGAGGCGCGCGAAAAAGCGCGCACCGGCCTGTCGCATCTGAAAGTCGGCTACAACCGCATTCACGGTTACTTCATCGAGCTGCCGAGCAAGCAGGCCGAATCCGCGCCGGCAGACTATATCCGCCGCCAGACGCTCAAAGGCGCCGAGCGCTTCATCACGCCGGAGCTGAAGGCCTTCGAGGACAAAGCGCTGTCGGCGAAAAGCCGTGCCCTGGCCCGCGAGAAGATGCTTTACGAAGCGCTGCTCGAGGACCTGATCGGCCAGTTGCCACCGCTGCAAGACACCGCCGCCGCCCTGGCGGAACTGGACGTGCTGAGCAACCTTGCCGAACGCGCACTGAACCTCGATTTGAACTGCCCGCGTTTCGTCGAAGAGCCGTGCATGCGCATCACCCAGGGCCGTCACCCGGTGGTCGAGCAAGTGCTGACCACGCCGTTTGTGGCCAACGACCTGAGCCTCGACGACAACACGCGCATGCTGGTGATCACCGGTCCGAACATGGGCGGTAAATCCACCTACATGCGCCAGACTGCGCTGATCGTGTTGCTGGCGCACATCGGCAGCTTCGTGCCGGCGGCCAGTTGTGAACTGTCCCTGGTTGACCGGATTTTCACCCGGATCGGTTCCAGTGACGACCTGGCGGGCGGGCGCTCGACCTTCATGGTCGAAATGAGCGAAACCGCAAACATTCTGCACAACGCTACCGAACGCAGCCTGGTGCTGATGGACGAAGTCGGGCGCGGCACCAGCACCTTCGACGGCTTGTCGCTGGCCTGGGCCGCGGCCGAGCGCCTGGCACATCTGCGGGCTTACACGCTGTTCGCCACCCACTACTTTGAGCTGACGGTGCTGCCGGAAGCGCAACCGCTGGTGGCCAACGTGCACCTCAACGCCACCGAGCACAACGAACGCATCGTGTTCCTGCACCACGTGCTGCCCGGGCCTGCCAGCCAGAGTTATGGCCTCGCCGTGGCGCAATTGGCCGGCGTGCCGAGCGAAGTAATCGTGCGTGCTCGCGAGCATCTCGGTCGACTGGAAGCCACCGCGCTGCCTCACGAAGTGCCCAAGACGGCCAAAGGTAAACCGGCAGCGCCGCAGCAAAGCGACATGTTCGCCAGCCTGCCCCACCCGGTGCTCGATGAACTGGCCAAACTCGATCTGGACGACCTGACGCCGCGTCGCGCGTTAGAAATGCTCTATACACTGAAGACACGGATCTAACGCACTTGCCTGCAAGCTGTTAGAATCTCGCGCGGTTTGGGATGCTGCAGGCTAATAGCCTGGCCTGCAGACTATCGCTCCCAAACCTGGCGTCCCCAACGTGAAGGGGCTCCGCTGCCGCCGCCTGAGGAGAAAATTAGAAATGACCTTCGTCGTCACCGACAACTGCATCAAGTGCAAGTACACCGATTGCGTAGAAGTCTGTCCGGTGGACTGCTTTTACGAAGGCCCGAACTTCCTGGTGATTCACCCGGATGAGTGCATCGACTGCGCACTGTGCGAACCAGAATGCCCTGCCGTGGCCATCTTCTCTGAAGATGAAGTACCGGAAGACATGCAGGAGTTCATTCAGCTGAACGTTGAGCTGGCCGAAATCTGGCCGAACATCACCGAGAAGAAAGAATCGCTGCCAGACGCTGAAGAGTGGGATGGCAAGAAAGGCAAGATCAAAGACCTCGAACGCTGATTTTCCCCCGCGTTCTCGAAAAGGCCCCTTGCGGGCCTTTTTCATTTTCAGGATCAAGTCAAAAGATCGCAGCCTTCGGCAGCTCCTACAAGATCATCGGAAATTTGTAGTAGCTGCCGAAGGCTGCGATCTTTACTTTTCTGCAGGCAAAAAAAGGGGCGGTTTGACCCGCCCACATTTTTTCCCTATTCCCTGTGTTCCTTTTCATCGTCCTGATGAATCGCTTCCTGCAATGTCCTTTCCCCTCATCCTTGAGGGGCGTGTCGGTCCGTTGACACAACCTGGATACTAAAGCGTTTTCGGAACAGCGCAATCGGCCTCAGTCGCAAAATGGAACCGCCAAAAATTTTAGTATTTACATAAATATCCAATTAAATCAGATAGATGAAAACTACCACTGACTATCATGGACATCTGCGGGGGTGTAAAAATTGCGAACACTTACGAGAGAGTAAGCGAAGACTTACAACGCAAGCCTACAAAGCTGCCGCGCTTGCCTGGCCAACTGCCAGACACAAAAAACCCCGAACCAGTCGGGGCAGTTTGTGACTTGCTCAAGCGATTGCCTTATTGAAACAGCGACTCGCTCGATAGGCCATTTTTCTCCAGAATTTCCCGAAGACGCTTCAGGCCTTCAACCTGGATCTGTCTGACACGTTCCCGTGTCAGGCCAATTTCCAGGCCTACATCCTCAAGCGTGCTGCTCTCGTGACCGCGCAGGCCGAAGCGGCGTATCACCACTTCGCGCTGCTTGTCGGTCAATTCCGAAAGCCATTGATCGATGCTCTGGGACAGGTCGTCATCCTGCAACAGTTCGCATGGATCGGTAGGACGGTCATCAGTGAGGGTATCCAGCAGGGTTTTATCCGAATCCGGACCCAGCGAGACGTCGACCGAAGAAACCCGCTCGTTCAAACCAAGCATGCGCTTGACCTCTCCCACCGGTTTTTCCAGCAGGTTGGCGATTTCTTCGGGTGAGGGTTCGTGATCGAGTTTTTGCGTCAACTCCCGCGCAGCTCGCAGGTACACGTTCAGCTCTTTGACCACATGGATCGGCAACCGGATGGTCCGGGTCTGATTCATGATCGCGCGCTCGATGGTCTGACGAATCCACCAGGTAGCGTAGGTCGAAAAGCGGAAGCCGCGTTCAGGGTCGAATTTCTCCACGGCCCGGATCAGCCCGAGGTTGCCCTCTTCGATCAGGTCCAGCAGAGACAGGCCACGATTGACATAGCGTCGGGCGATTTTCACCACCAGCCGCAAATTGCTTTCAATCATGCGTTTGCGCCCGGCCGGATCGCCACTTTGCGACAAGCGTGCAAAGTGAACTTCTTCTTCGGGGGACAGCAGAGGGGAAAAGCCGATCTCATTGAGGTACAGCTGCGTGGCATCGAGTGCCCGAGTGTAGTCAATGTACTTGTGTTGCTTTAACGAAGCGGAGTGTCTGGATTTGGCACGAACGGAAGGTGGAGCAGCCCCTTCATCATTCGACATCGAATCCGTACCGATGCCGGTCTCCATCAGGAGAACCTCATCGTCGATGTCAAACTCCGGCACTTCTTTACTGAGAGCCATTGTTATAGTCCTTTGGTGAGTTCGACCTCAAGCTCAAGCGGCGCCTTTATCCTTGGCAACGCTGGAGCCTGTTCCCTCTACGTGACGGAACAGGCTGGTAACAAATCAACGACGTGGCAGGAACTGCAGCGGATCTACAGGTTTACCTTGTCGGCGAATCTCAAAATGCAGCTTCACCCGGTCTGTACCCGTTGACCCCATTTCGGCAATTGTCTGTCCGACCTTGACCTGCTGCCCCTCCCGAACCAACAGCCTGCGATTATGTCCGTAGGCACTGACGTAGGTATCGCTGTGTTTGATGATGACTAATTCGCCGTAGCCCCTTAAGCCACTCCCGGCGTATACCACCGTCCCATCAGACGCAGCTAAAACAGGCTGTCCCAAATCCCCGGCGATATCAATTCCTTTATTCAAACTCCCGTTTGAAGAGAATTTTCCAATCAGGATGCCATTAGAAGGCCATCCCCAGCCGGTCGGGGCCGGGCCTGCCGGAGGCATCGGGGCGGGTGCTGGCTTGTTCGCGACGGACGGTACAACCACCGCCGTACCAGTGGTGGCACCGTTCACCGGACGCTTGAATACCGTGGTTTTACTCGATGAAGAAGGTGTTGAATTGGAGGAACTGACCACCGCCGTCGGCGTTGAACCGGTGCGACCGTCAAAGCGAATCGTCTGACCCGGATGTATCGTGTAAGGCGCAGGAATGTTGTTACGCGCCGCCAGGGCCTTGTAGTCCCAGCCGTAGCGAAAGGCGATCGAGAACATCGTGTCTTTAGGTCGAACCACGTACTGCCCCGTGGTCACTGCCGGACGCTGGGCGGCGGCATTGTTGCGATCGATGACGCGCACGTCGCTCGATTTGTTGCTGGAACAACCGACCAGCAAGGTGCTCAAGACAAGGCCAGTCACCAGGCGCTGAAAGCTCGTGTTACCCATACGCTGCGCAATGACTGTGAGACTCACCCGCCGCTCCCTTTGTGGTGGCTGAAAATTTGAAATGCCGTGCTTTGGCATGAAGTGTCGCAAGTATAACGGGCCGTGCAGGCTTTACCTTTAATGAAGCGAAATGACATCGCGCACACGTTTGCTGCCTGACGATGAATCCCGTTTAACTGATCGATGCCGCTGTAAGACAGGGGCAATCGCAGAGAATTCAGCACGCTTTAACAAATGCTCAGGCCAGTGGCCCATTGAGCAATGGAACGAAGCGCACCGCCCCCAAAACACGTCGGGAAAACCCGTGCTCCTCACGAATGATCAACATCAATTGTTGCACCTCGCCGGAGCCGACGGGTATTACCAGGCGCCCGCCCGGCGCCAACTGATCAAGCAATGCCTGAGGCACATCAGTGGCCACCGCGGTCACGATAATGCCGTTGTACGGCGCCAGCGCCGGCCACCCTTCCCAACCGTCGCCCCAACGGAAGACCACGTTGCGCAGGTTGAGATCGACCAGACGTTCCTTGGCCCGGTCCTGCAAAACCTTGATGCGCTCGACGGAAAAAACCCGCTCGACCAACTGCGACAGAATCGCGGTCTGATAACCAGAACCCGTGCCGATTTCCATCACCTTGTCCAGAGGCCCCGCCTCCAGCAGCAGCTCGCTCATGCGGGCGACCATGTAAGGCTGGGAGATCGTCTGGTTGTTGCCGATCGGCAACGCCGTGTCTTCGTAGGCGCGATGCGCCAGCGCCTCGTCGACGAACAGGTGACGCGGTGTACGGCGAATCACTTCCAGCACCTTGGCGTTGGAAATACCTTCTTCATACAACCGCTGGATCAGGCGCTCGCGGGTTCGCTGCGAGGTCATGCCGATGCCGCGATGCATCGGGTCTTGTTCACGAGCCATCAGTTCAGTCCCTCCAGCCAGCCATCAAGACTTCTGAAGGCGTCATTGAAGGTGCGGTCCAGTTGCAGTGGCGTGATCGAAACGTAACCTTGCATGACCGCATGGAAATCGGTGCCCGGGCCGCCGTCTTCGGCGTCCCCGGCAGCAGCGATCCAGTAACCGGACTTGCCGCGCGGGTCGACCACTTTCATCGGGGCCGCCGCGCGTGCGCGATGGCCGAGGCGAGTCAGCTGAATTCCACGGATGTGGTCCAGTGGCAAATTGGGAATGTTCACGTTCAGTACCGTGCGCGGTGGCAGCTCAAGGTCAGCGTGGGCTTGCACCAGTTTGCGCGCAAAGTAAGCCGCTGTGGGAAGGTTATCAACCTGGCGTGAGACCAACGAAAAGGCAAACGAAGGGCGCTCGAGGAAACGCCCCTCAAGGGCCGCGGCCACGGTGCCGGAATACAACACATCGTCCCCCAGGTTGGCGCCCAGGTTGATCCCGGAAACCACCATGTCCGGTTGCCGCTCCAGCAAGCCGTTGAGGCCCAGGTGCACGCAATCGGTGGGTGTGCCATTGATGCTGATAAAGCCGTTGGCCAAAGTCTGCGGGTGCAACGGACGGTCGAGCGTCAGCGAACTGCTGGCGCCGCTTTTGTCCTGGTCCGGGGCGATAACCACGCATTCGGTGTAATCCGCCAGCGCAGCATAAAGCGCGGCGAGACCGGGTGCGGTTACCCCATCGTCGTTAGAAATCAGAATACGCATGGGCTGTCCGTCTGCCCCACCGGCACCAGATCGACAAGCTCGCGCACCAACACAGTGGCGAAGCATCCGGCCGGCAGGACGAATTCCAGTTGCAGAATGTCAGGCTCGGGATAATGCCACGTCAACCCAGCAATGGGCAGCCGCAGGATGCGACGTTCGTGGCTCATACCGGCGTTAATCAACCAATCGCGAAGGTCTGCTTCGCGGGCGGCGATTGCCTGCTCCAGTTCATGGACAGCGCCTGTCGCCGGCGAGTCACCTTCGCCCCACTGCGGACCGGTCGGGTGCAGGTCGAGAATCGCCAGGCGCGGGTCGCTGCACTCGGCCTCACCGGCCGGAAAGAAACTGCGGCTGTCGGTAAACGCCAGCAAATCGCCGACCTGCGCTTGCTGCCAGGTACCGTCGGCAACACGCGCCGCCAGAACCTGATTAAACAGAAAACTGCGCGCGGTGGAGAGCAAGCGCGACCGCACGTTACGCTGCTCCGGCAACGCTTTACGCGCGGCCCAGGCACGCGCGTCGACCACATTGCCGCCATCGAAGCCGAAGCGCTGGGCGCCGAAATAATTGGGAATACCTTGTTTGGCGATCAGTTGCAGACGCGCTTCGATCGCCGCTTTGTCGCCCGCGAACTGGGTCAGGCGCAACGTAAATCCGTTGGCCGAGTGGGCACCGCGCTGCAGCTTGCGTTTGTGCCGACCGGTCTTGAGGATTTTCAACGTGTCGTTTTCGGCTGCCGACAGATCAGGGTCGGCCTTGCCCGGCAGTTGTACGCTGAACCATTGACGCGTCAGCGCCTGACGATCCTTGAGCCCGGCGTAACTCACCGTGCGCAACGGCACGCCCGCAGCCTTGGCGATTCGACGTGCCGCTTCTTCGGTATTCAGACCGCGCTTTTCCACCCAAATCCACAGGTGCTCGCCGTCACCACTGAGCGGGATATCGAGCACTTCATCGACCTGAAAATCTTCCGCCGTGGCTTTCAACACCGCCGTGCCGAGGGCTTCACCATAGGCACGCGGGCCGAGCAATTGCGCCTCGTTCATGCGCGCAGCAACAAGGCAACGGAATGCACGGCGATGCCTTCTTCGCGACCGACAAAGCCAAGCTTTTCAGTGGTGGTAGCTTTCACGTTCACTTGATCCAGTTCAACTTGAAGATCCGCGGCAATCAGCGCGCGCATCGATTCGATATGCGGGGCCATTTTTGGCGATTGGGCGACGATGGTGTTATCGACGTTGCCGACTTTCCAGCCTTTGGCGTGGATCAGTGCGACGACGTGACGCAACAGCACGCGGCTGTCGGCGCCCTTGAATGTCGGGTCGGTGTCCGGGAAGTGCTTGCCGATATCACCCAACGCAGCGGCGCCGAGCAAGGCATCGCTCAAGGCGTGCAGCAGGACGTCACCGTCGGAGTGAGCGAGCAGCCCGAAGCCGTGTGCAATGCGCACGCCGCCCAGAGTAATGAAATCGCCTTCAGCGAAACGGTGCACATCATAGCCGTGGCCAATACGCATAAAAAAACGCCCCGATTTTTGTCAGGGCGTGATTCTACCCGCATTACACGCCTAGGGCGCGCCCGTGATGCTGTAAGTGGTCGTCGATGAAACTGGCGATGAAGAAGTAGCTGTGATCGTAGCCCGGTTGCAGCCGCAACGTCAGTGGATGACCGGCCAGTTTGGCCGCCTGTTGCAGGGCTTCAGGCTTGAGCTGAGTGGCGAGAAAATCGTCGCGATCCCCTTGGTCGACCAACAGCGGCAACTTCTCGTCAGCCTCGGCAATCAATGCGCAGGCATCCCATTCGCGCCACTTGGAACGGTCTTCACCCAGGTACCGGGAAAAGGCTTTCTGGCCCCACGGGCAATCCATCGGATTGTTGATCGGCGAGAACGCCGACACCGATTGATAACGCCCCGGATTGCGCAACGCACAGACCAGCGCGCCATGGCCACCCATGGAATGACCGCTGATGCCGCGCTGGTCCGATGCAGGGAAATGAGCCTCGACCAATGCCGGCAATTCCTGCACGACATAGTCATGCATCCGATAATGCCGCGACCACGGTTCCTGCGTGGCGTTGAGATAAAACCCGGCGCCGAGACCGAAGTCCCACGCGCCATCCGGATCGCCCGGCACGTCAGCACCGCGCGGGCTGGTGTCCGGTGCCACAATGATCAACCCCAGCTTGGCAGCCATGCGCAGGGCGCCGGCCTTGTGCATGAAATTTTCGTCGGTGCAGGTCAGGCCGGAGAGCCAGTACAGCACCGGCAATTTGCCGCCCTGCTCCGCTTGCGGCGGCAGGTACACGGCGAACACCATGTCGCAGCCGAGCACCTCGGAGCGGTGCCGGTAGCGTTTGTGCCAGCCGCCGAAGCTCTTCTGGCAGGAGATATTTTCCAGGCTCATGACCGACCTCAGAAATGGATGACGGAACGGATGCTCTTGCCTTCGTGCATCAGGTCGAACGCCTTGTTGATATCTTCCAGGCCCATGGTGTGGGTGATGAAAGTATCCAGCGGGATTTCGCCTGTTTCGGCCATTTCGACATAGCTCGGCAACTCGGTACGACCGCGCACACCGCCGAACGCCGAACCGCGCCAGACGCGACCGGTCACCAGCTGGAAGGGACGGGTGGCGATTTCCTGACCGGCGCCGGCCACGCCAATGATCACCGACTCGCCCCACCCTTTGTGGCAGCACTCAAGTGCAGCACGCATCAATTGGACGTTGCCGATGCACTCGAAGGAAAAGTCGACGCCGCCATCGGTCATGTCGACGATGACTTCCTGGATCGGACGGTCGAAGTCTTTCGGGTTCACGCAATCGGTTGCACCCAACTGTTTGGCAATTTCGAATTTGGCCGGGTTGATGTCGATGGCAATAATCCGCGCAGCCTTGGCTTTTACCGCACCGATCACCGCTGACAGACCGATACCTCCGAGACCGAAAATGGCCACGGTATCACCAGGTTTCACCTTGGCCGTATTGAGCACTGCGCCAATGCCGGTGGTGACACCGCAGCCCAGCAGACAGACTTTTTCCAGTGGCGCTTCCTTGGGGATTTTGGCGACAGAGATCTCCGGCAGCACGGTGTACTCGGAAAAGGTCGAAGTACCCATGTAGTGGAAAATCGGCTGGCCCTTGTAGGAAAAACGCGAAGTGCCGTCCGGCATCAAGCCTTTGCCCTGGGTGGCGCGAATGGCCTGACAGAGGTTGGTTTTGCCCGACAGGCAGAATTTGCACTGGCGACATTCCGGGGTGTAAAGCGGGATCACATGATCGCCGACCGCAACGGAGGTCACGCCCTCGCCGATCGCCTCGACCACTGCGCCACCTTCGTGACCGAGGATCGACGGAAAGATCCCTTCCGGATCAGCACCGGACAAGGTGTAAGCATCGGTATGACAGACACCGGAGGCAACCACACGCAGTAAAACTTCACCGGCCTTGGGCAGGGCGACATCGACTTCAACGATCTCGAGGGGTTTCTTGGCTTCGAAGGCAACGGCGGCACGTGACTTGATCATGTGGGTTCTCCAGAGAATTAAAGCGAGACAGGGAGTGTAATACAGCGATTTACGATGAATAATCGGGGCAAAAGCAAAACATTATTGCCATACAGGGATAATCCTTGATGTCCGAAAATCGCTGGGAAGGGATTGACGAGTTCGTTGCAGTGGCCGAGTGCAGTCAATTCACGGCAGCGGCAGAACGCCTCGGGGTTTCTTCCTCCCACGTCAGTCGCCAAATAGTACGTCTCGAAGAGCGCCTTCAGACGCGGTTGCTGTACCGCAGCACCCGACGCGTCACGCTGACCGAAGCCGGGCAAACCTTTCTGCAACATTGCCAGCGATTGCAGGACGGTCGCGAAGAGGCACTCAGGGCGGTCGGCGACTTGACCAGTGAGCCTAAAGGTATGCTGCGCATGACCTGCGCGGTGGCGTATGGCGAGCGATTTATCGTGCCGCTGGTCACGCGTTTCATGGGGCTTTATCCGCAGCTTCGAATTGATATCGAGCTGAGTAACCGCCAACTCGACCTGGTCCATGAGGGCCTGGACCTGGCGATCCGCCTGGGTCGTCTGCAAGATTCGCGATTGGTGGCTACGCGCTTGGCACCACGACGCATGTACCTGTGCGCATCGCCGTCCTACATCGAAAGGTATGGACGCCCACATAGCTTGTCGGAATTGAGTCGTCATAATTGCCTGATTGGGAGCTCGGATCTTTGGCAACTTGAACAGAACGGGCGGGAATTTTCCCAGCGGGTGCAGGGAAACTGGCGCTGCAACAGTGGGCAAGCGGTGCTGGATGCGGCGTTACAAGGCGTGGGGTTGTGTCAGCTTCCGGACTATTACGTGCTGGAGCATCTGAAAAGCGGGGTTTTGATTTCATTGCTTGAGGCGCATCAACCGCCGAATACGGCGGTGTGGGCGCTCTATCCGCAGCAACGGCATTTGTCGCCGAAGGTGCGCAAGTTGGTGGATTATTTGAAAGAAGGGTTGGCCGAACGGCCGGAGTATCAGGTTTAAGATCAAAGGATCGCAGCCTTCGGCAGCTCCTACAGGAGACTGCGTTCCCCGAGGGCTGCGATCTTTTTAGCGGCGGTTAGCCCAGCGCTGGCGCAGCCACTCCAGGTCTTCGGGGCGCGTAACCTTGAGGTTGTCTGCCCGTCCTTCGATGAGGCGTGGCGCCAGCCCGGCCCACTCCATCGCCGAAGCCTCGTCAGTGATCAGCGCATCGGCCACGAGACTGTCAGCCAATGCCCGATGCAAGGCACCGAGGCGGAACATCTGCGGCGTATAGGCCTGCCAAATCACACTGCGATCCACGGTTTCAACCACGCGACCGTGCTTGTCGACCCGCTTCAAGGTATCGCGTGCCGGCACCGCCAGCAGACCGCCGACCGGATCGTCAGCCAGTTCCATCAGCAACTTATCCAGATCATCCCGGCTCAGATTGGGCCGCGCAGCGTCGTGCACCAACACCCAATCCTCGTCGCCAGCGCCCAGTGCATGCAAATGCAGCAAGGCATTGAGCACTGATCCGGAGCGCTCGGTGCCGCCATCAACGCGTTGAATCCGCGAGTCGCTGGCGCACGCCAGATTGGGCCAGTAAGGATCATCGACAGCAAGACTGACCACCAACCCCTTCAGGGCAGGATGATCAAGGAAACAGCCGAGGCTGTGTTCGAGAATAGTGCGCCCGCCCAGCGGCAAGTATTGCTTGGGACGGTCCGCGGCCATACGGGCACCGACGCCCGCGGCAGGAATCACGGCCCAGAAGGCCGGTATCGAGGAATTCATTGCGCTAGCTGGTAAAGGGTTTCACCGTCCTTGACCATGCCCAGCTCATGGCGAGCCCGTTCTTCAACGGTCTCCATGCCTTTTTTCAATTCACTGACTTCGGCGTCCATGACCCGATTGCGCTCCAGCAACCCTTCGTTCTCAGCGTGCTGATCCGCGATCTGCTGAGTCAGCTCGGCCACTTGCGCGAGACTGCCATTACCCACCCACAGGCGGTATTGCAGGCCAGCCAGCAGCAAGAGCAAGACGAGGAACAACCAATTGGGACTGCGCATCGAATATCAGGTTTCCAGTGAAAAAAGACAGCCATGCAAAAACTTTGAAGCTTCTGATAGCACGAAGCCTGGAAGACCCAGGCTTGTGCTCTCAAGGCATCAGATTAGTGGCAAATCCATCGCTGTCGCGATTTTTTCGCCACAATCCGCTGACTTTATATCAGTCAACGATCAGCCGCGGAATTCGCTGCGGCCGTTGTACTTGGCTTTGCCATTCAACTGCTCTTCGATACGCAGCAGTTGGTTGTACTTGGAAACGCGATCGGAACGGCACAGGGAGCCGGTCTTGATCTGGCCAGCCGCGGTGCCCACGGCCAGGTCGGCAATGGTCGAATCTTCGGTTTCGCCGGAGCGGTGCGAGATGACAGCGGTGTAACCCGCGGCCTTGGCCATCTGGATGGCTTCCAGCGTTTCGGTCAGGGTGCCGATCTGGTTGAACTTGATCAGGATCGAGTTGGCGATCTTTTTATCGATGCCTTCCTTGAGGATCTTGGTGTTGGTCACAAACAGGTCGTCGCCTACCAACTGGATCTTCTCGCCGATTTTGTCGGTGAGGATTTTCCAGCCAGCCCAGTCGGACTCGTCCAGGCCATCTTCAATGGAGATGATCGGATAACGCTCGGTCAGGCCTTTCAGGTAATCGGCGAAACCTTCAGCGGTGAACACCTGGCCTTCGCCGGACAGGTTGTATTTACCGTCTTCGTAGAATTCGCTCGCCGCGCAGTCCAGTGCCAGGGTCACGTCGGTGCCCAGTTTGTAACCCGCGTTGGCCACGGCTTCGGAGATCACTTTCAACGCATCTTCGTTGGAGGCCAGGTTCGGCGCGAAACCACCTTCGTCACCGACTGCGGTGCTCAGGCCACGGGCCTTCAACACAGCTTTGAGGTGATGGAAAATCTCGGTGCCCATGCGCAGGCCTTCCGAGAACGACTTGGCGCCCACCGGCTGAACCATGAATTCCTGGATGTCGACGTTGTTATCGGCGTGCTCGCCACCGTTGATGATGTTCATCATCGGAACCGGCATCGAGTAAACACCCGGGGTGCCGTTCAGGTTGGCGATGTGTGCGTACAGCGGCAGGTCCTGGTCCTGTGCTGCTGCCTTGGCCGCAGCCAGGGAAACGGCGAGGATCGCGTTGGCGCCCAGGGAGCCTTTGTTTTCAGTACCGTCGAGCTTGATCATCGCGTGATCGAGGGCTTTCTGGTCGCTTGGGTCTGTGCCTTTCAACAGGTCGCGGATCGGACCGTTGATGTTGGCGACGGCTTTGAGAACGCCTTTGCCCAGGTAACGGCTCTTGTCGCCATCACGCAGCTCAAGCGCTTCGCGCGAGCCAGTGGAAGCACCGGACGGCGCGCAAGCGCTACCGATGATGCCGTTATCGAGAAGCACGTCCGCTTCCACGGTGGGGTTGCCACGGGAGTCGAGAACTTCACGACCTTTGATGTCGACGATTTTTGCCATTGTTGTAAACACTCCAAAGTTGACGAAAACGCTCTGTACCGATCGATTTATAACTTGTGGGTCACATTGTTGCATAAGACCGGCTTGCAAATGGTGCCCTCTCGGACCCCATCGCGAGCAAGCTCGGCTCCTACACGGAGAAATGAGGTTTACGCGGTTTCTACCGTCGGAAAACCCTTCACCAGTTCGTCCAGTGCTTTGAGCTGGGCCAGGAATGGCTCCAGTTTGTCCAGGCGCAAGGCACAAGGGCCATCGCATTTGGCGTTGTCCGGGTCCGGATGCGCTTCGAGGAACAGACCGGCCAGCGATTGGCTGATCCCGGCTTTCGCCAGATCCAGGACCTGGGCACGGCGACCGCCGGCAGAATCGGCGCGACCGCCCGGCATTTGCAGCGCGTGGGTCACGTCAAAGAACACCGGGTATTCCATCTGCTTCATGATGCCGAAGCCGAGCATGTCGACGACCAGGTTGTTATAGCCGAAGCTCGAACCGCGTTCGCAGAGGATCAACTGATCGTTACCCGCTTCCACGCATTTGTTCAGGATGTGCTTCATTTCCTGAGGCGCGAGGAATTGGGCTTTCTTGATGTTGATCACCGCACCGGTCTTGGCCATCGCGACCACGAGGTCGGTCTGGCGCGACAGGAAGGCCGGCAGCTGAATGATGTCGCAGACCTCGGCGACGACCGCAGCCTGCTCAGGCTCGTGGACGTCAGTGATGATCGGCACGCCAAACGCTTGCTTGATGTCCTGGAAAATCCGCATGCCTTCTTCCAGGCCGGGACCACGGTAAGAGGTCACCGAAGAACGGTTGGCCTTGTCGAAGCTGGCCTTGAACACGTAAGGGATACCGAGTTTCTCGGTGACCTTTACATACTCTTCGCAGACCTGCATCGCCATGTCGCGGCTTTCCAGCACGTTCATGCCACCGAAAAGCACCATTGGCTTGTCGTTGGCAATCTCGATATCGCCTACGCGGATGATTTTCTGCGCCATAAGGTTCAAGCCTTCTTCTGGTGTTGAGCCAAAGCTGCTTTGACGAAACCACTGAACAACGGGTGCCCGTCGCGCGGCGTCGAGGTGAACTCAGGGTGGAACTGGCAAGCGACGAACCATGGATGATCCGGGGCTTCGACCACTTCAACCAGCGCGCCATCACCGGAGCGACCGGAGATTTTCAGACCGGCCTCGATGATTTTCGGCAGCAGGTTGTTGTTCACTTCGTAGCGGTGACGATGACGCTCGACAATCACATCCTTGTTGTAGCAATCGTGCACCAGCGAACCCGGCTCAAGCAGGCAATCCTGTGCGCCAAGGCGCATGGTGCCGCCCAGGTCGGAGGTTTCGGTACGGGTTTCGACCGCGCCGGTGGCATCTTCCCACTCGGTGATCAGCCCCACGACCGGGTGGCCGCTGGCACGATCGAACTCGGTGGAGTTGGCGTCTTTCCAGCCCATGACGTTACGAGCGAACTCGATCACCGCCACTTGCATGCCCAGGCAGATGCCGAGGTACGGAACCTTGTTTTCGCGAGCGTATTGAACGGCGGTGATCTTGCCTTCCACGCCCCGCAGACCGAAGCCGCCTGGCACCAGAATCGCGTCGACACCTTCCAGCAGCGCGGTGCCCTGGTTTTCGATGTCTTCGGAGTCGATGTAACGCAGGTTGACCTTGGTGCGGTTGCTGATGCCGGCGTGACTCATTGCTTCGATCAGCGACTTGTAGGCGTCCAGCAGTTCCATGTACTTGCCGACCATGGCGATGGTGACTTCGTGCTCAGGGTTGAGCTTGGCGTCGACCACGGCTTCCCACTCGGACAGATCGGCGCCGCCACATTGCAGGCCGAAACGCTCGACGACAAAATCATCCAGGCCTTGCGAATGCAGGATGCCCGGGATCTTGTAGATGGTGTCGGCGTCTTCCAGCGCGATCACCGCACGTTCTTCAACGTTGGTGAATTGCGCGATCTTGCGACGCGAAGAGATGTCGATCGGGTGATCGGAGCGGCACACCAGCACGTCAGGTTGCAGGCCGATGGAACGCAGTTCCTTGACCGAGTGCTGGGTTGGCTTGGTTTTGGTTTCGCCGGCGGTGGCGATGTACGGCACCAGTGTCAGGTGCATCAGCATCGCGCGCTTGGCGCCGACTTCGAAACGCAACTGGCGGATGGCTTCGAGGAACGGCTGGGATTCGATGTCACCGACGGTGCCACCGATCTCGACCATGGCCACGTCGGCATCGCCGGCGCCCTTGATGATCCGGCGCTTGATTTCGTCGGTGATGTGCGGGATCACCTGAATGGTGGCGCCCAGGTAATCACCACGGCGCTCTTTGCGCAGCACGTGCTCGTAGACACGGCCGGTGGTGAAGTTGTTGTTCTGGGTCATGGTCGTGCGGATGAACCGCTCGTAGTGACCCAGGTCCAGGTCGGTCTCGGCGCCGTCGTGGGTGACGAACACTTCACCGTGCTGGAACGGGCTCATGGTGCCCGGATCGACGTTGATGTACGGGTCCAGTTTCAGCATGGTGACCTTAAGTCCCCGCGCCTCCAGGATGGCCGCCAATGAAGCCGATGCAATGCCTTTCCCCAATGAAGAAACAACACCGCCCGTGACGAATATGTAGCGCGTCATGAAAAACCCTAGAAGTCTGCGTTAAAGCGGTCCGAGCCGCCGGGGAAAGCGAAGGAAGGCCGAAGCCCCCGATCACCTGCATTAATCACAGTGCACCTTTCGAAAAAACCGCCGCGTTGTGACAGACCGGGAGATGAATCACCGGTACGTTGCTCGCTACACATTTTTTGGAATCGCCCAGCAAAGACTGCTTGGTAATCGGCAACTCCTGCAATTCAGGCGAATCCACAGAAGTTGTATCAAGAAGGGAGCGTAGTCTACCGGAAAGCCCCTTTCAGCTCAAACCTTGATCTTCGCCCGGTGGCTGCCAGTGAAAATTCCAGCCGTCCTGCGCGCTGCCGTTCAAACCCTGAACGCTGGCCACTGCGAGTAATTGCCGGTCACGATACAACAGCGGCAATCTGCCACGGGCGAACCCCGGAACGCCGCGTTCGTTGAGCAATCGCTTCAGATCACGGTGGCCACGCTCGGGCAGAGTCATGACCTCTCCACCCTCACGATAGCGGATATGCAGCGGTCCAGCGGGGCTTTGCCCGGTGCAGGTGAGCACCCCGTTTTCCGGCAAAATCAGGGCGGTCGAGGGGTCAGCCCAGACGCCGGCGGTCGGCGGGAGCCGCAGCCAGCAGCCGGACAGCCACCAGATCCGCCCACCCGCGCGATGCAACTCGCCATCCGCCAGGCGCCAGATCGGACGCGCATCGCCGGTGGCATCGCGCAAATCTTCCCAACCCGACCAATGGTCACTGTCCGGCAGCCGTGTCCGTGCGTTGAGCCAGTGACTCAGTGCGTTGCGCTGGCGCGAAGCAGACAGTTCTGCAAGGGGCGCCAACGCCAGCGACGGCAGGCCCAGCCAATCGAAATCACTGGCGGTGCGGGCACTGGCCAGGTCGATTTGCGCCAGTTCATCGAGCAACGCCTGCGCTTCAGTCAGATGCGCTGCACTGCGGGCCATGGTTGCAACGGCTTGAGGCCAGCGCTCGGTCAGGACCGGGAACACTTGTTGCCGCAGGTAATTGCGCGAGAATTGCCGGTCCTGGTTCGAAGGGTCTTCGATCCAGCGCAACCGATGCTCGGTAGCGTAAGCCTCAAGCTCCGCCCGTGTGACATCGAGCAGGGGGCGCAGCAGATGCCCCTTGCCCAGCGCGCGCTGGCTCGGCATCCCTGACAAGCCTCTGACCCCGGCCCCGCGCAACAGCCGGAACAACAGGGTTTCAGCCTGATCGTCGCGGTGCTGGGCGGTCAGCAGCACTTCGTTTACTTGAGTAGCCTCGATGAAGGCGTCATAACGCGCATCCCGCGCAGCACGCTCAAGGCTGGCGCCGGGTCGAACCTGAACGCGAACGACCTGTAGCTGCACACCCAGCGCATCACAGACCGACTGACAATGTTGCGGCCACGCATCAGCTGCGGCCTGAAGGCCGTGATGAATGTGAATAGCGTTGAGTACGGGGAGGGATTCGGTTTTTGCGAGATTGGCGAGCAGGTGCAGCAGGACGGTCGAGTCGAGACCGCCAGAGAACGCGATGCGCCAGGTTGTGGCGTTACGCCACGGGGCAAGATGCTTCAAAAGCCTGGCAGAAAGATCGATGTTGGAGGAATTCATAGGGATCGATCACTTCACACCAATCCCCTGTAGGAGCTGCCGCAGGCTGCGATCTTTTGATTTTGCATTTTCAAGATCAAAAGATCGCAGCCTGCGGCAGCTCCTACGGGGGTATTGCGTGTTCTTTAGAGACCGTAGCTCATCAGTCGCTCGTACCGACGGGTCAGCAGCGCTTCGGTATCGAACTTCTTCAGCATCGCCAGTTGCGAGCTCAGCTCGGCGCGGATCGATGCAGCGGCCGCCGCAGGATTGCGATGAGCGCCACCCAACGGTTCGCCGATGACTTTGTCGACGATGCCCAGGCCTTTCAGACGCTCGGCGGTGATGCCCATCGCTTCAGCGGCATCCGGGGCTTTTTCCGCGGTTTTCCACAGAATCGAAGCGCAACCTTCCGGCGAAATCACCGCGTAGGTCGAATATTGCAGCATGTTCAGCTGATCGCAAACGCCAATCGCCAGAGCACCACCAGAACCACCTTCACCGATCACGGTGGCGATGATTGGGGTTTTCAGGCGGGCCATCACGCGCAGGTTCCAGGCAATCGCTTCGCTCTGGTTACGCTCTTCAGCGTCGATGCCTGGGTAAGCGCCCGGGGTGTCGATGAAGGTCAGGATCGGCATTTTGAAACGCTCGGCCATTTCCATCAGGCGGCAGGCCTTGCGGTAGCCTTCCGGACGCGGCATGCCGAAGTTGCGGCGAACCTTCTCGCGCACATCGCGGCCTTTCTGGTGACCGATGATCATCACCGGCTGGTCGTCCAGACGGGCAACGCCGCCGACGATAGCCGCGTCGTCGGAAAAGTGACGGTCGCCGTGCAGTTCGTCGAACTCGGTGAAGATGTGTTCGATGTAGTCCAGGGTGTACGGACGTTTCGGGTGACGCGCCAGACGCGCGATCTGCCAGCTGGTCAGCTTGCCGAAGATGTCTTCGGTCAGCGTGCTGCTTTTGTCCTGCAGGCGGGAGATCTCATCGCCGATATTCAGCGAATTGTCGTTACCGACCAAGCGCAACTCTTCGATCTTGGCTTGCAGGTCGGCGATTGGCTGTTCGAAATCTAGAAAATTCGGGTTCATAGGCGTCCGTCTAGGGTCGACGTCCAAGAGAGCTTGGGCCGGCCGGTTGTCTATTCGCGCCCTACCTTAAGGGACAGGCGCGTTCAGGTCGAGATTAAAAATTCAGGTCGAGATCAGGGGAGTAGAAAGCACCTGACCGTCAACGGTATTGGAGGAAGACGTTGTCTCGCCCGAACTGGTCACGCAGGGCTTGAATCAACGCATCCGCCGGGTCGATCCGCCAAGTCTCGCCAAACTGCAGCAAGGCCTTCGCATCGGGGCTCGTGTACTCCATGGTAATCGGGCAGGCGCCGCGATGACGTTTGAACAACTCACCCAGCCAGCGTAGCTGATCGCCCTTCAAATCCTTGGTCTGCAACTTCAATCGCAGGCTTTCGGCGAGGTTGGTGCGCGCATCTTCCATGCTCATCACCCGTTTGACCCGCAGGCGCAAACCACCGGAGAAATCGTCGTTGCTGACTTCGCCTTCAACCACCACCATCGCGTCAGTCTGCAACAGCGAATGCGCCGAGTGGAACGCTTCTGCAAACAGCGAAGCTTCGATTCGCCCAGAGCGATCGTCAAGGGTGATGAACCCCATCTTGTCGCCCTTTTTGTTCTTCATCACGCGCAGGGCGATGATCATGCCCGCGACGGTCTGGGTATCGCGAGCCGGCTTCAGGTCGATGATGCGCTGGCGGGCAAACCGGCGGATCTCGCCTTCGTATTCGTCAATCGGGTGACCGGTCAGGTACAGGCCCAGCGTGTCTTTCTCGCCTTTGAGGCGCTCCTTCAACGTCAGCTCTTTCGCCTTGCGGTGATTGGCATAGACGTCCGCATCGGCTTCGACGAACAGCCCGCCAAACAGGTCGGCGTGGCCACTGTCGTGGGTGCGAGCGGTTTGCTCGGCGGCCTTGATCGCCCCTTCCATCGCGTTGAGCAACACCGCGCGGTTCTGGTCGATGCTCGCTTGATAGGCTTTCGGTTCGTCATGGAAATACGGCCCCAGACGATCCAGTGCACCGCTGCGGATCAAGCCGTCGAGGGTGCGTTTGTTGATGCGCTTGAGGTCGACACGGGCGCAGAAATCGAACAGGTCCTTGAACGGCCCATCCTGACGCGCCTCGGTGATCGCTTCTACCGGCCCTTCGCCCACACCCTTGATCGCGCCGAGGCCGTAAATGATCCGGCCTTCGTCATTGACCGTGAACTTGAACTCCGAAGTATTCACATCCGGCGCGTCGAGACGCAGCTTCATGGTGCGAATTTCTTCGATCAAGGTCACGACCTTGTCGGTGTTGTGCATGTCCGCCGAGAGTACCGCCGCCATGAACGGCGCCGGGTAATGCGTTTTCAGCCACGCCGTCTGATACGACACCAGGCCGTATGCAGCGGAGTGAGATTTGTTGAAGCCGTAACCGGCGAATTTTTCCACCAGGTCGAAAATGTTACCGGCCAGGTCAGCTTCGATATTGTTGGTCTTGCAACCTTCAATGAAACCGCCGCGCTGCTTGGCCATTTCCTCGGGCTTTTTCTTACCCATGGCTCGACGCAGCATGTCTGCACCGCCGAGGGTGTAACCGGCCATGACCTGGGCAATCTGCATCACCTGTTCCTGATACAGAATGATGCCGTAAGTCGGAGCCAACACAGGCTTGAGGCCTTCGTACTGGTAATCCGAGTGCGGGTACGCCAGTTCGGCGCGACCGTGCTTACGGTTGATAAAGTCGTCAACCATGCCCGATTGCAACGGGCCCGGACGGAACAGGGCCACCAGTGCGATCAAGTCTTCCAGGCAGTCGGGCTTGAGCTTCTTGATCAGCTCTTTCATGCCGCGAGACTCAAGCTGGAACACTGCGGTGGTTTCAGCTTTTTGCAGCAGTTGATAAGTCGGCTTGTCATCCAGCGGGATAAACGCGATGTCCAGCGGCGGCTCATCGACCTTGGCGCGGTCGCGGTTGATGGTTTTCAGCGCCCAGTCGATCACCGTCAGGGTACGCAGGCCGAGGAAGTCGAACTTCACCAGGCCGGCGGCTTCAACGTCGTCCTTGTCGAACTGGGTCACCAGACCGTCGCCGGCCTCGTCGCAATAGATCGGCGAAAAGTCAGTGAGTTTGGTCGGCGCGATGACCACACCACCGGCGTGCTTGCCGACGTTACGCACAACGCCTTCAAGTTTGCGCGCCATTTCCCAGATTTCCGCGGCTTCTTCATCGACCTTGATGAAATCACGGAGGATTTCTTCTTGCTCGTAGGCTTTTTCCAGGGTCATGCCGACTTCGAACGGAATCATCTTCGACAGACGATCCGCCAGTCCGTAGGACTTGCCCTGCACCCGCGCCACGTCACGGACCACAGCCTTGGCCGCCATGGAACCGAAGGTGATGATTTGACTGACGGCGTTGCGACCGTATTTCTCGGCCACGTAGTCGATCACCCGATCACGACCGTCCATGCAGAAGTCGACGTCGAAGTCGGGCATCGAGACCCGTTCCGGGTTGAGGAAGCGTTCGAACAGCAGGTCGTATTCCAGCGGGTCGAGGTCGGTGATCTTCTGCACATAGGCCACCAGCGAACCGGCACCCGAACCACGGCCCGGACCTACCGGTACGCCGTTGCTCTTGGCCCACTGGATAAAGTCCATCACGATCAGGAAATAACCGGGGAAGCCCATCTGGATGATGATATCCAGCTCGAAATTCAGCCGGTCGACGTAGACCTGGCGCTTGGCTTCGTAATCTTCAGTGGTGTCCTTGGGCAGCAGCACGCTGAGGCGGTCTTCAAGACCGTCGAAAGACACCTTGCGGAAATACTCGTCGATGGTCATGCCATCGGGAATCGGGAAGTTGGGCAGGAAGTGCGTGCCCAGCTTCACTTCGATGTTGCAGCGCTTGGCGATCTCGACCGTGTTTTCCAGCGCTTCGGGAATGTCGCTGAACAGCTCGGCCATTTCCTCGGCGGTTTTCAGGTATTGCTGATCGCTGTAATTCTTCGAGCGTCGCGGATCGTCGAGGGCGCGGCCCTCACCGATGCAAACACGGGTCTCGTGAGCGGCGAAATCTTCCTGCTTGATGAAACGAACATCGTTGGTCGCCACCAGTGGCGCACCGATTTTCTCGGCCAGGGCCACGGCGCCGTGCAGTTGCTCTTCATCATTGGGGCGACTGGTGCGCTGGATTTCCAGGTAAAAGCGATCCGGGAACACGGCCATCCATTCCCGCGCCAGTTTTTCCGCTTCAGCCGGGTTGCCACTGAGCATCGCCAGGCCGATCTCACCCTCTTTCGCCGCCGACAGCATGATCAAGCCTTCGCTGGCCTCAGCCACCCACTCGCGCTCGATGATCACCGAGCCATTGCGCTGGCCGTCGATGAAACCACGCGAGATCAGCTCGGTCAGGTTGCGATAACCGACCGCGTTCATCGCCAACAGGCTGATCCGGCTCAGGGCATTGTCCGGATCCTTGTTCGACAGCCACAGGTCAGCGCCGCAGATCGGCTTGATGCCTGCGCCCATGGCTGCTTTATAGAATTTGACCAGGGAACACATGTTGTTCTGGTCGGTGACCGCTACGGCAGGCATGTTCATGCCGACCAGGGTCTTGACCAGCGGTTTGATCCGCACCAGACCGTCGACCAGGGAGTATTCAGTGTGCAGGCGTAGATGGACGAATGAAGCCGGCATAGTGATCCTGCGTTAAGTCATGAAAACAACAAGGCCCGGATTGTACCGGGCCTTGGCGAAAACATCAGCCTTGCGACTAACTCTCGATCAGGCTTTCCCGCGCTTCATACGCCAGCCGCACCGGCGCGAACGAGCGACGGTGAATCGGGGTCGGGCCCAAGCGAGCCAGCGCTTCCAGATGAACGGGCGTCGGGTAGCCTTTGTGCCCGCCGATGCCGTAGCCCGGGTAAATCAATTCGAAGGCGGCCATCTCGCGGTCGCGGCTGACCTTGGCCAGAATCGACGCGGCGGCGATGGCAGGAACCTTGCCGTCGCCCTGCACCACCGCTTCGGCGCGCATGGACAGTTTCGGACAGCGGTTACCGTCGATCATCGCCAGTTTCGGCTGAATGTGCAGGCCCTCGATTGCGCGCTGCATCGCCAGCATCGTGGCATGGAGGATGTTGAGCTCGTCGATTTCTTCGACTTCGGCGCGGGCGATGCACCAGCTCAGGGCTTTTTCGCAAATTTCGTCGTAGAGCTTTTCGCGGCGCGCTTCGGTGAGTTTCTTCGAGTCATTCAGACCGAGGATCGGGCGATTCGGATCGAGGATCACCGCGGCAGTCACCACGGCACCGCAAAGTGGGCCGCGTCCGACTTCGTCAACACCGGCAACCAGTTCTTCGACTTCGGCGACCAAGGTGAAATCCAGGCCCATCTGTATCACTTTTGTCATTGTGTTTTGCCGATCAGATTCAGTACCGCGTCGGCTGCCTGGTTGGAGGCGTCCAGGCGCAAGGTACGGTGGATTTCGTCGAAACCGCGGGTTTGTTCTTCTCCACCTTCGATCAGGGGCGACAACGTCTGGGCCAGCGCTTCAACGGTTGCGTCATCCTGAAGCAACTCGGGCACTAACAGGCGCTGGGCCAACAGGTTCGGCAAGGACACATAGGGACTTTTCACCATGCGCTTGAGGATCCAGAACGTCAGCGGCGCCAGGCGATAGGCGACTACCATCGGCCGTTTGTACAGCAACGCTTCAAGCGTAGCCGTTCCGGAGGCAATCAACACCGCGTCGCAGGCGGCGAGCGCCAGATGGGAATTGCCGTCGAGCAAAGTCAACGGCAGGTCGCGACCGGCGAGCAACTCTTCAAGTTGCACGCGGCGCTGAGGGCTGGCGCAAGGCATCACGAACCGTACGCCGGGGCGCATGGCGCGCAAACGCTGGGCGGTGTCGAGGAACAACGCCCCCAGACGGCCGACTTCGCCACCGCGACTGCCCGGCATTAGCGCGACCAAGGGCCCATCCGGCAAACCGAGTTCGGCCCGCGCGGCGGCGCGATCGGCTTCAAGCGGGATTGCATCGGCCAGCGAGTGCCCGACAAACCGCACCGGCACGCCCTTCTCTTCGTAGAATTTGGCCTCGAACGGGAACAGCGTCAGCATCAGGTCGCAACCCTCGCGAATCTTCAGCACCCGCTTCTGCCGCCACGCCCACACCGACGGGCTGACGTAATGCACGGTCTTGATCCCGGCCTGACGCAGTTTCAGTTCGATATTGAGATTGAAATCCGGGGCATCGATACCGATGAAAACGTCCGGTTTCTCGGCGATCAGGTCAGCGATCAGCTTCTTGCGACGTTTCAACAACTCGCGCAGCCGACCCAGCACTTCCACCAGGCCCATGACCGAGAGACGTTCCATCGGGAAATACGAGTTCAGGCCTTCAGCCTGCATCAGCGGACCGCCAACCCCTATGAACTCGACCGCCGGATGCTGTGCCTTGAGCGCGCGCATAAGACCGGCGCCGAGAATGTCACCGGAAGCCTCACCCGCCACCAGCGCAATACGCAGATTAGCCATGGTTAACGCGTGATGCCGCGGGTCGAAGACTGGATGGAGTCACGAAACACCGCGACTTCCGGAAACTGTGCCGAAGGTTCGGCCAGTTCGGCGAGCGCTTGCTCAACGGTCAGGCCCTGACGGTAAACCGTCTTGTAGGCGCGCCGCAGGGCATGAATCGCGTCTTCGCTGAAACCGCGACGGCGCATGCCTTCGAAGTTCATGCTGCGGGCTTCGGCGGGGTTGCCGAACACCGTGACGTACGCGGGCACATCCTTGCCAATGGCGGTGCCCATGCCGGAAAAGCTGTGGGCGCCGATGTGGCAATACTGATGAACCAGGGTGAAGCCGGACAGGATCGCCCAGTCCTGGACGTGCACATGGCCAGCCAACGCCGTGTTGTTGACCAGAATGCAGTGGTTGCCGATGACGCTGTCGTGGCCGATGTGGGCGTAGGCCATGATCAGGTTGTGATCGCCCAGGGTCGTTTCCGCACGATCCTGAATGGTCCCGCGGTGAATCGTCACGCCTTCGCGGATGATGTTGTGATCACCGATGACCAGGCGTGTTTCTTCGCCCTTGTATTTCAGATCGGGCGTGTCCTCGCCTACCGAAGAAAACTGGTAGATGCGGTTGTGCTTACCAATTCGGGTCGGACCTTTGAGAATTACATGTGGCCCGATCACTGTCCCCTCGCCGATTTCCACACCAGCGCCGATGATCGACCAAGGGCCGACCTCGACGTCGTCGGCCAGAACGGCCGTCGGATCGATGATTGCGCGAGGGTCAATCAAACTCATACTTTTTGTTCCGCACAGATGATCTCGGCCGAGCAGACCGGCTTGCCATCCACCGAGGCCTGGCATTCAAACTTCCAGATCTTGCGCTTGCAGCTGATGAACCTGGCTTCGAGGATCAACTGGTCGCCAGGCTTGACTGGCTGACGGAAACGCAATTTGTCGGAACCGACGAAGTAGTACAGGGTGCCATCAGCCGGCTTCACGTCCAGCATCTTGAAACCAAGGATCCCGGCAGCCTGAGCCATCGCTTCGATGATCAGTACGCCCGGCATGATTGGATGCGCAGGGAAGTGACCATTGAAGAACGGTTCGTTGATGCTGACATTCTTGTAGGCGCGAATGCGCTTGCCTTCCACATCCAGATCCACGACCCGGTCCACCAGCAGGAACGGGTAACGGTGAGGCAGGTATTCGCGAATCTCGTTGATGTCCATCATTTCGGGAGGAAGCCTATGTAAAGATTGGGAACGCGCGACTGACGCGCGCTCCGCTAGCAAATCAAGGAGGCAGTCTAGCGGCTGTGCACACTTGATATGGAAATGGTATCAGCCATCTGATGAAGCATTACCGTCAGGGGTCACGTCCCCAACGCGCTTTTCCAGCTGTCGCAGCCGTCGCGCGATGTCATCGAGCTGACGGAGGCGTGCCGCGCTTTTGCGCCATTCGGCAGCCGGTTGCATGGCCGTACCGGAAGAATAGGAGCCCGGCTCGGTAATCGAGTGGGTCACCATGGTCATCCCGGTGATGAAAACCTTGTCGCAAATTTCGATATGCCCCACCAGCCCTACGCCACCGGCCAGCATGCAATGCTTGCCGATCTTGGTGCTGCCGGAAATGCCCACGCACGCGGCCATGGCGGTGTGATCACCGATCTGCACGTTGTGGGCAATCTGAATCTGGTTGTCGAGTTTGACGCCATTACCGATGACCGTATCCGCCAGCGCACCACGGTCGATGGCGGTATTCACGCCAATCTCCACGTCGTCGCCAACCAGCACACCACCGATCTGGGCGATTTTCTGCCAGATGCCTTTCTCGTTGGCAAAACCGAAACCTTCGCCCCCCAGAACCGCACCGGATTGAATCACCACACGCTTGCCAATGCGCACGTCGTGATACAGCGTGACTTTCGGGGCCAGCCAGCCGCCCTCGCCGATTTCGCTGCGGGCGCCGATGAAGCAGTGCGCGCCGACGGTCACACCGGCAGCAATACGCGCAGCGCTTTCGATCACGGCAAAGGCACCGATACTCGCCGCCGGATCGACCACCGCGTCCTCGGCCACGACTGCCGTCGGATGAATACCGGCAGCTGCTTTCGGCTTGGGATCGAACAGGTGGGAAATACGTGCGTAGGCCAGGTAAGGGTCGGGCACTACCAGCGCATCACCGGAAAAACCGTCGGCGTCAGCGGCCTTCAGCAACAAGGCTGCGGCCTGGCTGTCCACCAGGTATTTACGGTATTGAGGATTTGCCAGAAAGCTCAACTGAGCTGGGCCAGCCTCTTGCAAAGTGGCTAGCCCAGTAATTTCCTTCTCCGGGTCGCCACGCAGGGTGGCGCCGAGGAACTCGGCCAACTGGCCGAGTTTTATGGTCGCTGTCATGGATTACTTCAGCTGATTCATGCGCTCGATAACCTGGCGAGTGATGTCGTACTGAGGTTTGACATCAATCACTGCGCCACGCTCGAAGACCAGGTCAAAAGCACCTTTCTTGATGACTTCTTCCACAGCGCCGTCCAGTTTCGGCTTGAGCTGCTTCAGCATTTCACGGTCGGCAACGGCTTTGGCTTCGTTCAGCTCCTTGGACTGGAACTGGAAGTCACGGGCCTTTTGCTTGAATTCAAGCTCCAGACGCTCGCGCTCGCCTTGCTGCATCTTGTCGCCGCCCGCCATCAGGCGGTCCTGAATGCCCTTGGCGCTGCTTTCCAGCGTCTTGAGCTTGCTCAGCTGCGGGCCAAATTTCTTCTCGGCATCCACGGCGTATTTCTTGGCCGCGTCGGACTCCAGCAGAGCCATCTGATAGTTCAGAACGGCGATTTTCATGTCGGCAAAAGCCGGACCTGCTACCAGTACGGTCGCCAGGAGAACCAATTGAGTCAACTTACGCACGATGCACTCCTACAAAATCCATTGTCGTTATCTTGGGTCAGACGCTTAGAACGTCTGGCCGAGGGAGAATTGGAACACTTGAGTTTCAGCCTCATCCGGTTTCTTGATCGGCATGGCCAACGCGAAACTCAGAGGACCCAGTGCGGTGACCCACGTCACACCTACACCGACGGAACTGGCCATGTTGCTCAGGCTGATGTCGTTGCACTTGGTGTTGGACGACGAACCGTTTGCGTTGGTGCTGTCCTTACACGTCGAGTCGAAAACGTTACCCACATCCCAGAATACCGAAGTACGCAGGGAACGTTGATCCTTGACGAACGGCAGAGGGAACAGAAGCTCGACACCGCCCTGGATCAGGACGTTACCACCGAACGGCAGAGGATCCTGGTCCGGGTCAAGCGCTGTACCCGGGTTGGTGCCACGGCTCGGCGTACTGCGAGGACCCAGGGTGCTGTCCTTGAAGCCACGAACCGAGTTGAAACCACCAGCATAGTAGTTTTCATAGAACGGCAAGCCGTCGGTCGAACCATAACCATCGCCATAGCCCAGCTCGGTGTGCAGACGCATGGTGTAGTTTTCGCTCAGTGGCTGGAACAACTGGCCACGGTAGTCGAGTTTGAAGAACGACAAGTCACTGCCCGGCGTCGTGGTTTCCAGCACCAGACTTTGGGAATGTCCGCGGGTGGCCAGCACGCCCTTGTTCAGGGTCGACTCGGACCAACCGGCCGAAGCCTTGAAGTTGAGGTAGTTGTCGCCTTCCTTGTTAACGAAGTCGAAGATCTCGTCAACGGTGTACAGGCCCGTCTTGATCTTGTCCTGTTGCGCGGTCAGGCCGAAGGTCAGACGCGAGGTTTCGCTGATCGGATAACCGACGCTCACACCCGCACCCAGGCTGTCTACGGCGTAGCTGGCCACGTCGACGTCGAGGTCTTTGTAGTCAGTGGTGCGATAGAACGCGTTGTAACCCAGGCTCACACCGTCAGCCGTCCAGTACGGGTCGACATAACCGAAGTTATAGCGGCTCTGGTATTCACTGCGGGTCAGGCCGATGCTGACCTTGTTACCGGTACCGAGGAAGTTGTTCTGGGTGATCGAACCACCGAGGATCAGACCGGCGCTCTGTGCGAAACCGACGCTGGCAGTGATCGAACCGGACGCCTGTTCTTCAACGCTGTAGTTCACGTCAACCTGGTCGTCGACACCCGGTACGGCCGGGGTCTCGACGTTGACTTCCTTGAAGAAGCCCAGACGCTCAAGACGGGTCTTGGATTGGTCGATCAGGTAAGTCGACGCCCAGCCACCTTCCATCTGGCGCATTTCACGACGCAGCACTTCGTCTTCGGACTTGGTGTTGCCGCGGAAGTTGATGCGGTTGACGTAGGCGCGCTTGCCTGGATCGACGGCGAACGTGATGTCTACCGTGTGATCTTCATCGTGCGGCTGAGGCACACCGTTGACGTTGGCGAAGGTGTAACCCTCGTTACCGAGACGGCGGGTGATCAGTTCGGACGTGGTGGTCATCAGCTTGCGCGAGAACACCTGACCTTTCTGTACCAGCAGCAACGACTTGACCTGGTCTTCAGGGACTTTCAGGTCACCGCTGAGCTTGACGTCACGAACGGTGTACTTATCGCCTTCGTTGACGTTGACAGTAATGTAGACGTGTTTCTTGTCCGGGGTGATGGACACCTGGGTCGAAGCGATATCCATGTTGATATAGCCGCGGTCCAGGTAGTAGGAGCGCAGACGCTCCAGGTCACCGGAAAGCTTTTCACGTGCGTACTTGTCGTCGTTCTTGAAGAACGACAACCAGTTGGTGGTCTTGAGTTCGAACAGGTCGATCAGGTCTTCGTCAGGGAAAACCGTGTTACCCACCACGTTGATGTGCTGGATAGCGGCGACGGTGCCTTCGTTGATATTGACCTTCAGTGCCACGCGGTTACGCGGCTGCGACACCACTTCGGTGTCGACGGTAGCGGAGTAACGACCCTGAGCGACGTATTGGCGCTGCAGTTCGTTACGCACACCTTCGAGGGTGGCGCGCTGGAAGATTTCGCCTTCGGCCAGGCCGGATTGCTTGAGGCCCTTCATCAGGTCTTCAGTGGAGATCGCCTTGTTACCCTCGATCTCGATACTGGCAACCGACGGACGCTCGACTACTGTAATGACCAGGACGTTGCCATCGCGGCCCAGCTGGATATCTTGAAAGAACCCGGTTTTGAACAGCGCACGAGTGGATTCCACCAGGCGACGATCATCCGCCTGTTCACCGACGTTCAACGGCAAGGCACCAAAGACACTACCCGCGGAGACCCGCTGGAGGCCATTGACGCGAATATCAGAGATAGTGAAGGACTCGGCGTGAACTTCGGCGATCATCAATACGGTGAGAACCGCAGTTAGCAGCAGACGTTTCATGAAGTCCTTTCTTATTCCAACTGGCAATAAACAAACTGCCGCAAAATGCGGCAGATTCGCAATTCAGCGAAGTGTTACAGACGGCCCAAATCATTGACCAGAGCAAGCAACATCACCCCGACCACCAAACTGATACCGATCTGTATCCCCCAACCCTGCACCCGATCCGACAAGGGACGACCACGCGCCCACTCGATCAGATAAAACAACAAATGCCCCCCATCCAGTACAGGAATGGGCAACAAATTCAGAACTCCCAGGCTAATACTCAGATAAGCAAGGAAATTCAGGAAATCAGCGACGCCCGACTGGGCAGAAGCGCCCGCCACTTTAGCAATGGTTATCGGTCCACTCAAGTTTTTTACCGAGAGCTCACCGAACAACATTTTCTTTAGCGAATCGAGGGTCAGTACGCTCATGGTCCAGGTGCGTCGCGCGCCCTCGTCAATCGCTGCCAAAGGCCCGTAACTGACCTCGCGAATCATCTCTGGCGGCCAGTCGATTGCTTTCACGCCAGCCCCAAGATAACCACTGGGTGCCTTTTTCTCGCCACGCGCAGCCAGCGTCACGGGGACGTCGATTTGAGCACCCTCGCGCTCGACGCGCAGCATGATTTTGCTATCCGGACGCAAACGAACGGTATCGACCACCTGTTGCCAGTCATCCAGAGCCTTGCCATCCAGGGCCAACAAACGGTCACCGGTTTTCAGGCCGGCAGCCTGCGCCGGGCCTTTCGGATCGATTTCAGCAAGGACGGGCGGCAACGCCGGACGCCACGGACGAATACCCAGCGAGCGGATCGGATCCGGCTCCTCGGCGCCCTTGAGCCATTTGTCCAGCACCAGCTCACGCGGCGAGTCCGCCGTGGAACCCTGCTCACGGACCAGCACCTGAAGCGCACCGCTCTCGCCGAGACGACGAACCAGCTGCAGATTCACCGCGCCCCAGCCCGATGTCGGCTCGCCATCAATCGCAATAATTTCCTGACCCGGGCTCAAACCCGCCTTGGCGGCAATGCTCCCGGACTCAACAGCACCAATGACCGGGCGCACTTGCTCGCTGCCGAGCATGGCGAGCACCCAGAAGAAAATCATCGCCAGTAAAAAGTTGGCAATCGGCCCGGCCGAGACGATGGCAATGCGCTGGCGCACGGTTTTGCGATTGAAGGATTGATCGAGCTGATCGGCCGGCACTTCGCCTTCGCGCTCGTCGAGCATTTTCACATAGCCGCCCAGCGGAATGGCGGCGACGACGAACTCGGTACCTTGCTTGTCGTGCCAGCGCAGCAACGGCATACCGAAGCCTACGGAGAAACGCAGCACTTTGACCCCACAGCGACGTGCGACCCAGAAATGGCCGAATTCGTGGAAGGTGACCAGCACACCCAATGCAATCAGGGTGCCGACAATCATATAGAGCGCGCTCATCTACTTTCTCCGCAATCCTATCCAGTGCTGCATGGGCCAACGTATCGCAACACTTATCGCCCGTGACGACTCAACCATTGCCCGGCCAGTACTCGCGCTTTCGCGTCAGCCGTAAACACGGCCTCAAGATCATCCACCGCAACCACCGGCTCCAGATTCAAGACTTCTTCGATGATACTCGCGATTTCCGGATAGCGAACCCGCCCGTCTAGAAACGCCGCGACAGCCACTTCATTAGCGGCATTGAGCATCGCCGGCGCACTGTTGCCGGCTTCAGCAGCCTGCCGCGCCAGGCGCAGACAAGGGAAACGCTCTTCATCGGGCGCCTGGAAGTCCAGACGCGCGATGGCAAACAGGTCCAGCGGTGCAACCCCCGAATCAATCCGCTCTGGCCAGGCCAGGGCATTGGAGATCGGCGTGCGCATGTCCGGATTGCCCAACTGGGCCAATACCGAACCGTCGATGTAGTCGACCAGTGAATGAATGACGCTCTGAGGGTGAATCACCACTTCGACCTGGGACGGCTTGGCGTCAAACAGCCAGCAGGCTTCGATCAACTCGAGCCCTTTGTTCATCATGCTGGCCGAGTCCACCGAAATTTTGCGCCCCATGGACCAGTTCGGATGAGCGCATGCCTGATCAGGAGTGACGTGCATCAGCTCAGCCATCGGTGTCTGCCGGAAAGGACCGCCAGACGCTGTCAGCAAAATCCGACGAACCCCCACCGCACCGAGGCCGCGGGCAAAATCCTGTGGCATGCACTGGAAAATCGCGTTGTGCTCGCTGTCGATCGGCAGCAAAACCGAACCGCTCTTGCGCACGGCCTGCATGAACAATGCACCGGACATCACCAGTGCTTCTTTGTTGGCCAGCAGGATTTTTTTGCCCGCCTCTACCGCCGCCAGCGTCGGGCGCAGACCCGCCGCACCAACGATGGCCGCCATGACGGCATCGACTTCAGGATCGGAAGCGACCTGACACAGCCCCTCCTCCCCCACCAGCACGCGAGTCGACAGACCGGCTGCACGCAAATCATCCTGCAAGCCGCGGGCAGCAGCCTGTTCCGGCACAACGGCGAACTGTGGCGCATGACGGACGCAAAGTGCGAGCAGCTCGCTCAGGCGCGTGAATCCGCTCAGGGCAAACACTTGATAGCGCTCGGGATGCCGGGCGATCACGTCGAGCGTGCTCAAACCGATCGAGCCGGTTGCCCCCAGAACGGTGATCCGCTGTGGGCGGCTCACGGTGCTGCCATCCACAGCAACACGGCAAAGATCGGGATCGCAGCGGTCAGGCTGTCAATTCGATCCAGTACGCCACCGTGACCCGGCAGCAGATTGCTGCTGTCCTTGATCCCGGACTGGCGCTTGAACATGCTTTCGGTGAGGTCACCGACCACCGAAATGAACACGATGATCGCCGCGCCGATCAGCCCCATCAGCATTTGGCCGAAGCTCCAGTCACGCACCATACCGACGATCGCCGTGATCACCAGCGCCAACGCCAATCCGCCGTACACGCCTTCCCAACTCTTGCCGGGACTGACCTGCGGAGCGAGCTTGCGCTTGCCGAATGCGCGACCGGAGAAGTAAGCACCGATATCGGCGCCCCAGACCAACACCATCACCGCCATGATCAGCCAGTTGCCCAAGGGGTACTGTTTGATCTGGACCAGACCTTGCCAGGCCGGCAGCAGGATCAGCAGACCGATCACCAGTTTGCACGCGGCACTGGACCAATGCGCGCTGGAGCGCGGATACGTCAGCACCAGATACGTCGCCACGCCCCACCAGAGCACCGAAGCGCCCAACACCCAGGGCGCAAGGCCCGGCAGGATGTGCATCACAAACAGCATCAGCGCGACCACGGCCGCATAGGCAACGCGAATCGGCTGGGCCGTGAAGCCCGCCAGACGCGCCCATTCCCAGGCGCCAAGCGTCACGACCAGACCAATGAACAGCGCGAAGCCAGAGCCTTCGAGCAGGAAAAACCCGCACAGGGCGATCGGTAGCAGGATCAGTGCAGTGATGATTCGTTGTTTAAGCATTAAACCCGGGCTCCAGCCTCGACCTGCTCGCTCGTTTTACCGAAGCGGCGCTGGCGAGAAGCGAAATCGGCCAGCGCGGTGCGCATGGCGTCGTGTTTGAAGTCCGGCCAGAACAGGTCGGAGAAATACAACTCGGCGTAAGCCAGTTGCCACAGCAGGAAGTTACTGATGCGGTGTTCGCCGCCGGTACGGATGCACAAGTCCGGCAACGGCAGGTCGCCGGTGGCCAGACAGGTTTGCAACAGTTCCGGGGTAATGTCTTCCGGCCGCAGATGCCCGGCCTGAACTTCCCGCGCCAGACGCTGCGCGGCTTGCGCAATATCCCACTGACCGCCGTAGTTGGCAGCGATCTGCAGGACGAAGCGATTGGCGCCGGCCGTCATCGCTTCCGCCTCGCGCATTGCAGCCTGAAGCTCAGGATGGAAGCGCGAACGGTCGCCAATGATGCGCAAACTGATGTTGTTGTCGTTGAGGCGTTTAGCCTCGCGACGCAATGCCTTGAAGAACAGGTCCATCAAGGCACTGACCTCATCGGCCGGGCGCTGCCAGTTCTCGCTGGAGAAGGCAAACAGGGTCAACACTTCGACCTTGGCCTCGGCGCACACCTCAATCACGGCACGAACCGCATCCACACCCGCCTTATGCCCGGCGACACCCGGCATAAAGCGTTTTTTCGCCCAACGATTATTACCATCCATGATGATCGCGACATGGCGCGGCACCGCGGACGGCGCACCCTGCTTGCTCTTTTCCATGAAAACGCGACCCTTATACGGCCATCAGGTCCGCTTCTTTAGCCTTGGTGGCGGTGTCGATATCCGCCTCGGCCTTATCCGTCAGCTTCTGGATATCGGCAGCGGCACGACGCTCCTCGTCTTCGCTGATTTCCTTGTCCTTGACCAGTTTCTTCAGATCACCCAAGGCATCGCGACGAATGTTGCGCACGGCCACACGAGCATCTTCGGCGGCGCTACGCGCCTGCTTGGTAAAGCCTTTGCGGGTCTCTTCGGTCAACGCCGGCATGGAGATCAGCAGCAACTCACCCAGGTTGGTCGGGTTGAGATTAAGACCAGCGCTCTGAATGGCCTTGTCGACAGCCCCCAGCATGTTGCGCTCGAACGCCACGACTTGCAGGGTGCGGGAGTCTTTTACGGTGATGTTGGCCACCTGGGTGATAGAGGTGTCAGTGCCGTAGTACGGCACCATCACGCTACCCAGAATGCTCGGGTGCGCCTTGCCAGTACGAATCTGGCCAAATGCATGGTTCAGAGAATCCAGGGATTTCTGCATGCGCTCTTGAGCGTCTTTCTTGATTTCGTTGATCATTGTTGGCCTTCCTCGATCAGGGTCCCTTCAGCGCCGCCGTGCACGATGTTCAGCAGGGCGCCGGGCTTGTTCATGTTAAATACGCGCAATGGCATCTTGTGGTCGCGGCACAGGCAAATGGCCGTCAGGTCCATCACACCCAGCTTGCGATCCAGCACTTCATCGTAGGTCAGATGATCGAACTTCTCGGCATGCGGGTCTTTGAATGGGTCAGCGGTGTAGACGCCATCGACCTTGGTCGCCTTGAGCACGACATCGGCATCGATTTCGATCGCACGCAAGCAGGCTGCCGAATCCGTGGTGAAGAACGGATTACCGGTACCGGCCGCGAAGATCACGACTTCCTTGGCGTTCAGGTGACGCATGGCTTTGCGGCGGTCGTAGTGATCGGTCACGCCCACCATGGAAATGGCCGACATCACGATCGCCGAGATATTGGCACGTTCCAGCGCGTCGCGCATGGCCAGGGCGTTCATCACAGTGGCCAGCATGCCCATGTGGTCGCCGGTCACCCGATCCATGCCGGCCGCGCTCAGCGCTGCACCGCGGAACAGGTTGCCGCCGCCGATCACCAGACCGACCTGGACACCGATGCCGACCAGTTGGCCGACTTCCAGCGCCATGCGATCCAGAACTTTCGGATCGATCCCGAACTCTTCCGAGCCCATCAGGGCCTCGCCGCTAAGCTTGAGTAGAATGCGTTTATAGCGAGCCTGATAACCACTGCCCTGCTGAGCCATTGCGAATCTCTCCTGCGGCGTATTTTAAAAATTCTTTGCGAGCTGTTTACAGCTGGCGTTCACTCTAGCGTGGCGCTGCTTCAGCGCCATCGGAACATGGCTTTGTAAGCCAGTTCCAAGGGGAAACCAATAAAAATCGGCACCCCATCTGAAAAGAGGCTGCGCGCGTTAGCGGGCAGCCTCTTCAGGGCGACAGTTGAAAAACTGTCTTATTGCTTGGCGGCAGCCAGCTGGGCAGCAACTTCTTCAGCGAAGTTGTCGACCGGCTTCTCGATGCCGTCGCCTACTTTGAAGTAGGTGAAGGAAACGATTTCAGCACCGGCTTTCTTGGCCAGTTCGCCAACCTTGATTTCAGGGTTCTTGACGAACGCCTGCTCAACCAGGCTCGCTTCAGCCAGGAACTTGCTGATACGACCTTTGACCATGTTTTCAACGATGTTTTCCGGCTTGCCGGCGATCTTGTCAGCGTTGAGGGTCAGGAACACGCCTTTCTCGCGCTCGACCGCTTCAGCGGAAACTTCCGATGGCAGCAGGAATTCAGGGTTGGTGGCCGCTACGTGCATAGCGATGTCTTTGGCCAGTTCAACGCTGCCGCCTTTAAGGGCAACCACAACGCCGATCTTGTTACCGTGCAGGTAACCACCAACAACATCACCTTCAACGCGAGCCAGACGACGGATGTTGACGTTTTCGCCAACCTTGCCGACCAGAACCAGGCGATCGGCTTCTTGAGCTTCGATCAGTGGAGCGACGTCAGTCAGTTTGTCAGCAAACGCTTTTTCAACGCTGGAAGCGACAAATGCCTTAAAGTCGTCCTGCAAAGCCAGGAAGTCGGTCTGCGAGTTCACTTCCAGCAGAACAGCGGATTTACCGTCTTCTTTCAGAGCGATGGCGCCTTCAGCAGCCACGTTGCCTGCTTTCTTGGCAGCCTTGATGGCGCCGGAAGCACGCATGTCATCAATGGCTTTTTCGATGTCGCCGCCGGCCTTGGTCAAGGCCTTTTTGCAATCCATCATGCCTTCGCCGGTACGCTCACGCAGTTCTTTGACCAACGCTGCAGTAATCTCTGCCATTTCAAAATCCTCTTGGATAGGTTTTCAACCATTCCACCCGATCAAACGGGCGTTCAATTCTTCCCGAACCACCTTTGTTAGCAGCTGCAAGTTACAAATGCTGTAAATGCGCCACCAGACAAACGGTTTTCGAGGTGGCAAAAAGGGGGCCAAGCCCCCTTTTTGCTTACTGAGTCAACGCCAGGGCGTCAATTACTCAGCTGCAGCTGCCGGAGCTTCTTCAACGAACTGCTCGGCGGCGCCGCCAGCAACGTGGTTGCGGCCACGGATAACAGCGTCAGCCATCGAACCCATGTACAACTGGATAGCGCGGATTGCGTCATCGTTGCCTGGGATGATGTAGTCAACGCCTTCCGGGCTGCTGTTGGTATCGACTACGCCGATAACCGGGATGCCCAGCTTGTTGGCTTCGGTGATCGCGATGCGCTCGTGATCAACGTCGATAACGAACAGTGCGTCTGGCAGACCGCCCATGTCCTTGATACCACCCAGGGAACGATCGAGCTTCTCAAGATCGCGAGTGCGCATCAGCGCTTCTTTCTTGGTCAGCTTGGCGAACGTACCGTCTTCGGCCTGGATTTCAAGGTCACGCAGACGCTTGATGGAAGCACGGATGGTTTTGAAGTTGGTCAGCATGCCGCCCAACCAGCGGTGATCGACGTACGGCGAACCGCAACGTGCTGCTTCTTCAGCAACGATCTTGCCAGCGGAACGCTTGGTGCCGACGAACAGAATCTTGTTTTTGCCCTGGGCCAGGCGCTCTACGAAAGTCAGAGCTTCGTTGAACATTGGCAGGGTTTTTTCAAGGTTGATAATGTGGATCTTGTTACGCGCGCCGAAAATGTACTTACCCATTTTCGGGTTCCAGTAACGGGTCTGGTGACCGAAGTGCACACCGGCCTTCAGCATATCGCGCATGTTGACTTGGGACATGATAGTTCCTTAATAAGTCGGGTTTGGCCTCCACGTATCCCAATGACCAACCAGCAGCATCAGCTGAAGGCACCCAGGTCATCGTGTCGACACGTGTGTGGATTTAAGCCTTTCGGGGTATCCCCGGAAAGCGGCGCATTTTATATCACAAGGCTGCAAAAAACGGAACTCGAATTCTGAATTCCTGGAGCACGCCTTCATTCGCGCCCTTGGAATCGCCCAAGGATGCGCCTATCTATAGAGAGAAGCGATGCACAGAGGCTCAGATTTGCCCTGTTCGTCTGATAGAATCGCGTTTTTCAGGGCGGCGACCATTGATCGCACCTCGCCCATTTCGTTTTAGCGAGCGCCATCGAGCGCAGAGAGAGCCTGTATGACCGTCACCCTCAAAACCCCGGAGGACATCGCAAAAATGCGTGTCGCCGGCAAACTGGCCGCCGACGTGCTGGAAATGATTGCCGAACATGTCAAGCCGGGCATCACCACCGAAGAGCTGGACCGCATCTGCCACGACTACATCGTCAACGTGCAGCAGGCCATCCCTGCCCCGCTCAACTACAAGGGCTACCCGAAGTCGATCTGCACCTCGATCAACCATGTGGTCTGCCACGGCATTCCGAACGAGAAGCCGTTGAAGGATGGCGACACGCTGAACATCGACATCACCGTCATCAAGGACGGTTACCACGGCGACACCAGCCGCATGTTCCACGTCGGCACAGTGCCGGTCTGGGCTGAGCGCCTGTCGCAGATCACTCAGGAATGCATGTACAAGGCCATCGAAATCGTCAAACCCGGCTGCCGCCTGGGCGACATTGGTGAAGTGATCCAGAAGCACGCCGAAAAGAACGGGTTCTCGGTGGTCCGCGAGTTCTGCGGCCACGGCATCGGCAAAGTGTTCCACGAAGAGCCGCAGATCCTGCACTACGGCCGTGCCGGCACCGGCATGGAACTGAAAGCCGGCATGACCTTCACCATCGAACCGATGATCAACCAGGGCAAGGCCGACACCAAGGTGTTGGGCGACGGCTGGACCGCGATTACCAAGGACCGCAAGCTGTCGGCCCAGTGGGAACACACCTTGGTAGTGACCGACACCGGCTACGAGATCTTCACCTTGCGCAGCGATGACACCATCCCGCGCGTTTCGGCCTGATCCGGCCCGCACTGCACTCAGCCTTATAGAAAGGAAAGCCAATCGATGCCGCAGGTGGATCCCGAACTCTTCGACCGTGGCCAGTTCCAGGCTGAACTGGCCCTGAAGGCCAGCCCGATCGCGGCTTTCAAGAAGGCCATCCGCCAGGCGCGCGAGGTGCTTGACGGGCGCTTTCGCAGCGGCCGCGAGATTCGCCGGCTGATCGAGGATCGTGCGTGGTTCGTCGACAACATCCTGCAAAAGGCCTGGGAGCAGTTCGACTGGAGTGAAGACGCCGACATCGCGCTGGTGGCGGTGGGCGGCTACGGTCGCGGCGAGTTGCATCCCTTTTCCGACATCGACTTGCTGATCCTGCTGGACAGTGCCGACCATGAGATCTTTCGCGATTCCATCGAGCGTTTTCTGACGCTGTTGTGGGACATCGGCCTGGAAGTCGGTCAGAGCGTTCGCTCGGTCGACGAATGCGCGGTAGAGGCCCGCGCCGACCTGACGGTGATCACCAACCTGATGGAAAGCCGCACCATCGCCGGCCCCGAGCGCTTGCGCCAACGCATGCTGGAAGTCACCAGCACCGCGCACATGTGGCCGAGCAAGGATTTCTTCCTGGCCAAACGTGCCGAGCAGAAAGCCCGCCATCACAAGTACAACGACACCGAATACAACCTGGAACCCAACGTCAAAGGCTCGCCCGGCGGACTACGGGATATTCAGACGATTCTGTGGGTGGCCCGCCGTGAGTACGGCACGTTGAACCTGCGGGCGCTGGCCGGCGAAGGTTTCCTGGTCGAGAGCGAAAACGCGTTGCTGGCCTCCTCCCAGGAATTCCTGTGGAAGGTGCGTTACGCGCTGCACATGCTCGCCGGCCGTTCCGAAGACCGCCTGCTGTTCGATCACCAGCGTTCGATTGCGACGTTGCTCGGTTTCGAGGGCGATGACGCCAAGCAAGCCATCGAAAATTTCATGCAGCAGTATTACCGGGTGGTCATGAGCATCGCCCAACTCAGCGATCTGATCATTCAGCACTTCGAGGAAGTGATCCTGGCGCCGGAAGATGAAGCGCCGCCGCAGCCGATCAACTCGCGTTTCCAGCTGCACGACGGTTATATCGAGGCACGCAACGACAACGTATTCCTCCGCACGCCATTTGCCATGCTCGAAATTTTCGTGCTGATGGCCCAGCAGCCGGAAATCAAGGGTGTGCGGGCCGACACCATTCGTCTGCTGCGCGAAAACCGTCACTTGATCGATGACGATTTCCGCAACGATATCCGCAACACCAGCCTGTTCATCGAACTGTTCAAGTGCAAGATCGGCATCCACCGCAACCTGCGACGGATGAACCGTTACGGCATTCTCGGGCGCTATCTGCCGGAGTTCGGCTTTATCGTCGGGCAAATGCAGCACGACCTGTTCCACATCTACACGGTCGACGCGCATACCCTGAACCTGATCAAACACCTGCGTAAGTTGCAGTACACGCAAGTGTCGGAAAAATTCCCGTTGGCCAGCAAGCTCATGGGCAAGCTGCCGAAACCCGAGCTGATCTACCTCGCCGGCCTGTATCACGACATTGGCAAGGGGCGACATGGCGATCACTCGGAAATCGGCGCCGTGGATGCCGAAGCGTTTTGCCAGCGCCATCAACTGCCCGTGTGGGACAGCCGGCTGATCGTCTGGCTGGTACAAAACCATCTGGTGATGTCGACCACCGCACAGCGCAAGGATTTGTCCGACCCGCAGGTGATCCACGATTTCGCCCAGGCCGTCGGCGACGAAACCCGCCTCGACTATCTGTATGTGCTGACCGTTGCCGACATCAACGCCACCAACCCGACGCTGTGGAATTCCTGGCGCGCCAGCCTGCTGCGCCAGCTCTACACCGAGACCAAGCGTGCGTTGCGCCGTGGCCTGGAAAACCCGGTGGATCGCGAAATGCAGATCCGTCAGACCCAGAGCGCCGCCCTCGATATTCTGGTGCGCGGCGGCACCGATCCGGATGACGTCGAACAGTTGTGGTCGCAATTGGGCGATGACTATTTCCTGCGCCACACTGCCGGCGATGTGGCCTGGCACACCGACGCAATCCTGCAGCAGCCGGCCGACGGCGGCCCGTTGGTACTGATCAAGGAAACCACCCAGCGCGAATTCGAGGGTGGCACGCAGATCTTCATCTACGCGCCGGATCAGCACGACTTCTTTGCCGTGACCGTGGCCGCGATGGACCAGCTCAATCTGAACATTCACGACGCCCGGGTCATCACATCCAGCAGCCAGTTCACCCTCGACACCTACATCGTGCTCGATACTGACGGCGACTCGATTGGCGATAACCCGGCGCGGGTCAAGCAGATCCGCGAAGGCCTGACCGAAGCGCTGCGCAACCCGGACGACTACCCGACGATCATCCAACGACGCGTGCCGCGCCAGCTCAAGCATTTCGCGTTTGCGCCCCAGGTGACCATTCACAACGACGCCCAGCGCCCGGTGACGGTGCTGGAACTCAGTGCCCCGGATCGCCCGGGCCTGCTGGCACGGATCGGCACGATTTTCCTCGAATTCGATCTGTCGCTGCAAAACGCCAAGATTGCGACCCTCGGCGAACGCGTTGAAGACGTTTTCTTTATTACCGACGCCAACAACCATCCGTTGTCCGACCCGCTGCTGTGCAGTCGTTTGCAGGATGCAATTGTCGAGCAGCTCAGCGTCAGCGCGGAACCGGACATCAAATTGTCGCGAATCAGTATTTGAACAGGCCGGCTCTTTGTAGGAGCGAGCTTGCTCGCGATGAACTAACAAACGCCGCGAGGCATCAGGTGCCCCGCATTTGCGCTGACGACCATCGCGAGCAAGCTCGCTCCTACAGGGACCAGCGTCGCCCCACACCGAACGAGATCTACCGATGAACAACGCTCTGACCCAGCTCCAGCCCTACCCGTTCGAGAAGCTCCGCGCCCTGCTCGGCAGCGTCACACCTAACCCGGACAAGCGACCTATCGCGCTGTCCATCGGCGAGCCGAAGCACCGCTCACCCGGCTTTGTCGCCGAAGCCTTGGCAAGCAACCTGGATCAGATGGCCGTTTACCCGACTACCCTGGGCATTCCGGCCCTGCGTGAAGCCATCGCCGCGTGGTGCGAACGCCGTTTCAACGTCCCGAACGGCTGGCTCGACCCGGCGCGCAACGTGCTGCCGGTGAATGGCACCCGCGAGGCGCTGTTCGCGTTTACCCAGACCGTGGTCAACCGTGGCGACGACGCGCTGGTGGTCAGCCCAAACCCGTTTTATCAAATCTACGAAGGCGCAGCGTTCCTCGCCGGCGCCAAGCCGCATTACCTGCCGTGCCTGGACGAGAACGGTTTCAACCCGGATTTCGATGCCGTTTCCCCGGACATCTGGAAACGCTGCCAGATACTGTTCCTCTGCTCTCCGGGCAACCCGACCGGCGCATTGATCCCGTCCGAAACCCTGAAGAAACTGATCGCCCTCGCCGACGAATATGACTTCGTGATCGCCGCCGACGAATGCTACAGCGAGCTGTACTTCGATGAGCAAACCCCGCCGGCCGGACTGCTCAGCGCCTGCGCGGAACTGGGCCGCAAGGATTTCAAGCGTTGCGTGGTGTTCCACAGCCTGTCCAAGCGCTCCAACCTGCCGGGCCTGCGTTCGGGTTTTGTCGCCGGAGACGCTGAGATCCTCAAAGGCTTCCTGCTCTATCGCACTTATCACGGCTGCGCGATGCCGGTGCAGACTCAACTCGCAAGCGTTGCCGCATGGAATGATGAAGCGCATGTGCGGGCCAACCGTGACTTGTACCGCGAGAAGTACGATGCGGTGCTGGCAATCCTCAGCCCGGTCATGGATGTGCAGCGTCCGGATGGCGGTTTTTACCTGTGGCCGAATGTTGAAGGAGATGACGAGGCGTTCTGCAGGGACTTGTTCGTCGAAGAACATGTGACCGTGGTGCCGGGCTCTTACCTGTCCCGTGAAGTCGATGGGTTCAACCCGGGCGCAGGCCGCGTGCGCCTGGCGCTGGTTGCGCCACTGGCTGAATGTGTCGAAGCGGCAGAACGTATTCGCAGTTTTATTATTCGCCGCAAGTAACTCGAACTTGCCTGCACTGCGCAACGCAGTGCAGGCATTAATAACTCTTTGCAACAACCACTAATGAATACCAACTTTACGCCCGCCCGCACACCCAACTAACCTCCGACCAGAACCTTACCTGACCCACAACTTCAAAGTTCTAACACGGAGAACAATAATGTCTGACACACACCCCTGCAAAATAATCAGCAACTTTGATAGCCAAGCCTCTTATAACGCTGCCATCAGTGAAAGCACTGCCAACAAACAAAACGCTTCCAGCACAGGCAGGCAAAAACGTGGTGTCGCCACCCATACCAAATTCTGGGCTAGCCATAGAACCCTTAAAATCGCGTTCCTTAACCCTCCCTCCGATGCGCACCGTAAAGCGGCCACGGAAGCTATCAAGCAATGGCAGCCTTCCATCAATCTGAGCCTGGAGTTCGCACACGATGCCGAGGGCGACATTAGAATCACAATGGAAGCGCCTTTGAATTATTCGGCCGTGGGCACCGATGCCACCCTGCGCGGGCCTGGCGAAAACACAATGAACATCGGCACCGACCTTACACATCCGGGGTTTGAAAGCGCCGTGTTGCATGAGTTCGGACACGCACTGGGACTGGAACATGAACACCAGCATCCGCACGCCGATATCCCGTGGAACAAACCCCTCGTCTATTACCATTACCTGACTCGCTACAACTGGTCCAAAGAAGAGGTCGACCACAACTTATTCAGAAAACTCGAAACAACAAACACTCGAACTACACCCTACGACACAACATCAATAATGCATTACGCAGTTCCCAACGAATTGACTACAGGCGAATGGTTTGTGGAAAAAAACAAACACATCAGTCAAAACGATCGGAGACTGATGCGTAAAATCTATCCTAAGTAAAAACTCTCCCATAAAAAACATTACACGGACGTATATATGACTAGCGCAGTTTGTTGCCACATCAAAAAACCGGAAGACATTCAAGCTTCTTACGACATTGCTATCGCTGAAAATCCGGCGAATCGGCAAACCTCTGTGACCGGCCGCAAAAAGCGGGCAGCGGGCAAGCACACTTATTTCTGGGCACCCGGTCGAACCTTACGCATTGCATTTCTAAACGGAGATCAAAGTTTCAAGGACGCTGTCAAGGCAGCGGTCAGTATCTGGCAGCCCTACGTAAATCTGAATTTCGAATTCGTAGGAGGCGCAGAAGGTGATATCCGCATCAAGAGTGAAGCAGGCATCTACTGGTCCTACATCGGCACCAACGCCTTGACCGAAACCGATCAGAGCCTCCCGACCATGCGACTCTCACCGGATCACACTCTTTCCTTGAAATTCTTCAATGCCAATACCCTGCACGAATTCGGTCACGTATTGGGTGCAGAACATGAACATCTGCACCCCGAGTCGACCATTCCCTGGAACCGACAGGCAGTCTACGCGGACCATGGAGTGCCGGAGGACGCAGATGAAGACCACGACGCGCGACGCATGGTTGACGAACGCTACTTCAATCTTCTCGATGCCAGTGAAGTTGCTTATTCACCTTACGATCCACTGTCGATCATGCACTACGCCGTGCGCCAGGACTGGACCGAAGGCAACTTCAAGATCGACCTCAACTTTGTTTTAAGCGAAAAAGACAAAGCATTCATGGCGGCGATTTATCCTTTTCCTGCACAACAGTAAATTGAACATCCATTCACGTGATGGCAATTGCTGTGGATATCCCCGAGAGAAAAGCCAAGGCCCGGATTATTTGATGGGCCCCAGATTCGCTTCACTTAAATCCAGCTCCCCCAACACCTCGCGCAATACGTCATCGCCAATTTGGTGATGACGGCTAAGCTTGTACAACTCTAGGCGCTGCGCCTTTAACGCTTTCAAGCGTAAGCGGCGCTCCAGCAAATCCATCTGAAACGCCAGTGCCTGGGCTTCCGCCGAATCGTTGAACACGTCCAGTTGATGGCGGTATTCGGACATGATCCGGGCCTTGAGTTCAATGGCCATCGCCGCCTGAGCCGCGTCCTGAGGATTGACCTCTTCGATCTCTAACGCGTGAATCGCCGCCTCGGCGGTTTTACGCCAGGCATCGCGCACTTCGCCGCGACGCTTGTCATCGGGGCTCTTTTCGATACCGCGCAGTAACAGAGGCAGCGCCACACACGCTGCAATCAACGACAGAAGAATCACACCGGCCGCGATGAATATCAGCAAATCACGCTCGGGAAAGGCCTCACCGCCGATCAATATCGGCACCGACAGCACGCCCGCCAGCGTCACCGCCCCGCGCACACCGCCGACAGTCAGCAGCCAGCAGGATCGCGCCGTCGGTACCTGGGTCATCTGGCTTTTACCGCGCAAGCGCCGCAGCAGAACCGACAAACGCCAGATGCTCTGCACCCACACGAACCGCAACACCAACAGCACCAGGAAAATCGCCACCACGTCGAGGCAACGATAGAGCAGTGTCGGCCACAAGGCGGTTTCATGGCTGGCCACGGCTTTGATGATGTCCGGCAGTTGCAAACCCAGCAGCAGGAAGATCAGGCCGTTGAAAGCAAATTCCAGCAGCGACCAGACGCTGCGGTTGAGCAGTCGGGTGCTGGTCTGGCGCGGCAGCAGGTCGAGCCAGCTCTGCATCATGCCCGCCGCCACGGCAGACAGAATCCCCGAAGCCCCGAGGCGCTCGGCCAGCACATAGGCCGCAAACGGCAGCAGCAACATGAAGACAACGTGCGTCGCCGGGTCATCCCAGCCGCGCGCGATCATCCACGAGCGCAGACGCCCCACCAGCCAGCTCAGCGCGACACCGACCGCGAGGCCGCCGACCGCCACCAACACGAACGTCACACTGGCGTTGGCCAGGGAAAACACCCCGGTTATCGCCGCGGCCAAGGCGAACTTGAACGTCACCAGACCCGAGGCATCATTCATCAGTGCCTCGCCCTGCAGCATGTGCATCAACGGCGTCGGCAAGCGGTTGCGGGAAATCGCCGACACGGCCACGGCATCCGTCGGCGACAACACCGCCGCCAGGGCAAAAGCCACCGGTAGCGGAATACTCGGCAACAACCAATGGATGAAATAGCCGGCGCCGACCACAGTGAACAGCACCAAGCCGACGGCGAGCGTCAGGATCGGGCCGCGCAAACGCCACAGCTCACGCTTGGGCATGCGCCAGCCGTCGGAAAACAGCAGGGGCGGCAGGAACAGAAAAAGAAACAATTCGGGATCCAGCGCCACGTGCAGCCCCAAGGTCGGCCAGGCAAGCAAGGCACCGGCGGCGATTTGGACCAGCGGCAACGGCAGCGGGATCACGCGTCCGACCAGGCGCGAAACGCTGACCAGCATCAAGAGGATCAGGACGGTGTAAGCGGTTTGCATAGAGCGAAGTTCCCGGACAAGCGACAGCATTGAAGTGCCATATTAGTCGCTTAGACTGCTGCCTGACCTTTACACCAATGTCGCACATAGTCACAGCCAGCCAGAAAACCCCTGTGGGAGCGAGCCTGCTCGCGAAGCCGGTGGTTCAGTCAACAATGATGTTGAATGTGACGGCGCCTTCGCGAGCAGGCTCGCTCCCACAGGTTATGCGCGCAACCTGGACGGTCGTGGCATAATCCTTCACCTTTTTTTTCCAGCACCTGTAAAGGGGGCAATTCCTTGACCGTTTCAAGCAAAACGTTGCACCTTTTCGGCATCAAAGCCTGCGACACCATGAAAAAGGCGCGCACCTGGCTCGATGAACACGCTGTTGGTTATGACTTTCATGATTACAAAACGGCCGGAATCGACCGTGAACACCTGACCCAATGGTGCGACGAGCACGGCTGGCAAGTGGTGTTGAACCGTGCAGGCACGACCTTTCGCAAGCTCGACGACGAACGCAAAGCCGATCTCGACCAGCCGAAAGCCATCGAACTGATGCTCGCACAACCCTCGATGATCAAGCGCCCGGTGCTCGATCTCGGTGACCGAACCCTGATTGGCTTCAAGCCAGATATCTACGCAGCAGCGCTGAAGTAAACCTACCCGTTCAATTTTGTTAGAGGTATTTACATGTCTACTACCCCGTTCAGCCTGGCCTTTGGTGTCGGCACTCAAAATCGTCAAGGCGCATGGCTGGAAGTGTTTTACGCGCAGCCACTGCTTAATCCATCGGCTGAATTGATCGCGGCCATCGCGCCGGTACTGGGCTACACCGAAGGCAATCAGGCCATCGCGTTCACCAACGGTCAGGCCTCGCAGCTGGCGGAAGCGGTCAAAGGCGTCGATGCGGCACAGGCGGCCCTGCTGACCCGTCTCGCCGAGAGCCACAAACCGCTGGTGGCGACCATTCTGGCTGAAGACGCGCCACTGACGTCCACCCCTGAGGCTTACCTCAAGTTGCACCTGTTGTCCCATCGTCTGGTCAAGCCCCACGGCCTGAACCTGGCCGGCGTGTTCCCGCTGCTGCCGAACGTGGCTTGGACCAGCCAGGGCGCGATCGACCTGGCCGAACTGGCCGAGCGTCAACTGGAAGCCCGTCTGCGCGGCGACCTGCTGGAAGTGTTCTCGGTGGACAAGTTCCCGAAAATGACCGACTACGTGGTCCCGGCCGGCGTGCGTATCGCTGATGCGGCACGTCTGCGCCTGGGCGCCTACGTGGGCGAAGGCACCACCGTGATGCACGAAGGTTTCATCAACTTCAACGCTGGCACCGAAGGTCCGGGCATGATCGAAGGTCGCGTGTCGGCTGGCGTGTTCGTCGGCAAGGGTTCGGACCTGGGCGGCGGTTGCTCGACCATGGGCACCCTGTCGGGCGGCGGCAACATCGTGATCAAGGTGGGCGAAGGCTGCCTGATCGGCGCCAACGCCGGTATCGGTATTCCGTTGGGCGACCGCAACACCGTTGAGTCGGGCCTGTACGTGACCGCTGGCACCAAAGTCGCGCTGCTGGACGAGCACAACACGCTGGTCAAAGTCGTGAAGGCGCGTGAACTGGCCGGTCAGCCTGACTTGCTGTTCCGTCGCAATTCGGAAACCGGTGCCGTGGAATGCAAAACCCACAAATCGGCGATCGAACTGAACGAAGCGCTGCACGCTCACAACTAAGCCACGTTGACTCTGTGGGAGCCCCTGTGGCGAGGGGATTTATCCCCGTTGGGTCGCGCAGCGCCCTAAAGCCTGCAAGCGCGGTACGTCAGATGCACCGCGCTTGCTGGCTTTACGACTGCTGCGCAGCCGAACGGGGATAAATCCCCTCACCACAAAGGCTCGCTCCCACAGGGGGTCAGGCGTAACTTCACCAGGGCCCGATTGCATGATGATTCCCTCTCCCTGGCGCGCCGATTTCCCGGCCATCGCCGCCCTGCAACGGCAAGACCAGACCTATCTGGACAACGCCGCCACCACGCAAAAACCTCAAGCCCTGCTGGACGCTCTGGCGCATTACTACGCTAACGGCGCGGCCAACGTGCATCGGGCGCAGCACTTGCCCGGCGCCCATGCCACCCAGGCGTTCGAAGACAGCCGCAGTAAAGTCGCCCATTGGCTGAATGCCGGCGATTGCGGGCAGATCATCTTCACGCACGGCGCGACCTCCGCGCTGAACCTCCTGGCCTATGGCCTGGAACACTCATTCAATCCGGGCGATGAGATTGTCATCAGCGCTTTGGAGCATCACGCCAACCTGCTGCCGTGGCAGCAACTGGCCCACCGGCGTCAGCTGAAACTGCGGGTTCTGCCGCTGGATACCGACGGTTTGATCGACCTCGATGCCGCCGCGTCGATGATCGGCCCGCAGACCCGCTTGCTGGCGGTCAGCCAGCTGTCCAACGTGCTCGGCGCCTGGCAACCCTTGCCGGCACTGCTGGCGATGGCCAAGGCTCACGACGCATTGACCGTGGTCGATGGCGCTCAAGGCGTGGTCCATGGACGGCACGACGTGCAGGCGCTGGGTTGCGATTTCTATGTGTTCTCCAGCCACAAACTGTATGGCCCCGACGGCCTGGGTGTGTTGTTCGGCCGTAACGAAGCACTTCAGCACCTGCGCCACTGGCAGTTCGGCGGCGAAATGGTGCTGGATGCCGATTACCAGCACGCCCGCTTCCGCCCGGCCCCGTTGGGGTTTGAAGCCGGCACGCCGCCGATTGCCAGCGTGATTGGCCTCGGTGCGACGCTGGATTACCTCGCCGGCCTCGATCAGGACGCAGTGTCGGTCCACGAGGCCGCCCTGCATGATTACTTGCTCAAAGGCCTGCACGCGCGCAACGGCATCCGGCTGCTGGGCAACCCGCAACTGGCCTTGGCCAGTTTTGTCATCGAGGGTGTGCATAACGCCGATCTGGCGCACCTGCTGACAGAACAGGGCATCGCCGTGCGCGCCGGACATCATTGCGCCATGCCCCTGCTGAAAAGCTTCGGACTGGCCGGGGCAATTCGGGTGTCATTGGCGCTGTACAACGACTCCGAGGATCTGGAGCGTTTCTTTGATGCGCTGGATCAGGCGCTGGAGTTGCTGCGATGAACCTTCCGGCTGATGCCGTCACCGCGCTCGACACCTTTCAGGCTGCCGCTGGCTGGGAACAGCGGGCGCGACTGTTGATGCAATGGGGTGACCGTCTGCCGGCGATGAGCGATGTGGACAAGGTCGACGCCAACCGTGTGCATGGCTGTGAAAGTCAGGTGTGGCTGGTGGCCGCGTTGCAGGACGGTCTCTGGCAATTCACCGCGAGCAGCGATGCGCGAATGATTCGCGGGTTGGTGGCGTTGTTGTTGGCGCGGGTGAACGGGTTGTCGGCGGTTGAGTTGCAGGCGGTAGATTTGCCGGGGTGGTTTGATCAGCTTGGATTAAGCCGGCAGCTGTCGCCATCGCGCAGCAATGGCCTTAATGCCGTGTTACAGCGGATGCGGAGCCTCAGCGACGCGTAGGAGCTGCCGAAGGCTGCGATCTTTTGATGTCGATTCTCAAGATCAAAAGATCGCAGCCTTCGGCAGCTCCTACGAGGGTCAGCTTTTGATTTTGTCTGCCGGGCGCCGAACGCCCGCCACAATCTTGTCCACAGCCTTGGTCGCCGCGACCATGCCGAAGGTCGCTGTAACCATCATCACCGCGCCAAACCCGCCGGCGCAGTCCAGTTTCACGCCATCGCCGACAAAACTCTTCTGCAGGCAAATGCTGCCATCCGGTTTCGGGTAACGCAGCTGCTCGGTCGAAAACACGCACGGCACGCTGTAGTGACGGGTGACGGTGCGGGAGAAGTTGTAATCACGGCGCAGGGTCGAGCGCACTTTCGAGGCCAGTGGATCGTTGAACGTTCGGTTCAAGTCACAGACCTGAATCAGCGTCGGATCGATCTGCCCGCCCGCCCCGCCGGTGGTGATGATCTGAATCTTGCGACGCTTGCACCAGGCGATCAGCGCCGCTTTGGCGTTGACGCTGTCGATGCAGTCGATCACGCAGTCGATGTTTGGCGTGATGTATTCGGCCATGGTCTCGCGGGTAACGAAATCGGCCACCGCGTGCACGGTGCAATCCGGGTTGATTCCGCGCAGGCGCTCGGCCATCACCTCGACCTTGGGTTTGCCGACGGTGCTGTCCAGCGCATGCAACTGGCGATTGGCGTTGCTGACGCAGACGTCATCCAGGTCGAACAGCGAAATCTCGCCAACACCGCAGCGGGCGACGGCTTCGGCCGCCCAGGAACCGACGCCGCCGACGCCGACGATCGCCACATGCGCCGCGCGCAGGCGCTCAAGCCCTTCGATGCCATACAAACGGGCGATGCCTGCAAACCGCGGATCTTCTGTGCTCATGACCATTACCCTAAAAACCGGCGCGCATTATAGGGCCACACCGCCACAAGATCTAAGCTACATACGACAAGTGTAAGAACTTATGTGAAACGGAATTGCCCAACGTCCGGCATTTCCCTGTCCGCTGTACGGTCAGGGAGGCCCGGTGTAGGATGCGCGCCCCTTGGCGAACTGCCGACCGTTCCTTCGTTCCACAGCCTTTGGAACCCGAAATAGCTATGTCATCGCGTAAATTTGGACTCAACCTGGTCGTGGTGCTCGCCATCGCAGCCTTGTTTACCGGCTTCTGGGCGCTGATCAATCGCCCGGTCACTGCCCCCAATTGGCCTGAGCAAATCTCCGGGTTCTCGTACTCGCCGTTCCAGCAAGGCCAGTACCCGCAGAAAGAGCAGTACCCGACCGACGATGAAATGCGTCGCGATCTGGAGATCATGAGCAAGCTGACGGACAACATCCGCACTTACTCGGTCGATGGCACCTTGGGGGACATTCCCAAGCTGGCCGAAGAGTTCGGCCTGCGGGTGACGCTGGGTATCTGGATCAGCCCGGACCTGGAGCGCAATGAGCGGGAAATCACCCGCGCCATCGAAATTGCCAATTCCTCGCGCAGCGTAGTGCGCGTAGTTGTAGGCAACGAGGCGATCTTCCGTAAGGAAATTACCGCCGCTGAACTCAGCGTGCTCCTCGATCGCGTCCGTGCTGGCGTGAAGGTGCCGGTGACCACGTCCGAGCAGTGGCACGTCTGGGAAGAGCATCCGGAACTGGCCAAACACGTCGACCTGATTGCCGCGCACGTGTTGCCGTATTGGGAATTCATCCCGGTGGACAAGGCCGGTCAGTTCGTTCTCGACCGCGCCCGCGACCTGAAAAAAATGTTCCCGAAAAAACCGCTGCTGCTCTCGGAGGTTGGCTGGCCGAGCAACGGGCGCATGCGTGGCGGCACCGATTCGAGCCCGGCGGACCAGGCGATCTACCTGCGCACACTGGTCAACAAGCTCAACCGCCAAGGCTTCAACTACTTTGTGATCGAAGCCTTCGACCAGCCGTGGAAGGCCAGTGACGAAGGTTCGGTGGGCGCGTACTGGGGCGTGTTCAACGCCGCGCGCCAGCAGAAATTCAATTTCGAAGGCCCGGTCGTCGCGATCCCGCAATGGCGCGTGCTGGCTATCGGCTCAGTCGTGCTGGCATTGCTCTCCCTGACCCTGCTGATGATCGATGGCTCGGCCCTGCGCCAACGCGGCCGCACCTTCCTGACCTTTATCGCGTTCCTCTGCGGTTCGGTGCTGGTGTGGATCGGCTATGACTACAGCCAGCAATACAGCACCTGGTTCAGTTTGACCGTAGGGTTTCTCCTCGCCCTCGGCGCACTCGGGGTGTTTATCGTACTGCTGACCGAGGCCCATGAACTGGCGGAAGCAGTCTGGACTCACAAGCGTCGGCGTGAATTCCTGCCGGTGGTTGGGGATTCGGACTACAGACCGAAAGTCTCCATACACGTCCCTTGTTACAACGAGCCACCGGAGATGGTCAAACAGACCCTCAATGCCCTGGCCAACCTCGACTATCCGGACTTTGAAGTCCTGATCATCGACAACAACACCAAGGACCCGGCGGTTTGGGAACCGGTTCGCGATTATTGCGAAACCCTCGGTCCGCGCTTCAAGTTCTTCCACGTCGCGCCATTGGCCGGTTTCAAGGGCGGCGCGCTGAATTACCTGATTCCGCACACCGCCAAGGATGCCGAGGTGATTGCGGTGATCGACTCGGATTACTGTGTCGACCCGAACTGGCTCAAGCACATGGTGCCGCACTTCGCCGATCCGAAAATTGCCGTGGTGCAGTCGCCGCAGGATTATCGCGACCAGAACGAAAGCACCTTCAAGAAGCTCTGCTACGCCGAATACAAAGGTTTCTTCCACATCGGCATGGTCACCCGGAACGACCGTGATGCGATCATCCAGCACGGCACCATGACCATGACCCGGCGTTCGGTGCTCGAGGAACTCGGTTGGGCTGACTGGTGCATCTGCGAAGACGCCGAGTTGGGCCTGCGCGTGTTCGAGAAAGGGCTGTCGGCGGCGTATTACCACACCAGCTACGGCAAGGGCCTGATGCCCGATACCTTTATCGACTTCAAGAAACAGCGGTTCCGCTGGGCCTACGGTGCGATCCAGATCATCAAGCGTCACACCGCCAGCTTGCTGCGCGGCAAGGACACCGAGCTGACCCGTGGCCAGCGTTATCACTTCCTCGCGGGCTGGTTGCCGTGGGTTGCCGATGGCATGAACATTTTCTTCACGGTCGGCGCACTGTTGTGGTCGGCGGCAATGATCATCGTGCCGCAGCGGGTCGATCCGCCGTTGCTGATTTTCGCAATCCCGCCGTTGGCGCTGTTCGTGTTCAAGGTCGGCAAGATCATCTTCCTCTACCGTCGCGCGGTGGGCGTGAACCTCAAGGATGCGTTTTGCGCGGCTCTCGCCGGACTGGCGTTGTCGCACACCATCGCCAAAGCGGTGCTGTACGGCTTCTTCACCAGCAGCATTCCGTTCTTCCGCACGCCGAAAAACGCCGATAACCACGGTTTCTGGGTGGCGATTTCGGAGGCCCGTGAAGAGGTGTTCATCATGCTGCTGTTGTGGGGCGCGGCGGGCGGGATCTGCCTGGTGCAGGGCCTGCCGAGCAACGACATCCGTTTCTGGGTGACCATGTTGCTGGTGCAATCGCTGCCGTACCTGGCGGCGCTGATCATGGCGTTCCTGTCTTCGCTGCCCAAACCGGTGGTCGAGGCGGAAACGGCAACCGCATAGTCTGTATTTGGATAACGTTAAACGGCGGCCTTCGGGTCGCCGTTTTGCTTTAGAATGATCGCCCTTTCCACTGTAGGAGCTGCCGAAGGCTGCGATCTTTTGATCTTGAAGATCGAGAGATCGCAGCCTTCGGCAGTTCCTACAGGTTTACCGTGCGCACTCCGGAGTTTTTTCATGACGGCCCACGCCGACCTTTCGCCGACCCTTCAACTTGCCATCGACCTGATCCGCCGTCCGTCTGTGACGCCGGTCGACGCCGATTGCCAGAAGCAGATGATGCAGCGCCTGGGCGATGCCGGTTTCCAACTCGAGCCGATGCGCATCGAGGATGTGGATAACTTCTGGGCGACCCACGGCAAACACGACGGTCCGGTGCTGTGCTTTGCCGGTCACACCGACGTGGTGCCGACCGGTCCGGTGACCGCCTGGCAGATCGACCCGTTCAACGCGCTGATCGACGAACACGGCATGCTCTGCGGCCGTGGCGCGGCGGACATGAAGGGCAGCCTCGCGTCCATGACCGTGGCTGCCGAACGCTTCGTCGCCGACTACCCCGATCACAAGGGCAAGGTCGCCTTCCTGATCACCAGCGACGAAGAAGGCCCGGCGCATCACGGCACCAAGGCTGTGATTGAGCGCCTCGCCGCGCGTAAAGAGCGTCTGGACTGGTGCATCGTCGGCGAACCGTCGAGCACCACGCTGGTGGGCGATGTGGTCAAGAACGGCCGTCGCGGTTCCCTCGGCGCCCGGCTGACCGTACACGGTGTACAGGGCCATGTGGCCTATCCGCACCTCGCGAAGAACCCGATCCACCTGGCCGCCCCGGCACTGGCCGAACTGGCCGCCGAGCATTGGGACCACGGCAACGATTTCTTCCCGCCGACCAGTTTCCAGATTTCCAACGTGAATTCCGGCACGGGCGCGACCAACGTGATCCCGGGCGATCTGGTGGCGGTGTTCAACTTCCGCTTCTCCACCGAGTCCACCGTCGAAGGCCTGCAAAAGCGCGTCGCCGATATTCTCGACAAGCATGGCCTGGACTGGCACATCGACTGGGCGCTGTCCGGCCTGCCGTTCCTTACCGAGCCGGGCGCCTTGCTGGATGCCGTGGCGTCAAGCATCAAGGACATCACCGGTCGCGAGACCAAAGCCTCCACCAGTGGCGGCACCTCCGACGGGCGCTTCATCGCGACCATGGGTACACAAGTGGTTGAACTGGGCCCGGTCAACGCGACGATTCACCAGGTCAACGAGCGGGTCCTGGCTGCAGATCTCGACGTGCTGACCGAAATCTACTACCAGACCCTGATCAAGTTGCTCGCCTGATGCTCGCCTGCCCGATCTGCAGCGAACCGCTGAACGCGGTGGACAACGGCGTGGCCTGCCCCGCCGGGCATCGCTTCGACCGTGCGCGCCAGGGTTACCTGAACCTGTTGCCGGTGCAGCACAAAAACAGTCGCGACCCTGGGGATAACCTGGCGATGGTCGAAGCCCGTCGCGACTTTCTGAACGCTGGTCATTACGCGCCAGTGGCCAAGCGCCTGGCGGAGCTGGCGACCGAATACGCACCCCAGCGCTGGCTCGACATCGGTTGTGGCGAGGGTTATTACACCGCGCAAATCGCCGAGGCCCTGCCGAACGCCGAGGGTTACGCGCTGGATATTTCCCGGGAAGCGGTCAAGCGCGCCTGCAAACGCAACCCGCAGCTGACCTGGTTGATCGCCAGCATGGCGCGAGTGCCGTTGGCGTCGGGCAGCTGCCAGTTTCTCGCCAGTGTGTTCAGCCCGCTGGATTGGGAAGAAGCCAAGCGCTTGCTCAGCGTCGGCGGCGGCTTGATGAAAGTCGGGCCGACCAGCGGCCACCTGATGGAATTGCGCGAACGCCTGTACGATGAAGTCCGTGAGTACACCGACGACAAGCACTTGGCGCTGGTACCACAAGGCATGGCGCTGCAACACAGCGAAACCCTGGAGTTCAAACTGACGCTTGTCAGCGGTCAGGATCGCGCCAACCTGTTGGCCATGACGCCCCACGGCTGGCGCGCCAGTGCAGAACGCCGGGCGGCGGTCATCGACCAGGTCGAACCCTTCGAAGTCACTGTTTCAATGCGCTACGATTATTTCGTACTGCAGTAGTTGATAGAGAGCACTCTTAATTTTTGGTCTCGAGCAACAGCTCGACGCCGGCTAAATCCGCGAATGGATTTTTCAGACCCGCAGTGAGGACATCCATGCGCCAACCCGATATCGAGATTTACCTGAAAGACGCCGACGTCGATTACAAGGCTGTTGCGGCCTGGCTCGGCGAAGCGTTGGGCCCTTGCACCGACTGGGTTCAGAAAGGCCAGACCTACAAGTGCAAGGCCGGCAACGTGCCGGTGACCTGGCTGCCGAAAGCCGTAGGAAAGTGGAACAGCCTGTACCTGGAAAGTGACCAGACTCCGTGGGAAGACGACATCGCCTGCGCCCGCGCTGCGTTTGCTGCGCTGAACGTCGAAGTGCGTTGCGCACCGGGAAGCTGGGTCGAGGAAGAAGGTGAAGAGACCGCGGACCGCTGGATGCGCATCAGCGCCGATGGCGAAGAAGAGATCATCTGGAAAACCGCTTAAAGACGATACACAAAACCTGTGGGAGCGAGCTTGCTCGCGATGGGGTCTTGTCAGTCGACATCAACTTGGCTGACACACCGCAATCGCGAGCAAGCTCGCTCCCACAGTTGTTTGGTGTGAGGCATGAAACGGGTTTACAACCCCACCACATCCTCAGCCTGCAACCCCTTCTCCCCCGTCACCACCGCATATTCGACCTGCTGCCCCTCAGCCAGTGAGCGATGCCCTTCACCGCGAATGGCGCGGTAGTGCACGAACACGTCCACCCCGTCCTCGCGTTGAATAAAGCCGTAGCCCTTGGCGTCGTTGAACCACTTCACATTGCCGGTTTCGCGCGTTGCCATGAATCGTCACCCCTTGTTCTTATTGTTGAGCGGCCGAGTATATGACAGGCATGCAAACACTCAATACAACTTTACTTAAGCGCTTTTTTGCCGATTTTCGACGAATACGGCACACTACCGGGCGCCCGAGCACCTGCTCGGTTTTATCCCTTCATGCAGAAGCCGTATGACCCGTTCCCCGTTCCGCCGTCTTGTGTTTGGCACCCTGCGCCGACTGCTCTACCTCTGGGTTCGCTCGGAGACAATCAATCAGTCGTCGTTCACCCTCAACCTCGACCGCAGTCGTCCGGTGTTCTACGTCCTGCAAAACCCTTCATTGACCGACCTCGCCGTGGTCGATACCGAATGCACCAAGGCCGGGCTGCCGCGCCCGGTATTACCGGTGTCCGTAGGCAATCTGCTGGAACCCGCCGCGTTCTTTTACCTGACCCCCGACCCCGACTGGCTCGGGCGTCAGGACAAACGCGGCGCGCCGCCGACGCTGACCCGTCTGGTCAGCGCCCTCACCCAGAATGCCGCCGAAGACGCGCAGATCATTCCGGTCAGCGTGTTCTGGGGTCAGTCGCCAGACAGTGAATCAAGCCCGTGGAAACTGCTCTTCGCCGACAGCTGGGCGGTCACCGGGCGTCTGCGGCGATTGCTGAGCATCATCGTGCTGGGGCGCAAAACCCGCGTGCAGTTCTCCGCACCGATCCACTTGCGCGAACTGATCGAGCACAACAAGGGCCACGAGCGCACCGTGCGCATGGCCCAGCGCATTCTGCGGGTGCATTTTCGCAACCTCAAAGCCGCGGTCATCGGCCCGGACATTTCCCACCGTCGCAACCTGGTCAAAGGCCTGCTCAATCAGCCGCTGGTCAAGCAGGCGATCCTCGACGAAGCCGAGCGCGAGAACATCTCCCCGGAGAAAGCCAAGGCCCAGGCGTTGCGCTACGGCAACGAGATCGCCTCGGACTACACCTACACCGCGATCCGTTTTCTGGAAGTGGTGCTGAGCTGGTTCTGGAACAAGATCTACGACGGGATCAAGGTCAACCACATCGAAGGCGTGCAGAACGTCGCTCAGGGTCATGAAGTGATTTATGTGCCCTGCCATCGCAGCCACATCGACTACCTGCTGCTGTCCTATCTGCTGTTTCGCAACGGCCTGACCCCGCCGCACATCGCCGCCGGGATCAACCTCAACATGCCGGTGATCGGCAGCCTGCTGCGCCGGGGCGGCGCGTTTTTCATGCGCCGCACGTTCAAGGGCAATCCGCTATACACCTCGGTGTTCAACGAATACCTGCACACCTTGTTCACCAAAGGTTTTCCGGTCGAGTATTTCGTCGAGGGCGGCCGCTCGCGCACCGGGCGCATGCTGCAACCGAAAACCGGGATGCTCGCAATCACCCTGCGCAGCTTCCTGCGCTCCTCGCGCATGCCGATCGTGTTCGTGCCGGTGTACATCGGCTACGAGCGCGTGCTCGAAGGCCGGACCTACCTCGGCGAATTGCGTGGCGCGAGCAAGAAGAAAGAGTCGATCTTCGACATCTTCAAAGTCATCGGCGCGCTCAAGCAGCGTTTCGGTCAGGTGGCGGTGAACTTCGGCGAGCCGATCAAACTGGCGGAATTCCTCGACAGCGAGCAGCCCGACTGGCGCCAGCAGGAGCATGGCCCGCAGTTCAAACCGGCGTGGCTCAACGAAACCACCAATCGACTGGGCGAAAAAGTTGCGCAGCATCTCAACGAAGCCGCAGCGATCAACCCGGTCAATCTGGTGGCGCTGGCGCTGCTGTCCACCAGTCGCCTGGCACTGGACGATCGGGCCATGGCGCGGGTGCTGGATCTGTATCTGGCGCTGCTGCGCAAGGTTCCGTATTCCCCGCACACGACGTTGCCGGAAGGTGACGGCCGCGCGCTGATCGAGCATGTGAAGGACATGGATCTGCTGTCCGAGCAAAGCGATGCGCTGGGCAAAATCCTCTACCTGGACGAGCAGAACGCCGTCCTCATGACCTATTACCGCAATAACGTGCTACACATTTTCGCCCTGCCGGCGTTGCTCGCGAGTTTCTTCCAGAGCGCCTCGCGCATGAGCCGCGAACAAATCCTGCGCTATACCCGCGCGCTGTATCCGTACCTGCAATCGGAGCTGTTCATTCGCTGGTCGCTGGACGAGCTGGATGCGGTGGTCGATCAATGGCTCGAAGCGTTCGTCGAGCAAGGCCTGTTGCGCTTCGAGAACGAGGTGTTCCTGCGTCCGGCGCCCAGCTCGCGACATTTCGTGCTGCTGACCTTGCTGTCGAAAAGCATCGCCCAAACGCTACAGCGCTTCTACATGACTGTTTCCCTGCTGCTCAACAGCGGCCAGAACAGCATCAGCGCCGAAGAACTCGAAGACCTGTGCACGGTCATGGCCCAGCGCCTGTCGATCCTGCATGGCCTGAACGCCCCGGAGTTTTTTGACAAGAGCCTGTTCCGCCACTTTATCCAGACCCTGCTCGACCTCGACGTGCTCAAGCGTGACGAAGCCGGCAAGCTGAGTTATCACGACCTGTTGGGCGATCTTGCTGAAGGGGCCGCGAAGAGGGTGTTGCCGGCGGAAATTCGCTTGTCGATTCGTCAGGTGGCGTTGCATCGCAGTGAAGATGCGGCGGATCTGGTCGCCTCTCAACCCGAGACTTGATGCAAAAACCAGTGGGAGCGAGCCTGTGTGGCGAGGGAGCTTGCTCCCGCTGGGCTGCGAAGCGGCCCCAAAAGCTTTGCGACTGCTTTGCAGCCGAGCGGGACGGTGCGGCGTTCCGACAAGCTCCCTCGCCACACAGGCTCGCTCCCACAATGATTGGAGATGTACGATGAAAAAGCTCTCTCTGTTGGCCATTACCGCGTTGCTGGGTGCCTGTCAGTCAATGCAACCTGCCGCCAAAACCAGCCTCGACGGCGAAGTCTTCTACCTGCAACGCATCGCCCTGCCATCGACCGCGACCTTGAGCGTCAGTTTGCAGGACGTCTCTTTGGCCGACGCCCCCGCCGTGGTGCTTGCCGAGCAAAAAGGCCCCGTCAAAGGCCAGGTGCCGCTGCCATTCCACTTGAGTTACGATCCCGCGCAGGTCAAACCGGGTCATCGCTATTCCGTCAGCGCGCGCATCGAAGTGGATGGCCAGCTGATGTTCATCACCACCGAACATCACGCCGTGCAGCTGGATGGCAGCGATCCGCAGCCGCTGAAAATCCGCGTCGATGCGGCCCGCTGATTGTTTTTTTGCACAACTTTTTTCGAACAAGGAAATCACCATGTTCCGCCCTACCCTTCGCTTCGCCGGCCTGTGTGCAGGCTTGATGATGTCTGCCAGCGCCCTGGCGCTGTCGCTCGGTGACTTGTCGCAAAAAGACGCCACCGGCGGCCTCAAGGACGCACTGACCCAAGGTGCGCAACTGGCTGTTAAACAACTCGGCACACCGGGCGGGTTCAGCAACAACCCGGACGTGAAAATCGAGCTGCCGGGCAAACTGGGCAAGGTTGCCAGCAAGATGAAAGCCTTCGGCATGGGCGCCCAGGTCGATCAACTGGAAACCAGCATGAACAAAGCGGCGGAAGCCGCCGTCACTCAGGCCCAGCCGATCCTCGTGGACGCGGTGAAGAAAATGAGCGTGGAGGATGCCAAAGGGATTCTCAGCGGCGGCAATGATTCGGCCACGCAATACTTGAGCAAAACAAGCCGCGAACAGATCCGCGTCAAGTTCCTGCCCATCGTCAAGCAAGCCACCGACCAGGTCGGCCTGGCCAAACAATACAACTCGTTCGCCGGCCAGGCCGCAACCCTCGGCGTGCTGGATGCGAAAAGCGCCAACATCGAAAGCTACGTGACCGAACAGGCGCTGAACGGCCTGTTCGAGATGATCGGCAAACAGGAAGAAACCATCCGCCAGAACCCCGCAGCGGCCGCGACCAGTCTGGCGAAGAAGGTGTTTGGCACGCTCTAACGATCATCCGTAGGAGCTGCCGCAGGCTGCGATCTTTTGATCTTTTGATCTTTTGATCTTTTAACTTAAATGAAAAGACTGCAGCCTGCGGAAGCTCCTACGGGGCAGCGCGTAGAAAGAACACCCACTCCCGTCCCACCTTCCGCTTCTCGAACACCTTCAACTCTGCCAGCCCGTTCAGGGTGGCCGACGCAGTGTTGTAAGAGCAGTTCAGATTCTCCTTCACATTGACTGCCGTAAATTCCTTGGCCATCCCACTCTTGGCCACCTGGAATACAGCACGCTGCTTTTCAGTCAATCGGTCAAAAAAGCCGGACGCCAATAACCAGCGATCAAAGCTGTCGGAATACGCCAGGCTTTTCCGATAAGCCTCAGCAAAACCTCTGACAGCACGCAGGACTACGGAACACTGAAAGTCGATGAAGTAAGTCAGATCGAGGTCATCCGCTTCAGTGTTCAGATATGACCGCCCATATTTAACCGGGGCGTTGCGCAGCAAAATGCTGATCGCTATGTGACGAAAAGCCGAAAAATCATTCTTGAACATGAACCAGTAAAACAGCGCCCGCGCGACCCGGCCATTGCCGTCGCGAAAAGGGTGCTCAAAGCCCAGCGCAAAATGCAGCGCGATGCCTTTGATCAGAGGATGAAGGTAACCCGGTTGCTCGGGATCATTGTGGGACTGATTGATCCAGTTCGACAGCACCTGTAATCGAGACTTCAGCCCGGCAGCAGGTGGCGGCGAATGCACGGTGTTGCCCTCTCCGTCCTGTACCACCACGTCATCGCTATTCCTGAACTGGCCCGGCGAATACTGCGTGTCATCAATGCCCTCGACGCCGACCTGGTGCATAGCGCAGATCAAATCGGCACTCAGGGTTTCATAACGCTTTTCCCAGGCGAAGTTCATCATCCTGTAGTTGCCAATCACCATTCGCTCGTCCGGCGTACGCGGCAGGCGTTTGCGCTTGAGCATGTCCTTGGCCACCCGCGTGGTCGTCGCCGCACCTTCGAGCTGGCTGCTACTGATGGCTTCGTCTTCGATCAGATCATTGAGCAGGTAGCTGAAATGCGCGTGCTCGCCAATCTGACTGGTCATGAACTCCAGCGCCGCTGTCGTCCCTTGCCGGTCGACGGCGGAGATCGCTTTCTGCGCCAACGGCGTGAGTACGAAGTTGCTCCATTGGAGCGGCTCGCCCAGTGGTAACACGCTCGTGTACTGCGCGGTCCGCGCTTTTTTCACCAGCGCCCAGCACAGGTGTGGATCGAGCCCCGGCGCCCAGCGGTAGCGCAATTCGTCGAAGGGGCGATAGCGGCCCTGATCGTCCAGCGGCTTGAGCAGGGAGAGGTAATCCGAGAGGCGTTCTTTGTGAGGAGACTTCCCCAACAGGTCGAACACTGGATCTGTTCGCCCCTTCAGCATCGGTGGCTTTTTCATTATTGCTGTCTCAAAACCTCATGAAACTGAGGCTTGAGTACAGCATTGAGCTCCCTCTGACTCAATATCGGAGGTTTCCGAAATACGTGTAGGAGCTGCCGCAGGCTCGGGCCGCGTTCGGACGATCTTTTGATTTGGCATTCAGATCAAAAGATCAAAAGATCGCAGCCTGCGGCAGCTCCTACAGGGTGTTCAGGCGGGTTCTTTCTTGATGCGGAACCACGCCGCATACAGCGCTGGCAAGAACAGCAACGTCAGCGCCGTCGCCACGATCAAGCCGCCCATGATCGCCACGGCCATCGGCCCGAAGAACACGCTGCGCGACAGCGGGATCATTGCCAGCACCGCAGCAAGCGCGGTCAGCACGATGGGGCGGAACCGGCGCACCGTGGCTTCGATGATCGCCTGCCAGGGTTTGAGACCGGCAGCGATGTCCTGCTCGATCTGGTCCACCAGAATCACCGAGTTACGCATGATCATCCCCGACAGCGCGATAGTCCCGAGCATCGCGACGAAGCCGAACGGCTGGCGGAACACCATCAGGAACAAGGTCACGCCGATCAATCCCAGTGGCGCTGTCAGAAACACCATCACCGTGCGTGAGAAACTTCGCAGTTGCAGCATCAGCAAGGTCAGCACCACCACGATGAACAGCGGCACGCCGGCCTTCACCGAATTCTGCCCGCGGGCCGAGTCCTCCACGGTGCCGCCGACTTCCAGCAAGTAACCGTCGGGCAGTTCGGCGCGGACCGGATCAAGGGTCGGCATGATCTGCTGCACCAGCGTCGCCGGTTGTTCCTTGCCGTAGATGTCGGCGCGGACCGTCACGTTGGGCAGGCGGTTACGGTGCCAGATGATCCCCTCTTCGAAGCCGTATTCCAGCGTCGCTATCTGCGAGAGCGCAACGCTGCGACCGTTGTCCGTCGGCACTGCCAGACTCGGCAGCAACGACAGTTCAGTACGCTCATGCAAGGTGCCGCGCAGGAGGATTTCGATCAACTCGTTGTCTTCGCGGTACTGGCTGACGCTGGAACCGGTCAGCGAGCTTTGCAGAAACTTCGACAGGTTCGCCGTGCTCACGCCGAGCGCGCGGGCGCGGTCCTGATCGATGTTGAGGTACACCACTTTGCTCGGCTCTTCCCAGTCGAGGTGAACGTTGACCACGTGGGGATTTTCGCGAACCTTGGCGGCGACTTTCCGGGCCAGGGCGCGGACTTCTTCGATGTGCTCACCGGTGACCCGGAACTGCACCGGATAGCCCACCGGCGGGCCGTTTTCCAGGCGAGTCACCCGCGAGCGCAAGGCCGGGAATTGCTCATTGAGGGTTTCGATCAGCCAGGTGCGCAGGGGTTCGCGGTCTTCGATGGTCTTGGCCAGAACGACAAACTGGGCGAAGCTCGCCGCAGGTAGCTGCTGATCCAGCGGCAAGTAAAAGCGCGGCGAACCGGTGCCGACGTAGGCCACGTAATTGTCGATGCCGGCGTGATCCTTCAACAAGCCTTCAAGCCGTTTGACCTCGTCGGCGGTGTTGCTCAGCGACGCACCTTCGGCCAGTTTCAGATCGACCATCAACTCCAGCCGACCGGAAGCCGGGAAGAATTGCTGCGGCACAAAACGGAACAACACGATTGAGGCGATGAACAGCACCACCGTCAGCGTGATCACTGTTTTGCGCCAGCGCACGCACCACTCCACCAGTCGCCGGACGCGCTCATAAAAAGGCGTGGCGTACGGGTCAGGCTGACCCGCGCCGTGTTTGGCTGCATGAATTTTCGCCAGATCCGGCAGGAGTTTTTCCCCCAGATAAGGCACGAACACCACGGCGGCAATCCACGATGCCAGCAGCGCGATGGTCACCACCTGAAAGATCGAACGAGTGTATTCGCCGGTACCCGATTGCGCGGTGGCAATCGGCAGGAACCCGGCGGCGGTGATCAGCGTGCCGGTGAGCATCGGGAAGGCGGTGCTGGTCCACGCGTAGCTCGCGGCTTTGACCCGGTCGAAGCCCTGCTCCATTTTAATCGCCATCATTTCCACGGCGATGATCGCGTCATCCACCAGCAAACCCAGGGCCAGCACCAACGCGCCGAGGGAAATCTTGTGCAGGCCGATGCCGAGGTAATACATGCAGGCGAAGGTCATCGCCAGCACCAGCGGAATCGCCAGCGCCACCACCATGCCGGTGCGCACGCCAAGCGAGAAGAAGCTCACCAACAGGACAATCGCCAGCGCCTCTACCAGCACCTGAACGAACTCGCCGACGCCGGTTTTGACGGCAGCCGGCTGATCGGAAACCTTGCGCAACTGCATGCCGGCCGGGAGATTTTTCTGAATTCTGTCGAACTCGATTTCCAGCGCCTTGCCCAGTACCAGAATGTCGCCGCCGTCCTTCATCGCGACGGCCAGGCCGATGGCGTCTTCGGCCATAAAGCGCATGCGCGGTGCCGGTGGATCGTTGAAACCGCGACGAACGTTGGCGACATCGGAGATACGGAATGTACGATCGCCGATGCGGATCGGGAAGTTCTTGATCCCTTCGACCGTCTGAAAATTCCCCGACACCCGTAGCTGCAATCGCTCGCTGGTGGTTTCAAAAAACCCGGCCGTGGACACTGCGTTCTGCTCTTCGAGCGCCTGTTGCACCGCCGCCAACGGCAAGCCGAGGGTGGCCAGTTTGACGTTGGACAGTTCGACCCAGATCTTCTCGTCCTGCAACCCGAGCAAATCGACCTTGCCTACATCCTTGACCCGCTGCAGCTGAATCTGGATGCGGTCGGCGTAGTCCTTGAGCACCGCGTAATCAAAACCGTCGCCAGTCAATGCGTAGATATTGCCGAAGGTAGTGCCGAATTCATCGTTGAAGAAGGGTCCCTGAATGCCCGGTGGCAGCGTCTGGCGAATGTCGCTGATCTTTTTGCGCACCTGATACCAGAGTTCCGGGATGGCCACCGAGTGCATGGAGTCACGCGCGACGAACGTCACCTGGGATTCGCCCGGCCGCGAGAACGAGACGATGCGCTCGTACTCGCCGGTTTCCATCAGCTTCTTTTCGATGCGCTCGCTGACCTGGCGCGAGACTTCCTCGGCCGTGGCTCCCGGCCAGTTGGTGCGGATGACCATGGCCTTGAAGGTGAAGGGTGGGTCTTCGCTCTGGCCGAGTTTGGTGTAGGAAAGTGCACCGACGATGGCCAGCAACAGCATCAGGAACAGGACGATCTGGCGATTACGCAACGCCCATTCGGAAAGATTGAAACCCATCGGGAATTACTCCTTGTCCGCCAGATTGACTACGCGGTTGGAGCGATCCACCGGGCGTACCTGCTGCCCGTCGTGCAGCACATGGACACCGGCCGCTACCACCCAGTCACTGGCGTTCAGGCCTTCGAGCACCGGCACGGTTTTCTCGCCGAATGCACCGACCCGCACCGGGGCTTTTTTCAGGGTGTTGTTGGCGCCGAGCACCCACACGTAGGTGGCACCGTTTTCTGCGGTGAGGGCCGACAGCGGCACTGACAACGACACCACCTCGGCGGACTGGATGAACACCCGGGCGCTCTGGCCGAGTTCGGCGGGGACCTTGCCCGCAGCGAACGCAATGCGCGCGGCGAAGGTGCGGGATTTTGGATCGGCGGCGGGCGACAATTCACGGATGCGCCCGGCGAAACGTTGATCCGGTTGCGTCCAGAGTTCCACCGAGACCGGCTGCCCGACCTTGAACCGGCCGAAGTTCTGTTCTGGCAGGCTAATCAGTACTTCGCGCTCGCCATCGGTGGCGAGAGTGAAAACGGTTTGCCCGGCGGCAACCACTTGCCCGACTTCCACCGCACGCTTGGCTACGACGCCGTCCTGCGGCGCACGCAGCACCGCATAGCTGGCCTGATTGGTGGAGACGTTGAACTCGGCCCTGATCTGCTTCAGGCGTGCTTCACCGGATCTGTAGAGGTTTTCGGAATTGTCGTACTGGGAGCGGCTGACCATCTGACGCTCCATTAGCGTCTTGTAGCGATCACGCTCGGCGCGCACCAGATTCAGGTTGGCTTCGGCAGCGGCGACCTGGGCGCGAGTCGCCTCCAGTTGCAGGCGCACGTCTTGGGCATCGAGTTCCGCCAGAGGCTGATCGGCCTTGACTCGCTGCCCTTCTTCGACCAGTCGTCGGCTGACTTTGCCGCCAATCCGAAAGGCCAGCTCCGGCTCGTAGCGGGCGCGGACTTCACCGGGATAACTTTCCATGGCCTGCGCCGAGGGCTCCGGTTGCACCACCATGGCCGGTCGCACGATGACCTGCGGCGCCTCTTCGTGACCACACGCAGATAATAAAAACGCCAGGCTGACTGGCAATGCGAGGGGCAAGGCATAGCGGAACATGGTGAAGGACCTTTCGCTAATGGTGCTTGGAATAATTATACTGGCCGGTATGTTATTAATAGCAAACTCACCAGTCCAGTATTAAAAGCGAATAATGCCGAACAATCTTCCAGCACCCAACGGTCCGGGCCGCCCCAAGGATCTGGCCAAGCGCCAGGCGATCCTCGATGCGGCGAAAATCCTGTTTCTGAGCAAGGGTTATGCGAACACCAGCATGGACGCGGTAGCGGCCGAGGCCGGGGTGTCGAAGCTGACCGTCTACAGCCATTTCACCGACAAGGAGACCCTGTTCTCCGCTGCCGTCATGGCCAAATGCGAAGAACAACTGCCTACGCTGTTTTTCGAATTGCCTGAGGGCATCTCGGTAGAGACGGTACTGTTGAACATCGCGCGTGGTTTTCATCATCTGATCAACAGCGACGAATCGGTAAACCTTCACCGCTTGATGATGACCCTCGGCAGCCAGGACCCGAAACTCTCGCAGATCTTCTTCGAAGCCGGGCCGGAGCGCATGCTGCTGGGCATGGAACGGTTGCTGGGCAAGGTGGATCAGAGTGGCGCGTTGAGCATCGCCAAGCCGCGTAACGCAGCCGAGCATTTCTTCTGTTTGCTCAAGGGCGCGGGGAATTTTCGCTTGTTGTATGGCTGTGGCGAGCCACTGACCGGGGATGCGGCGGAGGAACATGTGCGCGAAGTGGTGGGGTTGTTTATGCGGGCTTATCGACCAGAGTCGGCCTGATAGCTTTTGGTTGTCCGGCCTGGCCCCTTCGCGAGCAGGCCCGCTCCCACATTTGATCTCCACACGACACACATCCAATGTGGGAGCGAGCCTGCTCGCGAAGGGCGCGCCACGGTCTCAGGGCTTGAGCGCCTTCTTCGGATAAATGTCATACCGGCTGGATTTCCCGTCCAGCGCATGGCTCGGCTTGGGCCCCGCAATGCACGGCGCCTTGCGCGGGCGCTTGACCACCACCCGGTGGCTGGCCAGTGCCAACGCCGCTTCGAGCAACGCCGGCGCATCCGGGTCATCCCCCACCAACGGCCGGAACAGGCGCATTTCCTTCTTCACCAGCGCGGTTTTCTCACGGTGGGGGAACATCGGATCGAGATAGATCACCTGCGGCGGCTCACCTTCCCAGTCGCGCATCACCTCGATCGAGTTGCCCTTGAGCAAACGCATGCGCGCCACAATCGACGCCACGTCGAAATCTTCCGCGCCACGCGCCAGTCCGTCCTCAAGCAAGGCACCGATCAGCGGTTGACGCTCGATCAGGCTCATCTCGCAGCCCAGACTCGCCAGCACGAACGCATCCTTGCCCAGGCCGGCCGTGGCATCCAGCACACGCGGACGTACGCCCTGCGCGATGCCCACCGCTTTGGCGATCATCTGCCCGGTTCCACCGCCGAACAACCGGCGATGGGCCGCACCACCCTCGACGAAGTCGACCCGCACCGGCCCCGGTGCGTCCGGCCCCAACTGCTGCAATTGCAAACCTTGCTCACCGACCTGCAAGGCAAACTCGCCGTCCGCCACTTGCAGGGGCAAGCCCAGGCGCTCGGCCCATTGCTCGGCCTGTGGCTGATAAGCCGCACTCAAGGCCTCGACGTGGATGCGGCAAGCCGCCGGTTGATCAATCATGGGAAAACACGCTCAAAAAATTAATGATCGGCAAAAACGGCCGATAACAAAACTAACGAGCATTTTGCCAGAGCTGAGCGTCGACCGAGAGAAATGTCAGACATTCAACGCACATCGATAGGTTACATCTCGCCCCACGGCGATTTTGGCCTGCGAAACTCCCAAGCACTGAGCGGCGTCAGTCACCTGTGGCAAGATTTTTTTGCCCAGGCGCTGGCCGATCAGTCGGGCGATGTCGTGCCGGCGTCTCTCACGTTCCCGCCCGTCGACCTTGAAAGTCCGCAAGAACCCACCGTTGGCAGTGAACTGCTGGCGCACATCGTTTCCCAGCGCGAATGCGATGTGAAAGAAACCCAGGTCAAACCACCCGAGCCACTGTTCCTGCCAATTGCCGAGTTCGAAATGGACCTGGCGGACAAACCGTTCCCACCGTTCCCGGCCGAAGAGATCGTCGCCCAACAGAAGCAGCAGGACTTCGAAAGCGGCTGGGTTCGCCCGATCGTCCTGACCCACGGCCAACCGCAGCCAGTCCCGGGCGCTGCACCGCAACCGCGTCCACTGCATTTGCCGATTGCCGAATTCGAACTCGATCTGCTGGACAAACCGTTCCCGCCGTTCCCGGCCGAAGAGCTGGCCGAGCAACAGAAAAACTTCGACTTCGATATCGGCTGGGCGCGCCCGATCGTGCTGCAGAACCTGCGCATTGCCGCCTGACCTTCAATAACAAGCCTTCAGCGACACACCCACCACGGCCCGACATCCACATGAAAGTGATTGCGATGGGCGGCGTTGTAGTCCGGGCTCAACACCACACTGAACATGTCGCAGGCGCCGTCGCGAACCTGGCGTAGAAACCGTGCGTCCTGATTATCCTTCGGCCAATCCTTGAGCACGCTGATGGTGCGGCCGTCGGCCAGGCGGAATCCGGCGATATCCAGCGCATCGGCGCTGGCATGCTGACTGCGCCTGCCGTTTTCGCGCCCGTAGACGTTGCGACAGGCAAAGCTGCCGAGATGGTCGACGCGGGTCACCGCTTGCCCATAGACCGCCTGCGCGGCGGGTTGCAGGGCATGGTGTTCGAATAGCGCGAACGATACCGCCAGACGGCAACTGGCGAGGAAACTGCTATTGAGCGTTACGTCGCCACCCTGCACACGCAAGGTGTTGATCAGCGGACAGCTTGCACCCGGACTGTCGGCCTGCCGCGCCACGCGCAAACCGGAGCTGCTCAGGGCTTGATCGCACAACTGCGGATCATCGCGCAGGCGCATCAGCTTGTAGCGGGTCAGCAGGTTCGGCTCGGCCTTCACGTCCAGCGGCGCCCACGGGTTCCATTGCGGGGGCAGCAATACCCAGCCGCGCCAGACGCTCACGCCCGCCGCACCGACTATCAGAACCAACACCAGCAGCACCTGCAAAAACCGCATCGTCAGCCTTTGAACAATTGATTGGCCTGCGCGTATGGCATCGACCGCGAGGTAAAGCTGAACGTGCCCGAGGTCTTGATCTCTTCAGCCGCACGGTAAAACTCACCGAGCGCCGCCAGGGCGAGTGCCGAACCGACGCTGATGCGTTTGACGCCCATTTCACTCAATTGCTCGACGGACAGTTTCAGCCCGCCCGACATCAACACGTTCACCGGTTTCGGCGCCACGGCGCGGACCACCGCCAGCACCTCTTCAGCGCTGCGCAGACCCGGCGCATACAACACGTCGGCACCGGCTTCGGCGAACGCCTGCAAGCGGCGAATCGTGTCGTCCAGATCCGGATGGCCATGCAGGAAGTTCTCGGCCCGCGCCGTCAATGTGAAATGGAACGGCAAGCTGCGTGCAGCGGCGACGGCGGCTTCAATCCGCGCAACGGCATGCTCGAAGCAATAAATCGGCGCGTCGGCGCGACCCGTGGCGTCTTCAATCGATCCCCCCACGGCGCCCGCGTTGGCGGCGCGTAAAATACTTTTCGCACAGTCGGCAGGGTCGTCGGCAAAACCGTTTTCCAGATCGACTGCGACCGGCAGGTCAGTGGCCGCGACAATCGCCCGAACGTTCGCCAGGGTATCGTCCAGCGTCAGCCCGCCGTCGGGGCGAGCCTGAGAAAAGGCAAAACCGGCGCTGGTGGTCGCCAGTGCCTCGTAGCCCAGGCTGGCGAGTATTTTCGCCGAGCCGGCGTCCCACGGGTTGGGAATGACGAACGCACCGTCGCGTTCATGCAGCGCTTTGAACGCTTGGGCTCGAAGGGTTTGCGCATCCATTGGCAGGCTCCTGAAATGGGAACGAAGCCGCCTCAGAGCAGGCCAAGTTGCTCGGCGGCGGGCTCTCTGTATAGCTCAGGCAGCGGCGGCAGGCCAGGCAATCGCAGCATCAGTCTGGCGTGAAAACGTTGCGCGAGTCTGGCGGCCAGCAGGTTGTCGGCGGTGTGCAGGAAGATATAGGGCGTGCGGCCCCCTTCGATCCACTCGGCGATTTTCTCGACCCAGGGCACCAGGAATGGATCGTTGGCTTCCAGTTGCGGATGGCCAATGAAGCGTACTTGCGGGCATTGGGTGAACGCCGCCGGCCGGGGCGGAACCCGGGGCTTCTGCGATTGAGCGTGAAGCAAGGCAGGATCGGTGGAGGTGCAGCTGAACAGCGCGCGCGGATCCAGGCAGATGCGCTCGACGCCGCGATCCAGCAGCAGGCGATTGAGCGAGCGCTCGGCCTCGCCTTTGGCGAAGAAATCGTCGTGCCGCACTTCGATAGCCAGCGGCCGGTCCACCGCATCGATAAAACCCGCCAGCTCGTGCAAGCGTTGCGGCGTGAAGCTTTTCGACAGCTGCAACCACAGCGGCGACACCCGCTGGCCGAGCGGGCTGAGCAATTGCAGGAAGGTTTCGGCAGCGGTCAGTTGTTCGCGCAGATCGCCGCCGTGGCTGATGTCGCGGGGGAATTTGGCGGTGAAACGGAAATGCTCGGGCATGGTCTCGGCCCAGCGCTGCACGGTGCTGGCAGCCGGGCTCGCGTAGAAGGTCGTATTGCCTTCAACGGCGTTGAATACTTGAGAATAGAGAGCTAAAAAATCGGCGGGTTTGGCGTCTTGCGGATAGAGATAATCGCGCCAGGCGTTTTCACTCCACGACGGGCAGCCGAGGTAGTAAGGCAGCAGCATCAGATGTACAGGTCGAGGCCCAGCACATCCGAATCCCAATCGACAAAACCGGCGGTGCTGAGGTAGCTGGCCAGGGCCATCGCCACACTTTTGCTCATGGCGCGGTGGTAAATCATGTCTTGCTGACGCGCCGGAAGATTGCTCAGGCGCTGCGCGGAGGCTTTGGCGGCACGGGCGGCCATTTGCTCTTCGGAGGGGAATTCCAGCTCGCCGTCGATATCAACGGAGTCGTCGTCAACCACATGCCCTTTGCGGGGCTGGCGCTTGATGGGGTAGGACTGAGAGGAAAGGCCGTCTATACGCATAAAGTCATGCTCGGTATCGATGATGGCAGTCTAGTGGCACATAACCCACTTCGCAAACCGCCGAGTGATAACTAGAACACAGAAAAGCGAAAAGGTTTAAAAGCGGGGAGATAAAACGACGATTGGGTGTGTTTGAACAAACATTGTGGCGAGGGAGCTTGCTCCCGTTCGCCTGCGAAGCAGGCGTAAATCAGGCTGCGCAGTGCATGTACCTGCCAACTTTTGGGGCCGCTTCGCAGCCCAGCGGGAGCAAGCTCCCTCGCCACAGGGATTCAACGGGCCTTTGGCGTCGCAACCTTGTCGCGCAAGTACACCGGCTGCGCCTCATCCGCCACAATCGCTTCACCGCGCTCCCAGGCGAAACGCGCCAGGGTCAGCAGGTCTTCGGCGTGAGGCAACAGGCCTGCGTCCTGGCCGGTCAGGCTGACGGCGATGCGTTCGGCATAGCCCCAACCGGTGCCCGCGCCAAACCATTCACCGCTGGCATCGGCCGGCAACGCCGCCACTTCCGGCGACAATACGGCCTCGTTGCCGACCAGTCGCATCTCCCCCGCCGTCTCGCGGTAGCAACCCCAATACACTTCATCCATCCGTGCATCGATGGCCGCCGCGACCTGGCTCACGCCGTGTTCGCGATACGCCCGTTGCGCCAGCACCGCCAGGTTGGACACCGGCAACACCGGGCGATCCAGCGCAAACGCCAGGCCCTGCACCACACCAATGGCGATGCGTACGCCGGTGAACGCGCCCGGCCCGCGACCGAAGGCAATGGCATCGACCGCTTGCAGGGTGGTGCCGGCATCGGCGAGCAACTGCTGGATCATCGGCAACAGCTTCTGCGCGTGCAGGCGCGGGATCACCTCGTAATGGCTCGTGACTTTGCCTTCATGCAGCAAGGCAACGGAGCAAGCTTCAGTCGCGGTGTCCAGGGCCAGCAAGGTGCTCATCGATGTTTCCGTAAGAGAGGTCAGAAAAAGTGCGCCAGTATAAACAACTACGGCCCGCAAGCGGGCCGTAGAAGATGAAGCGGTTCAGACTTTTCAGCTCAGCGCTTCAAGGACCTTGCCGGTGATCGCTTCAACCGAGCCGACGCCAGCGATGTGGCTGTACTTCGGCTTGCCGTCAGTGGCGGCGGACAGCTTCTGGTAGAACTCGACCAGCGGCTTGGTCTGCGAATGGTAGACCGACAGGCGATGACGAACGGTTTCTTCAGTGTCGTCCTTGCGTTGCACCAGGGCTTCACCGGTGATGTCGTCTTTACCGGCGATTTTCGGCGGGTTGTAGACGGTGTGGTACACGCGGCCGCTGGCCTCGTGAACGCGACGACCGGCAATGCGCTGGACGATTTCTTCGTCGTCGACGGCGATTTCAACCACGTGATCGAGCTCGACGCCAGCCTTCACCAGGGCTTCAGCCTGAGGAATGGTGCGCGGGAAACCGTCGAACAGGAAACCGTTGGCGCAATCCGCCTGGCTGATGCGTTCCTTGACCAGATTGATGATCAGGTCATCGGATACCAGGCCACCGCTGTCCATGACGCTCTTGGCGACCAGGCCCAGCTCGGTGCCGGCCTTGACCGCGGCACGCAGCATGTCGCCGGTGGAGATTTGCGGGATGCCGAACTTTTCGGTGATGAACTTTGCCTGAGTACCTTTACCGGCCCCGGGAGCTCCCAGCAGAATGACGCGCATCGATGTGCTCCTCAATTTTTATATAGATAACAACGGATTCGCCTCGTGGGGCCAATCTCAAAACAGGGTCGTGACCGCCCAAACGGCCAAAGGCTGATCAAGATACACAGCAGGCCCGGACCACACAAGCCGCCGAAAGTCGGAGAAACCCGCGCCTTGCGTGACCTTGCGACGGGGTACCCCTCGTCGCAACCCCGTCATTAACTGTCGCCTGGCAGCACTTTCCAGCCCTGCGCAAACCGGCACTCGACGCCGGGGTCGAGTACCCTGCCCCCCGACCAAAACCTTAGCCGGTATTTCGCAAACCGGCGGCAATCCCCGCCACAGACACCAGTAATGCTTGTTCTACCGGGCTGCCCTGTGCCACCTCCTGCTGCCGCGAACGCGCCAGCAACTCGGCCTGCAATAGATGAAGCGGGTCGAGATAGGTGTTGCGCAAGCGGATGAATTCGAGGGTGTCCGGGCTATGTGCCAGTAGCTGCGACTGACCGGTCAGCCCCAGCACCACCGCGCAGGCCTGCGACAATAGGTCGCGTAAATGCGCGCCCAATGGCAGCAGATCCGGCTCGACCAGCCGTTCGTCGTAGGAGCGGGCAATGTCGGCGTCCGCCTTGGCCAGCACCATTTCCAGCATATCGATGCGCGTGCGGAAGAACGGCCACTGCTCGCGCATCTGCCCCAGCAATTCACCTTCGCCGCGCTCCAGCGCCTTGCTCAGCGCCGCTTCCCAGCCAAGCCAGGCGGGCAACATCAGACGCGTCTGGGTCCAGCCGAAAATCCACGGGATCGCCCGCAGGCTTTCGATGCCGCCGGCTCGACGCTTCGCCGGACGACTGCCCAGCGGCAGACGGCCCAGCTCCTGCTCCGGGGTGGACTGGCGGAAATACTCGACGAATTGCGGATTTTCCCGCACCACGGCGCGGTAAGCGCTGACACCGTCTGCCGCCAATTCGTCCATCAAATGGCGCCAGGCGGGCTCAGGGGGCGGTGGTGGCAACAAGGTCGCTTCCAGCACCGCCGCGAGGTACAGATTGAGGTTTTGCTCGGCGATGTCCGGCAGGCCGAATTTGAATCGAATCATTTCCCCCTGTTCGGTCGTACGGAAACGCCCCGCCACCGAACCCGGCGGCTGCGACAGAATCGCCGCGTGCGCCGGACCGCCGCCACGGCCGACGGTGCCGCCACGACCGTGGAACAACAGCAGCTCCACTTGTTGCTCGCGGCAAATATCGACCAGGCGCTCCTGCGCCCGATACTGCGCCCAGGCCGCCGCCGTGGTGCCGGCGTCCTTGGCCGAGTCGGAGTAGCCGATCATCACTTCCTGCGGACCTTGCAGGCGCGCGCGATAACCCGGCAGCAGCAACAGTTTTTCGATCACCGGGCCGGCGTTATCGAGGTCGGCGAGGGTTTCGAACAGTGGCACCACGCGCATCGGCCGCAACACGCCGGCCTCTTTGAGCAGCAATTGCACCGCCAGCACATCGGAAGCGGCACCGGCCATGGAGATCACATACGAACCCAGCGAAGCGCCCGGCGCGGCGGCGATTTCGCGGCATGTAGCGAGCACTTCAGCGGTGTCGGCGGACGGTTTGAAATACGCTGGCAGCAATGGCCGACGGTTGTTCAGCTCGCGCATCAGAAAGGCGATGCGCTCCTCTTCGCTCCAATCTTCGTAGCGACCGAGGCCGAGGTAATCGGTGATTTCGGTCATCGCCGCCGAGTGTCGCGACGAATCCTGACGCACATCGAGGCGCACCAGGAACAAGCCGAAGGTGACCGCACGACGCAGACAATCGAGCAGCGGACCGTCAGCGATCACGCCCATGCCGCACTCGTGCAACGACTGGTAACAGAGCTCCAGCGGATCGAGCAGATCACGGTTGTTTTGCAGCACGTCGGCCGCTGCCGGGGTCGCCGTTTTCAGAGAAGCGTGCGCCCAGTTACGGGTGGCGCGCAGCCGTTCGCGCAATTGTTTAAGCACGGTGCGATAAGGCTCGGCGCTATCGCCAGCCTTGGCTTTCAGCGCGGCGCTGGCCTGTTGCATCGACAGCTCGGCCGCGAGGTGATCGATATCGCGCACGAACAAATCGGCCGCCATCCAGCGCGCCAGCAGCAACACTTCGCGGGTCACGGCGGCGGTGACGTTGGGGTTGCCGTCGCGGTCGCCGCCCATCCATGACGAGAAGCGAATCGGCGCGGCTTCCAGCGGCAGGTGCAGGCCGGTGGCGTCATGCAGGGCTTTATCGGCCTTGCGCAGGTAGTTCGGGATCGCATGCCACAGCGAATGCTCGATCACCGCAAAGCCCCACTTCGCCTCGTCTACCGGGGTCGGGCGGGTACGGCGGATTTCTTCGGTGTGCCAGGCTTCGGCGATCAGGCGCTGCAACTTCGATTGAATCTGTTCGCGCTCGGCGCTGGTCAGGTCGCGATGGTCCTGGGCGGCGAGCTGGGCGGCGATGGCGTCGTATTTCTGGATCAGCGTGCGGCGCGCGACTTCAGTCGGGTGCGCAGTCAACACCAGGTCGATTTCCAGACGGCCCAATTGCCGCGCCAGGGATTCGGCCCCATGACCTTCGGCAAGCAAACGCGCGAGCAGTTCAGGGAGCACTCGCGCCTCGAACGGCGGGGGCTGCGATTCTTCGCGACGGTGAATCAGCTGATACTGCTCGGCGATATTCGCCAGATTGAGAAACTGGTTGAACGCCCGCGCCACCGGCAGCAACTCGTCTTCGCTCAACTGGTTGAGGCTGGCGCTCAGTTCGGCGTCCATCGATCCACGACGGTCGGCCTTGGCACCTTTGCGGATCTGCTCGATCTTGTCGAGAAAACCGTCCCCGTACTGTTCACGAATGGTGTTGCCCAACAGCTCACCCAACAGGTGAACGTCCTCGCGCAAGCGTGCATCAATATCGGTCATCAGCCGTTCTCCAGCGAAAAATCCGGTGTGCTTTGTCACAAGAGAGTGCCGCTGCAAGGCACTTCTTACAAGCACACGACGAAGGGACTTTAAACTCAAGGCGTTCAAGCTAGTCTGAAGAGTAAGCCGTACAACGGCTTTCTCCGGCCATGGCCGGACATTCATTTGCCTGCCACGAGCCGGCGCGTCATGAGGTTTTTATGAAAATCCGCGAGCTTGCCCAGCATTGGGAAGAAAACGCCAAGGGTCGCCTGACCGATACCGGCTACGCGATTCATCTGGATGTGGAAGCCGCCGCGCGACTGGCGGCGATTATCGAGATGTACCCCAAACGGCACCCTGAAGAACTGCTCGGCGAACTGATCGGCGCTGCGTTGGAAGAGTTGGAAAAAAGCTTCCCGTACGTGAAGGGTTCGACCGTTGTCGCCACCGATGAGGAAGGTGATCCACTGTACGAAGATGTCGGCCCGACCCCGCGTTTTCTTTCGCTGTCACGTCGGCATCTGCACGATCTGTCGTCCGTTGATGACAAGCAGAAACATTAGAGTTGCCGCATAACCTGTGGGAGCGAGCCTGCTCGCGAATACGGTGTGTCAGTTGAAACACTTGTCGACTGACCCACCGCATTCGCGAGCAGGCTCGCTCCCACATTTGACTTGCATAACATTCGGATATTGCGTGTTCCCGCAGCTACAGCTCCTCCGCCTATTGCCAAAGCTCCCGATTTAGAGCCTTGTCCGTTCGGTCAATAATTCTCAGGCGATTGGCCATCTTTTCTGAACTTTTGAAAAACCCCTCCGGTCGTACCCAGTAACCACGCCTGGGACGGCCGTTTCAAAACGCCTCGAAAATTTGATGGTTGCGGCTCCACACCCAGGATGGATTTTAGTTTTTCAGGAGTTATTCCAATGGAGTTGAAGACCATGAAGATCAGCACTGCCAAGTCCTCGTTCAATCATCTGCGTAGTCTGAAACTGGCTGCCCTGGCCATCGGCAGCAGCTTCGTGCTGGCCGGTTGCGCCGGCAACCCGCCGAGCGAGCAATACGCCGTGACTCAGTCAGCGGTGAACAGCGCCGTCAGCGCCGGCGGTACCGAATTCGCCGCCGTTGAAATGAAGTCCGCCCAGGACAAGCTCAAGCAAGCCGAAATCGCCATGCACGACAAAAAGTATGACGAAGCCCGCGTGCTCGCCGAACAGGCCGAATGGGACGCTCGTGTAGCCGAACGCAAAGCCCAGGCGTTGAAAGCCGAACAGGCGGTGAAGGACTCTCAGAAAGGGGTTCAGGAACTGCGTCAGGAAAGCCAGCGCACCGTGCAATAAGCGCCGCTGCGACGTACTTCTTACTCGACTTAAAAGGACGATACCAACATGCGCACACAATTGATGATCCCTGCTCTGCTGGCCGCAAGCGTTGCATTGGCTGCCTGCTCGACGCCGCCTAACCAGAACCTGGAACAGGCCCGCACCAACTACAGCGGCCTGCAAGCCAACCCGCAGGCGAGCAAAGTCGCGGCGCTGGAAACCAAAGACGCCAGCGATTACCTGGACAAGGCCGACAAGGCGTATCTGGACAAGCGCGACGCGAATGAGGTCGATCAACTGGCCTACCTGACCAATCAGCGTGTTGAAGTGGCGAAGCAAACCATCGCGCTGCGCACCGCTGAAGCCAACCTGAAGAACGCTTCTGCCCAACGCGCCCAGGCTCGCCTGGATGCCCGCGATGCGCAGATCAAGCAGCTGCAGGACAGCCTGAACGCCAAGCAGACCGATCGCGGTACGCTGGTGACCTTTGGTGATGTGTTGTTCGCCACCGACCGTGCCGATCTGAAATCCAGCGGTCTGGTCAACATCAACAAACTGGCGCAGTTCCTCCAGGAAAACCCGGACCGCAAAGTGATTGTCGAAGGCTACACCGACAGCACCGGCACGGCTTCGCACAACCAGTCGCTGTCCGAGCGCCGCGCCGCTTCCGTGCGTACCGCGCTGGTGAAGATGGGCGTTGATCCTGCGCGCATCGTTGCCCAGGGTTACGGCAAGGAATACCCGGTTGCTGAAAACGGCAGCGTTTCCGGCCGGGCGATGAACCGTCGGGTGGAAGTGACCATTTCCAATGATAATCAGCCAGTGATTCCGCGTTCGGCTGTTAGCTCGAACTAAGCTTCACCTGGTAACGCAAAAGCCCCGCCTGATTTGATCAGAGCGGGGCTTTTTTAAGATCAAAAAATCGCAGCCTCGTTTCACTCGACAGCTCCTACACGGTTCCTGCATAAACCATGTGCTTCTGTAGGAGCTGTCGAGTGAAACGAGGCTGCGATCTTTTCGAGCGTGCTACGGTTGCAGCTTCTGCGGCGTTTCCTGGCCGATGCAACGCACGGCTCTTTTCTTGTTGTTGACCAACACGCCGCTGAGGCCTTTCTGGTCGGTGTCGAACATCACCAGCACCCCATCGACGCACTGAGCCACTTGCGCAGCGGGCTCGAGGGAGACTTTGTAGTCTTCGCCCGGCACGGTCTTGAGCAGGGTGAAGTCGCTGAGCAGCAGCGCATCTTCGGGTTTGGCGAAGTGCAGGTAACCGTAGAACCACAGGGCCCCGACGGTGCCGAGGATGCTGCAGATACCGGTGATGATCAGCGGGATGGCGTTACGTTCTTCACTCATTGCGGGCTCTCTGGTGGTTCATCTTCAGAATGTTCGGGGGCCGGGTAGTTGGGGGTTTCACCCAGCCGGCGCAGACCGTTGAAATGCTGCGGGTCATCGAGGTAACGCAGCATGACCTTGCGCCACACCGGGTCGGCGAACGTCTGCACATGACCGCCACGGGTCAGTTGCAGGACGCGCGGCGGCGGCGCAGCTTGATACAGACGGATGCCGTTGGAAAGGGGCACGATCGGATCGTCGATGCTGTGGTAGATCAGTTTCGGCACGCCGTTGAGTTGCGCCATGGAATTGATTGCGCTGTCGCCGTCCGGCACCAGCCACGACAGCGGCACCTGAAACGCCCAGGTCAGCCAGGAATGGCTCAGGGCAAATTGGCCGATGCTGCGATAACTGGCGGGCACGCCATCGAGGACAAACGCCTTGAGTTGTTTCTGGCGTTCGGGGTGCTGAACCAGGTAATGCACGGCCATGGAACCGCCGAGGCTTTGGCCGAGCAGGATCAGCGGTTTGCCTTTGACCTCGGGGGCGTTGTCGAGCCATTTGAATGCAGCGTCAATGTCCTGATAAATCGCCGGCAAACTGGGTTCGCCTTCGGACAAGCCGTAACCGCGATAATCGATCAGCAGCACTTGGTAGCCTTCTTCCGGCAACCACCAGCTACCGCCGAGATGCATCGGCAGATTGCCGCCGTTGCCATGCAAGTGCAGCACCGTGCCTTTGACCTCGACACCTTTCTTTGCCGGCAGCCACCAACCGTTGAGCTTGAGGCCGTCAGCGGTGGTCAGGGTGATTTCGCGGTAGTCGAGTTTGGCTTTTTCCGGGGTGAACAACTGGCCGGGTTCGGGGTAGAACAGCAAGGAGCTGCAACCGCTGAGGGTCAGTAGAAGGCAGAAGATGCCGAGGATTCTCATCCGTTGAAGCCTCGCAAGAAATAAAGTTGGAACACAATCCTGTGGTAAGCAAATTAACTGTGGGAGCGAGCTTGCTCGCGATAGCGGTGGATGAGTCCACCTCTATGTCGAAAGGTAAGCCGCCATCGCGAGCAAGCTCGCTCCCACAGGGATACCACTGTTCTAGAGAATATTGGAGTAATCCGCTTCAATCCGGTCCAGGCTCAGGTGATTCAGGAAGTTGGAGAAGCACATCCACGCCGACAGCGCGTTCATGTCGCGGAACTGTTCCGGCAAGTACTTGGGCGGCACCACCAGACCTTCATCGACCAACTGGCGCAATGTGCGCATGTCTTCCAGTGTGGTCTTGCCGCAAAACAGCAAGGGTATTTGCTCGAGCTTGCCTTTGCGCACGGCCAACTGAATGTAGTTGTAAACCATGATAAAGCCCTTGAGGTAGGACAAGTCTTTGGTGAATGGCAGACCGTTTGGCACCGAACCCCGGAAAACCCGACTGGCATTGCCGTAACTTTCCGCCATCTCGAAACCCTGCTCGCGGAAGAACTCGAAGATTTGCAGGAAGTCCGCGCCCTCCTCCACCATGTGAATGGCGCGGGTGCGGTTGGTCAGTTTGCGCAGGCGGCTCGGGTAGGAGGCGAAGGTGATGATTTCCATCAGGATCGCCAGCCCTTCCTGCGTCACCGTCGACGAGGGCGGGCCTTTGGACAGGAAGGTGCAGATCGGCTGGTTCAGCCCGTTGAGCGTGGTGCCCACGTGCACCAGCCCTTCGTGGACTTCGAGGGCGCGCACGTCACGCTCGTTGAACATCGCGTCGGTGCGAATCTTGATGTAGTCGGCGCCCGCCGCCGCATCGGCGACGATGCCGTCGGACTCGAATACCCGAATGGTTTCCTCGGCCTCGCCAAACACCTTGCTCAAGCGCGTCTGGAGTAAATGCACGGCGTCCTTGGCGGTAAGGATTTTCGGTTCGTCCTTCAGGTCGCCACGGCCATCGATGTTGTTCAGGTAATCGGAGAGCATCAGCCCGAGGTCCGACAACGTCGGGTCGCCCGCGTGAAACGCATCGGACGCCGCGCCGTACAACTCTTGGGAAATCAGGCCGAAATCCTCGGTGCCGCGCGCTTCGAGCATGCGCACCACCATGCGGTATTCCTTGCACATGCGGCGCATGATCTGACCGACCGGATTGAACTGGCCGAGCTGGCGAGTGATGTCACGCTCGATGTTCTGGAATTCCAGTTTCACTTTGCTGGAGTCGAAGGACAGCGGCCGGTTCAAGTAATAGTCGCGGTCCACCGCCGGCATTTCCTTGCCCTTGGCCTTGAGGAAACCCTTGCGGACACTGTCGTCCCACTTCACCGCATCGAGGACGCGAATGGGCGTCTGCGCCAGCACTATGCGATCGGACAAAATGCGTATCGTCTGCTGGTAATCGTCCACCCGAAACTCCTGTAGAAAACCGTTATGTGCTGGACTTATTTGGCTTTGGCAAGGCGCTGATAGCGCACGGCCTCGACGAAGACATCGGAATTGGCCGGATCATCCAGGTAGGCGAACACCCGGTCCATCCGGGTATCGATCAACACGCCATCGCCATCGTCGGTCTGGAAACCTTCGCCGCTGAGGACTTTCTGCCCCAGGGCCTGGTTGATCTGCTCGAGGTCGAGGTTGTAGACCACCAGTTCATGTGTGTCCGTGAGTTCGAAACCGGCAATGGTGAAATGCCCGCCGAACTGCGCCGGCACCTTCGCCGACAGGTACCAGCGGCTGCCATGACGCGAAACCGTGAAAGGATAGGCCTCGCGCTCTTTGGGTCTGGCCTTGAAATAGCTGACCGCCTGATAGCGATTGTCGGCAATGCGCGTCAGTTCCAGGTTCATCGGCTCACCCCAGGCATTGGTGCTGGTCCATTTGCCAAGCAACCCCTTGGGCGCGGGGTCGCTGGTGGGCAGCGGTTCCTTGAAAGTCACCAGACAGCCACTGAGCAGCAGGAACGACAAGGCGATCACCACGACGCGCCAGGCTTTCATTCAATACTCCCTATGAACAGACGACGCCCCGTAGGAGCTGCCGCAGGCTGCGATCTTTTGACCTTGCTTTGCTGAAGTCTCAAGAAGATCAAGATCAAAAGATCGCAGCCTTCGGCAGCTCCTACAGGGGATCGGATTACACCGACGCCAATACCAGATGCATATACCGCGTCAGGATACCGAGCATTTCAGCTTCGGTGTCAGGCTCGGCTTCGTTGAGCAGGCCCTGATATTCCATCCGTCCGATAATCGCCGTCAACACTTTGGCATCCTGTTGTGGTTCGCGCGAACCCAACACCTGGAAAAGCTGACACGATCCCTGCAGGAGAATTTGCTGATGCGAACGTACCAGCAGTGCCAGGCGCGGGTTAAGCAGCGCTTCCTGACGGAACGCTTGCTCGGCCATCAAATGCTCGCGACGGTTGATCAGTTGCCGGTGGACATAGTCCGCCATCAACCGCGCGATATCGTCTGCCAGCTGCGAGCGCGACTCGCGGCTGCCGTCGGCACTGACGACCATCTCGCGCAGCAGCCCTTCGTTGTTCACCCACAATTTGGCCATGAACGCCGCACTGCGCTCAACGTATTGGGCGAAGGTATCGGTGAGCAAGTCATCGATATCCTTGAAATAGTAAGTGGTGGCCGACAGCGGCACACCGGCTTCGGCGGCAACCGCGCGGTGACGCACGGCCCGCACGCCATCGCGCACGACAATGCGCATGGCGGCATCGAGAATGTCCTGTCGACGCTGCTCGCTGCCCTGGCGGCTGGCCTTGCGGCCCTGGTACTGAACACTTTCAGCGACCGCAGTGGCGATACCCGCTGCACCCTCTTGAGCCATTGCACGGTTCACGACAGGTATTCCTCTTTTACTTCAAAAGTAACCAATTGATACGTTTGTACCAGACAGGCAATAAAAAGCCGCCTTATTCAGGCGGCTTTTTGTTTGAAACACTTAAGCTTGCGGCCGCATGTGCGGGAACAGGATCACGTCGCGGATCGACGGGGAGTTGGTCAGCAGCATCACCAGACGGTCGATGCCGATACCTTCACCGGCCGTTGGCGGCATGCCGTACTCCAGCGCGCGAACGAAGTCGGCGTCATAGTGCATGGCTTCGTCGTCGCCGGCGTCCTTATCGGCCACCTGCGCCATGAAGCGCTCGGCCTGGTCTTCCGCGTCGTTCAACTCGGAGTAGGCGTTGGCGATTTCACGGCCGCCGATGAACAGCTCGAAACGGTCGGTGACGTTCGGGTTGTCGTCGTTGCGACGCGCCAGCGGCGACACTTCGAACGGGTACTGGGTAATGAAGTGCGGCTGCTCCAGCTTGTGCTCGACCAGTTCTTCGAAAATCATCACCTGCAGTTTGCCCAGACCTTCGAAGCCCAGCACCTTGGCGCCGGCCTTCTTGGCGATGGCGCGAGCCTTGTCGATGTCAGTCAGATCGTCAGCGGTCAACTCAGGGTTGTACTTGAGGATCGAGTCGAACACCGACAGACGCACGAACGGCTCACCGAAATGGAACACCTTGTCGCCGTAAGGTACGTCGGTAGTCCCGAGCACCAGCTGCGCCAGTTCACGGAACAGCTCTTCAGTCAGGTCCATGTTGTCTTCGTAGTCGGCGTACGCCTGGTAGAACTCCAACATGGTGAATTCAGGGTTGTGACGGGTCGATACGCCTTCGTTACGGAAGTTGCGGTTGATCTCGAACACTTTCTCGAAACCACCGACAACCAGACGCTTCAAGTACAGCTCAGGCGCGATACGCAGGAACATTTCCATGTCCAGCGCATTGTGGTGCGTTTCGAACGGCTTGGCCGCCGCACCGCCCGGGATGGTTTGCAACATCGGCGTTTCGACTTCGAGGAAGTCGCGTTGCATCAGGAAGCTGCGGATGTGCGCGATCACTTGCGAACGTACGCGGAACGTCTGGCGCACGTCTTCGTTGACGATCAGGTCAACGTAACGCTGGCGATACCGCTGCTCGGTGTCGGACAGACCGTGGTGCTTGTCCGGCAGCGGGCGCAGGGATTTGGTCAGCAGGCGCACGCTGGTCATTTCGACGTACAGGTCGCCTTTGCCGGAACGGGCCAGGGTGCCTTCGGCGGCAATGATGTCGCCCAGGTCCCAGGTTTTCACGGCGGCCAGGGTGTCTTCGGACAGGGTTTTACGGTTGACGTACACCTGGATGCGCCCGGACATGTCCTGAATGACCATGAACGAACCACGGTTGAGCATGAGACGACCGGCAACCTTGACCGGGATTGCAGCCTCGGCGAGCTCTTCCTTGGTCTTGTCCGCGTACTGTTTCTGCAAGTCTTCGCAGTAATTGTCGCGGCGGAAGTCGTTCGGGAAGGCATTGCCCTTGGCGCGCTCGGCAGCCAGCTTTTCCTTGCGCAGGGCGATCAGGGAGTTTTCTTCCTGTTGCAGGGCTTGCGGGTCGAGTTCTAGGTCGCTCATGTCTTTAAGTATTCCATCAGGTTCATTGTCCCCGGCCTGTGGCCGGGGATCGCCAGCAAGCCGGCTCCTACAGGGGGGATCGTTGTCTTACAGGCCTTGTTTCAGGCTGGCTACCAGGTATTCGTCGATGTCGCCGTCGAGCACTTTGTCGCAGTCGCTGCGTTCGATGTTAGTGCGCAAATCCTTGATTCGCGACGCATCGAGCACGTAGGAGCGAATCTGGTGACCCCAGCCGATGTCCGACTTGGTGTCTTCCAGCGCCTGGGAAGCGGCGTTGCGTTTCTGTACTTCCTGCTCGTACAAGCGCGCCCGCAACATTTTCATCGCGGTGTCTTTGTTGGCGTGCTGAGAGCGTTCGTTCTGGCAGCTGACCACGGTGTTGGACGGTACGTGAGTGATACGGACGGCCGAGTCGGTGGTGTTTACGTGCTGACCACCGGCACCGGAGGAGCGATAGGTATCGATCCGCAGGTCCGACGGGTTGATGTCGATTTCGATGTTGTCATCGATTTCCGGCGACACAAACACGGCAGAGAACGAGGTGTGGCGACGGTTGCCGGAGTCGAACGGGCTCTTGCGCACCAGACGGTGCACGCCGATTTCGGTACGCAGCCAGCCAAAGGCGTATTCGCCCTTGATGTGCACGGTGGCGCCCTTGATCCCGGCGACTTCACCGGCCGACAGCTCCATGATGGTCGCGTCGAAACCGCGTTTGTCAGCCCAGCGCAGGTACATGCGCAGCAGGATGTTGGCCCAGTCCTGGGCCTCGGTGCCGCCGGAGCCGGCCTGGATGTCCAGGTAGGCGTTGTTGGCGTCCATCTCACCGCTGAACATGCGACGGAATTCGAGTTTTTCCAGCGACTCGCGCAGGCGCTCGACTTCGGCGGCGACGTCATCGACGGCGGCCTGGTCTTCTTCTTCGGCGGACATCAGCAGCAGGTCTTTGGCGTCAGCCAGGCCGGAGTGCATTTCGTCGAGGGTTTCGACGATCTGCGCCAGCAGCGACCGCTCGCGGCCCAGTTCCTGAGCGTACGACGGGTTGTTCCAGACAGACGGATCTTCAAGCTCGCGATTGACTTCGGTCAGACGCTCATGCTTTTGATCGTAGTCAAAGATACCCCCGAATAGTTTCGGAGCGCTCGGACAGGTCCTTGATACTGTTAAGGATCGGGTTGATTTCCATGGCGGGCAGCACTCGTTGGCGAACTTTTGAAAGCCGGCGAGTATAACGTAATCAGACTGTCACGGCAGCCCGCCTGGCGGCTTTAGCAGCGATTGATTAAAGCAAACACGGAGTAAATCTGTGGCGAGGGGATTTATCCCCGTTCGGCTGCGAAGCAGTCGCAAATCCGGACAATTGCGTCTGTCTGGCCGGACGCTGGGGGCCGCTTCGCGACCCAACGGGGATAAATCCCCTCACCACAGGTTTTTTTGCCAGGCAGGTAATCTGTATTCACAAGGCCGGTAGGCCGTTATTCAATCCCCACCTGATTGCGCCCATTGTGCTTCGCCAGGTACAGCCCCTTGTCCGCCGCCGAGATCAGTTGCCGGCAATCGGCGCCCGGCTGCGGGGTCATGGTTGAGAGGCCGATGCTGATGGTCAGGTGTGAACCCTCGACCGGTGCGATGTGCGGGATTTTCAATGCTGCCACGGTCTGGCGCAGTTTTTCCGCCACCAGTCGGGCGCCGCCCGGTGAAGTGTTGGGCAGGACCAGGGCGAACTCTTCGCCGCCGTAGCGGGCCGGCAGGTCCGAAGGGCGGGCGCTGGCCTCACGGATGGCGCTGGCGACTTTGCGCAAGGCTTCGTCGCCTTCGAGGTGGCCGAAGCTGTCGTTGTAGGACTTGAAGTAATCCACGTCGATCATCAGCAACGACAGTTGGCTCTGGTCACGCAGGGAACGTCGCCACTCCAGCTCCAGGTATTCGTCGAAATGGCGGCGATTCGACAGGCCGGTCAGGCCGTCGGAGTTCATCAGGCGTTGCAGCACCAGATTGGTGTCGAGCAATTGCTGCTGGCTGACCCGCAACGCGCGGTAGGCCGCGTCGCGTTGCAGCAGGGTCATGTAGGACCGCGAGTGGTAGCGAATGCGCGCCACCAGTTCGATGTTGTCCGGCAGTTTCACCAGGTAATCGTTGGCCCCGGCCGCGAACGCCGCGCTTTTGACCAGCGGGTCTTCCTTGGTCGACAGGACAATGATCGGAATGTCCTTGGTCGCCGGGTGATTGCGGTATTCACGCACCAGGCTCAGGCCGTCGAGACCGGGCATGACCAGGTCCTGGAGGATCACGGTCGGCTTGATCCGGATGGCCTGGGCAATCGCCTGATGCGGGTCGGCGCAGAAATGGAAGTCGATGTTGTCTTCATTCGACAACCCGCGACGGACCGCCTCGCCGATCATCGCCTGATCGTCGACCAACAACACCATGGCGGCGTTTTCATCGCTCTTGAAGCCGTCGAGCTGTAATTCATTCATGTGCGATCACCTGAGTACTGCCTGGGCCAGGATTGCTGTTTAGCGTCGTCATTTGGCGAGAATCTCCAGCAATCGTGGCGCGATCTTGTCCAGCGGGCGAATTTCCATGGCAGCGTCGATGGCCGCAGCCGCCTTCGGCATGCCATACACCGCACTGCTTTGTTGGTCCTGAGCGATGGTCAGATAGCCCTGTTGGCGCATGAGTTTAAGCCCCTGCGCACCGTCGCGCCCCATGCCGGTCAACAAAACCCCGATAGCATCGCCGTTCCAGTGACTGGCCACGCTTTCAAAAAACACATCGATGGAGGGCCGATAGATCTCGTTGACCGGCTCGGCGGTGTACGCCAGCGTGCCGTTTTTCAACAAGCGAATATGGTGATTGGTGCCGGCCAGGAGCACGGTGCCGGCCTGTGGCGGTTCGCCCTCCTGGGCCAGGCGCACATTCAGGCCGCTGGCGCTGCTCAGCCACTCGGCCATGCCGGCGGCGAACACCTGGTCAACGTGCTGCACCAGCACAATGGCAGCGGAAAAATCCCGTGGCAGACCCTTGAGCAGGATTTCCAGCGCCGCCGGGCCGCCCGCCGATGAACCGATGGCGATCAGTTTTTGTCGGGAACCCGAACTGCGCAACGGACCCGGAGCGGGACGCGCCCGATTGCTTTTGTCACCAATCAGCCAGCCGATGTTCATAATCTTGCGCAGCAACGGTGCGGCTGCTTCCTGGGGATTGCCGGCACCGATGGCCGGTGTATCCACCACGTCCAGAGCGCCATGGCCCATGGCCTCGAACACCCGATGCACGTTCTGCTGGCGGTCCACGGTAACGATCACGATCGCGCACGGGGTCTCGGCCATGATCCGCCGGGTCGCCTCCACGCCATCCATCACCGGCATGATCAAATCCATCAGGATCAGGTCCGGGGTGTTTTCGGCGCAGCGTTGCACCGCCTCGGCGCCGTTGCTGGCGACCCATATCACTTCGTGCGCCGGATCGAAGGCCAAGGCGCGGCGCAGAGCTTCCACAGCCATGGGCATATCATTGACGATTGCGATTTTCATGCCCGCGTTCCTCCGATGAGCTCAACCACTGCATCAAGCAGGGCGTCGTCATGAAAACTGGCTTTGGCTAGATAATAGTCGGCTCCGGCGTCCAGTCCACGACGACGGTCTTCTTCGCGATCCTTGTAGGACACCACCATCACCGGCAGCGATTGCAGTCGATTGTCCCGGCGCAGTAACGACACCAGTTCGATGCCGTCCATGCGCGGCATGTCGATGTCGGTGATCAACAGATCGAAATCCTCCGAACGCAGGGCGTTCCAGCCATCCATCCCGTCCACCGCCACGGCCACGTCGTAGCCGCGATTGAGCAACAGCTTGCGCTGCAATTCGCGAACGGTCAGCGAGTCATCGACCACCAGGATCCGCTTGCGCGCCGCTTCAACGGCCTGGTTGCCTTGACGGGCGATCCGTTCCAGACGCCCGGTGTTGAGCAGTTTGTCCACCGAGCGCAGCATGTCTTCGACATCGACGATCAGCACCACCGAACCGTCATCGAGCAGGGCGCCGGCGGAGATGTCCTGCACTTTGCCCAGCCGCTCGTCCAGTGGCAGGACCACCAGCGTGCGCTCGCCGATAAAGCGCTCGACCGCCACGCCGTAAATCGCCTCGCGCTCGCGGATCACCACGACCTTGAGGGTTTGCTGACTGTTCTGACTCGCCGGGCGCTGGAGCAATTGGCTCGCCGCCACCAGTCCGACATGCCGGCCTTCGTACCAGAAATGCTGTCGGCCTTCGACCTGCACGATGTCCGCCGGCTCCAGGTCGCACATGCGCTCGATGTGGGCCAGCGGAAACGCATACGCCTCGTCGCCGACCTCCACCACCAGGCTGCGCACCACGGACAGCGTCAGCGGCACCTCAAGGTGGAAGTGACTGCCCTCGCCCGCCGTCTGCTCCAGCACCACGGCGCCCCGCAACTGGCGGACCATGTGCTGAACGGCGTCCAGGCCGACGCCGCGCCCGGACACTTCGGTGACCCTGTCGCGCAGGCTGAAACCCGGCAGGAACAGGAAAGTCAGCAGCTCTTCCTCGCTCAGTTGCGCGGCAGTGTCGGGCGGGGACAATTGACGCTCGATGACGCTGCAGCGGACCTTTTCCAGGTCGACACCGTTGCCGTCATCACTCAGCTCCAGCACCAGCAATCCCGCTTGATGGGACGCTCGCAAGCGGATCAGACCTTCTTCAGGTTTACCGGCCAACAGGCGTTGCTCCGGGGATTCGATCCCGTGGTCGACGGCGTTGCGCAGCAGGTGCGTCAGCGGTGCTTCGAGCTTCTCCAATACGTCGCGGTCGACCTGGGTTTTCTCGCCCGTGATCTCCAGCCGCACCTGCTTACCAAGGCTGCGTCCGAGGTCGCGGACCATGCGCACCTGTCCGCTCAGCACATCGGCGAACGGCCGCATGCGACAGGCCAGCGCGGTGTCGTACAACACTTGTGCGCGCTGACTGGCCTGCCAGGCGAACTCGTCCAGCTCGGCGTTTTTCTCCACCAGCATTTGCTGGGATTCGGCCAGCAGCCGACGGGCAACATCAAGCGCTTCCCGGGCCTCCAGGCTCAGGGCCTGGTCCTTGAGATGCACGTTGAGATTTTCCAGCGCCCGCAGGCCGTTGTTCTGCATGCGTTTGAGGCATTGCAGGGTGGCCAGGTGCGGTTTGAGTCGCAGGGTTTCTACCAGGGATTTGCTCGACAGATCGAGCAGGCTGTTCAAGCGCTCGGCCGTGACCCGCAGGACTCGCTCACCGTTTTCGGTGGTGCGTTTGGTTCGGCGCGGGGGCGCACCAGGTGTTTCGGGGGCTTCTGGTGTGGCGAAGACCGGCTCGACTTCTGCAATGAACAGGTCGGTCGAGGGTATTTCTGCCTCGGCCATGAACGGCGCAATGGGTGTGCTGATCGGTGCCGCGAGGGCCAGCGGGTCGAGCAAACGCGCCATCAACGCCACGTAGCCGTCGATGTCCGCCGGCGTCGGCGCGTTGTCAGGCGTGGCAATGCGCATCAGCAGGTCAGTGCCTTGCAGCAAGGCATCAATATGCTCGGGCCGCAGGTACAACCGCCCTTCCTGAGCGCTGACCAGGCAATCTTCCATCACATGGGCAACGCTGACGCCGGCATCGACACCGACTATCCGCGCCGCGCCCTTGAGCGAGTGCGCGGCGCGCATGCACGATTCAAGGTGATCGGCCTGGGTCGGATCGCGCTCCAGCGCCAACAGTCCTGCGCTCAGCACTTGGGTCTGGGCTTCGGCTTCGAGGCTGAACAGTTCGAGTAACGAGGCGTCGCGCATTTGCTCGGGGGTCATGCGAGGCTCCGGGTCACGGCGGACAACAGCTGTTCTTCATCCAGCCAACGCAGGCTGCGACCTTTGAATGGCAACACACCACGGGTGTATTTGGCGCTGGCCTGGGTGCCCGACCGCGACGCTGCGTCGAGGATGCGTTCATCGATGGCATGAATCCCGTCGACCTCATCCACTGGCACCACCACCGGCCCGCCGTGCGCCGCGATAATCAGCATCCGCGGCATCACGCGCGCACCGGACGCGACGCTGCTCGCGCCGTCCAGCCCGAGCAATTCAACCAGCGACAGGCACGCCACCAGCGCGCCGCGTACATTGGCCACGCCGAGCAAGGCCCGGGAACGCTGGTGCGGCAGGGAGTGAATCGCTTGCAGCGGCGCCACCTCCACCAGACTGCGAGTGACCAGCCCCAGCCATTCCTCGCCGAGGCGAAACATCAACAACGAGCGAGTTTTCACCTCGCTTTCGACCGCGACAGAGACTTCACCTCGGTCTTCCTGTTGCAGTGCGTAGCGATCGAGCAAACGCGTGGCAGCGGCTGAATACACCGCGCAATTGCGGCAATGCACGTGCTCGATCAACAGCGGGCAGGACTTGTCGCCGTGGATACCGATGCGGTTCCAGCAATCGTCGATGGCCTCGGCGTCTTCATGGGTGAGGCGAAAGGTGTCGGCGGCGTTCATCGTTTGCGCTCACTGTTGGCGCGTTCGCTGCGGGCGGCGCGGTCTTGCAATCGTTTCGCGCCCGCCGTATCGCCTTGGGATTGCAGCAGGGCGGCCAGGTGCATCAACGCATCGGGATGGTGCGGTTCGAGGTACAAGGCCTTGCGATAAAAACCCTGGGCTTCGAAGACGCTGCCGGCCACATCACTGAGCAGACCGAGCCAATAAAAGACCTGGGCCACGGGCTCGTGGCTGCGCAGATAGCTTTCGCACGCTGCTCGGGCTTCGGCACTTTTGCCTTCGTTGGCCAATGCGGCGATGCTCGCCAGCAACGTGGCGGCGTCGGGGTTGGCGGCTTTGGTCGCCACGGGCAGTGGCGTCACGCTCGCGAACGGCTGGCGGCGAACGGGCGGCGGCGTCACGCTGCGCACCGGTTGACGCACCGGCAGCGGCGTCGGCACGAAGGCCGGAATCGGCTCGGGCACGTGCTGCCGACTGAACGCGAAAGACTGCGGGATGCCGATCGAGCGCATGCCAAACCGTCCCAGCAGACTGCCCTCGGCAGGGCCGATAAACAGCACACCGTCGACATGGGTCAGACGCTTGAGCACCTCGAAGACTTGTTGTTGGGTGGGCTGGTCGAAATAGATCAACAGGTTGCGGCAGAACACGAAGTCATACGGCGGCTCGCTGGCCAACAACGTCGGATCGAGCAGATTGCCGACCTGCAAACGCACTTGTTCGAGCACCCGCTCGCTGAGTCGATAGCCATCGTTTTCCGCAACGAAATGCCGTTCGCGAAAAGCGATGTCCTGGCCACGAAATGAATTTTTTCCGTACCGCGCGCGTTTGGCCTTCTCCACCGATAACGGGCTGACGTCCATGCCCTCGACTTTGAACTGATGCGGCTTCAACCCGGCATCGAGCAACGCCATGGCGATGGAATACGGTTCTTCACCGGTGGAACACGGCAGGCTGAGGATCCGCAGGGCGCGCATATGATTGATGTCGTTAAGGCGTCCAACCGCCAGTTTCGCCAACGTGGCGAAAGATTCCGGGTAGCGGAAAAACCAGGTTTCGGGGACGATCACCGCTTCAATCAACGCCTGTTGCTCGTCCCGCGAGCCTTGCAACGTGTGCCAGTACTCATCAGCCGTCAGCGCACTGCACGCCGTGGTGCGCTGGCGCACTGCGCGCTCGATGATCGCCGGCCCCACCGAGGTCACATCAAGGCCGATGCGTTCCTTGAGGAAATCGAAAAACCGCTGATCGCTGCTCATGGCCGCTCCTCGAGCTGCGCCAGATCCAGCGGCGGCGAAGGGAACAGCAACGCGCGCACGTGATCGTCCAGCAGATCGGCGACCCGTACCCATTGCAACAAACCCTGAGCATCTTCACGCACCGGCCCGAGGTACGGCGCCTGGCGATTGTCCAGGCCATAAGGCTGGAAATCCGCGGGGTTGCAGCGCAGCGTGTCGGTCGCCTGCTCCAGGATCAGCCCGAGCAATTGCGCATCGGCGGACTCATCCGGACGGTAATTGACCAGCACCAGCCGTGTGCTGGTGCGGGCCTGAGCCGGTTTACCAAAGGTCAGCGCACTGACGTCGATCACCGGCACCACGGCGCCGCGATAGGCAAACACCCCGGCCACCCAGTCAGGTGCGCGGGGGATGGGTTTCAATGGCAGGCGCGGCAGCACTTCCGCCACTTCGATCGCTTGCAACGCATAGCGCTCGCTGCCGATGCGAAACACCAGGAACAGTGCATGCAACGCCGGCTTCACGGCGGCGCGTTTAGCCGTGAGTTCGCTCATCAGACTTTGAATCGCGAAACGCCGCCACGCAGGCCCACAGCCACCTGACTCAGCTCGTCGATGGCAAAACTGGCCTGGCGCAGGGACTCGACGGTCTGGCTGCTGGCATCGCCCAACTGCACCAGCGCGTGGTTGATCTGCTCGGCGCCGGTAGCCTGGGCCTGCATGCCTTCGTTGACCATCAACACCCGTGGCGCGAGCGCCTGAACCTGATGGATGATCTGCGACAGCTGCTCGCCCACCTGCTGCACCTCGGACATGCCGCGACGCACTTCTTCGGAAAACTTGTCCATGCCCATGACCCCCGCCGACACGGCCGACTGGATCTCGCGCACCATCTGCTCGATGTCGTAAGTGGCCACGGCGGTCTGGTCCGCCAGGCGCCGCACTTCGGTAGCGACCACGGCAAACCCGCGGCCGTATTCACCGGCCTTTTCCGCTTCGATGGCGGCGTTCAAGGACAACAGATTGGTCTGGTCGGCGACTTTGACGATGGTCACGACGACCTGGTTAATGTTGCCGGCCTTCTCGTTGAGGATCGCCAGTTTGGCGTTGACCAGATCGGCGGCGCCCATCACCGAGTGCATGGTCTCTTCCATCCGCGCCAGGCCTTGCTGCCCGGAACCGGCGGCCACCGAAGCCTGATCGGCGGCTGTGGAGACTTCGGTCATGGTGCGGACCAGATCGCGGGAAGTGGCCGCGATTTCACGGGACGTGGCGCCGATTTCGGTGGTAGTGGCGGCAGTTTCGGTGGCGGTGGCTTGTTGCTGTTTGGACGTCGCGGCAATTTCAGTCACCGACGTGGTGACCTGTACCGACGAGCGCTGGGCCTGGGACACCAGCGAGGTCAGCTCGGCCATCATGTCGTTGAAGCCGGTTTCCACGGCGCCGAATTCGTCCTTGCGCGCCAGGTTCAGACGCCCGCTGAGGTCGCCGGTGCGCATGATTTGCAGAATCTCGACGATGCGGTTCATCGGCGCCATGATCGCGCGCATCAGCAGCAAACCGCAGAGACCGGCCGCGAGCACTGCCACCAGCAGGGAAATACCCATGATGGTTTTCGCGGTGACCACCGCAGCATCGATGGCTGCAATGTCCTCGTCCGCCACGGCTTTGTTTTCGCGGATGATGTCATTGAGCTTCATGCGCCCTGCGGTCCAGGCCGGGGTCAGTTGCTCGTTGAACATCTTGATGGCTTCGCCTTCCTGGTTGCGCTTGTGCAGGTCGAGCACCGCCGCCAGGACTTTGTTGTAATGCTCATGGAGTTTTTCGAAAACGGCGTATTCGACCTTGTCCTCGTCCGTGGTCACGGTCTGCTGATACTTGCCCATCTGCTCGAGCAGACGCGCCTGGAAGGTGTTGAAATTCTCGGCCTCTTCAGGGGTGAAGCCCTGCCCTTCTTTCAAGCCGAGCATTTCCTGGGTACGCAGGTAAGTGTCGACCCAGGCGCTGCGCACCATCGAGCTGTAATACAGCCCTGGAAGTGCGTCTTCGCGAACGCTGGCTTCACTTTCCTCGATTTTCAACAGCCGCGAATACGAGACAATGACCATCAGCAACATGATGGCGATGATCACCGCAAAGCTCGCCAAAATGCGTTGGCGCAACGTCCAGTTCTTCACAGTCAGTCCTCGGGGCTGTTTCAAATGCTGGGCAGTATAGCCGAGGGTGCTGTTTCATTAGTAAGGGGGATGCGGGGCAGTTCTCATCCTCGCCTGGAAAATGCTGGAGTTGGCCTTGGGGTGCTTGGGCGTGGCTGATGACGCCATCGCGGGCAAGCCCGCTCCCACAGGGATTTGGGGCGTTCCAGAATAATGTGATCGACCCCAATCCTGTGGGAGCGGGCTTGCCCGCGATGGCGGCCTTGAGATTTACACAGAAGCCTGGCGGACCTGTTTCTCCAGCTCAGCCTTCAAACCCGGTTCCAGTTTCAGTTGGCGCGCCAGTTCATCAAGGTACGACTTCTCCATAAAGTTCTCCTCATCCACCAGCATCACGCTCGCGATGTACATCTCGGCGGCTATTTCCGGCGTGCTGGCAGCGCGTGCCACATCGGTGGGGTCGAGCGGTTTGTTGAGCTCGGCGTGCAGCCAGTGCTGCAATTCCTGATCGTTGTCGAGCTTGGTGAACTCGCCTTCGATCAACTCACGCTCGCGCTCATCGACATGACCATCGGCCTTGGCCGCAGCCACCAGTGCCTTGAGGATCGCCTGGCTGTGTTGCTCAACCTGCGCCGGTGGCACGCGGTCCACGGTTTGCGGTTCACCGCGCGCTGCCGTGCCCTGCTGGGCCTGCCAGTTGCCATACGCCTTGTAGGCAATGACCCCCAGCGCCGCAAGTCCGCCATAAATAGCGACTTTGCCGCCGACTTTGCGCACTTTTTTATTGCCGATCAGCAAGCCCATCGCACCAGCCGCCAGGGCACCGCCGCCCGCGCCTGACAGCAAACCGCCAAGGCCGCCCGAACCACCGCTGCCGCCGAGCAACCCGCCCAGTCCACCGCTGGAGGCTTTGTTCTTCGCGCCACCGGCCTTGTTCTGCAACAGGTCCTGGCCGGACTTGAGCAGTTGATCGAGCAATCCACGGGTAATCATTTTCCGCCTCCAAAAAGGGCTGTACGGGACACATAAGGCCACCAGCCTAGTTCGAAAGTGCCCGGAGTCTTCTGCAGAGAGTGCTTCCAGATGTTGCTCATCTCCTGTAACACCGAAAAGCCCATCGATTAAAAAGATATACACTCAGGTGAATCTATAAAAACCGCCCACCGGGTACTTCCTGATGATGACCCTGCGTCAAATCCGCCATTTCATTGCCGTGGCCGAGACCGGCTCGATCTCGGCCGCCGCGCAAACCGCCTTCATTTCCCAATCGACGTTGACCCTGGCCATCCAGCAACTGGAGCAGGACATCGGCGTCAGCCTGTTTAACCGCCACGCCAAAGGCATGACGCTGACCCACCAGGGGCATCAATTCCTGCGCCAGGCGCACTTGATTCTGGCGACCGTGGACAACGCCAAACGCAGCCTTCAACAAAGCACCGACCAGGTCGCCGGCCAGTTGATCATCGGCGTGACCAGCCTGGTCGCCGGTTACTACCTGGCGGATTTGCTCACCCGTTTTCAACGCGCCTACCCCAACGTCGAGCTCCGCGTGATGGAAGACGAGCGCCCGTACATCGAGCATTTGCTGGTCAGCGGCGAAATCGATGTCGGTGTGTTGATCCTCTCCAACCTCGAAGATCGCCACGCCCTGCAAACCGAAGTGCTGACCCATTCGCCCCACCGGTTGTGGCTGCCGGCCCAGCATCCGCTGCTGGAACACGACAGCATCAACCTCGCGGATGTAACGCGTGAGCCGCTGATTCAGCTCAACGTCGATGAAATGGACCGCAATGCCCAGCGCATGTGGTCGGCGGCGTCGCTGCAACCGCGCATCACCCTCAGAACCGCCTCGACCGAAGCGGTGCGCAGCCTGGTTGCCGCAGGATTGGGCGTTTCCATTCAGCCGGACATGACGTACCGCCCATGGTCACTGGAAGGCGACATCATCGAAGCCCGCCCGATTGCCGACCTCAACCAGACCCTCGACGTCGGCCTGGCCTGGCGCCGAGGCACGGCACGCCCGGCGTTGGTGGACCCGTTCCTGACCGTCGCGCGTGAACAACCCCACGGCGGGCGCAAGCCATCTATTTAATCGAATGCCACCTTCAGTATTTAGAATTTGTCGACCTCGGATCCCGGCACTAGTCTTGGTACATCTATAAGACGGCCGGGTCCCAGTCACAGGGAGCAGCATGGCCACACAAGAAAAGAGAACCCGGAAAATGGCTGGCGCGCAGACCCCGTTGTTCACCGCGTTGTTGATCGATGGCGAACTGGTCGCGGGTGAGGGTTTTGTCGAACCTATCCTTAACCCCGCCACCGGCGAGGTCCTCACGCACATCGCCGAAGCCAGCACCGAGCAAGTCGAAGCCGCCATCTCCGCCGCCCACCGCGCCTTCAGCGGATGGTCACGGACCACGCCGCAGCAGCGCTCGAACCTGTTGCTGGACATCGCCAACGCCATCGAAAAACAAGCTGATTTGCTCGCCCGCCTCGAATCCCTGAACTGCGGCAAGCCGTTGCATCTGGCGCGTCAGGATGACCTGAGCGCGACGGTCGACGTGTTCCGCTTTTTCGCCGGTGCGGTGCGGTGCCAGACCGGCCAACTGAGCGGCGAATACCTGCCGGGTTACACCAGCATGGTCCGTCGCGACCCGATTGGCGTGGTCGCCTCGATTGCGCCCTGGAACTACCCGATCATGATGGCCGCGTGGAAAATCGCCCCGGCCCTCGCTGCCGGCAACACGCTGGTGTTCAAACCGTCCGAGCACACACCGCTGTCGATTCTGGCCCTGGCGCCAGCGCTGGCCGAGATCCTGCCGCGCGGGGTGATCAATATTATTTGCGGCGGCGGCGAAGGTGTTGGCCGCCACTTGGTCAGCCATCCCAAAGTGCGCATGGTGTCGCTGACCGGCGATATCGTCACCGGGCAGAAAATTCTCCAGGCCGCCGCGAAAACCCTTAAACGCACGCACCTCGAACTCGGCGGCAAAGCCCCGGTGATCGTCTGCAACGATGCCGATATCCAGGCAGTGGTCGAAGGCGTGCGCACTTACGGTTACTACAACGCCGGTCAGGATTGCACCGCCGCCTGCCGGATTTATGCCCAGGCCGGAATTCACGACCGACTGGTGGCTGAACTCGGCGCGGCGGTCAGCAGCCTGCGCTTCGCCGGCAAACGCGATGCGGATAACGAGATCGGGCCGCTGATCAGCACTCGTCAGCGCGACCGTGTCGCCAGCTTCGTCGAACGCGCCCTCGGCCAACCGCACATCGAGCGCGTGACGGGTGCGGCGGTGCATTCCGGTGCCGGTTTCTATTACCAACCGACCCTGCTGGCCGGCTGCAAGCAGAGCGATGAAATCGTTCAGCGCGAAGTGTTCGGGCCGGTGGTCACCGTGACCCGTTTCGATCAGCTCGAGCAAGCGGTGGACTGGGCCAACGATTCGGAATACGGCCTCGCGTCCTCGGTCTGGACCCAGAACCTCGACAAGGCGATGCAGGTCGCCGCGCGGTTGCAGTACGGCTGCACCTGGATCAACAGCCATTTCATGCTGGTCAGCGAAATGCCCCATGGCGGCCTGAAACGATCGGGCTACGGCAAAGACCTGTCCAGCGATTCGCTTCAGGACTACAGCGTGGTGCGGCACATCATGGCGCGCCACGGACAGCATCTCTGACTACGCTAATAACAAGCCGCTAACGGCATGCTTCACCACGTTCAAAACTGCCCCGACCATAATTAAAGAAGAGGGAAATCCCATGTTCGTGCACAAGACCGCACTGCTCAGTGCCATCACCACCGCACTGTTGGCCAGCGCCAGTATCCAGGCCGCCGAACCGCTGAAAGCCGTCGGCGCCGGCGAAGGTCAACTGGATATCGTCGCCTGGCCCGGCTATATCGAACGTGGCGAAAGCGACAAGGCCTACGACTGGGTGACCGGTTTCGAGAAGGAAACCGGCTGCAAGGTCAATGTGAAAACCGCCGCGACTTCCGATGAGATGGTCAGCCTGATGTCCAAGGGCGGTTATGACCTGGTAACGGCGTCGGGCGACGCGTCGCTGCGCTTGATCGCCGGCAAGCGTGTGCAGCCGATCAACACCGCGTTGATCCCGAACTGGAAGAACATTGATCCGCGCCTGAAAGATGGCCCGTGGTACGTCGTCAACAAACAGACCTACGGCACTCCGTATCAGTGGGGCCCGAACGTGTTGATGTACAACACCAACGTGTTCAAGACCGCCCCGGACAGCTGGAGCGTGGTGTTCGAAGAGCAGAACCTGCCGGACGGCAAATCCAACAAGGGCCGGGTCCAGGCCTACGACGGTCCGATCTACATCGCCGATGCGGCGCTCTACCTCAAGGCCAAACGTCCGGAACTGGGGATCAAGGATCCGTACCAGCTCAATGAAGAGCAATACAAAGCCGCGCTGGATCTGCTGCGCAAGCAACAGCCGTTGATCCACCGCTACTGGCATGACGCAACGGTGCAGATGAGTGACGTCAAGAACGAAGGCGTCGTGGCTTCCAGCACCTGGGGCTACATGGTCAACGGCCTGGTAGCGGACAAGCAGCCGGTGGCCTCGGTCATTCCAAAAGAAGGTGCAACGGGCTGGGCCGACACCACCATGCTGCACGCCGACGCCAAGCATCCGAACTGTGCCTACAAATGGATGGACTGGTCGCTGCAACCGAAAGTCCAGGGTGACCTGGCCGCCTGGTTCGGTTCGTTGCCGGCGGTTCCAGCGGCGTGCAAGGAGAGCGAATTGCTCGGTGCCGAAGGCTGCAAGACCAACGGTTTCGACCAGTTCGAGAAGATCGCCTTCTGGAAAACCCCGCAGGCTGAAGGCGGCAAGTTCGTGCCTTACAGCCGCTGGACCCAGGACTACATCGCGATCATGGGCGGTCGTTAAGCCCGCCTGATATCAAAAGATCGCAGCCTTCGGCAGCTCCTACACGGTGCACGTCGATCACCTGTAGGAGCTGCCGCAGGCTGCGATCTTTTCGATGCTACAGCAGATTCAAATTTTACAAAGCGCGCCTTTCCGGAGCACCGCACCATGACGCTTGCAGTCCAGTTCACCAACGTTTCCCGTCTGTTCGGCGAAGTGAAAGCCGTCGACCGGGTTTCCATCGACATCGAGGACGGCGAGTTCTTTTCCATGCTGGGCCCTTCCGGTTCGGGCAAAACCACCTGTTTGCGCCTGATCGCCGGCTTCGAGCAGCCAAGCGCCGGTTCGATCCGCATTCATGGCGAAGAAGCCGCCGGGCTGCCGCCGTATGAGCGTGACGTCAACACAGTGTTCCAGGATTACGCGCTGTTCCCGCACATGAACGTGCTCGACAACGTGGCCTACGGTTTGAAAGTCAAAGGCGTGGGCAAGGGCGAACGCCAGCAACGCGCCGAAGAGGCCCTCGACATGGTCGCCCTCGGCGGCTATGGCGAGCGCAAGCCAGTACAACTTTCTGGCGGTCAACGCCAGCGTGTGGCGCTGGCCCGAGCGTTGGTCAATCGCCCTCGAGTGCTGTTGCTCGACGAACCCCTCGGCGCCCTCGACCTGAAGCTGCGCGAGCAAATGCAAAGTGAGCTGAAGAAGCTGCAACGCCAGCTCGGCATCACGTTCATTTTTGTCACCCATGACCAGACCGAAGCCCTGTCGATGTCCGACCGCGTGGCGGTGTTCAACAAAGGCCGCATCGAGCAGGTCGACACGCCGCGCAACTTGTACATGAAACCCGCGACCACCTTTGTGGCGGAGTTCGTCGGCACCTCCAACGTGATTCGCGGTGAGCTGGCACAACAGCTCAGCGGCACTTCACAACCGTTTTCGATTCGCCCGGAGCACGTGCGTTTCGCTGAAGGCCCGTTGGCCAGTCACGAGATCGAAGTCAGTGGCCTGCTCCACGACATCCAGTACCAGGGCAGCGCCACCCGCTATGAACTGACACTGGAAAACGGCCAGACCCTGAACATCAGTCAGGCCAACAACCAATGGCTGGACGTCAGCGCGCAGCACCAGACCGGGCAGCGCATCCGCGCACGCTGGGCGCGGGAAGCGATGATCGCGCTGCACGACACCGTGGCCGGCGGGGTGTGAGATGACCCTCGTGGCTACTTCCCAGACACCGGGCGGCGACTCGCCGTTGCGCAGGTTTTCCAACCTGTTGTATCGGCGGCCGAGCCTTTACCTGTCGCTGCTGCTGATACCGCCGCTGCTGTGGTTCGGCGCGATCTACCTCGGCTCGTTGCTGATGCTGTTGTGGCAAGGTTTCTACACCTTCGATGATTTCACCATGGCGGTCACCCCCGACCTGACCCTGGCGAACTTCGCAGCGCTGTTCCAGCCGTCGAACTTCGACATCATCCTGCGCACCCTGAGCATGGCCGTCATGGTGTCGATCGCCAGTGCCATCGTCGCGTTCCCGATTGCGTACTACATGGCGCGCTACACGACCGGCAAGACCAAGGCGTTTTTCTACATCGCGGTGATGATGCCGATGTGGGCAAGTTACATCGTCAAGGCCTATGCCTGGACCTTGCTGCTGGCCAAGGGCGGCGTGGCGCAATGGTTTGTTCAACACCTCGGACTCGAGCCGGTGTTGCAGTTCGTGCTGGGAATTCCGGGCGTGGGCGGCAGCACCTTGTCGACCTCGCATCTGGGGCGGTTCATGGTGTTTGTCTACATCTGGCTGCCGTTCATGATCCTGCCGATTCAGGCGGCCCTCGAGCGTCTGCCGCCCTCCTTGCTGCAAGCGTCTGCAGACCTTGGCGCCAGGCCGCGCCAGACGTTCATGCAGGTGATTCTGCCATTGTCGATTCCAGGCATCGCCGCCGGCTCGATCTTCACCTTTTCCCTGACCCTGGGCGACTTCATCGTGCCGCAACTGGTGGGCCCGCCGGGGTACTTCGTCGGCAGCATGGTGTACGCCCAGCAAGGCGCAATCGGCAACATGCCGATGGCCGCGGCGTTCACCCTGGTGCCGATTGTGTTGATCGCTGTTTACCTGACTATCGTCAAACGACTGGGGGCTTTCGATGCACTCTGAGAAGGCTTCTTTAGGTTTGAAAATCGCTGCCTGGGGCGGGTTGGTGTTTCTGCACTTTCCGATCCTGATCATCTTCCTGTATGCCTTCAACACCGAAGACACAGCGTTCAGTTTTCCACCCAAGGGCTTCACCCTGAAGTGGATCGGCGTGGCATTTTCGCGGCCGGACGTGCTGGAGGCGATCAAGCTGTCACTGCAGATCGCCTCCGTCGCGACATTGATTGCACTGGTGCTCGGCACCCTCGCGTCGGCGGCGTTGTACCGGAGGGATTTCTTTGGCAAGCAAGGCATCTCGCTGATGCTGATTTTGCCGATTGCGTTGCCTGGGATCATCACCGGGATCGCCCTGCTGGCGACGTTCAAGACGCTGGGGATCGAGCCTGGGATGTTCACCATCATCGTCGGCCACGCGACCTTCTGTGTGGTGATCGTCTACAACAACGTCATCGCTCGTTTGCGCCGCACGTCGCACAGTTTGATCGAAGCCTCAATGGACCTCGGCGCTGATGGCTGGCAGACCTTTCGCTACATCGTTCTGCCGAATCTGGGGTCGGCATTGCTGGCCGGCGGCATGCTCGCCTTTGCGCTGTCGTTCGACGAAATCATCGTCACCACGTTCACCGCCGGCCATGAACGCACCTTGCCGCTGTGGCTGCTCAACCAGCTCAGCCGCCCCAGGGACGTGCCGGTGACCAACGTCGTCGCGATGCTGGTGATGATGGTGACCATGCTGCCGATCCTCGGCGCTTATTACCTGACGCGTGGCGGTGAAAGCGTTGCGGGGAGTGGCGGGAAGTAATGATTAAAGACCGGTAGGAGCTGCCGAAGGCTGCGATCTTTTGACTTTTCTTTTGCAGATCAAGATCAAAAGATCGCAGCCTTCGGCAGCTCCTACGGGGATCCGGTTTCGACAGAAAAATAATAGCTTCGAAGAGGAGATGAACATGCAGACCCAACTCTTGATCAACGGCCAACTCATCAACGGCGAAGGCCCCGCCCAACCGGTGTTCAACCCGGCCCTCGGTCGGGTGCTGGTGGAAATCAACGAAGCCAGCGAAGCCCAGGTCGACGCCGCCGTGCGTGCCGCCGATGCCGCATTCAACGGCTGGTCGCAAACCCCGCCGAAAGAGCGCTCGTTGCTGCTGCTTAAACTCGCCGACGCCATCGAGGCCCACGGCGAAGAGCTGGCGAAACTCGAATCGGACAACTGTGGCAAACCCTACAGCGCCGCGCTGAACGACGAGATCCCGGCGATTGCCGACGTGTTCCGCTTCTTCGCCGGCGCCAGCCGTTGCATGAGCGGTTCTGCCGGCGGTGAGTATCTGCCGGGCCACACCTCAATGATCCGTCGCGACCCGGTGGGCGTGATCGCCTCCATCGCGCCGTGGAACTACCCGTTGATGATGGTCGCCTGGAAAATCGCCCCGGCCCTCGCCGCCGGTAATACCGTGGTGCTCAAGCCGTCGGAACAAACCCCGCTGACCGCGTTACGGCTGGCCGAACTGGCGTCGGAAATTTTCCCGGCCGGCGTGCTCAACCTGGTGTTCGGTCGTGGTCCTACGGTCGGCAGCCCGCTGGTCACCCACCCCAAAGTGCGCATGGTGTCGCTGACCGGTTCCATCGCCACCGGCTCGAACATCATTTCCAGCACCGCCGACAGCGTCAAGCGCATGCACATGGAACTGGGCGGCAAGGCCCCGGTGATCATCTTCGACGACGCCGACATCGATGCCGCCGTGGAAGGCATCCGCACCTTCGGTTTCTACAACGCCGGCCAGGACTGCACCGCCGCCTGCCGCATCTACGCGCAGGCCGGCATCTACGAAAAATTCGTCGAGAAACTCGGCGCGGCGGTCAGCAGCATCAAGTACGGCTTGCAGGATGATCCGGCGACCGAGCTCGGCCCGCTGATCACCGCGCAGCATCGTGACCGTGTGGCCGGGTTTGTCGAACGCGCCGTGGCGCAATCGCACATCCGCTTGATTACCGGCGGCAAGGCGGTGGAAGGCAATGGCTTCTTCTTCGAGCCGACGGTGCTGGCGGATGCGCAGCAGGACGACGAGATCGTCCGTCGCGAAGTATTCGGGCCGGTGGTCTCGGTGACGAAATTCAGCGATGAGGCGCAGGTGCTGGGTTGGGCCAACGATTCGGACTACGGCCTGGCCTCGTCGGTGTGGACCGCGGATGTCGGTCGCGCGCATCGCCTGTCAGCGCGCTTGCAGTATGGCTGCACCTGGGTGAACACCCACTTCATGCTCGTCAGCGAAATGCCCCATGGCGGTCAGAAATTGTCCGGCTATGGGAAGGACATGTCGATGTATGGGCTGGAGGACTACACCGTGGTGCGGCATGTGATGTTCAAGCATTAAAAGCGAAAAGATCGCAGCCTTCGGCAGCTCCTACGGGATATACGCCGTTCCTGTGTAGGAGCTGCCGCAGGCTGCGATCTTTTCGGCAGGCACACGGACGATGTCGGCGATTGACCTCAAGGATTCAACACACAACAAAACAATAACCACCGATCCGGGCAGTGCCATCAAGCCCCGCCACGGTTTCGGACATCCGAAATCTGCCGATTTTCCGGAGCTAACACACCATGACACTACCCGAACTCTCCGCCGCCACTGCCGACAGCGATGCCGAGCAACTGCGCAAGCTGGGTTACACCTCTAACTTCAATCGCAGCATGAGCCTGTGGGAAAACTTCGCCCTGGGCTTCACTTATCTGTCCCCGGTTGTAGGGGTTTATACCCTCTTCGGCCTGTGCCTCGCCGCCGGTGGGCCACCGATGTTCTGGGCCTATTTGCTGGTCGGTTGCGGCCAGTTGCTGGTGTGCCTGATCTTCGGAGAAGTGGTCTCGCAATTCCCGATTTCCGGCGGCGTCTACCCATGGGCTCGCCGCTTGGTGGGCAAGCGCTGGGCGTGGATGGTCGGCTGGATCTACTCCATCGCCTTGTGCGTGACCATCGCCGCCGTTGCGGTGGGTGCCGGTCCATACCTCGCGGCAATGATGGGTTTCGAACCGAGCAACAACACCAACATCGTTATCGCCCTGGTACTCACGCTGTTCGCCACGCTGGTCAACCTCAGCGGCACCAAAGTGCTGGCGCGGATCGCCATGTTCGGCTTTCTCTGCGAGTTGATCGGCGCGGTGATCGTCGGCGTTTACCTGCTGATTTTCGAACGTCATCAACCAATCAGCGTGTTGTTCAACACCTTCGACATCAGCATCAACGGCTCGTATCTGCCAGCCTTCCTCACAGCGTCACTGGCGGGGATGTTCCTGTACTACGGCTTCGAAGCCTGCGGCGACGTGGCCGAAGAAACACCGAACCCAAGCAAACAAATTCCGGTGGCCATGCGCATGACCATCTACATCGGCGGCATCGCCGCGATGTTTGCCTGCCTGGCGTTGATTCTGGCAGTACCGGACATGCAAGCGGTGATCAACGGCACCGACAAAGACCCGGTCACCACCATCCTCAACAACGCCTTCGGCCCGGTCGGTTCGAAAGTGGTGATGGGCGTCGTGATGATTTCCTTCATCTCCTGCGTCATCAGCCTGCAAGCGGCAGCCAGTCGCCTGCTGTATTCCTACGCTCGAGATGAAATGGTCGTCGGTAGCTCACTGCTGAAAAGGATCTCTCCTACGACCCAGGTTCCGGTCGCGGCACTGTTTGTCTCCGGTGTCCTGCCGGCGCTGATCATTATTCTGGGCTTCTTCCTGCAAGACGCCGTGGCCACCATCGTAAGCTTCGCGGCAATCGGCATCTACCTCGCCTTCCAGATGATCGTGCTCGCGGCCCTCTATGCCCGAATGAAAGGCTGGAAACCAAGCGGCAAATTCACCCTCGGCGCCTGGGGCTGGGCGGTGAACATCGGCGCGCTGGTCTACGGCGTCGCCGCCATCATCAACATGGCCTGGCCGCGCACACCGGATGCCGCGTGGTACATCAACTATGCGATGGTGCTGAGCACGGCGATCGTGATTGGGTTGGGGTTGCTTTATATGTGGGTGGCCAAGCCGTATGACCATGGGACGGCGCCGGCGGGGGATGCGTGGAAGGTTAGTCGCTAGGGCTGATTGCCCCGGGATCCAGTGAGTTCCCGGGGCAAGCGCTACCCACCGAACAGCATTTATCGTCGCCTCGCAGCACAGCCATCAAATCATCCGTACGCCATTTGATATCCGCTTTGCCCCGCACGGCTTCGAAGCGATCTTGGGTATAAGCATCACGTTTCTCGTCGCCATTTTTGGTCATCGATCCTTTCTCCCTGTTCAGATAGACGTGGCATAGCGACCACAACCAGGTCCAATACTCGTCAAACCGCGGATGCTGTTCACTTAAAAAGCGCCGGCACCCACATTTTGTGGCGAGGGGATTTAGCGAAACGTCGCACCGTCCCGTTGTGTGGCGAAGCGGTCCCAGCGTCCATTCAAATAGACTGAGCTACCCGGATTTACGACTGCTTCGCAGCCGAACGGGGATAAATCCCCTCGCCACAGATTTCTTGTTCGTCTGAAGATTGTTTTAAGTGAACAACATTCCGTCGAACCGCGAAGCTTTTGCCGTTAACTCTTAGGAATTGAATAAATAGCGGAAAAACTGCGACTCAGGTGCCGATTTTCTGCATGCGGTGGAAAAACAGGAAAATCCTACAGACCATGCCTTCTAGCAAAGACTCTCATTCCTACGACACGCGGCGTTAGAGAAGACTAGGCGTCGTGAGCGCCTGACCGATAGGCTTTACCCCGTCGCTGCAAATTCCGCGGCCCGGTGTCGAAGCCGGAACACAATCAATATGGCGCAACCGCGCTCATCTGAGTGGCGGCTCCCTTTCAACTTGGAGTCGAATAATGCACACGCCAAATCCGTCTGAAATTCATCCTCATTTCGTTCCCACCGTTTTCCCCCGCCACAATCGCTTTCTCCACACCATCATCCAAGCCAACCAAGCCTCGTTCTGCGTCCAGGACCTGGGACGTTTGATGGGTCGCCCGCTGGATCAACGACTCACGCAAAAACGCGATCCCGATCAACGCCGATATGTATGGTTGCTGAGGAACAGCAAACCAGTCGAGGCACTCATGGTCAGCGAATCAGGAATGTACGCATTGCTGGTCCACCATTTCGTCCCGGAAAATCGAAACCTGCGCCAATGGCTGAGTAACGAAGTGATTCCTACGCTGCGTGAGTCGACCGCAACATCAGTCGGAAATATTCCGAGCCTGAGTTCGTTGCAATGGGGCGGGCTCTCATTGCCGCTACTGCATTGGCAACATTCGGCCTGGATCAAATGGCGGGACATGCCGGATCTGGTGCAGGCGCAGCAACCGTTCCCGGTTATGGGCACCTGCAGTTAGGCATTAGACGCCGCTGTAGGAGCGAGCTTGCTCGCGATGGACTTCTATGCGCCGCGTTGAATCAGAAACCACGCGTTATCGTTGACGACCATCGCGAGCAAGCTTGCTCCTACAGTGGGTGTGCATTTCAAGGTGATTCTTCCATTTAACAAGATCCGGCCGTGACACTGATGTCACGGCCAAATCAATCACCTCCTTAAAACCGCGAAACACTGCGCATCGCATCCACCAGATACCGCATCGCAATCCGGTCACTTTCGGACAACTCGCGATACCGCTCCACCAGCTTCAACTCTTCGGAATTAAGCCGACGCCTTCGCCGCCCAAGACCCAGGCAGGGAAAGATTCCCAACATTTCGGTGATGCCTTGTACTTTCGACATGGACGATGTCCCTCTCTACGTCAAAGAAAACTTCAGATACCGCATCGCCCTTCTCTTTTTTCAGCCGCTTCCTTGTACCAACTGAATCCTACCGGCCTGAGGGCAGAAACCGGTTATGCCAATAGAATAGGGGCTTCACGAGCGCTGAAAAGGGGTTATTAGAGTAATTAGTCGAAAAAAGCAGAAATGCCCTATAAATCAGAAACCACTGTGGGAAACGTTACCGGAAATGTCTTGTTTCATTGCCGGGCCATTGTCACGCCATCAATCAATTTTGCTCTGCAACCGAACGGTTTAAGCTATTTGGCATCTGTTTAAAGTCCGTCGCGTTTGGCCGAAGGCATGTCCGAACCTCCATTTCTGATCCAGTACGTGCCAGGAACGGCGCGGGATTGTTCACGACAGGTTGTACTTATGCATCGCAGGAATTTGCTCAAAGCATCCATGGCCATCGCTGCCTACACGGGTTTATCTGCCTCCGGCCTGCTGGCTGCGCGGGCCTGGGCCGGTAATGGCACGGCTGATGGCGAGGCTCAGGCCTTCGACTTCGAAGCCCTGAAAATCCAGGCCAGGCAACTTGCCGGCAACCGCTATCAGGACACCAAGCAGGTGCTGCCGCCGACCTTGGCGACGATGACGCCGCAGAACTTCAACGCGATCCGCTACGACGGCAATCATTCCCTGTGGAAGGATTTGAAAGGCCAGCTGGATGTGCAGTTTTTTCACGTCGGCATGGGTTTCAAGCAACCGGTGCGCATGTACAGCGTCGACCCCAAGACGCGTCAGGCGCGGGAAGTGCACTTCCGCCCTTCGCTGTTCAACTACGAAAAAACCACGGTCGACACTCAGCAGCTCAAGGGCGATCTGGGGTTTTCCGGGTTCAAGCTGTTCAAGGCCCCGGAACTGGACCGGCACGACGTGCTGTCCTTCCTCGGCGCCAGTTATTTCCGCGCGGTAGATGCCACCGGCCAGTACGGTCTGTCGGCCCGTGGTCTGGCGGTTGATACCTACGCCAAGAAGCGTGAGGAATTCCCGGACTTCACCAAGTTCTGGTTCGAGACGCCGGACAAGGACAGCACCCGCTTCGTGGTCTACGCCCTGCTGGACTCGCCAAGCGCCACGGGCGCCTACCGTTTCGACATCGATTGCCAGGCCAGTCAGGTGGTCATGGCCATTGACGCCCACATCAACGCGCGGACCGCCATCGAACAGCTCGGCATCGCGCCGATGACCAGCATGTTCAGCTGTGGCACCCACGAGCGGCGCATGTGCGACACCATTCACCCGCAAATCCATGACTCGGATCGCCTGGCGATGTGGCGCGGCAACGGCGAGTGGATCTGCCGACCGCTGAACAACCCGGCGACCCTGCAATTCAATGCCTTCGCCGACACCGACCCGAAAGGTTTTGGCCTGGTGCAGACCGATCACGAATTCGCCAGCTATCAGGACACCGTCGACTGGTACAGCAAGCGTCCAAGCCTGTGGGTAGAACCTACAACCGCGTGGGGCGAGGGCTCTATCGATCTGCTGGAAATTCCTACAACCGGCGAGACCATGGATAACATCGTCGCGTTCTGGACCCCGAAAAAACCGGTCGCGGCCGGTGATTCCCTGAACTACGGCTACAAGCTCTACTGGAGTGCTTTGCCGCCGGTGAGTACGCCGCTGGCGCGGGTCAATGCGACGCGGTCGGGCATGGGTGGCTTTGTCGAAGGCTGGGCACCGGGCGAGCATTACCCGCCTGTCTGGGCGCGGCGCTTTGCCTTGGACTTCAATGGGGGTGGTCTGGACCGCTTGCCCGAGGGTACGGGCATTGAACCGGTAGTGACCTGCTCCCACGGCGAGGTCAAGGATTTCAGCGTGCTGGTGCTCGATGACATCAAGGGATACCGGATTTTGTTCGACTGGTACCCGACCAGCGACAGCGTCGAGCCGGTTGAACTGCGGTTGTTCATTCGCACCAATGACCGGACGTTGAGCGAGACCTGGCTGTATCAGTATTTCCCGCCGGCGCCGGACAAGCGTAAGTACATCTGAGGGTCAGTGGTCGGATGATCTGGCCCCTTCGCGAGCAGGCTCGCTCCCACATTTGGAAGCCTGCTCGCGAAGACGGCCGTCCGCCCTGAAACGCAAAAAACCCCGGTCACAACGACCGGGGCTTTTTCATTTCAAACGCTACAACTTACGAAACCGAACGCACCGCACCTTGCGACACATTGGTCGGTTGCAACTTGAACACGTAGAACAACACCGTCAGCAACACCAGAAATGCCGGGCCGACATACAACGCGACGCGGGTGTCCGGGAAGTACGCCATCAAGCCGACTACCAGCACCAGGAACGCCAGCGCCAGGTACGAGCTGACCGGGTACAGCCACATCTTGTATTTCAGGGCGGCTCGTTCGCTGGCGCTCAGGCCTTTGCGGAATTTGAGCTGGGCCAGCAGGATCATCACCCATGTCCAGATTGCGCCGAAGGTGGCAATCGCGGTCACCCAGACGAAGACTTTCTCCGGCACCAGATAATTCAGCAGCACGCCCAGCAGCAACGCGGCGATCGACAGCAGCAGCGCGCGACGCGGCACGCCGTTGTTCGACGTCTTGGCGAAACCGGCCGGGGCCTGGCCGTTCTGCGCCAGGCTGTAGAGCATGCGCCCGGTGCTGAAAATGCCGCCGTTGCAGGACGATAGCGCCGCGGTGATCACCACGAAGTTGATGATACCGGCGGCGGTCTTGATGCCCAGACGCTCGAACGTCATCACGAACGGGCTGCCCTGGGTGCCGATTTCGTTCCACGGGTAGATCGACAGAATCACGAACAACGCGCCGACGTAGAACAGCAGAATCCGCCAGAACACCGAGCCGATCGCATTGGGGATGGTCTTCTGCGGGTTCTTCGCTTCACCGGCGGTCAGGCCGATCATCTCGACGCCGAGGTAGGCGAACATGACCATTTGCAGGGACATCAACACGCCTTGCACGCCGTTGGGCATGAAACCGCCATGCGCCCAGAGGTTGGAAATCCCCAGCGCCACGCCGTCGTTGCCAAAACCGAACGCGATCACGCCGACGCCGCCGATCACCATCGCGATGATGGTGACGATCTTGATCAGGGCGAACCAGAATTCGAATTCACCGAAGGCTTTCACGGCGATCAGGTTGATCGAGCCCATGCTGATCAACGCTGCCAGCGCCCAGATCCAGCGCGGTACCTCGGGGAACCAGACACCCATGTACACCGCCACCGCAGTGATTTCCGCGACGCAGGTCACCAGCCACAGGAACCAGTAATTCCAGCCGGTCAGGAAGCCCGCCAACGGGCCGAGGTAGTCTTGAGCGTAACGGCTGAAGGAGCCGGCGACCGGGTTGTGCACGGCCATTTCGCCGAGGGCGCGCATGATCACCAGGATCGCCAGACCGCCGATGATGTAAGACAACATGATGGCGGGGCCGGCCATCTCAATGGCCTTGGCCGAACCGAGAAACAGACCGACGCCAATACAGGCACCGAGCGCCATCAGGCGAATATGCCGTTCGCCGAGTTCGCGTTTAAGCGGGCCGCCCTGAGCGGTCTCGCCGTGGGGCAGGTGATTGCCGACTGGCATAGGGGTACAACCTCGTCTTGTTATTGGATAAAACCACCGAGTGTCGAAGCGCTGACCGATAAGCCATTGCTTGCCTGAAACCGGACCTGCTTCGTGGGCAGAGCCGTCTTGTAGGACAAAACCTCCAAGATCAGCGGGGCGTGCAGTATAAAAAGCTTCATACAGGTGTTTTCACTCTATAAACCACAACATTCAGCGAGAACTCGCGGTTAATGCGCGGTTTGCGGAGGGGCATTACCTGGGTTGTGTAGGAATAGTTACCGCAAAAACGGCGCGGATTATTGCACAGCATTGGTGCATCGTCATGCCCCTGCTTGGGCAGCGTTGCGGCTGGAGGTGTCTGGCCAAGGTCTTTCAGACTGAACCGACGGTCTTTGTAAAAGGAACCATTGTGGTGAGGGGATTTATCCCCGTCGGCTGTGGAGCGGTTGTGAAATTCGGCAATATCGGGGGTGGCTGCGCCACCCAACGGGGATAAATCCCCTCACCACAGTAAATCCCCTCACCACAATAAATCTCATCACCTCAATATCCCCTCACCATGGTAAATCCCCCCCGCCAAATTCCTCGCGGGAGTCAGAATTTTCACTCAAGAATTTCGGACCCAACCAGCCAATTCAGCGCCTAGCCTGAAAGCGTCACCCAACGGTCACACAAGGAAGCAATGGATTGCCTACTCAGCCAAACTCTCATCGCCTGCGCTTGGGCCGATACTCCGAGACGGGGCGCGCCTATCTCATCACCGCAGTTACCCACTACCGTCAGCCCCTATTCTCTGATTGGCGATTAGGTCGCTTGCTCGTTAGGGAATTGCGTCGAACCCAAGAATCGGGAGTCGTAGACTCAATAGCCTGGGTTGTCATGCCGGATCACTTCCACTGGCTGATGCAATTGCGAGCCAGCAATCTGGGAAGTGTCATTGGTGCGACCAAGGCGCGCTGCACCCAGGCAGTGAACAAAATGACTGGAAGAAGCGGCCCTCTTTGGCAAACCGGATACCACGACCGCGCAATCCGGGATGGAGAAGAACTTCTGCCCTTTGCTCGCTACATTGTCGCCAACCCTTTGCGCGCAGGGCTGGTGGACAAGATCGGCAATTACCCGCTCTGGGATGCGTGCTGGTTGTGAAATCAAACATCACTGCGCAGGCAACCGAGCCCTGTGGTGAGGCGATTTATATGTGGCGAGGGGATTTATCCCCGTTGGGCGGCGCAGCCGCCCCCAAGCCCTTCATCCCCGTCCGTCAAAAAGACCGCATTTGCAGGATCTACGACTGCTGCGCTGCCGAACGGGGATAAATCCCCTCACCACAACCATTGGTGATTATTCGACATTTGAGTGTCTACAATTTTATCCCCATCCCCAACCACCGACTAAGCTTCAAACAAGTCCGATCAATCTGCGTGAATGGATCAGTCGACTATGGGCGCTTTATGGCAAACCGATTCGAGTAAAACTGTGGTCCCGACTGAACGTGTGGATGAAGCGCCTTTACCTGAGAAACCTCCTCGCAGTCGGACGAAACACGGCTGGGGGGCGTTTTGGTTGTTGCTGTTGATTATCGCGATTGTCGTGGGGCTGGCGGCTGCCAGGGAAATGCGCACGTCGAAGTTTCAATCCCGGGAGGCCAGCAAATTTGCCGCGACGCTGAACTACGAACTCAAACCCGGCGCCAGCGACTCCATTCACTATCCGGGCGCCGGGCCTTTTGATTTGCGTCTGGGCTACAGCTCACTGGGCGAATTCCTGCCGCGCCTGATCAAGCGCGACTACGTCGTTGCCGCCCAGACCCGCTTTTCCCAACCGTTGATGGACTACACCGACAAGGGCTTTTTCGTACCCTACGCGGAGAAAATCCAGGCCGGGTTGTTGATCACTGATTGCCGCGCTGCGCCGCTTTATCAATACAAATACCCCCAGCAGCTCTATTCAAGCTTCGACGCGATCCCGCCCGTGGTGGTCAGCAGTTTGCTGTTCATCGAGAACCGCTTTCTGCTCGACCCGCGCCTGCCCCGGGCCAACCCCGCCGTGGATTGGCCACGGTTCGGCATGGCGGCGTGGTCGCAGGTTGCGAAGATGCTGCACATGCCCGGCCAGTCGGCGGGCGGCAGTACCCTGGCGACACAACTGGAAAAGTACCGTCACTCGCCGGATGGCTTGACGGTGTCGGGTGGGGAAAAAATCCGCCAGATGATTTCCGCCAGCGTGCGCGCCTATCAGGCCGGGCCGGAAACCCTTGAAGCGCGTAAAAACGTGGTGCGTGATTACCTCAACAGCGTGCCGCTGTCGGCGGTGCCGGGCCACGGTGAAGTGCATGGCATGGCCGAGGGGTTGCGCGTGTGGTACGGCGCCGACTTCAATAAGGCCAACGAGACGCTGGCCAGCCCCGACACCGATCCAAAGACCCTGGCGGACAAAGGCCTGGCCCTGCGCGAGATGCTCTCGTTGATGATCGCCCAGCGCCGCCCTTCCCACTACCTGACTAAGGGCCGCGACGAACTGGCCGACCTCACCGACAGCCACATTCGCCTGCTTGCGCTGAATCATGTGATCGACGCGCCATTCGCGGCGGCCGCGCTCGCCAGCAAAGTGACCTACCGCGACTGGCAGACCCAGCCGACGATTCAACCCATCGAAACCAACAAAGGCATCAGCGTGGCGCGCAGCCGCTTGAGCGGGTTGCTCAATCGGCCGCTGTACGACCTTGATCGTCTCGACCTCTCGGCGACCAGCACGCTGCAAGGCGACCTGCAAACCCAGGCCACCGAATACCTCAAGCACCTCGCCGACCCGGTTTTTGCCACGCAAATCGGGCTGATGGGCGAACGCCTGCTGACGCCCACCAGCACCACCCAAGTGCGTTACAGCTTCACGCTGTTCGAACTGACGCCGGACGGTTCGCGGGTGCGGGTGCAGACCGACAGCACCGATCAACCGTTCGACATCAACGAAGGCAGCAAACTGGAATTGGGCTCCACGGCGAAGATGCGCGTGATGACCACTTACCTGCAAATCATCGCCGAGCTGCACGACAAATACGCCGAAATGACCGTCCCGGAATTGAAGAAAGTCGAGATCCCGGATCAGGATCGCCTGAGCCGCTGGGCCGTCGATTACCTGATCCAGAACAAAGACCGCAACCTGCAGGCGATGCTGGGCGCGGCGCTGGACCGCAAATATTCCGCCAGCCCCGGCGAAGCCTTTTTCACCGGCGGCGGGCTGCACACCTTCGTCAACTTCCGCAAGGAAGACAACGGCCGCCTGCCGACCCTGCGCGATGCCCTGCGCGAATCGATCAACCTTCCGTTCATCCGGCTGATGCGTGATGTGGTGCGTTACACCACCTATTCCGGCCCGAGCAGCAGTGCCGAATTACTCAAGGACGATCGCGACCCTCGACGTCAGGAATACCTGGCGTCCTTCGCCGACCGCGAAGGTACGTCGTTCCTGCTGAAATTCTGGAAGAGGTACAAAAACAAGGACACCCAGGCACGGCTCGAAACCTTCCTCGACAGCATGCGCCCGACGCCGATTCGTATGGCGGCGGTGCATCGCTATCTGCTGCCACAGGCCAGTCAGGAAAGCTTCAACACCTTCGTGCGCTCGCACCTCACGGGCGCCAAGCTCACCGAGAAACTGACGGATGAGCGCCTGCAAAGGCTCTACGAAAACTACAGCCCCGGCACCTACGATTTGCCGGACCAAGGCTTTATCGCCAAGGTGCACCCGCTGGATCTGTGGCTGATCGGTTACTTGTTGAATCATCCCGACGCCAAATGGAGCGACGTCGTCAAGGCCAGCCGATTTGAACGCCAGGAGGTTTATAGCTGGCTGTTCAAAAGCAAACACAAGGGCGCCCGCGATGGCCGCATCCGCACCATGCTGGAGATCGAAGCGTTCCTCGACATCCACGCGCGCTGGCAGAAAGTCGGTTATCCGTTCGACCACCTGGTGCCCTCGCTGGCCACCGCCATCGGCAGTTCCGGTGACCGTCCGGCGGCCTTGGCCGAACTGATCGGGACCATTCTCAACGACGGCGTGCGCATGCCGACATTGCGCATCGACAGCCTGCACTTCGCGGCTAACACACCTTATGAAACCAAGCTGATCAACGACCCGGATGTCGGCAAGCGGGTGATGCCGTCCGAAGTCGCCAAAGCCATGCGCGAAGCCTTGTCACAAGTGGTCGACGCCGGTACGGCGAAACGCGTTTCCGGCAGCTTCATCACGCCCGATGGCAAGCCGCTGGGCATGGGCGGGAAAACCGGCACCGGCGACAACCGCATCGAAGCCATTGGTTCTGGCGGCCGAATCCTCAGTTCCAAATCGATCAACCGCACCGCCACTTTCGTGTTCTTCATTGGTGACACTCACTTTGGCACCATGACCGCGTTTGTGCCCGGCCGCACGGCCGAAGCCTTCAAGTTCACCTCGGCGTTGCCCGTGCAAGTGCTCAAGGGCATGGCGCCGATTCTCACGCCTTACTTGCAACCGGGCAGTCATACGCAGTGTTTGCCGGTTGAAGTGGCGAGGCGTTAAGCACCTCTCGGCGCAACTTCCTCCAAGCACCCCCTCCTTTACACCCGTCCGGTAAACGCGCTCGACCATTGGTCGTGTCTTATTGCCCCCGAATAAGATATATCTTAAGTTATGTCTAAACATGACGAGAGAAGCAGAAAAATGAGAGACCATCATTCCCCCCACCGCGAACACAGCGACGGTCGCGACGGCTTCGAGAAACGCCCCGGGCGTGAACGCGGCGGTCGCGGGCCCCGGGTTTTTGCCCCCGGCGACCTGAAGTTGTTGCTCCTGGCGCTGATCGCCGAGCAGCCCTGCCATGGCTATGACCTGATCCGCCAGATCGAAGGCATGTTCGACGGCGCCTACAGCCCCAGCCCCGGCGTGATCTACCCCACCCTGACGTTTCTCGAAGAGAGCGAAATGATTCAGGGCGATGCCGAAGGCGGGAAAAAACGTTACAGCGTCACCGACGCCGGACGTCTGTCTTTAAGCGAGCAGGCGATTGCACTGGACGGGGTGCGCATGCGCATCGATGTCAGCAAACGCTCGTTGCGCGGCCATGACCGGCCCGCCGAGATTCACGAAGCGGTGCATAACTTGCGGCATGCCTTGCAGTTGCACCACGGGCGCTGGAGCCCGGAAGAAATCCTGCGCGTCGCTGCCTTGCTCAACGACACCGCCAAAGCCATCGTCGATGGCCCCCTCGTTCAACCCGCTCAGGAGAACGCCGAATGACTGAAGTGACCGAACAGACCATCCATCGCGTCATGCATGAAATCAAACGCCGGCGCCTGGAGGTCTTGCGTGTGGTCGATCTGACGCCGCGCATGCGCCGGATTACGGTTGGGGGGCCAGAGTTGGCCGGGTTCGTCAGTCTCGGAACCGACGACCACGTCAAGCTGCTGTTCCCGCAAAACGCCGCCGAACAGGCAGCGCTGGAAACCATGGTATTGGGCGCCGGCAAAGACAATGGGCCGATGCCCGCGATGCGTGACTACACGCCCCGTCGTTATGACCTGAACACTCTGGAGCTGGACATCGACTTCGTGCTGCACGGCGACGGCCCCGCCTCGACTTGGGCCGAACAGGCCAAACCCGGGCAATACCTGCACATTGGCGGGCCTAAGGGTTCGATGATCGTGCCGGACATTTTTGACAGCTATCTGCTGATCGGCGACGAAACCGCGATCCCCGCCATCGCTCGCCGCCTCGAAGGTCTGGCGGCCAATCGCCGGGCGCTGGTGGTCATCGAAGTGGAGAACGGCGCGGAACAGCACAAGCTGGAAAGCCCGGCTCAGGTGGATGTGATTTGGGTGTTGCGCGAGGGTGGCCGGAACAACCTGCTGACCAGCGTGAAACAACTGCAAGTGCCCAGCGGCAATCTCTACGCGTGGGTAGCGACCGAGAGCAAGGTGTCACGGCAGATTCGCCGGGTGTTGCTGGATGAGCATGGGTTGAACGAGCAGTGGGTCAAAGCGGTTGGCTATTGGCGGCTGGATGACAGCGACGACGAATAATCGCACTCATGTGGCTTAACGGGTTTCTGCGACTGACGAACCTCTGTGGTGAGGGGATTTATCCCCGTTAAGCTGCGAAGCAGCGCCAGGATCTCTTCCACTCTTGGGGGCTGCTTCGCAGCCCAACGGGGATAAATCCCCTCGCCACAAATTGTCTGGTACTCGCAAAAACTCTGTTGCCGCCGTGCGGGATTACTTGCGGCCGGCACGCCAGCGATCCAGCCCGATCACCACCAGCGAAATCACCACAAACCCCACCAACAACCCGGCCGCATTCACAAACACCTGTGGATAACCCAACTTGTCCACATCGATAAACGGATACGGATAAGCCGCCAGCACATGCCCGCGCAACAACGCATACGCGAAGTACACCACCGGGTAAATCACCCAGAGCGCCATGTGCCGTAAGCGCAGCGTGCCTTTGGGCACACACAGCCACCACCAGGCCAGATACAGCAGCGGCATCACGTCATGCATCAACTCATCGGCAAGCCATTGCCAGCCTTCGGGATGCCACAAATGGCGCAGCAAAATGTTGTACGCCAAGCCGACTACGGCGATGCTCACGGCAATCGCGCTGCTCACCCAAGGTTGCAGGAACCAGCGTCGCGCCGCCGACTCGCGGGGGGTCAATTCGCAGGTCAGCACGGTCGCTGCCAAGGTGTTTGTAAGCACGGTGAAATAGCTGAAGAAACTCATCAGCCCACCCAGCAGGCTGGCGCTCAACGTCCAGCGCGAATAGAAAATCAGGTACAGCTGAATGCTCAATCCGGCCCATCCGAGGAAGGCGGCGACGGTCACCAGTCGCCGTCGCACGGCCGCCGGGATGTTCATGTTCAGAGCGGACGCTTGGTGCGCATCAACTTCACGTACAAGCGTTCGACCTTCTCCCGCGCCCATGGGGTTTTACGCAGGAACGTCAGGCTCGACTTGATGCTCGGGTCGCTTTTGAAGCAACGAATATCGATGCGCTCGGCCAACCCCGACCATTCGTAATGCTCCACCAGCGCATTGAGGATTTGCTCCAGCGTCACGCCGTGCAGCGGGTTGTTGTTCTGTTCGGTCATGCCGGGCCTTCGAGCGATGAGTGAAATGGAAGGCGCGCACCTTAGCCGAGGGCTGCCTCCGGGGAAAGCGATCTGTGCGCTGTCTGTTCAATGTAGGTGAACCTTGGAAGATCGCAGCCTTCGGCAGCTCCTACGCGGGAATGTGTACACCGTAGGAGCTGACGAAGGCTGCGATCTTTCCCACGAAGACTGTTACCAAATCTGAAAGAATTCATGTCGGGAAAAGGTCTTTCTCTATTTGTAACAGAACATTATCCTTACACCCGCCACGCTGAAACGCTTCTGCCAGACCCACTCCCCAAAAAAAGACCCAGAATTTTCCCCCTATGCCTTATATCCGATTATCGCGAGACAGCGCTGTCTGCCTGCCCGTTACCCGCCGAAAAATTCTGAACCTGATCGGCGGATGCACCGCATTGGGCCTCGCCAGCTGTGTTCAGGCCGCTCCGGCTTTTGATAGAGAATCGCCGTGGATGCTCGGCGACTGGAACGGCACGCGCACCGAGCTTTCGGAAAAAGGCTACGACTTCAAAGTCGATTACACCGGCGAAATGGGCAGCAATCTGCACGGCGGCTACGACCATGATCGCACTGCACGCTACAGCGACCAGTTCGGTCTCGGTGCTCATATGGACTTGCAGAAAATTCTGGGATGGGACGACGCTGAATTTCAGCTGACCATCACTGAGCGCAGCGGCAACAACATCAGCAACGACCGGATCAACGATCCTCGGGTCGGCGGTTTTACCTCGGCGCAGGAAGTCTGGGGCCGTGGGCAAACCTGGCGCCTGACGCAGATGTGGTATCAGCAGAAATTCTTCGACCAGAAGCTCGACATCAAGGTTGGCCGTTTCGGTGAAGGCGAAGATTTCAACAGCTTCCCGTGCGACTTCCAGAACCTGGCGTTCTGCGGTTCGCAGGTCGGCAACTGGGTCGGCGGCATCTGGTACAACTGGCCGGTCAGCCAGTGGGCGATGCGCGTCAAGTACCACCTGACGCCGCAACTGTATGCGCAAATCGGCGCGTATGAGCAGAACCCGTCGAACCTCGATCGAGGCAATGGTTTCAAGCTCAGCGGTAGCGGCACCCAAGGCGCGGTGCTGCCGGTGGAGCTGGTGTGGACACCGAAACTCAACGGCCTGCCGGGCGAATACCGCGCCGGTTATTACTACAGCAACGCCAACGCGACCGATGCCTACAAGGACACCAGTGGCCAGCCCGCCGCCCTGAGCGGCGAGGCTTATCGCAGCGCGTCGAGCAAGCACGGCGTGTGGTTGGGCGTGCAGCAGCAGATCACCAGCCGCGCCAGCGATCACTCCCGCGGCCTGAGCGTGTTTGCCAACGGCACGATGCACGACAAGAAGACCAACGCCATCGACAACTATGTCCAGGCCGGCGTCGTCTACAAAGGCCTGTTCGATGCGCGCGCCAAAGACGACATCGGCTTCGCCATGGCCCGGGTGCACGTCAACCCGGCCTATCGCAAAAACGCCGAAGCGACCAATCAGGCGCGTGCGGTTTACGACTTCGATGATCCGACTTTCTTGCCGCCGCAGGACACCGAATACAGCGCCGAGCTCTATTACGGCGTGCACGTCACGAACTGGCTGACCGTGCGCCCGAACCTGCAATACATCCGCCACCCCGGTGGCGTGGACAAGGTCGATGACGCGCTGATCGGCGGGATCAAGATCCAGTCGCAGTTCTAACCTGCACCACAAATACCCTGTGGGAGCGAGCCTGTGGTGAGGGGATTTATCCCCGTTGGGTCGCGAAGCGGTCCCTGACTGTAAGCCGCGGTCAACGGTTTGCGACTGCTTCGCAGCCGAACGGGGATAAATCCCCTCACCACAGGCTCGCTCCTCCAAGGAGCGCATTAACAGTTTCACTTTTATATATGAACCATGCCCGCACCAGATCGTCATCTACAGTGAACTTGCGCGGGACTACTTGAAACGTCACGGAGAACCACACTATGAGCACTGATGGTGCTTTGAGTCGAAGCCGTCTATTGCCGACGCTGCTCGGCATTCTGCTTCTGCTAATGGGCCTGGCCATGCTGGCCGGGGGGATCAAGCTGAGCATGCTCGGCGGCTCGCTGTATTACCTGCTGGCCGGTATCGGCCTGATGCTGACCGGCGTGCTGCTGATTGCCGCACGCCGCGCTGCGCTGGGCCTGTACGCATTGGTGCTGTTTGCCAGCACCGTATGGGCCCTGTGGGAAGTCGGCCTCGACTGGTGGCAACTGGTGCCGCGTCTGGCGCTGCTGTTTGCGCTGGGACTGGTCATGTTGCTGCCGTGGTTGCGCCGTCCGTTGCTGCGCGAAGGCGAAGCGAAGATGGGCACCGGCGCGCTGAGCGTGGCCGTGGTGCTGGCGGGCGTTACCGCACTGGCCAGCCAGTTCACCAACCCCGGTGAAATCAAGGGCCAACTGGACCGCGACAGCGTGCCGGGTATGACCAACACCGCGCCGGCGATGCCCGACGGTGACTGGAATTCCTATGGCCGCAGTGCCCACGGTGACCGTTACTCGCCACTGGCGCAGATCACCCCGCAGAACGTGAGCAAGCTGGTGCCGGCCTGGACCTATCGCACCGGCGACATTCCGGGTCCGAACGATCCGGGCGAAACCACCGCCGAAAACACCCCGCTGAAAGTCAACGGCATGCTTTACGTGTGCACGCCGCACAGCCAGGTGATCGCGCTGGACCCGGACACCGGCAAGGAAATCTGGCGTTTCGATCCGAAGCTCTCGACGCAAAACGCGGCGAACTTCAAGGGTTGGGCGCACATGACCTGCCGTGGCGTGTCGTATCACGATGACGCCGTGTATGCCTCCGAGCAGAGCCCGACCGGCAGCGCCAGCGGCGCACCGGTCAGCAGCGTCTGCCCGCGCAGGATCTTCCTGCCGACTGCCGACACCCGTCTGATCGCCCTCGACGCCGACACCGGCAAGATGTGCGAAGACTTCGGCGATAAAGGCCAGGTTGACCTGAGTGCCAACATCGGCCGCTTTAACGCCGGCGGTTACTACTCCACCTCGCCGCCAGCCGTCACCAAAGACCTGGTGGTGATTGGCGGCCACGTCACCGACAACGTCTCCACCGACGAGCCAAGCGGCGTGATCCGCGCGTTCGACGTGCACACCGGCCAACTGGTGTGGAACTGGGACAGCGGCAAACCTGACGACACCACGCCGATTGCCGAGGGCGAAACCTACACCCGCAACTCGCCAAACATGTGGTCGATGTTCGCGGTCGATGAAAAACTCGGCATGCTCTACCTGCCGATGGGCAACCAGACCCCGGACCAGTTCGGTGGCGCACGCACCCCTGAGTCGGAGTTGCACGCGGCCGGCCTGACCGCGCTGGATATCGCCACCGGTCAGGTGCGCTGGCACATGCAGTTCACCCACCATGACTTGTGGGACATGGACGTCGGTGGCCAACCCACCTTGATGGACCTGAAAACCGCTGACGGCGTTAAGCCGGCGGTACTCGCGTCGACCAAGCAGGGCAGCATCTACGTGCTCGACCGCACCAACGGCAAGGCCATTGTGCCGATTAACGAAGTGCCGGTGCCGCAAGGCGCTGTCGAAGGTGATCACACCTCGCCGACCCAACCGAAATCCGACCTCAACCTGATGCCGCCGCCGCTGCAAGAGCGCGACATGTGGGGCGTGACCCCGTTCGACCAGCTGATCTGCCGGATCGATTTCAAATCCATGCGCTACGACGGCCCGTTCACACCGCCATCGTTGCAGGGTTCGATTGTGTATCCGGGCAACTTCGGCGTGTTCGACTGGGGCGGTATCGCGGTGGACCCGGTGCGTCAGATCGCGTTCGTGAACCCGAGCTACATGGCGTTCAAATCGAAAATGATCCCGGCCGCCGAAATCGCCGCCCAAGGCCCGCGTAAAAGCGAAACCGAAGGCGTGCAGCCGAACAAAGGCGCGCCGTACGGCGTGGTCCTCGAAGCACTGTTGTCGCCAATGGGCCTGCCGTGCCAGGCGCCAGCGTGGGGTTACGTGGCGGCGGTCGATCTGACCACCTCGAAAGTGTTGTGGAAACACAAGAACGGCACCGTGCGCGACAGCTCGCCGGTTCCGATCCCGCTGAGCATGGGCGTGCCAAGCCTGGGCGGCACCTTCACCACCGCCGGTGGCGTTGGCTTCCTCAGCGGCACCCTCGACCAGTACCTGCGTGCCTACGACATGAAAAACGGCAAGCAACTGTGGGAAGGCCGCCTGCCAGCCGGCGCGCAAACCACGCCAATGACCTACACCGGCAAGGACGGCAAGCAATACGTGCTCGTCGTCGCCGGCGGTCATGGTTCGCTGGGCACCAAGCAGGGTGACTATGTGATTGCGTACAAACTGTCCGAGTAAGCTTTAGCGGCAGTGAATACAAAGGCGACTCCCGCAAAGGAGTCGCCTTTTTTGTATGTCACTGACACACCCCCCCCGTAGGAGCTGCCGAAGGCTGCGATCTTTTGCCCTTGATTATTAAAAATCAAAAGATCGCAGCCTTCGGCAGCTCCTACGTAGAGCGTCAGATCTTCGGACGTTCAGGACCTGTCCAAACCCTGAACACACAACCGGAAATATCCCCTGCCATTGAAACCACCACCCACCTGCCCCATCTAAGACCCATACTCCATTGCGCAGGTGCCCCATGAGCGACCAGCAAGAATTCCCTGAAGACCTCGGCGAATACGCCGACCCGGAGAACGCCGAACACACTTCTCCCGGCAAAGGCCTCGCATTGCCCGGCCAGAACCTGCCGGACAAGGTCTACATCATCCCGATCCACAATCGCCCGTTCTTCCCGGCCCAAGTGCTGCCGGTTATCGTCAACGAAGAACCCTGGGCTGAAACCCTGGACCTGGTGAGCAAATCCGATCATCACTCCCTCGCGCTGTTCTACATGGACACGCCCCAGGAAGACCCGCGCCATTTCGACACCTCGGTCCTGCCGCTCTATGGCACGCTGGTCAAGGTGCACCACGCCAGCCGCGAAAACGGCAAGCTGCAATTCGTCGCCCAAGGCCTGACCCGCGTACGCATCAAAACCTGGCTGAAACACCATCGCCCGCCGTACCTGGTGGAAGTCGAATACCCGCACCAGCCCACCGAGCCGACCGACGAGGTCAAGGCCTACGGCATGGCGTTGATCAACGCGATCAAGGAACTGCTGCCGCTCAACCCGCTGTACAGCGAAGAGCTGAAGAATTACCTCAACCGCTTCAGCCCCAACGATCCGTCGCCGCTGACCGACTTCGCCGCCGCCCTGACCTCGGCCACTGGTAGCGAACTGCAAGAAGTGCTCGACTGCGTGCCGATGCTCAAGCGCATGGAAAAAGTCTTGCCGATGCTGCGCAAGGAAGTCGAAGTCGCGCGCCTGCAAAAAGAAATTTCCGCCGAAGTGAACCGCAAGATCGGCGAGCATCAACGCGAGTTCTTCCTCAAGGAACAACTCAAGGTCATCCAGCAAGAGCTCGGCCTGACCAAGGACGACCGCAGCGCCGACATCGAGCAGTTCGAGCAACGCCTGCAAGGCAAGGTGTTGTCGGCGCAGGCGCAGAAACGCATCGAAGAGGAAATGAACAAGCTGTCGATCCTCGAAACCGGGTCGCCGGAGTACGCAGTCACCCGTAACTACCTCGACTGGGCGACCTCGGTGCCGTGGGGCGTGTACGGCGAGGACAAACTCGACCTCAAGCACGCCCGCAAGGTGCTGGACAAACACCACGCTGGCCTCGACGACATCAAGGACCGCATCCTCGAATTCCTCGCTGTGGGCGCCTACAAAGGCGAGATCAGCGGCTCCATCGTGCTGCTGGTCGGCCCGCCCGGCGTGGGTAAAACCAGTGTCGGCAAATCCATCGCCGAATCCCTCGGGCGGCCGTTCTACCGTTTCAGCCTCGGCGGCATGCGCGACGAAGCCGAGATCAAGGGCCACCGCCGCACCTACATCGGCGCGCAGCCGGGCAAACTGGTGCAGGCGTTGAAAGACGTCGAAGTCATGAACCCGGTGATCATGCTCGACGAGATCGACAAGATGGGTCAGAGCTATCAGGGCGACCCGGCCTCGGCGCTGCTGGAAACCCTCGACCCGGAACAGAACGTCGAATTCCTCGATCATTACCTGGACCTGCGTCTGGACCTGTCGAAAGTGCTGTTCGTCTGTACCGCCAACACCCTCGATTCGATTCCCGGCCCGTTGCTGGACCGGATGGAAGTGATCCGACTGTCGGGTTACATCACCGAAGAAAAAATCGCCATCGCCAAGCGTCACCTGTGGCCGAAACAGCTGGAAAAGGCCGGGGTGTCGAAAGGCAGCCTGAGCATCAGCGACAGCGCGTTGAAGGCGCTGATCGATGGTTACGCCCGTGAAGCCGGTGTGCGGCAGCTGGAAAAACAGCTGGGCAAGCTGGTGCGCAAAGCCGTGGTGAAACTGATCGACGAGCCGAAAGCCGTGATCAAGATTGCGCCGAAGGACCTGGAAGCCTCGTTGGGCCACCCGGTGTTTCGCAACGAACAAGTGCTGTCCGGCACTGGCGTGATCACCGGCCTGGCCTGGACCAGCATGGGCGGCGCGACGCTGCCGATCGAAGCCACGCGCATTCACACGCTGAACCGTGGATTCAAACTCACCGGGCAACTGGGTGATGTGATGAAAGAATCGGCGGAAATTGCCTACAGCTACGTCAGCTCGAACCTGAAGTCGTTTGGCGGTGATCCGAAGTTCTTCGACGAGGCTTTCGTCCACCTCCACGTCCCGGAAGGCGCTACCCCGAAAGACGGCCCGAGCGCAGGCGTGACCATGGCCAGCGCCCTGCTCTCGCTGGCGCGCAATCAAGCGCCGAAAAAGGGCGTGGCGATGACTGGCGAACTGACCCTGACCGGGCACGTACTGCCGATTGGCGGGGTGCGCGAGAAGGTAATCGCTGCGCGGCGGCAGAAGATTTTCGAATTGATTCTGCCGGAGCCGAACCGTGGGAGTTTTGATGAATTGCCGGATTACCTGAAGGAAGGCATTACCGTGCACTTCGCCAAGCGCTTCGCGGATGTGGCGAAGGTGTTGTTCTGATCGGGACCACCGAAATGAGAATGGCCAGTCAACCGACTGGCCATTTTTTTTACCTGAAAATCGCAACAGATATAGCGATTCATTTTAACTAACTAGCAGAAGTGACAGTTCCCGCCTCGCCCCCCATTGCTACATTCAGACCTCGATGGATGCTTACCAAAAAGGAAACAGGATGATGGCGAGCCAGAACGCGTCTGCCACAACAAAGGCCACCGGCTATTTCAATGCAACACATAACGGCGCCGATTTATGTCCATCAACCCCTTTACGTCGAGCGGACCACGCCCGTTCGTGCCCGGGGGTGACCTGAGCAGGGTCTATTACCTGGATGGAAACGGGACAACCGTATCCGCCCTGAGTGGGACGTTCGACGCCACCCTCGACAACTCCGCTAAAAGATATCGAATAACGTTTAAATTGATCTTCGCCGGATATGGCGAGATTCAGGGTGATATCGACGTCGCCGAATAGCTATTAAAAGACAGAAGCGCTTTACGGATGTGGCGAAGATGCTGTTCTGATAGTTGTGTAGTGCCGGCAAGATTGCTTTCGCGAGCAGGCTCGCTCCCACAGGTTCAGCATCCTCACCTGTGGGAGCGAGCCTGCTCGCGAAAACGTCAGACCCGACGCCGCCGAATCCCGGCGTCGTCACAATTTGTCTCATCTTCAGTTATGCTCGCCGTTCGTCGTGAATGCCGGAGCCGCTGATCTTATGTCCCCCACCCGCCTGTTGGTCCCTCTCGCCCTGGCCTTGCTGGCCGCGTGTGCCACGCAACCGAAACAGAACGTAACCGTGGAAAAACAAAGCGGCTGCCCGGTGCAGCTGCACAGCGGGCAAAACCTGATCCTGACCCTACCGAGCAACCCGACCACGGGTTACCGCTGGGCGATCCAGGATTCCGCCGGTGGCGTATTGCGCGCTCTTGGGCCAGAGGTTTATCGCAATCCGGAAGATGCCGGTGTCGTCGGTGCCGCCGGTGTTTCCACGTGGCGTTTCCAGGCGTTCACCAAGGGTGACGGGCGTTTGCGCCTGACTTCGCAACAACCCTGGGCACCGGAAGTATTGCCGGTCGACACCTTCGACTGCGCGATCTCGGTCAACTGATCGTGGGCTGGCTGATCCTGGCGCTGATGGGCGCGGTGACTTTTCTATACGGCTTGAGCGTGCACGCGGCGCTGCTTTGCATGATGGTCAAACCGATGCCGGTGCTGGCTTTGCTCGGCTGGTTGCACGACGCACCGCCGAGCGAATATCGACGCTGGATCAGCCTGGGTTTGATTTTCTCTTTGCTTGGCGACGTGCTGCTCGCGTGGCCGCAGGATTTGTTTGTGTTCGGCCTCGGGGCGTTTCTGGTTGCCCACCTCGCCTACTTGAAAGCGTATTTGAGTGATTGCCGGCGATTGGCGGTGTTGCCGTTGATACTCGCGCTGGGCGTCGGTGCGCTGCTGTTGGGGATCTTGATTTCCAGCGGTTTGGGCCCGCTGCTGTTCCCGGTGATTATCTACGGCCTGGCCATCAGCGCCATGCTCTGGCGGGCGCTGGCTCGACTCGGGACCGACGTACCCAAACGCTCGGCGCTGCTGGCGGCGGCGGGTGCGCTGGCGTTTGTGGTTTCCGACAGCGTGATTGGCATCGATCGGTTTGTTGCGCCGTTTCATGCTGCGCCTTACGTGATTATCCTTAGCTACTGGCTGGGGCAATGGGGGATTGCGGCGTCGGCGTTCGGCCCGAAATCGCGTTGAATTTGTGGTGAGGGGATTTATCCCCGTTCGGCTGCGTAGCAGACGCAAGGCTTTGATCCTAGGGGACTGCTGCGCAGTCCAACGGGGATAAATCCCCTCACCACGTCAGACAACCCGCGCATCCCCGCGCCAACTTGGCTAAAATGCCGGCCTTTTCACCTACGCCGCTGGAACCGCCGTGAGCAAAGAATCCGATCGTATTTTCGCCCAGCCGTTGGCCCAGGTGCCAGACTTCGCCTTTAACGAGGACGTGGTGCGGGTGTTCCCGGACATGATCAAGCGCTCGGTGCCGGGCTATCCAACCATCGTCGAGAACCTCGGCGTGCTCGCCGCGCAATTTGCCCAGCCCGACAGCGTGCTCTACGACCTCGGCTCGTCCCTCGGCGCCGTGACCCAGGCCTTGCGCCGACACGTGCGCACTGACGGCTGCCGCGTGATCGCTGTGGATAACTCGGCAGCCATGGTCGAACGCTGCCGCGAGTACCTCAACGGTCAGGATTCGATGTTCCAGGAGTTGTTGCCGGTAGAAGTGATCGAAGGCGACATCCTCGCGCTGCAATTCCAGCCTGCCTCAGTTGTGGCATTGAATTTCACCCTGCAATTCATTGCGCCTGAACAGCGAACTGCGCTGCTCAGCCGTATCCGCCAATCGCTGTTGCCGGGCGGCGCGTTGATCCTCTCGGAAAAGCTGCGCTTTGAAGACGAACAGGAACACGCGCTGCTCACCGACCTGCACGTCGCATTCAAACGCGCCAACGGCTACAGCGAACTGGAAATCGCCCAGAAGCGCAGCGCCATCGAAAACGTCATGAAGCCCGACAGCCTTGAAGAACACCGCGAACGCCTGCTGGCGGCCGGGTTCTCGAAAGTCGTGCCGTGGTTCCAGTGTCTTAACTTTGCCTCGTTGATTGCCTTGCCATGATTGATCTGTCCCCCCTCGCCCGCCGTCTGGCCGGTACACCGCTGGCCGAATGGGCCAACACGCTGCAAGCGCAACTCGACAAGAAAATGGAAAAGGGCCATGGCGATCTGGAGCGCTGGCAGAGTGCGCTGGACGCCTTGCCAAAAATCCAGCCGAGCGAAGTCGACCTGCTCAACGGCCTGACGCTGGACACCGATTGCGACGACGCCACCCGCGCCCAAATGCGCACCGCGCTGATGGGGCTGTCGCCGTGGCGCAAGGGGCCGTTCGACCTGTTTGGCGTACACGTTGATACCGAATGGCGCTCGGACTGGAAATGGTCACGGGTCGCACCGCATCTGGACCTGAAGGGCAAACGCATCCTCGACGTCGGCTGCGGCAACGGTTACTACATGTGGCGCATGCTCGGTGCCGGCGCCGACAGCGTGATCGGCGTCGATCCGAACTGGCTGTTCTTCTGTCAGTTCCAGGCCGTCCAGCGCTACTTGTCCGAGCCGAATGCCTGGCACTTGCCGTTTCCATTCGAAGACCTGCCGCCGGAACTCGAAGGCTTCGACACCGTGTTTTCCATGGGGGTTTTCTATCACCGTCGTTCGCCGATCGAGCATCTGCTGGCGTTGAAGGATTGCCTGGTCAAGGGCGGTGAACTGGTGCTGGAGACGCTGGTGATCGAAGGCGATCAGCAACAAGTGCTGGTGCCGGAAGATCGTTATGCGCAGATGCGCAACGTGTGGTTTTTGCCGTCGGTGCCGGCACTGATGCTGTGGTTGCGTCGTGCCGGGTTCACCGATGTGAAGTGCGTGGATGTGAGCGTGACCACGGTCCAAGAGCAACGCGGGACGGAGTGGATGAAGTATCAGTCGCTCAGCGATTTCCTGGATCCCGAGGATCACGGCAAGACCGTTGAAGGATTGCCGGCGCCGATGCGGGCGGTCATCGTAGCCAAAAAGTAAATCTCTCCAACACCGAATAACCCTGTGGGAGCTGGCTTGCCAGCGATAGCGGTGGGTCAGCCAACATCAATGTTGTGTGGGCCGGCCCCATCGCTGGCAAGCCAGCTCCCACAGGGATCGGGGCCGTTACCTAAATTGTGGGTTTCGCCCGGCGGGCCTTGAAGAATTCGCTGAGCACCGCCCCGCATTCTTCTGCCAGCACCCCCCCCTCAACCAACACCCGGTGGTTCAAAAAGCCCTGGGTAAAAAACTGTCCCTGACTCTGCACAATCCCCGCCTTCGGCTCGAGTGCGCCATATACCACCCGCGCAATCCGCGAATGCACAATCAGCCCGGCGCACATGCTGCACGGCTCGAGTGTCACGTACAGCGTGCTGCCCGGCAGCCGGTAGTTGCCGGCAGCGAGTGCGGCGGCGCGTATCGCGACCATTTCCGCGTGTGCACTCGGGTCGTGGCGGCTGATCGGGCAGTTGAAGCCGCGACCGATAATCTCACCGCCCTGCACCAGCACCGCGCCCACCGGCACTTCACCCAGCGCCGCGCCCTGTGCCGCCAGCGCCAGCGCTTCATGCATGAAGTCGCGATCGCGGCTGCGGTCGATGATCGCGGCGGGACGAATCTGGCGCATCACGCCACCTCGATGGCGGCCATCAGGCCGGTTTCCATGTGGTCGATCACATGGCAATGGAACATCCACACGCCGGGGTTATCCGCTACCAGCGCCACTTGCGCGCGTTCGTTCTTGCCCAGCAGATACGTGTCGGTAAAGTACGGAATCACCTTGTGTCGGTTCGAGGCGATGACCTTGAAGCTCATGCCGTGCAGGTGAATCGGGTGCTGATACTGGGTCATGTTTTTCAGTTCGAAAATGTAGCTCTTGCCCTTCTCCAACGTCGCAATCGGACGGTCGGCGCAAGTCTTGTCGGTGATGTCCCAGGCCTTGCCGTTGATTTGCCACAGGCTGGGCGGCCGACCGTTGTCGACGTTCACCGACACCGAGCCGACCCATTCGAAATTGAAGTTGAGTTTCTCGGCATTCGCCAGGTCCGGCTCGGCAACCGGGTTGGCGGGCAACGCAGCCGGCCACGAAGTAGGCGCATCGCTGTTCGCTACCGAGCGCAAAGTACCCAAGCGCACCGGACCGTTGCGCAGCGACAGCTCCTGACCTGCCGGCGGTGCCTTGATCGCCAGGCAAATGCGCATGCCGGGACCCAGCCAGTATTCCTTGCCCAACGGGCGCGGCTCGATGGGGTTGCCGTCCAGTGCATAGATCTGCGCTTCGACCCCCGGAATGTTCAGGCGATAAGTCAGCGTGTTGTCGAGGTTGAGCACGCGCACGCGAGTGATCTGCCCGGCAGGCAAATCGATGACCGCTTGCGCGACGCCATTGATCGTCGACAGGCGCCCCGCCGTGCCACCCCGCGCCGCTTCACGGGGAATGCTGAACGCGACAAACGCGCCTTCCTCGTCCACGTGCCAGCTCTTCAGGCTCAGGGTTTTTTCGTACTTGAACCCGGTGGGCTCGCGCTCTTCGACGATCAGCGGCCCGACCAGCCCGCGCCCCAGTTCTTCGCTGCTGTTGACGTGCGGGTGATACCAATAGCTGCCCGCGTCGGGCACGCGAAACTTGTAGTCGAAATATTCCCCCGGCAGCACCGGCAGTTGCGAGACATACGGCACGCCGTCCATTTCCAGCGGCAGGCGGATGCCGTGCCAGTGAATGGTCGTCGCCACCGGCAGGTGATTGATGAACCGCACCCGCAGCCATTCACCCTGACGCACGCGCAATTCGGTGCCCGGCGCCGAGGGACCGAACGCCCAGGCTTCAGTCTTGTGCCCGGCCACCAGTTCGACGTCCAGCGGCGCGGCGATCAGCTCATAGTCATGGCCGGCGTCTGCATCGGCCATCTTGCCCAGCCAATAACGCGACGCGCCCCCCGCTCCCACGCCAACGACAACAAGACCGGCCAGGCCACCGAGGATTTGGCGACGGGTAAAGGACATGAACTCAACTACCTCACGTATCAGCGACAGACCCGCAGGCCCGTAAAAGGCGAATACGATACACCTGCGGATGAGAAACAGTAAGGCCGGCGCGGCGACTGGCCGCAGGCTGATCTGCCCTTACACGACTTCGAATCGCGACAGGCGCTAGATATGTAGCGCACTTTGCGCCAATCAATCGAGGATCCTCAAACGCCCACTGTTCAAGGAATGAACGCGCATGAATCCTCTCGATAACCGCCCGCTGCCCAACGCAGCTGACAAAGCCGCCCTCAAGGCCATCGCCGTCAAGGTCGTCGCCGCTTGCCCGAGTCTGCAAGACACCGCTCACGAGGTCGCCAGTAATTTGCTGACCAGGTTCGGCGTAGTCGGCCACGACCCCGACAAGGTCTACTTCCACCGTTTCAAATTCTCCAGCAGCAGTTCGACCGCCTTCACGGGCTGGGACCACTGCTGCACACAACCTGTTGAATCCATGACCTTGACGCAACTGGTGATCCACCGGTTCCGCGTGGGTGATCAGGACAACGCCGACATGCTGGACGTCGATTCAGGCTTCTACACGGCGGGACCGGAGGCCGACGAGTTCAATCACACTAACGAAATACGCTTGCATGGCGACGAGGTTCTCAGGGAATTCTGGAACATCAACTTCAGCGACGTTTACCGCAACAAGCTGCAAGCATTCTGGAACGACTTCTCCAACGACTTCCGCACCCTGGCCAAGTGCAATTTCCTCAGCAAGGCCGTTGATGCAAGGGATCGCCGTGTATTGACTGACGATGACTTTCAAACGGTGGTCAGCGCCGTCATCGGCCCGTTGAGCTGGCCGGTCAGCCTGCACATGCTGCAGTCCGAGACGCCCGCGGGCCATGGGTTGCGCGTGTGTGCGCTGGATATCGACGCTCATGTGGCTACCAACATCCTGCGCATCACCGATCTGAACGGCCGACAAATCATTTACACGCCGGGCGAAACCGAGTCGTTTCATGTGCTGCAAACCCCTACCGACGTGCATTGGTGGTTCTTGCAACAGTTGAACGAAAAAGCCCCTCGCCAACTGTTCCTCAGCCATTTCGCGCTGGCCGACCGTCATGACATCAACCAGAACATCACTGATCTGATGAACCGGCTTGTCAGCACCTGGGGCCATGCCGATCACCACATGCTCAATCAAATAGACCAGCGCGTGACGAACGATGCCTTTAGCTGGATGCGAGACGCGACTCAGGCGGCGATGTCCGCCGAGGCCGATCTGTCATTGACGTCCAATGGCGACCTGCGAAAAAAATTGTGGATCGGCTACCTGAGCGCCGGGTTGAAAATGTTTGGTCCGATGGCTGCCGTGGGCTGGCCAGTCGCCCTGCCGGTGATTGGCGCCAGTCTCGTCAACATGGGCTTGAACATCGACCAGGCCGTCAACGGCAAGACGTCGACCGAGCGCAAGGCAGGCGTAATCGGCGCAGTCCTCAGTGGCATTGATGCCTTGTTCAACCTGCCGTTTTTGAAAGGCACGGGATCGCTGGCGGAAGTCGTCACGGAGGCCGAAGCCGTCGAGCCCCTGGAAGTCGCGCAACCCATGGAAGCCAACTCGGGAGAAGTCCAACCCGAAGAATCGAACTGGATAGTGCCGGCACTGGAACAGGTGTCGCGGACAGGGACTGAAACGGTGGAAATAACCGAGGTCCCGCAAACCTTTCAATCCAACGAGCTGCTGGACGGCTACACACCCGTCGCAGAACCTGGAAAGTTTGAGGGTATCTACCGGCTGCACTCCGATCCTCCCTACGCCATTCTGATGAATGACACGGCCTATTACGTGCGCTATTTCGATGCCTCACAAGGCGACGGGTTTTGGGCGATCGTCGACCCGGAAAAGCCGAACCAGTTCATCCACTCACTGCCGGTGCGCTTGAATGCCGAAGGCAACTGGGAGCGCCTGTCCCGATTGGGACTCAAGGGTGGTGGCCAGTGCCTGGGCAAGGAATGCACGGTGGAGCTGGAGATGGATGTTCGCGAATCTGTACCCGGCGAGCCAGAGCCGTCCGCGCCTGAAGCCGGAACGTCGACCAACCCGCCGCTCACCGACCCTCAGCCCTCCACATCGACTCCCATCGGTTTAGTGAAAACGCCCTATGACGTGGCCTTGGCGAACCGATCGGCACTGAGAAAATGGGCCATGCAACTGCGTGAAACGCACATTCTCATGCAGGTCGGGCCCGATGGCGCCATGATCGTTCCGGATCGGTATGCACTGTACTTCGCTGAAAAAGCCCGAGACCTGTTGACCTCCGCCCTGCGTTTTTACAGAAACCTTCCGTGGGCCAACCTGCCGCCACGCCCGCAGATCCCGACCGTCAACGCGTCAACGACCATCACGGACCTCCTTACTCAGGTTTTCCAGCATTCACCGGGGCTGGTCATCAGTGAAACGCTGGGCCGCATCACCAGCATGCGCTTCATGATCGAGCACATGGCCGATATGGCCAGGCAAGGCGTCAAGACCCTGTATGTGCGACGCTTGCTCAGCGATTTTGCCCAAATCGACCTGAACGATTACTTCAAGAGCGGCGTCATGTCCGAGGATCTCCAACACTATCTGACGCGCCTCGGCACCGACCCCTCGGCACAATTCAATGAACTGGCGCTGGTCAAAACCGCAAGGCAAAACGGTATTCGTGTCCAGGCCACCGACTGTGCAGCCACCTATCGAAAGCCAACGTCGTTCACGCGGGTTCAAGAACAGATGAGCACCAACCATCTGACCGCCGACATCATGTTCATGGATAAATCCCTGAATACCGTCGACAAGTGGGTGGTGTTGACGGGGGTCGAAAGCACCAACACGTTCAGGGAGATGGCGGGTATCAGTGAACTGGAAGGCGGCATTGGCTTGCGAATTGAAGAAGTCGCTCCCGGACAAGGTGAGCGTATTTTGCTTGACCCCGGCATCGCCATCGAAAGGGGGCCTTTTGCCCAGAACGAGACGGCACGCGGAACAGTCGATACCTTTTACGCCGACCTGCTCCTGCAAATGGAGGCCCCCACCGTCACCCGCAATGAACAGCAGCTAGGCAGACTGCTCAGCCGTCCTGGCATGTATAGCTTCGAGCGGTCGGAAGGCGGTTACACGTTGTTTCACCGCAGTCAGACCGAGCAGCTTGTGCAAACACCGGTCCAGACGCTCGCCGACGGCCGTTACTCGATTAATCGTCCGTCCTGGGTTCAAGTCAGCGGCGTTCCCTTCGACAGCCTGGAACAACTCTCCCACAGCATGAATCAAATGGGCCTGAGCCTGCAGAGCCGCATCCCGATCTGACCCACCATTAACCGAGACTGCGGGCGGGGCTTACGCGCCCCTCCCGCAGCGGAAATCGCACACGCCTCAGGTCCTTTTCCCATGCCCCCCGCCTATTAAGACGACAACCGATCAACCCGACTCCCGACAGACCGGCCCTGCGTCCCTTGAAATGATCGCGGTCACTTCCCACACAACGATCAAGGAAAGACCGTGGACACATCAGAAGACACCACATTACCCAACGCCGCCGACCGGCTAGCGCTCAAAAACCTGGTACCCACCCTGATCCAGGCCTGCCCCGACATGTACGAAATGGCCTGCGAGGTTGCTCAGAATATTCTGACCAAACATGGCGTGACTCACCTGGACCCCGAACAGGTTTACTGGCATCGATTCAAATGGTCCGCCAGTCGTTGGCAAGCTTTTACAGGCTGGGAACACAACGGCGCAAAACCCACTGAGTCGATGACCTTGCCGCAACTGGTGATCCAGCGTTTCCGCGTCGGCGATCAGGACAACGCCGATATGCTGGACGTCGACGCAGGCTTCTACACAGCGGGGCCGGAGGCCGAGAATTTCAACGAAACGAATGAAGTGCGCCTGCATGGCAACGAGGTGTTGAAGGATTTCTGGGCGATCAACTTTGCTGATCTCTTCGATCAAAGAGTGGCTTCATTCTGGAGCAAGCACAGCGAGACATTCCGCGCCCTGGCCAAATGCACGTTTCTCACCAAAGCCATGGAGGATCGCGAGGGCGGCCGGTTATCGGATGATAATTTCCGAACCGTGATCAAAGCCCTGGCCGGCAATGTGAGCTGGCCAACAACGCTGCAGATGCTTGAAGAGCAAACCCGGCCAGTCGATGGCCTGCGCCTGAGTCTGTTGAAAATCGGCGGGTACGTGGCAACCGATATTCTGTGCATCATCGACGACCATGGCAGGAAAATTCTCTACGTACCTGGCGAAGTCTGGGGCCTCCACGCGTTCGAAACTTCCCGCGATCTGCATTGGTGGGTGTTGTCGCAGACCCGTAAACCCGCTGACCGCAAGCGCTTCCTCGCGCACTTCCAGGTCGCCGATCACGACATCATGGAAGACACCTCCTGGCGGGACGCGGCGAAATTGAAGTGGATCTCGGTGTTGAGTCCTGTCGTGAGTGTGGCTGCGACCCTGTTCCCCGCACCGCATGTCGAAAACGTCGGACTCAACCATGTCCTCGATCTACTGGTCAGCACGTGGGACAGCGCCGATCACACACTGATCGAACACACGGGCGATGCGATCAACGAGGATGCCTTCGCGTTTCTCGCCAGCGCCACCCATGCCCGCATGATCAGCGACGCCACCTTCATGATGCACACCAATGGCGATCTGCGGAAAAAACTGTGGGTCGGCTATCTCAATGCCTTCAACCGCATGTTCGGCCCCATGGCAGCCGTCGGCTGGCCCGTGGCGCTGGCGGTCGTCGGCGCGGGTATCGCCAACGTCGGCTTGCAGATTGATCAGGCGGTCAATGGCAAGACTCCAGGCGAGCGCAAGGCCGCGGTGACGGGCGCGATATTCGCGACTATCGATACCTTGTTCAACGCAACTTTCATCAAAGGCAGTGGCCACCTGCCGGAAATTGCCGAGGCCGAAACCTTCTTCGCGCCTGAAGAAAAACTGGCCGAAGCGGCTATCGCCCGCACGCCACTGCCGGCACTGGAAGACATCGCGCCAACACGCATCCTGCCCGCGGAGCCGGAGGATTTTCTCGCGTCCTTCAAGACCGATATCACCGAGGGCACCCGCGTCGAAGCGGGCGACCCCAAGTTTCAGGAGATCATTCAGACCGCGTCGGGCAAGCACTACATTTTCATGCGCCGCGCGGGGAGCGGCGGCTATTACCAGGTGCGATATGTCGAGCAATTGCGTGGCTGGGTGATTGTCGATCCGGCCAACCCCTTTTCGTTTTACCGCAATGTACCGATTCGTTTGAACGAAGCCGTGAGATGGGAGCCCACCGCCCGCAACGGCCTCAGGGGTGGCGTGAAGATTTTCGGCAAGTGGCCCTTCGGACACACGGCCGACCCCCTACCCGAGGTGGAAGCGCAGCCGCTGGCATACGACGTGCCACCCGCATCGAGACCGGCACTGCAACCGGTGGCGGAGGCTGACATCGATGATTTTCCGCTGGACCCGCAAGACCATAGCGACCGTATCTATGAAAATTTCAAGGCATCGCGCCGCACGCTGTACGACGACGCCATCACCTTCTATGTCGGCCCTGAATTACCGCCGCGTCCGCTCGTACCGGCGTTCAAACCGACAACGCCGTTTGCCGAAATGACCAAGCGCCTGTTCCAGGAGAACCCCGGCCTGGTGATCGGACAGGACAGTTCCGGCATCGGCGCCAGGCAGGTGCTGATCGACAACTTCAAGGCGTTGAACAAGCAAAAGATCAGAACCCTGTACATGGATCACCTGTTCACCGATTTCCATCAAGCGGATCTGGATGTTTTCCACAAGACCGGCAAGATGCCGCCCGCACTCGAACGTTATCTGAAGGCCCTCGACACCCGGTTCAAGACTGATCCGGCCGGACCTTATTCCTACACCGAGCTGGTGAAAAGCGCGCAGAAAAACCACATCCGCGTCCAGGCCATCGACAGCATGGCCAGCCGGCGCTTTCCACACATGGAGGGGACGACTGAGGCGAGTAGCAGCAAAATGATGAACTACTACTCGGCCACCACCCTGCGCGCAGATCAGGCCGCCCGGGGTGCTCACCGTTGGGTGGCGCTGGTGGATGAGACGCGCGCCAGTACGTTCGACAAGGTTGCCGGACTCAGCGAACTGGAAGGCACGGTGGCGCTGCGCGTCGACGAAAGCGCGTTCGGCCAGGCTCAGGGGCTGACCGCTGATCCAGGAAAAAAGATCAAGGACATCGCCGGAAGGACCGTCGATGAACTGAAGAGCGACCTGCGCCTCCAACTGCGTGCCGAACCTGCGAAGGCTACGGCCCGCACCCTTGAGGAGGCGCTGCCCAAGCCCGGCAAGTTCATGTTGCAGGAGCCATCCACTCTGGTTCACCGCAGTGGCGATGGCACCTTGGTGCACACGCCGATCCAGCAGGATGAGACAGGTTTTTTCATCGTCCGTCCGAAATGGTCACGGGTCAGTGGCCGTCATTTCGATAGCGTGCATGAACTGGCCGAGGCCATCGAACATGAAGGCTTGTCGCAGGTGCGGGTGCGCATTGATCCATCGGCCGGCCCCGGCACGCTGCCGGACATCGAACCCTCGACCTCCGTCCCCGGCACCGTGACGCCACAAGCCCCCGACTTGACGATCACGGACCCGCCGCGGATCTCTTCGCCCTATGAGATCCCGGTGCAGGAGCGAGCCGAACTGAAAAGCGCTGCCGCGGGCAATGATCCTCGCCTGTTGCCCGACTTCCTCGATACGCACGGCAACTCGCCCTATGACGTGTTCAGGGCGCTGCGAAAACAAGTGTATGAGGCTGCCGCTCGCTTTTATGCCGAACTGCGCCTCCCGACGCGTCCACCGATTCCGTCCGTGGATCCGGCCTTGTCGGCGCAGGCGCTCATCGAGCGATTGTTCGAAGAGTTCCGCGGGCTGGTCATCGGCGAAAGCCATGCCGACATCGGCAGCAAGCAATGGCTCATCGACAATATGCAAGCGTTGGCCAACAAGGGTGTGAAGACTATCTACTTCGAACATCTGCTCACCGACTTTCACCAGGCCGCGCTGGACAACTTCGCCAGGACCTCGGTCATGCCCCGGGATCTTGAGCGGTACCTGGTCGAACTCGACCGCGGCCACATGACCGATCCGCTGCAACGCTATACCTTTCTCAACGTGGTCAAAGCGGCAAACCGGAACGGCATCCGGGTTCAGGCCATCGACTGCATGGCGAGCTACCGGGTTGAAGGGATGAGAATTAACGACCCGACGGCACGGCAGAAAATGATGAATTTCTACGCTCACACGGTGATCGAAGCCGACCAGGCTGCACGCGGGCCGCACAACTGGGTCGCACTGATGGGCAATTCCCACTCGAACACGTTCGAAGGCGTTGCCGGTGTCAGTGAACTGGAGGGCGCCGTCGGCCTGCGCGTCGAGGATGTCGCCGAAGGAAAATCCGCCGGTATAGAACCTGATCCTGGCAAAAGCTTTTCCGATGACAGCGGCAAAAATACGGGAACGGTCAGAGGTGACCTGCGCCTGCAAGTTGAAACGCCGTGGTACACACAGTCGACCCCAGAGATTGAAAAAATGCTCTCCCAACCGGGTATGTACACCTTGAAAAAGGAACTGGGCGAAACCTTTCTGGTTCATCGCGGCCGCGATAATGCGATCGTACGGACTGAGATCCACTCTGAATCCGGCCGCGTTTACATTAAGCGTCCGGCGTGGCCGACCGTTCATGAGAAACGCTTCGACAGTATCCAGGCGCTGCTCGCGGCGCTGAATCAACGAGGCATGAAACTGGCCGGCTGGTCCAAGCCCTTGTAATAAAAAAGCCGCGTGAAACATCGTTTCACGCGGCTTTTGTGGCAATCCCTGTAGGAGCGAGCTTGCTCGCGAAGAACGTCACGACAACGCGTTTTTTCAGCAACACGCGTTACCGTTGTCGTCCATCGCGAGCGAGCTCGCTCCTACAGTGGGAATGCGGTGTACTTATTTCATTCCCACTCTATTATCAATAGAACTAAAATCCCCCGACTGCCATGGTAATTATCCAAGTATTTTCTAAAAATACCATGAACAATACCATTACGCTCTAACACGTCTATCGATTACTGACATTAGGTTAGGTTTTGTTCGGTCCCTTTTGTGAAAGGCTCAAGCTCGCGGCAGTTCGATACTGAGTCACGCTGAACATGTCAACGCAGGAAATAAAACGTCATCGGTTGGTCCGCTTCAGAACTCGACGCGTCCTGCTTAATTTTCTCTTGAATTAGCGACTTTGGTGTTCGCGGGTAACTCTTTTTCCGAATCACGACGACACATTGGCAAGCCCGCGCGTAGACATCGCCCAACACACGATTCGCATGACTGAGATCTAATCAAATTTAGATTGTCAATGAACGCCAGAGATAGCTATACGCCATTACTCAGTGCTAGCCAGTGTCGGTGGATGCTAAGCTTCAACGCGTCAGGTAGGAATACCGAAAATCATTGATCGAGTCATGATTGGATGAGCAGAGTCGACCATACGAATGAGAGCTACTCGTGCCCTTCTCATACAGCAACGCACGCTATGGGCATCGCGTCGTTGCTTTGATCTAGGATGACTACGTCTTGTGAGACACACCGTGTAGAGCTGGCTAAAAACGATAATCACTCAAGGATAAGAGCTGTAATGGGCGCATCTGGGACTTCAAAAAGTGTAAATATTAAAGCGGAACAAATGGCTGCCAACAGATTGGTCGGTCAGTTCCTGACTATGGTCAAGTCATATAAAAGATCCGACATACCAATTTTCCAGCTGAAGAAGAAAGCAAAACCAAATCATATATTCCACACTTTTTTAAAGATCCCCGATATTCGCGACCATCTCGCCATGGCATACGGAGACCCTTTTCCAAAAAACATAAATAGCTTGCACAGCACTACCGTTGTTGGTTTTGCTTTATCAAGATTAAAAGAGTTAGTCTGGGCTATCTCAAGATGCAATCAGTATGGAAAAGAACTCAAACGCTACGTTCAATTGAGACAAGGCTTTGAGAAAGCAATCTTATCTAACGACAGAAATGACAGCTGGGCACACTTGGCAAAAATAGAGGAGGAGTTCGGATATTCTACATGGCTAATCCAATCGAAGCTAAGCATTGCTCAGCACTGGGATGGCTTCGAAGGGACGAGAAAGATAGAGAACGAATACACAAGCATCATTGAAAATAATGCACTCCTGAGCACCATTTTGTGGTTTTCCAAAAAGCGAATTGAAGCTGCCACATTAAAATTAAATTTGGAAGAAGAACTTGAGGAATACATCTCAGGTTTAGACGATAAATTAAAAACGTATTTACAGTGCAAAATTCTTGGACAGACTGACATGCTGTCAGACGCAATGCCTGAAATGTTGCTGATGGAGGGCCATAGTAGCCTTATCGACTTATATGAAGCTCTTTTATCTGGATTGCATACGGCTGTACTCACTGACGGTCTAACAGGCCGCATACCGAAAGAAATTTTAAAACCAGTTTCGGTTTTGTTCTCCAAAACAGATGATCCAAGTCTAGTAGGCATACTTAGAGGCTTAGGTATAGTTCCGAACAGCTATACATTGATATGCCCAATACGAGCCAATGCAGTTGAGTTATACCTCCAAGATAAACATGATGAATTTTTAAAAGCAGTTGACACCCCTTTAAAAGACAATCCATTTGACGTATATCTATTCACACTAAAAGTAAAATCATTAATCGCACTTAATATACCACATGAAGAAGAGAAAGGCATTCTTAGTCATGTAGCTAAACACCTGAGGGACGTATTGCTTCTGAATGACGAGGCGTATATTTCAGGGCACACACTTCTCTCTTTAACTGGCCGTTTTTATTGTCAGTCATGGATGAACTATTTCAGATCTTTAGTAATGCATACCCTTAAGGAGGAAGATGTTGAATACCCTTCCTACTGGATGAGGGATATGCTGATGAGAGATCACCCCCTAAGTCCATATCTAGCATTAATATCTACTGGTGAAGCTAAGACCCAAGCCCTAAGCTCGATCAATTTAAAAAAGCAGTATCCGACGGCATTAATGCTTCAGCATGTATTAATTAGCGGAACAACTGACAACACCATCGACCTGCCACAGATTCGAGTTAAAAAAAATCTGGCTAGATATTATCTTCGCACAAAACAGCCAATCCAAGCCCAAGAAATATACTACTGGTTATATCGCAATGTATCCTCGGCAAATGTAAGTCGCTTTGGCGGGGGAATGGCAGTGTGCCACCTACTCCAAAAAAACATCCCCAAGGCTGCAATGGCTGTTGTGGAGAGTATGTTAGCGAATCCTAGAATCCCATCAGTTGTTCCAATAAAAGAAGTCGCAGATGCGCTACCTAGCGCCGATGAATGGCCAAATTGCGTTAGCTACCCTTTATTGCTTGGCTTCTTTTTAGAGTTTTTCGACGGCAGCAAATTATCAGAACTACGATACGCCTTTGAGAAATTCCAACTAGAAAATGACGTTGACCATCCGGACGACCTGCTAAAACTTTTTGACGAGTCACAAAAAGGACTTCTTGTAGCGTATCTACAAAAAATATGGCATCCGGAGATCATGCGAAAGACGTTGATATACGACGGTACGAGAGTGATAGAAGAGGCTCGAATTAAAGTATGCCAAAAACTATCCGAAATTGATTCCGCAAATGAAAAAATTTACATGGAGGAAATCAAAGATAGAGTGAAGCAGCTTGCTATCGCAAAAGGCATGACTATGGTACAGCAAAGCAAAGTGTACGTAGACGTCGATGCGATTAGAAAAGCGCTTCGTAGTAAGCTTGGCAACTCATATGCAATGTACAAGGCTGCAACATACGCCCCCCAGAATCAAGCCGAACAGATGAAAGAGGACTTTTCACAAGTATATTTTGAGGCTGACTCAGAAGCGGCGTCGATAGCAAGGCTTATAGCGGACATTGCTATGATCAGCCGAGAATCCACGAGTGAAGCGGATGTACAGTTTGACGCCCTTTATTCTGAGGTCACGAATGAATTTCTAAGAGGAGGCCATGGGTTAAATGCATACCTTAGCACTAGGGTTAGGCACGGCACGCTTAGCAACACACTTCGCAAGCCAGTAGAGGACGAAAAACTCGTCACAAGCAAAGAGAAAGATCGGGAAACCTATACACCTAATAGCCATTGGATGGAAGCTTTCTCGGAATGTTCGTCTCCTGAACATCTGAATATTCTTCGCGACTCTCTAAATGGGTTCTCTCAAGACTTTGATGCAATACTCGACATTCTTCGCGACAAGCTATTGCAAATTCGGATCGTGAATGAAGCAGTGACTGGTGACAAATCAAACTATGGTCTTTTCATATACAATTCTTCAAGACTCGAAAGAAAGCTCGCACAACTTGAAGATCAAGAAATAGAGAGCATTGATAAATTCATCGACAAATGTGTTGATCGACTATGGGAAAAAACAGACCAAAACTTGGAACTGGTACAGCGGGTATTTAGCACGAAAGTTAAAGATTTCTTCCATGATACCTTTGACGCCCTAAATCGACGAATTGAACCCCTAGCAGGAGATGCGGCATACGGCGAATTGGTCAACGCAATAATGCGGGCACGCACGAATACTCGGATCCGACTAGACGTGGTCACATCATGGTTCAAAAGAAGCGAGGTCTATGATCGGCAAGACTATTCGGTTGACTTTCCTTTCCATATCGCCGTTAACATGATCAGAAATACGATTTCGATCGCGTCGAATTGGGAGGGAGCTACACTATCAACAAACCCGGACTCAAAAGCAATGCCAGGGCGGACACTGGACGCGATGGTTTATGTTTTCTACGGGCTTATTGAAAATGCGATTAAACACTCAAAAGTCGATATCAGTGACCTTAAAGTACATGCCGAACTAAACTACTTTGACGGTCGTTACTCCATGGCATTCACAAACAATGTTGACTCAGAAAAAATATCAGAAGAAGATTTGAAAAAGGTAATTCAGATCAGAGAGTCTATCAAATTAAAAGAGTCTAGCAGGCGTGCTCAAGGTGAAGGAGAGAGTGGTTTACATAAAATATGGCTTGCCGCAAACGGCCCAGTCCATAAAGATGCAACGCTCGAATTCCATCATACTGACTCAGCCTTTAATGTTAGTCTAGGTTTTGTTATTGAAAGGGGTTGAAATTGAATATTTTGATCATTGAAGATGACGACGAAAAGCTGATGAAAATTACAAATTTTGTTGAGACAACCTTTGTAGGCTCGAAGGTAAGCTCAGCAAGATCTTATGCATCAGGATTAAGGAAAATAATCAGCCTTAAAAGCACTACGGATATTATTTTAATGGATATGAGCATGCCAAGCTTTGATATAGCTGAGCACGAGCCAGGAGGCGGAACACCGGAACATTTCGCCGGAAGGGATTTATTGGCTCAAATGAAACTGCGAAAAATTTATGTCCCAACGGTAATAGTCACCATGTTTGATTCATTCGGTGAAAAAGGAAGTGAGAAGTCCCTAAACCAATTAAAAAATGAGCTCAAATGCGAATATGCGCCGCCGTTTGTTGGGCTCGTCTATTACGACTCCCGCCAAGAAGGATGGCAGTCTGAACTAAAACTAATTATTCAGGAATCTCGTCTATCATGATCAAAATTTTAGTTGTAGACGATGAAATATCAAAGCTGCAGGAAGTCGCCGCGATTTGCGAGGATACCGCCCCTGGGATTTCCATTACACATGTGGCTACTGCAGTAGCAGCACGCAAAGCGGTGCGCTTAGATAAATATGACGTTTTGATAATCGATCTCAACCTTCCTGACGGACTTAGAGATAAACCTCAGATTGAAGGCGGCCTGGATTTACTTGACCTGCTGCTTACCGACGTAAACTGTCGTCTTCCCGCTGACATTATGTTTATTACAGCCCGAGAGGATAACGTCGACGCAGCACGCACAAAGTCCGCTGAAAGGGGAGCAGTTTTGTGGCAGTTTGGCCATGGAGATGAATGGAAATCTTATTTGAGAGGCCGTCTCAAATATTTGATGACTCGCTTAGGCAGAACTCTAGACGGTTTTCCCGTAGATATCGCATTCGTGACAGCTCTGCAATCACCGGAACTTGACGCTATCTTAGCTCTAGATTATGGCTGGAAGACTAAGATTTTTTCGGGTGATCCATCAACTTATCATTTCGGCAGTTTTGAAAAAACAGGAGAGATGGTTCGAGTTGTCGCAGTTAGCGCTCCACGCAAAGGAATGCCGTCTGCGGCCTCTCTTTCAGCAAAAATTGTAGCTTTATTCAAACCTAAAATACTTATCATGACGGGTATCTGCGCAGGCATAGCCTCGCGCACGAACTTCGGAGATATCATCGTCGCAGACCCTGCATGGGACTATGGAAGTGGCAAAAGAGCATTAGACTCCAACCGCTCTCCCGTATTTCAGGCTGCCGCTTATCAAATGTCGTTAGATCCGAACATACGGCAAGTTGTCAATGAACTTGCGAGGGATCCGGCAACTATGCAATCTATAAGATCCGGATGGCAAGGTAATTTCCCTCAAGGAGTGCTCAATGTGAAGCTCGCGCCGATGGCATCGGGTGCGAGTGTAATTGCAGATGACGCAGAGGCTAGAAGTGTTACCTTACAACATCGAGAGCTGGCGGCTATCGAAATGGAAGGGTACGCAGTAATGGCTGCAGTCGAGTCAGCCGCCAATCCGAAACCGCTAGCAATAGTCATTAAATCTGTATGTGATTACGCTGATGCAGAGAAAAATGACGACTGGCAAGCTTATGCTGCATATACAAGCGCAGCTTTTGCTAACTTATTGCTTAAATCCCCTTCCTTAGAGTTATAGTAGCTCAGGCTCTGGCGTGGACTTGTTTCTGCAAGTCCACGCACAGCGATAAAGCAACTATGTCAGCCACCATGTGAACCTCTAACTATAAAATGATTAAGTCGTTAACTAAGCGTCCAGTCAACTGGGCAAAGCGGACAATCCTATGGGGCACCACCTTTAATGTAGGAGTTGACATGATTAAAGATCTCTATCATGACGATGCAATGGCTGAAATCTACAGAAGAGATCCTATGCTGGCGGAAGCCCTTTTTAATGCCATTGAAGCAGATGGTAATAAAGCCGAACTTGCTATCATTAAACGCCAAATAGCAAAATCCGCTAAACTGCCTCACAAAGATGATAGTAAAAAGCAATAACGATCAGTACGCCCACATTTTTCATTAGATAAAACGGGAATCAGCACACCAAGGAAACTAATTCCGCCATATCCAAGAAAAACCCAAATGGAATATCCATTTAAAGCTAAGTATGACCACTTTCATTTGCTTCCATAAACGATTTCGCTCATTTTCGCTCTTACTATCGCTTGTAACTCTCTGAATTCGATCATTACTTCCTCAACATCTTCGGGTCTTGCGCCTTGGCCACGCCTCTCTGATAGCCATAATTTGAGAAGACCTGCAGCTCTGCCGAGGTCGCCATTTACCTTAGCCAAGTCTGCTACTGCCAATAAATCTACTCGTGACTTTATCGGCGTGTTCAATCCGGTAGCCAGTAAAAAGCTAGACATAGACAGCCCAGTTTGAGCGGCTCTCTGGGCGATGGTTGCCTTCTCTAGATCAGACACCCAAACCTTGATCGGCGGAACTTCTCTACGCGGCCGGGCTTGGGGCTCTTGGCCTCTGAGGTCCTTCATTCCAGTTAGCACCTTTGGTTTTGATCTTTGGTCGTGGTAACGAGTGTATGCCTCGCGGAGTGAAATTCCTTCGAGCCGCAGGCGAGTAAGGCAAGGTGTTGTAGGCCTTCGCTACGAAGTAGCGTAGGCCTACAACACACATCTTGCCGTCTCTGCCATTGCGATTCTATGCGATTTGGACAAAACAGCTAGTTCCAAATTTCCCAATCGCATACATTTTCCTAAGTTCGCATTGAATCGCATAAAATCGCATAAAATCGCATAAAATCGCATAAGTCGGGGAACTCAATCTTGGAAAGTTGCGATGTTTTTTCTTAAATGGATATATTGATTGGTATCAGAATGCGCGAACGGAGAACGACACTTGAGTAACCACGAATTGCCCCATGACGACCACCACACACAACGCCGCGGGTGCGGCCGTATTTCGTTCGTAGCCGTCATGCATGAGGTGCGGGCGGAAGTCGAGCGAGGAGTACCTCTGGTGCAGATTTACGAGGCTTTCGAGGATCGGTTGAACCTCGGCTATACGCAGTTCACCAAATACGTCACCCGATTCATCAAGCAGGGTCGACCAATTTTTTAATCTCGGACCCGGCGAACTAATTAAAAAATTCTGCGCGACCAGAATCAACATAAATTGCTAAAGCGCCGATTACGAAAAGAGCGACACCAAAAAAAAAGGGCATCAGATAATTTTTAAATATGGGTAAGAAAAACACATTAAATCCAAAAGACAGTTTTCGTTGCATCTACAGACGTCTTCCAAAAAAATGCTGAAGGCTATATTGTCAAAATGCACATTCTTATGCCAACTTCCAACACATCAACAATACACCGAACCAGGTTGTCAAGACAGGGAGCGTCATGACAATATAAGCGACTTTTTTGTGATAACGAGGTCTATATGCCCTGCATCAAGCTCCATACTTATTGGCAGAAGTGGATGTCATTCGATTTCAGTTACGACCAACTTATCGCACTTAAACAACATCTGCGTTCGGGTACCGACTCAACCATTCGAATTGGCGGTCATGTATTTCGCTACGCCGATGGCTACTTATACTTCGCCAACGTTGGAACACCTAACAAATACTATTTTGATACACCTTTAAGCGAAATTTTTGAACTCATCGATCAAGCCATCGCCACTGACAGCTGAAACACTATGAACCAGCATTCTTTGGTGCCTTACCCACAACTATCTTTCACCGAGCGATTGCGAACATATAGGCCGGTCGATGGCGCCCTTATGCATAATGCCTTCTCGACTTCACATCGTACACCTCGGCCGTACTACTGAGAGTACAGAGCACTATTGCTAAAACCCAAGATACATTCATATATAAATGCGAGTCACATGAAAAGTACCATATTTGAAACCAATCTTCTCCCACACAAACACTTATTACTAAAAATCTCTGATGATGAGGCAGAGAACATTTACTTGGGCTCACCTTTTTATGGCGCCCCAAACTTTTCTGAAATCAAGACAAAGGTGAATACCCTCTTGATTCTAGATCTAAATATATTGAGTGACCTTCGTAACAAAAAAAACCAAAAAAACATTAGAAGCTTATTGGCTTGGGCGGCCGAGCATAACGCCGAAATCACGCCACTAGTTGCCCTATCGGAACAGCAGAGAACTCACGGAAGTCCTCGCTATGCATACGATGAATACTTAGATGCTCTTAAAGCTGAGTATGGTTGGAGTATAAGCAAGAAAGAGATCGAAAAAAACTATCTGGCAATAGAAAAAATCTCACCAAACATCGAAATAAATACTGCCTTATGGCGTGATTATCTATTACTCATAAAAAAATTTTATCACTCTAAAGCAGGATTCAAACGGAAGGTAGATGAGTTCATCGGCTATCTACTTAATAATAATCTTCCAATATTCACCCTCGGACTATACGCGGGATGCTCTTACTTCCACATGAAAGCTAATCCCTCCCTATATGACGAGGGACTAGTTTCGAAGGTTCAGAGCGACATGGACATCCATGGTAAGGACCATGAAAAACGTCTGATGAACGTGGCTAGCGATATGGCTCTGATTCAATCTTCGGCAGAGCTTTTCTATGTTAGACAAACACAAGAGTTTAACGTAGCCTTTATTGCATCCAAAGATGTGACCATACCACATATATTGACTGAACTATGCTGGGCTGAGGTTCTAGTAAACGCTGCGGGAAATTTTGGTCGCATGGGTTTCAGACCTGAAAGCAAGTCAGGAAAAGAAATTTTCAAAATACTTTCTCCCCACTTAGAAAGTATTAATATTCGATCTCAAGATGATAATTCTGTAGCGGCTCGAAAGATAAATTTGAAAGTAATCGCTAATGAGATTTTTTCTCAGCTTTGAGCGGCATTGTTTAATGCAGATGGCATATCGAATGAAGTGCAAATTAGCACTGGTTATTTCTTTTGGTGGGTATAGTTTAAGAAAGCCATTCTGGCGACGCCTGTAGCTTTTTGTCACTCACGAATTGCAATCTCAGCAGCCTTTCCTTTTGGTGCTTGACGGCCGAAGGCCACCAACACTGCAAGCGATGGGCTGCGCCCTCAAGGCGCGGCGCTTTGCGCGCATGGTAGAAGTTCTTTAGAACTTCTTAGACCGGAATTTTAAGGAAAAGCTGAAAGCGAGATTAGACGCGGCTTTACACGCAATTTTGGGGTACGGCCAGTAAAGGGTTAGAGCTAGAGCAGTAAAGGGTTAGGGCTGAAGTAGTAAAGGCTTAGGGCTAGGGTGCGTCGGGCGACCCAGCGTCCAGTCCTGCCTGTTGAACAACTCCGAATCGGCCGGCTGGCTCATGATCTCGTGATACTCGCTGGGGGTCATGCCGTGCTCACCTTCAAGGAGCGGCAGTTCCTTGGGACGGCTTACAAGCACAAGCCCGCTGCTGGTCTGGTCGATTGCCCAACCTATGCCGCCTTGTAAGCCGCGTGTGCGGTCTGCTATCTCGTCCAAGCCATCTCGCAATAGCCCGCGCTTCTGGCTCTTACTCTGTTTCGAGAAGCCTTCCCATGCCGCCCTGCCCCAGACATGGGGCGCAAGGGTGTCGAGGTGTGCCCCGTTATTGTTGCCAAGCGCCCGGCCGAGACGGATGTTCGAGCAAAGCCAGCAGTGCAGAAGCTTCGCGACTTCGCTTTCCAGCTCGTTGCGTTCAAACAGTGAGACCTTTACGTGCTGCCCCCGGAAAACTGCGCCTGTCAGACGGGGATTGGCCGCGACGTGAATTTCCTTAGTCTTATGATTGAAGCTGACGGAAATCAGATTGCAGACTCGGTCCCAGCCAGTTTCTCGATCGATCTCCCGAATCTGCGTAGCCCGTAGCCTATTTAAGCTGTCTTTGGCCTTGTCGGTGCTAGTATCCGGATTGTATCCGGCGTCGATCAGCAAGCTTCGTAGGCTGGTGCGCTTGCTAGCCAGCGGCGCGCCGTCGTCTTGGTTGAAGTCCAGCGCAAGGCGTAACTGCTTGCTCACCGGCCCCACCGAGGTAGCGTCGATCACAAGTCGGGCAATGCCAAGCTGGGCAGTCAGGGCCAGCAAAATCGACTGGTCCTGGGCCCCAAGTTGCTCATATCCCTGAAACCCGATCTCTAGGTTGCCGAACCGACGCGGCTCTACAAGCAAGCGCCCATGCTTCTTGCCCTTGGTCGGTACGAATAGCCCGTCGAATACATGAGCAGGATCAAATCGGGCGTAGGCAGGTTTAATACGTTGCTGTGCCATAACCCTTACCCCCGCTCCCGCTTCCCGTATCGTGCCTTGTCTCCGTCAACACCACAGGGAGCAACACACCGCCGCCGTGCTGTGAGTACCAGCGGTCAACCGGCGTGGTGGAATAATTTTGCTTAGACACACCAAATCGCACAAAGAAGCGGCGCCTGTCGTTGTCGATGGGCTGTCTATCAAAGGAGCGTTCGCTCAGGCGCTTGGCCTCGTCCTCGGTCATCTTGGCGACGAAACCGCACCACCGGGCATTGTCGATTAAAGCGGACGCGCCTCGCGCTGCCTGCTGCTGATCAGTCTGGCCCTCGCGAGCGCTGCCCTTGCTAACATGGTGAAGGTAGAGGACTGACGCCCCAGTACTTGTCGCGATGTGCTCCAGGGTGGACACAAGCCGCGCCATGTCGCCATTACTATTCTCATCGAGACTGTGAATCCGGCTCAGGGTGTCCAGCACGATCAGCCGGGCACCGGCGCAGAAATCGATGACGCGATTAAGATGCCGATCATCCATGACGTTCAGGCGCTTGCCCATGATCGGCTCAAGGGTAAGGTTCTCCGCGATGACTTGACGTGCCTGCTGATTTAGATGCTTGCCTATGGCATGAATGCGGCCCACCAACGCGACCTCTGGGTCCTCTCCGGCGAGATAGACCACACGGCCAGCTCGCGCGGGGGCAAGTCCTATCAGGTCACCACCAGCAGCTCTGCTCTCCCCAGTTGCCCCGCAAGCGACGGACATTGCGGCCTCCAACGCCCAGAAGCTCTTGCCTGTAGCTCCGGGAGCTACCAACGCTCCAACAGTTCCAGCGAGGAAGCCGGGCCAGATAAAGTCCAGCACGGGTGGCTCATCCTCGAACGCCGCTAGTAAATCAATCGCCATAGCTCATGCCCCCATTCCCGGACGGGAGGCTGAGCCAGACTCCCTACAACCATCAATCCATTCCTCGACTTCGGCCAAATCCCACACGACCTTTCGGCTGCTGAGTGCAATCCGGCGAGGAAATCTTCCTTGCTTTTCAAAGTTGTAGATCGTGCGCTCGCATAACGGGATGATTGCCAGCAATTGCCTCTTACTGATGAGGACTGTTTTCTTTTTTTCCGATTCCTTTTCCACCCGAAACACCTCTACTAATCACATATCGAAGCTCGATTATTACCCCCAATTACCGGTACTTTCCAGCATTAGAAAATCGATTTTTACCATATAGATCAGATAGTTAATGTCCGTAAACATCTAGTTCACGGACAAAAAATGCGCTCAATCAGATGTGTTTTTGCAGGAGTTTCACTCGACCTATTTTCGAGAATGAATGTGTCCGGCAAACGGGATATTTCGGGACGAAAAAAAACCCACCGGAGTGGGCGTTTCGCTACGGAAAATACAGTTTCCTGTGTGCTTGGTGCATCGCGAGGTTAAAAATCAGCCACTTGTACGAGATTTTTTGGTCGTCCATTCGTCAATCATGTCAGCCCAGTCCTGCAACATAGCATTGCGCTGATCGCGGTATTCAGCCTTGTTGTAGACGGCTCGCACGCCCTTCTGTTCGTGCGCGAGGCATTTCTCGATCCAGTCTGAGTTGTAACCCGCCTCATGCAGCAACGTGCTTGCTGTCCGCCTCAGATCATGCGGCCCGAACTTGCTCAGCGGCTTTCCTTCTTTCTGCGCAAGCCGATAAGTGAGAGTCAGCACTTGGTTGATCGTGGCTGCGCTCATGGGCAAATCTGAGTCGTAGCGTGAAGGCAACACGTAGTCTGATCCACCAGCAAAGGTCTTCAGCGCAATGAAGATATCCAGCGCTTGCCTAGACAAGTACACCAAATGGGGATTTCGCCGCTTCATGCGCTCTTTGGGAATGGTCCATAGGGCTTCGCTGAAATTGATCTCACTCCAGGTCGCGTTGGTTAACTCACTTTTCCGCACCATAGTGAGCAACAACAGCTTAGCCGCAGCTCGCACCGATGATGCAGTTCCTATGCGATCCATGTATTGATACATCAAGGCGATTTCGTCAGGGGTCAAAGCCCGGTCGCGTGGCTCGAACTTGGCGATGCTTGCAGGACGCACTAGATCGGCCGGGTTCTCAACCTTCTGGCCACGCTCAATAGCCCAGCGGAAGACCTGTAGCATAATCTCACGGGAATGCACTGCCGTTGCTGGGGCGCCTCGCTCTACGATTGCTTCGGTAAGCGTACGCAGATCCTCATGGGTGATCTCTATTAGTTTCTGATTGCCGAATTTCGGCTTGAGCTCACGCTCGTAAACCGAGCGGCGCATGTCACGAGTTGAATCGGCCATCTGATACCCGCGCAACCATTTCTCGGCCCAAGCATCAAACGTCTCCGCGCCCTTGATACGAGCCTTGTCGCGGGCTTTCTCCTTGGCAGGTGACTTGCCAGCCGAAACCAGTTTCTTGGCCTCGCCCAAGCGCTCCCGGGCTTCCGCAAGCGTTATACCACCTACCCCGTAGCGACCGAACGTGACGGTCTCCTGTCGGCCGTTGATGGAGTAGTTGTAGCGGAACGAGATTGATCCCGCAGCCGTGACAGCCACATAGAGTCCATCACGGTCGTTAACTTTATAGAGTTTTTCTTTCGGTTTGAGATTACGCAGCTTGGTATCGGTCAGCATGGCGCTCGCGGATTCCGTTCAAAAAATACCATGCTCAGAAAACACCCCAAGACCGCAAGAAAACCCAATGAAACCGGGCGGATGATGAGATTTGATACCATGCTACCCCCTACAGAGACGACATGGTATCGAACACCGAGCATGGCATTGGGCTCAGTCAATGCCCTGTACCATGCCACACAAACACGGTGCTTGGCGATGCACAGAGCTGCCAGAATTTGCTAGACCAAAAAAGCCGAAAGCCCGCAGTTACGCGGGCTTCAGGGTGTTTCTTGCTAGTTGGTGCCGGTCAGTGCCGGACAACCAATCATTCCCACTCAATGGTCGCTGGCGGCTTGCTCGATACGTCGTAGGTGACGCGGGAGATGCCTTCGATTTCATTGATGATGCGGCCGGAAACAGTTTCCAGCAGTTCGTAAGGCAGGTGTGCCCAACGCGCGGTCATGAAGTCGATGGTTTCCACGGCACGCAGGGCCACGACCCAGGCGTAACGACGGCCATCGCCCACGACGCCAACCGATTTCACCGGCTGGAACACCACGAAGGCCTGGCTGACTTTGTGATACCAGTCGGCCTTGCGCAGTTCTTCGATGAAGATGTGGTCGGCACGACGCAGCAGGTCGGCGTATTCCTTCTTCACTTCACCGAGAATCCGCACGCCCAGGCCCGGGCCCGGGAACGGGTGACGGTAGACCATGTCGTACGGCAGGCCGAGTTCCAGGCCCAGGCGACGCACTTCGTCCTTGAACAGTTCGCGCAGCGGCTCGACCAGTTTCAGGTTCATCTCTTCCGGCAGGCCGCCCACGTTGTGGTGCGACTTGATCACGTGAGCCTTGCCGCTCTTCGCGCCAGCCGACTCGATCACGTCCGGGTAGATGGTGCCTTGTGCGAGGTACTTGATGTTGTCCAGTTTGTTCGACTGGGCATCGAAGACGTCGATGAAGGTACGGCCGATGATCTTGCGCTTCTTCTCTGGGTCGCTTTCGCCAGCCAGGTTGTTCAGGAACTGGTCTTCAGCGTTGGCGCGGATCACCTTGACGCCCATGTTCTCGGCGAACATGGCCATCACTTGCTCACCTTCGTGCAGACGCAGCAGGCCGTTGTCGACGAAGACGCAGGTCAGCTGGTCGCCGATGGCTTTGTGCAGCAGCGCGGCAACTACCGAAGAGTCAACACCGCCAGACAGGCCGAGCAATACGTTGTCGGTGCCGACCTGGGCGCGAACGTTGGCGATGGCGTCTTCAGCAATCTTCGATGGCGTCCACAGGGCTTCGCAGCCGCAGATGTCGAGGATGAAGCGCGAGAGGATGCGACCGCCCTGCTTGGTGTGGGTCACTTCCGGGTGGAACTGCACGCCGTAATAGCCGCGCGCGTCGTCGAACATGCCGGCGATCGGGCAGCTCGGGGTGCTGGCCAGGATGTGGAATTCCTGAGGCATCTTGGTGACCTTGTCACCGTGACTCATCCACACGTCGAGGCCGAACAGGCCGTCGGCATCGATGTGGTCTTCAATGCCGTCGAGCAGGCGGCTCTTGCCGACCACGTCGACACGGGCGTAACCGAACTCACGCAGTTCGGAACCTTCAACCTTGCCACCCAACTGTTCGGCCATGGTCTGCATGCCGTAGCAGATGCCGAAGACCGGCACGCCCAGATCGAACACCGCTTGCGGGCAGCGAGGGCTGTTGGCTTCGTGCACAGACTCGGGGCCACCGGCGAGAATGACGCCTTTGGGAGCGAATTCGCGAATCGCGTCTTCATCCATATCGAACGGATGCAGTTCGCAGTACACGCCGATTTCACGCACGCGGCGGGCAATCAGCTGGGTGTACTGGGAACCGAAATCGAGGATCAGGATGCGGTGAGCGTGAATGTCGAGGGCCATGATTCAGTCTCGTCTAGAAATTCAGAAACAGTCGTGATTCAGAAACAACTCGGGGCTGAATAGAACAGCCCCGGTTACTTGATGTTTTGCTTGAAGCCTCAACCTACGCGGTAGTTTGGCGCTTCTTTGGTGATCTGCACGTCGTGGACATGGGACTCGGCCATGCCAGCGCCGGTGATCCGCACGAACTCAGGCTTGGTGCGCATTTCTTCGATGTCGGCGCTGCCGGTGTAGCCCATCGAGGAACGCAGGCCGCCCATCAGTTGATGGATGATCGCGCTCAGGCTGCCCTTGTACGGGACACGCCCTTCGATGCCTTCCGGAACCAGCTTCTCGGCACCCGCGGAGGAGTCCTGGAAGTAACGGTCGGAGGAGCCTTGAGCCTGGGACATGGCGCCCAGCGAACCCATGCCGCGATACGCCTTGTACGAACGACCCTGGAACAGTTCGATCTCGCCCGGCGCTTCTTCAGTACCGGCGAACATCGAGCCCATCATCACGCAGGACGCACCGGCCACGATGGCCTTGGACAGGTCACCGGAGAAACGGATGCCGCCGTCGGCGATCAACGGAACGCCAGTGCCCTCAAGGGCAGCGGCAACGTTGGCGATGGCACTGATTTGCGGGACGCCGACACCGGCGACGATACGGGTGGTGCAGATCGAGCCCGGGCCGATACCGACCTTGACCGCGTCGGCGCCTGCTTCGGCCAACGCCTTGGCGGCTGCGCCGGTGGCGATGTTGCCGCCGATGACTTGCACTTCAGGGAAGTTCTGTTTGACCCAGCGAACGCGGTCGATCACGCCTTTGGAGTGACCGTGAGCGGTGTCGACCACCACCACGTCAACGCCGGCATTGACCAGTGCGGCAACGCGGTCACCGGTGTCTTTACCGGTGCCGACGGCAGCGCCTACGCGCAGACGACCTTGATCGTCCTTGCTGGCCAGCGGGTAAGCCTTGGCTTTTTCGATGTCGTTGACGGTCATCATGCCTTTGAGGGCGAATTTGTCGTCGACGATCAGTACGCGTTCGATGCGGTGCTTGTGCAACAGCTCGCGAACGTCGTTCTTGTCGGCGCCTTCCTTGACCGTGACCAGACGCTCTTTAGGCGTCATCACTTCGCGGACAGTGGCTTCAAGGCGGTTTTCGAAACGCACGTCACGGGAAGTGACGATGCCGACCAGGTCGCCGTTGTGCAAAACCGGAACGCCGGAGATGTTGTGCTGGCGGGTCAGTTCGAACAGCTCACGAACTGTGGCGTCGGCCTCGATAGTGATCGGGTCCTTGACCACGCCGGCTTCGTAACGCTTGACCTTGCGCACTTCGGCAGCTTGCTGCTCGATGGTCATGTTCTTGTGGATGATGCCGATGCCACCTTCCTGAGCCATGGCAATTGCCAGACGGGCTTCAGTGACGGTGTCCATGGCGGCAGAAACCAGAGGAATATTCAGCTCGATGCCACGGGTTAGGCGGGTCTTGAGACTGACTTCGTTAGGAAGCACCTCGGAATAACCGGGCACTAGGAGAATGTCGTCGAATGTCAGAGCTTCTTGGCTGATACGCAGCATCGCGGGGGCTCCCGAGCGGGAAAATGGAAGCGCGCCATTATAGTCAGACACCCCCTCGGGTTCAACGTAAAACTCTGTCTATTATTGGCATTACTGATATACGGAAAAACAACGCCCCGTAGGAGCTGCCGAAGGCTGCGATCTTTTGATCTTGTTTTTCAAAGTCAAAGTCAAAAGATCGCAGCCTTCGGCAGCTCCTACGAGGACCGGGGGTATTCAGAGTTCGACTTTGACCCAGCTCACGGGCTGATCCAGCCAATCGGCAAATTCATCGATAAAGCTTTGCTTGAACCCGGCCTCGGCCCAGTTGTTGAAAATGAACCCCAAGTTGGAAAAGCCGCATTCCTGAAGAAACAGAAACCCGTTGATGTCGTCTTCATGGCCGCACTCCGGGCAGGTGAAGTTATCGGTGCGCCCCGGCATCCAGTCTTCCAGGCTTTCAAACAGCGCTTCGCCGACTTCCTTGCGACACTCGGCGCAGCCCGCCTCTTCGAGAAATCCCTTGGCCGGCGTATAGATGCAGCGCTTGGTAATAATCTCCAGGCCATTGATCGCCTCGCCGAACGGCAACGCTTCGGGGTGCAGCACCACGGCGCGGGCACCGTCGGCAAGGGCGTGGCCCATGCGGTTGCCGGTGCGCCCGCAGGTGGTCAATTCTTCCTTGATGATGTTCTTGCGCACCAGCCAACGCACAACCGCCCTGGCCCGGGGTTCGTGTACCGGCAATGTGGAGATTTTCGGGACGATGATGCTTTGGGAATTCATGGGTGCAAGCCTGCTGCGTCAGATGGAGGTTCTGCGGTGTTCGTACTGACGTCTTCGCGGGCAAGCCCGCTCCCACAAGGATTGGAGGTGTACATAAGAATCATGTTCACTCCAATCACTGTGGGAGCGGGCTTGCCCGCGAAGGCGTCGGAACGGCGGGCAGCTTAATCCCTGACGAAATCCGGTCAAGTACTCAAATACCGCCCGATCAGCGCAATCCCGCTGACCAGCACCAGCCAAGTCACCAACCGCACAAACGCCTCGCGGGACAATCTCATGGTCAATCGCCGGCCGACCCACAGCCCCAACGCCATCGCCGGCAACAAACACAGCGCCAGTACCAATAAGGGTAGCTCGGCATACACACCCGCGACAGCGAACAGACTCAGGCGCACCACGGTGCTGCAGCTGATCAGCGCGCTCTGGGTCGCCCGCGCCGCGTCTTTGGGCAAGCGACTGTTCAAATAGATCGCATATAAGAAGCCGCCACTGCCAAACAACGCGCCGAACATCCCACCGACCGTGCCCATCGGCACCGCCCAAGCCACTGACAATTGCCTGGGCCGGGTTTTTACCCACAGGCTGTAAATCGCGTAGGCACTGATGAACAGCCCCATCAACAACAGCAACAGATCGGATTTGAGGTTCAGCAGAAAAATCACCCCCAGCGTGCAGCCCACCGCCATGCACGGCAGCAGCCGCAGCAATTCCGGTCTGGCCACATCCCTTCGCGAAGGCAGCAGATTGCCGAATGCCGCGACAAAATCCAGCAGCACCAGCAGCGGCACAATCTTCGAGAGCGGCATGAACAGAATCAGAATCGGCCCTGCCACCAGCGCGGTACCGAAGCCGGCGATGCCGAACACGATATACGCAAGGGCGATGCCCAGACCGATTATCAGCCAATCCGTTGGGCCGAACGGCCATTGGGTCAACAACTCGAGCACATTCATCTGCACAGCTTCCTTGAATACCTGAGATGACTTTAGCCAGCGCCGAGTCTTGCGACTAATATCTTCAAAGCCCTCAACCCATCTCAAAAAGGCATGACTGGTGCTTTCGACCCGCCAATTGCGTTACTTCGTGGAAATCGCCGACTGCGGCAGCTTCAGCGCCGCAGCCGAACGCCTGTTCATTGCTCAGTCGGCCCTGAGCCGGCAAATAAAGGACATGGAAACCCGCCTGCAAACGCCCTTGTTTGAACGCACCGCACGCCTGCCCCGACTGACCGCGGCCGGTGAAGCCTTCTTGCCCCGTGCCAGAAACCTGTTGAGCGAACTGAGCAAGGCCAGTGAAGTGGCGACCCAGGTCGGCAACGGAGAACTCGGCACCTTGCGCCTCAGCCATTCCAGCACCGTGCCCATGAGTGGCCGCTTGCTGCGGGGTATCAGCGACTATCTGGATCAGCATGTCAGCGTGTCCGTTGATATCGCCAAGCTGTCTTCCGAAGCGCAACTGGAAGCGTTGGCCGACAATCGGTTGGACGTCGGACTGCTGCGCCTGCCGGTGTTGCGCCAGCGTGAAGGCGTGCAGGTGACGCCCTTGTATAGCGAACGATTATTGCTGGCCGTTCCGCCCCATCATCGGCTGGCTGTGGATAAGTCCGCTCAAGGCATCGATCTGGCGCAGTTGAAGGATGAGGCGTTTATTTCCATTCCTCATCCTCAACGGGGCGGGTTGAGTTACCTGTCCGCCGAGTTGTGCATGCGCCATGGTTTCTTCCCGAAAGCGGCGCGGGTTGTGTCGCGCAAAACCACGCAACTGCAATTGATCCAGGCCGGCTTCGGCATTGCCCTGCTGCCGGAGTCGATGCGCGACATCGCCCCGCCGGACATTCACTTCCTGCCGCTGTCCGACCCGGATTGCCACAGCACCGTCGCCCTCGCCTGCGGGCAAAACCCGACGGCGCTGGCAGAGCAATTCACTCACCACTTGCGCCGATCCGAGTAGGAGCTGCCGAAGGCTGCGATCTTTTTGATCTAGATGATGAGGATCAAAAGATCGCAGCCTTCGGCAGCTCCTACACGTATCGTGCAATGCGCAGGAAAATGCCTTTATCATGCGCCCCATGATTAAAGATCCCTTTGCAAGACTCGGCCTGGACCGTGAAGTCCTGACTGTCAGCCAGCTCAACGGCCGTGCGCGGGTGTTGCTCGAAGACGTGTTCAGTAACATCTGGGTCGAAGGCGAAATCTCCAACCTCGCCCACCCGGCATCCGGCCACGTGTATTTCACCCTCAAGGACAGCGGCGCCCAGGTGCGTTGCGCGTTGTTCCGGCAGAACGCGGCGCGGGTTCGTCAGGCGTTGAAAGATGGCCTGGCGGTCAAGGTGCGCGGCAAGGTCTCGCTGTTCGAAGGGCGCGGTGATTATCAGCTGATCCTCGACACCGTCGAGCCGGCCGGCGATGGCGCATTGCGCCTGGCCTTCGATGCGCTGAAGGAAAAACTCAGTGCCGAAGGCCTGTTCAGCGCCGAACGCAAAGTGCCGCTGCCGGCGCATCCGCAACGCATCGGCATCATCAGTTCGCCGACCGGCGCGGTGATTCGCGACATCATCAGCGTGTTCCGCCGCCGTGCGCCGCAGGTGCAACTGACGCTCATCCCCACCGCCGTGCAGGGCCGCGAAGCCACTGCGCAGATTGTCCGCGCGCTGAAACTGGCGGACGCGCGGGGTTTCGATGCGTTGATCCTGGCCCGTGGCGGCGGCTCGCTGGAAGACCTCTGGTGTTTCAACGAAGAAGCCGTAGCCCGCGCCGTGGACGCCTGCGTGACGCCGATTGTCAGCGCTGTCGGCCATGAAACCGATGTGTCGATCAGCGATTTCGTCGCCGACGTGCGCGCCCCGACGCCGTCCGCCGCTGCCGAACTGCTGGCCCCGGATTCCAGTGATCTGGTGCGCCGGGTCGAGAGCCTGCACCGCCGGCTGGTGATGCGCATGCGTGATCGCTTGATGCGCGATCGCCTGCGTCTGGAAGGCATTTCCCGACGCTTGCGTCATCCCGGTGAACGCCTGCGCCAGCAAGCACAGCGTCTGGACGATCTGGACATGCGCATGCGTCGCGCCTTCGAACGCAGCCTCAATACCCGCCGCGAACGGTTGATTCGCCTGGAAACCCGCCTCGCCGGGCAACATCCGGGACGGCAACTGGCGATGCTTCGTCAGCGTCTCGACAGCCTCGCCGAACGCCTGCCCCGTGCTATCCGCGAAGGGCTCAAATCCCGTCGCCTGCAACTGCAAAGTCAGGTGCAGACGCTGCAAGTGGTCAGCCCGCTGGCGACGCTGGCCCGTGGCTACAGCATTCTGCTGGACGAGCGCGGCAACGCGATCCGCAGTGCCGCGCAAACCCACAACGGCCAGCGCCTGAAAGCCAGGCTTGGCGAAGGCGAACTGCTCGTGCGGGTTGAAGACAATCACCTGACGCCCGTCACCCTTTCTTTACTGGATTGATCCATGCCGCGTTTTCTCGCTTCGCTGCTGTTGCTGTGCCTGACCTTCAACGCCCATGCCGACAGTTACATCACCCGACTGCTGAACAAACCGGTGCCGGGAGGCGTGGCAGTCGTGGACCTGGGCGCCGCTGCCCAGGCGCCAAAAGCCAGTTATCTAGGCAAACCGGTGCTGGTGGTCAAGGAACAGAACAATTGGCTGGCGATTGTCGGTGTGCCGTTGACGGTCAAACCGGGCACGCAACAGGTCAGCAGCGGCGGCCGGAATCTGAATTTCACCGTCGGCAACAAGAAGTACCCCGAACAACGCATCACTTTGAAAAACACCCAACAGGTCAATCCGGACCCGGAAAACCTCAAGCGTATCGAACGCGAACTGGCCGTGCAGATCGCCGCGTACCGCACGTTCAGCCCTAACACCCCGAGCAACCTGCTGCTGGACAAACCGGTCAACGGGCCGCTGTCGAGCAAGTTTGGTGTGCGCCGCTTCTTCAATGGCGAAGAGCGCAATCCCCACTCGGGCCTGGATTTCGCCGTGCCGGCCGGCACACCGATCAAGACCCCGGCGGGTGGCAAGGTGATCCTGATCGGTAACTACTTTTTCAATGGCAACACGGTGTTTGTCGATCATGGGCAAGGCTTTATCAGCATGTTCTGCCACATGTCGAAGATTGATGTGAAAGTGGGTCAGCAATTGGCCCGTGGCGCTGTAGTCGGGAAGGTTGGCGCTACCGGTCGGGCAACCGGGCCGCACATGCACTGGAACATCAGCCTGAATGATGCGCGGGTGGATCCGGCGATTTTTATTGGCGCTTTCCAACCCTGATTTTTTGCTGAGGCATTTGGCCTCTTCGCGAGCAGGCTCGCTCCCACACTGGATTTGCGGCGTGTCACAGATCCCCTGTGGGAGCGAGCCTGCTCGCGAAAGCGATAGCCGCATCACCACCCACCTTCAATTGCCGACGATTAACTATCACCGCAATCATTAATGCCTCATGGGCAAACCGACGCGATTAAATCTCGCCAAACCCTCCAAAAGCAGAACTCCTCTCAATTATTTTCCACTGCTTGCCATCCTTCACCCTCGCGGTTAGGGTTGAAGGCATGAAAACCTCTCACACCCTCATTCAGCTTCGCCAGCACCGCAGCCTGTGCCTTGTCAGCGCACGACTGCCGGGCTGAATCGCGGTGCCTCGCCCCACGCTTTTCCCAAGAACATTTGATCCACCGGCAGGCCGCCTTTTTTCGGCCCACACAATAAGGATTTCCCGATGAGCATGCTCAAAGACCCGTCTTCGAAATACCGCGCGTTCCCGACCATCGACATTCCGGACCGCACCTGGCCGTCGAAGACCATCACCGCCGCGCCGATCTGGTGCAGCTCCGACTTGCGCGACGGCAACCAGTCGCTGATCGAGCCGATGGACGCGGTGAAGAAGCTGCGCTTCTGGAAAACCCTGGTGCAGGTCGGCGTGAAAGAAATCGAAGCCTCGTTCCCGGCCGCTTCGCAAACCGACTTCGACTTCGTGCGCACCTTGATCGAAGGCGGCCACATCCCGGACGACACCACCATTCAGGTGCTGACCCAGGGCCGTGAAGACTTGATCGAGCGCACCTTCGAATCCTTGCGCGGGGCGAAGAAAGCCATCGTTCACCTGTATAACGCGACCTCCCCCTCCTTCCGCCGCATTGTCTTCAACCAGGACAAGGACGGGATCAAGGAAATTGCCGTGAGCGCGGCCAAGCTGTTCGTCAAATACGCCGCCCAGCAACCGGACACCGAGTGGACCTTCGAGTACTCGCCGGAAACCTTCAGCGCCACCGAACTGGAGTTCGCCAAGGAAGTCTGCGACGCAGTGATCGACGTCTGGAACCCGACGCCTGAGCACAAGATGATCCTCAACCTGCCGGCCACGGTCGAGTGCGCGACCCCGAACATCTATGCCGACCAGATCGAGTGGTTCGGCCGTCACATCAACCGTCGCGACAGCGTGATCATCAGCCTGCACACCCACAACGACCGCGGCACCGGCGTAGCCGCCACCGAACTGGGCCTGATGGCCGGCGCGGACCGTGTCGAAGGTTGCCTGTTCGGCAATGGCGAGCGTACCGGTAACGTCGATCTGGTGACCGTGGCACTGAACCTCTATACCCAGGGCATTCACCCTGAGCTGGACTTTTCCGACATCGACGGCGTGCGCAAGGTCGTCGAAGAGTGCAACCAGATCCAGGTGCACCCGCGCCACCCCTACGTCGGTGACCTGGTTCACACCGCGTTCTCTGGCTCGCACCAGGACGCCATTCGCAAGGGCTTCGCCCAGCAGAAACCGAACACCCTGTGGGAAGTGCCTTATTTGCCGATCGACCCGGCCGACATCGGTCGCAGCTATGAGGCGGTGATCCGCGTCAACAGCCAGTCGGGCAAGGGCGGTATCGCTTACTTGCTGGAACAGGAATACGGCATCAGCTTGCCGCGCCGCATGCAGATCGAGTTCAGTCAGGTGGTGCAGCGTGAAACCGATCGCCTCGGCCTCGAGATGACCGCGCAGCAGATCCACGCGTTGCTGCACAGCGAGTACTTGCAGGCCAACACCCCGTACGCGCTGGTCAGCCACCGCCTGCAGGAAGAAAACGGTAGCAGCGCTGTGGAAGTGGAAGTCTCGGGCAAAGGCCAGGGCGAAAACAACCTGCACTGGCGCGGCAAGGGCAACGGCGCACTGGAAGCGCTGGTGGCCGGTCTGCCGATTCCGGTGGAAATCATGGACTACAACGAACACGCGATCGGCGCGGGCACCAACGCCAAGGCGGCGGCCTACATCGAACTGCGGGTGAACGGTGAGCGTGCGGTGCACGGCGTCGGTATTGACGAAAACATCACCACCGCCAGCTTCAAGGCCCTGTTCAGCGCGCTGAACCGCTCGCTGAGCCAGCCGGAAGCGAAAGCGGCGTAAGCCACTGCCGAAATGCAAAAGGCCCCAAGGTGCGAACCTTGGGGCCTTTTTTGTCGGAATGATCGCAGCCTTCGGCAGCTCCTACAGGAATCGCACTCCAATGTGGGAGCTGCCGAAGGCTGCGATCTTTCTAGCCGTTGATGTCAGGCATGAGTATCAACACTGAACATCGCCTGCAACAACGCCGCTTGCAGCACCTGCAAGTTGCTGCTGGTCGCGGCGATCTGGCTCTGGATTTCCATCACCTGCTGCGCCTTCTGCTCATCGTCCTGGCGCTTCTGTGCATTGGCCAGTTGAGCCTGCTGCGCGGCCAGCAACTTCTGCGCTTCTTCGATCTGCTTTTTCAACGCCGCGATCGGATCACCAGAGGTGTCGACGGAATCGATCCTTGCCCCGGCACTGTCGACGTGCAGCTTGCCATTCTCGTCAGTCTGGTCAACGACCGGAACGAGCTTGCGCTCGTCAGGCTGACCGGTCGCGACATTCGGCGAGGACACGGCGTATGAGTTAACGGTGATGGTGTTCATGTTGATCATGGATCACTCCTCCTTGGCTGACCTTTCTATCGGCCAGCGCAAAAAAATCTGTAGCCATCAACCGGCCAGCATTCGCCGATCAGGTGAACTCAAACGTGTCCGCATCCAGATTCGCCGGAAAACGCGTGCGATAAGCCTGGAGGTCGGCCGCATTGAGCACCACCTGAAACACCCCGTCCGCCTCACCGGCGCTGAGCAATGTCTCACCCTGAAAATCCAGGACCTGGCTGTCACCGGTGTACGCAAAGCCTTTACCGTCAGTGCCGATGCGATTCACCGCCGCCACATAACACAGGTTTTCAATCGCCCGTGCCGGCAGCAGACGGTTCCAGTGCTGGCGCCGTGCGCCCGGCCAGTTGGCGGTGTACAGCAACAGATCGGTGTCCTGGGCATCGCGGCTCCACACAGGGAAACGCAGGTCGTAACAAATCAGCGGACGCACGCGCCAGCCTTTGAGCTCGAACTGCACCTGGCGCTCGCCGGGAGTGTAGTGATTGTGCTCGCCAGCCATGCGGAACAAGTGGCGTTTGTCGTAATGCCAGACCTCGCCGTCTGGACGCGCCCACAACAGACGATTGCGATGACTGCCATCAGCGGCCTGAACAATGACGCTGCCAGTGATCACGGCGTCCATTTTCGCCGCCTGGGCGCGCAGCCACTTGCTGGTGGGACCGTTTTCCGCCTCGGCGAGGGTTTCGGACTCCATGGAGAAACCGGTGGTGAACATCTCCGGCAGGATGATCAGGTCTGCACCACGCGCATGCTCCAACAGTGGCTCGAAATGCTCCAGATTGGCCTGACGGTCGTGCCAGGCCAGGCTGGTCTGGATCAGCGCGACGTTCAGGTTTGGCAACGCACTCAAATCACGCATAGTTTTTCCGCTGCTTCACGCAGGGTCTCCTCACGCTTGGCAAAACACAGACGCACCAGACGCTGGCCTTCGGGCGGGGCCTGGTAGAACACCGAGATCGGAATGCTCGCCACGCCGTGTTCGCGGGTCATCCACAACGCCATTTCGACGTCGTTGAGGTCCGGGCGAATCTGCGAATAATCAACCAACTGGAAATAGGTGCCGGTCACGCGGGTAAAGCTGAAGCGCGACGGCGTCAGCAAATCGCAGAACAGATCACGCTTCTTCTGATAAAAATCCGGCAACTCTTCAACGTGCTCGGGATGCTCGGCCATGAAGTCGGCCAAGGCGTATTGCAGCGGCGTCACCCCGCAGAAACTGACGTACTGGTGAACCTTGCGCAACTCCGCCGTAAGGGCCGGCGGTGCGACCACATAGCCGGTTTTCCAGCCGGTGACGTGATAGGTCTTGCCAAAGGAGCTGACCACGAAGGCGCGTTGATACAGCTCTTGATGATTGAGCACACTGACGTGAGGTACGCCGTCGAACACCAGGTGTTCGTAGACTTCATCGCTGATCAGGTAGATGTCGCGATCACGAATCAAATCGGCCAACTGATCCAGTTCGGGACGGCTGATCAGTGCGCCACTCGGGTTGTGCGGCGTGTTCAGCACAATCATCCGCGTGCGTGGCGTAATCGCCGCGGCCAGCTTCTCGAAGTCGATGGAGAAATTATCCAGCCCAAGCTGCACATGCACGCAGCGACCGCCAGCCAGCTCGGTGGCCGGTTCATAACTGTCGTAGCACGGATCGAAAACGATCACTTCGTCGCCGCTGTGGATAACCGCCTGAATAGCGCAAAAGATCGCCTGGGTGGCGCCGGGGGTGATGGTCACTTCATTGTCGGCATCGACATTGATGCCGTAGCTGCGCGCGATCTTCGCCGCCACTTGCTGACGCAATGCCGGCAGGCCCGTCATCGGCGAATATTGGTTGTGGCCGTTGGCAATGTGTCGACCCACCGCATCGCACAAGGCCTGCGGGGCATCGAAGTCGGGAAAACCCTGGGACAGGTTGATCGCCCCGGTTTGCGCCGCGAGCTGAGACATCTGCGTGAAGATAGTGATGCCGACATTCGGCAGCTTACTGGTGATCATCGGTGATTCCCTGCTCTACACCCGGCTCTAACGGCGGCGCGGGAGAGCCCGAGGATAGCCCAAACGGCGGGCATAAAAAAAGGGCGCCCAAACGAGCACCCATTTTTTGGTTGAGCCCTGTAGGAGCTGCCGCAGGCTGCGATCTTGTGCTCTTGCCTTTTAAGCAAAGTCAAAAGATCGCAGGCTTCGCCAGCTCCTACAAAAGCTGTCGGCCATCCGCCACGCAAGCGCGGGAATGGCCAACTGCATCAGCGCTTGTCGCGGCGCTTTTTGTCGGCCTTTTTGTGGTGCGACATCATGCGGCGCTTCTTGTTGACCTGACGGTCGGTGAGCGAGTTCTTGTTACCTTCGTACGGGTTCTCGCCACCCTTGAACTCGATGCGGATCGGCGTACCGACCAGTTTCAAGACACGGCGATAAGTGTTTTCCAGGTAACGCACGTAAGACTTCGGCACCTTCTCGATCTGGTTACCGTGAATCACGATGATCGGCGGGTTCGCACCACCCAAGTGGGCGTAGCGCAGCTTGATCCGGCGGTTGTTGACCATCGGTGGCGCGTGCTCGCCGACCGCGTCTTCCAGAATCTGGGTCAGGCGGTTGGTCGGCCAGCGGGTGACCGCGGACTTGAACGAGTTCTGCACGGAAGCGTAGAGGTTGCCCACGCCAGTGCCGTGCAGTGCCGAGATGAAGTGGATGTCGGCGTAGTCGACGAAGAACAGCCGACGTTGCAGCTCGACCTTCACGAAGTCGCGCTCGCTCGGGGTCATGCCATCCCATTTGTTGATCGCGATGACCAGCGCACGACCCGACTCAATGGCAAAGCCCAGCAGGTTGAGGTCGTGGTCCACCACGCCCTCGCGGGCGTCCATCACGAAGATCACCACGTTGGCGTCTTTGATCGCTTGCAGGGTTTTGACCACGGAGAATTTTTCGACTTCTTCGTGGATCTTGCCGCGCTTGCGCACACCGGCGGTGTCGATCAGCGTGTACTTCTCGTCGTTACGCTCGAACGGGATGTAGATACTGTCGCGGGTGGTGCCCGGCTCGTCATACACGATTACGCGGTCTTCACCGAGCATGCGGTTGACCAGGGTCGACTTGCCGACGTTCGGGCGGCCGATGATTGCGATCTTGATCCCGTCTTTTTCGCTTGGGCCGGGAATGCGCTTGGCTTCCTCGCCTTCAGCAACGATCTCTTCTTCGCCGTCTTCAGATTCTTCTTCGTCTTTCGGGAAAGTGCTGAGCGCAATTTCCAGCATCTGGGTGATGCCACGACCATGAGCACCCGCGATCGGGATCGCGTGGCCCATACCCAATGGGGCGAATTCGGCGCGGGCCATTTCAGGGTCGATGTTGTCGACCTTGTTGGCAACCACGTAGGAACGCTTGTTACGTTTGCGCAAATGCTCGGCGATCATCTGGTCGGCGGCGGTGAAACCGGCCTTGGCATCTACCAGGAACAGAACGACATCAGCTTCTTCAATGGCTAGCAGCGACTGCTCGGCCATTTTTTCGTCCATACCGTGCTCGTCACCGGAGATACCGCCGGTGTCGACCAGAATGTAGGAACGCCCTTGCCACTTGGCCTCACCGTATTGGCGATCACGGGTCAGACCGGACAAGTCGCCGACGATGGCGTCGCGAGTCCTGGTCAGGCGGTTGAACAAGGTGGACTTGCCGACGTTCGGTCGGCCCACCAGGGCGATTACGGGAACCATGCGGCTCTCCACTTCGTTATTTCAGAAAATACAAAAGCCGCTGCGAGGCAGCGGCTGGTGCTCGGGGCATTGACTGTAGGAGCGAGCTTGCTCGCGAAAAACGCAATGGCACCGCGTTTATTCAGACAGCAAACGTAATCGTTGTCGCCCATCGCGAGCAAGCTCGCTCCTACAGAAGCCGCTTGGGGGTTAAACCCCAAGCATAGTCGTTACTTGATGGACAGGGCTTCCAGTTTGCCGCTGTTGCCATACAGATAAATCGTGTCACCCACCACCAGCGGACGGGCGCGCAGGCCGTCGCTGTCGATGCGTTCGCGGCCGACGAAACGACCGTCCACCTGACTCAGCAGGTGCAGGTAGCCTTCCATGTCGCCGACTGCAACATAACTGGAGAACACTTCCGGAGCCGACAATTGACGGCGAGCCAGCGAGTCGTTGCTCCACAAAGCGGTGGTGGTACGTTCGTCAACGCCTTCAACGGTGCCCGAAGACAGGCTGACGTAGACGCTGCCGAAACCCTGGGCAACGCCGGCGTAACTGGAAGCATCACGCTGCCAGAGCTGACGACCGCTTTCCAGGTCCAGTGCCGCCACGCGACCCTGATAGCTGGCGACGTACAGCGTACCGCCGGACAGCAGCAAGCCGCCGTCGATGTCGACAACCCGCTCCAGCTCCGAACGACCTTGCGGGATCGCGACTCGTTGTTCCCACACCGGCACGCCGTTGGAGATATCGAGAGCAACCACTTTACCGGTCGACAGGCCAGCTACCGCGAGGCGGTTGGTGACGATCGGTGCGCTGGTGCCGCGCAGGGTCAGGAGCGCAGGCGTGCTGTCATACAACCAGCGCTGGTTGCCGGTGGCGGCATCCAGACCGATCAGACGGTCATCCTGAGTCTGAACCACCACCACGTCGCCGTTGTTGGCCGGCGGCGCGAGGACTTCGCTGGACACGCGAGCGCGCCATTTTTCTTCACCGTTGCTGGCGTCCATCGCAACGATTTCGCCTTTGGTCGTGCCGATCACGAGCAGACCGTAACCCACGCCAACGGCGCCGGACACAGGCAGTTCGAGGTCTTGCTTCCATTTGACGTCGCCATTGCTGCGATCCATCGCCATCACCACGCCAGTGACGTCGGCGGCATAAATGGTATCGCCATCGATCGCCGGGACCAGCATGTTGTAGGTTTCGCCCTGACCGTCACCGATCGAACGACTCCACTGCTTTTGCAGAACGACTTCTTCTTTGAAGTCAGTCAGCTCGGCCGGCGGCAATTCTTTCTTGCTGTTGCTGCTGCAACCCGCGGCCAATACGGCCAGAGCCAGCAATGCTGCATGTTTCCAACGGATCACGTCACGCATCCCCTTTGGCCAGGTCGTCCAGCTTGATTTGTAGGCCACCGACCGCCGCTTCATCCGACAGTGCCGCCTTGGCTTTTTGATACGCAGCGTTCGCTTCGTCAGTACGACCCAGTTGCACCAGCAGGTCGCCCTTGAGTTCTTCGCGAGTGGCCAGGAATGCTTTGTCAGCATCGCCTTCGAGCAGTTTCAGGGCTTCATCGGCCTTGTTCTGCGCCGCCAGTACCTGCGCCATGCGCTGACGGGCGATTTCGCCCAACGCCGGGTTGGCCGGTTTGGCGAAGATGGCTTTCAGTTCATTGGCTGCGTCGTCCAGCTTGCCGCTGTCGACCGCCACTTTCGCCACGAACAGGCTGCCGTACTGCGCGTAGGCGCTACCGCCGAATTCGCTGTTGAGCTTGCCGGCCAGGTCCGAAACACGCGCCGCATCAGGCTTGCCGTCAGGCGTCAGCGTGGTTTCGAGCAATTGCTGATAGAGGATCGAAGCGCCTTGCGCCTGATTGCTCTGATACTTGTGATAGGCCTGCCAGCCGAACACGATGACCAGCGCCAACAGGCCGCCAGTGACCAGGGGCTTGCCGTTGCGTGTCCACCAGTCCTTAAAATCCGCCAGCTGTTCGTCTTCGGTACTCGACACCCCAATACTCCTTAATCGCTAATTCGGCTGTTTGACAGCTTCAACCCTGCACGACGCAGGTGGCCAGGTGTGCAGCAAGCGCATCCCAGGCAATGCTTTGTTGTTCGCCCTGGCCACGCAGGGGTTTGAAACCTACCACTTGCTGGGCCATTTCGTCGTCACCGAGGATCAGTGCATACAGCGCACCGCTCTTGTCGGCCTTCTTGAACTGGCTTTTGAAGCTGCCGGCGCCGGCATTCACTTGCAGGCGCAGGTTGGGCAATTGATCGCGGACTTTCTCGCTCAACGTCAGGGCAGCCAGTTCGGCAGCCTCGCCGAATGCGCAGAGATAGACGTCGACCTGACGGGAAATCTCTTGCGGGATCTGCTCCAGGGTTTCCAGCAGCAGCACCAGGCGCTCGATGCCCATGGCGAAACCAACGCCGGTGGTCGGTTTACCGCCCATTTGTTCCACCAGACCGTCGTAACGACCGCCGGCACACACGGTGCCTTGAGCGCCCAACTTGTCGGTGACCCATTCGAAAACGGTCTTGCTGTAGTAATCCAGCCCGCGCACCAGCTTCGGGTTGATCACGTAGGGAATACCGGCGGCGTCGAGGCGAGCCTTGAGGCCCTCGAAGTGCACGCGGGACTCGTCGTCGAGGTAGTCGGCCATTTTCGGCGCATCGACCAGGATCGCTTGCGTGTCGGCGTTCTTGGTGTCCAGAACCCGTAGCGGGTTGGTCTTCAGGCGGCGCTGGCTGTCTTCGTCCAGTTTGTCCAGGTGAGCGGACAGGAACTCGACCAGTGCTTCACGGTAACGACCACGGGATTCGCTGGTGCCCAGGCTGTTGAGTTCGAGCTTGACCGCATCGCGGATGCCCAGCTCGCCCCACAGGCGCCAGGTCAGCACGATCAGCTCGGCATCGATGTCCGGGCCGTCGAGGTTGAACACCTCGACACCGATCTGGTGGAACTGGCGATAACGGCCTTTCTGCGGACGTTCGTGGCGGAACATCGGGCCGATGTACCACAGCTTCTGCACTTGACCGCCGCCGGTGATGCCGTGCTCGAGGACGGCACGCACGCAGGCCGCCGTGCCTTCAGGGCGCAGGGTCAGCGAATCGCCGTTGCGGTCGTCGAAGGTGTACATCTCTTTTTCGACGATGTCGGTCACTTCGCCGATGGAGCGCTTGAACAGCTCGGTGAACTCGACGATCGGCATGCGGATCTGCTTGTAACCGTAGTTATCCAGCAGACGCGAAACGGTGCCCTCGAAATGACGCCACAGGGGAGTCTGTTCGGGCAGGATGTCGTTCATGCCACGAATGGCTTGCAGAGACTTGCTCACAAAAATTCCTTAATTCGTTCGATCAGCCGCGGGCGATTACAGCCGCGTCGGCTTCGACCTTTTCGGCCGCTTTCTGGCGGATCAAGCGTTCAAGCTCATCCACCAGATTGTCATTCGTCAGTTTCTGCGACGGCTTGCCGTCGATGTAAATCAGGTTTGGCGTGCCGCCGGTCAAGCCGATATGGGCTTCCTTGGCTTCGCCCGGCCCGTTGACCACGCAACCGATGACCGCGACATCCAGCGGCACCAACAGGTCTTCGAGGCGCCCTTCCAGTTCGTTCATGGTTTTGACCACATCGAAGTTCTGCCGCGAGCAGCTCGGGCAGGCGATGAAGTTGATGCCACGGGAACGCAAGTGCAGGGATTTGAGAATGTCGTAGCCGACTTTCACTTCCTCGACCGGGTCAGCCGCCAAGGAGATGCGGATAGTATCGCCAATCCCTTCGGCGAGCAGCATACCGAGGCCCACGGCGGATTTCACTGTGCCTGAACGCAAACCACCGGCCTCGGTAATACCCAAGTGCAGCGGCTGGACGATTTCCTTGGCCAGCAAGCGGTAAGCGGCGACGGCCATGAACACGTCGGAGGCTTTTACGCTGACCTTGAAGTCCTGGAAGTTCAGGCGCTCAAGGTGTTCGACGTGGCGCAGGGCAGATTCGACCAGCGCGGCCGGGGTCGGCTCGCCGTATTTCTTTTGCAGGTCTTTTTCCAGGGAACCGGCGTTGACGCCGATGCGGATCGGAATCCCGCGATCACGGGCGGCATCGACCACCGCCCGCACACGATCTTCACGACCGATGTTGCCCGGGTTGATGCGCAGGCAATCCACGCCCAGCTCGGCTACGCGCAGCGCGATCCTGTAGTCGAAATGGATGTCGGCCACCAAAGGCACTTTGACCAGTTTCTTGATTTTGCCGAAGGCTTCGGCGGCGTCCATGTCTGGCACGGAAATACGCACGATATCGACGCCAGCGGCTTCCAGACGATTGATCTGGGCCACAGTGGCGGCGACGTCATTGGTGTCGCTGTTGGTCATGCTTTGCACAGCGATGGGCGCATCGCCGCCAACAGGTACGTTACCGACCCAGATTTTCCGGGATTCGCGACGCTTGATTGGAGATTCGCCGTGCATGACTTATTGACCCAACTTCAGGCGAGCAGTCTCGCCACTGGTGAACGGAGCGACATCAACCACCTGCCCGTTGTAGCTGACCTGCGCGCCACGGGCAAAGCCCAGACGCACGGTAAAAGGCGGTTTGCCGCTGACGGAAACATTTTCGCCCTTGCGCTTGAGACCGCTCAGCAGCACCTTGCCGGAGCCATCGGTCACTTGCGTCCAGCAATCGGCGGTGAATTGCAGTTGAACCTGCCCCGGGCCGGCAGCCGGAGTAGCCGCTGCTGGAGGAGGAATGGTCGGGGTCACGGACGCGGATGCAGGCGGTGTCGACACAACCGGGGCAGTCGGGGCAGCCGGAGCGGGCGTGGCCGGCGTCGCGACAACCGGAGCGGCGCTGTGGGCCGGTGCGGCCGGGGTTGGAGTCGGTGCAGCCGGCGCGGTCACTTCAGCCTCAGCCGGCGCTTCATCCGGGGTATCGGCTTGCGGTAGCGCGAGCGCAGTCGCGCCCTCGGTCTGACCTTCCGCGACGGCCTGGTCTTCCGGCTCGTCCAGCGGATGGATCTGCGTGGTCCCGTCGGCGCCTTCGACTTCAACGTGTTCCGGGCTCAGGCTCACCTGGTCTTTGGTGCGCAAGGACGTCTGATCCTGCCACCAGATAAAACCACCGCCGATCACCGCCAGCAGCAACAGCAGGCTGACGATGCGCAAAATAGTGTGGGAAACCCGAACCGGCTCTTCGATACGACCCAGGCTGTGGACACTGCTGCCTTGGGAATCGGTGCCGGTGGATTGGTCGAACTGCTGAACCAGAACGGTCTGGTCCATGCCGAGCAACTTGGCGTACGCGCGAATGTAACCGCGGGCAAAGGTGTGCCCAGGCAACTTGTCGAATGCGCCAGCTTCCAGATTGCTCAGGGAATTGACGGTGAGGTTGAGCTTGAGGGCCACTTCGGCCAGCGACCAGCCATTGCTTTCGCGGGCCTGGCGCAGAGTCTCACCGGGGTTAACGCGATTCGCTGCTACAACTTCGGGATGCGCCGCTTTCATCATTGCTCCGACAGGTATTGCTGATATTCCGGCGTACCGGGATAGAGTCGTTTTAATTGCAGGCCAAAACTGGCGGCCTTGTCACGGTCTTCAAACACTTTTGCCAGCCGGACGCCGAGCAATAGACTACGTGCATTTTGCTCGGTGAGCAGGCTAAAACGGTCGTAATAGTCACGCGCGGGCACATAATGCCTGTCTTCGTAAGACAACTCAGCCATTTCCAGCAACGCACGCGGTTGTTGACGATTCAACCGCAGGGCTTTTTCCAGTTGCTGACGGGCCAGATCACCCTGGCCCAGCTTCGAAGCGGTCATGCCCAGGTTCTCGAACACCCGGGAACGCTCAGGATACAGGGTATCGGCAGCGGCCTGTTCAAAGCGCTCGTAGGCCTCTTTGTAACGTTTTTGCTCGTAAAGAAAACTGCCGTAGTTGTTCAGGATGCGTGCATCGCCGGAACGGGAGGACAGCGCCTTGCGGAAATGTTCGTCTGCCAGCTCCGGCTCCATCTCGGCCTGGAACACCAACCCCAGCGCGGCATTGGCATCAGGGTCGGAACTGTCCAGCTCCAGGGCTTTTTTCAGCGGGACTTTGGCGCGTTCGGTCATGCCCTGCTGCAAGTAGCCCAAGCCCAGTTGCACGTAGGCAACACGCGCTTCGTCGCGGCCCTTGCTGGTCTTCATCGGGTTGAAATCGCCCGACAGAACGCAGCCAGTACAAAGACTGGCCAACAGCACAAGCAGCGCGAAGCGCAGGGACATAGAGATCCTCTCTCGGTTTATTTCGCGGCGTTTTGCGCCATATCGCTGTCGGCGCTCAACTCGCGCACGGCAATATAACGTTCGCTGCGACGGGTGCGATCCAGCACCTGCCCTACCAATTGGCCACACGCGGCATCGATGTCTTCACCGCGGGTGGTGCGCACGGTGACATTGAAACCTGCATGGTGAAGCTGATCCTGGAAACGGCGAATCGCGTTGTTACTCGGACGCTCGTAACCGGAATGCGGGAACGGGTTGAACGGAATCAGGTTGATCTTGCACGGGATGTTCTTGAGCAACTCGATCATCTCGACGGCATGCTCAACCTTGTCGTTGATGTCCTTGAGCAAGGTGTACTCGATGGTCAGCACGCGCTTTTCGCCCAGGGACGACATGTAGCGCTGGCACGACTCGAGCAGCATCTTAAGCGGATATTTCTTGTTGATCGGCACCAATTGGTTACGCAATGCGTCGTTCGGTGCGTGCAGGGACAACGCCAGGGAAACGTCGATGTGCTTGGACAGCTCATCGATCATCGGCACCACGCCGGAGGTCGACAGGGTCACACGGCGCTTGGAAATGCCGTAACCCAGGTCGTCCATCATCAAATGCATGGCCGCCACGACGTTGTCGAAGTTCAGCAGCGGCTCGCCCATGCCCATCATCACCACGTTGGTGATGGCACGGTCGGCGGTCGCCGGGATGCTGCCGAACGATTTGTTGGCAATCCACACCTGGCCGATGACTTCGGCGGCGGTGAGGTTGCTGTTGAAACCTTGCTTGCCGGTGGAGCAGAAACTGCAATCCAGGGCACAGCCTGCCTGGGACGAAACGCACAACGTGCCGCGTTTGCCTTGGGGAATGTAGACAGTCTCGACGCAACTGCCGGACGCCACGCGCACCACCCACTTACGGGTGCCGTCGGTGGAAATGTCCTCGCTGACAACTTCAGGACCGCGAACTTCAGCAATAGCCTTGAGCTTGTCGCGCAAAGCCTTGCTGACGTTCGTCATGGCGTCGAAATCATCGACGCCAAGGTGGTGAATCCATTTCATTACCTGACCGGCACGGAAACGCTTCTCCCCGATCGAGTCGAAGAATTTTTCCATTTCCTGTTGAGTCAGACCCAGCAGGTTGGTTTTTACAGTCGATGTAGTCATGGATTCACCTTCACTCATAAGCCAATGCTTAGCGAGTGGTTACTTCAGTAGCTGCGAAGAAGTACGAGATTTCGCGAGCAGCAGCGGCTTCGGAGTCCGAACCGTGTACAGCGTTGGCGTCGATGGAATCAGCGAAGTCAGCACGGATAGTGCCGGCAGCAGCTTCTTTAGGGTTGGTAGCGCCCATCAGCTCACGGTTCAGAGCGATAGCGTTTTCGCCTTCCAGAACCTGAACGACAACCGGACCGGAGATCATGAAAGCAACCAGGTCGCCGAAGAAACCACGAGCGCTGTGCTCAGCGTAGAAGCCTTCAGCTTCAGCTTTGGACAGTTGCTTCAGTTTCGAAGCTACAACGCGCAGGCCTGCTTTTTCGAAACGAGTGGTGATCTCGCCGATGACGTTTTTTGCAACAGCGTCAGGCTTGATGATGGAGAAAGTACGTTGAACAGCCATGGTGTAACTCCAGAAACGGTAATTTGTGAAAAATTAAACCCGCGAATTATACGCGGGTTCTTGGGTATTGCCTAACTGCATACGGTCGCGGCCTCTGTAGGAGCTGCCGAAGGCTGCGATCCTTTGATCTCGCTCTTGCGCTTGAGATTCAAGTGGAGAATTGGAAAAGATCGCAGCCTCGCTTCGCTCGTCAGCTCCTACTCTGCTTCTTCGATCCAGGCAGCCTGAATGGCTTCAAGCACCTTTTCGCCACCGCGATTCGGATCGTCGCTAAACTCCGGCAATGCCTGCACCCAACGCGACAGTTCGACGAAGTTTACATAACGCGGATCAACATCCGGCTTCGATTCGGCCAGCTGGATCGCGATTTCCAGCACATCAACCCATTTCAGACTCATGTCGTTTCCCGGAATCAGTGCGGCGCTTCAGCCGCATGGTTGAGCGAGTATTTCGGAATTTCGACAGTCAGGTCTTCAGTCCCGACGATCGCCTGACAGGCCAGGCGCGACTGCGCTTCCAGCCCCCAGGCCCGATCAAGAAAATCTTCTTCCAGTTCGTCGGCTTCTTCCAGCGAATCAAAGCCTTCGCGAACGATGCAGTGACAAGTGGTACAGGCGCAGACGCCACCACAGGCATTTTCCATCTCGATGTGGTGCTCATGGGCCAGATCGAGAATCGACGTACCGGGCTCAGCTTCCACAACCATGCCGTCCGGACAAAACTTATCGTGTGGCAGAAAAATGACCTGCGGCATCAGTTATCCTCGATTTCATTCAGGTTGCGCCCCGCCAGCGCGGCTTTCACCGTCGAATCCAGACGGCGGGCAGCAAAGGCATCGGTCACTTGCGACAGACGCTTGGTCTGCTGCTCGATGGCGTAACCATCGGTACCTTTCATCAGTTCGCTCAGTTCCTGCAGTTGCAGATCGATGACCATGCGCTCTTCGGCGTCGAGCAAACGCTCACCATCGGCCTCCAGAGCAGCTTGCACCGCTTCGATCAGGCGCTGGGCATCGACCTGCTGCTCACGCAACACACGGGCGACTTTGTCGTCGTTGGCGTGCTGGAACGAATCCTTGAGCATTTTGGCAATTTCGCCGTCGGTCAGGCCGTAGGACGGCTTGACCTGAATGCTGGCTTCAACACCTGAGCCGAGTTCACGCGCAGCCACACTGAGCAGACCGTCGGCATCGACCTGGAAGGTCACGCGAATCTTCGCCGCACCGGCGACCATCGCCGGAATGCCGCGCAATTCGAAGCGCGCCAGCGAGCGGCAGTCGCTGATCAGCTCGCGCTCACCCTGCAACACGTGGATGGCCATGGCCGACTGGCCATCTTTGTAGGTGGTGAAGTCTTGGGCACGGGCAACGGGAATGGTGGTGTTGCGCGGAATCACCTTCTCCATCAGGCCGCCCATGGTTTCCAGGCCCAAGGACAACGGAATCACGTCCAGCAGCAGCAGTTCATCGCCATCGCGCTTGTTGCCTGCGAGGGTATCGGCCTGGATCGCGGCACCGATGGCCACCACTTGATCCGGATCGATTTCGGTCAACGGTTGGCGACCGAAGGCTTCAGCGACGGCTTCACGAACGCGAGGGACACGCGTCGAGCCACCCACCATCACCACCGCGTGGACTTCTTCCAGCTCGATGGCGGAATCACGCACGGCTCGACGGCAGGCCTTGAGACTGCGAGCAACCATCGGCTCGATCAGCGCATTGAAGGCTTCGCGAGTCAGTTGCGCTTTCCAATCGCCATAGGCGACCTCGACAGTCTCGGCATTGGTCAGGGCTTCTTTGGCCGCACAGGCGGTTTGCAGCAGATGGCGTTGCGCGCCCGGATCGAGGTCGGCGGACAAACCGGCGCTCTCGATGATCCAGCCAGCGATTGCATGGTCGAAATCGTCGCCGCCCAGCGCGCTATCGCCACCGGTGGCCAGCACTTCGAACACACCGCCGGTCAGACGCAGAATCGAAATATCGAAGGTACCGCCGCCCAAGTCATAAATCGCGACCAGGCCTTCAGCATGCTGATCCAGACCGTAAGCGACGGCAGCGGCGGTCGGCTCATTGAGCAAACGCAGCACATTCAGACCGGCCAGCTTGGCCGCATCCTTGGTGGCTTGACGCTGAGCGTCGTCGAAATAGGCCGGAACGGTGATCACTGCGCCCACCAACTCACCACCCAATGCCGCTTCAGCACGCTGACGCAGGACTTTGAGGATATCGGCGGAGACTTCGACCGGGCTTTTCGGCCCCTGGATGGTGTCGATGAACGGCATGTGCGACTCACCACCGACAAAGCGGTACGGCAGTTGATCGCCCAATTGCTTGACGTCGGACAGACCCCGACCCATCAAGCGCTTGACCGACAGCACGGTGTTCAAAGGATCGCTCGCGGCCGCCAGCCTGGCCGATTCGCCGACTTCGACGTGATCGGCGTGATAACGCACGGCAGACGGCAGGATGACCTGCCCGTCAGCGTCGGCCAGAGGCTCGGAAAGACCACTGCGCAACGCAGCGACCAGCGAATTGGTAGTGCCCAAGTCGATCCCCACAGCCAGACGACGCTGGTGCGGTTGAGGACTTTGGCCGGGTTCGGCGATCTGCAGTAGGGCCATCGTTATCAGGACTTATCTGTATATCAGGCGTGCGACCGGAGCGGCACTGGGTTAATCGTCGAGGCGCTCTTCTAACTGGCGCACTTCGTAGGTGAGCTTGTCGAGAAACTGCATGCGGCGCATCAGGCGTTCGGCCTGCTCGCGTTGCGCTGCGTCATCCCAACAGGCTGCGAAGCTTTGGTTCAGTTCATCCTGCGCCGTTTTCAAGCGACGCTTGAACACCGCAACACCGGCCAGATCGGCACTGTCCTGCAGGTCTTCGAGCTCTTCACGCAGCTCCATTTGCTGCAGAAGAAACTCCGGATCATGCACCGTGACCTCCAGCGGCAGCTCGCGACCGCCCATGGCGAGCAGGTATCGCGCGCGTTTGGGGGGACTTTTGAGCGTCTGGTAGGCCTCGTTGAGGCTCGCGGATTGCTCTAGCGCCAACCGTTGCTCGCGCTCGGAAGCGTCTGCAAACCGGTCCGGATGAACACTGCGCGCCAACTCACGGTAGCGCGTAGCCAGCTGGTCGAGGTCCAGATTGAATCTCGGTTGCAGCTCAAATAAAGCGAAATGACAAGGAGTACCCACAAGAAGCCTCAGATGTTGAAGCTTTCGCCGCAGCCACATTCACCGCGCACGTTGGGGTTGTTGAACTTGAAGCCTTCGTTCAACCCTTCCTTGACGAAATCGAGCTCGGTGCCGTCCAGGTAGGACAGGCTCTTCGGGTCGATGATCACTTTCTCGCCGTGACTTTCGAACACCTGATCCTCTTCAACCACCTCGTCGACAAACTCCAGCACGTAGGCAAGGCCGGAACAGCCCGTGGTGCGAACACCCAGACGAATCCCCTCACCTTTGCCGCGCCCGTCAAGGGAGCGTCGCACGTGTCGAGCAGCCGCTTCTGTCATGCTGATAGCCATCGTTGACTCCTTACTCGTCGCCCAATGCTTAGATCAAGCCTTTCTTCTGCTTGTAGTCGCGAACGGCCGCCTTGATAGCGTCTTCAGCGAGTACGGAGCAGTGAATTTTCACTGGCGGCAGGGCCAGTTCTTCGGCCAGCTGAGTGTTCTTGATGGTCTCTGCTTCATCCAGAGTCTTGCCTTTCATCCACTCGGTCGCCAGGGAGCTGGAGGCGATCGCCGAACCGCAACCGTAGGTCTTGAACTTGGCGTCTTCGATGATGCCTTGCTCGTTGACCTTGATTTGCAGACGCATCACGTCGCCGCACGCCGGGGCGCCGACCATGCCGGTGCCGACATCAGGATCTTCCGCGTCCATCTTGCCGACGTTACGCGGGTTTTCGTAGTGGTCGATGACCTTTTCGCTGTAAGCCATGATTCTTAATCCTCACTCATCAGAGAGTCGCTCTTTAAGCCCTGGGAACCGTGGTTCGACAGGGCCGGTTCGCGGCGACTTGTAATCAGTGTGCCGCCCACTCGATTTTCGAAATGTCGACACCGTCTTTGTACATGTCCCACAGCGGCGACAAGGTGCGCAGCTTGGTAACGGCCTCGCAGACTTTCTGCGCGGCGTAGTCGATTTCTTCTTCGGTGGTGAAGCGGCCGAAGGTGAAGCGGATCGAGCTGTGCGCCAGTTCGTCGTTACGGCCCAGGGCGCGCAATACGTACGAAGGTTCCAGCGAAGCCGAGGTGCAGGCCGAACCGGACGAAACCGCCAGATCCTTGAGCGCCATGATCAGCGACTCGCCTTCAACGTAGTTGAAGCTCAGGTTCAGGTTGTGCGGAACGCGGGCGGTCATGCTGCCGTTGACGTACAGCTCTTCCAGGTCTTCGACCTGCTTGAAGAAGCGGTCGCTCAGGGCTTTGATCCGGACGTTCTCGGCAGCCATGTCTTCCTTGGCCACGCGGAAGGCTTCACCCATGCCGACGATCTGGTGAGTCGCCAGAGTGCCGGAACGCATGCCGCGCTCATGACCGCCGCCATGCATGGTCGCTTCGATGCGCACACGCGGCTTGCGGCTCACGTACAGCGCGCCAATGCCTTTAGGGCCGTAGGTTTTGTGGGCGGAGAACGACATCATGTCGACTTTCAGCTTCTGCAGGTCGATCTCGACCTTGCCAGTGGACTGAGCCGCGTCAACGTGGAACAGGATGCCTTTGGAGCGGCACAGTTCGCCGATGGCTTCGATATCGTTGATGGTGCCGATTTCGTTGTTCACGTGCATGACCGAGACCAGGATGGTGTCATCACGCAGCGCGGCTTCGATCATTTCAGGCGTAACCAGACCATCGGTGCGGGGCTCGAGGTAGGTCACTTCGAAGCCTTCACGTTCCAGTTGGCGCATGGTGTCGAGGACAGCCTTGTGCTCAATCTTGGTGGTGATCAGGTGTTTGCCCTTGGTCGCATAGAAATGCGCCGCACCCTTGATTGCCAGGTTGTCGGATTCGGTGGCACCGGAGGTCCAGACGATTTCACGCGGGTCGGCGTTGACCAGGTCAGCGACCTGGCGACGGGCGTTTTCGACGGACTCTTCGGCTTTCCAGCCAAACACGTGGGAACGGGACGCCGGGTTACCGAAGTTTCCGTCGACCAGCAGGCATTCACTCATCTTTTGCGCGACACGCGGATCAACCGGGGTGGTCGCAGAGTAATCAAGGTAAATCGGCAATTTCATGGACTATCTCCTAAATCAGGCTGGCTGGCGCGCCGCTAGCTCTATGGCTGTCATTCGACGGCGGACGCTTCAATCTTGTCCAGGCGCGGCGTCTTGCTGTTGCAACGACGCTGGTCCTGACGCTGGGCTACTTCTTGTACCTCACGGCGAGTGACAAGGTCAGCCAAGCTGATACCGCTCAGAAATTCGTGGATCTGCAGGCTCAGGTCGCACCACAAGTGGTGAGTCAGACAGGTGTCGCCTTGATGGCAATCCCCCTGGCCCTGGCATTTGGTGGCATCGACCGATTCGTTTACCGCATCGATCACCTGGGCGACCTGGATGCCCTGCATGTCGCGGGACAACTGGTAGCCGCCGCCCGGACCACGGACACTGGACACCAGATTGCTGCGGCGCAATTTGGCGAAGAGCTGTTCGAGGTAGGACAGGGAGATGCCTTGGCGCTCGGAGATATCGGCCAGGGACACCGGCCCGTGCTGCGCGTGCAACGCCAGATCGAGCATGGCGGTCACGGCGTATCGGCCTTTTGTAGTCAGTCGCATGGACAATTACCACGGAGTTCGGAATGGGGCGAGTATGCAATTCCCGAGTATTTAAGTCAACTATAAGACCTAGTACTTTAGTCAGGTTTACCCGCAAAAGAGCGGCCGCATCATAACAAAGGCCGGGCGTTTACAGCCAGCAGTACCTCGTTATCGTTCATCGCGGGCAAGCCCGCTCCCACAGGACTTGCGTCAAGCCTGCCATTGAAGGCAAACGCAAATACCTGTGGGAGCGGGCTTGCCCGCGATTGAAGTCGACGAGGTCTAGCTGGCCTGACTCTGATCCTTGTCCTTCACACAGGCGAAGTCTTCTTCGCGCAGCTCAGGCAAATCTTTCGCACAGTAATTACTGCCCAGATCCTTCAACGCCCCGCACATCCCCTCCAGACGCCCATCAACCGCCTGCAAGTGATCAAGCAGCTGGTTGATCGCGCGCGCCACCGGGTCCGGCATATCTTCCCCGACACCGTAGGCATCAAAACCGATTTTCTCGGCCATCGCCTTGCGCTTGGCGTCCTGCTCTTCATCGGATTTGACGATGATCCGCCCAGGAATTCCGACGACGGTCGCCCCGGCCGGAACAGCCTTGGTCACCACCGCATTGGAACCGACCTTGGCCCCGGCGCCCACAGTAAACGGCCCCAACACCTTGGCGCCCGCCCCCACCACAACACCGTCTTCCAGCGTCGGGTGACGCTTGCCTTTGTTCCAGCTGGTGCCGCCGAGCGTCACGCCTTGATAAAGGGTCACGTCGTTACCGATTTCAGCGGTTTCGCCAATGACAATGCCCATGCCATGGTCAATAAAGAAGCGCCGCCCCACCTTGGCACCCGGATGGATCTCGATCCCGGTCAACCAGCGACCGAAGTTCGACACCAGCCGCGCCAGCCATTTCAGCTCGGCGCGCCACAGGGCCGCCGACAGACGATGGATCCAGATGGCGTGCATGCCGGGGTAGCACGTCAGGACTTCAAAAGCGTTACGCGCCGCCGGGTCACGATGGAAAACACTCTGGATATCTTCACGCAAACGCTCGAACATCATTAATCCTTCCGCTTTAGAAGCTCGCCACGGGCCGCTTTCTGGGTTTCCGTGAGGATGCCACGCAATATATTCATTTCCGCCCGGCTGACCGAGCTTCGTCCGTACAACCGGCGCAGGCGCGCCATCAAGTGCCGTGGTTTTTCCGGATCGAGGAATTCGATGGCCACCAGGGTCTGCTCCAGGTGTTCATAGAATCGCTCCAATTCGTCCATGGTCGCCAGCTCACCGCTTTTGGTGGACGCCACTTCATCCTTCTCGACCTTGCTCGGCTGGCCTTGGGCCGCGAGCCAGGACATGCGCACTTCATAGCTCAACACCTGCACCGCTGCCCCGAGGTTCAGCGAACTGAACTCGGGGTCTGAGGGGATGTGCACGTGATAATGACATCGCTGCAGCTCTTCATTGGTCAGGCCGGAATCTTCACGGCCAAATACCAAGGCAATCTCGGCGCCCGATGCCGCTTCCTCGACCACTTTAGTGCCGCACTCGCGGGGATCGAGCAGCGGCCAGGGAATCCGCCGGTCACGGGCGCTGGTGCCCAGCACCAGATTGCAGCCGACCAAGGCATCTTCCAACGTGGCGACGACTTGCGCGTTTTCAAGGATGTCACCGGCACCGGAAGCACGGGCATCGGCCTCGTGATGCGGGAACAACCGCGGTTCGACCAGTACCAGCCGCGACAGGCCCATGTTCTTCATGGCACGCGCAGCCCCACCGATATTGCCGGGATGACTGGTATTGACCAGGACGACACGAATGTTATGCAGCAAGGGAGGCGCTCTCGAACACTGGATTGGGGAGCAGAATCTTACAGAGCATCCTACCGTTAAGCTATGAAAGCGAACGTCGACCTTCTCCTGTAGAAACTTTCTGATAGAATGCCCGGCTTTCTTTAACAACCTTAGGTGACACATCCATGCAGCCCATGCTGAATATCGCGCTGCGCGCCGCCCGCAGCGCCAGTGAATTGATCTTCCGCTCCATCGAGCGCCTGGATACCATCAAGGTCGACGAAAAAGACGCCAAGGATTACGTATCCGAGGTGGATCGCGCCGCTGAACAGAAAATCATCGACGCGCTGCGCAAGGCCTACCCGAACCACTCGATCATGGGTGAAGAAACCGGCATGCACGCCGGCACCGGGATCGAAGGCGAAGAGTACCTGTGGATCATCGATCCGCTGGACGGCACCACCAACTTCCTGCGCGGCATTCCTCACTTCGCTGTCAGCATCGCCTGCAAATACCGTGGTCGCCTGGAACACGCTGTGGTTCTGGACCCGGTTCGCCAGGAAGAATTCACCGCCAGCCGTGGTCGCGGCGCTCAACTGAACGGTCGTCGCCTGCGCGTCAGCGGCCGCACCAGCCTGGACGGCGCCCTGCTGGGTACCGGCTTCCCGTTCCGTGACGACCAGATGGACAACCTCGACAACTACCTGGGCATGTTCCGCGCTCTGGTTGGCCAGACCGCCGGCATCCGCCGCGCTGGCTCCGCGAGCCTGGACCTGGCTTACGTGGCTGCCGGCCGTTTCGACGCGTTCTGGGAGTCGGGCCTGTCCGAGTGGGACATGGCGGCAGGCGCCCTGTTGATCCAGGAAGCCGGCGGTCTGGTGAGCGACTTCACCGGCGGTCACGACTTCCTTGAGAAAGGCCATATCGTTGCCGGTAACACCAAGTGCTTCAAGGCAGTACTGACGGCGATCCAGCCGCACCTGCCGGCCTCGCTGAAACGCTAAGCGAGCGGCCACAAAAAAGCACCCTTCGGGGTGCTTTTTTTATGCCTGGAATTTGATTTCGAGAACACCCCAGATCCCTGTGGGAGCGGGCTTGCCCGCGATTGCAATTTGTCGGTCGATATTGATGCAACCTGAGACACCGCCATCGCGGGCAAGCCCGCTCCCACAGGGATGGGTGATGAGACATAAAATTCAGGCACAAAAAAAGCACCCCGAAGGGTGCTTCTTTTCAAACCTGAGCGACTTACTTGGCCGGCTCATTCTGCGACAGGACCAACTTGCCTTCCTTATCCACCGGAATCTGGTTGCCCGGATCACGGTCCATCCGCACTTTGCCTTCCTTGCCATCCAGCGAATAACGAACGTCGTACCCTACAACCTTGTCGCTGATGTCATTCACCGTATTACAGCGAGTCTGCGTCGTGGTGTAGGTGTCGCGGTTCTGCATACCTTCCTGAACCTTGTTGCCGGCGTAACCGCCGCCGACCGCACCGGCAACGGTGGCAATTTTCTTGCCGGTGCCGCCGCCCACCTGGTTACCCAGCAAACCACCTGCTACCGCACCAATGGCGGTGCCGAGGATCTGGTGTTGATCTTTGACCGGCGCCTGCCGGGTCACTGCGACATCCTTGCACACTTCACGTGGCGTTTTGATTTGTGTCTTGACCGGTTCAACGGCTAGCACTTGCGCATACTCAGGGCCGCTTTTAACCAGGCTGTAGGTGGCAACAGCACCCCCGGCAGTCACACCGACAGCACCCAATACCGCACCAACCAGCAACGACTTGTTCACATGAACCTCCTGACCATCACATGCGGGACATGCCCGCGCTTCTCCCAGCCTTGGAGCATAAAAAAAGGCGCGAGTTCAACTCGCGCCTTTTTTGGCAGCCAGCAGGAGGATCGATAGCCGTTATGGACGGTCGTCGACTTCCTTGTCAGTGGACACAGGAGGAATCAGGTCTTCGGAGCTCAGGTTCAGCCAGATCAGCACCACGTTGGCGATGTAGATCGACGAATAAGTACCCGCCAGAACACCGATAAACAGGGCAATGGAGAAGCCGAACAGGTTATCGCCACCGAAGAACAGCAGCGCCGCAATCGCCAGCAACGTGGAGATCGACGTCGCCATGGTCCGCAACAGGGTTTGCGTGGTCGAGATGTTGATGTTCTCGATCAGGCTGGCCTTGCGCAGCACCCGGAAGTTCTCACGAACCCGGTCAAATACCACGATGGTGTCGTTGAGCGAATAACCGATGATCGCCAATACCGCCGCCAGCACCGTCAGGTCGAAGGTGATCTGGAAGAACGACAGGATGCCGATGGTCACGATCACGTCGTGGATCAGCGAAACGATCGCGCCAACCGCAAACTTCCACTGAAAGCGGAACGCCAGGTAGATCAGGATGCCGCCCAGCGCCATCAGCATGCCGAGGCCGCCCTGGTCGCGCAGTTCTTCACCGACCTGCGGGCCGACAAACTCGACGCGCTTGACCGTCGCCGGGTTGTCGCCGCCGACCTTCAGCAGCGCTTCTGCCACCTGCTGGCCCAACTGCGGGTCTTCACCCGGCATGCGCACCAGCAAATCGGTGGTTGCACCGAAGCTCTGCACGATTGCCTCGTGATAACCCGAAGTGGCCAGCTGCTCACGCACCTTGGTGACATCGGCCGGACGCTCGTAGGTCAGCTCGATGAGCGTACCGCCGGTGAAGTCCAGGCCCCAGTTCATGCCCTTGGTGGCGACGCTGAACAAGGCCAGCACCGTAAGGAACAATGTGACGCCGAACGCAACGTTGCGAACGCCCATGAAGTTGATTGTACGTAACATGGCAGCCCCTTAAATCCACAACTTCTTGAAGTCACGACCGCCGAAGATCAGGTTGACCATCGCGCGGGTCACCATGATGGCCGTGAACATCGAGGTAAAGATCCCGAGGGACATGGTCACTGCGAAACCTTTGACCGGGCCGGTGCCCATCGCAAAGAGAATCCCGCCGACCAACAGTGTTGTCAGGTTGGCGTCGAGGATCGCGGTGAATGCCCGGCCGAAGCCTTCGTTGATTGCTCGCTGGATGGTCATGCCCGCCGCGATCTCTTCACGAATCCGCGAGAAGATCAGTACGTTGGCGTCGACCGCCATACCCATGGTCAGGACGATACCGGCGATACCCGGCAGGGTCAGCGTTGCACCCAACAGCGACATCAAGGCCAGCAGCAGCACCATGTTCACGGCCAGAGCGACGGTGGCGATGATGCCGAAGAAACGGTAGATGGCAATGATGAACAGCGAGACGAACAACATGCCCCACAGCGATGCATCGATACCTTTGGTGATGTTGTCGGCACCGAGGCTCGGGCCAATGGTGCGCTCTTCAGCGAAGTACATCGGCGCGGCCAGACCACCGGCACGCAACAGCAGCGCCAGCTCGGACGACTCGCCCTGACCGTTCAGGCCAGTGATGCGGAATTGAGCACCCAGCGGCGACTGGATAGTCGCCAGGCTGATGATCTTCTTCTCTTCTTTAAAGGTTTGAACCGCTACGTCTTTCTCGACGCCGTTCACCATTTGCTTGACGTAAGTGGTGACCGGGCGTTGCTCGATGAAGATCACCGCCATGCTGCGACCGACGTTGCTGCGAGTCGCACGACTCATCAGCTCGCCACCGTGGCCATCCAGACGGATGTTCACTTCTGGCGTACCTTGCTCACCGAAGCCGGCTTTGGCATCGGTTACCTGGTCGCCAGTGATGATCAGGCCACGCTCGATTTGCGCCGAAGGACGATTGCCCTCACGGAACTCGAAGGTTTCGGAAGTCGCTTTCGAAGCGCCCGGCTCAGCGGCCAGACGGAACTCAAGGTTGGCCGTCTTGCCGAGGATACGCTTGGCTTCGGCGGTGTCCTGCACGCCCGGCAGCTCAACCACGATGCGGTTGGCGCCCTGACGCTGGACGATCGGTTCGGCAACACCCAGTTCGTTGACGCGGTTACGTACCGTGGTCAAGTTCTGCTTGATGGAGTATTCGCGGATTTCCGCCAGCTTGGCCGGGGTCATCGCCAGACGCAGTACCGCCTGACCATTGAGGTCGGCCGGAACAATGTCGAAATCGCTGAAGTTCTTGCGGATCAGTGCACGGGCCTGTTCGCGGGACGCTTCATCACTGAAACCCAGCTGAATGGCACCGTCGAGTTGCGGCAGGCTGCGATAGCGCAGTTTCTCTTTACGCAACAGGCTCTTGACGTCGCCTTCGTAGACTTTCAGGCGCGCGTCGAGGGCTTTGTCCATGTCCACTTCGAGCAGGAAGTGCACACCACCGGACAAGTCCAGACCCAGCTTCATCGGGTGCGCGCCCAGGTTGCGCAGCCATTGCGGGGTGGTTTGCGCCAGGTTCAGTGCAACGACGTAGTCATCACCCAATGCCTTGCGTACGACATCCTTGGCCGGCAGTTGATCGCTAGCCTTGGTCAGACGGATAAGACCGCCCTTGCCGCTTTCTGCCAGTGTGGCAGCCTTGACTTCGATACCGGATGCCTTGAGCGCTGCGCTCACACGATCCAGATCAGCCTGATTGACCTGCAGCGCAGTGCTTGCGCCGCTGACCTGAATGGCCGGGTCATCAGGATATAAATTGGGAGCGGAATAAATCAGACCGACCGCCAGCACCGCCAGGATCAGAATGTATTTCCACAGAGGGTATTTGTTCAGCATCACGCCGCCCGCTTATGACGCGGGGCGCCTTGCGCGCCCCGTCGATTGAGTAGAAGTTGAAACTTAGATCGCTTTCAGCGTGCCTTTTGGCAGCGTGGCGGCAATGGCGCCTTTCTGGAACTTCATTTCGACGGTGTCGGACACTTCCAGTACCACGAAATCGTCAGCCACTTTAGTGATCTTGCCGGCGATACCACCGGTGGTCACAACTTCGTCGCCTTTTTGCAGGCTGCCCAGCAGGGTTTTCTGCTCTTTGGCGCGCTTGGCCTGTGGACGCCAGATCATCAGGTAGAAGATGACCAGGAAACCGACCAGGAAAATCCACTCAAAACCGCCACCCATTGGGCCGGCAGCGGCCGGTGCAGCAGCGTCAGCCATGGCATTCGAGATAAAAAAGCTCATTTAGCACTCCAGTTGCAAATGTTGAATCTTGGGGTCAGAAAACTCAGTTCAAAGGCGGAACGGGAAGCCCGCGTTTGGCGTAGAAGGCATCGACAAAGGCGGCCAATGTACCCTGTTGAATAGCCTCGCGCAAACCAGCCATAAGCACTTGATAATGACGCAAGTTATGGATGGTATTGAGCATGCTTCCCAGCATTTCGCCGCACTTGTCCAGATGATGCAGATAAGCGCGGGAGAAGTTCTGGCAGGTATAGCAATCGCAGGTCGGATCGAGCGGCGAATCATCATGGCGATGGAACGCGTTACGGATCTTCAGCACGCCGGTATCAATGAACAGATGCCCATTGCGGGCATTACGGGTTGGCATCACGCAATCGAACATGTCCACCCCGCGGCGCACACCCTCAACCAGATCTTCCGGTTTGCCAACGCCCATAAGGTAACGAGGTTTGTCAGCCGGCATCTGGCCCGGCAGGTAATCCAGCACCTTGATCATTTCGTGCTTGGGCTCGCCCACCGACAGACCGCCAATGGCCAGGCCGTCGAAACCAATCTGGTCGAGACCTTCCAGCGAACGCATGCGCAAATCCTGGTGCATGCCGCCCTGAACGATGCCGAACAGCGCCGCCGTGTTGTCGCCATGGGCTTCTTTCGAACGCTTGGCCCAACGCAACGACAGCTCCATCGAAATCCGTGCGACGTCTTCATCAGCCGGGTATGGCGTGCATTCGTCGAAAATCATCACGATGTCCGAGCCCAGATCGCGCTGTACCTGCATTGACTCTTCCGGGCCCATGAACACCTTGGCGCCGTCGACCGGAGAGGCGAAGGTCACGCCCTCCTCCTTGATCTTGCGCATCGCGCCGAGGCTGAACACCTGGAAACCGCCGGAGTCTGTAAGAATCGGGCCTTTCCACTGCATGAAATCGTGCAGGTCGCCGTGCTTCTTGATCACTTCGGTGCCAGGACGCAGCCACAGGTGGAAAGTGTTACCCAGAATGATTTCGGCGCCGGTCGCGGTGATATCCCGCGGCAGCATGCCCTTCACGGTGCCGTAAGTCCCGACCGGCATGAACGCCGGGGTCTCGACGGTACCGCGCGGGAAGGTCAAACGACCGCGACGAGCCTTGCCGTCAGTAGCAAGCAACTCAAACGACATACGACTTTGGCGACTCATTCTTTGTCCTCAGGGCCACGTGGTGCGGGATTACGGGTGATAAACATCGCATCACCGTAGCTGAAAAATCGGTATTGATGCTCGACGGCGGCTTTATAAGCGGCCATGGCTTCGGGATAACCGGCGAACGCCGAAACCAGCATCAACAGCGTGGATTCGGGCAAATGGAAGTTGGTGACCAGGGCATCGACCACATGAAACGGCCGGCCCGGGTAGATAAAGATGTCGGTGTCGCCACTGAACGGCTTGAGCACGCCATCGCGCGCGGCACTTTCCAGCGAACGCACGCTCGTGGTCCCCACCGCCACCACACGACCACCGCGAGCGCGGCAAGCGGCGACGGCATCGACCACGTCCTGGCCGACTTCAAGCCATTCGCTGTGCATGTGGTGGTCTTCGATCTTCTCGACCCGCACCGGCTGGAACGTACCCGCACCAACGTGCAAGGTCACGAACGCGGTTTCGACGCCCTTGGCGGCAATCGCCTCCATCAGCGGCTGATCAAAATGCAGCCCCGCCGTCGGCGCCGCGACCGCGCCCAGGCGCTCGGCGTACACCGTCTGATAACGCTCGCGGTCCGAGCCTTCATCCGGGCGGTCTATATAAGGAGGCAGCGGCATGTGCCCGACGCGGTCGAGCAGCGGCAACACCTCTTCGGCAAACCCCAGCTCGAACAACGCATCGTGACGCGCCAGCATCTCGGCCTCGCCACCGCCATCGATGAGGATCTTCGAACCCGGCTTCGGCGACTTACTGGACCGCACATGGGCCAGCACGCGGTGACTGTCGAGCACCCGCTCCACCAGAATTTCCAGCTTGCCGCCGGAAGCCTTCTGGCCAAACAGCCGCGCCGGAATCACCCGGGTATTGTTGAACACCATCAAATCGCCCGGGCGCAAATGCTCAAGCAAATCAGTGAATTGACGGTGTGCCAGGGCGCCGCTGACACCATCAAGGGTCAACAGGCGACTGTTGCGACGCTCGGCCAAAGGGTGGCGAGCAATCAGCGAATCAGGGAGTTCGAAAGTAAAGTCAGCAACGCGCATGATGGGGTTCGTCTAGCAGGGGCCGGAAGTCTAGCGGAAATAGTGAAAATTCTCCATGAAACGTGATTGACCGACGGTAATCTCATCTCTATACTTCGCCGCCATTGAGCCCTGATGGCGGAATTGGTAGACGCGGCGGATTCAAAATCCGTTTTCGCAAGAAGTGGGAGTTCGAGTCTCCCTCGGGGCACCATATAGCAGTACATGCAAGTCTCTACCAGACTTGCAGACCCAGAGAAACCGGCCACTTGAGCCGGTTTTTTTGTGCCTGACAATCTACCCCTGTCTCCCCCTATACGTTGTATCCCTGTATCCCTGCTTGTATCCTGAGAAAAATACCGAACTTTGGGATACAAGGATGAAGCGCGCAGACATCAAGCGCCGCCCTCTCGCTGATACCACGCTTGCGGGGCTGGAGCCTGAATCAAAGGAATACCGGGAATTGGACGGGAATGGTCTCTACTTCAGGGTCAAACCTGATGGTGGCAAATCCTGGCAACTCCGCTACAAACGTCCGGCGGGCAATTGGGCTTGGATGGGGCTCGGGGGTTACCCTGAAGTAAGTGGTGCGCTGGCACGAGACAAAGCCGCCGAACTGCGTAAAGTAGTGAGTAGCGGCGCCGATCCTCTCGAACAAAAGAGATCCGTAAAAGCTGCTATCGATGCGGCGAAAACTCGCACCTTCCGAGCTGCTGCAGATGCTTGGATCAAGTCGAAAGAGGAAAAGGGTCTTGCACCCTCCACTCTCAACAAAATCCGTACGTACCTCGACAAGGACATTCTCCCAGCATTAGGAGATAAGCCCCTCGACGAAATCACCCGTACCGATTGCGCAGAACTTCAGGCATCCATCGAAGCCCGAGATGCACACAATGTGGCGGAAAAGTGCCGCACCTGGATCAATCAGATCTTCGGACGAGCCATTGGCTTAGGACTGACTGAAAACGATCCGGGCAGCCGACTTCGCGATATTGCGGCCCAAGCCCCCAAGACTCAGCAACATCCGCATTTGCTGGAACCCGAGCTGGGTGAATTCCTCCAGGCTCTCAAAAACACCCCGAGCAGACTGACAGCCCGCACTGCTGCATGGCTTTGTGTATGGACGGCATCACGACCTGGCATGGTCCGCCTGGCTGAATGGAAGGAGTTTGATCTTGAGAAAGCCATTTGGACTACTCCATCCGCCAAGATGAAGATGCGCCGAGATTTTGCATGCCCCCTTCCCCACCAAGCTGTTACAGCACTGAAGGAGCTGCACTGTTTAACCGGTCGCAGTCGCTGGCTCTTCCCTGGGGTCGGAGCCAAAAATCCGACCATCAGCGAAAACACGATCAACAAGGTATTCGCTACCATCGGCTACAAAGGCCGACTAGTTGGACACGGGACTCGGCACACCGCGAGTACATTGCTTCGAGAACACGGCTGGCCGAAAGAACACGTCGAAGCGCAGCTTGCTCACAAAGAGGAAGGTATTTCAGGGGTGTACAACAAGGCTCAATACTTTGAGCAACGAGTGACAATGATGCAGTGGTATGCCGACTACCTCGATGGTCTGGAGCATGGAAATGTCCTTCATGTTCAGTTTGGGAAGGTGGTATGAGATCGCTTATCCATCACCCCTTCAAAAACGGTGTTACGCGTGTTACTGGTGTAACGGGCGACATCAAACCCTTGAATTTATTGAGCCTCACGCCTGTAACACTCTTGAGAGCGGTGGCATACGCGTCGTGTAACGCTACACATCCGTGTAACGCCAAAAGCGCATCATTCTCACTGTTGGCTAACCATTTCCGTCGTATGCGAGAACGCTCGGTGCGCTGGGTGTGCCACAGAAACACAGGGCGTGGGATGGCTCGGGGTGAAATGGCACAGAGATTGTTCGTGTGACAGTGATCCATATTCAAGAATCCTGCGAACGCCCTAAGCCCTCAGCAAGCCTGATCGAATTCCTCGCTACCCAACCGCTCTACGCGCTCTGTCGTGAGCAGGTCATGAACGTCTGCCACCTGATTGATCAGTGCTGCCTACGCATTCAAACGGACGATATCAATAGCGACCTAAATACCCTGTGCATCCAAACAACCAGGCACGAAGAAGCTATTTTCCAGTACGCCTCAACCGATACCTCTGCACGCTTGGCTGATTGGGTTAGGCAATACGGTGGCTGCCCATCAGCTACAGACGATCAGGCACATGCGGCCTACATCATGGCCTGTGCGGTGAAAGCACTGGAGGCTCTCAGCGACTGGATGCGCGTTGCGGAGCAAGACGCTTGGTCGCACACGAAAGAGATACCGGATTGGCCTTGGGATCTTTACTGCGAGTTTGTAGAAATGCAGGTCAACTCGGATGAGCGTATCGAGGCGCTCGAACATTACGTGATGTACCTAGAGCCGATCTCCTCCCTGCCATCGTTACAGGATGACGAGTTGCTACCCTTTGCGGTAGAGGCGATCAAGAACGCAGTTAGGCGAAAAGGTGGCGTGCTCAGTGGCAAGGATCGGAATGAGGAAATCAGCGATCGTGACGCCGCTATCGTCAACCATGCACGGAGCCTGCTGAAGAAGGGTATGTCGCATCGGAATGTCACAACAGCGACGCATTGTTGGCTTGAAAGGGAAATAGCGAAACCCATAAAACAACGCCCTGAATGGGTCCCCCTCGAAACGGAAAAAGCACTAACCCGCAAACAGGTGAACTCCATACTGAAACGCTACTGGGTGATGTAAACCAGAAATTTCAAATGGAAGTGAACTGCTCACCACATTTCAACGCTTAGATCATTGCTCTCGTCAGTCCAAACTAGCCGAGAGCAATACCTATGAGCCCAAACGTAACCCCCCTTTCCAGCAAAGCCCCGAAGCATCCCGCAACGCTGTTTGATGCCGCCTCCACCCTAATTCGTATGCGCGAAGTCGAGGGTATCGTCGGCATGAAACGCTCCACTATCTACAAGCTCATGCAGCGCCCCGAATGCGGCTTCCCACAGCCAGTCAAACTGAGCACCAGTACCGCACGCGGCGCGCCGGTCGCGTGGGTGCTTGCCGAAGTTCAAGCCTGGGCACGGGGCCGCATTGAAGCCCGTGATCAGGTGGCCGCATGAGACGTAGCCACTGCCCTTTCAAGGGACCCTTTCTCGATTCCTACAGCGTCGGATTCCGTCTCTATCGACCTGATGCTATCAACTGGCGGCATCGCACCATCGCAGGTGTGAGCTGGAGCGGGGAAGAACAAGAAGCCTTCTTTTTCAACCCTGATGGCCTGGTCCTTCCGCTTAAACCCAATCCGTGGGAATTGCCTGAACTGCTCCGCAAAACCGCGGTACGCAGAGAGTTTTCCAGCATCCACGGTACGGGCCATTTCGCGATGAAAGAGGGCCGCCGCACCGCCCTGAAATCGCTGTGTTTGACCGACTGGGTCACCTACTGGCTGGCCGATCAATCGACTGGTTACGCGAACGATCCGGCGGTGTGGCGACACATCACTGAACAGGACCTTGCCGAGGAAAAAACCGCAAGCGAACGGCTGCACCGTGAAATGAAGTTGACCTCGGACCTGTCCGAATACGTGGATGAATGCCTGGCACAACGGCGGGAGCTGCTCGCGGTAGAACATCGCCGACGGTGCGTCGAGGACAGCAAGATCCTGGCTTGGCTCAAAGGCGAAACGCCGCTACCGCTGTTTGCCAATGTGCAGGAGGCAGCATGACCCCGACCTTTCTGCCCCACCAAGCATTGGATCTTGTCGGTGCACTTCGAGAATCTCAGCCTTCTAACGCAGAGATCAAGGGTCGCCGGCGCTTGCTTGCCCTCCGCGATCAAGCGATCTCGGCCGGCGCTCAGGTGCTGATCGTGCAGTGGCATGACCTGGAGTGGACGCTGTTAGCCATTCAGCCGCCCGCAGACGTGGTGATCAGCGACGCTCGCGAACTGATTCCCAACCTGCTGCGCAACCCCGAAGCGCTACAGCAGATGCGGCAACGCGCCGGCCAAGGCAACCACCTGCAATGGCTCACGCTCGCCCGCCCCGTCACTACCCAGCACTAACGAAAACGCCCCCGGGAGCGATCCGGGGGCGTTGAGGTAAATCTACATGCCCGCACAATTTATGTCGCATCGAAAAAATGCGCAAGATCTCCGCACAGTTGCACTTTTGAAAACAGGACGTTACTCTCTGACTGTCGCTGCAAATTCAGCGGTTGGGCTTGGCGGCCCAAACAGTACAAGGCGCAACAGCGCCCCCATTACGATTGCAGGCGCTTTTTTTGTGCCCGCATTCCTGTGTTATGGCGGGTTGCGTAGGAGCACCCTCGGGTGCGCCGGTCTCCTTGTACGCCGGTCCGCCAATCCTGCGCAATCCGTCACCCAAATCTGCTTGGCGGCAGACGGTGACGGTTCCTCAGTACAAGGAGCCTCACATGCTAGACGCCCTCAATCCGTCCAAAAATCGCGCCGCTGCCCATCGTGCAATGGCTCTCGCCGCTTTACACGCCAATTCCAGCCTCGCTACACGCCTCACCCGATACAACGCCCATATGGCCAAAGCCCGCGCACTCGAAACCGCAGGCGGTGCCCAATGAATCACGCCCTGAGCTTCTCCCTGCCCGAGGATCTGCTTTGCGTCCACAAAGGCGCCGAAGCCGGTGTGCCGATTGACGCCATCACCTGTGCAGTGGATCGAGCCAACTCTGTGCTCTTGCTTCTTGAAGATCAGTTCGAGTGCGACGGACCACGTCTGGCCAACCATGTCATCGCGGCGGCGCTGTGGGACGTTCGAGGGACGTTGGGACTGATCCGCACCCTCGCCGTGCACGCCGACAACTCCACTCGGCCACCCGTGAGTGGAGGCGCCCAATGAACCCTTCCATTGCGATCAATACCGTGGGGGGCGCCACCTTTGCCAAGTGCAACGCTCAGAATCAGCCACTGTTCCGTATCAATGCCGGCATATCGTGCGAGGAAGCGCTCGAACAAGCTTCTCTACTCATGGATTGTGTAAACAAGCTCACTTTCTTGAGCGGCATGGAGAATGACAACGACGCGATGGTCTGGGCTTCGCATTATTTGAGCGAGATGGCCAAAGCCATCATTGATGACGTTACCAGCGGGTTGCAATTGGCCCAAGGCGGTGGCGTATGAAGGCCTCTACCTCCAATGCCCGTCGCCCCACGTTCGCCCAAGTCAAAGCCGGTGCGCTGCAGAACATTGATCGCGTGCTAGCCCATTGGCTGCCCAACGGCAAACGCGTCGACGGCGGCAAGGAATACACCGCTGCCAACCCCACCCGCGCCGACAAGCGCGCCGGCTCCCTCAAGGTCAACTTGAGCAAAGGCACCTGGGCGGATTTTGCCACCGGTGACAAGGGCGGCGATCTGATCGATCTGGTGCGCTATCTCGATGGCGGCACCGACGTCGAAGCCTGCAACAAGCTGGCGGATCTGCTGCACGTTACCGCTTGGACGGCTGAATCGAAGCCAAGCCCCAGCAAAAGCAAAACACCGGAATGGCTGGCCATACAGCCGATCCCGGCCGAGGCCATGAGCAAGTGCCCGGCCAAACACCGACAGCACGGCGCACCTTCGAAAGTCTGGATGTATCGCGACGCTCAGGGCCAGCCGGTCATGGCGCTCTACCGCTTCGATTTGGGCCCGGATGAAGACGGCAAGCCCCGCAAGGTGTTTGCCCCGTTGACCTGGTGCCAACGTGCCGACGGTCAAACGCAGCAATGGCGCTGGCAAGGCTTGCCGGAGCCGCGTCCACTGCTGCACCTGCATGAACTGGCGCAACGCGCAGAGGCTCCAGTCATTCTGTGCGAAGGCGAAAAGGCCGCCGACGCTGCGGCGGAGCTGCTGCCCAGCTACGTGGCCACGTGCTGGCCGAACGGTTCGAACTCCTGGCACAAAGCTGACCTGACACCGCTCAAAGGTCGGTCCGTGGTGGTGTGGCCAGACAACGACGCTAGTGGCAAAAGCTGCATGGACGCCATCGCCAAACAACTGCAACAGATCGGTGCCGCGTCGGTGCGCGTGATCGCCCTGAACGTCTTCAAACGCAAGCCCACGTTCACGAATGACCAACCGACGTTCGCCAAGGGTGACCAATGGGAAGACGGTGACGACGCGGCCGATGCCCAAGCCAAAGGCTGGACGGCGGCGCACGTCGCCGAGTTGGAACGCAGCGGCGAACTGTTCGGTGTTGAGCCGGAAAAAGCACCGGCTGAATCACCGGAAGTTAAAGCCAAACCAGCGAGCAAGCGCGCCACCAAACCCAAAAACGATCTGCTGCCCGGTGGCTTTCGCCTAACAGCCGAAGGCGTGTTTTATTCCGGTGACGATGGCGAGGCCCGCCCCGTGTGTTCGCCGCTGGAAATCCTGGCGCGCACCCGTGATGCACAGGGGCATAACTGGGGTTTGCTGGTCGAGTTCGACGATCCCGACGGCGCCAAAAAACGCTGGAACATTCCGGCGCGGACCATGACCGGCGACTTCGGCAAGGACGTGCTAGGTCCACTGGTGGACATGGGTTTGCGTCTCGCCGGCAGTCGCTCCGGTCGCAATGCCCGCAACGACCTGCAGAGTTACCTCGGCGGCTTCGAGAGCGCCCAGCGCGCACGCTTGGTCACCCGTTTGGGCTGGCATGACAGCGCCTTCTTGCTGCCCGAACAGCAGGTCGGCTTGCACACCGAACACCTGCACTTCTATGAGGCCGGCGCGCAGCTTCCGCCCATCAGCGAAGCCGGCACCCTGGAACAGTGGCAAGAGCAGATCGGCGCCTTGTGCATCGGCAATCACCGCTTGGCGTTTGTGGCCAGCGTGGCGTTTGCCGGTCCGCTGTTGCACATGCTCGGCCATGAGTCGGGTGGCTTCCACCTCTACGGAGATAGCTCGGGCGGCAAGACCACGCACCTGCAAGTGGCCGCCTCGATCTACGGTGGGCCGCGTCTGGTGCGCTCCTGGCGCTCGACCGATAACGCCTTGGAATCCATCGCCGCCGCGCACTCCGACGGGCTCCTGGTGCTGGATGAAATCGGCATGTGTGACCCGCGCATCATTGGCGAAACGGTGTACATGCTCGGCAACGGCACCGGTAAGGCTCGCGCCAATGATCGCGGACAAGCCGGCCGCCAGGTGCAGGAGTGGCGTTTGCTGTTTCTCTCGACTGGCGAGAAGACCTTGGCGCAGCACATGGCTGAAGCCAACAAGGAACTGAAAGCCGGTATGGAAGTGCGCATGCTTGCCGTACCAGCGGATGCCAGCAAGGGCCTGGGCATGTTCGACGTACTGAACGGCTTTGATGACGCCGCCGCCCTCTCCGATGCACTCAAGGCACGGGTGGCCAAGTACTACGGCACACCGCTCACCGCCTTCCTGTCGGCCCTCTGTGAGCCCGGTAAGCGACATGCTTGGTCGGCGATCCTGCGCCACACCTTGGAGGGGTTCATCGCCAAAGCGCTACCTGCCTCGGCCAGCGGTCAGGCGCATCGTGCGGCGGCCCGTTTCGGTCTGGCCGCAGCAGCCGGCGAACTGGCCACCGCGATGGGGATTACCGGCTGGCCCGATGGCGCCGCCACCACCGCAGCTCGGGTGTGCCTCAGTGCCTGGATGAATGAGCGCGGCGGGGCTGGCAACTTGGAAGGGGACGCGATCTTGGCGCGGTTGCGTCAGGTCATCGAGCGCTTCGGTGAAAGCCGTTTCACCCGCTGGGAGTCGGCCGCCGCGAAGATCGATGAGCACGGTCCACGCACCATTGACCGGCTGGGTTTTCGCAAGACGCTGGAGCATGGCCTCGGTGACGCGTTGCACACCACCAACACCTACTACGTGTTGCCGGAGGCTTGGCGCTCCGAGGTGTTCAAAGGCATGAACATCAACGCAGTGAACAAGGAGCTGATACGCCGTGGCGTCCTTGAGCCAGGTCCCAACGGCAAAGCCTCCTGCGCCGTCCGTTTACCCGGGATGGGCATACAGCGTTGCTACGTGGTGAAGACCGTGCCGGTAGCGGATGAGAGCGAGGCTCAGGCCGCCTGACGGCGGGCCTACTGACTGAGGTAGAGCCGGCTTAATCGGCCTCGCCAGCCACTCCAAACCCCAATTAAATCATCAGGACAAAACTCATGAACCGAATTGAACAACTGAAAGACGCACGCGCCAATAAAGTCATCGAAATGGAGGCGCTCAAAAAGGAAATACCACCTTTTGAGTCAGCGCTTCACAGCGAGGACGTCATTAACAACGGCCGAGAGAGCGACGTCAGGCATGAAATCAGCAGTCGCCAAATCAAAATCGACTCAATCGATCATCAGATCTTCCGACTCGACCAAACGCTGGACCGCCTGGAGAAGCTGGCCAACCGAGAAAGCTTGATGGAAGGCTACATTACCGACATGGCTAACTGGATGGCGGATGAGCTGGAGCTTAACGATAAACGGCAAAGCCTGAGCACTCGCCTGGAGGAAATTCGTCAGCAAGCACAGGAGGAGATTACCAGCGCACGGCAGGCTGAGACTCAGGCGGCTACCGCTTACGCACAGGCCGTGGCGTGGGGCGACGTCGACGGCGAAAAAGCAGCTAGCACCGACGCTCAGAAAGCCGCGAAAAACCTCAGTACCGCCACCGAACAACATCGCCGCCAGCTCCTGATCATCACCGCCTTGGAGCAAGAGCTGGCCATCGTAGACCGACACATCAGCGAGGCTCAGGTAGAACACCAAAAAATTGAGGATACAGCCTTGCGGCTGGTCCACAACGCGCTGGAGGAAGCGTGGAATGAAGCCGCCCAAGCGCTGCTAGATGTGGGAGGCAAGCTGTACGCCGCAGCTCGGCTGATAGGCCGTGACCCGGTGTCCTTAATGAAGCTCGACATCCCGGAGCAAGGTGAAAACTTCGGCAGTTGGAGGTGGAGCGAACTGGCGGACCGTGGCCGCCAGCATCGCACGCGCGATCTGCTCTCGATGTAACTGCAGATTACCCCGAAACAGCCTGCAATCGCGGGCTGTTTAAATCACTCCAAGGATCGAAGTCATGAACACAGCGATAGAAAACAGCTCATCCCTAACCGAAACGCTTCAAGCGAGAAAAGCCCACCTGACCGCCCTACTCAAGATCGTGGATACCAAAATCGGAAAAAGCACAGCGATGCAGAAGCTCACCATCACTGCGATCAAGGCAGAAATGGGGCTAATCGAGCATAAGCTGAAAAAACGGTAATGAAGATAAACGGAAGCTCGCAAAAGCTTCCGTTGCATTCAAATTCCGCAGCCAGCTTCCAGGCAATAGCGGCAGTCAGCTCCAGCAATGTGGAGCAAAACTAAGCTATTGAAAAATGTGTCCACAAAATTGAGAACTACATCAGCTTAACGGAGCTTGAATATTATAAAAACAACCTAGCACCCAAACTCCGTATAGCTTGTCCTTCCCAAAAACAACTCCTAGGAATATTAGTTAAATATCAAGATCAGGATGCAGACTTAAGTTTTTGGCTGGCTTCCTCTAACGAGTTATGTACTTCAACCCTAGAATCATCTAAGCCCTCAATGATATCTGCCAAAATACTTTTACACTCAGAGTAATTAGCGGCAAGCTCTTTTTTTCGGCGCGAACTCAACCCCTCGGCGGTATAATTTAAAAACACTGAGTTTGCAGCTTCAGCGAGACGATAATAATTCACACTTCTAATATCGCCAGCCTTAATCGCCTTCTGCATAGCCTTCAAGGCAGTGTAATCCTCACGCTCTTGGGAGCAAACTTTCCAGAGAGCGTCAAGAACACTAACTGAGAGCTCTTTCAGCTCGTGCTTAAGGGCGCCGTGGCTTTTCCTAAACGCCTTTGATACGTCATCATAAGCACCCGCTAAAAGCTCTATTTGTCGGGCGACTGACCCCACCACACAAGAGAGCAAAAGTTTAGCTTCAGCCGATCTTCTAAACCACTTCGTACTGGCTAGCTTTCCGTCAATTATCGCCAGCCGACAAACATCTACGAGTTCAGACTTATTACCTACTCGAGCCTCAACTTGAAACCAAAGATCAAATAGCAACTCTTTCCTTTGCCCGTGTAGATACGCATCTTTAAAGGCGCTCCGTACGGAATTTATTTCCGCTCCAGGATCAAAAGAGTCGATCTGCGCTAATGCCAACAGAAGATCTGGATTGTTTTTGTACTGCTGTTTCCGCAATAACGACTTGATGGTCGCACGCGCCTTTAAAAAGTCATACTCTTTAAGGAGTGCAACAGATTGACGAATTGCTTCTCCCACCGCCACCTGACTACTCTGAGAAGAGTTGGCCCTTAAAGCCTGGGCCCTTCCCTTAACATATCCAAGGTAGCGATCAGCATTAGTTACCACCTCATCCTTGAGGGACAAGGTTAAATTAACAATTGATTGAGAGCATTTGAAGCGAGGTTCTGATTCAATAAATGAAGCTGATTGCAAAAGAAATAGTCGACCCAACTCTAATATGGCGTCTTCGATTAACAGCTGCTCCAACTCCGTATAATGCCTAAGCTCAGCCAGAGAGCAAGATCCAATGAATGAGATCGTCAGCAGAATCTTCCTAGCTTCAGGACTCAACTGATGAATTTCTCGACGAAGAGCCGCACTCCGTACCGCCTCACCCTTTTTGCCTTGCCACTCAGCTATCGCTTTATCTATAGAATATCCGACACGGCACAAGCGAAGAATAGATTCAGTAAATAAAGGCGATCCTTCAGACGCCTCTTCTAGTTTCCTTATTGACTTTGAGGTAATACCTTCAAACCCCATAGATGACTTAAGCTCATCAATGTAATGGACGTATTCCTCTCCTGACAAGCCAGGCACTTCGATAGCGGTATCAGATGAGTAACTTACATTTGATCGCGTAGTCAGAAGTATTTTTGAATTACTTCCGCCAATTTCACGAGCAGTTTCCATGATTCTTTTCTGCTCATCGACGTCCGCTGAATCGACATCATCAACCACAATAAACGAAGGGAAGGTTTGCAAATTCTGTCTAGCAAGCCTTTTTAGCTGATTGATGGAAACATCCTCTAACTCTGAATCTAAAGTCCCTGTTTTTTGACAAATAGCAACTAAAAGAGTTTCAAGGTTGGAGTAGTGTGTTTCCGGGGTCCCAATAAAGCCGTCCATACCAGCTTTAAACTGCTGAGTCTTGGCGGTTAACCAAATGATCTGATCAAATAGCGGAGCGCCGGTTGACGCTATCAATTGACAAAACTCATACGCGATAGAGGTTTTACCTTTTCCGCCTTCTCCGGCCAAAACCTTCGCATACTGAAATTCGTCAGACAACCAAGCCCAGAGCTTCTGAATTATTTCTACACGTCCAACAAAATTGGGGCAAACAAAATTTCGATCGGGGAGATTATGATCAAGTAGATTTATCTTCTTAACAAAACGGCCTTCCAGCAGTGCGAGTAAATCACGACCACTTGTGAGAAACTCAAAGTCAGCATGAGTCACCGCTTGTTTACACTCGTCCCCGGCGCGATAAAGAGTTGCTCCCTCGCTGAAAATCTGTTTGTTTTTTGCATCGTCTGCCCTTTTACTGGCAGATATGGTATGCAATTGCTCTGGCCGCTTAGGCACATGAAGCAACCCTATGGTGACAGAGGGAGATCCATAGGGAATTTCGATAATACTTATGTCAAGACGCTGACCAAAATACTTATCAAGTTGACCCTTAAGTTTTTGTACATTTAATCCGTTCGGTTCAACTCCAACAAGTTCAAATCGTTGGTCTTTCTCCACCTCCTTTACACCGTATACTATATAACCACCATAAGTATTATAGAAACTCGCGATAGATCGCACAGTCTTTGAATAATCATGCGCGCTATCCTCATAAACCTCTTTATAGTCCCAGAGCTCACACTCGATAGGCACAGGATTGTAATTAGGAATTATAAGATTTAAAACCGCCTCAGACAAAGCGCCAGCCTGAATTTTTGTATAAATCTCTTTCTTTAACTCCGTAACATTCATGGCCATTCCTTGTACACGCTAATAGGGACTTAATTATTGAAATCTGACTGCTAATGACTATTGTTTTCTAGCAAATGTAGGGTTGAAGATACGATCAACACGCCTTAAGGCGTCAAAAAGCCACTACACGATCTGATATACCACTTCTCACGGTGTTTGCACAACGGCAAAGGGTTTTGTGCTAACGGAATGAAAGCGAAGATATCCCTTCTCATACGCTGTTGCTGGGTAGCTGTGGGTCGATTGCGGCTCTTCCTGACAGACCGCTAACGGCCCAGGTTGTGTAAAAACGCAGGTCCTGTTTTCAAGTCTGTGTCGCTAAGCAAAATCTGCCAGTGATTGGCGGCAGCTCAGTGGACCTAAAATCTGCGTAGGCGAGCAAATTTCGTTCAGAATCAGACCGTCAAACCTGCTCTAAACGTCTTTACACAGCCTCGGCCAAAAGAGGATGTTCGACGGAGACAGCTTTCAGCTCTAAGATGATGTTCACCAAGGTCTGCCTTCGGTTAACGAAAGTAGTTTAGGTATAATTACCAGATGAGGGGCGATCTCCCCTACCTATGGAGCGTAGTTCGTGCAGCGCCTTTCAAAAAAAAAGCCCATCGAAGAAAGTTCATCTGAATCCCAGAAGCACACAAATCAGAATAAATATCATAGCGATTTGGATGTCTGGCTTTCCCGGCTAAGTCATTTGTCTCAGTTTGGTCTTCTCGCACTTACCATTGGAGCGTTTTATTTTACGGTTATCCCTTTATATAAGACTGCTGCACTAGAGGAAAGCATAGCTCGGCGCGAGGCTGAACTCAGCGCGATGAACAGTAAGCTCATCGCCGCGACTGCCTCTCTTGAAAAAGTTAAACTTGAAATCTACGAACGTAACAGAACAGATTTAATTAAAGGGATAATTTCAATCGCGCCTTATTGTTCAGGACTGATAACACGGCCAGATCCAACTAACACTTCGGAAGGCAAAGAGCTAGGATACCATCTATTAAAGGTCGACGCGGCACAGTGTATGCGGGATGAGTTCAAACAGCGAAAAGCTGAAGCCATACTCACCGCCGATGACTATTCACAACTTAAAGATAAAATAGAAATAATCGCCGTGAATTTGTCGCAGATCCAAAAAAAAGCACTATTTGATATAAATTCTGTTCCAGAGCTGGCTGCAAATGACCCAACCACACTGACACCTCCGGGGCACTATGCAGAGGAAGCAGAGCAACTAGATAGACTCATAGAAAATCTTGCACCTGGTCTCATAGATAAAAACGCTAAACTTCAAGCGGCGATTGATCGTACGCGCAGCAAGATATCTATAGATTACAATGAATCTGTCAGCAAAGAAATCCTGAAACTTCGCACCATTAATTGGCTGAGCAGCAAGCAACTATAACTTCTTGTTTACAAATACGCTGAATGGCTCCTGTCGACATGTTGAAAAAAAACGGCTTCAGGAAGAGTTTCATTCGGGGCAGCATCTTGTCAAATTCTCAGCCCCCCTCATCGAGCGAGTAATCGTCACGCCAACTTAAACTTTCTTACAACAGCACTTTCAAGAGCCGACACTATTCCTTTGAGAAGATATCGGGCATCATCCCAATCCGACTCGGTAATAATAATACTTTCTCCCATTGAGTATTTACTGATGGCTCTAACGCGCAAAAATTTTTCATCTACCCTTCCTTGGTTATGAACCAAAATATTTCTCTGCGCCTTACACCAATTCAACTCTTCCTTTTCTTCTGGCAAAAATTCTATAGGTATGTGAAGCTTGTTTTTAAGGTACTCAATTAAATCATCTATCGAGCCATATGTGAGATCGGAGATTTCTTTATCTACAATTTTTGCTACAAGCGACCCCATATCTGGCTCGCTAAGAACATCCTCATAAGAAATCATCTTCTTTGATTTCAATATTTTAGGTTTGTACAGAAGAGTGGCCCTTATAATATCGCTTAGGGCCGCTTCGAATAGCGTGATCAAATGAACATAGGTCATGCGCAAACACAGCTCAGGCAGGCTTAGCAAATCACTACCCTGCTTTTTTAATGGGGTAGCCACATCAATTAAGAGCTTCTTCGGCACACTAATAAACCGCCTGTCGCCTGGGGCGGCAGAGTGCACTATCTCACCCGATATTACTTTATCTAACTCATCATAAAGTCCAGTGATACTTTCGGCTTCACTTATAGCAACACGCCCCAGAAATGCTGACAGCAGTTTTGTTCTAGCGACTTCCGCGTCATAACCGCTCGTAATTTCAGAGATCTTTTCTTTTAGATTCAACTTGAATACCCCTTTTTTCACAGACTCATTTTAAGGTCTTTTCTTGGTCGACAGCCCCCTTGAATGCCTTGTCTGCGTTTAGGCGAACTGCTGGTGAGCGCGCTGCCACAGTTCGTGCGCGTCATCGATCAGGCTGACGGCAATCGACTCCCTCGTCTCCGGATCTCGGAGGAGCGCCAAGTCCTCATTGGAAGGGGCGTGGAAGTTCACATTGAACTTAGAGAACTTCCAGAAAAGGCTGCCCGGATTACGAGCTTTTGGTGCGATCTCTCGACTTAGCGTCAACAGGCGCTCCCGGTCTTCCGGGAACTGCTCACCGTCACAGTAGTAGCTAACGTAGAGACGGTGGTTGAGTTCGATGTACACACCCCCGCTCATGAACATGAAGGGAAAAGTGAGGCCGATGTATTTGCTGTTTTTTGCCTTCTTGTAATAGGCGGCAACCGCCTCCTTCGTGGCAGAAATTTCGGGCTTGCCGAGTTGCGGACACTGGATCGCTTGATAAGCCGTCATGCGCTCCCAAATATCGAACTGTAGGTCGGCCAGTACGGACTTGAACGCATGGTTGATGTCGGCGATTACGAAGATATTCTCGCCCAGCAGGATCTGTTCTTTTAGCTTACTCATGTAGATCTCGCCCTGGTCACTGGATGTCAGCTTTTGGAGTAATTCGATGTACTGGAAAACGCTTTCCCGCACCCCGGGCTCGCGGGCGACCAGTGGAACACAGTCCTTCAGCCAAGAGATGATCTCAGCTTCGTAGCTCAAAAGAACTACAGACAGAGACCTGCGACTCTGTTCACTGGGCTCCGAACCATCCAGAGTGAGGTAAGTCGTCCAAATCTCGCCATAGCCTTCCGCCTGCATTCGCTGGTGATAGGTCCAGAGCTGCTCGTCCTGATCGCCGGCGTAGATCTTGTTTTCGATGATCACAGCCTGCTTGGATTGGTTGCGGACCAGAATGTCGATGTTCCGGTACTCGACCTCGACAAACGCATTCTCTAAATCGAAGTTCTGGATGCCTAACCGCTTCAACAGAAGATTCAGCAGCGCTGTTCCCTGATTGTGGCTGGCCTTAGGGTCGAGCAAGAAGGCGAGAAAGCGCGAGTGAAGCCGAACCTCGTCACTTGAGCTGCGGAGTACGGAGAAGAGGTTGAAGCCTGCCGGGCGCTGATACCTCGCGCGCAGCAAAGCCACGGTTTGCAAAAAATCGTCCATGAGAGAGGATCCCTGATTAAGGCCGAGTTATGGCGCGCAGTATCAGGCAAATCACGCCCTGATGTAATGGCCATTTGACTCTACCGGCATCATACAAATCTTTGTTTAGAGCTGTGTCGACCGCTCAAACCTTTGCCAATGAAGCGTTTTGCGAAGTCGCATCGCACTACATTACCCAATTTGTAAACACGGCTGTAACACCTCCTAGGCTTGTAACACCCAACGCAAGTAAAAGAGGAAGCGTGTGTAACGCCAATAAAATCAAATAAATTCAATTAGTTAACATAGCTCGTAACACCCGCAACACCTGTAACACGTCTTTTCGAGCCCCACACCCCATCGATGATAGCGCCGCCAGCGAAAGTAATACTGGCTTGGTATCGACTAATTCAGAATTCGAACGCTGGGTCGCCGAACTACAGGACGCTTGGGAGATGCCGTCTGCCAACGACGAACAGGGGAGATGCATCGACCGGGGCACCGACATCGCCTGGGACCCTGGGGATGTTCGGTAGGTACGGGGTCGGAAACCCGCGTGATCGTGTTAGCGGAAAAGTGCACAGCTTAGTGAACAGGTGAACCTGGTGAACTGCCTGTTCACCTGTGCATTTGCCCTACAAAAAGACCGATCTGAGGTCACCATTGCCGATACGGTAACGATGCTCCTTTTTCTTCAAGATCCTTTCAATTTCAGCATTGAAATTTCAGTAAGCTGGAGCAGCTCCCACTACCAAAACCCCGCGGGTTTCCGACCCCGTGTGGACAAGAAACCCCCAGGGTCCCCGGCAGGCTTTTGCACTTGGACCTAGCAGGCAGCATGTAATGGACAGGTACACGATGACTGGATAGCCTCAATGCCCAGCACGTTGGTAGATGCATTCAGCGGGGAAACCGAAATGAGCGATATCTATTCGAATGCAGTCGACTCCTTCCGAATCGGAATCGAGCACTTCTTGAAGGAGCCAGGGTATTCCAGTAGGAAACACGCGATCCTGACGATCTTCCATGCCATAGAGCTGTTGCTTAAGGAGCAGCTGTATCGCACCAATCCGATTTTGATTTATAGGAACATCGACGCAAAAATCACGGACGACTCGCTGACCGTAGGGATCAAGGAGGCGCTCGCCCGGCTTGAGAATGTCGGACAAGGCTTACATAAGGGTCCTCAATCCGTCATTGAGCGAATCCAAAAAAGAAGAAACCGCATTGAGCACCATCGCTACGACCATAAAGAAGAAGATGAAGCGATAATTTCAGAGTCTCTGCAGTTTATTTTTTTCTTCGTCGAAGGTGTTTTGAAGGAAAAACTGGAACGTGACATTCAACCTACGACGCTTCGGCAGATACGAGGTTTGATTTTCAACCGGCAGGATCTTGAATGGATCGCCATGCATCGACTGGACCAGTGGTTCCACGACACCTGGCCTGATTGGAGCGAGGAGGATGTGGACTCACCAGATGAGTTCGAGGGAACGTTGGATTGTCCAGTTTGCTACCAAACCTACCTAGTAATCGACAATCTCCCAATCCCCTTCTGCTTTCACTGCAACACGACAGTTGACGCAAAGCTATGCGACTGTGGCTTTACCCACCTTTCCAGTGAAAGGTGCCGTCACTGCTATTGAATGTGGACTGCTGTTAAGATCGAGGCTGGATTCGCCCGGAGGCGATCCGCTACCCCCGGCAGTAGCCGTAAGCGTGTATCCCTCCCTGTATCCCTAACCAAGAAAGCGCCCCAAAGACCTTGAATTATATGGATTGCACGAGTCTCCCTCGGGGCACCAAAATTAAGAAAGGTCTTGCTTTGCAAGGCCTTTTTTTTCGCCTACAGAAAAGCACCTGACACCCCACCGCCCCGTAGGAGCTGCCGAAGGCTGCGATCTTTTGATTTTCGCGTTCTGGGCGGGTACAACAATCCTCAAGGATTCATCCCATGGAACTGCTGCTGGAAACTGTTGCTCTGTTCTGTCTCAAGCTGACTTATGAGACGGAGGGGTCGAGTCCGATTCTGCGCGACGATCCGATCATGAGCGATTACGAGCGGGAGGTATTTGGCTTGCTGGTGCGCCGGGGGGATATCGAGGGTATTCAGTTTAGATTGGCGCACTGCGCAGGTTTGGCGCTAGACGCTATAGGCGGGGCTGATACGCCGTTAGGGCGAGAGTTGCAACGGTTGTCAGCTGATGTCAGCAATGCGCAGACGATGGCGCAGCTTGATGCACCGCTTATCGTGCTTAAGGATTACCTGAAAGATATTCAGTGAATGAAAGCGAGCGACTTAACAAACGCGAATATCCGATAACCGAAATAGCGCCAGCTGCCACGCCTTATCAAAAAGGCAGTTTTGACTCATAGCCTTGCGGAATTAGCACTAAGAAATACGCTAGACACTAAAACAATACTTAGCTCTAGCTAGTTGCACTGCGCTGGCTGTAGTGTGTAAACACCTTTCGGTGGACTGAATATGCTAACTCCATATCAGTATTCTTTTCATCGCATTAATCTCGCGATTAATGCTCAGAAAATATAGCCAGCGAGTGCCAGGAGATTATGAAGTGCTAGTACACTGCCTGCAACTCTTTTTTTTCCAGCAAACTCATCATTGCCGCTCTATCCCAAGAAGAGCAGAATTTTATCCTCTCCAAATCTTGTGTAACCTGTAGCACGTCATAACCCACCGTCAGATGGCTAGCCAAGCCCGTGCTCTCGAGAGCCTTCTTCACTAAGGCCATTCTATCTCGCTCTTCCAAATATGGGCATGTTGCGGCTTCAAAAAACAGGTAAGCCTTGTTTGTTGAGGTTTTAATATCACTCAAATCCTGCAATACCGTGTTTATAGACGAAATAACTCGCACACGAATAGCAGAGTATATCGAATTATCCTTAATATAATAGAGCAGTACGATTATCTCAAAATAGCTTAATGTCCTTGCCGCGTTTATTTCAAAAATAGAATTCAAGTCTTTCGTCGACAACATATAGTCATCCCCGAGACAACTGGACACTATTAACATATTTAGCGTTTCGAGTAATGTATCATCTGAATACTGCCGTGAAATTTTTGAAAACTCACTACTCTTGAAAAAATCAACACACCTACTGAATATCTGACTTTTAATTAGTGGAGCTTCTGCTGGTATAATGTTGTCGCAAAACTCTCCAACAATAGTTGTCATTTTACAAAGCTGAACCGCTCCTGAATGGCTTGGATTCACAGTAAAAAAATGAAACAAAAGATCAATTATTACGATAAAAAAATCAGAGAACAGAGCTAGAGACTTACCCTCAAAATCTCTTTTGGAGTTTTTTTTACAGAACTTTATCGAGATATTTGTCAGTGCTTTTATTAAAAAATTACAAGCCATTGTATATGAAGACGCATCATCCAGGCAGAGCGACTTTATTTCGTTAGCGAAAGAAATTATAATGTGTTTTTTATTCATGAGGCGCCTAGGAAAAAGCTTGGCCTCACCATCATTTTTTTCCACAAGCTTTTCTTCGAGCTGCTTTAATCTAGACTTGATATCGAGCATTGTCTGTGTTTTTTTGGTGACAAACGGACGCCTAACTTTTGCTGTTTTTGATTTATTAAGACTTAACTTGTATTTTTTTATGTTTTTATCGACTGCCTCATGAACCTTTAAAGCCTCATGGTCACTTCTTGAAAACACATAAATATCATCTACATATCTTCTAATCTCATAATGCTCTCCCGATTCAAGCCCATCAGCTTGTAGTGTTTTTTTAATATCGCTATCGATTTTTTGAAAAATAACTTCCGCGAAAACTCTACTTACTTCTGGGCCAATCACAATTCCGGAGGAGTCGTTATGATTAGACGTTTTCATTAATCTATTAAAAACCGAGCCAAATGTATTTTTCACATCCGAATTATTTTTTGAAAAGTCTTTTTCTTGGTTTGACCAGTTTATAGATTCAGTATAGATACTATCAAAGCATCTACTAACATCGAGAGACCAAAAAACTGAATATTTTCTTTCAAGTCTCATAAATTCGTATGAGTCAAAAAAATTATACAACCTGCGGTAGCCGTGATATGAAAAATATGAAGTAAGATGCTTGTATGTCATCTCGTTTGCAGTATCAATCATCTTGTCACTTTTGTACTCATTGACCCATTGCAAATTATTTTTTTTATAATACTTACTAGCAATTTTTTTTGGAGACCTAATACTGAAGTCACTCAAACCGCACAGATTGATAATTTTGTATTGAAATTCTTTGTAAAAACTGACTATTTCATTTTGAGAAGCTGGGTGGAGCAACGAAAGCTCTCGAAAAGACTCGCTATCTTTTCTAATCTTGTAAGGTAAAGGAACAGTGTATGCCGCCTGATCTTTTATTATTATTTTGTCAATCAAGGACTTGGTAACAGGATGTTCAACCTTTGTATGACCAGAAGATATTTTTAGTAACCGGTAAACTCCCACATTTTCGAAAATGATAGGAACTTCGTAAGGACATGTCTCTGTCAGTACTACTCGCTCATAGTCTGTCTTACGTACGCGCATCACTTGGCTATTCATAATTATTTATTCCAGTGCATACGTATTTTCACCAACTCTATATAAGAAAAAGAGTAATATGTGATATTTTCATAGCCTTTGACAAAACTAAACCCTGACAGCTTTCGTTTTTCATGGGGCATTATCGAGGCCGAGAGCTTTATGAACAAAGGGTGCGCCCGAGAAAAAAGAGCACGACGAAATGTTCTATCTAACTCTGTTAATCGACAGTTATTTTGGGGTGTCCTGTGATGGTAATTAAAATATATACCTGTTTTAATTATAACATTAGTACCCGATGAATTAATTTCATAATTGCCGGTTAACGTTTTCAACCTCTTTTCCAAGAGCTTAAAATCGGATGAATTTCTCTCGGATGAGCAATAGGATAATAGCGAACTAAATAATCGAGATTTTATTTTTCTAATCTTATTATTTGAAATTTCAACTTCCAATCTACGCTTAATTCTAAAATCACAACTTGGAAGGTATGTATTGAATATTTTAAACTCATAGCCAAGGTAATTTAGCAGCTCAAACTTTTCTATCGACTTATCAACCTCATGGGAAATTTCTGATTTACTTATATAGATATCAGATCTCTTACCCGTATCATGCAAAGTCAAATCATCACTCAAGAACTCCTTGACATATTTCGTGATTTCTTCCGCCTTATCATTGGAAGTTAGGATGATAATATCGTCTACGAAACGAGCGTAAAAATTGACGTGCTCCAATCTTTTGAGCTTAGTATCAAAGTGCCTGAGATAAATTTCAGAAAGATAAGCACTTATGTCCAACCCACGCGGCAATCCCTTAATATTTTCACGATCTAGAGCGCTAAATAAAATTTTTATTAACTTCAATGTCTTTAGAGAACACAGAGACTCGTCATCAAGCATTGTGAGAACAGCAGCACGATTTATGCTTTCGTAAAAACTTTTAATATCATAACGATGAGCTCTATAAGGAGTACCATCTTGAAGAGATGATATTAACGCAGCGATTATTTCGCTTCTATTAGGCTGTTTTATTCTAGCATTAAGTTCTAAATTCCTTATGATCAATCTAGATGCTATCTTGGCATCCTCAGTCGTATAAGTGAGTACAGTCTTATTGTTAAGTGAAAACTTTTTAATTGCGCCTTCAAAAACCGTTCCGGCTTCAATTTTTTTTAATATTTCACTTGCGACTGATTCATAATCTGCTTTAGTATTTGAAGAGTCGTCGTTTCGATTTCTTGCAACAAACTTAGCAAGGTTTCTTATAGTGAACGGTGACTCAATCAATTTTAACCACTCCTGTTAGTCACGTATCGAGAAAATTATGTCAGCCGAAGATACCAATTGCGATGCTTTGAGGCAAATGATTTCTAAAACAGTAGCGGCACGATTTCAGGCGAGCCGACGTTTAGATCTCCATAACAAGCTATCCTTATTTAGTATTTCACTATTTTCGATCATACTCATCTTAGTTTCACTCTTGCAGCTAGTTGAGTTCAAATTTTCTTTTGCCAGTGTTGTTGTTAATATCGGACAAGTCTTCCTATCAATAGTGATTTTGTGCTTTTCTATAGCTATAGGCATGAGCGATTTTGGTTTAAAATCCTCTAAACATCATGATTGCGGGGTTCAGCTGAATGAGCTGACCTACAAACTCATGAACAAATGGGGAGTAGTTCTCTCGGACCAAGAGTATGAACAGAAACTGGATGAATACTTTAGCATACTGAGCAAATACGACAATCACACTGAGGCTGACAATAGCAGAGTTAATAAAAAAACCCAATATATAGAAAAAAGTGGACTTGGATATTACTCTAGGTTTTCGCTATATTTTATATTGATTATTATCTCCCTTGGGTGGTTTTTGGTTCTCATCGCAAAGACGGCATTCATCTGAAAAAAGGAAAAGGGATAGCGGTTTAATTTTTTGCTTTTTCGCAACGCTATAGGACGCATGGCGACAGCAGTCAAAACTTCAGCTCGATCAACGATTTGATCAGGGTATATATGTGCCCCTTTATTTGATCTACTGATAGTAAAAACTATATATTTTAAGCCGCTATAAATGCCTAATCTATCAAGGACCCATTTCTGAATACCTCCCTATGGAAGAATTGGAAAACAAAAGCGATTACGATTCTATAGATCTCAACGAAAAACACTACGTCGAGATCGCCGAGCTATTTGATTACGCCAAGGCTACCGCGGAAGAACGGAGTAGCGCGTATGCCAAGTACAAGAGATTCATGAAAGAAGATGTAGCGCCGCGCTACCTCTATATTATTCGGTGCCACGGGACGACATACTACAAAATTGGCATAACGAACGACCTTGCGAAACGACTTGCGGCCCACCAAACGGGAAACCCGAACAATCTGACCATGGTTTTATACGCTGAAGCTGATTTGGACGATTACCTAGGAAAAGAAATTGTTTATCTTGAGTCTTTCCTACATAAAAACTATTCTCATTTTCGCGTCAGAGGTGAATGGTTCAATTTGAATTATCATCACATTTCGGACATCGCGTTATTCCTTGAGCTAAACAGAGAGTTAGGCATTCGAATATGCTCTAGGCGGGAGTTGGTGCATTACTACAAATATCTCTCCCCAGATGACGAAAGAGAGTTCTGAAATTATGCGAATATTTGGAAAAATCTGTCCACCATAGCTAGAGATTCCCACCCCGTAAGTCTTATATTAGTAGTAAGTATTCACAGGAGTTATTTTTCGAATACAAGCAAATTATCAAAATTAAAGAAACATAAAACCTGGTGGCCTGCTCCTAAGTTACTTACTCTCGTGCCAAATATCAGCTGACATAAGTTGTGTTCATCGCCTGACCTCCCACCCTACGGTAAGAGCCTCATAAGCGTCAGTGTGCATTCAAACCGCCGCGCAGGTATTCGGGGTTGCAGGAACGAAATCTCCACGATACCCTCCCACTGTCGCTGCCAATTCAGCGACCGGGTGTGGTAACCCGAGTTATTCAAGGCGCAACAGCGCGCCATCACGATTGCCGGCGCTTTTTTTATGCCAGCAAACGTGAGTTATGGCGGCTGTGCGTGGGACGCCCTCGGGCGTGCCGGTTTCCTTGATTCCCGGTTTACCACCCTGCGCACAGCTGTCACCCATTCGTGTGGTAACGAACGTGGCAGCTCCTCGTATCAAGGAGTCTGATAATGCGCAGTATCAATCCGTACAAATTTTGCCGTTCCCCTCACCGCAACTTCCAATCGTGTAACGCCCCACCCTACACCCTCTCCCACCGCCTCTCCCTCATCGGAGGTGGCCAATGACCGATCAACCCGAACTCAAAACCATCGGCCTCACTCCCGCCATCTACTGCGGGGATGAACCGCTATTCCATGTCACCCGCAACGTACCCCTTGGCGATGCGTTGGCCATGGCTTCTGATTTTCTGTTTCTCGCTAAAGCGTTGGCCAAGGATGCGGCTTATGCCAGGGACACGGATTACCACGCTTGGGCCGCGCATTATTTGACGGCGATGAGTAAGGCGGTGGTGGATGATGTGGTGAAGGTGCTTACTCTGGATCGGCCTGGGCCGACGGTTAAGCGGGCCGGGGCGAAGGCTGAAGAGTTACGGGAGAAAACGCAGGACGCTGTCTAGCGTTTGAAGTTAGACATGACCCGGTAGGAGCTAGCTTGCTCGCGATGATAGTAGCCATTCAGCGGGAATGGTGGCTGCCTTGCGTTTTTCGCGAGCGAGCTCGCTCATACATGGGGTTGTGTTTGGATTCGGGGTTTTGGGTTAGCTGGTCTGGCGCTTGCGTGAGCAGGCTCGCTCCCTCAGAGAGACGATGATGGCCTTCATGATTATCGGTTTTAACTTGGTGCGTTTCACAGCACGCTGCGGATCTTACGTTTCTCGTAGAGTTTGAAACTTCAGGTTACCTAGTCAAATTGACTGGAAAGCGAGCTGACCGACAATCTCCTGTCTCGAGACGAAGTCACACAGGGATTGTTATGACCGAGGAAAAACGAAAAAAGGATCCTTTTGACGACATTTGGAGCCGGAACCGTCCGAATGGTGGTGGCTCGTGGGCCGCCTGGAATCCGCCCCCTGAGCCAGTGAGGGAATACATCCCCAAAGATGAATGGCCAATTCCCAAGGAACATTCAGATCCAGTGTTTGCCAAGTGCTGCACACCTGAGAACTGGGGGAGCACTCACCCCGGCAGCCACTCGATGCCCGCCTCAGAATTTGGCAAGGTCATGCTGGCTGGGTCGATGCTTGTCCCGTCGGCGGCACAAGCTGCCGGACTCGCACTAGGCTTCGACGCTGTACTGGGGCGCATAGCGGGTGGCGGCATCATGCAACAAGGGTTCACCTGGGCATTGCGCGGAAGCCCTGCCGGCGTGTTTGTGCTGGGCATGCTCCCAACCAAAATGGGCGACGGCACGCTCTATACCGACGATCAGCTACGCAACCTGACCCGCGCTCCCACCCGCGTACGCTTTCAGTTTCGCCGCGATGTTGAAGGCGTGTTGCAGGTTTACGGCATCCATACCGGCCCGTCAGGGGATGACACTGTGCGAACGGTGCAGGCCAAGTGGAACGACACCAAGACCGCGATAGAAGCCGAGCTAAATAGCGCCGTTATCCTGTGGACACCTCGAGGACGATCAGGCATACCGCCAATGGTCCATCCTGACGCCATCAACAGCCAAGGCACCATCCTCGTACACCCGATTCCGGAAGGAACAGATTCCCAGATCGAAGGCTATCCGGCAGGGGACGACATAGAAACCGAGGACTACATTCTTGTATTTCCGGCAGACTCCGGCCTGAGTTCGCTGTACCTAGTGTTTTCGCGACCTATTGGCGGTGGCGATATCCAATACCACAAGCCGCCATTGGGGTTGCCAGCATTCCCGGATACGTTCCCTGTTAAATCCAAAAGCAGCGTCCAGGGTGGTGGGGGTAAACGTAGCCGTTGGAAAGATCGAAAGGGCCGGATATATGAGTGGGATAGTCAACACGGCGCGGTTGAAATGTACGACTCACAGGGGAAACATCTTGGAGAATTCAATCCAGAAACGGGTGAACAAACCAAGCCTGCAAAGCCAGGCAGAACCACGCCAAAATAGGATATGAGGTGAATTATGTTTTTATGGATTAGCGGTTTTTTAAAAGGTGACGATGAGGATGACTCGCTGAAATACGACCACACCGTCCTGCCAGAGTTTGAAGCGGCTGTAATGGAGGTTCTTGGCTGGGACAGCCTTGTTGGGAGCCCCGATGGGGAATGGTTACTTACCAGCAATCAAGTGGAGAAGATTGCCTTATTGATCAATGAGCCCTTGCCGACCGCGCTAGACCTGTTCATTGGTGTGCGGGCGTAGCCAACTTGCGGGCAACCTCATAGTAAGCCTGTCTAGATGAATTGGTGGCACGACCACGATGCCCGTCAGGTAGGACCAGGAATACGCCCAAGTTGAACACGCGCCTGAAATTGGCGAACCGATAGCCACATCACTCCGATTTAATTCGGAGAAATGCACATCAAGCTACGCAGGGCACTTGTAGAAGCGAGCTTTCTCGCGAAGATTGCGGCCATTCAGCGGGGCAGTGGCGGCTTAAGTTTTTCGCGAGCGAGCTCGCTCCTACAGGGGGTGGTTGGAACGGTTTTGGAGGAGTTGGCTTAGGCAACTTCCATGTTCCATAAACAAGAAGGCCCGAATGTAATGCCGGACTAAGCCAGCACCAGAGGATCGGGCGCGATTGGGGTTGATGGTGTCGAAGCCTGATGACCACGTCAATGCCGACATCACATGAAATGCTGGTTTGTGCCGATACGCTTTCGCGAGCAGGCTCGCTCCCACAGGGTTGGTGCCTTGGTTGGGATTTGGGGTGACGATCAGCTCAGCGCGAATGCAGAAAGTTCGACGACGAAACTGGTGTTGGAACAAACCAGCAGACCCAACAAGGAAAGTAGCACCATGAAACACGTGATTATGGGAGTTCCCGAAGGTGAAGATTTCGCTACCTATGAAATGGAGATATTGGTTTCCGTCGCGGACCTGACGCCAATCATGGGCTGGGCGAAGGACGATGACTGCGTATATGACTACCACCTTACCGCAGACCAAATCAGCGCAATCGAGCAGCTCTGCGCCCTAAAATTACCCACCCATCTGATGCTGTTTCTGACCTGCAGCGCCTGATATACATCACCCATCGACAAGCCCTTCGGGCATTAGGCCAGTGAGCAAACGCCCCGCGCCCCACTCATCTAGACTTAATGGATAGTCGTAGGCAGAACCGAACACGTCGCTTTGGTGCAGTTAAACCATAAGCGCCGTGGCAAGCTGCCCTTTATGCCCGGTAGAGGTGCGGCGAAGACCGCATCGGGTACAACAAGATGCCCGCCAAGGGTGCCCTGGCCAACGGCCTGAAAATGCCACGATTCCGTGACGTGGTGTGAGTGCCGCAGCCGACACTTTCGGACGACCGACAACCATCTGGTTTGTCCGTGACCGTGAGGATTGCTGTATGCCTGATGAGATGTTGCACCTGCCGATGGTCAGCGGTGTGCTGGAGCGCCATAAGGGCTTGCCCGGCGCGTTGTTGCCTATTCTTCATGAGATTCAGGCGGGCCTCGGTTACATCCCCGATTCCGCTGTTCCCGAGATTGCTCACGCCCTGAACCAGAGTCAGGCCGAGGTTCGCGGGGTGATCAGTTTTTACCATGACTTCCGTACCGCGCCGCCGGCCCGACACATTCTGCGTTTGTGTCGGGCGGAGTCGTGCAAGAGTCGCGGCGCCGAGCAGTTGGCGGCGCAGTTGCGCGAGCGTCTGCAACTGGACGATCACGGCAGTAGCGCCGATGGCAGCATCAGTTTGCGCCCGGTGTATTGCCTTGGCGCCTGCGCCTGTTCGCCCGCTCTGGAGCTGGATGGCCGGGTGCATGCGCGGCTGAGTGCCGAGCGGCTGGATGCGTTGCTTGATGCTTGTCGGGAGGACGCATGATGCCGTGCTTCTATTTGTCCGCTGATTCGCTTGCCTGTGCCGTCGGTGCTGATGACGTGGCGCTGGCGTTTGCCGCCCAGGCCGAGGAGCGCAAGCTGCCACTGGATTTTCAACGCACCAGTTCTCGCGGCCTGTATTGGCTGGAACCGCTGCTGGAGGTGGACACGCCGCAAGGCCGCATCGGCTTCGGGCCGTTGACCGTCGCCGATGTGCCGTCCTTGCTGGACGCGCTGCAAAGCGAGCCTTCCGCTCATCCACTGGCCTTGGGTCTGGTGGAAGAGTTGCCTTATCTCAAGTCTCAACAACGCCTGCTGTTCGCCCGCGCCGGGATTACCCGGCCGCTGTCGCTGGACGATTACCGGGCCCACGGCGGTTTTGAAGGTTTGCAACGGGCCATCGCCATTGGCGGCGAGCAGACCGCGACTGCGGTGTTCGATTCAGGCCTGCGTGGCCGTGGCGGCGCGGCGTTTCCGGCCGGCATCAAATGGCGCACGGTGCGCGCCACCCAGGCGGCGCAGAAGTACATCGTGTGCAACGCTGACGAAGGCGACTCCGGCACCTTCGCCGACCGCATGTTGATGGAAGGCGACCCCTTCCTGCTGATCGAAGGCATGGCGATTGCCGGCATTACCGTCGGCGCCACCTTCGGCTACATCTATGTCCGCTCGGAATACCCAGATGCCGTGGCCACCCTGCGTGCAGCGCTGAACATCGCCCGTGAAGCAGGTTACCTCGGCGCCAACGTCGGCGGCAGCGGTCAAGCCTTCGATATGGAAGTGCGCGTCGGGGCCGGCGCTTACATCTGCGGCGAGGAAACCGCGCTGCTGGATTCACTCGAAGGCAAGCGCGGGATCGTTCGCGCCAAGCCGCCAATTCCCGCGTTGAAGGGGCTGTTCGGCCTGCCGACGCTGGTACACAACGTGCTGACCCTGGCCTCGGTGCCGCTGATTCTGGCCAAGGGTGCGCAGTTTTATCGCGATTACGGTATGGGCCGTTCCCTGGGCACCATGCCCTTCCAACTGGCGGGCAATATTCGTCATGGCGGTCTGGTGGAACGGGCTTTTGGCCTGACCCTGCGCGAACTGGTGGAAGACTACGGTGGCGGTACCGCCAGTGGTCGGCCGCTGAAGGCTGCGCAGGTTGGTGGGCCGCTCGGCGCCTGGGTGCCACCGTCGCAGTTCGACACGCCGCTGGATTACGAGGCGTTTGCCGCCATCGGCGCGATGCTCGGTCACGGTGGTGTGGTGGTGGCGGACGACAGTCTGGACATGGCGCACATGGCACGCTTTGCCATGCAGTTCTGCGCCGAGGAATCCTGTGGCAAATGCACGCCCTGCCGCATTGGTTCGACCCGCGGCGTGGAGGTGATCGACCGGCTGCTGGCCGCGCCAGATCAGGCCGGTCGTGATCAGCAGGTGGTCATCCTCAAGGACCTGTGCGACACCCTGCAATACGGTTCGCTCTGCGCGTTGGGCGGGATGGTCTCCTTTCCGGTCGCCAGCGCCCTTAAGCACTTCCCCGCCGACTTCGGCTTGCAAGCCTCGGAGGCCGATCAATGATCACTCTCTTCGATCCGAAAACCGATATCGATCTGGGCACGCCGGCCCGCGACAGTCAGGTGCAAGTGACCCTGAACATTGATGGCCGCAGCATCAGCGTGCCCGAAGGCACCTCGGTGATGCGCGCCGCGGCGCTGATGGGCACCACCATTCCCAAACTGTGTGCCACCGACAGCCTGGAAGCCTTCGGCTCCTGCCGCATGTGCCTGGTGGAGATCGACGGCATGCGCGGCTATCCCGCGTCTTGCACCACGCCGGTCACTGAAGGCATGACCGTGCACACCCAGACGCCGAAGCTCGCAACGCTGCGGCGCAACGTCATGGAGTTGTACATCTCCGATCACCCGCTGGATTGCCTGACCTGTTCGGCCAACGGCAACTGCGAGCTGCAAACCGTTGCCGGCCAGGTCGGCCTGCGCGAGGTGCGTTACGGCTATGAAGGCGACAACCATCTGGCCGACGTGAAAGACACGTCCAATCCCTATTTCGACTACGACCCGAGCAAGTGCATCGTCTGCAACCGCTGCGTGCGCGCCTGCGAAGAAACCCAGGGCACCTTTGCCCTGACCATCACCGGGCGCGGTTTTGAATCGCGGATCGCGGCGGCCGGCGGCGAGAACTTCCTCGATTCCGAATGCGTGTCCTGCGGCGCCTGTGTGCAGGCGTGCCCGACCGCGACGCTGATGGAGAAAAGCGTTGTGGAACTCGGGCAACCGGAACGCAGCGTGATCACCACGTGCGCCTATTGCGGCGTGGGCTGCTCGTTCCGCGCCGAGATGAAAGGCGACCAATTGGTGCGCATGGTTCCGGACAAGAACGGCCAGGCCAACCACGGCCACTCTTGCGTCAAAGGGCGCTTTGCCTGGGGTTACGCGACGCACCCGGATCGCATCACCACACCGATGATCCGCAAACACATCAGCGACCCGTGGCAGGAAGTCAGCTGGGATGAGGCGGTGACCTACGCCGCCAGCGAATTCCGTCGGTTGCAGCAAACATACGGCCGCGATTCGATTGGTGGCATCACCTCCAGCCGCTGCACCAACGAAGAAACCTATCTGGTGCAGAAACTGGTGCGTGCTGCGTTCGGCAACAACAACGTCGACACCTGTGCGCGGGTCTGCCACTCGCCGACCGGCTATGGCCTGAAACAAACCCTCGGCGAGTCCGCCGGCACCCAGAGTTTCGATTCGGTGATGAAGGCCGACGTGATTCTGGTGATGGGCGCCAACCCGAGCGACGCCCACCCGGTGTTCGCCTCGCAGCTCAAGCGCCGTCTGCGTGAAGGTGCGCGGCTGATCGTCATCGATCCACGACGCATCGATCTGGTGGACTCGGTGCACGCCCGCGCCGAACTGCATCTGGCCCTGCGTCCGGGCACCAACGTCGCCATGCTCAACGCCTTGGCCCATGTGATCGTCACAGAAGGTTTGCTCAATCAGGCCTTTATCGACGCCCGTTGCGAAGGCGCCGATTTCACCCGCTGGAGCGAGCTGGTCAGCCGTGCGGAAAACTCGCCGGAAGTCATTGGCCCCCTCTGCGGCGTAGAACCTGCCGACATCCGCGCAGCGGCTCGTCTGTATGCCACTGGCGGCAACGCGGCGATTTATTACGGCCTGGGCGTGACCGAGCACAGCCAGGGCAGCACCGCGGTGATGGGCATCGCCAACCTGGCCATGGCCACCGGCAACATCGGCCGCGAAGGCGTGGGCGTGAACCCGCTGCGTGGGCAGAATAACGTTCAGGGTTCCTGCGACATGGGCTCCTTCCCCCACGAGTTGCCCGGTTACCGGCACATCTCCAACGAAGTGGTGCGGGCGCAGTTCGAGCAGGCGTGGAACGTGACATTGCAACCCGACCCGGGCCTGCGTATTCCGAACATGTTCGAGGCAGCGCTGGGCGGCAGTTTCAAAGGCTTGTATTGCCAGGGCGAAGACATCGCCCAGAGCGACCCAAATACCCAACACGTCACTGCGGCCCTGTCGGCCATGGAATGCGTGGTGGTGCAGGACATTTTCCTCAACGAAACAGCGAAATTCGCCCACGTGTTCCTGCCGGGCAGTTCGTTTTTGGAAAAAGACGGCACCTTCACCAACGCCGAACGGCGCATCTCACGAGTGCGCAAGGTCATGGAACCGCTGGGGGGCAAGGCTGACTGGGAAGGCACGGTAGCGCTGGCCAATGCACTGGGCTACCCGATGAACTACACCCACCCGTCGCAAATCATGGATGAAATCGCCAGCCTGACGCCGACGTTCACCAACGTCAGCTACGCCGAACTGGAACGCCACGGCAGCCTGCAATGGCCGTGCAACGCTGCGGCACCGGACGGCACGCCAACCATGCACATCGAGGAGTTCGTGCGCGGCAAGGGCCGATTCATGCTCACCGGCTACGTGCCCACTGAGGAAAAGGTCAATAACCGCTACCCACTGCTGCTGACCACCGGGCGCATTCTCAGCCAGTACAACGTCGGCGCCCAGACCCGGCGCACCGAGAACGTCGCCTGGCACGACGAAGATCGTCTGGAAATCCATCCCACCGACGCCGAAAGCCGTGGCATCAACGAAGGTGACTGGGTCGGCATCGGCAGCCGCGCCGGGCAGACCGTGCTGCGTGCGCGGGTTACCGAACGGGTCGCGCCGGGCGTGGTGTACACCACCTTCCACTTCCCTGAATCGGGGGCGAACGTGATCACCACCGACAACTCCGACTGGGCCACCAACTGTCCGGAGTACAAGGTCACCGCCGTGGAAGTCAGCCGCGTCTACCACCCTTCCGAGTGGCAAAAACGCTACCAGGCATTCAGTGACGAACAGGACCGTTTGCTCAAGGATCGCCGTCAGGCCCGTGGCGCCAAAGCGGAGGTGCGCCGATGAGCACGGCCAATCTGATCAAAATGGTAAACCAGATCGCCCAATACTTCGCCAATGAGCCAGACCAGCAACAGGCCGTGCTCGGCGTGCGCAATCATCTGCAGATGTACTGGACGCCCGGCATGCGCAAGGAATTGCTGGCCTGGCAGACGGAGCATCAAGGGGCAGACTTGCACCCATTGGCGCAGGCGGCGGTCAGCGGGGCGGGTTGGGAGGCTTAGACTCCACAATCTTGCTCATGGCTGAAAAACCTGTGGGAGCGAGCTTGCTCGCGATAGCGTCAGTTCAGTCAGCACTCATGCTGAATGTACTGCCCTCATCGCGAGCAAGCTCGCTCCCACAGGGGTCTGCGTGTTCAGAGCAGATGCTGAGAGATCAGCTTTGAAATTTCCACCATCGACGTTCTGCCGGTGAATTCAAACTTCACCCTCCCCAACGACGAAAAATAAATCTCCAACTCCGAATCCAGGTCAAAAGTCCCCGACGTTTCCACCGAGTACGCCACGATGTTTTTGTACGGCAACGAAGTGAAGTCTTTCTTGCTGCCGGTCAGGCCCTGCACGTTGACGGCGATGATGCGTTTGTTGGTAAACACCACCCCGTCGCGCATGGATTTGTAGGAGTCGATGACCTTTTCTCCCTCCAACAGCAGTGCGGTGACGCGTTCTGCGTATTCGTCGTTTTGCTTGAGTTTGAAGAAGCCTTTGTTGTTGAAGTCGATCATTTGCCGTTCCATTCCTGAATGTTAGGTACTGTAGCCTGCATTGCCAATTCAGCAGTTGACCACTTCTTCAACCACCCGCGCCACACATTGCACGGCAGGCATCGGCAGCCACCTGCGTTATGATCGGCGACCTGTGCGCCAAGAGTCTCGAACCTGGATGTCCGAATCATCGCTGCTGCCTGAAAATGTCGCCCCACTGCCACCGGTCCTGGCCGGCCCGATTTTGCGGCGGCTCGAACCTGCCCGCCTGGTACTGTGGCTCGCAGGATCACGGGAATTGTCCCTGACCCTGCGTCTGCAAGATCGCGACGACATCCGCCTGGATGCCGGGCAATGCACGATCATCCAGATCGGCACTCACGCGTTCATCCATTTGATCGATGTGCCGCTGGACACTGCCCTGCCCTGCGACACGTTGATCGAATACGACGTGCTGATTGATGACGCCGAGATGGGGATCGCCGAATGGGCACCGCATCTGCTGTATGGCGACGCACGCTGTCCGAATTTTGTTTTGCGCTCGCGAATTGATCAGTTGCTGCATGGCTCCTGTCGCAAACCGCACCATCCCGCCACCGACGGACTGCTCTGCGTTGATCGCTTGCTGGCTTCGCAACATGAGCCTGCGCAACGGCCGGCATTGTTAATGATGAGCGGCGATCAGGTTTACGCCGACGATGTCGCGGGGCCGATGTTGCGGGCGATTCATTCCTTGATCGAGCGGTTGGGATTGTTCGGCGAGTATCTGGAAGGCGCCGTGGTCAGCGACAGCGCCAAGCTCTACGCGCACGAGGCCAGCTATTACCATCGTGCGGATTTGTTACCGGCGCTACAGAGCAATGAAACCCTGCGTGAGCGATTTTTCGGCGGCGCGCGTAAGCCGATTTTCACCAGCAGCAGTGCCGATAATCATCTGGTGACCTTCGCCGAAGTCATGGCGATGTACATGCTGGTGTGGTCGCCGACACCCTGGACGCTGATCGCACCGAAACCGCCGAAGCTGATTCCCGAACGCCGCGAGCGTTATGCGCTGGAGCAGACGCGCATCGATGGCTTCAAGGCGGGGCTTGGCGGTGTCGCCCGTGCCTTCGCGCATCTGCCGTGCCTGATGATTTTCGATGACCACGACATTACCGATGACTGGAATCTCTCCGCGCAATGGGAGGAAACAGCCTACGGCCATCCGTTCTCAAAGCGCATCATTGGCAACGCGCTGACTGCTTATATGTTGTGCCAGGGCTGGGGCAACAATCCGGATGCGTTTGGTGCATTGCTGGAGAAAACCGCCGGATTGATTTCGACCGGGGACGACCAGTATCTCGACAGCCCGGTGCAGGACGGCCTGATTGACGAGCTGTTGAAATTCCAGCGCTGGCATTACGTGCTGCCGACCAGCCCGGCGATGGTGGTGCTGGACACCCGCACCCGGCGTTGGCGGAGTGAGATGACCCTCAAGCAACCTTCGGGTCTGCTGGACTGGGAAGCTCTCAGCGAGCTGCAACAGGAACTGCTCGATCACCCGTCGGCGATCATTGTGTCGCCGGCGCCAGTGTTCGGGGTCAAGCTGATCGAGACCGTGCAAAAGGTCTTCAGCTGGTTCGGGTATCCGCTACTGGTGGACGCCGAAAACTGGATGGCCCACCGCGGTGCGGCGCAGGTAATCCTGAACATTTTCCGACACTCGCGTACACCGGGGAACTACGTGGTGCTGTCCGGGGATGTGCATTATTCCTTCGTCTACGAAGTGCTGATCCGCCATCGCAAGGCCGGGCCGCGGATCTGGCAGATCACCAGCAGCGGCATCAAGAACGAATTCCCGCCTGCGCTGCTGGAATGGTTCGACCGCCTCAACCGCTGGCTCTACTCGCCGCGCTCACCGCTGAACTGGCTCACCAAGCGCCGACGGATGCGCATCGTGCCACATGTTCCGGAGCATGCCGAGGCGGGTGAACGGCTGTGGAATTCGGCGGGGATCGGGCAGGTGTTCTTTAATGAAAAAGGGCAACCGCAGGCAATATTTCAGCACAACTCGAATGGTTCGCCGAAGACGCGGATGGTTGCGCCTGAGGTTGACGGCTAAGACAGAGCGTTGGAACGATCCCGTAGGAGCTGCCGAAGGCTGCGATCTTTTGATCTTGATTTTGACGGAGGCGATGAAAGATCAAGTTCAAAAGATCGCAGCCTTCGGCAGCTCCTACAAGGGCGATGGTGTCAGGTCGCACTTACCGCCCGACAAACCCCTCTGACAATCATCTCCACTTCCCGCTCATCAATCGTCAGCGGCGGCAACAGGCGGATGGTTTTGCCCCGTGTCACGTTGATCAGCAATCCGTGGTCCCGGGCGGCAATCAAGGTCAGGTCGCGAATCGGTTGCTTGAGTTCGATGCCGATCATCAAGCCCTGTCCGCGTATCGCCAGCACGTTCGGGTTATCCGCCAATTCACTGCGCAATCTGGCCATTAAGCGTTCGCCCTGTACTCGGGCGTTTTCCAGCAGGTCTTGTTCTTCGATGATGTCCAACACGGTGCAACCGACGCGGCAGGCCAACGGGTTACCGCCGAAAGTGCTGCCGTGGCTGCCGGGGGTGAAGAGTTCGGCGGCTTTGCCCCGAGCGAGGCAGGCGCCGATGGGAATGCCGTTGCCGAGGCCTTTGGCCAGGGTCATGACGTCGGGAACGATGCCTTCGTGCTGAAACGCAAACCATTGGCCAGTGCGACCGATGCCCGTCTGGATTTCGTCGAGCATCAGCAACCATCCACGCCGGTTGCACAGATCACGCACCGCTTTGAGGTAACCCGAGGGCGCCGGTTGCACACCGCTTTCACCCTGAATCGGCTCCAGCAGAATCGCCACGATGCGCAGGCCGTAAGCCTGCTGCACCTTGTCCAGTGCCTTTAGGTCGCCGAACGGGACTTTGACGAAATCCCCCGGTAACTCGTTGAAACCCAGGCGAACAGCCGGGCCATCGCTGGCGGACAGCGTGCCGAGCGTTCGCCCATGAAAAGCATTCTCCATGACCACCACTAAGGGTTTCTCGACACCTTTGCGCCAGCCATACAGCCGCGCCAGCTTCAGCGCGGTCTCGTTCGCTTCGGCGCCGGAGTTGTTAAAGAACGCCCGCTCCATGCCCGCCAACCGGGTCAATTTCTGCGCCAGCCGTTGTTGCCAGTCGATGCTGTAGAGGTTGGACGTGTGCAGCAAAAGGCCGGCCTGTTCACTGATCGCTGCGACAATTTTTGGGTGGCAGTGACCGACATTGGTCACGGCCACGCCCGACACCGCGTCGAGGTATTCACGACCGGCCTGATCCCACAGGCGCGTGCCCAGGCCTTTGCTGAAACTCAGCGCCAAGGGTTGGTAAGTGTTCATCAGGCAGGCGGCGGTCATGACATCCAGCTCCATCAATAGTCGGTGTTTTTGCAGTATGGTTAGCCACCTGAGCTGGATAAACGCTGCAACACTTCAATCATTTTAAAGTCGAGCTTGATAATGGATTTGTTCCAGGCAATGACCGTTTACGTCAGAGTGGTGGAATCCGGCAGCATGACGGCGGCCGCTTTTCAGTGCGAAATGTCCACCACCATGGTGGGAAATCATCTGCGGGCACTCGAGCAACGCTTGGGTGTGCGCTTGATCAACCGAACAACGCGACGCCAGCGGCTGACGGAATTTGGCACTGCGTATTATCAACGCTGCCTCGAAGTGCTGGGGCTGGTGGCCGAGTCCGAGCGCCTCGCCGAACAAGCCCTCGACGAACCGAGCGGCACCCTTCGCATCACCGCCCCCCTCACCTTTGGCACGGAAAAACTGGCGCCGGCGCTGAGCGAATTCGCTCTGCTGTGTCCGCGCGTGAAACTGGACGTGGTCCTCACGAACCGACGCCCGGACCTGCTCGAACACGGGTTCGACGTGGCGTTCCGCCTGGGCAACATGGAACAGACCAACCTGATCGCCCGTCCACTGGTCGATTACACCCTGACCATGTGCGCCTCGCCGCATTACCTGATGCGCCGGGGCAACCCGCAAACACCGGAGGACCTGCGTCACCACGACTGCCTGTCTTTTGCCTATCCGGAGGGCGATGACTGGCACTCGGTGGAAAAAGAATGGCGCCTGAGCGGCCCAGAAGGCGAGGTCTCGGTGGCGGTCAGCGGCTCGATGTTGATCAACAGCTCAGCGGGATTGCATCAAGCGGCACGCACCGGCATGGGCATCGTGTTATTGCCTGATGCTTTGGTGGAGCAAGACCTGGCGGACGGAAAACTGGTGGCGTTAATGCCTGATTACTTGCCACCGAGTCGACCAATGAGCCTGATGTACGCTCAGGATCGCTACCGTTTGCCAAAACTACGCAGTTTCGTCGGCTTCGCCATACGGATGTGGGGCAAACACTAGCCGGCTGAGCATGGCATCGACTAATCTCCCGACAGCAGGTCACTTTGGTCAGGGAGAGCAGAGATGGGTGGGGCCTCGGATATTGAAGCGGTGAAGTTCAATCTGTCGGATTTGAACGAAGATATGCTGCACACCATTCTGGAACTGGTCAGTGACGGCATCTGGGACTGGAACGCCAATACCGGATTTGTGTACCGCAACCCGGGCTGGTACGAAATGCTCGGCTATACGCCTCACTCCCTCGACAACACGGTGTTCACCTGGGAATCAGTCATACACCCCGATGATTACCCGCGGGTGATGGCCGTATTTGACGACTACCTGAACCAGCGAGCTCCCGGTTATCAAGCCGAGTATCGCTGCCGCACGCAGGATGGCGGTTATACCTGGATTGAAGATCGTGGCTACGTGCTGGCGCGCAATGCCGACGGTTCGGTGGCGCGGATGGTTGGCGCGCACCGCAGCATCGATGACAAGAAGCGCCTGTTCGAAACGCTTGAGCTCAGGAATCAATCCCTCGAAGCCATCGTCGAAGAACGCACTCGCGAATTATCCCGGGTCAATCAGCAGTTGCAGATTCAACTCGAAGAAAACCGCAAACTGGCGGAAACCGACGCACTGACCGCCATCGCCAATCGATACCGTCTGAGCAAAGCCCTGCCTCAAGCCTGCGAACGCGCTCAACGTTTCCGAGAGCCGTTGTCGCTGATTGCCATGGACATCGACGACTTCAAGAACATCAACGATCACTACGGCCATGCCCTCGGTGATGCCGCGTTGGTGCGAGTGGTCGAGAGCGTGAGGCGCTGTGTACGCGACGGCGATTTGCTGGCGCGTTGGGGCGGTGACGAGTTCGTCATGCTCCTGCCCAATACCCCATTGGCCGACGCCAGAATCCTCGCGCAGAAAATCCGCGATAGCCTCGCCAGCGTGCCGCCGGTGGGTGATTTTCGACTGACCCTCAGCTTTGGCGTGGTCCAGCGCTTCGAGGAAGAACAACAGACCGGGTTGCTGGCGCGGGCGGATCAGGCGCTGTATCGGTCGAAAGTGGCGGGCAAAAATGTGATATCGGCGTAACGGCCTTCACCGTCACTCACAGGCCCGCCTTCACCAATACCGGTTTCTCTTGATACCGCTCCGGATACAGCTGCTTCAACTGCGCCACCTTCGGCAAGTCGTTGATCACGATGTACGGATAAGTCGGGTGCTCGGTCAGAAAATCCTGATGCTCCTCTTCCGCCGGGTAGAAGCCGTTGTAGGTCTCCAGTTTGGTGACGATGGGTTTGTTGAATGACTTAGCGGCATCCAGCTGGGCAATGTAGGCCTGAGCGATACGCTGTTGCTCGCTGTTCTCCGGAAAAATCGCCGACCGGTACTGAGTACCGCGGTCTGGCCCCTGGCGGTTGAGTTCGGTCGGGTTGTGAGCCACTGAGAAGTAGATTTGCAGCAACGTGCCGTAACTGACCTGGGTCGGGTCGTAGGTGACCTCGACGGCTTCCGCGTGACCGGTATCACCGCCACTCACGCGCTCGTATTGAGCGGTGTTGGCCGTACCACCCGCGTATCCGGAAACGGCGTTCTTCACGCCTTTGACATGCTGAAACACGCCTTGCACGCCCCAGAAGCAACCGCCGGCAAAAACCGCGGTTTCGCTACTGGCCCGGGTGGTTTGGTCGAGGGTCGGTGCGGGAAGGATGACCGCGTCTTCGGCGGCACCGAAAGAGAGCGCCGAGCATTGGCCGATAACGCCAGCGGCGGCCAGCCCCAACAGGGTGCGACGCCAGTTGGACGGGATTTTCATGAGGCTGACTCCTGGATGAGTAAAGCGGCTGTCGGTCGAGCGTCGTATGTTGGAACAGGCAATCAAACCGCCTGCGGTTTGAAGGTCATTGCCAAACCGTTCATGCAGTAACGCAGTCCGGTGGGCTTGGGTCCGTCGTCGAAGACATGCCCCAGATGGCCGCCGCAGCGTCGACAATGAACCTCTTCGCGCAGCACGCCGAAGGATCGGTCCTGACGGGTCGCCACGGCCTTGTCCAGCGGCGCCCAGAAACTCGGCCAACCGGTACGGCTGTCGAACTTGGTGTCGGAGGAGAACAACGGCAAATCGCATCCGGCACAGGCAAAGCTGCCGCTGCGGTGTTCGTTGTTCAGCGCGCTGCTGTAGGCCCGTTCGGTGCCCTCCTCACGCAGGATTTCGTACTGCTCGTCACTCAGCAGGGCACGCCATTCGCCGTCGCTGTGCGTCACCTCGAAAACTTCCTCGGCACTGGCCTCGCTGACCAGTGCGGTACTGGCGGAAAATTTTGGCAATACACCGATGACCATCGCTGCAGCCCCCAGCCCGCCGCTCGCTAACAGAAATTGTCGCCGTGAAAACATGGCCGTCTCCAAAATCCAAAGTGCCTTTCATGGAACACAGCCTAGGCTTTGGTTGATCGCCAAATCCTCACGGGAAGTTAAACAATTCGTGATAACTCTGGCCCTGAAAAACCCGCACAATGCGCTCATTGCGCCGAAGGATTGAGCTTGATGGAACAGACCAAACGCGTCCTCGTGGTCGAGGACGACCTGCATATCGCCGACCTTATCTGCCTGCATCTACGTGATGAGCAGTTCGAGGTGGTGCACTGCGCCGATGGCGATGAAGGCATGCGCTTGCTGCAGCAAGGAAGCTGGGATGCACTGATCCTCGATCTGATGCTGCCGGGTGTCGACGGCCTGGAAATCTGCCGCCGCGCCCGCGCCATGGCCCGCTACACGCCGATCATCATTACCAGTGCGCGCTCCAGCGAAGTGCACCGGATATTGGGCCTGGAACTCGGTGCCGACGATTACCTGGCCAAACCTTTCTCCATGCTGGAGCTGGTCGCCCGGGTCAAAGCGCTGCTGCGCCGGGTCGATGCCATGGCGCGCAACCTGAAAATGGACGCTGGCGGTCTGATCATCGACGGGCTTTCCATCGACCCGATCACCCGCGATGTAGCCCTCGACGGCAAGCGCCTCGACCTCACGCCCCGGGAGTTCGATCTGTTGTATTTCTTCGCCCGGCAGCCCGGCAAGGTGTTCTCGCGCATGGACCTGCTGAATGCCGTGTGGGGTTACAGCCATGAAGGCTACGAGCACACGGTCAATACCCACATCAACCGCCTGCGCGCCAAGATCGAGACCGATCCGGCGCAACCGGTGCGCATCCTCACGCTGTGGGGCCGTGGCTACAAATTCGCGTCCAGGGAGGAATAGTGATGAGGCTGACCCTGACTCAGCGGCTGTCGTTGGTGTTTGCCGTGTTGCTGCTGGTGTGCTGCGGCACGTCAGCCTGGATGCAGGTGCGCTCCAACAAGATGCATGAGCAGGAAGTGGTGCAGGGATTGTCGCGGGATCTGGCGCAACACATCGCCCGGGACACCGTGCTGATGGACACCCAGGGCCTGATGCCCGAGGCGGTGCGCGACCTGTTCAGCAAACTGATGCTGGTCAATCCCAGTGTCGAGGTCTACCTGCTCGACACCGAGGGCAAGATCGTCGGCAGCGCGGCGCCCGAAGGCCGGATTCACCGGGAACGGGTCGATCTCGCACCGATTCGACAATTGCTCAAGGGCGATACCTTGCCGATTCTCGGTGACGACCCGCGCAGCGTTGACGCTCGCAAGGTGTTCAGCGCCGCGCCGCTGAAGGTCGACGGCAAGCCGGCCGGTTATCTGTACGTGGTTTTGCTCGGTGAAGACCACGATCGCCTGGCTGAACGGGGCGCCACCAGCGCAGCGCTCAACACTGCCCTGCTGTCTATCGGGTTGGTCGCATTGCTGTGTTTGATAGCCGGCCTCACGGCATTCGCGCTGATCACCCGACCCTTGCGCCGCCTGACCGAAACCGTCAGCCGGTTCGACATTGACGGCGTCCCCGCCACACCACTGCCACCAGCGCCGGCGGAAACCACCGCCGACCACGATGAAATCGCCATCCTCGACACGACTTTCCGGCAGATGCAGGCGCGACTCAGCGAGCAATGGCGTTCATTGACCCGCCAGGACCAGGAACGCCGCGAACTGGTGGCGAACATTTCCCACGACCTGCGGACACCCTTGGCCTCGCTGCACGGTTATCTGGAAACTTTGTCGCTCAAGGACGCCACGCTGTCCCCCGCCGACCGTCGCCGCTACCTCGGCATCGCCCTGGATCAAAGCCGCAAGGTCGGCGGTCTGGCGCAATCGCTGCTGGAACTGGTGCGCCTGGAACATGGTTTCGTGCAGCCGGTGCTGGAGCGCTTTTCCCTGACCGACCTGGTGCAGGACATCTTTCAGAAATTCGAGCTCACTGCCGAGTCGCGTCAGGTCGAACTGAAGGCCGATTTTGCCCCCGGCGTTGCGGCCGCCTGCGCCGACCTCGGTTTGATCGAACGCGTACTCACCAACCTGTTCGACAACGCCCTGCGCCATACCCCGCAAGGAGGAGAAATCGAACTCAGCCTGCGTCCGCAGGGACAATTTGTTGAAGTCACCGTCAGCGACACCGGCCCCGGTATCGCGCCCGAACTGCGCGAAGGGCTATTCCTGCGCCCGTTCACCATTGGCGGTGCCCGGCGTGATGGCGGGCTCGGACTGCGAATCGTGCATCGGATCCTGCAACTGCACGGTCGCGACATCCAGCTGATCGACGTGCCCGGACGGGGCGCGACCTTTCGCTTCACCCTGCCGGTGGACCCATACACCGCGTAGGAGCTGCCGAAGGCTGCGATCTTTTGATCTCTGTGTCGACAGCCCCGTGACAACGCCGCCCCGGTCCAATAGATTAGGCGGCCTAAAAAGGCCCAGTGCTTTCTCGCCTCAACTCAAGTTAAAAGAAGTAGTGAAATTTCAATGTCCGATTCCAATACCGCTGAATCCGTAGTCACCTTGTCGTCCAAAGCGGAATACGAAAACTCCATCAATCTTTCACAGCACCTGCCCCAGGCAAAAACCATCAGCGAGATGGTTCTGGACGCGTTCCAGTCCACTCGGGAAAGCGACCAGATTCGCGAGCTGCGCGCCGCGATTCGCCAGGCTCATGACCGCTTCGATGACGATAAAGCCTATGAACTGATGGGCGAACTCAAGCAACTCAAGGACGCCGAAGCCGCCGATATCGCGGCGCTTGAAGACCTGAGCAGCAAATTTTCCATCGGGCGGATTCTCTCCAGCTTCAAGGACGATCCGGCGTTTCAGGAGATCGTTTACGGTCTGGCGTTGAAAGTGCTGAACCAGACCCATCAAGCCATCAGCAACCCGAGCAGTGGCAAGAGCAAAACCGCGCGCGCCAAGAAAGATGTCGAGGTGTTCACCATCAGCAAGGACGGCGTCAGTGTCACGCTGCCGCTGCGCACGCCGCGCTCGCGACTGAACGTTGACCGTGAAGCGCTGGAGTTCCTCGGCTTTACCTTCGTCGGTGAAGGCGATGAAGCCGAGCTGGAAAGCGAAACGTTCCTGGACAGCGCCGGCACCGAACACGCGGTCAACCGCAAGAACATCATTGCCGCGCTTCAACAGCAAATCGCGTTCGATGGGTACAGCATCGCTGCGCAGTAACACCCATGATGCTGCTTATCTGTGGCGAGGGGATTTATCCCCGTTGGGCGGCGCAGCCGCGCCACCCGGGTCGCTCGTGTTTGTTAAGTAAACCGCATTCACCGGATTCACGACGGCTGCGCCGCCGAACGGGGATAAATCCCCTCGCCACAGGTAACGCATTTGCTCACCTGAAAACACAACATTAAGCCCCGCCGTAGAGCGGGGCTTTTTATTGCCCGCGATTCCGGCAAAAGCACGATTACTCTCTGTGTATCGACGCCAGACAAACACTTCCCTTCACCCTTGAGCACCACGGGTCCGCCTGCGGGGAACGTCAACTCACTTTCCAGCCCAAGACTTCAGTGGTGCAATTGCTGAGGTCATCATGCACCCGACTCCCTTGTACCGTCAGTTAGCCAACCACTACCTCGACGCGATCCGCAGCGGCACCTTGAAAACCGGTGAACGCTTTCCCTCCATTCGGCTGATGATGGAGAAACACGCGGTGAGCCTGTCGACCGCTGTGCAGGTGTGCCGGGAACTCGAAGAATGCGGCGTCCTCGAAGCGCGGCCGCGCTCCGGCAACTACATTCGCCAGCCCGACACCCTGCCCAAAGCGGTCGCTCACCCCCCGCCTCTCGACACCGGGATGTATGTCGGCATTCACGAACAGATTTCATCAGTGCTCAGCGCCAGCCAGCGAGCGGCAATCAGGGTCAATTTCGCCAGCGCCTGCTGCCCTCCGGAACTCTATCCGTTGAAAGTCCTGCAAGATCACATGATCAAAGCGCTGCGTCAGGATCAAAGGTTGCTCGGTGTGCCAGGCCCGACCTGCGGCAGTCTGGTGTTGCGCAATATCCTCGCGCGACGGGCACTGACAACGAAGGCCCACCTGAGCGCAGAAAAAATGGTGATCACCTGCGGCGCCACCGAAGCGCTCAACCTGGCGTTGCGTGCGGTCACTCAACCCGGTGACACCGTGGCGGTGGAGTCACCGACCTGTTTCGGCCTGCTGCAAATCCTTGCAAGCCTGAACCTGCACGTGCTGGAAGTCCCTGCGACGGCCCACGCCGGCATCAATCTGCTGGCGCTCGAACAACTGTTGCAAGGGCCGCAACGGGTTCAAGCGCTGATCGTCATGCCCAACCTGCAAAACCCGCTCGGCAGCGTCATGCCTGACGCCAACAAGGCCCGACTCGTGCAACTGTGTGCCGAGCACGGCACAGTGCTGATCGAGGACGACACCTACGGCGACCTGGTGGATACCGAGCAGCCGTTATCGACGCTCAAACACTGGGACCGCAACGACAACGTGATCTATTGCGCCTCGCTGAACAAAACCCTGGCACCCGGCATTCGTCTGGGCTGGATCAGCGCCGGGCGCTGGCACGATCGCGTGGCAATGCTCAAACATGCGCAGTCCCGAGGTTGTGAAGCGCTGTCGCAACTGGCGGTCATTGCATTCATGGGAACGCCCTCTTACGAGCGCTACTTACGTCGTTTGAGGAAAATCCTCACACGACAACGACAACAAATGAGTGCGGCGATTACTCGCCACTTCCCACCGGGCACCTGCGTGACCACCCCTCGTGGCGGAACGCTACTGTGGGTGGAGTTGCCTCGGCATTTTTCTTCCATGGCGTTATTTCATGAGGCGCTCAAGGTCGGCATCCAGATTTCACCTGGGGATATCTTTTCCAATACCCGGCGCTTCGACCATTTTGTGCGCATTGGTTGCGGGGCGCCGTATTCGCCGAAGATCGAGGAGGCGATAGCAACCCTTGGCCTACTCCTCCATAACCAGGGTTAACCACATTCCCCGTAGGAGCTGCCGAAGGCTGCGATCTTTTGATCTTGATTTCCATGTTAAAGGTCAAAAGATCGCAGCCTTCGGCAGCTCCTACGGGGGGCCGTCATCAAGCCGGGGGTTGGTGCAGGCAGATGATGTGTGGATCGTCATTCCAGTGCGGGAAGCGTTCGGCGATCAGTGGATCGTGGCCAGGGATTACGTGGTCTTCGCTGTCGGCCAAACGGTCGATTTCGATGAACGCCTCAAGCGTCTGCGCCAGATCATCCAGAATCGGAAACGGACTGCGCTCGCGAATGTTCGCCCACAAATGCGCCGCATCCGACGCGAGGACAATCCACCCGCGCCCGGTATTCACGCGCACCACCTGGCTTCCAGGCGTGTGCCCGCCCACCGGGTGCAAGGTCACACCGGGAATCACCTCGACAGAGCCGTTGTGCAAACGCATCCGGCCATCGAACAGCGGTGGCAGCGCCGACATCACATCCTCGACCTCGTAGGTTTTATTCACCGTACGATGGGCCATTTTCGGCCCGGTGCAGAAGCGCAGCTCCGCTTCCTGCAAATGCACCGTGGCTTTTGGAAACAAGCCCAGATTACCGGCGTGATCCCAGTGCAAATGGGTCAGGATCAGGTTCTCGACATGCGCCGGATCGATGTCCAATTGACGTAGGGATTCTTCCGGCAGGCGATACATCTGACGGTTGCGCCGATGGGCCGTGGCCGGTTGAAAACAAGTGTCGACCACAATAACCTGCTGTTCATTGCGAATGACCCAGAAGTAGTAGTCCAGAGGCATCGGTGCGTTCGGATCACCGCAGCACGCGTCGTACAGAAAGTTCTCCCGGGCAGTGCGCTGGGCATTGGCGCCGACACGGATGGCGAACACTTCGTACACGGGAATCGACATATTCACCTCCCGATCAGGCCACTGCTGCGGCGTTAAGGGTTGGACGGAAGTCGAAATCGATCTGGTCGCTAATCCCCAGATCCTGCGCCAACCGGTGCAGGCCACTGTAGTCACGCATGATCGTCGCGTTCTTGTTGCTCTCGCGGGTGTCGGCAATGATCAACGCGGCGTCTTCGACCCCAAGCTGCGTCAGAATCGCCTCCCACATCGAGTAGTCCTGGGCGACAAAAGCACTCAGCGCCACCGACAATGTCTGTGCGAAAAATGCCCGCTGAGGCGGTTGCATGTTGGCGTACATGACCTTCGCCACTTCAGCGAGAATCTTGCTGTGGGCGTATTCGTCGCGGTTATGCAGTTCGGCCACACGGCGGTTTTGCGGCTGAATGCTCTGGTCGTCTGCGAGCAGATCCAGATAGGCGTTGACGCTGATCTCGGCCACCACCGCAAAGGTGATCGCCGCAAGATCGCGTTGCCACTGCTCGGGCAGTTCTTCGCGCAACGCCACAAGACGCAGATAGGTCACCGACGGCGGCAAATCCAGGTCCTGATCCAGCGCCCGCTCTTCCTTGGTTCGCTCGATGGCACGCAGGTGCATGAGCGTGTGGTAGTGCTCGTCGATCAGCGTCTGCTGCATCGCTTCGCGAAAATGCCAGTCGTTTTTGCCCAGGTACTGGTTGGCGATGACGCTCAGCGCAGGGTTCACCACGTGCTCTTCAGCCGTGACCGTACGCAGGTTGTAGCCGATCCAGCCCCAGGTCAGCACGCTGCTTTTGAGCTCATCGCTCAGCGCCTGGAATGTCGGGTGATGAAAAAACGGCACCATGCACTCCGGATAATCCGGGCGTGTCGGATCGAACTCTTCGCTGACCGCAGCCTTGTCCGGCGCGCACACCGTGGCTCTTTTGGTCCAGGCCTGATTGAGCCGTACGACCAGTTGATGATCGACCCTGGCGATCTCGATTGCTGTTTGCATGACGCGTACCTGTAGGACGCGTACCCGCCGAGGGGTACGCCGATTAAATGGTGGTGACGGATGATTCAGGCCAGCCAGTAGCGGGTCAGGTTGCGCGCGGGGTCAGTGTATCGACTGCGGGCGTGGATCATTCGCCAGTTGTCCCAGATCAGCATGCACCCGTCGGGAATCAGCACGGGCGTGTTGTGCTGCACGAAATAGTCCTCACCGAGTACCGCGAACCTGGCAAGGGGCGATGAGTTGTTCGCCACTTTCGAGTGTTCCAGATCCTCCTTGGAAGGATTCACATCGCCGTAGTGAAACTGGTTATAGCTGAAGCGGAAAATATCCCCGCCCTCTGTAGGCGTGAGGATGTACTCCTTGACCCGCCGCTGCCCCGCTTCACCGGGTTTGGCGGTCGCCACGAATTCCACGGGAGTGTCGTCGATCCATTCGCGCAACTCGGGCTCGGTGCGCTCTAGAAATGCCAGAAACTCAACCCCGTCGACCAAGCCGGTATGGCCACCGCCACACGTTGCCTGGTGATGGCAATGCAGCGCCAGATAGCGCGGCGGTGGCCCATAGACCGGCGCTTCAGTGTGCGGGCCAATGCCGTTCATGCTCTGGGAGTACGGCAAATCTTCGTACCCCGGTTTGCGGGTGATGGCAAAAGCGGTCTGCCCATTGAATTGCGGAATGATCTGACCGAACTCCTGCAACGTGCCGACGACATCGTAGGCAAATTCAGCGGGCGTCAGCACCGTCCAGCCCCGTGACGACAATTCGTCATGGCGATGGCCCAGTGAAACGTACGGTGTGGACGCAACAATCCCTTGATCTGACATGGTGGTGTTCCTGGCGGTTGATCAGGCGTTAACGGTTGAGGTGTAAGCGGCAATGAAGTCGCGGCAGGCGCTGCCCGGTCGATAGCGGTGCTCGTCGATGCTCTGCACGGGGGTGATTTCAGCGGCCGTGCCCGTCAGAAAACACTCATCGAAATCGCCAAGCTCCGTAGGAAGCAGGGTGCGTTGGAGCACTTGGTAATCCAGCGCCGCGGCCAGTTCGATGACGGTCTGGCGGGTGATGCCATTGAGAAAGCAATCGGGCAGTGGCGTGTGCAGCGTGCGGTCTTTGATGAAGAACACGTTGGCGCTGGTGGATTCGGCGACGTGCCCACGCCAGTCGAGCATCAGCGCATCGTGATAACCGTTGTTTTCGGCGTCGTGCTTGCTCAGTGTGGCGATCTGATAGTGACCCGACGCCTTGGCTTCAAACGGGCTGCTGCTCGGCGGTGGACGTCGCCACTGCGCAGTCTTCAAACGGATGCCGGCCATGTGTCCCGCCGGGTCGAAATAACTGGGCCATTGCCAACAGGCAATCGCCACGTGCACGCGGTTGAAGCGCGCCGAGGTAGAAATCATTTCGCTGCCGCGCCACGCCACCGGCCGCAGATAACCGTCGACCACTTTGTTGCGTTGCAGCAGTTCATGGCTGGCCGCCTCCAGTTCGGCCAGTGCGTAAGGAATCGCGAAATCCATCAATTGCGCCGAGCGGTACAGGCGCTCGCTGTGTTCGCGCAGTTTGAAAATCTTGCCGTTATAGACGCGTTCCCCTTCATACACCGTGCTCGCGTAATGCAGGCCGTGGCTCAGCACGTGAATGCGCGCCTGGGACCACTCGACGAACTCACCGTCGAGCCAGATAACTCCCTCTCGCTGATCAAACGGGATCACACTCATATCCATATCTCCAGATGAATCGTCCTACGCCGTTTCGAGCAGGACCGGTATCAATTCGGGCACTGCAACAGGCTCCGGCTGAAAGAAAAACGCACGTTCCCCGAAGGCCGGACGCAACTCGTCGAACCAGGTTGCCTGCGGATCGAAACGCGCATAGAAGGTGCGCAGCACCCATTGCGGGTCGCGTGCTTGAAGAAATTGCAGCACGAAGACTTTTTCCCCGGCGACCGTCTCGATGCCATTGATCAGCACCTTGCCGTAGAAGGTGCTCATGGACGGCCCGCGCACGGTGCGCGCCAGCCCGGAGACCGTTCGATACGCCGCCTGAAAAATCTCGAACGCTCGCGCCAACGGCATCGCGAAGTAATGCGAAGGCCCGGTATCGCGCTCGACAAACATGTAATAAGGCACCGCGCCGAGCCGCACACCTTCGGTCCAGAGTTCGGCCCAATCAGCGGGGTTTTCGTTGATGTGCCGAATCACCGGCGCCTGCAGGCGCAAGGTTGCACCGGTGGAGCGAATGCGTTCGACGGCCTGACGGGCGATGTCCTGTCGGATCTCTACCGGATGGTTGTAGTGCCCCATGACCGACAGGTTTTTCCCCGCCGCGACGACTCGCTTAAACAGCTCCAGCAGCTCGGGCGCATCCTTGTCGCTGACAAACCGCTGCGGCCAATACGCCACCGATTTGGTGCCGATACGAATGCTCTTGAGGTGTGGCAGTTGCAGCAGCGGCTCGATGTAACCGGCCAGCGAACGGGTGTTCATGATCATCGGATCGCCACCGGTGATCAGCACGTCCGTGACTTCGGTGTGCACCCGCAAGTAATTGACCAACTCCTGGGATTCACGCGCATTGAACTTGAGTTCTTCCTCGCCGATGAACTGCGCCCAGCGGAAACAGAAGGTGCAGTAGGCATGACACGTCTGACCGGCACCGGGGAAAAACAGCACGGTTTCGCGGTACTTGTGCTGAATGCCCGGCAGGACTTTTCCGTCAAGCATCGCGCCGTTGTGTGTCAGCTGCCCGGCCGGATGCGGGTTCATGCGCAGCCAGATCGCCTCGATCCGACGCTTGATCGCCACCGTGTCATCTCGTTCGATCAATAGCTTGAGCGACGCGTACTCGTCCGGCAGCAGCATGTCCTTGTGGGGAAAGGTCATGCGGAAAATCGGGTCGTCCGGGATGTTGTTCCAGTCGATCAGTGTGCCCAGCACATATTCATTGGTGCGAAACGGCATGACCCGGGCCACGACATTCATGGCTTCTTGCAGCGCTGGCGTCAGTTTCTGCCAGTACGGCGTGTCGCGAATGGTCCGTGAGTTGTAGGGTTTGTATCTTTCCTGCTCCGACAGTCCCTGCATGGCAACGCTCCTGATGATTGCCTGGCGGTGGCCTTACACGTTCAAAGGCGCGAGGGCCGGCGCTACGCGCTCGATGTCCATCCATGCCCGAACGCTGTCGCGGTCCCACTGCCGACGGACATACGCCGCCAGGCGCGCAGGCACCTGATCACCATTGGCCAGCAACCGGTTGAGCATGATTGCCAGGTCGGTGTCGGCGATGCTCCAGTCACCGAACAGGTGATCGGCACCCTCCTCCAGTACCCGCTCGGCCACGAAGAACAGTCGCTCGACAGCAGCCAGCGCCTCGTCGGTCAGTGGATTGTCTTTCTTGCCGAAGTAGATGAGGTCCGCCGGGCGCTCTTTGCGGATCACCAGCAAGTCGCTGCGCAGCCAGGCCTGGAGTTGACGGGCGCGAGCGCGTTGTTTGATGTCCCGGGGGAACAGCGGGTGATGCCCCGGCGCAAGCTCTTCCAGGTACTCGGCAATGGCCGAGGATTCCGAGAGCGCGAAATCTTGATGAACCAGTGTGGGAATCTTGCAAGTCAACGAACGATCACGATAACTCGCCTGATAGTTCTGACGCGTCTTCAAATCCAGCGTGACCAGTTCAAACGAAAGTTGCTTTTCCTTCAACGCCACAAATGCCGACATTGCAAAAGCACTGACATAATCTGCGCCGACATAAAGTTTCAGCTTCGTACTTTCCATAGAACGCTCCCTTGCATTAACGACATTAATCCGTTGCATTGGGGTCGATCGTAGTAAGTTGATTCCGCGCTGAACAGATACAGAAATTATCTGTTTATACGGATACAGACATTTGCAAAAGAACATCGTGAGAAAAGAAAAAGGGAGTCAGCGAACGCAGACTCCCTGATGTGCAACAGACGGGAATTTACAGGTTGAGCGTGTCAGACCGTGACGTCTGCGGCGTTGGCGAGCAGCGTCATTTGCGGCATGTTGCTCATGTTCAGCATGGCCAGCGGCTCAGTGGCGCTGGTGTTGACGAAGCCATGCCGGGTCCAGGCGGGCACCAGCAATACATCGCCGGGACTGACGGCCACCGCATCGGCATCGCCCAGGGTTAACGTGCCGCTGCCGGACTGAATGATGAACAGGTGCCACCACGAATGGGCATGGCCATTCAGCGCCGTGCCGGGTTTCAACCATTGCATGGACACCGCCATCCCTGGCGTCAGCTTGCAACCTTCAGTGCTGTCGTCATGAGCCAGCGCGACGATATCGACCTCGCTGGCCTCGAGGCTTTGGCGCATGGCCGCCAGTTCGCCCCCTTTCCACACCCTCGCACTGACGGGTGGGCGATTCAGACTCTGGCGAAAGTCCTTATATGAAAAGTATCCACCTTGAATGTTATTCATCCGCGTGCGCTCACGTATTAGTGACTTAAGTAACACGACACTAGGCGAACAACTTGCCACTGTAAAGCCGAGCCACTAACACTCACAACACTGAAGGCCGTAGCGCCACTATCATGTCAACTTCCACAGCGGCGTTCTTTGGCAACTGATAGACGCCTACCGTGGTTCGAGTATGTTTGCCCGCCTCCCCGAGAACATGGCTGAAGACATCCGATGCGCCGTTGGCGACTTCACTGAGGTCCACAAAGTCCGCCGTGCACTTCACGTAAACCGTGACCCGGATCAGCGACTTTATTTTGTCCAGCGAGCCGATGGCATCAACGATCAACGCCAGCCCGCGCATGGCGCTGATACTGGCGGCCGCTTGGGCATCCGTCAGGCTGAGCTCCAGTCCCACCCTGCCCGGGTACTGCATTTTTCCGCTCATGCGCGGCACCAGCCCACTGACGTAGATTTCATCGTGATGCCGCACCAGCGGCGCGTAATGCCCGCCCACGGTCTGATCGCCGTAGATGTCATAGCCCAGCTCTTTCGCCAGGACGATGAAGCGTTCATCACAGGACGATTTTTGCTCAATCATTTACCCATTCCTCATCAATCAAAAATGCTCACGCGCAGCCCCTGACAACTCAACCCACGGCTCTCGCCGGTGGTGCTACGCAGGTGACCTCGACGCGTGATTCGATCTCTTCTGCCAGACGCAGCAGGTTGTTACCGAGTTGTTGGTAGTCCTCGTCGAACAACACGATGTGGCCAATGAACGACGTGTTGTCCTGCACCAATGCCGTGACCGAATCACTGAGGCGCTTGGCATACACCGCTTCCACCAGTGCTATGTTCAGCTCCCGGGCAAGGGACTCGATGTCCGGCAAGCTGCGTAACAGGCCACCGGCGGGCGCACGCAACAGGCGTATGCCGCAATAGCCCCGCGCGACGGGATCGTGATGACTTGTTGTGCCTTCCACCGCCCACCTGACCCAGCGTTCCCACGGATTGAAATCGACGAACGCCAGACGGGCCAGGTCCCAGATGTGCATACCACCGGGGCGCATGTTGGTTTCCACTGCGGAGGTCAAGCCGTCGCTGCGCAGGAATACTTCGTTGTGATACGCGCCGTTATCCAGCGAGACCAACCCGGACATGTGTCGACCGGCAGCCGCCAGTCGCGCCTGCACGTCAACGCTCAGGGGAGCCGGCACCACCTGCTGGATTTCCGCGCGATAGGCGCCCTCGGTGGTGGTTTTCTCGGTGACCCAGGTGCTGCCGGCGACGTAATCCCAGCTGTATTCCCGGGCGTTCTGAATCAATTCTTCAAGGACGATGCCGCCTTCGCGATACGGCTTGAGCGCCTGCCATGCCTCGTCGCATTCGCACGGATGCTGGATCACCCGGCAACCCCGGCTCGCGCCTTCGCACGCGGGTTTGATGAAGGCTTTGCCGCCCAGTTCGACCACTCGCTGGCGCAACTCGGCAAGGCTTTCGATGCGAGTGGAAAACACCGGGCGGTAATTTTCGGGCGATGTGCTGGAAGCCGCTTCAAGTGTGCGAAAAATCTGTTTATCCAGCCCCGCGCGGGCCTCGTCGGGCGTAATGCCGGGCAGGCCAAAATGCAGGGCCAGCGCTGCACCGAGCAGTACGCCACGGTCGGAAAACGGCAGCACCCCGATCAGTTTCCAGCAATCGGCACTCAGGCAACCCGCCACCAGTTCGAGGGAGCTCGCCACGTCCTCCGGCGCCAGCGAGGCGCTGCACACGTGATCGGCGACCTGATCGTCATCGGCTTGAATCCGCTCGACCACCAGGATGAGCCGGGCGTTGTAGAGGGTCTTGCAGAGGTCGCGCAGCTTCTGGATATCGTTGACACGATTGCCGTTGTACCCGACCACTACTACGCATGACGTCGTTTTCATAAAGCACCCGACCTGTGAGGAAACAAAAGCAGACGCTGTGATTCAGTCGTGCAATGACGCATTGGATTTACGGTTGAGCCAGTACCAGGCCAGGATTCCGCCTGCGCCGATGGCGGCCAGCAACAGGGCGTTGTAGGGCGCAGGCACGACCCGCATGATCAGCACGGTCAGACCGGCGCCGACGCCGAGGGACACTTCCTTGACGAACATGTTGTTTTGCTTGACGGAGAAGTAGTCGAGGTAGCTGAACGCGCACTCGGCAATCGACAGCAACGCCACCCAGATCAGCGCGCCGACGAGGGTTTCGACGCGGAACGCCGCCGGCGACGAGAGCACCGCAAAGCCGCCGACAATGATCCCGATCACCGCGAGCACTTTGAAGCGCCCGGTGCGCTCGATCAGCTTCATAACCGGCACTTGGGCGAACACCACCACGGCGCTGTTGAGGATCAGCATCAAGCCGTACCAGGCCGGCAGTTCACCGGTCTTGAGCAGGATGGCCTGGGGCAGGATCGAAAACACGCCGAACAACTTGATGCCCATAATGAGGCCGGCGATCACCCACGGCAGTTTGTTGCGCCAGCCGCTGCCATCCTGAGTGACCGGACTTGCGACCACCGGTTGCGTGGTGAAGGTGGCGCCCATGGCGATGGGCAGGCACAGCAGGACGAAACCGGCCGCGCCAAGGAAAAACAGGGTTGGGGTCAGATAGGGTGACAGCAAGATCAGCCCCGCCACCAGGCTGCCCATGTTCATCGCGACACGGTTGTAGGCCGCGCCCTCCTTGGTTTGGGCGGCTTCGCTCTTGATCAGGTAACCGGCAATCGCAATGCCGTAGGCAAACAACGCGGCGGCGAACATCACCATGCCCTGGTTGCTGGTCACCGCCAGCAGCACCAGCCCGAGGGCAGCGCACATCAGCGTGACGCTCAGGGAGCGGCGACCAAGCACCAGCAATGTCAGCGGCAGCAACAAAAGCAAAGCCCGATACCCGAGGGCGAGGATGCTGTTGGTGGCGGTGTCGAGCCAGACGTTGGCCTTGCCCAGTACCGCGAACAGCGACACGGCGGTGATGATCCGGATCGTGAACAGGCGAATGTTGATCACCGGTTTGGCGACGGCGACCGTTGTTTGAACACTCATGCAACACCTCTGGAACCAGCGATTGTTCAGGCATTAGCCGCCAACAATCAGGAAAGTCTTTAAGGCGATGGTAGAGAGAGACGCTTGTTTTCATCAGAGCAAGTTCGTATAGAATCAAACGAACTTTACTGCCGGAGAGACCAGTAAAATGCAGGTTCAACGCGCAGTGATCGCCGCTTTCGAGTTCCAGCCGGGTGTGCCGCTGGTTCAGCAGATCGTCGATCAGTTGTCGGTGGCGATCAGCCAGGGCGGCTTGCCTCACGGCTCGCGGCTGCCGCCGATTCGCGAACTCTCCGAGTTGTTAAACGTCGGCAAGTCGACGGTGGTGGATGCGCTGGACCGCTTGCGGGCCAAGGGTCTGGTGGTTTCACGCCAGGGTTCGGGGCACTACGTGCACCGTTCGAGCACCCCGATCAAGATGGATGCCGGCCCGGACCTGCAACCTCAGGACACCCTGAGTGTGGTCCGCCGCGCGGTGCTGCTGGACAACGGCGCGCTGCGCCCCGGCGCCGGTTTCCTGCCTTCCTCGTGGCTGCCGGCTGAAGAGCTTTTAAAAGCCGTGCGCGGCACCCTGCGCGCCACCTCCCTGCGCATGGGCGAGTACGGCGTCGCCGCCGGTTACGTGCCGCTGCGTGAGGCGTTACGGGTCAAGCTGTCCGCCTTGGGTATCGAAGTGCCGGTCGAACAGATCATCACCACGGCCAACACCGTACAGGCCATCGACATGCTGATGCGCCTGCTGGTCAAACCCGGCGACACGGTGCTGCTCGATGATCCGTGTTACTTCACCATGCACACCAATCTGGCGCTGCATGGCGCCAAGGTCATCACCATTCACCGGGGGACCGACGGGATGGACCTGGACGCCTTCGAGCGATTGTTGATTGCTCATCGTCCAGTGCTGTACATGACCAATAACGTCCTGCATAACCCCACCGGGCATTCATTCGCCCCGGCGCAAGTGTATCGTTTGCTGGAGTTGAGTCACCGCTACGGCTTCCACATCCTCGAAGACGATTTGTATTGCGACCTGCAACAGCGAAGCACGCCGCGACTCGCTGCGGGCGGCCTGGACAATGTCAGTTATGTGTCCGGCTTTTCCAAAACCCTGACGGCAAACAGCCGCGTGAGCTACGCCGTGCTTTCACCGCAACTGGCCGCGCGCATGACCACCCTGAAAATGGCCTGCGGCGGCATGACCTCGGAACTGGCCGAGCAGATTATCTGCACGATGCTCAGCGATGGCAGCTACGCCAAACACACCCGGCGCACGGTGGACCGGCTTTACGAATCGAGCAGTCGGGTGACGAGCTGGCTGCTGGAGGCGGGTTGTTCGCTGTCCTCGCTGCCCCATGAAGGGTTGTTTCTCTGGACGCGACTGCCCGAAGGGCTGCATGCCGAAACGCTGGCGAGGAAGGGCCTGGACATCGACCTGGTGCTGACGCCCGGCACCTTGCTCAGCAAAGCAGCGGATGCCAGCCAGTTCCTGCGTTTCAACGTGGCGCACAGCGATAACAGCCAGGTGCGGGAACGGTTTTTTCGGTTGCTGGATAGCTGACGATCTTCATCCCGTAGGAGCTGCCGCAGGCTGCGATCTTGTGATCTTGATTTTTGTCGAGGTCGGGATTGCTGAAGATCAAAAGATCGCAGCCTTCGGCAGCTCCTACCGGGGGGTCAGCGTTGCGCCAAAAATGAGTGGCACTCCGATCCATTGTGGGAGCGAGCCTGCTCGCGAAAGGGTCAACACGGTCCACCCGAAAATCCCCAATAAAAAACCCCGCGCCTTCTCTCGAAGGGCGGGGTTTTTCTTTACAGCATCCGACGCTTAAGGCGCGTACGTCAGCAGCAACTCGCTCGGCACTTTGAAGTCCAGGGACATCATCACGCTCAACGCGGTAATGGTGAAGATCGAGAACACGAACAACTTGCGTGCCCAGACCGTGTCATCCACTGCCTTGTAGCCGGTCCAGGCCATGTACAACCAGTACATGCCCATGGCGGCAGCGACGGCGAGGTAGCTCATGCCGGCGTAGCCGCTAAAGGTCAACATCAAGGTCGCCACGAGGAAGGCCAGGATGTAGATCAGGATGTGCTTCTTCGCCACTTTGATCCCGCGCTTCACCGGCAGCACCGGAATCGATGCGGCCAGGTAATCGTTGAAGCGGAAGATCGCGATGGCATAGGAATGCGGCATCTGCCACAGGCTGAACATCACCAGCAGCGTCAGCGCGGCCATGTCGAAGCTGTTGGTCACAGCCACATAGCCAATCACCGGCGGCATCGCCCCCGACAGACTGCCCACCAGCGTGCCGTGCACCGACTTGCGCTTGAGGTACAGGCTGTAGAAGCCGACGTAGATGACAAAACCGATCACCGCGAACAGCGCCGCCAACGGGTTAGCCACTTTGTACAACAACGCCACGCCTGCAACGCCGAGGACGGTCGCGAAGATCAGGGCCAGTTTCAGGGAGATCAAGCCCTGCACCAGCACCCGGTTTTTCGTGCGTTCCATCTTCAGGTCAATGTCGCGGTCGATGCAGTTGTTGAACACGCAACCGGAAGCCACCACCAGGGACGTGCCGATCATGGCGGCCAGGAAAATGGCCAGATCGACATGCCCTTTCGAGGCCAGGAAAAATCCGCCTGCCACTGAAAGCACGTTACCGAAAATGATCCCCGGTTTGGTGATTTGGATAAAGTGCTTCAAGGACATCCGGATTTACCTCAGTGCGCCATCATGTTGGTGTGGATGCTGAACATGATCCACAACGACAGGCCAACCAGCAGGACGATCACCAGCGCAGCGAAGACAAACGCGATCACGTTGTTACGCTGGGCGGCTGAACGGTCCAGGTGGAGGAAGTACACCAGGTGCACCAGCACCTGGATCACGGCAAAGGCCAGTACGATCCACAGGGTCATGGCTTTGGGCAGCGACGGGTACATCACCAGGCCGAAAGGAATGACGGTCAGGATCACCGACAGGATGAAACCGATGGCGTAGGACTTGACGCTGCCGTGGCCGGCGTCATGACCATCGTGGGAATGAGCGTTAGCCATTTACATAGTCCCCATCAGATAAACAACGGTGAATACGCAGATCCACACCACGTCGAGGAAGTGCCAGAACAGGCTCAGGCAGCTCAGACGGGTCTTGTTGGTCGCCGTCAGGCCGTTTTTCTGCACCTGATACATCATGATCGCCATCCAGATCAGACCGCTGGTCACGTGCAGACCGTGGGTGCCGACCAGGGTGAAGAACCCGGACAGGAAGCCTGAGCGGCTAGGACCGAAGCCCTCGGAAATCAGAACGTGGAATTCGTTGATTTCCATGCCGATGAAGCCGGCGCCGAACAGGAAGGTCATGCCCAGCCAGCCCAGTACCTGGTTCTTTTTGCCCTTGAACAACGCCAGCATGGCGAAGCCGTAGGTGATCGAGCTGAACAGCAGCAGAGCGGTTTCGCCCAGTACGTAAGGCAGCTCGAAGATGTCGGCGCCCGACGGGCCACCGGCTACGTTGTTAACCAGTACCGCGTACACCGCAAAGATCGACGCAAACAGAATGCAGTCGGTCATCAGGTAGAGCCAGAAACCGAATACGGTCATCTCGCCCGAGTCGTGGTGATGGTCATCGTGCCCATGTCCATCGACATGGGTGTGTCCAGCATTGGTCACTAAGTTCGACATGGTTTAAGCCTGTTCCAACGAGGTTTCAACACGGGTGGCACTGGCTGGGACTTTCCCGGCCGCTACCAGACGCTTGTGCTGCTCGGCTTCGATGCGCTCGATCACGTCGACCGGCACCATATAGCCCTGATCATCACGTGCTGCGTGGATCACGAAGTACACCACGGTGCCGATCAGGCCGAAGGCCGCCAACCACCAGATGTGCCAGATCATCGCGAAACCGAACACCGTCAACAGAGCACCCATGACCACACCGGTCGCGGTGTTGTTTGGCATGTGGATCGGCTCGTACTTGGCCGGAGCCTGGTACGCGGTGCCGTTTTCCTTGGCTTCGGTGAACGGGTCGATGCTTTCCGCTTTTGGCAGCACAGCGAAGTTGTAGAACGGGGGTGGCGACGAAGTCGACCATTCCAGGGTATGGGCATTCCACGGGTCGCCGTGTTCGCACATGTTTTCTGGCTTGTTGCGGTCACGCACGCTGACGTACAGCTGGATCAACTGGCAGGCGATACCGACTGCGATCATCACCGCACCGAACATGGCGACGTACAGGTACGGCACCCACTCAGGGTTGGTGGTGGCGTTCAGACGACGGGTCATGCCCATGAAGCCCAGTACATAGAGCGGCATGAACGCGACGAAGAAGCCGGTGATCCAGAACCAGAACGCTGCCTTGCCCCAACCTTCGTGCAGCTTGAAGCCGAACGCTTTAGGGAAGTAGAACGCAAAGCCTGCGATGTAACCGAATACCGCGCCGCCGATGATCACGTTGTGGAAGTGAGCGATCACGAACAGGCTGTTGTGCAGCACGAAGTCAGCACCCGGAATGGCCAGCAATACGCCGGTCATGCCGCCGATGGCGAAGGTCACCATGAAGCCCAGGGTCCACAAAACCTGACTGGTGAAACGCAGACGGCCCTGGTAAATGGTGAACAGCCAGTTGAATAGCTTCACCCCCGTCGGGATCGAAATCAGCATCGTCGCCAGACCGAAGAAGGCGTTGACGCTGGCACCCGAACCCATGGTGAAGAAGTGGTGCAGCCAGACCATGAAGCCCAGGATCGAGATCGCGCCGGAGGCGTAGATCATCGAGTGGTGGCCGAACAGACGCTTGCCGGTGAAGGTCGAGATGACTTCGGAGAAGATCCCGAACGCCGGCAGAATCAGGATGTAAACCTCGGGGTGACCCCAGGCCCAGAACAGGTTGACGTACATCATCGGATTGCCACCAAGTTCATTGGTGAAAATGTGGAAATCCATGTAACGGTCAAGCGTCAGCAAAGCCAGGGTAGCGGTCAGGATCGGGAACGAAGCCACGATCAGGACGTTGGCCCAGGTGCAGGTCCAGGTGAAGATCGGCATGTCCATCAGCTTCATGCCAGGGGTACGCATTTTCAGCACGGTGGCCAGGAAGTTGACCCCCGTCAGCGTCGTCCCGAGCCCGGATAGCTGTAGCGCCCAGATGTAGTAATCCATCCCCACGCCCGGACTGTACTGCAGGCCCGACAGCGGCGGATAGGCAACCCAACCGGTCTTGGCGAATTCGCCGACGCCCAGGGACAGGTTGATCAGGACTACGCCAGACACCAGCAGCCAGAAGCTCAGGGAGTTCAGGAACGGGTAGGCCACGTCACGCGCGCCGATCTGCAGCGGCACTGCAAGGTTCATCAGGCCGGTGAAGAATGGCATCGCCATGAAGATGATCATGATCACACCGTGGGCGGTGAAGATCTGGTCATAGTGTTCAGGCGGCAGGTAGCCAGGCGAACCCTCGGTGGCCATGGCCAGCTGGGTACGCATCATGATGGCGTCGGCAAAGCCGCGCAGCAGCATGACCATGGCGACAATGATGTACATCACGCCGATTTTCTTGTGGTCGACCGACGTCAGCCACTCGGTCCACAGGTAGGTCCACTTCTTGAAGTAGGTGATACCCGCGAACAGTGCCAGACCACCGAGCGCGATCATGGCGATGGTAATCATCACGATCGGTTCGTGGAACGGGACCGCTTCCCAACTTAATTTACCAAACATCGTTTACTCCTCTGCCCCGGCAGCTGAATGCGAACTCATGTCCATCCCTTCCATATGGGCCACTTCTTTCTCTTTCTTCTCGTGGTGCATCGGCTTGCCCGGTTTCATGCCTTCGTACTTGTCGACGATGAACTGGAACAGGTTTGGCGTCACCGAGGAGTAGAGCTCGACTGGGTTGTTCTGGCTTGGTTTGGTAAGGGCTTCGTATTCAGCTTTTTCCAGCTGTTTAGGTGCCTTTTTGACTTCGCTTACCCAGGCGTCGAAATTCTCCTGAGAAGTTGAGATCGCTTTGAATTTCATGCCGGTGAAACCTGCGCCGCTGTAGTTGGCAGAGATGCCTTCCATTTCAGCGTCACGGTTGGCAATCAGGTGCAACTTGGTCTGCATGCCGGCCATCGCGTAGATCTGGCCGCCCAGGCCCGGAATGAAGAACGAGTTCATGACCGAGTCCGACGTCACCTTGAAGTTGACCGGGGTATTCGTCGGGAACACGATCTTGTTGACCGTGGCGATACCCTGCTCCGGGTAGATGAACACCCACTTCCAGTCCAGCGAGACCACTTCAATGGTGATCGGCTTGACGTCGGATTCCAGCGGCTTGTAAGGGTCCAGTGCATGGGTCGACACGTAGGTGACGTAACCCAGGGCAATGATGATCAGCACTGGAACAGCCCACACCGCGATTTCGATCTTGGTGGAGTGCGACCACTTCGGCGTGTACACGGCGTCAGTGTTGGTCGCGCGGTATTTCCAGGCGAACAGGAAGGTCATGACGATGACCGGGACCACGACCAACAGCATCAGCAACGTTGCGGTGATGATCAGGTTGCGCTGCTCCAGGCCAACCTGGCCCGTTGGATTGAGCAAGGTCATGTTGCAGCCTGACAGCAGCAACGTGCCGATCAGCGGCAATAAGCCTAGTAGTCTGGGGTACCTGTTTTTACTCATCTCACGACCTCTAAAGCAGCTTGCGCAATGCAGTTGGGTTTTGATCGCCAACACTTCACCCTGCCAAGGGTTGGCATTTTTCTTGGATTGAATAAGGGCTGCCCGTCGCGCGTCAGACGCTGTTCGACAAATCCTGGGCCAGCGGTGAGTTCTTATTCGAATTCGTGGTCAAAGGCCTTGTTACAGCCCAATTCCATTTGGAGCGGATAGTTGGAAGGCACCGGCATCCGGGCGTCGCATGAAACCCTCTGGCCTCTCGACGCCCTGTTGCTGCCCGATCATCTGATGAAGGTGAGCAGCGCCGGGAATTCAGTGCGGGCGATTGTAGATATGTAACGATTCATAAACCATGTCTCATCCCGAAATAATTTTTATCCGTTTCAGCAACAATCATTGACGATTTTTGTAAAAGTGCGACATCTTATCGAAATTGATTCTCAACAAAAACACCAAAAATAGTAGGCCTACCACGCGCAGTTCAGACAGTATCGACGGCTCTGCCTCCCCCCTCAGCGTTGCCCCAGCCCCCACCAAGCAAGGGCTCTGGCAAATCGCCGGGGCCTGTTAAAAGTGCCTGCTTGGGGTTGAGGGGCAAAAGTCGGGAGGCCGATTTGAACGACGCATTTCATTGCATCGATGCGCTCCAATCCGCACCCTTGAAATGCCTTGCGACACTCGCGCTGTGACAACATGTCGCACATGTGCAGCACCCGTTCTTGTCGCGCATCAAGGTCTTTTCGCCTGTCCTCTGAAATGCAAAACGCCCCGGTCCTCTGAACGAGGACCGGGGCGTTTTTTATGCGTTACCCAGAGAAGCGGCGTGTGACCTAGCGCAGTGGCCTGCGGTTACGCAAAGTCAGCAACGGCACCAACACCACCACCAGCACAAAAGCGATCAACGCCCATTGCGCAAGCGACAGGCCAAGAATTGGCGGGTACGGCGTTGAGCAGAAACCGTCGACCTGGAAGCCCAGTGGGAAGATCTTCGCCAGTGGCAGGCCATCGACAATCGGTTGCAGCACATCGATGCCACAGCTGACCGCCGGGTAAAACTGCGTGTAAACGTGATGCCCGGCGACGCCGACGCCCGCGAGGGCGCAGACCACCACCAGGGTTTCGAGCACCGTGATGCTGCGGCGGGTGCGCATTGCCGCGCCGATGAACGCAAAGATCGCGATCAGCAGCAAGGCATAGCGTTGCAGGATGCACAGCGGACACGGCGCTTCTCCGAGCGCGATTTGCATGTACAGCGCGCCCCCGATCAGTGCCAGGCAGATGATGCCCAACAGCACCAGATAACGCCGCTCTCGGCCCAACCGCATCGTTTCCTCGCTCATTACCTTTCCCTTCTGAATATCGATTGACCGGAAGTCTACACGCTGGCCCGGACCTTGGAGAGCCGGGGCGCATGGAATAGATGTCGGGGAATAAACGATAAGGTGGTTAAGAAGGGATTAACTGGCAACGCTCCAGTCCCATTGTAGGAGCGAGCTTGCTCGCGAAAAGCGCGAACGATAACGCGGGCATTCTGGATGCACGTGTTGACCGAACGTTTTTCGCGAGCAAGCTCGCTCCTACAGTTGGAATGGATGTCGAGGTGGCTCGCGAAGGGGTTGGTTCAGTCGCCGTAGATATCAGACTTGAAGTACTTGTCGGAAATCTTCTGGTACTCACCACTGGCGCGAATGCCGTCGATAGCGCTGTTCAACTGGCTTACCAGCTCGGTGTTGCCCTTGCGCACCGCGATCCCGGCGCCCTCGCCCACGTATTTCGGGTCCTTGAGCTCTGGCCCGACAAAGGCGTAACCCTTGCCACGCGGCATCGACAGGAAGTCATTCAGCGGGATGGTGTCGGCGAAAATCGCGTCGAGGCGACCGGCCGCCAGGTCCATGTAGATTTCTTCGTTGTTGCTGTAGCGCTTGACGTTGACGCCCTTAGGCTCGAACACCTCGGTGGCGAAGCGGTCGGTGGTGGTCGCCCGTTGCACGCCGACATTCTTGCCCTTGAGGCTGGCGTACTGGTCATCCACGGTTGCGCCTTCTTTCATCACCAGACGCGAGGAGGTGAAGTAGTACTTGTGGGTAAAATCCACCGACTTCTTGCGGTCTTCGTTGATGGTCATGGACGACAGCGCCATGTCGATTTTCTTCACTTTGAGGGAAGGAATCAGACCGTCGAACTCACCTTCGACCCAGACACATTTGACCTTCATCTGCGCGCACAGGGCATTGCCGATGTCGTAGTCGAAACCGACGATCTCACCCTTGTCAGTCTTCGACGCAAAGGGCGGGTACGCCGCTTCAATGCCGATGCGCAAGGTTTTCTCGGCGGCAAACAAAGTGCTGCACGCCAACAGGCTCAGGGCCAGACCGGTGATGAGGGGAAATTTCTTCATGTTCGTTCTCTCGCGGGTTGTTGTTGGTTTGGCAAGACAGAAGAAGAGCAGAAACGGGGAAGGCTTTTTTGTACTTATAATTCCATACTGGACTTTTATGTATTAATCGTCAATTGGAGGAAATGAAGATGTACGGGCCGGTGGTCGGGTGGTGGGTCAGGAAGGTATTGGGTGACGCGAATGACCCCATCGCGAGCAAGCTCGCTCCCACAGTTGATCTTCATGAACACAAATGCTGTGTAGGACGAAGATCTCCTGTGGGAGCGAGCTTGAACTGGTCAAGTAATTCTGGACACCAGTTACGGTTTTCATGCCGCCAATCTCTCCATAGCTACCGGCGACCGGTAATCGTTGTAGCTGTGGAGCCTGACGTTGTTGTAACGCATCACATAACGCTGAACATCCACGCGGGCTTCATGCTCCGAGCGGTAGCCGTCTTCGGGCACCCACTCTGACTTCAGGCTCCCAAAGAAACGCTCCATCGGGGCGTTGTCCCAGCACTCACCTTTACGACTCATGCTTTGCACAAGTCCATGCTTGCGCATCTCACTTCTGAATTTGTGGCTGGTGTATTGGCAGCCTTGATCGGAATGAAACAGCACCTCTTTCGGCCGGCCTCGCAATTCGACCGCCATTCGCAACGCTTCACAGGTCAGCGTGGCATCGGAAATCATTGAAAACGACCAGCCTACGATCCGGCGAGCAAACAGATCCAGAACCGCCGCGAAATACATCCAGCGCTTGCCGACCCTGATGTACGTCACATCGCCACACCACACCTGATTCATCGCCGTGACATCGAACTTGCGCTTGAGCACATGCGGCGCCACCAGCGCTTCTACGCCGGAAGATTTGTACTTGTGCCGCCTGCGTTGATGGCTGGCGACTCCGGCTTCGCGCATCAAGCTGCGAGCCATATGCCGCCCAACACGATGCCCCTTTGCTTGCAGCTCCTTGGAAAGGGTGCGACACCCAGCCGACGCTCTGGATTCCTTGTGATGCTCGACTAGCACGGCTTTAAGTTTCTCCCGCTCAGGCTTCACCTTACCTTGGCGCTGACGCCAGGCATAAAAGCTGCTGCGGTTGACTCCAAACGCCCGACAGCAATTGTTAACGCCGTACTGCTCGTCCAGCTCGTTGATCAGCGAAAATGATCTTTGGAGTCCAAAAGCAGGAGAGCACTGGCCTTTTTTAGGATTTCAATATCCAGGTCTTTCTGCCTGAGCAACGCCTTAAGCTGCTGAATCTCTCGCTGATCCGCGGTAATCGCCTTAGCGCCCTGCGGGGTCGAACCCAGGCGCTCTTTGCGAACCTGATCGACCCAACGGCGCAAGGCGGTAGGGCCGATATCCAGACTGGCACAGACTTCGGGAACTGACTGGCCCTCGTCCAGCACCATGCTGGCAGCCTTGAGCTTGAACTCACTGGAATAAGATTTACGCATATTCAAACACCTCAGATTTGGGCGCCATCATAACGCCCGATTGAAGTGTCCAAAATCATTAGGCCAGTTCAGCTTGCTCGCGAAGGCGTACTTGAATGCGCCACAGGAATTACGGCTTCCAGCGATCCGCCGCCGCATGATCACTGTCGCGCCCTTCCACCCAGCGCGCGCCGTCAGGGGTATTTTCCTTCTTCCAGAACGGCGCCCGGGTTTTCAGGTAATCCATCACAAACGCGCAGGCATCGAATGCCGCCTGGCGGTGGGCGCTGGCGGCGGCGACAAAGACGATCGGCTCGCCCGGCTCCAGGGCGCCAATGCGATGCAGCACTTCCAGTTTAAGTAGCGGCCAGCGCTGTTCGGCCTCTGCGGCGATTTTGCCGAGGGCTTTTTCGGTCATGCCCGGATAGTGTTCGAGGAACATACCGGCGACATCCTGCCCGTCATTGAAGTCGCGCACGTAGCCGACAAAACTCACCACCGCACCGACGCCGACGTTGGCGGCGTGCATGGCGTTGACTTCAGCGCCCGGATCGAACGCCGAGGCCTGCACACGAATCGCCATGGCTCAGCCCCCGGTTACGGTCGGAAAGAACGCCACTTCATCGCCGTCGCTCACTGGCTCGTCGAGTTGGCAGAGGTCTTCGTTGCGGGCGCACATCAGGTTCTGCTCGCTCAACACCTCGGCACCGTCACGCGCAGCCAACAGTGCCCGAACGTCATCGATGGTGGCGAAGTCGCCCTCGACCTTGACCGAATCCACGCCCAGCGCTTCTCGATAACGAGCGAAAAACCTCACGGTCAGGTTCATGACGGGTCCGCCTGATAATGGCCGCTCTTGCCACCGAGCTTCTCCAGCAGTCGCACGCTTTCGATGACCATGCCGCGATCCACAGCCTTGCACATGTCATAGATCGTCAGCGCCGCGACACTGGCAGCGGTGAGCGCTTCCATCTCGACGCCGGTCTGCCCCGACAGCTTGCAGCGCGCGACGATTCGGACCGAGTCATCGCCTTCGGCGCTCAGTTCGACTTTGACGCCGGTGAGCAACAGCGGGTGGCACAAGGGAATCAGGTCGCTGGTTTTCTTCGCCGCCTGAATGCCGGCGATACGCGCCACGGCGAACACATCACCTTTGGGATGGCCGCCACTGACGATCATCTGCAGGGTTTCGGGCAGCATGCGCACCAGCGCTTGAGCCGTCGCTTCACGGAAGGTCACGTCTTTTTCAGTGACGTCGACCATATTGGCGCGGCCTTGGGAATCGAGATGAGTCAGCACAGGTTTACTCCTGATCAAGAGCCTCGATTGTAAACCTGTGGGTCAAATTTCCGCACGTTTGATTTAAGCGCTGCCGCCCGCCTTTGTAGGAGCTGCCGAAGGCTGCGATCTTTTGATCTTCGACCTGAGCAACACGATCAAAAGATCAAAAGATCGCAGCCTTCGGCAGCTCCTACGGGGATTTGTGTGGGCATAAAAAAACGGGCGCCTTTTGGGCGCCCGATTTTAGTGAAGTGCTTACAAATGCGATTCGGCGTATTCGGCCAGGATCGAACGCGGCACCCCTTGCAGGGTGATGTGTACACCGTTAGGGAAATCCTTGAAGCGTTCAGTCAGGTAAGTCAGCCCGGAACTGGTCGCGGACAGGTAAGGGGTGTCGATCTGCGCCAGGTTGCCCAGGCACACCACTTTGGAACCGGCGCCGGCACGGGTGATGATGGTTTTCATCTGGTGCGGCGTGAGGTTCTGGCATTCATCGATCAAAATCAGGCTTTGCTGGAAGCTGCGACCTCGAATGTAATTGAGGGATTTGAACTGCAACGGCACTTTGCTGAGGATGTAATCGACGCTGCCATGGGTGTTTTCGTCATCCATGTGCAAGGCTTCGAGGTTGTCGGTAATGGCGCCCAGCCAAGGCTCCATTTTTTCCGCTTCGGTGCCGGGCAGGAAACCGATTTCCTGATCCAGGCCCTGCACGCTGCGCGTCGCAATGATCCGGCGATAACGTTTGCTGACCATGGTCTGCTCGATCGCCGCCGCCAGGGCGAGGATGGTTTTACCCGAACCGGCGGCACCGGTCAGATTGACCAGGTGGATATCCGGATCCAGCAAGGCGTACAGCGCCAGGCTCTGATAGATGTCACGTGGTTTCAGGCCCCAGGCTTCCTGGTGCAGCAGGGGTTCCTGATGCAGGTCGAGAATCAGCAGCTTGTCGTCCTCGATCTCCTTGATCCAGCCGACAAAGCCCTGCTCGTCGATGATGAACTCGTTGATGTGCACCGCTGGCAGGTTGTCGATCAGCTTCACCTGATGCCAGGTGCGGCCGTGATCCTGACGGGTATCGACATTGCTCACACGGTCCCAGAAGGAACCGTCCATGTTGTGATAACCGTTGGGCAGCAGCGAAACGTCATCAACCAGTTGATCGGTGCTGTAGTCCTCGGCCGCAATCCCGCACGCCCGGGCTTTGAGGCGCATGTTGATGTCTTTGGTGACCAGTACGACAGGCAGCTTGGGCTCGCGCGCATGCAGATCAATCAACTGATTGATGATGATGTTGTCGTTCAAGTGCTCGGGAAGAATGATGTTCGGCTCGGCACGCTTGCTCATCAGAATTGACAGCAAACCCTTGGGCCCACTTTTGCCACGCTGGATCGGCACACCCAGTTCAACGTCTTCAGGGCTGGCATCGCCCAGGGTTTTGTCGATCAGGCGAATCGCCTGACGGCATTCCGCAGCCACGCTGTGATGCCCGCTCTTGAGCTTGTCCAGCTCCTCAAGCACGGTCATCGGGATCGCGACGTGGTGTTCTTCGAAGTTAAGCAAGGCGTTTGGATCGTGAATCAATACGTTGGTATCGAGTACATAAAGGATTGGCTGGTTGGAGGAAGAACTACGTCCGTGATCATCCATACTCGGTCACCTTTGTGGGAGCCAGGCGACGCAATACCTTGACAGTGCTGCGCCTCGAAGTGACTGCCGAATTCACCCCGCACTACCAACAAAAAGCGCAATGCAAGTGAACTGCACACAAGGGGTCTTGGGAGACGCCACCTGTGTTGCAGGTTTCGGCGGTCTGTCTTCGTAATACTCCAAAACCCATGACAGAAAAAAGCACTTTGACGCTTTTTTGAAGTTTATTTTTCAGAGTGACGAATAGCCCTTGGCGTGCAGGCAATGTGCCGTTAAAGTCGGAAGTCCGCCTGCATCGAATTTCCTTCCAGAATCGCCCCGAACCCAATGTTTACGGGGTTTCCCGGGTTCAGCGAAACCCGTCCTGACAGTCTTCCCAACCGATCCCGCTGGCCGCCGTTTGCGTGATCAGCCAAGGCATCGCTGTTTTCACCGTCTCCTGCTTGATGTTGAAATTGATCACCCCGTGGCGCCATAACAGCATCAGGGTCAGCACCCGCTGCGCGCTCTGATTGCCCTTGAGCTTGCCGGCGCCGTCCTGGGCATCGATTTCCCACAGGGCGACCTGCAAGCCTTGTGAGCTGAAGAAGCCTTGCGCGTCCGCGCGACGCTGACCGTCTGGCGGGCGGAACAGCGGCACGTAGTTCTCCGGCAGTTTGCTTTTGACCAGTTCGGTGCTGCGTCGCACCGAGTCTTGCCAGTCTTGCCAGTGGCTGTGGGAGCGGAATTCCCAGCCTTGCACGCCGATGCACTGCGTGGAGTAAGTCGCCTGCAGGCTGGCCACCGAGCGCTCGCTCAAACGCGCCTGAATGTCCTTGCCGAGAACAAAAAAAGTGCCGGTCATGTTCGCCTTGCGCAGGTAATCAGTGACCCACTCAGTGTTGTCCGGCGCGGCATTGGCGGCACTGTCGAAGGTCAACAGAAACAGCCGGTCATGCATCGGCTCGCCGTTGCGCTCATAGTCGCCAAAACGATCGATTTCGCTGCTGGTTTGCGGAAACAGCGCGGCCTTGCGCAGTTGCTCGTCGAGGTATTGCGCGTGGAACAATCGGCTCGGCTCGGCCCACTTGACGTAGTAGCTGTCGTCGCTGACCTGGAACTTGGCGGCTTGCTGGCGCAGGGTGTCCATGTCCTCGACGAGAAAACAGAAAGAGGCATCCTGATCGCAGCTCTGCTGGGCGAAGTTGTAGTTGCTCAGCAAGCGCTGCCACATGCGTTGGCGCAACCGGTTGACCGACTCCAGGTTGATCGTGCGCAGGCCCAGTCGCTGGGCCAGGCCCGCTTCGTCCAGCGACTCGCTGGCCAGCAGGACACGGCTGAACATCAGAATCTCCGCCCGCGAGGCGACGTCGAACAGCGTCGGGGTGCCGAGCTGTTCTGGCCAGGTACTGCGATCGAGCGTGGCGACATCGCCCGGCGCCGCCATGGCACCCAGGCTCAACAGCCAGGCCGATAAAAGAAAAACGATACGCAATGGGATGTCTCCATAACAAAACCCGGGCGGCACTATATCGCGGGAAGATCAAAAGATCGCAGCCTCGCTTCGCTCGACAGCTCCTACCACCCGAATCCTCGCGATCTTGGCGCCAACCCCATCCCGTAGGAGCTGACGAGCGAAGCGAGGCTGCGATCTTGTTCCATGACACCACCGATCACCTATGACACCCATAGCTGGAGTCAACAAGAACAACCCCCTAGAATCGCCCCCACGATTAAAGGAGACGACTTCATGCTGATGGTGATTTCACCCGCCAAGACCCTCGATTACGAAACACCGCCGGCGACCCAGCGCTTCACCCAGCCGCAGTACCTCGACCATTCCCAGGAGCTGATCCAGCAATTGCGCGACCTGACGCCGGCGCAGATCAGCGAGCTGATGCACGTCTCCGACAAGATCGGCGGGCTAAACGCCGCGCGTTTCGGCAGCTGGACGCCCGCGTTCACCCCGGACAACGCCAAGCAGGCCCTGCTGGCTTTCAAAGGTGACGTCTATACCGGGCTGAATGCTCAAACCTTCAGCGAAGCGGACTTCGATTACGCCCAGCAGCACCTGCGCATGCTCTCCGGCCTTTATGGACTGCTGCGCCCACTGGACCTGATGCAACCCTATCGCCTGGAAATGGGCACCAAACTGCCCAACGCACGCGGCAAGGATTTGTATGCGTTCTGGGGTACGCGGATCAGTGAATGGCTGAACGAAGCCCTCGCCGATCAAGGCGATGACGTGCTGCTGAACCTGGCGTCCAACGAATATTTCTCGGCAGTGAAACGCAGCGCCCTGAATGCACGCATCATCAATACCGATTTCAAGGACCTGAAGAACGGCCAATACAAAATCATCAGCTTCTACGCGAAAAAGGCCCGCGGCATGATGAGCCGCTTTGTCATCGAAGAGCGCATCAACGACCCGGCCGCGCTCAAGCAGTTCGATGTTCAGGGCTATCGTTACAGCGCCGAGCAGTCAAAACCGGACAACCTGGTGTTCCTCCGCGACCACGCCCCGGAATAACGCACCGGTCTGGCGCACGACGTTGAATTGCCCGTCGTGCGCCCACGTCCGATCGTCCAACAATCCCCGCCCCAATCGCCAAGCTCTTGGCGTCAACAATTCAACAGTCATTTACCTAACTTTAGTTTCACTCGACTGCGATCATTTTTTTCAGTAGTGGCACTTAAAAATTTTCTCAGTAGTGGCACAAAACTATCTCGCTTGCTTATAACCCCGTGTATCAAGGGTGAAACAGCAAGTGCCATCAAATTGAAAGCAGTGCCATCTTTTTCAATATTTCAAGAAATTTCAAGAATCGCGATGGGCGGACAGGAACTATGTCCAAATGCGTAGCTCATACCACCGGTAACGATTATCTCTGAACATGTACGAGATAACTTACGCAGAGAAGTGATCCACCAAGCGAAGTTGTCACATTAACTTTGGCTAAATGATCCCTGATTTGGGCGATACCGGAAGGACAGGAGATAACGCACCATTACTTATCCCTACATGGCCAAGGCTGCGCCCCTATAAACGTGCTCTCCCGAGCACCCAACCGCTTGATTTACGGGCTATTGCCTGGCATTGAGCGCGCAAGACCCTTGCACGAATGACCTCTCACCAGAGGACTCGGCTGCATAACGGGGCACATCATAATAATAAGGCCTGGTTACGCACACCTTGAGTGCACTTATTTAGACACTCGGAACTTTGTATGCCTGCACGCGGTATTGCGGCGCCTGCCAGCTGCACTTCCGAATGCACTACGACTGCTGAACACCCTTAACTCCGGCCATGTAATGGCTGAATACAGTTTTGATTAACGAGAGGTAAATGCGATGCGCATCAGCATATTTGGTTTGGGTTACGTCGGTGCAGTCTGTGCCGGTTGCCTGTCTGCACGGGGCCATGACGTCGTTGGCGTCGATGTCGCCAAAGACAAGATCGACATGATCAATTCCGGCAAGTCGCCGATCGTTGAACCGGGTCTGGGCGAGCTTCTGGCCAAGGGTATCGAGACCGGCAAATTGCGCGGTACGACCAACTTCGCCGAAGCGATTCGCGACACCGACCTGTCGATGATCTGCGTCGGTACGCCGAGCAAGAAGAACGGCGATCTGGAACTCAACTACATCGAAGCGGTGTGCCGCGAGATTGGTTTTGTTCTGCGTGACAAGACCACCCGCCACACCATCGTAGTGCGCAGCACCGTTTTGCCGGGCACGGTCGCAAACGTTGTCATCCCGATTCTCGAAGACTGCTCCGGCAAGAAAGCCGGCGTTGACTTCGGTGTTGCGGTCAACCCTGAGTTCCTGCGTGAAAGCACCGCGATCGCCGACTACGACCTGCCTCCGATGACCGTCATCGGCGAATTCGACAAGGCCTCCGGTGATGTTCTGCAATCGCTGTACGAAGAACTCGACGCACCGATCATCCGCAAGGACATCGCCGTTGCCGAAATGATCAAGTACACCTGCAACGTGTGGCACGCCACCAAGGTGACCTTCGCCAACGAGATCGGCAACATCGCCAAGGCGTGCGGCGTCGATGGTCGCGAAGTGATGGAAGTGGTTTGCCAGGACAAGACCCTGAACCTGTCCCAGTACTACATGCGCCCAGGCTTCGCGTTCGGCGGCTCGTGCCTGCCGAAAGACGTTCGCGCCCTGACCTACCGCGCTGGCGCCCTGGACGTGGAATCGCCGCTGCTGAACTCGCTGATGCGCAGCAACGAATCCCAGGTGCAGAACGCCTTCGACATCGTTTCCAGCCACGACAAACGCAAAGTCGCCCTGCTGGGCCTGAGCTTCAAGGCCGGCACCGATGACCTGCGCGAAAGCCCGCTGGTTGATCTGGCAGAAATGCTGATCGGCAAAGGCTACGACCTGAGCATCTACGACGCCAACGTCGAATACGCCCGCGTCCACGGCGCGAATAAGGATTACATCGAGTCGAAGATTCCTCACGTCTCGTCCTTGCTCAACTCCAACTTCGACGAAGTGATCAACAACTCCGACGTGATCATCCTCGGCAACCGTGACGAGAAATTCCGCGCCTTGGCGCAGAACGCTCCGCACGGCAAGCAAGTGATCGACCTGGTGGGCTTCATGTCCAAAGCCACCAGCGTCAGCGGCCGCACCGAAGGCATCTGCTGGTAACACAGGAGCTGTGCGTCGCCGCGCTGTAACTGCGCGGCGACGCATTGCAACTGTGTGAACACGACGTAGGAGCTGCCGAGAGAAACGAGGCTGCGATCTTTCCGGGCTCAGTTGAATCCCAAGCGAAAGATCAAAAGATCGCAGCCTTCGGCAGCTCCTACAGGTTCACCGGTGACATTACGGTGTTTGTAAGCCTGCCTTAACCCCATCGGGCCACCCCACAGGCTCGCCCGAGATCGAGACGGATGCAGATTATGCACAGGCTAAAGCACGGCCTACTTCAGGCCGCCGGTTGGCTGTTTTACCTGATTTTATTGATGGGCCTCGCCATGGCGCTGCCTACGTCCACATTCGACGCCGAGTCGAAGGACTTTATTTTTCTGATCGGTTTCGTCGGTATCTGGCGTTACTCGATGGGTGCCACGCACTTTCTGCGCGGCATGCTGTTTCTGTACGTGGTCTACCCGCACCTGCGGCGCAAAGTGCGCAAGCTGGGTAAAGCGGCAGACCCGTCCCACGTGTTCCTGATGGTCACCAGTTTCCGCATCGACGCGCTGACCACCGCACAGGTCTACAGCTCGGTAATTCGCGAAGCGATCGACTGCGGCCTGCCGACCACTGTGGTCTGCTCGATCGTGGAAATGTCCGATGAACTGCTGGTGAAAAGCCTCTGGTCGCGGATGAATCCACCGGAGCGCGTCAAGCTCGACTTCGTGCGCATTCCCGGCACCGGCAAACGCGATGGCCTGGCTTATGGCTTCCGCGCGATCTCGCGGCACATGCCGGATGACCGTGCAGTGGTCGCCGTAGTCGATGGCGACACCGTGCTCGCCGAAGGCGTGGTACTCAAGACCGTGCCGTGGTTCCAGCTGTTCAGCAACGTCGGCGGCCTGACCACCAACGAGTTCTGCGAAGTGCGCGGCGGCTACATCATGAGCGAGTGGCACAAACTGCGCTTCGCCCAGCGCCACATCAACATGTGCTCGATGGCGTTGTCCAAGCGCGTATTGACCATGACCGGCCGCATGTCGGTGTTCCGCGCCACCGTGGTCACCGACCCGGACTTCATCGCCGACGTCGAAAGCGACTCGCTGCAACACTGGCGCCTGGGTCGCTTCAAGTTCCTGACCGGTGATGACAAGTCGAGCTGGTTCAGCCTGATGCGCCTGGGCTACGACACGTTCTACGTGCCGGACGCGGCGATCCACACCGTGGAACACCCGCCGGAAAAAAGCTTCATCAAGGCCAGTCGCAAACTGATGTTCCGCTGGTACGGCAACAACCTGCGCCAGAACGCTCGGGCACTGGGCCTGGGGATGAAACGCCTCGGTTTGTTCACCTCGGTGGTGCTGTTCGATCAGCGCGTGTCGATGTGGACATCACTGCTGGGCCTGACCGTGGCGATCATCGCGTCGTTCAAGTACGGCACCGCGTTCATCCTGGTTTACCTGCTGTGGATCGGCATCACCCGCCTGATCCTGACGCTGCTGCTGTCCTGCTCCGGTCACAAGATCGGCCCGGCCTACCCGGCGATTCTTTATTACAACCAGATCGTCGGCGCGCTGGTGAAGATCTACGTGTTCTTCCGCCTCGACCAACAATCCTGGACTCGCCAGGACACCAAACTGACCCGTGATCTCGCCAGCTTTCAACGTTGGTTCAACACTTGGTCGTCTCGGACCATGACCTTCTCCGCCGGCAGCATTTTTGTCGCCGTGCTGCTGATGATGGTCTGACCGCCCCCTTATTGAATTAACCAGGAAATCGCCCTTATGAATACCGCCGTCAACGCCAACGTAGTGCATGAATCTGAAGCCCAGCGCCAACACGCCCGAGTGAAAATCCCGGCCAAGCTGCGCTTCTTCGGTCCTGACCGGACCCCGGTTGAAGCCCGGGTACTCGACCTCTCCGCTGGCGGCCTGGCGTTCAACGCCGGTCAGCTGCCGCTGAAGGTCGGCGACGTACACAAGGCTCGCCTGCAATTCGTCATCGACAACCTCGGCTTGGCCATGGACGTGGAGCTGCAAGTGCGCTCCATCGACCGCCCGACCGGTCGTATCGGTTGCCAGTTCCAGAACCTGGAACCCCAAGACATTTCCACCCTGCGTCACCTGATCACCTCTCACCTGGCCGGCGACATCGTCAGCATGGGTGAAGTGCTGGCGACCCTGCAGCGCGACAACTTCACCAAGGCACGCAAGATGAAGGACGGCGGCCACGGCATGACCCCGTTCGGTCGTCTGCGTGCAGTGACGTTCAGCCTGGCGATTTTCCTCGTCGGCCTGGCGGCGTTCGGTTTCATTTTCAAGTCGGTGTACGGCATGTACTTCGTCAGCCACGCACAGGCCGGTCTGGTCAGCGTGCCGGGCATGAACATCACCATGCCGCGTGACGGCACCGTGCAGAGCCTGGTGAAAGCCGACGGCATCGCGGCCAAAGGCGCCCCGCTGGCGACCTTCAGCACCAGCATGCTCGACGTGCTCAAGGGTCATCTGGACGAAGACCAGTTGCAACCGGCCAAGGTTGAAGAACTGTTCGGCAAGCAAATGACCGGCACCCTGACCTCGCCGTGCGATTGCACCGTGGCGCAGCAAATGGTTGGCGACGGTCAGTACGCCAGCAAAGGCGACGTGATCTTCCAGCTGGTGCCGCGTAACAGCGAAGCCAACGTCGAAGCGCGCTTCACCTATCGCCAGTTCGCTGACGTGCTGCCAGGCAGTTCGGTGCGCTTCCAGATCGCCGGTGAAGACAAATCCCGCACCGGCAAGATCGTCAGCAGCACCAGCCTGAAAAGCGCCGACCTGTCGTCCGACATTCGCGTGCTGATCCAGCCTGACGAGCCGCTGGACAGCAAGTACGCCGGTCGCCCGGTTGAAGTGAACAGCGACCGTGGCCCGAACCTGAACTGGCTGATCGACAAAGCCATGGCTTCCGGTCTTTAAGCAGAGGACATGCCCGTGACCATTATCAGTCTCCTGAAAACGCCACGAACCCTGTGGGAGCGGGCTTGCCCGCGATGGGATCACTGCGGTGTTTCTGATAAACCGCATCAAGCGAATCGCTGGCAAGCCAGCTCCCACAGGGGTCATGTGGTGTGCGCACTGGCGTTGGCTATCAGCCTCAGCGGTTGCGTCGGCCTGCCCGACCAGCGTCTGGCCAATGAAGCGCTCAAGCGCGGCGACACCGCGCTGGCGCAGCAGAATTACAAGCAACTGGCCGACCTCGGTTACAGCGAAGCGCAAGTGGGCCTCGCCGATATCCAGGTCGACAGCCGCGACCCGGCGCAGGTCAAGCAGGCCGAGGCGACTTATCGCGCCGCGGCCGACGTCTCGCCGCGAGCGCAGGCTCGTCTGGGTCGCCTGTTGGTGGCCAAACCCGGCGCCACCGAAGCGGAACACCACGAAGCCGAAGGCCTGTTGAAAAAAGCCTCGGCCAATGGCGAAGGCAACACGCTGATCCCGCTGGCCATGCTGTACCTGCAATACCCGCACAGTTTCCCCAACGTCAACGCGCAACAGCAAATCAGCCAATGGCGCGCCGAAGGCAAACCGGAAGCCGGTCTGGCCCAGGTGCTGCTGTATCGCACCCAAGGCACTTACGACCAGCACCTGGACGAAGTCGAAACCATCTGCAAAGCCGCGCTGAACACCACCGACATCTGCTACGTCGAGCTGGCCACGGTTTATCAGAAACAAGCCAAACCAGAGCAGCAAGCCGAGCTGATCAAGCAGATGCAAGCGGCACACAGCCGCGGCACCGTTTCCGCTCAGCGCGTGGACAGTGTGGCGCGCGTACTCGGCGATGCAAGCCTGGGCAAGACCGACGAGAAAACCGCTCAGTCGCTGCTCGAAGACATCGCTCCGGGCTACCCCGCTTCGTGGGTCAGCCTCGCGCAATTGCTCTACGACTTCCCGGAACTCGGCGACGTCGACACGATGATGAAGTATCTCGACAACGGTCGCGCCGCTGACCAGCCGCGTGCCGAACTGTTGCTCGGCAAGCTGTACTACGAAGGCAAAATGGTGCCGGCCGACGCCAAGGCCGCTGAGGAACATTTCCAGAAAGCCGTCGGCAGAGAAGTCGCCGCCGATTACTACCTCGGCCAGATCTACCGCCGTGGTTACCTGGGCAAGGTTTACTCGCAGAAAGCCCTGGATCACTTGCTGACCGCTGCGCGCAACGGCCAGAACAGCGCCGACTTCGCCATCGCCCAGCTGTTTTCCCAAGGCAAGGGCACCAAGCCCAATCCGCTGAACGCCTACGTGTTCAGCCAATTGGCCAAGGCCCAGAACACTCCGCAAGCCACCGAGCTTGCACAAACACTTGAAGCCCAACTGCCGCCTGCCCAGCTCGCCGAGGCCCAACGCCTGTTGAAACAAGAACAGGCCGTTCGAGGTGCCTTGAGCCAGAACACGCTGGAACTGCACGCCCTGCAAGAAGAAGACGGCGAGGAATCCCTATGAAGCTCAATCCATTTGTGCAGGCCGGCATTGGTCTGACGTTCGCTTTGCTGTGGTCTTGCCCGACGCTGGCGGCATTGACCGACACCAAGAACTACGGTCTGGACGTGAAAATCACCGGCCAGTCCGAAGACGACCGTGACCTCGGCACCGCCAGTGGCGGCGACGTCAGCGGCGTCGGTCTCGACCTGCGTCCATGGGTCTATGGCGAGCGCGGCGCGTGGAGCGCCTACGCCATGGGTCAGGCCGTGACGGCCACCGACATCATCGAAACCGACACCTTGCAGCAGTCCGACAACGACCCGAATCAGACCACCGAAAACAGTGATCGCAAGACCAAGAAAAACTACCTGGCGATGCGTGAATTCTGGGTTGGCTACAGCGGCCTCACGCCGTACCCGGGCGAGCAGTTGAAGCTGGGCCGTCAACGTCTGCGCAATGACGACGGCCAATGGCGCGACACCAACATCGAAGCCCTGAACTGGACCTTCGACACCACCCTGCTGCGCGCCAACGTCGGTGTCGCCGAACGTTTCAGCGAATACCGCACCGACCTGAAAGAACTGGCGCCGAAGGACAAGGATCGCCTGCACGCCTACGCCGATGCGGCGTATCAGTGGACCCCGGGCAACTGGGTTGGCGTTCGCGGTCACCACACCCACGACGATGGCAAGCTCGATTATCCGGTGCCGGGCGAGCTCGGCGATTCCCTGGACAAGAAACAGAACGGTGACATCAGCTGGCTCGGCCTCACCGCTGACAGCGATGCGTATAACTATCGCAACACCAACACCGTCAACTACTGGGGCAGCATCACCGGTATGAGCGGCGACACCGACAAGGTGAATAACCTCAAGGCCGACGGCACCGCTCCCGATGAAGCCAAGCGCGGCGAAGACCTCAACGGCTGGGCCACCGATATCGGTGTGCGCCTGCGCCTCGATCCGCAATGGCAAGTCGGTGCCGCCTATGCCCGTGCCAGCGCCGACTACCAACAGAACGGCCTGGAAAGCAACCGTTCGAACTACACCGGTACCCGCTCGCGAGTGCATCGTTTCGGTGAAGCGTTCCGCGGTGAAACGAGCAACATGCAAACCGCTACGTTGTTCGGTTCGTGGATGCTCAACGACGAATACGACGCCAGTTTGATCTACCACAAATTCTGGCGCGTCGACAGCAACAAGCCGGTCGGCAGCAATGGCATCAATGCCGTCGATAACGAAACCGACGCCAACGACAACATCATCTCCAGCACCTCTCTGCAGCTGGAAGATGGCAAAAAAGACCTCGGTCAGGAAATGGACCTCGTGGTCACCAAATACTTCAAGCAAGGCCTGTTGCCTGCCGCGCTGAGCCAATCGATCGATGAGCCTTCGGCCCTCGTGCGTTTGCGTGGCGGTGTATTCAAGCCGGGCGATGCCTACGGCAAAGAAGTCGATTCGTACATGCACCGCGCGTTTGTCGACGTGATCTGGCGCTTCTGATGCGAACCGCGAAGGGAGTGCCCGACATGAAGAATCCGAAGCGAGGTTCGATCACCTTGCTCGCCGGCGCGATGCTGCTGGCCAGCTCGGCCGCCTTCGCCAACGTCGAGCCGGCGGCCAAGCCGGTGACCACGGCCAAGGAACTGCAAGAGGCCAAGACCTACACCGTCAGCAGTGCGCCGACCGCGCCGCTGGAGCTGGAAAAGCCGAAACTGCCGGACACCTCCGGCTACACGGCCGAAGCCATCGCCGCGAAAATCGTGCGCACCAAGGCCGGCAAGGTCAGCGTGCGCCGGATGATGCAGGAAAACGCCTTGAAGGATTTCATCGGCGGCGATAACAAGATGGCTGAATGGGTGGTGCGTCAGCACGGTATCCCGCAGGCGATCTTCATCGACGACGGCTACATGAACCTCAAGGATCTGGCGAAGAAACTGCCCAAGCAATACTTCAGCGAAACCTCGCCGGGCGTGTACCTGGCGAAGTTGCCGATTGTGGTCGGTGAGAAAGGCATCCTCGAAATCGACAAGCAGACCCAGGAATTGCGCCTGTCCCAGGAGGCCGGTTCGTTCCTGGTCAACGACGGCCAGCTGTTCGTGCGTGATACCAAAATCACCGGCTGGCGCGAGAAGGACAACGGCCCGGCGACCTTCAAGTCGGCGAAGGAATTCCGCCCGTTCCTGCTGGCCTGGGGCGGCACCCAGACTTACATCGCCAACAGCAAGATGGCCAGCTTCGGCTACGCCAACAGTAAGTCCTACGGCGTGAGTATTTCCCAGTACACGCCGAACATGGCCAAGGTGCTCAAGCGTCCCGAGCCGAGCGGCTGGATCATCGGTTCCGAGTTCTCGGACATGTGGTATGGCTTCTACTGCTATGAAACCCGCGACTTCGTGGTCAAGGGCAACACCTACAAAGACAACATCGTCTACGGCATTGACCCGCATGACCGTTCACACGGTCTGATCATTGCCGACAACACGGTGCACGGGACCAAGAAGAAGCACGGGATCATTATTTCCCGTGAGGTCAACGACAGCTTCATCTTCAATAACCGCAGCTACGACAACAAGTTGTCGGGCCTGGTGATCGACCGTAACAGCGTCAACAACATCATCGCCTACAACGAGATCTACCAAAACCACACCGACGGCATCACCCTCTACGAGAGTGCCGACAATCTGTTGTGGGCCAACAAGGTGATCAGCAACCGTCGCCACGGCATTCGTATTCGTAACAGCGTGAACATCCGCCTCTACGAAAACCTCGCGATGGCCAACGGTCTGACCGGTGTCTACGGCCACATCAAAGACCTGAGCGACACCGACCGCGACATCAAGCTCGATCCGTTCGACGCCCAGGTGTCGTTGATCATCGTCGGCGGCGAACTTGCCGGTAACGGCAGTGGCCCGCTGTCGATCGACTCGCCGCTGAGCGTCGAGTTGTATCGCGTGTCCATGCTCGCCCCGACCAAATCCAGCGGCATCAGCTTCAACGGGATTCTTGGCGAGCGCCAGGATGAAATTCTCGACCTGCTGGTGCGCCAGCAGAAAGCCGTGCTGATCGACCCTGTCGAACGCCAGACCGAAATGCAGGACTGAGGATAATTTTATGCACTCACACTTGATCAAATTACTCAGCCTGTCGGCCCTGACCGCCGGCATTCTCGCGGCCAGCGGCGGCGTTCGTGCAGACGAGATCCAGGCGCCAAAATTCGACGCCGAGCCGTGCTGCAACCTGTGCCCCGAAGCCCACGACGCGAAGAACTACACCACGCGTTATCAGCAGAACTTCACCACGCTGGTGCAGGCTCAGGGCGACTGGCTGTTCCGTACGCAAGAAGACTTGCGCACCGAATTCGACACCACACCCGCCGGCTACAAACGCATGAAAGAACTGCACGATGCGTTCAAAAGCAAAGGCGTTGAACTGGTCGTGGTTTATCAGCCGACCCGTGGCCTGGTGAACCGCAACAAGCTCAATCCGGAAGACAAGGCTAAATTCGATTTCGACAAGGCGTTGAAAAACTACAAGACCATGCTCGGGCGTTTCGCCGCCATGGGCTACGTCGTGCCGGACCTGTCGCCGCTGACCAACGAGTCGCTGCCCGACACCCTGCCCGCCCACGATTTCTACTTCCGCGGCGACCAACACTGGACGCCGTATGGTGCCCAGCGCACAGCGAAAATCGTCGGTGAAAAAATCAAGCAGCTGCCTGAGTTTGCCGGTATTCCCAAGCGCGAATTCGAGAGCCATAAGTCGGGTCGCATGGGCAAGACCGGAACATTACACAACATGGCCGGTCAACTCTGTGGCACTAGCTACGCGGTCCAGTACATGGATCAATTCACCACCGAGCCAAAGGGCGAAGCGGCCGATGGCGACCTGTTCAGTGATGCCGGCAATCCGGAAATTACCTTGGTCGGCACCAGCCACAGTGGCAAGAACTACAACTTCGCCGGTTTCCTCGAAGAGGCCATCGGCGCTGACATTCTCAACGTGGCGTTCCCCGGCGGTGGCCTGGAAGGTTCGATGCTGCAGTACCTGGGCAGCGAAGAGTTCCAGACCAAACCACCGAAGATTCTGATCTGGGAATTCTCGCCGCTTTACCGCCTCGACCAGGAAACCATCTACCGCCAGATGATGGCGCTGCTGGACAACGGTTGCGAAGGCAAGGATGCACAGATGTCCGGCAGCAAAACATTGAAGCCGGGCAAGAACGAATTGATGGTCAACAGCAAAAACCTGAACCTGCAAAACAGCAGTCACCAGGTCGACATCCGCTTCGCCGATCCGTCGGTGAAAACTCTGCAAGCCACCCTCTGGTACATGAACGGTCGCCACGAGGACATCAAGATCGAGAAACCGGAAACCTCCGACACCGACGGGCGTTTCGCTTTCGAGTTGCGCACGGACGAAGACTGGGCCTCGCAGAATCTGCTGGCCGTCGAAATCCAGGGCCCTGAAGCAGGCGCCGCGCCACAGAAAGTCGAAGCGAAAATCTGCAAACGCAACGTATTCCCGGGCGCTGGGCTGAACACTGCTCAAGCCGGGCAATGAGGCAACTATGCAAACCCGAACTTTGAAAAGATTTCTCGCGCCGTCCCTGCTGACGCTGGCGATGTTCGCCGGCGCCACCCAGGCCGCCGCGCCGCTGCGTCCGCCACAGGGCTACTTCGCGCCGATTGAGAAAGTCAAAACCGGCGACAGCAAAGATGGCTGTGACGCGATGCCGACGCCGTATACCGGCTCGCTGCAATTTCGCAGCAAATACGAAGGCTCTGACAAGGCCCGTTCGACCCTGAACGAGGTCTCGGAAAAAGCCTTCCGCGAAACCACCGCCGACATCACCAAGATCGAGCGCGGCACCAGCAAGCGCGTGATGCAGTTCATGCGTGACGGTCGCCCGGAACAACTCGAATGCACGCTGAACTGGTTGACCGCGTGGGCCAAGGCTGACGCCTTGATGTCCAAGGACTTCAACCACACCGGCAAGTCCATGCGCAAATGGGCATTGGGCAGCATGGCGTCTTCCTACATTCGCCTGAAGTTCTCCGACTCGCATCCGTTGGCTAACCATCAACAGGAATCGCAGTTGATTGAAGCCTGGTTCAGCAAAATGGCCGATCAGGTGGTCAGCGACTGGGACAACCTGCCGCTGGAAAAAACCAACAACCATTCGTACTGGGCTGCGTGGTCGGTGATGGCAACGTCCGTCGCCACCAACCGCCGCGACCTGTTTGACTGGGCCGTGAAGGAATACAAGGTCGGCGTGAATCAGGTCGACGCCGAGGGTTTCCTGCCGAACGAGCTGAAGCGCCAGCAACGTGCCCTCGCCTATCACAACTACGCCCTGCCACCACTGGCGATGATCGCCAGTTTTGCGCAGGTCAACGGTGTGGATTTGCGCCAGGAAAACAACGGCGCGCTCAAACGCCTGGGTGATCGCGTGCTCGCCGGGGTTGAAGACCCGGACGAATTCGAGAACAAGAACGGCAAGGAACAGGACATGACCGACTTGAAAGTCGACTCGAAATTCGCCTGGCTCGAACCGTTCTGCACGCTCTACACCTGCTCGCCGGAGGTGCTTGAGAAGAAGCACGAGATGCAGCCGTTCAAGACCTTCCGCCTCGGGGGTGACCTGACCAAGGTCTACGACCCGGCCAGCGAGAAAGGCAAAGGTTCGTAGGGCCAGAACCACCCTGTAGGAGCTGCCGAAGGCTGCGATCTTTTGATCCTGATCTTTATTACAAAGATCAAAAGATCGCAGCCTTCGGCAGCTCCTACGGGGTCAGTGTCAAGTTGGGAATTTGTGTGATGCCTCCCCGGTTTTCGTGGGGGGGGTTTGGGGGGGCTGCGGCCCTTGACTGTTGGTTAAACATGGAGAGATCCGGATGGTATTTTCATCCAACGTATTCCTGTTTCTGTTCCTGCCGATCTTTCTCGGCATGTACTACCTGAGCGGAATACGCTATCGCAACCTGCTGCTGCTGCTTGCCAGCTATGTGTTCTATGCCTGGTGGCGTGTCGACTTCCTCGCGCTGTTCGCCGCCGTCACGCTGTGGAACTACTGGATTGGCCTCAAGGTCGGTGCCGCCGGCGTCCGGACCAAACCCGCCCAGCGCTGGCTGCTGCTCGGCGTGGGCGTCGACCTGTGCATCCTCGGCTACTTCAAGTACGCCAACTTCGGCGTCGACAGCATCAACGCGATGATGACCTCGGTCGGTCTGTCACCGTTCATCCTGACCCACGTGCTGTTGCCGATCGGTATCTCGTTCTACATCTTCGAGTCCATCAGCTACATCATCGACGTCTACCGCGGTGACACCCCGGCCACACGCAACCTGATCGACTTTGCCGCGTTCGTGGCGATCTTCCCGCACCTGATCGCCGGCCCGGTGTTGCGTTTCCGCGACCTCGCCGACCAGTTCAACAACCGCACGCACACCCTCGACAAGTTCTCCGAAGGTGCCACGCGGTTCATGCAGGGTTTCATCAAGAAGGTGTTCATCGCCGACACCCTCGCGGTGGTGGCCGATCATTGCTTCGCCTTGCAGAACCCGACCACGGGCGATGCCTGGCTCGGTGCGCTGGCCTACACCGCGCAACTGTATTTCGACTTCTCCGGTTACAGCGACATGGCCATCGGCCTGGGCTTGATGATGGGTTTTCGCTTCATGGAAAACTTCAAGCAGCCGTACATCAGCCAGTCGATCACCGAGTTCTGGCGGCGCTGGCACATCAGCCTGTCCACCTGGCTGCGTGACTACCTGTACATCACGCTGGGCGGTAACCGCAAAGGCACGTTGATGACCTATCGCAACCTGTTCCTGACCATGCTGCTCGGTGGTCTGTGGCACGGCGCGAACATCACCTACATCGTGTGGGGTGCGTGGCACGGCATGTGGCTGGCAATCGAAAAAGCCCTGGGCCTGAACACCTCGCCGCGCAGCATCAATCCGATCCGCTGGGCGCTGACCTTCCTGCTGGTGGTGATGGGCTGGGTGATCTTCCGCGCGGAAAACCTGCACGTTGCCGGCCGTATGTATGGCGCGATGTTCAGCTTCGGCGAATGGTCGCTGTCGGAACTCAACCAGGCCAGCCTCACCGGTTTGCAAATCGCAACGCTGGTGGTGGCTTACATGACCCTGGCGTTCTTCGGCATCCGTGATTTCTACAGCAACCTGCCACCGGAAAAGACCAAGCCTGCGGTCAACGTCGAGGCCGATGGCCCTGCCGCTGCGACCCCGGGAATGATCAAAGCCGTACCGGGCGACAACCCGGCCAGCATCCACGAACCGGGCTACACCGTTGGCGTTGAAGCCACCGTGCAACCGGCTTACTGGACGGCGGACTGGTCGCGTTACGTGATGCGCACGCTGGTACTGGTGCTGTTCATCGCCTCGATTTTCAAACTCTCGGCGCAAAGCTTCTCGCCGTTCCTTTACTTCCAGTTCTGAGGGATCTGACCATGACCCGCTCATTACGCATCTTCTACATCGCCCTGTTCCTGGTGACCCTGCTGGTCCTGGGCCTGTGGTCGACGCGCAGCTTCTTCGGCTTCAGCACCAACGCCGATGCGACCGTGCTCAACGGCCGCTGGGCCAAGGCTGTCGAAACGCACTACGACGACGAGTTCCCGATCAAACGCCTGGGCACCAACCTCTGGGCCGCGCTGGACTTCAAACTGTTCAACGAAGGTCGTCCGGGCGTGGTGCTCGGTCGCGATCAGTGGTTGTACAGCGATGAAGAATTCAACCCGATCGTCAACGAAGAATTGAACCTGCAAGGCAACTACGCGCTCGTAGAAGGCGTGCGTCAGGAATTGAAAAACAAAGGCGTGAAACTGGTGATGGCGATTGTGCCGGCCAAGACTCGCCTGTATCCGGAACACTTGGGTGACGTGAAGCCTTCGAGCATTCACGCCAACCTTTATGAAGACTTCCACGCTCGCGTGGCGGCCAACAAGATCATCGCGCCTGACCTGCTGATCCCGATGCAAAAAGCCAAGCTCGACGGTCAGCAAGTGTTCCTGCGCACCGACACGCACTGGACCCCGGAAGGCGCGCAAATCGCCGCCGAGACCCTGGCCAAAACCATTGCCGACAAAACCCCGCTCAGCGGCGAGCCTCAGCGCTTCGTCACCGAGCAGGCAGAGACAGTGACGCACAAGGGTGACTTGCGCCTGTTCCTGCCGCTGGATCCGCTGTTTGAAAACCTGATGCCGGCCACCGAGCCGTTGCAGAAGCGCAACACCGTCGTCGCTGACGATCAGGCCGCGGGTGACGACGCATTGTTCGCCAACACGGAAGTGCCGGTGGCCCTGATCGGCACCAGCTACAGCGCCAACCCTAACTGGAACTTCGTCGGTGCGCTCAAAGAAGCGCTGCGCAGCGACGTGGTCAATTACGCCGAAGACGGCCACGGCCCGATCCTGCCAATGCTCAGCTACCTGAAAAGCGATGCTTTCAAGAACAGCCCGCCACAGGTGCTGATCTGGGAGTTTCCTGAACGTTATCTGCCTGTGAACAACGAAATCGGCGACGCCGACCCGCAGTGGGTCGCAGAGCTCAAAGAAGCTGGCGCCCGCCAACAAAACGTAGCCGCAAACACCAAATCCGAGACGCCCGACCGGGCGCAAAACTGAAAGAGAGGTACACCATGACTTTCACTACAACTCCTCGCCGTCTCGCCGCTCGCTCCTTAAAAGCAGTCGCACTCGTTGCAGGCATGAGCGTATTGTCGATGTCCGCCTTCGCTGGCGACGCCGCACTCTACGGCCCGACCGCACCGAAAGGTTCAAGCTTTGTACGTGTCTATAACGCCGGTAACGCTGAAGTCAGCGCCACCGTCGGCAGCACCAACCTGGCCGAAGTCGCGCCGCTGTCCAGCACCGACTTCAGCTTCATGCCGGGCGGCGACTACAGTGCCAAGGTCGGCAGCCAGACCCTGCCGGTGAAACTGGCCGGTGATCACTATTACACCCTGGTCAACAACGCCAGCGGCGCGCCGCAACTGATCGAAGAGCCGCCGTTCAAGAACAAGCAGAAGTCCCTGGTTCGCGTACAGAACCTGAGCGACAAGGCCCTGACCCTGAAAACCGCTGACGGCAAGACCGAAGTGGTGCCGTCCGTGGCGGCCAAAGGCCGTGGCGAGCGTGAAATCAACCCGGTCAAAGTCAGCCTGGCGCTATACGATGGCGCAACGAAAGTCGGCGACGTGAAACCGGTTGCCCTGGAACGCGGTGAAGCCGCGGTGCTGTACGTCACCGGCAAAGGCAGCAGCCTGTCGCCAGTCTGGGTAAAACGCCCGGTTTCGACGCGCTAAACAATTTTTCTGAAGGCTCAATCCACAGGACTGTGATGGTGAACACACGGTCCCTGTAGGAGCTGCCGCAGGCTGCGATCTTTTGATCTTTATCGATTTCAAGAACGCAAAGATCAAAAGATCGCAGCCTTCGGCAGCTCCTACGGGAGAGATAACCAGCCTTTGGACACGGAACAAGAACAAGAGTGAAACGACAGAACGCAGTAGCTCTGACCCATACGATTTTCAAGGAGTAACAACATGATTCCGGTGATCTTGTCAGGTGGTAGTGGCTCACGTCTTTGGCCGCTTTCGCGTAAGCAATTCCCCAAGCAATTCCTCGCCCTGACCGGCGAACACACGCTGTTCCAGCAAACCCTGGAACGCCTGGTGTTCGAAGGCATGGACACCCCGATCGTGGTCTGCAACAAAGACCACCGCTTCATCGTCAACGAGCAGTTGGCTAACCGTAAACTGGAAACCCAGCGCATCCTGATGGAACCGTTCGGCCGCAACACGGCGCCGGCCGTGGCCCTGACCGCGATGATGCTGGTCAATGAAGGTCGCGACGAGTTGATGCTGGTGCTGCCGGCCGACCACGTGCTGGAAGACCAGAAAGCCCTGCAACGCGCCCTGGCCTTGGCCACCGTGGCTGCCGAAAACGGCGAAATGGTGCTGTTCGGCGTGCCGGCGACCAAGCCGGAAACCGGCTACGGCTACATCAAGTCGACCAACGACTCGCTGCTGCCGGAAGGCGTCAGCCGCGTCTCGCACTTCGTCGAGAAACCGGACGTGAAACGCGCCACCGAGTTCGTCCAGTCCGGCGGCTACTTCTGGAACAGCGGCATGTTCCTGTTCCGCGCCAGCCGCTTCCTTGAAGAGCTGAAAAAGCACGATCCGGACATCTACGACACCTGCCTGCTGACCCTTGAGCGCAGCGAGCAAGACGCCGACACCGTGACGATCGACGAAGCCACTTTCGCCTGCTGCCCGGACAATTCCATCGACTACTCGGTGATGGAAAAAACCCAGCGCGCCTGCGTCGTACCGCTGACCGCCGGCTGGAGCGATGTCGGTTGCTGGGCGTCGCTGTGGGAAGTGAACGACAAAGACGCCAACGGTAACGTCACCAAAGGCGACGTGGTCATTCAGGACAGTAAAAACTGCATGATCCACGGCAACGGCAAACTGGTGTCGGTGATCGGCCTGGAAAACATCGTGGTGGTCGAAACCAAGGACGCCATGATGATCGCCCACAAGGACTCGGTCCAAGGCGTCAAACAGATGGTCAACACCCTCAACGAACAGGGCCGCAGCGAAACCCAGAACCACTGCGAAGTCTATCGTCCGTGGGGCTCCTACGACTCGGTGGACATGGGCGGCCGCTTCCAGGTCAAGCACATCTCGGTCAAACCGGGCGCGTGCCTGTCCCTGCAAATGCACCACCACCGCGCCGAACACTGGATCGTGGTCAGCGGCACCGCCGAAGTGACCTGCGACGACAACGTGTTCCTGCTGTGTGAGAACCAGTCGACTTACATTCCGATTGCTTCGGTTCACCGCTTGCGTAACCCGGGCAAGATTCCACTTGAGATCATTGAAGTGCAATCGGGCAGTTATCTGGGTGAGGACGATATCGAGCGGTTTGAAGATATCTATGGTCGGTCGACGCCGATCGAGCGTGGCGTGTCGGTGAAAACCATCGCGCAGTAAGCGTTCCTTAGAACAAGAAGCCCCCGTCCAGCCCGCTGCGTTCCCTATCCGCAGCGGGTTGGGCGGGGGCTTTTTTTGAGATCAAAAGATCGCAGCCTTCGGCAGCTCCTACAGGGTTTTGTTTACACCGGCAGGAGCTGCCGAAGGCTGCGATCTTTTGACTTTGCTCTTCCCATCGCCAACCTCACCCACGCTTAGGTAGGATGACCTTCTCCCCTCCCCGAGGTTGTAGGTCATGTTCATCGGCGTTCTGCTGGTCATCACCTGGTTGATCCTGTTGCTTCGACACCCGGCCAAGGCCCTGCCCGTCTCTGTCGCGGCCGCCATTGGCCTGGGCCTGGTAGCGACGTGGGTGATCTGGATGGACAACCGCGAGGTCAAGCAACTGGCACGTCTTGAATTGCGTATCGCCTATGCGCCGGAGCACTGCCCGGCGGATCGCCCCTTGAAGCTGACCATGAACAACGGCAACGATGTGCCACTGACCGAATTGCGCTGGCGTGTCGCTGCTTACGCGCCGGGCGATACAGTCAATCTGGCCGACAATCAATACGCCGCACCGCGCTATCGTGGGCCCGGTGAATTGCAGGCCGGGGCGAATTGGGAAGATTGCTTGCCGATACCGCCGCTGCGTCCCGGTTACCGTCCGCAAACCCTGGAGTTTCGCGCCGAGCGTTTGCAGGGTAGTTTCTCCGACTGATCCCCCTTCTCTTTTTTGCACAAGGACCGCGCCATGCCTGTTGCGTTGATTACCGGTTGTTCCAGCGGCATTGGCCGCGCCTTGGCCGATGCCTTTAAAAGTGCCGGCTACGAAGTCTGGGCCAGCGCGCGCAAGGCTGAGGATGTGGCTGTGTTAGCCGCCGCCGGTTTCACCGCCGTGCAACTGGACGTCAACGACGGCGTGGCACTTGAACAGCTGAGCGCGCAAATCAACCAGCGGCATGGCAGCCTCGATGTACTGATCAACAACGCCGGTTATGGCGCGATGGGACCGCTGCTGGACGGGGGGGTGCCGGCCATGCAGCGTCAATTCGAAACCAACGTGTTCGCCATCGTCGGCGTGACGCGTGCACTGTTTCCGCTGCTGCGCCGGGCCAAAGGGATTGTGGTGAATATCGGCAGCGTCTCGGGTGTGTTGGTCACGCCTTTTGCGGGCGCCTATTGCGCGTCGAAGGCCGCGGTGCATGCATTGAGCGATGCGTTGCGCATGGAGCTGGCGCCTTTTGGCGTGCGGGTCATGGAAGTGCAGCCCGGCGCTATCGCTTCCAGTTTTGCCAGGAATGCCGGCGCAGAGGCGGAGCAATTGATCAGCGAACAGTCACCGTGGTTTCCGTTGCGCGAAGGCATTCGGGCAAGGGCCAAGGCGTCTCAGGACAACCCGACGCCGGCCAGTGAATTCGCCGCCGGGTTGCTCAAGGCTGTGCAGCAGGACAAACCGCCGCGGCTGGTTCGTCTGGGCAATGGCAGCCGGGCGTTGCCGCTGTTGGCGGGGTTGCTGCCTAAAGGACTGCTGGAGTCGGGGTTGATGAAGCGATTTGGGTTGAACGGGCAGCTTTGAAACCGCGGCGGCCCCCATCGCGGGCAAGCCCGCTCCCACAGGATCTCCGCGTTTTTGAAATCAACGCTCAACCTGTGGGAGCGGGCTTGCACGCGAAGGCGCCAGTCCAGACACTACAAAATTTCCAGGGAACAACCATGACCGATTACACCAAATACTTCGACGAAGTCATCCAGGCCCACGTCGCCATTGAACAATGGCTGGCCGAGGAACGGGACGCGTCCGAGCTCGAGCAACTGCTGGCGCGCTTTTCGGCGCAATTTACCATGGTCTCGCCGCTGGGTCGGGTACTGGATTTTGCCGCGTTGAACGAGTTGTTCACAATGGCGGGCGGCAAGAAACTGGGGTTTCGGATCGAGCTGTCCGAGTTGCGTGGCATCGCCTTGCATGACGCGGGTGCAACCGTCAGTTATCGCGAACAACAGACTGATGCGACCGGATTGCACTCGGATCGGCGCTCGACCGTGGTGTTTGAGAAGGTGGATGGCAAGATTCTCTGGCGGCATCTGCATGAGACGTTTTGCAAGGAGTGATTTTTTACCGGTCCAATGACCGAGTCGCCCTCATCGCGGGCAAGCCCGCTCCCACAAGGTTCTCTGGGTGGCCTGGATAGCATTCACACCAAAAATCCCTGTGGGAGCGGGCTTGCCCGCGATGAGGGCGACTCGGTCTGAGGTTTATTTAACGACGACGGTGCAGGTTATCCCCGCTGCCAACAGCACCCCTTCCGGCACTTCATCAATGTGAATCCGCACCGGCACCCGCTGGGCCAGGCGTACCCAGTTGAAGGTCGGGTTCACATCCGCAATCAGCTCGCGACTTTCAGGGTTATCCCGGTCGTAAATCCCGCGAGAAATACTCTCGACGTGTCCCTTCAGCACTTCCCCACTCATCAATTGCATGTCGGCCTGATCGCCAACCCGCACATGCGGCAGTTTGGTTTCCTCAAAAAAGCCGTAAACCCAAAACGAGTTCATATCGACCACGGCCATTTTCGCTTCGCCGATGCGTGCGTAATCACCGCGATGCACGTTGAGGTTGGTCACGTAACCGTCCACCGCCGCTCGCACTTCGGTGCGTTTGAGGTTGAGTTCGGCTGCTTCCAGTTGCGCCTGGGCGTGCTGGTAATCGGCGAGGGCCGAGTCGGCGATGTTGCTCGCGTCGTCGCGGTTTTCTTTGGAGATCACCAGTGCATCCAGGTCGGCGCGGCGATGGGCGTTGACCTTGCGCATCGCCCAGGTTGCCTTGCGCGAAGCCACCAGCGACTGCGCCTGTTTGACCGCAATGCGGTAATGCTCGGGGTCGATGCGCATCAGCAGATCGCCCTTTTTCACCAACTGGTTGTCGCGCACCGGCACGTCCACCACTTCACCGGTGACGTCGGCGGCGACGTTGATGATGTCGGCGCGCACCCGGCCGTCGCGAGTCCACGGCGTGTCCATGTAATGCACCCACAGGGTCCGACCGATCCATATCGCAAGAGCCAGCACCAGCAAAGTCGCGAGCAGGCTGAAGAGCTTTTTCATCGTGGTGTTCTCAACGGTAGACAGTCAGCGCCAGCGCGCCGAACAGACAGGTAAACAGACTCAGGCGCAGCAGCGCCGGGTGCCAGAAAAAGCGGTACAGGTCGAACCCGGACAGGCATCGGTCCAGCGCCCAGGCCAGTGCCGCAGCAATGAAAAACATCAGCGTCATGGTCGGCATGTACACGCCGTGGAAGGCGATTTCACGTGGCATGTTCAAGTCTCTGGGACGTGGTTGTTGCATAGGCCGCGAGTGGCGATTGCGGGTCGAGCAATGAGGTGCGGATGAAGTGCAGATAGCTCTTCACTCGGCGCAATGCCGAGGTATCGAAGTGCGGGGCGAAGGGTTCGTCAGTGGCTTGCACACGGCTGATCGCGTGATCGACCGCGATCAGCCCGCGCTCCAGATTGCTCTGGCTCGGTTGCAGAAACAGCCGCATCAGCGAGCGGCCCATCACGCGGATGGCCTGGCGCCACGGCTGCGATTCGGCGTAGGCCGGATGCACCGGCAGAATCGCCTGCTCCTTGCGCAATTCAATGATCGCGTGGCCGACTTCCAGCACCACGAACATCCAGCGCAGCAGGTCCCGTTGCACCTGCGGCTGACCCGCTGCAAGGCCATAAGCCTGGTGCAGCAGATCCCGCGTGCGACTTTCAAAACGCGAGGCCAGCCCCTTGAGTTTGCCGCTGATCGCATACACCACTTGCCCGCGCAGATCCTGCTCGAGCCGACGCCATAACCAGCGACTGTTAGGCGGCAGAATGATCGCGCCTGCGGCGGCGCAGACCAACATGCCGAGCACCATGGCAATGTAGTCGTTGATGAAGGTGTAGGGGTTGTAGACGGTGAGGTTGTCCGGCACTGAACCGGTGCTGAAAAAGATCAGCAGACCGAGGCCAACACCGGCGTATTGCGGGCGCGAGCTCAGGAACGAGCCGAGCACAATTACGGGCGCGAGCATCACGCACAGCAACGGGAAACCATCGATCCACGGGAAGATGAAAAACATCTCGACGAAACCGATCAACGCCCCGAGGAATGTGCCGCAGGCCATCTGGAAGGCCATGCGTTTTGGATTCGGCGTCGCGGCTGAGAGGCCCACGGTCGCAGCGGCAATCAGGGTCATGGTCGCCCCGCTCGGCCAGGCGGTGGCGACCCAATAGCTGCCCAACACCACCAGAATGAACGCCGCGCGAATCCCCGATGCAGCCGAGGCCATCCAGTTGGTTTGCGGCGTGAACGGCTCGTCCCATTGCTCGCGCGCATGGCTGTGATCGGCCAGCGAAGCATGGGTCTGTGCATAACTGTGCAGGTCGTCGACGAAGCGATAAAGCAGTTCGTAAGCGGTGTGGAAATCGAGCTGCTCGGCGTCACTCGGGTCATTCTCCTGGAAGGTTGCCCGCAAGCTGCGAACCCGTGTCGGCAGCCCTTCCTTGTAGACGCTGAGCGCCGTCACCAAACGTGCCGCGTCGGGGCTGGTCAACGCGCGACCGCTGAAACCGTCGAGCACTTCGGCGAGGTCCTGCAAACCCGGTTTGATCGCCGCCACCACGTGATCGGCGCCGCTGCTGCGCAAGCGCTCAAGCAATTGGTGCAAGGCGTTGAACCGCGTGGTGATGCCCATGAACTCGCTGTTCAGACGACTCAGCCGACCGTTGCGCCGGCGCATGTGCGGGTCTTCGAACACGGTGACGCTGCGCAGCCCTTCGAGCCCGACGGCCTCGGCGATAAAGCGCACGTTGCTCGCTTCGAACGCCTCGCGTTGGCTGCGACCGCGCAAGCCGTCGGTGACGAACAGGGCAAACACGCCGAAGCGCTGATACAAAGCGTTGCGCATCGCCGCGCTGGCGGTTTGCGGCAGGATCGCGGCGCTGACCACGGTGGCGCAGACAATCCCGAGGGAGATTTCCAGCACACGCCAGACTGCGGCCATGAAGGCGCCGTCCGGATGCGCCAGGGCCGGCAAGCCGACCATCGCCGCGGTGTAACCGGCCAGCACAAAACCGTACGCCCGGAAGTTGCGGTAACGCGCCGCCCCCGCCGAACAAATGCCGACCCAGATCGCCAGCGAGCCGAGGAACAGCTCGGTGTTTTGAGCGAACAGGGCAATCAGCGCGACCATCACCGCCGAGCCGGCCAAGGTGCCGAGAAAACGATAGAAGCTCTTGGCGAACACCTGACCGCTTTGCGGTTGCATGACGATGAACACGGTGATCATCGCCGTGCGCGGTTGCGGCAATTCCAGGCGCATCGCCAGCCACAAGGTCAGGAAGGCGGCGAACAGCACTTTGAAAATGTACACCCAGGTCACGCCGTCACTGCGCGCCCAGTCGAAGAACCCCCGGCGCCATTCCAGGGAATACAGCCAGCGCAAAGGTGCGGGCAAGGGAGTCATGGAATCCTGCTCAGTGATCTGAGATTTTGGAGAGAGAGGGCAATGCACATTCATCGAGACAAATTGTTTGTGGTGAGGGGATTTATCCCCGTTCGGTTGCGCAGCAGCCGTTGAATCCTTTCATACGATGCGCCTGATGCACTGTGGTTGCAGGTTATGGGGCCGCTTCGCGACCCAGCGGGGATAAATCCCCTCGCCACATTCAACCCAATGGCCACAGGTTTTGTGTTCAATTCGAGAGGCTCTTCAGGAGAGCCGGGGTTTTCGGTGCGGCGGTCTTGCCGTCTTCCGGCACATCGTCGCCCGCACCCAGGCCGCCGCCGAGCGCCGTCACCAGTTCGGCGTGCGCACTTAGCCGCGCCGCCTGAACCTGCTGCTGAATCTGCTGCTGCTTGAACAGCAAGGTCTGGGCGTTGAGCACGTTGAGGTATTCGGTGAGGCCGCGCTGCCAGGCGATCATCGCGATGTCATACGTCTTCTGCGCCGTGGCGACCGACTCGGCGGCGAAGGTCTGTTGCTTGTCCATGGACGCGCGGCGGATCAACTGATCGGAGATATTTTTCAGCGCAGTGACCAGCGTCTGGTTGTACCTGGCCACCGCCATGTCGTACCCGGCAGAGGCTTCACCCAGCTCGGCACGCAAACGACCGCCATCGAAGATCGGCAGCGAGATCGCCGGGCCTACGCTGTAGTTGAGCTTCTTGCCGGTCAGAAACTCCAGCGCCCCGCCGCCGGTGGCCATGTAACCGAGGCTGCCGACCAGATCGACGTTGGGGTAAAAACCGGCGTGAGCGACATCGATGCCCCGCGCTTGCGCCGCCACTTGCCAGCGACTGGCGACCACGTCGGGACGCTGCCCGAGCAATTGCGCGGGCAACGACGACGGCAGTTTCAGCGCTGTGCCCAATGCCAGTGTCGGCCGCTGCAACTGCGCGCCGTCGCCCGGGCCTTTGCCTGCGAGAGCCGCGAGCTGATTGCGGCTCAGGGCGATTTTTTCGTCGAGCGCATCGAGCTGGCGGTGGGTTTCCGGCAGCGGTGTTTCGGCCTGGCTGACTTCAAAATGGGTGCCGATACCGCCGTTCAAACGTTTCTGGGCGAGGTCGAGAATTTGCTGTTGCTGTGCCAGGGTCGCGGCGACGATGTCCCGCTGCGCGTAATGCAGCGAGAGTTCGATGTAGGCGCGCACGAAGTTGTTCTGCAATTCGAGCTGGGCCAGGCGCGCTTCGGCGGCACTCATGTGCGCCATGTCCACGGCGCGCTCGGTGGCGTTGCTTTCGCGGCCCCAGAGGTCGAGGGCGTAGCTGAAACCCAGCGCGGCGTTGTTATCCCATGTCGTCGTGTTCGCCAGTTCGCCTGGCCCGTAGAACTGATCGGTGGGCCAGTTGTGGCGCTTGAGGGTGGATTCGCCGTTGATCTGCAGCGACTCGGCGGATTCGGCGAGGCCGGCCAGGGCTTTGGCCTGGCGCACACGCGCGGCCGCCATGGCCATGCTCGGGCTGCCTTGCAGCGCGAGGTCGATCCAGTGGTTCAGTTGCGGGTCGCCATAAGCTTGCCACCATTGGGCGGCGGGCCAGTGAGCGTCCTGCGCGGCGCTCTGGATGGCGGCGTCGGTGGCCAGGGAATCGGCCTCCAGGGCCTTGCCCTGCGGGGAAATACCTGCGGTTCCGATGCAGCCGCTGATTGCCAGGGTTAAAGCCAAAACACTGAGCGTCTGAAGCGCTCTGTTGATGCGACGCGGCACTGCGGCGATTTCCTGAAAGGGGAAGAGGCCCCGCGTAGGAGCTGCCGCAGGCTGCGATCTTTTGATCTTTGCTGTTAAACCAAAATCAAAAGATCGCAGCCTGCGGCAGCTCCTACCGGGATCGGCGCAATTCTAGGGGGCGTCCGGAAGCGCGATAAGTCGGGAATCCTGTGAATCTTTGTTACCGTTAGCGCGATAATCCGTAAGTCGGGGTCTCAGACCTTGAAACTTCGTGTCACAATTTGACATCGCACCCGAGAGCACCCCATGGACACTTTGCAAAACATGCGCGCCTTCAGCTACGTGGCCGAGGCCGGCAGCTTCACCGCCGCCGCCGTGCAACTCGACACCACCACGGCCAACGTCTCGCGCGCGGTCTCCAATCTGGAAGCCCACCTGCAAACCCGCCTGCTCAACCGCACCACGCGGCGCATCGCCCTGACCGAGGCCGGCAAGCGCTATCTGTTGCGTTGCGAGCAGATCCTGGCTTACGTGGAAGAAGCCGAAGCCGAAGCCAGCGATGCCCACGCCCGCCCCGCCGGGCAGCTCAAAGTGCACACCATGACCGGCATCGGTCAGCATTTTGTGATCGACGCCATCGCCCGCTATCGCAAGACGCACCCCGACGTGACCTTCGACCTGACCATGGCCAATCGCGTGCCGGATTTGCTCGACGAGGGTTATGACGTCTCCATCGTGCTGGCCAGCGAACTGCCGGACTCGGGTTTTGTGTCTCAGCGTCTGGGCATCACCTACAGCATCGTTTGCGCCTCGCCGGCCTATGTGAAAGCCAACGGTTGCGCGCAGAAACCGAGCGATTTGCTCAACCACGCGTGCCTGCGCCTGGTGAGCCCGGTGATTCCGCTGGAGAAATGGACCTTCGACGGGCCGGAAGGTCAGGAAATGGTGACCATCCACAGCTCGCCGTTCCTGGTGAACTCGGCGGACGCAATGAAGACTGCAATCACCAGCGGCATGGGTGTCGGCGTGTTGCCGGTGTACGCGGCGATTGAAGGGTTGCGCAACGGCTCGCTGGTGCGGGTGATGCCCAATTATCGGTCGCAGGAGTTGAACCTGTACGCGATCTACCCGTCTCGCCAGTACCTGGATGCGAAGATCAAAACCTGGGTCGAGTACCTGCGCGGATCGTTGCCGGAGATTCTGGCGGCGCATCAGGCGGAACTGGCGGCGTATGAACTGAGCGGCAGCCTGGGTGGGGCACGCTTGGCAAACTGACGCGAAGAGCATCGACGTGCCGGCGTACCTGCCACACCGTTGATCCCTGTGGGAGCGAGCTTGCTCGCGATAGCGGTGTGTCATCCGACATCAATGTTGAATGTTAATCCGCTATCGCGAGCAAGCTCGCTCCCACAGGTTTAGCGTTTGCCCGGGCACTCGCACAAAACCCGGGAAGAATGTTAGCGTGCTTGGCATTCTCCACGCCCGACGAGCCCTACTCCGATGAAAAAGACCGTCCTCGCCTTCAGCCGCATCACGCCCGAGATGATCGAACGCCTCAAGCAGGATTTCGACGTCATCGTGCCGAACCCGAAAAACGGCGACATCAACGCCCAGTTCAACGAAGCCCTGCCCCACGCCCATGGCTTGATCGGCGTTGGGCGCAAACTCGGACGGGCGCAACTGGAGAACGCCAGCAATCTGCAAGTGGTGTCCAGCGTTTCAGTCGGCTACGACAACTACGACGTCGGCTACTTCAACGAACGCGGGATCATGCTGACCAACACCCCGGATGTCCTCACCGAAAGCACCGCCGACCTGGCATTTTCCTTGCTCATGAGCAGCGCCCGGCGCGTCGCCGAGCTGGACGCCTGGACCAAGGCCGGCCAATGGCAAGCCACCGTTGGCGCGCCGCTGTTCGGCACCGATGTCTACGGCAAGACGCTGGGCATCGTCGGCATGGGTAACATCGGCGCGGCCATCGCCCGTCGGGGTCGGCTCGGGTTCAACATGCCGATTATCTACAGTGGCAACAGCCGCAAGACCGGGCTGGAGCAAGAGCTCGGCGCGCAGTTGCGCAGCCTCGACGAGTTGCTGGCCGAGGCCGATTTCGTCTGCCTGGTCGTGCCGCTCAGCGAAAAGACCAAACACCTGATCAGCCGTCGCGAACTGGCGCTGATGAAGCCGGGCGCGATTCTGGTCAACATCTCCCGCGGCCCGGTTGTGGACGAGCCGGCGCTGATTGAAGCCCTGCAAAACAACCAGATCCGTGGCGCCGGACTGGATGTCTACGAGAAAGAACCGTTGGCCGAATCGCCGCTGTTCCAACTGAAAAACGCAGTGACCTTGCCGCACATCGGCTCGGCGACCCACGAAACCCGTGAAGCGATGGCCAACCGCGCCCTGGCCAACCTGCGCAGTGCCTTACTGGGCGAGCGACCGCAGGATCTGGTAAACCCGCAGGTCTGGAAAGGCTGATTGAGAGGGGCAGGCGTACAAAACGTCTGTCCCGCCTCCCGGCATTCGATATTTTCTTAGACCCGCCAATACTACTGATACACACTTTGCAACTCAGTCAAACACGCAACAGACAAACCAACTTATAAACTCTCCTTACTTACCCGACATTGTCGGGAATCCGATTTGGAGAACTTTAAATTGAGCCATCTTACAACCGATAAAACTGTCCGATTCAGCAAAGCAACGCTCATGCTGTTCACGAGCTTTTTTGGAGTACTGATGCTGTACAGCAACTTCACTGACTACTCAACAAACTATGAATACATCGCTCACGTCCTGAGTATGGACACCACCCGCGAAGGCTCAAGATACCGAGATCGTGCGCTCACCTCAGCCATCGCTCACCACAGGGTCTATTGGCTAATCATTACGCTTGAAGTGCTGTTCACTGTTTTTTGCTTGATAGGCACCTACTATCTTTATAAAAATATAAACACTCCCGCAAAACAATTTCACGAGTCAAAAAAATTTGCAGTCATTGGATTGATGATTGCCATTTTTATTTATTACGTGGGCTTCCAGGTTATTGGAACCGAATGGTTCAACATGGACGAATCGCCTCAATGGAACTATAAGGATTGGGCTCGGCATATTGTCGACTTCATGATGCCGCTATTGATTTATGTGGTCATCCGGATCGAGCGCTAGTTGCTCACGCACCGATCCGAAAAATCCTTCAAGCCAGCTTTCCGTTGCCATGTACCGTCGGCGCCTTGGGTTTACGAAATACCAGCACGTTGCCCAGCATCACCAGCACCAGCCCGACCAGCGCCGGCGTGGTCCATTGGTAACCCTCGGCAAATGCCGACACATTGAGCGCCACCACCGGAAACAGCACGGTGCAATAGGCGGCGCGCTCGGGGCCCATACGCCCGACCAGCGTCAGGTAGGCGGTGAAGCCGATCACCGAGCCCGGAATGACCAGATACAGCAGCGAGCCGATGTAACGCGCATTCCATTCCATGTCGAACGGGATACCTTTGACCAGGCACCACACCGTCAGCATCGCCGCGCCGTAGGCCATGCCCCAGGCGTTGGTCGTCAGCGGTCTGAGACCGGCCTTCTGTTGCAGGCTCGACAGCATATTGCCGGCGGAAAAACACAGCGTGCCGAGTAGCGCCAGACCCAGGCCGAGCAAGGTTTGCGGGCTGGCGGTATGGCCGGCCAGCTCAGGCCAGAACAGCAGGCCTAACCCTAGCAAGCCCAGCGCCCCGCCCGCCAAAACGTTGCGAGCAATTTTCTGGCCGAAGAACACCCGCGCATTCAAGGCGTTCCACAGGGTGGCGGTGGAAAACACCACCGCGACCAGGCCGCTGGGAATCCACTGACTGGCCGTCAGGAAGCACATGAAGTTGATGCAAAACAGGCACACGCCCTGGGCCAGGCAAATCAGATGCCCACGCCGATTCATCACTTGCAGCTTGCGGCTGAGCAACAGCATCACGAACAGCACCAGCGCAGCGAGGCCGAAGCGATAGACAATCGATACCGGAATCGCCACCACCCCCAATTGCCATTTCAAGGCAATCCAGGTGGTGCCCCAGATCAGCACGGTGAGCAAGTACAAGGAAAGGTTCATGGCAAAGACTCCTGAATAGGAGCTCAGTGTCCTGCGCCGAATTGTTTTTCACTTGCATAAACTTGCGCTTTTGTCGGCGCAGAGGCTGGCAGGTCAATGTCTACGGAGTAGGATGCAAGGCGTTGGAGAAACGATCATGCCCGCACTGGAATCACTGCAAGTCTTTCAAGCCCTCAACCGCTCGCCCAATGCTCGCCTGGAGCACAGCGCCGAGCTCGGTGACGGCATGGCTGCAGCCTTGTGGAGCAATCATCACGATGCCCAGGACTATGAAGCGCCGAGCCATCACACGCTGTCGTGCTACATCGCCGGCGGCACCGGCACCTTTCGCCGCGACCAGCCCGGCACCAAGGGCGGCCCGGACAAGCTGTGCGTCCTGCCCGCCGACCATCAGTCAGGCTGGGTGATCAACGGCGATATCCGCCTCGCCCATCTTTATTTCAGCCCTGAACAGTTCGCCCTCGGCTGCGTCACCTTGCTGGACCGCGAGCCGCGGGAACTGCAATTGCGCGAAGCGACTTTTCTCGACGACCCACAGCAAGCCCGGCGCTTTCGCCAGATGCTCACCCTCAATTGGGAAGAGCCCGGCGAACGCGTGCTCACCAGCAGCCTGGCTCATGAAATGCTCAGCCATGCGTTACTCAGCCAGGTCGGGATGCGCGAAGGCTTGCGACTCAAGGGTGGATTGGCAGCGCATCAGCGACGGCAGTTAGTGGAATTCATCGACAGTCAGTTGGCCGAGCCCATTAGTCTCGGGCAATTGGCGGGGTTGTGCGCGCTGTCGGAGTATCACTTTGCGCGGATGTTCAGAGAGAGTTTCGGCTTGCCGCCGCATCAGTATGTATTGGCGCGGCGACTGAGCCGGGCGCGGGAGTTGTTGCGGTCGACGTCGCAGCCGTTGGGGGAGATTGCGCTGGCGTGCGGATTTGCCAGTGCGAGTCATTTTACCAACAGGTTTCGGCAGGCTTTGGGTGGAACGCCCGGGGAGTATCGGCAGGCGTTTTTGCGCTGACTCGGAGGACGCCATCGCTGGCAAGCCAGCTCCCACAGGTTTTTGTGTCGATTGCATATTCCGCTAACGACACAAACCCTGTGGGAGCTGGCTTGCCAGCGATGAACGATGTCAGAACTCCAGGGTGCTGGACAATGAGATCTGCCGCGAATCCCCCATCGACACAAAGAACCGGCTCGCCGCCGACGTGTAGTACGTTCGATCAAACAGGTTCTTCACGTTGAGCTGAAACTTGACCTTTTGCCCTTCAACCCTGGTGTCGTAGGTGGCAAACGCATCGGCCACGGTATAGCTCGGCAGGTCGAAATCATTCACCGCGTTCCCCGCCCGCTCACCCACATACCGCGCCCCCGCGCCAACCCGCAGCTGATCGCCACCGACGACAGTGCCAAAGTCGTAGACCGCCGACAGCGAGCCGCTGTTCTTCGCCACGTTCTGCAGTTTTTTACCTTTATAAGTCGGGTCCTCGGTCACTTCGGCATCGGTGTAGGCATAGCTGCCGATCAGGCTCCAGCGATCACTGAGCTGACCGCTCACATCCAGTTCCAGGCCCCGGGAACGTACTTCGCCGGCAGCGCTGTAGAGCGTCACCGGTCCTTCGGAGTTGGCCACCAGCACGTTGCGCTTCTTGATATCGAACAGCGCGACGTTGCCGGTTACTCGCCCTGGAATATCCAGCTTGGCCCCGACTTCCCAGGATTTGGCTTCTTCCGGCGCAATGCTGCCGTCGAGCACGGTGCTGCTGCCGCTGAGCGGCGCAATGGTCGAGTTGGGCTTGAACGATTCGGTGTAGCTGCCGTAGAACGACAGCGCGTCGGTGTACTTGTAGACCAGGCCGGCACGCGGTACCCACTTCTGGCCATTGCTGTCGGTATTGGCCTTGAACGGCACGCCTTTGCCGGCGTACTGGTCGTACTCCTGGAAACGTGCGCCGGCCACCAGAATCCACTGGTCGGTGAGGTGGATCGAGTCCTGCAGAAACAGCGAATCACTGCGCAGGATATCGGTCTGCGCACTGTCGGCCGGGCTGACCGTGGTGCCAGCGACTTCGCGACCGTAGACCGGGTTGAGATAGCTGAAGGTGGTCAGGCTTTTCTGGCGGAACAGGTCTGCCCGGTAGATCTTGCGGTACTCATCATCGACGCCAAACACCAAGTCATGCTGCAGGCCCAGCACATTGACCTTGCCTTCGAGGCTGGCCGTGGTGAAACGGTCGGTGCTGATCGCGTTTTGCGTGCCGTCCATGCTGCGGGTCAGGGTGCCCTTCGACGTGTCGATGGCCGTCACGCGCACCTGGCTGGCGTCGTAGGTTTCACGGTTCCAGCTGTAGCCGAAGTGGGCTTTCCAGTTGTCGTTGAGTTCGTGGTCAGCCTCGAAGTGATACAGGTCCGAGCGCCCCTCCATGTTGTTGAACGGCTCGTCGAGGCGACGCTCGCGGGAGATGTCCAGCGGATGGTTGTCACGCGGATCGATCAGCGTGCCGCGGTCAAACGGGGTCAGGAATTCACGGTGTTCGTAAGCGAACAACAGCGTCGTGCTTTCGCCGAACCAGGCCAGCGACGGCGCCACCAGCGTCTCGCGGTGCGTGCCGAAATTACGCCAGTAGTCTTCGTCTTCGTGGTCCAGCACCATGCGATAGGCCAGCCCGGAATCACCGAGGGCGCCAGTGCTGTCGAGGCCGCCACCGCTGCCGTTTTTGCCGTCACCGTAAGTCGAGCCGCGCAGGGTCAAGGCGTTGTATTGCGCCAGTTCGGGTTTCTTGCTGACCATGTTGACCACGCCGCCCGGGTCCTGGATGCCGTAGAGCAAAGAGGCCGGCCCCTTGAGCACTTCGACCCGCTCCACCGTGGCGTTGAGGCCCCGGCCCTGTATCACCGGCATGCCGTCGCGCATGATCGAGCCGTTGCGGTTGTCCCCGAAGCCGCGGGTCATCACCGAATCCTGGGTGCTGCCCAGCGTGTTGCCCTGGGTAATGCCGCTGACGTTGGCCAGCGCATCGTCGAGATTGCGCGGCGCCTGGTCGCGAATGACCTGGGCCGCAATGACGTTGACGGTCTGCGGGATTTCCTGGAGCAACGCCGATGAGCGCATCACCGAACTGGTGGGCGGTGGCTGATAACTCAGGGTTTGATCCATCACCGAAGTGATGGTGGTGGCGTCCAGGTTCAAGGTGCCTTCGGTGGGCAGCGGCTCCAGCGCCAGGGTGCGCGCATCGGTACGGCGAAAGGTGAAACCGGAGCCGCCGAGCAGACGCTGGATCGCCTGTTCGGCGCTCATCTGCCCGTTGAGCGCTGGCGCCTGAATGCCGTAGGGCGCTTCATCGGTGTAGACCACGCTGAGGCCGGTGATCCGGCTGAAGTCGCTCAAGGCCTGGGGCAGCGGTTTGGCGGCGATGTTGAAGCTGAACGGCGCAGGCTGCTGCGCCGTGCCTGCTCCAGCGGCCGATGCCACGCAAAACGGCTGCAACGTCATCGCCGACATACTCAGCGCCGAGGCACCCAACCACTGTTTGACCGAACCCGATTTTGCCCTGGACTTCATTGCTCATGACCTGTGTAGAACCGCTACGGATGCGAATGACTCGCAGTTTCAGTCACTACACGGATGGGGGTCGGGTTTACCTCACCAGAATTTTGAAAATAGTTGAAAAGATCAAAGGATCGCAGCCTTCGGCAGCTCCTACGGGGGGAACGCATGTAGGAGCTGCCGAAGGCTGCGATCTTTTGATCTTGCCTCAACGCAAAATAATCAGCCGCCCCACGGTGTGCTGCTCAAACCCCATCACCCCCTGCAACGAATTCAACACCGCCTGCGGATCCTTGCCCGGAAAACTGCCACTGACCCGCCGCGCCGCCAGTTCATCATCGAGCAGCACAATCCGTCCCGGGTAATAGCGCCGCAAATCCTGCACCACATCGGCCAGGGTCGCTTTGTAGTAATTGAGCCAGCCCTGACGCCACGCCAGCTGCGCCTCACTGTCCACGGCGTGCAGTTTTTCCGCAGCTCCTTCGGCGTACGCCACTTGCTGGCCGGCACTCAGAATCTGCTGTTCGGCGTGCTTGCCTGCCGTCACGCCGACTCGACCGGACAACACCGTAACCTGCGCCCCGCGAGGTTGCAGACGCACTTCAAACTGCGTACCCAGCACGCGCGTCTGACCCTTTTCGGCGTCGACCACAAACGTTTCGCCCGTGTGCGTCACGCTGAAAAAACCGGCGCCGCGCCGCAGTTCAACGTGCCGCTCGCCGCCCCTGAAATCCACGGCGATGGCGCTGTCGGCGTCCAGGGTGACTTGAGTTTGATCGGCCAGCGTGACGGTGCGGATTTCCCCCGGCGCCGACACATAATCAGCACCCAGGTCATCGACCCAGCGCAACGGCTGCCAGCCTGATCCCAGGCTGATCATCAACACCAGACACGCCGCCATCGCCAGCGCACCGGACCAACGCCGAACGCTGCCGCGGCGCGAGAGATTCATGGCATTCAAATAACCCTGCAAGGCCAACGCGTCTTCGCTGGCCAGCGTGCGCGCCGGTGCTTCACTCAACTCCCACACCACTTGCGCCTGGGCATACGCCTCGGCATGCGCGGGGTCGGCTTGCAGCCACTGGCTGAACGTGGCCTGGTCGCCGCTGCTCGGCTGATCGTGCAACAGGCTCAGCCAGGCGAACGCGTCCTGTTCCTGGGCGGGCGTCGGTGTGACAGGTTCGATGGGCTTCACGGTGCTTTCCCTGGCGTGCGCGGTTCGGGGTCCCGCAGGCTGGCCTTGCAGGCCTCGAGGGCGCGCATCATATGTTTTTCCACAGCGCTTTGGGACAACCCCATCGCCTTGGCGATCTCGGCGTACTTGCGCCCATGGATGCGATTGAGCAGAAAGATCTGCCGCGTGCGCTCGGGCAATGCGCGCAACGCCGCTTCGACGTGACGCAAATCGTTGCCGGCCTCCAGCGCAGCTTGCGGTTCGCTGCCGTGACTGTCCGGTTGATCCGGTTGCCAACCTTCGTTGACCCGCACCCGCGTGCCTTCGCTGCGCAGATGATCAATGGCGATGTTGCCGGCGCAGCGCAACAGGTAGGTGCTGAGCTCTTCGACCTGCACCAGCGGTCGGCGCCAGAAGCGTAGAAACAAATCCTGCACCAGGTCCGCCGCCGTCGCCCGACATCCCACGCGACGGTTGACCAGCGCTTCCATTTGCGAGCGCTGGGACAAGAACACCTGGAGGAAATGCGCGCGGGCGCCGCGAGGTTCGTCGTCCCGGGAGTCCGGAGGGCGGGCGATCATCGGTTCAGTACAGCGCAAACGCGGCGACGGGGCTGATGAGCAGGCTCACAGCCGCCAGTGACAAGGCCAGGCGCGGGCGATAGGGCATCAACAACACCAGCAGCAACGCACTGAGCATCAACACCGCAAACCACTCGACCAACCCGAGTCCCCAACCGGTCGCAGACACCGCCGCCCACAGTGACAATACCAGCAGCAACCCGCCAGCGAGCTTCAGGAGTTGGCGATGATGCGCCGTTGGCTTGCGGCGCAACAGCTCGGCGTGATGCCGCTCCATCGATAAGCACAGCGCGGTGAAACCTGCGTAACAGAGCAACAAGGCCAGCAACATTCAGTTAGCCCCTTGCTCAAGGTTGATCGGTTGCACAGGTCGGCGACCCATGATTTCAGCCTGTCCCGCACGTTGCATCTTCCATGCGGCCCAGGCGAAAAACACCCCGCTGCCCAGGCATGTCATGTCGAAGCCGGCCATCGCCCAATCGCCCTGCGCCAGCGTCACGCCCAAGTGATACGGCGTGGTCAACGCGTTCAACAGCGGCACCGCGGCAAACAGCAACGCCGCCAGCAGCAACTGTTCAACCCATGCCGCCCGGCCACGGCGGAGCATGGCGTGCAGCGCACTCAGCCCCCAAACGATAAAGAAGCAGTTCACCTCCCAATCCGCGCGCCCGGCGATGCCCATCGGCAACAATCGATTGGCCCAGAAAAACGCCGCCACCGCGACCATCAGCCCGGACATGCTGGCAATGTTCAGCACTTGCACCAGCCGCAACTCGAACGGCATCACCGCGCTTTTGACGTGTTTGAGCTGGCGCTTGCCCAGCCAGATCACCAGACCGGTGCCGATCATCGCCGTGCCGGCCAACCCGCAAATAAAATACAACCAACGCAACACCGGGCCAGCGAAATGGCCCATGTGCAAGCCGTAGAAACTGCCGGCAATCGCCCTCGGCAGCGATTGCTCCGGGGTCGTGCCGAGCAACTGGCCGGTCACGCCATTGAAAGTCACGGCGCTGCCGAAGTCATGGACCACACGATCGGCGCCGTCGCGCACCAGCACCACCGAAGCATTCGCATCACCCGGGTTGTTCACCGTGAGGCGCCCGACCCGCCCGCCCGACCACTGTTCGCGAGCCTTTTCCAGCAAGGGTGCGAGCGGCGCCAAGTGCGCCGCTTTACCCGCCAGTTCAGGCGCAGTGGAAGCCGGAAATACCTCATCGTAAAACGCCCGGACATTGCCGTTGTACGAAGCGAGAATGCTCGCCGGCATCACCATCGACATGAAAATCACCAGGCTGCTGTAGGTGATCATCAGGTGAAACGGCAGCACCAGCACGCCCACCGCGTTATGCCCGTCGAGCCAGGAACGCTGGCCCTTGCGCGGACGGAAAGTGAAGAAGTCCTTGAAGATTTTCTTGTGGGTGATGATTCCGCTGATCAGCGCAACAAACATCACCATGGCGGCGATGGTCGACAGCCAGCGGCCCCACGGGTGCGGCATCTGCAACTGAAAATGGAAGCGGTAGAAGAATTCGCCACCCATGGTTTCCCGGCCCTGCACTTCGGCGCCAGTTTGCGGGTCGAGCAGTTTTTCCGTGAACTGGCCACGCTGGCCGCGCGTGGCCGGGGTTTGCTGCCAGCGAACCGACAAGCCGGGTTCGCGGGCATCCGGCAAGTCGATGAGCCAGCGCGACGCGCCGGCGGCGTGTTGCTGAAGGTAGTTTTGCGCCTGGGCCAGGCTGGCCTCGGAGGTTACAGAACGCGCAGGAATTTCCGGCTGCATCCAGTGACTGATCTCATCCTTGAAATAGGCGAGCGTGCCGGTCAGGAAAATCGCGAACAGCAACCAGCCGAAGATCAGCCCGGCCCAGGTGTGCAGCCAGGCCATCGCCTGCCGAAAGCCCTCTTTCATAAGCGAGCCGCCCAAACCGCCAGCCCCGACACCGCCGCCAGCACCAGGCCAGGCACCATTAACCCGAGCCAGGCCCGCCACGCGCTACGGCAGGCAAAGCACCAGATCACTGCGCCGAGGTAGGCCAGAAACGAGGTCATCATCCCGGTGACCACGGCATCGGCACGGGCCATCGGCACCCACAGACTCAGGCTGACGCTGGCCAGCGCCGCGAGAATATAGCCGCCAAGCACCGCCGCCAGCACCCGGGAGGTGACGGCCAATCGATAGGAATGGGGGAGTGCTTTCATGGTTCGACCTTGAAACGGGTAAGGCAGCGTGAAAGTCACGGCGCCAACAAGGTCGCAATATTAATGATAAATATTCTCATACGCAAAGAGATCGATAAGCGCCATTGGATGACTGAGGATCTCTCGGGGGCAGGATTTCATTGTGGCGAGGGGATTTATCCCCGTTGGGCTGCGAAGCGGCCCCGAGACTGCAACCATAAAACATCAGATACACCGCGTGGATGATACGACTGCTTCGCATCCGAACGGGGATAAATCCCCTCGCCACAGGAATTCATTTTTACCCATCCTTGAAACAAGAACGGGCCTGCATAAGCAGGCCCGTTTCAGTGGTGGAAAGGTAAATATTGATTCAGACGTCAGCCGTTTTGTGCAGCCTGTTCGTTCTCGAGAAACTCGTCTTCCAGCAGCGCGTCGGCTGCTACTCGTTCGAACGGCACCACGGCGGCACGTGGTTTGCCCCGCAGCTTACCGAACAGATGCTCCAGCGCATGTTCGAGTTTTTCCGCCGCACCGTCGATCGCTTGCTCCAGGGTGTCGGCTTTATGGGTGACAGAAATCGGTTGATGGCCTTTTGGCCGCGCTTCCAGCTGGCAGCGCAAATCGTGGGGACCGGGCTTGTCGCCATTCTCGTCCCGCAGGTGAACCTCGACGCGTGTCAGGTCCTCTTCATAACGTTCGAGCGTGCTCTCAATGGTAGTACGTACCCACTCCTCCAGTCGGATGCTGCTTTGAATATGGTTATCACTGTTGACTTGGATTTGCATAGTTCATCCCTTATTTCAGCTAGCTCGCGAGAGGCCCTTCGGCTGGCCCTTGGGCGTCATCACCGTGACCTCTTACTTACACAATCGGTCTGCGCGCCGAACATTTCAACCCCTGGAAAAAGATAAATTTTCGTAGGCAAAAAAAGCCGGACAAGGAGCAAAAGCGCTGTTAAGGTCGGGAGTTGGGTCGCCTCGCTTGTTTGTCATAATTGCTCACATCTGCCGCTGCGCCAGCGGATGCAGGCTGCGGAAAATTCCCGCCTCTTCTACCAGCCAGTCATGCACCGCACGCACACCCGGATGGCTCAGCGCACCCGGCGCATACAGCAGCACGTAACGTTTGTGATTCGGCACCGCCAGCCCGAACGGCACAATCAACGTGCCCCGCTCGAGTTCATCGTTCAATAGCGTTCGCCGCGCAATCGCCACGCCCATGCCGGCAATCGCCGCCTCTATGGTCAGGTGGTTGCGATTGAACGTATGCCCGCGCCGCACGTCGGCGCCTTCAAAACCGATGGCGTTGAGATAGAACTCCCATTCCGCGTATTCATAGCTGCCGCGCCAGGCGGTGATGTCGTGCAGCAAGGGAAAATGCGACAGGTCGGCCGGTCCGTGCAGTGGCGGCCGCCCGCGCAACAGGCTCGGCGCACACACCGGGAAAATCTGCTCATCGAGCAAGGTGGTGGATAAAAGGCCAGGGTAGCTGCCGTCATTCAGGTCGATGGCCAGGTCGAAGTCACCCTCGTGCAACGCCACGCTGCTGTCTTCCGCCACCAAGCGCAATTGAATGTCCGGAAAGCGCTGCTGCAAACGCGGCAGACGCGGGGTCAGCCATTTGCTCAGGAACGACGGAATAGAGCGCAGGCGCAGGATTCCGCTGATCATGCCCGCGTCCAGTCGTCGCAATTCTGCGTCAATGCTGCCGTAAGCCTCGTTGACCGTAATGGCCAGGCGCTGGCCTTCTGCGCTCAATTCCACACCCCGGGCACGCCGGTGGAACAGTCGAAAACCCAGGCGCTCTTCGAGTTGGCGAATTTGCTGACTGACTGCACCCGGCGTGATGTGCAGCTCTTCGGCACAACGGGTAAACGACAGGTGCCGCGCGGCACAGGAGAACACGTGCAGCCAGACATAAGTCTGGGCGTGCAATTGGCGACTCATTGTTTAGTCCTGCTAAAGGCTGTCTTAGGAAGTTTCGTTGGTCACGTAGGACCGAGGTAGGCAGTATCGCCGACATTGCGCTTGTCCTACAAAAATGGCAGCGATTTCTCTCCCATTGCTTGTATAGGCTTTAGCATGGCTATCAGTGTTTTCGATCTTTTCAAAGTTGGCATCGGCCCGTCCAGCTCCCACACCGTCGGCCCGATGCGCGCCGCCGCGACCTTTGCCCAGGCACTGATGCAGCAGAATTTGCTGGACGCCGTGCGTCGGGTAGAGATCCGTCTTTACGGCTCTCTTTCCGCCACCGGCGTCGGCCACGCCACCGACCGCGCCTGTGTCATGGGCTTGATGGGCGAATGGCCGGACACGATCGATCCGACGAGCATCGACAGCCGCATCAACACCTTGCTCGAGACCGGCGAACTGCACCTCGCCGGAAAAACCACTATCGGTTTCAACTGGCAACGCGATCTCCTGCTGCTGGATGAGAGCCTGCCCTACCACCCCAATGCGATGTCTCTGACAGCCTTCGGTGAAACCGGAGAGCTGGCGGAGCAAACGTACTACTCGGTTGGCGGTGGTTTCATCATCGAAGCGGCCGAAGCCGAGTCAGGCATCGCGCCGACCAGTGACGTGGTGCTGCCCTACGATTTCTCCAGCGCCGCCGAACTGCTCAAGCTCTGCAACCAGCATGGCCTGCGTGTGTCCGAGTTGATGATGGCCAACGAACGGGCCTGGCGCAGCGAAGCCGAAATCCGTCAGGGTTTGCTGCACATCTGGTCGGTGATGCGCGAGTGTGTCGAGCAGGGCATGCGCCACGAAGGGATCCTGCCCGGCGGTCTGAATGTTCCACGTCGCGCAGCGAAATTGCACCGTGCCCTGTTGGAAATCGGTAAGCCGAACGTCATCACCTCGACCCTGTCGGCGATGGAATGGGTCAACCTGTTCGCCCTCGCCGTCAACGAAGAAAACGCGGCGGGCGGGCGCATGGTCACAGCGCCCACCAACGGCGCGGCAGGGATCATCCCGGCCGTCCTGCACTACTACATGAAATTCAACCCGGACGCGTCGGACGATGACGTCGTCGCGTTCTTTTTGGGCGCGGCGGCGGTCGGCATTCTCTGCAAGAAAAACGCCTCGATCTCCGGCGCCGAAGTCGGCTGCCAGGGCGAAGTCGGTTCGGCCTGCGCGATGGCGGCTGCCGGTCTGGCCGACGTGCTCGGAGCCACGCCCGAGCAACTGGAAAACGCCGCCGAAATCGGCCTGGAACATAACCTCGGCCTGACCTGCGATCCGGTTGGCGGGCTGGTGCAAGTGCCGTGTATCGAGCGCAATGCAATTGCCGCCGTGAAGGCCATCAACGCCACACAAATGGCCCTGCGCGGCGACGGTAAACACTTCATTTCCCTGGACCGGGTGATCCGCACCATGCGCGACACCGGCGCCGACATGCATGACAAATACAAAGAGACTTCACGGGGCGGTTTGGCTGTCAGCTGGGTGGAGTGCTGAGGAGCATTCCCTTACCGCCCGTAACCGTGAGCCCGAGCAAGAATAATAACGAGGCCAAAAACGATGACCGATGTACGTACACCCGCTGCCGACAATCCCGCTGTAGACCTGACACGCAATAAAGAAATTGCCCACAAGGGCTGGAGCAAACACGACACCACCTGGATGCTTGGCCTCTATGGCACGGCCATTGGCGCAGGCACGCTGTTTCTGCCGATCAATGCCGGTGTGGGCGGTTTCTGGCCGCTGTTGATCCTCGCGGTGCTGGCGTTCCCGATGACGTTTTTCGCGCACCGGGGCCTGACCCGCTTCGTGCTGTCGGGGCGTTCCGGGGACATCACCGAAGTGGTGGAAGAACACTTCGGCGTCGGTGCCGGCAAGCTGATCACCTTGCTGTACTTCTTCGCCATCTTCCCGATTCTGCTGGTGTACAGCGTGGCGCTGACCAACACCCTGAGCAGTTTCATGGAACATCAGTTGCACATCGCCCCGCCGCCTCGGGCGATTCTGTCGCTGGGGCTGATCCTCGGGTTGATGGCGATCGTCCGTTGCGGCCAGGGCGTCATCGTCAAATGCATGAGCGTGCTGGTTTACCCGTTCGTCGCAGCCCTGCTGCTGCTCGGCCTGAGCCTGATTCCAAACTGGAACGGCGCGTTTTTCGCCACCGCCAGCGAAGGCATGCCGATGCCGTTGTTCTTCAAAACCCTGTGGCTGGCGATCCCGGTGATGGTGTTCTCGTTCAACCATTCGCCGATCATCTCCGCGTTCGCCGTCGATCAGAAACAGCGTTACGGCGAACAGGCCGAGCGCAAGAGCAGCGGCATCCTCGCCATCGCCCACGGGATGATGGTGGTGACGGTGATGTTCTTCTGCTTCAGCTGCGTGCTGGCCCTGTCGCCCGCTGATTTAGCGGCGGCAAAGGCGCAGAACATCTCGATCCTGTCGTATCTGGCCAACCACTTCCAGACCCCGGTGATCGCTTACGCCGCGCCGTTGATTGCGCTGGTGGCCATCACCAAATCCTTCCTCGGCCATTACATTGGTGCCAGTGAAGGGTTTCAGGGGTTGATCGTGAAAAGCCTGCGCGGCCGTGGCCGGGTGATGTCCGCCAGCTGGCTGAACCGCGTGACGGCGCTGTTCATGATCCTCAGCTGCTGGGCCGTGGCAACGTTCAATCCGAGCATTCTCGGCATGATTGAAACCCTCGGTGGACCGATCATCGCCTGCCTGCTGTTCCTGATGCCGATGTACGCCATCCGCCGCGTGCCAGCCCTGCGCCAGTATTCGGGTCAGGCGTCGAACGTGTTCGTGGTGCTGATCGGTCTGATTGCACTGTCAGCGATCATTTACTCGTTCATGCCCTGAAACGGGCAGATGCCCCCTGCAGGAGCGAGCTCGCTCGCGATGAACCAGAGAGCGCCGCGTTTACCCGGTAAACACGGGTTAACGTTGGCGTCCATCGCGAGCAAGCTCGCTCCTACAGGGGCCGATGATTGTTCGACAATCTTTCCGGCATGCCCCTTGCTACATCCGTGTAGGAGCTGCCGAACGCGGCCCGAGCCTTCGGCAGCTCCTACAAAGCGATGACGGTATATGGCTGTGGAATGCCGATGGTCTGGAGTTGCGAACCAACCCGATCATGGCCGGTCAACAACTGCACGTTCAATCAGGCGGTGACGCAACATGGACAACCCCTTTCAGCTCATTACCGATGCCTTCGCACCGGACTATCAGATCAACCTGAGCATTCAGGGTCTGGACGGCAGCATCATGCTGACCCTGTCCAACAGCGGCCACGTCGTGGCCAAGCGGATGATCAGCGCCGAACAACGCAATGACCCCAAGCGCCTCAAACGCCTGGTGCAAAGCATCCAGTTCGGCATTGCCATCGAGCAGGGCCACAGCGCCATGTCTATCCTTGAAGCCATGACCGACGGCGACAACTGCAACCTGCCGCCGCCGTCCGTCAAAGATCAGCCGCGGCTGGCCATGCGGCTTTAGATTTCGCCCTTCTCCACCTCGGGATGCTCACCGGAACCCGCACCGACCTTGCGTTGCGGGTGTTCGATCTTCACCGAAGGGAATTGCGATGAAGCGTAACGCACCACCAGAATCGCAAACGCCAGCAGCAGAATGCCGCCGCACAGGTAAATGATGCCCAGATCAGGCGGATTGTGGTGCGAGACGTTGGAGATCAGCAGTCGCGTCAGCGCCGTGATTGCCACATAGATCAGGAAACGCACCGGCATGTGGTTGGTCTTGAAATAAATCCCGACCATCGCCCCCAGTTCGAGATAGATGAACAGCAGCAAGATGTCATCGATCTTGATATGCCCCTGCTCCAGCATTCCCAAAAATTCCATTACCGCCGCCCAGGCGGTCACCGCACCGATGGCGAACAGCGCCAGGTAGTGGAAGGTCTCGACGAACAGATTGCCCAGGGACTCGGCGAGTTGGTGCACATTCTGCCGCAGGTTCTCGGCCCAGTTGATTTTCACGATGATTCTTCCTTAGCCCGGTTCGAGCGGATGATGCGGGTTGGACGTGACGGTTGATCTGCATGCAGAAAAAAGGCCAGATACTGTTGGGTGAGATGATGGCTGCGTGATATGAGACACGTTGGCGGTGGTTGGACGGACGCCATCGCGGGCAAGCCCGCTCCCACAGGGTTCAGCGGTGATCCTTGTGGGAGCGGGCTTGCCCGCGAAAGGCGCAACACAATCAACCTGACATACCCCGATTTCGGTCTACATTGAAAAGCCACTACCCAAAGCGCAGGGATTCGCTTATCCTTTTCGCTGTATATAAATACAGTGGTCGAAACAGACAACTATCGTGAAGGCATGTGAGGTGGTGAATGGCCGTCGAAGTGGTATACCGCAGCAGCCGAGATCTGGAGCGTTTGTTCATGGATAAAGCCGAAGCTGACCGTCATGACAAAATGCTCGAACTGGCCGAACTGCTGGCTGAAGTGTTGCAAAAAGCCGTTCCGTCCCTGAGCGAGCAGCAAGTGGAAGAAGCCGGAATCTACATGGCGAAGAACCGTGATGTGTTCGCCAAGGCGTTCAAGAGCCAGCCGGATGCGTTGACTGAATTGCTCAATGCACCCGCTGAAATCGTAGAAAAGGTGGCGACGATTGTTGAAGAGGTTGAGCCGACCAAGCCAGCCAAAGCAGCCAAGGCACCCAAGTAAGAAATGCCCGAATTGAATAGGCCCTGAGTCGAATGGCTCAGGGCCTTTTTCATGTCCGGGTCAGTGTAGGAGCGAGCTCGCTCGCGATGGTCGTGAACGATGACGCTGGGTGCCTGACTGCCCGTGGTGGCCTCAGGTTTTTCGCGAGCGAGCTCGCTCCTACAAGGGAATGCGGTGTGCCTATCGGTACAACACCTTCTCCGCCAACTCGTCCGCCACCCGCGCCGGCGAACGTTTTTCCGCTTGGGCGTGGGCAAAGACTTCGGTCAGCCGTGAGCTGATCTTCGACAGGTGCGCAGTGATGGTCGTCAGCTCTTCGCCGCGATGTTTGAGTGACACGTAGATCAGCCCGCCGGAATTGATCACGTAGTCCGGTGCATACAGAATGCCGCGCCGCTCCAGTTGATCGGCAACGTCCAGATGCGTCAGTTGATTATTCGCCGAACCGGCGACCGCCGAGCAACGCAGTTGCGCCACGCTGTGGCTGTTGAGCACTCCGCCAAGACCGCATGGCGCGAGAATATCGCAGGGCGTGCTGAGCAGCGCATCGTTGGCGATTGGGTGAGCACCGAGTTGCTCCATCGCCAGTTGCACCTTACCGTGATCAATGTCGCTGACCAGCAACTCGGCACCGGCGGCGTGCAGCTGTTCGGCCAAGGCAAACCCCACATTACCCAAACCCTGGATGGCCACGCGCAGGCCTTCGAGATTGTCGCTGCCCAGTCGCGCCATGGCCGTGGCACGAATGCCAGCGAACACGCCCATTGCCGCGTGAGGCGCCGGGTCACCTGCCGAGGTGGTGCTGGTGACGTGTTGGGTCTGCTGGGCGATGCAATCCATGTCCGCTACCGAAGTGCCACTGTCGATGGCGGTGATGTAACGTCCGTCGAGCTGATTGATGCAGCGGCCGAACGCCTCGAACAGCGCGGCGCGGTTTTCCACATGGACCGGTCGCACGATCACCGCCACCCCGCCACCCTGCGCCAGGCCGGCCAGCGCTGCCTTGTAACTCATGCCTTGCGCGAGGCGAATGGCATCCTCGACCGCAGATTCGTCGTCGGGGTAGGAAAGGTAACGACAACCGCCCAGGGCAGGCCCGAGCCGGCTGTTATGAATGGCAATGACCGCCTTCAACCCGGTGACCGGGTCGACGCTCAGATGCAGCGATTCAAGGCGAGTGCTTTGCATGAGAGCGAACATCGTAGGGGCTCCCGAATCACTTCTTGTAGTCGCCAGTATAGGCTCGCGCCCAAAATTTGCAGAAGCACACCGGAATAAGCGCCGTTGCCATTCAGGCTTTCGGACATAACCTGGCGTGGCACTGGACGAACACCGCAGACGAGGCTAAAACGAGGCATGACCCGGAGATTTTGATGACGCCGCGCCAACGCTTCTTTGACTGTCTGCAACGATCACCGCCCGCGCTGTTCGAAGCCGCGCTGTGGATTGCCGTCGAGCACGATAACGCAGTGAATCCGCAGGCGGTTCTGGCGAACTTCAAGGACCTGCAACAGCGCGTCAGTCATGGTCTGCCGATGCTGCCAGTGAGCGAACTGGCCCAGCCAATGCTGCGCCGCCTCAATGATCTGGGCTTCGCCCAGGACGACTTCACCCCCTTGCGCCCGCAAGTGGCGTTGCTCGACAAAGTGCTGGAGCGCCGGCGCGGACAACCGTTGGCGCTGGGTCTGATTGCCCTGGAGCTGGCCAGAGGCCTGGAAATCCCGTTGGTCGGGGTCAACTTTCCCGGGCATTTTCTGTTACGGGTTCCGGGGGCCGATCACTTGCTGGATCCTTGCGGCGGTCGTCGCTTGTACCCCAACGATTGCCGGGAACTGCTGCATCGCCAGTACGGCCCGAACATGAAGCTCAGTGCCGAGCATTTGCTGACAGCTGAGCCGGTGCAAATGCTCCAGCGACTGTCGCGCAACCTGCGTCAGTTGCACCTTTCCCATGATGACTACATCGGCGCGCTGATCGACGCCGAGCGCGTGCTGGAAATGGGCAACGCCAGCGCCTCCGATTACCTGGCCCGGGCCAGCCTCTACCAGCGGCTGGACTGCCCGAATGCCGAACGCTTTGACCTGGAGCATGCGCTGCTGCTCAGCGACGACCCGATCCAGAGGATTCGCCTGACCGAACGCCTCGGGCACCTGCCGCCGAACTCTATCGTCCATTAAAAGATCGCAGCCTGCGGCAGCTCCTACGGGGTATACACCAATCCAATGTAGGAGCTGCCGCAGGCTGCGATCTTTTGACCTCAAGTCTCATCAGCAAATAAGCGTCAGATCGTCAGGGAGTGTCTGGCTGATTCGCCGGGTGCGCTTTGATAAACGCCGGATGTGTCGCCGCCAGCACTGCCACCCGACGAATCCGCGGGTACGCCTCAAGCGAAACACTGAAGCGCTCAGCCGCGTACAGCTGCGGGATCAGATACACATCCGCCAATCCCGGCTCGGCGCCAAAGCAAAAACCTTCATTGCCAATCAACTGCTCGACCGTCGCCAGCCCCTGGCTGATCCAGTGCCCGATCCACTCGACCACCTGCGCTTCATCGTGCCCCAACTGCCGAAGCTTATTGAGCACACTGACGTTGTGCAGCGGATGAACATCGCAGCCGATCACAGCCGCGACACCCCGCTCACGCGCGCGGGCGGCGAGGTCTTTGGACAGCAGCGGCGCCTGTGGATAACGTTCTTCCAGGTACTCGATGATCGCCGGTGACTGGATCAGCAGTTCGCCTTCGTCGGTGCGCAAGGCCGGCACCCGGCCTTGCGGATTAACGGCAAGATAAGGCGGCTGGCGATGCTCGCCGCCCGGTGGGGCGATCAAGTTGATCGGCAGCGCCTGATAATCCAGGCCCTTCAACGCCAGCGCGATGCGCACTCGATACGACGAGGTCGAACGGTAGTAGGTATAGAGCTCCATGACCCGATCCTCTTAACGCGCCGGCAGTACTTTGCCGCGGCACTCACCGAAACCGATGGAGGCAAATCCGTCGCGACTGCAACGGGCGCGCAAGATGATTTCGTCGCCGTCTTCGAGGAATTTCCGCACCTCGCCGGAGGCCAGTTCAATCGGCTTTTTGCCGCCCTCGGTGATTTCCAACAGGCTGCCGAACTGAGTGTTTTCCGGCCCTGACAAGGTGCCCGAACCAAACAGGTCACCGGCCTGCAACTGGCAACCGTTGACGCTGTGATGCGCAACCATTTGCGCCACGGTCCAGTACATGTGTTGGGTGTTGCTCAGCGTCAGGCGATGGGCCGGCAGGTTCTGTTCGCGCATGGCTTCGGTGAGCAGCAGCACTTCCAGTTCGATGTCGAAAGCGCCAGCGGCTTGATCGCGTTTATCGAGCAGGTACGGCAGCGGCTGTGGATCACCTTCCGGGCGCGCCGGTTGCGCACGACGGAACGGTTCCAGCGCTTCGGCAGTCACCACCCACGGCGAAATGCTGGTGATGAAACTCTTCGACAGGAACGGTCCCAGTGGCTGGTATTCCCACGCTTGAATATCCCGCGCCGACCAGTCGTTGAGCAAACAGAAACCAGCGATGTGATCAGCCGCGTCACCGATGGCAATCGAGTCGCCGATGTCGTTGCCCTGGCCGATCCAGATGCCCAGTTCCAGTTCGTAATCCAGACGTGCGCACGGGCCGAAGGTTGGCTCGGTCTGACCGGCCGGCAAGGTCTGGCCTTTAGGGCGACGAACATCGGTGCCGGAGGGGCGAATGGTCGACGCGCGACCGTGATAGCCGATTGGCACATACTTGTAATTCGGTAGCAGGGGGTTGTCCGGGCGGAACAATTTGCCGACGTTTTGCGCGTGCTCGATGCCGACGTAAAAGTCGGTGTAGTCGTTGATTTTTGCCGGCAGGTGCATCTCGCAATTCGCCGCCAGCGGCAGCAGTTTTGCACCTTGGGCTTCGATTTTGCCGTGCAGGGTGCTGCCTTCCTGCAGCAACTCGATCAGGCGTTCGCGCAGGGCAACGCGAGCCTCACGGCCCAGTTCGAAAAACCCGTTGAGCTGACCGCCACGGGTGGCTTCAACCGCAGTTTTAGCAACGCCCTCGAACAGGCCGGCCGCCAGCGCCGCCTCCAGATCAAAGATGTGCTCGCCAATCGCCACGCCGCTGCGCGCAGCAGAACCCTTCACGCTGAACACGCCCAGCGGCAGGTTTTGCAGCGGGAAATCGGCATGGCCGTTGGCGGAGGCAACCCAGCTACGAGTAATGGAAGTCTGAGTCATGGGTTATCTCCGGGTCGGGTCGAAAGTGGCGGGCAGCGTGGCCCAGCAGGCGTCATAACTGGTTTGCAGTTGCGGGCAGTCGAGGGCGAAACGGCTCGGACGCAGCACCTGGCTGGTCTCGAACATGAAGGCCATGGTGTTGTCGATTTTCGCCGGCGCCAGCTCCGCGTTGATCGCCCGCGTGCAGGTCTCGCCGTCCGGACCGTGAGCGCTCATGCAGCTGTGCAACGACGCTCCGCCGGGCACGAAGCCTTCGGCCTTGGCGTCGTACTCGCCCTTGATCAGGCCCATGAATTCATTCATCAGGTTGCGGTGGAACCACGGTGGCCGGAAGGTGTTCTCGGCCACCATCCAGCGTGGCGGGAAGATCACGAAGTCCAGATTGGCCAGACCGTGAACGCTGGTCGGCGAAGTCAGGACGGTGAAAATCGATGGATCAGGATGATCGAAGCTGACCGTGCCAATGGTGTTGAAGCGGCGCAGGTCATATTTATACGGCACGTTATTGCCGTGCCAGGCGACCACGTTGAGCGGCGAATGATCGAGCTCACAGCCCCACAACTGACCGAGGAATTTCTGCACCATCGTGGTCGGTTGCTTGAGGTTTTCGTAGTGTGCCACCGGGGTCAGGAAGTCCCGCGGATTGGCCAGGCCGTTGCTGCCAATCGGCCCCAGGTCGGGCAGACGCAGCGGCGCGCCGTGGTTCTCGGCAACGTAGCCGCGGGCTTGCGGGTCGAGCAATTCGACGCGGAATTTCAGACCGCGCGGTAGCACGGCGATCTCCAGCGGTTCGAGTTCGAGTACGCCCAGCTCGGTGGCGATACGCAGGCGCCCCAGTTCAGGCACCAGCAACAGTTCGCCGTCAGCATTGAAGAACACGCGTTCCATGGAGCGGTTGGCGCGGTAGTTGTAAATGCTGATCCCGGCCGGTTTATCCGCGCCGGAGTTGGCGGCCATGCTCACCAGGCCGTCAATGAAATCAGTGGGCTCGGAGGGCATGTCCAGCGGGTTCCAGCGCAGGCGATTGGGGGTGACTTCACCCAACGGGCCGCCCGCCAGTTGCCGCTCCAGTTTGACGAACGCCGGGTGATTGGCCGACGGCTGAATACGATACATCCAGGTACGGCGCGCTTCACTGCGGGCCATGGTGAACGCCGTGCCGGAAAACAGTTCGGTGTAAAGACCGTAGGGCGCTTTCTGCGGGGAGTTCTGGCCGACGGGCAGTGCGCCGGGCAACGCTTCGCTGCTGAATTCGTTGCCGAAGCCGGACTGATAAGCCAGCGCGGGCGCCGTTGAATCGAGGTTCATGGAGCCTCCTGAACGGGGAACAGGCAATGGCCTTTCGCTCTGTTGCAGAGGTCACGGCACGCCCGGGTTATTTTTATCGTAATTTGATTACGCATAACGTAATTTGATTGGTAATGACCGTCAAGCTATAAAGACGCCCACTCGTCCCGGATCAGACCGCCTCCCATGGAAACGCCGCGCAACAACGACAAACAGAAAGTCCGCTCGGCCGAGGTCGGCACCGACATCCTCAAGGCACTGGCCGAGTTGTCGCCATCGACGTCTTTGTCACGGCTGGCCGAACACGTACAGATGCCGGCAAGCAAGGTTCACCGCTATTTGCAGGCGTTGATTGCCAGCGGTTTTGCCGAACAGAACACCGCGACCAACCACTATGGCCTGGGTCGCGAAGCCTTGCGCGTGGGGCTGGCCGCACTCAACAGTATGGACGTGCTGAAGGTCGCCGCCCTGCCCTTGGCCGAACTGCGCGATGAATTGAATGAAACCTGTTTTCTGGCGGTGTGGGGCAATCAGGGCGCGACCGTGGTGCATATCGAACCGGCGGTGCGTGCGGTCACGGTCGTCACACAATTGGGCTCGGTATTGCCCTTGCTCAGTTCATCCACCGGCCTCGTGTTTGGCGCCTACCTGCCAAAGCGCGAAACCGTGGACCTGCGCGAACAGGAGCTGCAAAACGCAGCGGCCCATGCGCTGGCCAGTGATCAGGCGTATGAAGCGTTGTGCGCACAGATTCGCGGCCGCGGCCTGCACCATGTGCATGGTTTGTTGATGCCGGGGGTCGATGCGTTGTCGGCCCCGGTGTTGAATGCGGTCGGGAACGTGGCGGCGGTCATGACTATCGTCGGTCCGGCGTCATTGTTCCACGCCGACGAAAACGGCCCGGCGGCCCAGCGATTGCTGGCGGCGACGCGGGCCGTGAGTTGGCGCATGGGCTATGAGGCGAGCGCAGTCTCCCTGTAGCCGGGATTACGCCAGCGTCGTTTTTTCGCTGGACTCAGGCTCGGCGGCTGCCTCCTTGACTCACTCATTACCTGTTGCGAAAGGACTCGACCACTTCGCAGCCGAATAACCTGACCTGCTCAACACTCAACCCGGGAACCCTATAATCCGGCTCGAATGTCCAGCGCTCGGCAAAAACGCCAGCGTAGTCATCGCTGAATTCCGGTAGTTCATCCGCCTGAACTTTTTCCATGACCGCCCAACTCAGACTTTCCGAATAATCCACGACCTGCTTGCCCTGATCATTGATAACCACGGAAGTTAGATAAGTATCATCCACATCGATCGTATAACCCACATCTTCAACTATCCTGGCCAGCCTCTGACTGACTTTTTCGAGCAAAGCGATATCCATAATTGTTTCCTTTCAATAATTGATATGCCGACCAATACACACTCAAATAGAAATACCCAATGACCGGGTCGACGCAAAACTTATAAACAGCTCGACATTCGAAGTACAGCCCACAACTTGTATGCATTCGTAAACGATTACAAGCACATCAATTTACCAGACCCAGGAATTTTGCCTTGGCCACCGCCTGGGTTCTACGTTCTACGCCCAACTTTCCGTTAATTCGCCGCGCATGGGTTTTTACCGTATGCAACGATATAAATAACTGATCGGCTATTTGTTGATTGGAATTACCCAGCGCAACTAACTCGAGAACTTCTATTTCACGCTGACTCAACCCATTCTTCAGTGATGCCATCGGCAGGGGAGAATGAGCCGGCTCGGCACACCCGGTGACGCCCGGCAAATGCGGCTGGCGTAGCTGAAGATCGCGCAAGGTTTGCTGCAGGTTACAGCGCTTGATCAGTGCCAATCCTTGCTGCAATGCCAGCCCAGCCATCTGCGTATCCCCGGTCAGCCAGGCAACTTCGGCCAGCGCCAGGTGCAATTGCGCTTGCAATCCCGACATCCCCCGCTGACTGGCCCATTGCAGGCGGGACTCAAGCTGTTGCACGGGGGTTTGCGCCTGTTTCAAATGGACCTCGGTCAGTACCAGCAGGTATTCAAGGCCGGGGATCAATTCCAGCGTGGCCGGCGGCGCCTGTCGTGCATGGGGTCCGTGATAATGGCGCAGCACCCGGGTCAGGGCCTCATGCGCCAGTTCCGGCCGCCCCTGCTGTAACCAGAAATGGCTGCTGATGTGCAGCAGGACCCCGCGGTAGACCGTGTCTGGAATTCGCCGCTGCTGCATCAGCCGCTCGGCGTCACGCAGCAGCACGAAAGCCTGATCGTAGTCGAGACGATTGGCGGCCAATTGCGCCAGACCCAAGTACCCGTAAAGCACCCGCTTGTCCTGGCTGCGCAGGCAGATGTGCAGACCGCTTTCGAAATACTCGGCGGCTTGGGCATCTTGCCCCTGGCAGAGGCTCAAACGCCCCCGCTGCAGGGCAATCCGTCCCAATAAGGGTTGTGCCAGCGGTTGCTCCTGGACAAGCAAGGCGTGCATGTTGGCCAGCAGATGCCCGGCCCTGCCGGGTGCCCCCCGCTGCTCGAGCAATTGCGCGTGATCGAGCTCCAGCAGGCCTTCAAACACCAGCGAGCCTTGTGCACGCGCCAGGCACAGCGCCTCACGGTTGATGGCCTGCGCCACGTCAAGTTCGCCTCGCAGCAGGGCTTGCTGGGTCAGGCCGGACAGACACATCAGTCGGGCGGTCCAGAGTTCCGGACCCAGTTGGTCGAGCGCCGCCAGCAAATGCGCCCGCGACGGCTCCATGCGTCCCTGCAAATGCAACAGCCAACCCTGCAGAGCCTGCCAACGCGCGATCAGTTGCCGTTGCTGTAACGCCGAAGGCTGAGGGACAAAGCGCGATAAATGCTCAATGCATTCGCCTGCCTGCTCGAACCGCCCGGCAAATAACAAGGCCGCGGTGATCAGCCCCACCAATTGCGGCGAGCCCAACATCAGCGCGTCACCCTGCTGTTCATGCAGGCGCAACAAGAGCACCACCGTTTGTTCCTCGAAAAGTTGCTCGAAACTGAAATGCTGAAGCAGACTGACCGCGACCTCGAACTCTTCGGCCAGCAAGGCTTGCTCGAACGCGGCTTTCCAGTCTTGTTCCGCAGCGAACCACTGACAGGCGCGACGATGCCAGGATCGTCCCGCCGGCCATTGCTCCTCGCGCATCAACTGCGTAAGGGGTGCAAAAATCTGCGACCAGTCGGTCGAGTCCTGCCAAGGCTCGACAAAACAGCCCAACGTCTGGAACGTGCTCAGGTACTGCGCACCCTCGCCTGCGCCGAACAAGTGATCGCACAGCCGGGCATTGAACCGCGGCAGATGCGCCAGCACCCGCCAGGCCTCCGTCAGCTCCGGGGTCAGCATGCCGAACAGTTCGTGGTCGAGGTAATCGTGCAAGGTGTCCGGGCGGCCGTGCAGCTGCTCGTTGCGCGACCCATCGCACTTTTGCAGCAGCGCAATCCGCACGCCCGCGCACCAGCCTCCGGTCAGTTCGACAATTCTGCTGGCACGTTTCGCCGCCTGTTCCGGCTCCAGGTGATGCAACAGCTGCGCAACTTCAGCTTCGTTGAATGCCAGCGTGGAGCGCTCGCCGTCGTACAACTCATCGGCGAGTAACAGGCGTGGCCAATTGCATTGCGGACGGCGCCGCCCGCTCAGCCACCACGTGACCGTCGGGCTACTGACGGCCAGTAGCCGGTCGAGCAACTGGTCGAGCTCCGGGTTGGGCGTACGGCAGTAATCGTCGAGGCACAACCAGGTCGGCGTTTGCAGCTGCGCCAGAGCGGCCAGCAGTGCGGATTCGTCCGCCGAACCCAAGCACAACGCGTGGGCCAACCGCTGCCGGAATTCGGCCGCCGTCATTGCCATTCCCGCCAACGGCAGCCAACCGATCTGACACTCATCGGGCGCCTGAGACAGGCACTCGATGAGCAGCGCGCTTTTGCCACTGCCGGCCGGCGCACAGAGCAATTTCACCCGCGCGGTCGAAGTCAGCAATGGACTGATCAACCGTTCGCGAAACAGGTGATGGCAAGACAAACGGGGCAAGAGTCCAGGACGGTCCAGACACGGGGTCATGGCAGTCATAGTGGTGCGCCTTTTTATAATTGTGGCGCCACCCTAGCCCTCTCTACACGGCTTGTTGAAGAAGTATTCAGCGTACTGATTGGCGTCTATAAAAAAGGTGACCTGAGGGTCACCTTTTTGTGTAGGAGCCTGTAGGACGGTTACCTAACCCCTGTACTCCGCAAGGCTGCCGGCGTGTAGTCCCCCGCTTTTGCATCGATTCCGAATTCGAAGCTGCGCTTCTCCTCGTTCTTCATCCCCAGTGCGATATATCGACCGGCGATCAAGTCATACAGCGCCTCGACCGTATAAGCCGGCACCTGGTGATCGTAGTAGAACTGCGCGTGACCTTCGGCGACACGCCAGAGCTGACCGCGACCGTCATAGTGATCGGCCAGTGCCACCTGCCAACTGTCTTCGTCGATGTACATGTGACGCTTGGCGTACACGTGACGCTCGTTGGGCTTGACCGTGGCGACGACTTCCCAGACCCGGTGCAACTCGTAACGCGTCAGGTCCTGGTTGATATGACCGGCCTTGATCACGTCGGTGTACTTGAGGTTGGGCGAGTCGAGCTTGTAACTGTTGTAAGGAATGTACATTTCCTTCTTGCCGATCAGCTTCCAGTCATAGCGATCCGGCGCGCCGGAGAACATGTCGAAGTTGTCGGTGGTGCGCAGGCCATCGGACGACGTGCCGACACCGTCATAGGCCACTTGCGGCGCACGCCGCACGCGGCGCTGGCCGGCGTTGTAGATCCACGCCTTGCGTGGCTCCTTGACCTGGTCGAGCGTCTCGTGAACCAGCAGCACGTTGCCCGCCAATCGCGCTGGCGCGGTCACTTCCTGCTTGAAGTAGCTGAGGACGTTTTCGTCGCTGCCCGGTTTCAAATCCCCCAGCAGCGAAGGCACCGCGACCTCATCCTTGAAGCGAATCACCGTGAAGTCACCGTTGGACTGCGGGGTGGCCTGGGTGATGGTGCGACGCAAATTGCCGCCGTGATAACGGGTGACGTGGTTCCAGATCACTTCGACGCCGTTCTTCGGAATCGGGAAAGCGTAGTAGCGATTGCCGGTGAAATTGGCCAGGCCATTGCCATCGTTGATCGGCGTCACGTTCAGCGCGCTGCGCTTGGCCGATTCGTAAATGTCCGCGGGCAAGGCCACCGTGCGATGGGTCGGGTAGACCGGGATCTTGTAGGTCTCGGGGTAGCGTTTGAACATCGCGATCTGACCGTCGGAAAGCTTGTCCTTGTACTTGTCGACGGTCGCCGCGGTGATGGTGAACAGCGGTTTTTCATTGGCGAACGGATCGGCCAGGAAACCTTTGCTGTCCACCGCCCCGGCGTTGGTCGGGATGCCGCCGGTCCAGGCCGGAATCGAGCCGTCGGCATTGCCGGCCTTTTCGGCGCCTACCGGCGTCAGGCTGGTGCCGAGTTTGTTCGCTTCTTCCGGCGACACCGCGGCCATCACGTTGACGGCCAGCAGGCTCAAGGCCAGAACACCACATTGCAGAATCATCTTGCGCATTGAAATCATCCTTCTCAGCCAGATCAGAAGTTCACGCCAAAGCTCAACGCCAGGAAGTCGCGATCTTCCAGGGTGTTGTAGTCACCACCGAAGAAGTCGGTGTAACTCAAGCTCGCGGTGTAGGTGTTGCGATAGTCCGCATCGACGCCGACGCTGATCGCCTTGGCGCCTTCGTTGAACAGCCCGTTGGGGCCATAACCGGCGACGTCGTGGGACCACGACAGGTTCGGTTTGAAGTTGATCCCGGCGATCACGTTGTTGTAATCAAGGATGGCGCGGGCGCGGTAGCCCCACGAGGTCGACGTCACGAAACCGTCGGTGTCACCGCCGAAACCGTATTGGCCGTACACCGAGTCACGCCCGTAACGCAGCTCGCTTTTGTCCTCCAGCCCACCGACATGAACCACCGCCGCTTCGCCCACCAGGGTCAGACGATCTGCGCCGGCAACCTGATCGATAAAGTGCGTGAGGGTGCTTTGGACTTGCGTCACTTCCTTGCGGCGATAGCCTTTGTTGTCCGCCCCCGGCCGGGTTGCGATGGGCGACAGCGTGCCGCCGGCAATCGGGTTGAGCATGGCCAGGGTCAGGTCGGTGCTGTTGATCTGGACCGGCAAATTGGGGCGATAGCTGATCTCGCCGGTCCACGCCGTGCCAGTCGGCAACGTGGTGGAGAAACTGGCACCGTAAAGGCGAATGTCTTCAGGGTATTCAAGGTAATACTGGCCGCGACCGAGCATCACGCTTTGAGCCAGTGCCGAACCGCTGCCGGGTGCGATTGCGTTGGCGGCGGCGACGATGCCGGGGATCCGTGCCAGCGTGCCCAGTCCGGCGGTGGTGGTGCCGACGTTCGGTGTGCGGCTGTGGTAATTCATGAAGTACAGGCCGTACTCGGTGTCGTCGCCCAGCCAGCGCAATGCGGTGCCCCACTGCCCGGAATCACGGGCATCGCGGTCGCCGCCACGGGGTACGATCACGCCCTCCCGGCCAACCTGAAAGCCTTGCCCAAACGCGGCAGCAATCGGTTGCAACGGTGCGATGGCAGGACTGGCGACCGTGTAGCCCGTGGTGCAACCATCCGCCGCCACGTCACCGCCGAAGAAGGTGCCGCAGTTGTCGAGAACCGTCTGATCCCATTCCAGTTGATAGAAGCCCTCGACCGTAAGCTGCTCGGTCAGGCCTTGCGAGCCGAACAGCATGTTCACCGGGATCAGGCCTTCCTTGATCTCGGCGCCAGGGCGGCGGAACGCTGAAACGTCGACCGGGTTGATGCTGTTGATCGAGTTGCCGATGAACGTACTTTCGCCCCAGCTGACCACCTGTTTGCCCGCGCGCACGGTGCCCGGCAGGTCAGCAATGGAATAGTTGTGATAGACGAAGGCATCGAGTATCTGCGCACCGGCCGACTTGGAGCCTTCCTTGCGATTGTGGTCACTGATTGGCTTGAACTCGCGGTCTTCATCCTTCAATTCGAAGTCGTACCAATACTTGCCACGGACGAATACGCCGGTGTCGCCATACTTGAGTTCAAGGTCGTGAATGCCCTTGAAGATCTTGGAAAAGGTTTCGCCCTTCTTGAAGTTCAGGCGCCCGTCGTCACCGGTCGACGCCTGGCCGGTCCCGCCGTTGACGGTGCCGACCAGAGACTTTTCGGCATCGCGCATGCCCCAACTCGAGCCGACGGACAGCGATGAGTCAAACGTCCCCTCGATTTCCCCAATACTGAATGAAACGGCCTGCGCCTGGGCACAGCAACCCAAGGCCACCGCAGCGGCCAGCGCCTGCGGTTTGAAGATGGCGCGCATTGTTGTTTTTGTCATGCGTCTTCCCCGGTGAGTGACAGAAGGCCACACCCTACTGCCGCAGGTCGGGGGCGATAAGCGCACGAAGGAGGTATTTGTGGTGTAGCTCTAAAGGATGAATGGCCGCTCAGCGCGAAGGTTTGCGCGGAGTATGGATGGGCTGGATAGCTGACCATCAGCCGTGCGCATGGCCGACGCCCCCAATCAGGGCCCACTGTTACTCATGCTGCAACAGTTCATGTCACTAATCGCTATTTTTCCTTACGGTTCAAGCAGTTATTCTGCCCGTGCGTTCAAGGCGAACCGTCGCAAAGCGCAAGGCAACCGGAAGTGAGTTACCCCTCCCGTTGTCGACAGATCTGGATGATTCGAGCGTTCGACTCATCGCCCCGTGTTTACTGACGTTGATTTGTTGCTCCTTGATCCAACGTCTTGCTTTGGCCGCTGCGTTTGCAGCGGCCTTTTTTATGGGCGATGGTTTTTGAGGGAGGCGAGGCTCGGACGAGCCCCGCCGACAGCGATGCAATCAGAGGGCGTACTTCTGCAAATTTCCCATCATTTCCTTCAACGCTTCAATGTTGTCCTTCGGATGCGCCGCGCCTTCGAAGTCGCAGATCTGCTGCCAGTGCGCCGCCACATCTTCTGGTGAAAACCCCACCCGAGGATCGAACCCGGCGCCGAGGCTGCGCTCCCAGCGCACCTTGCCCATCCAGCCGCCACCGACTTCAAACAGCCCGGAGGTTTCCTGGCAGTTTTCGCTGGCCAGGTACACCACCAGCGGGCTGACCAGTTCCGGCTTCAGTTGTTCGAACACTTGCGGCGGGATCAGGCCTTCGGTCATGCGGGTGCCGCCGGTGGGGGCGATGGCGTTGACGAGGATGTTGTTCTTGCGTCCTTCGATGGCCAGTGTGCGGGTCAGACCGTAGAGGCCGAGTTTGGCCATGCCGTAGTTGGACTGGCCGAAGTTGCCGTAGATGCCCGAGGTCGACGCGGTGAAGATAACGCGGCCGTAGTTTTGCTCGCGCAGGTGCGGCCAGGCGGCGCGGGTGACTTTGTAGGCGCCTTCGACGTGGACGCGGTAAACCAGGTCCCAATCGGCGTCGTCCATTTTGTGGAAGGTCTTGTCCCGCAGGATTCCGGCGTTGTTGACCACCACGTCGACACGGCCGAAAACGTCGAGGGCGTTCTGGACGATTTTGTCGCCGTCGGTGACGGAATCGTGGTTAGCCTCGGCCGTGCCGCCGGCCTCACGAATTTCCGCAACCACGCGGTCCGCCGCCGAAGCGTTGGCGCCTTCTCCTTGAGTCGAGCCGCCAAGATCGTTGACCAACACTTTGGCCCCCTGTCTGGCGAACAACAGCGCGTGGGCACGCCCGAGGCCGCCACCGGCGCCGGTGATGATCACGACTTTATCTTCGAAGCGCACAGACTCATTCATCGGGGGGGACTCCAGCAGGCCAAAGGACGATGAGTCCGAGTGTCAGGCAAGGCACTTCTGGTCACAATCAACACGGGGAAGGCTGAATGGTGTGCGATAAGGCTGGGGGATGATGAGCAGGTTGACGGGTTTACACCTGATCGCGAGCAAAACAGCTCCTACCGTAAACCGCGTATTCCTGTGGGAGCTGGCTTGCCTGCGATGGACGCCAACGATAACGCGGGTTGTCTGGATAAACGCGTTGCCTGGACGTTTTTCGCGAGCAAGCTCGCTCCTACAGGATTAGCGTAAAGCCGGAGCCAGGCCGATTTTCGCTATGAGCAGGCCACCTTGAGCGGTGTTGATACCAGCCGGTCGCGAAACGCCAGGTAATGCTTGAGCACCTGCGCCGGCGCCTCGGTTTGCGGGTAGTGGCCGATGCCGGGCAACACGACGGTGTCCGGGTTGGGAATCAGCTCCCGATAGCGCTGGACCATGTGCGCGCCGGAGATCGGATCGACCTCGCCATCAATCACCCGCAGCGGCACATCATCGCGTTGCATCGCGCGGACCCAACGATCACGCTGCACGCGTCGCTCGGGTATGTAGGCGATCAGCTTGTGCATGATTCGCGGTCCGTTATTGCTCTCGACCAGCCTCCAGAAGTCGTCCATCTCACTTTCCGTAGGACGGGTGTGCGGGCCGAAGATCTGCCGAAAACTCTTCACCAGCGCGTCACGGGAAAAGGCTCGGCCGATCATCCAGCCCAACGGGCTGAGCAACAGTTTTTGCATCAGTACCGGGCGATGGGTTTCCGGAAACAGGCCGCCATTGAGAAACACGCAACTGGCGAGGTTTATCTGCGCTTCGTAATGGCGGGCCAGCAGTTCCTGAGCGACGCTGTCGCCATAATCGTGGGCCAGTACGTGAACCGGTTGTTCGACGCCCAAATGCGCGAGCAAGGCCTGTTGCAGATCAGCCTGTTCCAGCAGGCTGTAGTCGTGATCCACCGGCTTGGCGGAATCACCGAAGCCGAGCATGTCGCAGGCGATCAGCCGATAGCGCTGGGCCAGCGGCTGCCACAGGTAATGCCAGTCCCAACTGGCGGTCGGAAAGCCGTGGATGAGCAGCAGCGGCTCACCCTGCCCCGCCGTCCAGTAACGGATCGTCTGGCCGCGAAACAGGAACGTCCGGGCGCGCTTGCGCCACACACACAGGGGGATCTCGGCGAGAAGCATTAGAGTTTATACCCCGCATCCTGTTGATCGAGTTTGCGCAGCAGCGCTGGCCAGGCCAGTGCGCCACCCATCCCTTGTGCACTTTTGGTGACACCGGCGATCATCGCCTTGGCGCCGGCCAGAATCTGCGGCTCGATAGCGATCAGTTCGGCGCCACCGTTTTGCGCCAGCACCTGGATATCGCAGGCGCGCTGGAAGGTGAACATCATCAGGAACGTGTCGGCAATCGTGCTGCCGCACGTCAGCAGGCCGTGGTTGTGCAGCATCAGGAAATTGTTGTCACCGAGGTCGGCTTGCAGTCGCGCTTTCTCTTCGTGGTTCAGCGCAACGCCCTCGTAAGCGTGATAAGCCAGGCTGGACAAAACGAACAATGACTGCTGGCTGATCGGCAAAATGCCTTGCTTCTGCGCCGACACCGCCACGCCCGCCGCCGTATGCGTGTGCAGCACGCACACCACATCGTGACGCACTTCATGCACGGCGCTGTGAATGGTGTAGCCCGCCGGATTGATTTCGTAGGGACTGTGCATCAGCTTGTTACCGGCCTGATCGACCTTGACCAGGCTCGACGCGGTGATCTCGTGAAACATCAACCCGAACGGATTGATCAGGAAGTCTTCGGTGCCCGGCACCTTGGCGGAAATATGCGTGAAGATCAGATCATCCCAGCCATGCTGGGCGACCAGACGGTAACAGGCCGCCAGATCGACGCGGGTCTGCCACTCGGCGGCGCTGACCTGGTCTTTGACAGTGTGGGGGGATTGGGCGGGGGCTACGCTCACGGCAAGGAACTCCTGTTCTTATTGTTTTGCTCACGTAAAGCAGTCTAGTCACCCCTCGCGATTCGTGGAATTGCATTGGCAGCCAGCTTGATGGCCTAGCGAGTCAGCTGCGCAGGGCGGTGATCAATTCCGCCAGCCACGGCTCGGCATCGGTTTCCGGCGTCACGCTTTCGCTGGCGTCCAGACGCAGCATTGGCAGCACTTCGCGAAGGCCCAGCTCGCCAAACAGCTCACGCATCAACTCTCCACCGCCGCAGAACGTGTCGCCGTAACTCGCGTCCCCCAGACCGATCACGGCACCCGGCAAACCACGCCAGGCAGCGGGCAACTGATCGCGAAGGGCGAAGTACAGCGGTTGCAGGTTATCCGGCAATTCGCCCATACCGGTGGTCGAGGTGACCGCCAGGAACGCTTCGGGGCCAAACGCCTGGACATCGGCGAGGCTTGCACGCGGGTTGTGAAAAATATCGAAACCCGCGGTTTTCAAAATGTCCGCAGCGTGACGGGCGACTTCTTCAGCCGTGCCGTATACCGAGCCGGAAAGGAGGGCGACTTTCATCAATCTGATCCTGAAGCTGAGTAAAAGACCGGGATATTAACAGCACAGTCTTCTTTGTTCTTTTAGAATGCAGACGGTCAATCACACAGGAAAGGACTCTCCATGATCAACGCCCAACTGCTGCAACTGGTGATCAACGCCTCCAACGACGGCATCGTGATCGCTGAAAAAGAAGGCGAGCACGACAACATTCTGATTTACGTCAACCCGGCGTTCGAACGCCTGACCGGCTACACCAGTGAAGAAATCCTCTATCAGGATTGCCGTTTCCTGCAATCCGGCGACCGTGATCAGGAACCACTGACATTGATTCGCGAGGCATTGAGCAGCGGCGGTTCCTGCCGGGAAATCCTGCGCAATTATCGCAAGGACGGCACCCCATTCTGGAATGAGCTGTCGCTTTCGACGGTGAAAAATCCGAGCGACGGTCAAACTTATTTTGTCGGGGTGCAAAAAGACGTCACGGTTCAGGTCAAGGCACAGCAGCGTGTGGCGCAGCTTGAAGCACAATTGGCAGCGCTGCAGGACGAGCTCGATCAATTAAAAGCGACGAACGGTTAAAACATTCCTGCGAATTGATTGTCATTAACTACAATCACCGATGACTTTGTAACTATTTTTTTCGAGCCGCTCATGCACCGCGACGCACTCCTGACCCAGGACGAGCTGGATTTCATCCAGACCATGCAACACAACCCGCAGCTCAATGTGCGGGATGCGACGTCGAGTCTGCTCGTTAACGGTGGTTCGCAAATCCGTGACTTGCTCACGCGCCTTGCCGCTCATGAGCAAGTCACTATTCAGGCCAACTTCGAAAATCAGCAGATGACGTTTCCGCTGCATTTGGTCGAAGACGAGTTTCATGCCCTGCATTTACGCCTCGGCGTCCCCAGCATCTATGAAGACGGGCCATTGGTCCGGCCATGGCGCCTGGTTCTCGAAGAGCCGGTGGCACTGGAAAATGCCAGCGGCCAACCCGGCACGCTGTGGGTGCACGAAGTCTCGTTCAAAGGGGTTTTGCTGGAAGTGCGCAACAAGACCAAGCCGCCCAAACACTTTGCCTTGTGGTTCAGCCCGTCAGGCTATGAGCGGATCGCGATGCGCGGCACCTTCGAGAAAGAAACCGGGAACGGTTTCTTCGCGTATCAGTTGAGTCAGAACGATAAGGACGAGACCGAGCGCCTGCGCCAGTACATCCTCCAGCAGCATCGACTGACGCACCCCGCGCTTCACCTCTGATCAGGTATCCAGGTTACCCGCCAGGAACTGTTTCAGGCGCTGCCGCATCACCATGCCCTGATTCCCCAGACAGCCAATGGACGATCCGGCCAGGCTCTCCTGCACCAGATCAGACGCGTCTCCCGCCAGCAGCAGCTGACAATCCAGGCTCATGGCCAGGCGATTCAAACGCCGCGGCAAGTCGGTTGACGGGGCATGATTGGACACCAGCACCAACGCCTGTGGCTTGACTCTTTCGCAGACCAGGGTCAGTTCGTCGAACGGCTGACCAATCGACAGCAATTGAATGGCGGAATCGATATTGCTCAGGAACAACGCCGTAAGCAGCACGTCGAGCTCACGTGTCTGATCATTCAGCGGACACACGATTACACGGCGCGGCTGCATCACTCGAACCAGCAACAACCGTTGCAACACGCGTGAACGCAAGAAACCGTCCAGAAACAGCCACTCACTGACCTGACCGAACGCCTCATGGCGTTGCAGCAATTGCTGCCACAGCGGAATCAGGATGTCCTGGAACGCCACGGTGAGGGGATAACTGGAAAATATCTGCCCATAGACCTGCTCCAGCTGAACCTCGTCAAATGCGCGGACTGCTGCGCTGACCTGTCCCTGCCATTGCACATAGTCAGCCTGAACACTCTCAGTTGGGATGATGTGCGACAGAGCTTGAAGGGGTTCGGTCTTGGCCAGGATCTTGCCGACCTTGCTGACGGCCACACCGCGCTCGATCCAGCTCAGAATGCTGTGAACCCGCTCAATATCGGTCATTGAGTACAGGCGATGCCCGCTCTCGGTGCGCAGAGGCTGGATCAAACCATACCGGCGTTCCCATGCGCGCAACGTGACCGGATTGACACCAGTCAGTCGCGCCACCTCTCGAATCGGAAACAACTCTTCCTGTTCGAGGGTCAGAACAGGCTGAGAACCAGCGACAGTGTCAGTGATGACAGGCATTTAGTAACCAACGTCCATGTATGCATTGGATCCCATTTAACGCACCTCACCCTTCATTATTCAAGACATAGATGGTGGACGATTATAAGGAACACAACCTGTAGAATCGGGAATATTCCTTGCTTGTAACAAGACGCAGCCCACCACCCCGGTGCTGTGTCTGGCGAAACTTCTATCCGGAGTAACGCGTTTGTCATACGGAGATACACAATGTCTACCTCACCCGTCACGCTGACGGTTGCGCGCCGCGTCGCCGATGGGCGCTATCAGGACCTGATGACCTGGTTGCGCGAAGGCGAACAACTGGCCACCGATTTCCAGGGTTATCTCGGCTCTGGCGTGCTCGCCCCGCCGCCCGGCGACAATGAATTCCAGATTATTTCCCGCTTCGCCAACGAGCAGACCATGCACGCCTGGGAGCACTCCGCCTCCCGTACGGCCTGGCTTTCGCGCGGCAGCGAACTGTTTGCTCATCCGACCGAGCATAGAGTCAGTGGCATCGAAGGCTGGTTCGGCGCTGCGGGACAACGTCCGCCACGCTGGAAACAGGCCGTGGCAATCTGGCTGGCGTTCTTTCCGGTGTCGTTGCTGTTCAACTACGTGCTGGGGCCGCTGCTTGGCGAAATGAGCCTGTTGCCTCGGGTATTGATCGGTACGCTGTGCCTCACGCCGTTGATGGTTTACTTCTTCATTCCGTTGTCGACCCGCCTCTTGGCCGGGTGGCTGAATACCCCGCCAGCGCGCCGATTGCCCGCCGAGCCTACTACCCAGAATCACTAAAAGATCGCAGGCTTCGCCAGCTCCTACAAAAGCACGCACGCCCGGTCCGTAGGAGCTGCCGCAGACTGCGATCTTTTCAGGGCATGGCACAAGCCGTCGCTGTTATAGTTTTGCTCTGACCGCGACGCGAGCCTTTCATGACTTCTTCCTCTGCCCCGATCCTGATCACCGGCGCCGGCCAGCGGGTCGGCCTGCATTGTGCGCAACGTCTGCTCGAAGACGGCGAGGCGCTGATCTTCACCTATCGCACCGAACGCCCCGGCGTTCAAACACTGCGTGATCTGGGGGCGACGGCGATATTCGCGGACTTCTCCACCGAAGTCGGCATCTTCGCTTTCATCAACGAACTGAAAACCCACACCGACAGCCTGCGCGCGATCATCCACAATGCTTCCGAATGGCTGGCGGAAACGCCGGACACCGACGCGGCTGCCTTCACCCGCCTGTTCAGCGTGCACATGCTCGCGCCCTACTTGGTCAACTTGCACTGCGCGGACTTGCTGCGAAGCTCGCAACCGGCCGACATCGTGCACATCAGCGATGACGTGACCCGCAAGGGCAGCAGCCGGCACATCGGCTACTGCGCCAGCAAGGCCGGGCTCGACAGCCTCACCTTGTCCTTTGCGGCGAAGTACGCCCCGGACATCAAGGTCAACGGGATTGCCCCGGCCCTGCTACTGTTCAATCCCGACGACGACGCGGCGTACCGCACCAAGGCCCTGGCCAAGTCCGCGCTGGGTATCGAACCCGGCAGTGAAGTGATCTATCAGAGCCTGCGCTATCTGCTCGACAACCCTTATGTCACCGGTACGACCCTGACGGTCAACGGCGGTCGACACCTCAAATAGATGCTCCGCGAGGATATTCCATGACGTTATCCCGGCCTCAGAACGCGCTGTCCCACAGCTATCGCGAGATCCTTATCGGTCTCGGTGAGAACCCCGACCGCGAAGGCCTGGCCGATACACCGGTGCGCGCAGCCAAGGCCATGCAGTACCTGTGTCATGGCTATGAACAAAGTGTGGAAGAAATCGTCAACGGCGCGTTGTTTGCCTCCGACAACGATGAAATGATCATCGTCGACAACATCGAGCTTTACTCACTGTGTGAACATCACCTGCTGCCCTTCATCGGCAAGGCGCATGTGGCTTATATTCCAACGGGTAAAGTGCTGGGCCTGTCGAAAATTGCGCGACTGGTGGATATGTTCGCCCGTCGCCTGCAAATCCAGGAGAACCTGACCCGGCAGATCGCCGACGCGGTGCAGGAGGTGACGGGGGCTGCAGGCGTTGCAGTCGTCATCGAAGCCCGACACATGTGCATGATGATGCGCGGCGTCGAGAAACAGAATTCGACCATGAACACCTCGGTGATGCTCGGCGCCTTCCGCGAGTCGAGCAACACCCGCCAGGAGTTCCTGCAATTGATTGGACGGAGCAAGTAGCAATGCCACAACTTCAACCAGGAATGGCACGTATCCGGGTCAAGGACCTGTGCCTGCGCACGTTCATCGGGATCAACGAGGATGAGATCCTCAACAAGCAGGATGTGCTGATCAACCTGACCATCCTGTACGCGGCTCAGGAAGCGGTGCGTGACAACGACATTGATCACGCACTGAACTACCGCACCATCACCAAGGCAATCATCGCTCACGTGGAAGGCAATCGCTTTGCCCTGCTCGAGCGCCTGACCCAGGAAATTCTCGATCTGGTGATGACGAATGAGTCGGTGCTGTATGCCGAGGTCGAGGTCGACAAACCCCACGCGTTGCGATTTGCCGAGTCGGTGTCGATTACGCTGGCGGCGAGCCGCTGAGCGCGTCTGGCGCATTGGTCGCCAGGCTTTTATCATCCGCGCCACGATTCGATTGCACAGAGCCCGCCATGAACGATCAACAACGTCTGGAACTTGAAGCCGCCGCCTTCCGCCGGCTGGTCGCGCACCTGGACAGCCGCAAGGATGTGCAGAACATCGACCTGATGAACCTTTCCGGTTTCTGCCGCAATTGCCTGTCCAAGTGGTACAAGGCAGCGGCCGATGAGCGCCAGATCGACGTCAGCCTCGATGACGCCCGCGAAGTCGTCTACGGCATGCCGTATGCCGAGTGGAAAGCCCAATACCAGCAAGAAGCCAGCGCCGAACAACACGCGGCGTTTGCCAAAGGAAAGCCCAATGAATGATTTGAACACCCTGCGCGCGAGCCTGAAAAGCGGCGAACATGCCTTTGCCGACACCCTGGCATTCATCGCCGCCGGTTACGACTACCAGCCACAGGCGTTCAACAACGGCGGTGTGGAAAACGCCGCCGGGCAGAACGAAGGTTCGTGCAAGACGTTGGGCCTGGCGCTGCTGGAAGGCCTGAGCGATGAAGAGGCGTTGTTGGCCTTTGGCGAGCATTACCGCTCGGTGGTGGCGACGCCTGAAGGCAGCGATCATGGCAATATTCGTGCGTTGATTGCGCATGGTTTGGCCGGTGTGAAATTCAGCCAACAGCCGCTGACCCGGCGCTGATTCAAGAGCAAAAGATCGCAGCCTGCGGCAGCTCCTACACCGATCGCGTGTTCCGTAGGAGCTAGCGCAGCCTGCGATCTTTTGATGTTCGCCCCCCACTCAACCGCTGATTCAAGATCAAAAGATCGCAGCCTGCGGCAGCTCCTACACGGATCGCGTGGTTCCGTAGGAGCTGGCGCAGCCTGCGATCTTTTGATGTTGGCCTCCCCACTCAGCCGCTGATCAAAAGATCGCAGCCTGCGGCAGCTCCTACACCGGTCGCGTGTTCCGTAGGAGCTGGCGCAGCCTGCGATCTTTTGATGTTCGCCCTCTACACACCACATCCCGACTTTTAAGATTGACCCGGCGACTTTATTTCGTTTGCCGGGCACGTCCGCTCGCGGCTTAGATAAAAGGAAGCCTCCCTTCTTCTGAGTCGGTCATCCATGAGCAGCGAATCCATCAGCCGGTCGATCAACATCGTGCACCCCGTCACCCTCAGCCACGGCAAAAACGCCGAAGTCTGGGACATCGACGGCAAGCGCTACATCGACTTCGTCGGCGGTATCGGCGTGTTAAACCTCGGCCACTGCCACCCGCGCATCGTCGAAGCCATTCGCGAACAAGCCACCCGACTCACGCACTACGCGTTCAACGCGGCCCCGCACGTGCCCTATCTCGAGTTCATGGAGCGCCTGGCCGCGTTTATCCCGGTGAATTACCCGGTCAGCGGCATGCTCACCAACAGTGGCGCGGAAGCGGCGGAAAACGCCCTGAAAATTGTCCGGGGCGCGACCGGCCGCACCGCCGTCATCGCCTTCGACGGCGCCTTCCACGGGCGCACCCTTGCCACCCTCAACCTCAACGGCAAAGTCGCGCCTTACAAACAGAAAGTCGGCGTGTTGCCTGGCCCGGTGTTCCACTTGCCCTACCCGAGCAAGGACAACGGCGTAACCTGCGCCGAGGCGCTGAAGGCGCTGGATCGACTGTTCAGCGTCGAAATCGATGTCGAAGACGTCGCCTGTTTTATCCTCGAACCGGTGCAGGGCGAAGCAGGTTTTTTGGCGATCGACGTGGAATTTGCCCAAGCGCTGCGCCGCTTCTGCGACGAAAAAGGCATCCTGCTGATCGCCGATGAAATCCAGTCTGGATTCGGCCGCACCGGCGAACGTTTTGCGTTCTCGCGACTGGGCATCGAGCCGGACTTGATCCTGCTCGGCAAAAGCATCGCCGGCGGCGTGCCACTGGGTGCGGTGGTCGGGCGCCAGGCGTTGCTCGACACCCTGCCCAAAGGCGGGCTGGGCGGCACGTACTCGGGCAATCCCATCGCGTGTGCCGCTGCAGTGGCGACGCTGGACGAAATGACCGATGCCCATCTGCACGCGTGGGGCACGCAGCAGGAAGAAGCGATCGTCAGCCGTTACGAGTCCTGGCGCGCCAAAGAGATTTCACCTTTTCTCGGGCGTCTGACCGGCGTCGGCGCCATGCGTGGCATCGAACTGGCCACCGCCGATGGCACCCCGGCCCCGGCGCAACTCACGCAATTGCTGAGCCTGGCAAGAGAGGCAGGTTTGCTGCTGATGCCCAGCGGCAAATCACGCCACATCATCCGATTGCTGGCGCCCCTGACCACCGAGGCCGCTGTGCTGGAGGAAGGCCTGGACATCCTCGAGTCCTGCCTCGCGAAGCTGTCCTGAAAAGCAAACTGCGATCCGGGACTGACGTAGCGAATTATGTTCGCTTGTCGTTGCCGATTTTGCGTCGCAATACTCGTTGCAGGAGCGAGCTCGCTCGCGATGGACGTTAACGATAACGCGTGTGTGCTGGATAAACGCGTCGCCCTGAAGTCCATCGCGAGCAAGCTCGCTCCTACAACGTCGTTAAACCTATTTTCATAGCGAGAACATCAACACCGACAAGCCGAGGCATGCATGTATCACGACAATATAATTTATAAGAAAAAGTCCAACGATCCTCAATTCCTGCTCGGCGTAGCCGTGGTGTTGTTCCTCGGCGCCTACCTAATGAACCTGGGCAACAGTGCCCTCAGCCATTTTCTGCACCCGTTGCTGGGCGATGCCCCGGACAGCCTGACCGCGCGCAACATCGCCATCGGCCTGGGCATTGCGGTATTGGGCACGCTGAACTTCCACATCCTCGGTCGTTTGAAATTCAAAGTGCAGACCACGGTGGTGTGGATCGAACTGCTGATTCTGTTCCTGGCGTTCTTCGACACCTTCGACCTCTCCTACAGTTTCATCCTCGACAAGGTCGGCTTCCTGGTCATCCAGGGTGCGGCAACCACCTTGTACATCTCCGCCGTCGCCATCGTGATTGCCTTCGTGCTGGCATTGATCGGCGCGGTAGCCAAGCTGTCGAACAATGGGCTGGCCAACGCCCTCGCTTCGTTCTACACCTCGTTCTTTCGCGGTGTGCCGCTGCTGATTCAAATCTACCTGATCTACCTGGGCCTGCCGCAACTGGGCTACGTGGTCGACGCAGTCCCCGCCGGCATCCTCGCGTTGTCACTGTGCTACGGCGCTTACATGACCGAGATTTTCCGCGCCGGCATCCAGAGCATTCCGGTCGGCCAGTGGGAAGCTTCCCGGGCGCTGAACATCAGCCCGTTCAAGACCCTTAGCCGGGTGATCATGCCCCAGGCGTTGCGGGTGATCATTCCGCCCACCGGCAATCAATTCATCGCCATGCTCAAGGACAGTTCACTGGTGTCGGTGATCGGCGTCTGGGAGCTGATGTACCTGGCCAAGACCCAGGGCCGCGCGGACTTCCGTCACCTGGAAATGCTGATTACCGCCGCGATGATTTACTGGGCGCTGTCGTTCATTCTTGAACGGGTGCAGGCGCGCATCGAAAAACGGGTCAACCGATCCACGGCAAGGGGTTGATGATGACTCGAACCAATACGGCGGAAAAAATCGACCTGGCGCCTGTTGCGCAGACCAGTCCTTCGATGATTTCGATCACCGGCCTGAACAAGTGGTACGGCAATTTTCACGCCTTGCGCGACGTCGACCTCAATGTCGCCTCGGGTGAAATTCTGGTGGTGTGCGGACCGTCGGGCTCGGGCAAGTCGACGATGATTCGCTGCATCAATCACCTGGAAAATTTCCAGAAAGGCCAGATTCAGGTCAACGGCATCACCCTCACCAGCGAAGCGGAAAGCGTCAGCGCCGTGCGCAGTGAAATCGGCATGGTGTTCCAGAGCTTCAACCTGTTCCCGCACTTGAGCGTGATCGACAACCTGACCCTCGCGCCGCAGCTGGTGCAAGGCGTGTCGGCCAGCGAAGCAAAAAAACGCGCCCAGGTGTATCTGGAGCGGGTGCGGATTGCCGAGCATGCGCACAAATATCCGTCGCAATTGTCCGGCGGCCAGCAGCAGCGCGTGGCGATTGCCCGGGCGCTGTGCATGAACCCCAAAGTGATGCTGTTCGACGAACCGACCTCCGCGCTGGACCCGGAAATGGTCCACGAAGTACTGGACGTGATGGGCGAGTTGGCCACCGATGGCATGACTATGATTTGCGTGACCCACGAAATGGGGTTCGCCAGCAAAGTCGCCGACCGCGTGCTGTTCATGGATCAGGGCCAGGTGATCGAACAAGCTACCCCCGCCGAGTTTTTCAACAACCCGCAGACCGAACGTGCGCAGAAATTCCTGTCGCAGATCATCGGTCACTGAAGACCGTTTTGCCCCCAAGAAAACAATAACGAGACATGGAGATGGACATGGTCAGAAGCAAACGCGTAATCACCCTCGCCGCCGCAATGTCGCTGTTGTTCGTCGGTGCCGCCCAGGCCGGTGCGGTGCTGGACAAGATCCAGAGCAGCAAGACGTTGACCGTCGCCACCTCGGCGACCTGGCCACCCCAGGGCTTTATCAACGACAAGAACGAAATCGACGGTTTTGATATCGACGTGTCCAAGGAGATCGCCAAGCGTCTGGGCGTCGAAGCCAAATTCATCACGCCGGACTGGGACGTGATCACCGCCGGCAAGTGGAACGGCCGCTGGGACGTGTCCGTGGGCTCGATGACGGCGACCAAGAGTCGCGCGCGAATTCTCGATTTCCCCGGCACTTATTACTACGTTCCTTACGTGTTTGCGGTGCACGACAAGTCCAAGGTTACCGACCATAAAGCGCTAAATGGCAAAACCATCGGCGTCGAAGGCGGCACCACGTCCGAGGACTATTTCAGCCAGGCGCTGGCGATTGAAACCACCGACGTGCCGCCCGTGGTCTACGACGTCAAAACCGAAAAAATGAAAACCTACGCCGGTTCCGTCGGGCCGCTCGACGACCTGCGTCTGGGCGATGGTGCCCGGCTGGATGCCATTCTCACACAACGCAGCACGTTGGACGCAGCTGTCAAAAAGGGTTATCCGTTGCGCGCCGTCGACAACAACATCGCGTTCTACGAACCGCTGGCCATCGCCACCGACAAGGGTGACCCGGAACTGAAAGCCAAACTCGGTGAAATCATCGCGGCGATGCACAAGGACGGCACGCTGACCAAGCTGTCGGACAAGTGGTACGGCGTCGATTACTCCACCATCAAATAACCTGTGGGAGCGGGCTTGCCCGCGATGGACGTTAACGATGGCGCGGGCAGTCTGAATGCACGCGGTGCCGATGCGTTTTTCGCGAGCAAGCTCGCTCCCACAGTGTTGAGTGTTAGGCATTTTTCCCAAGGATTGACCATGTCCTTCCCCAACACCTGGTACTCCCAAACCTCGCTGCCGCGCGCAGCCAGGTCCGCATTGACCAGCGATGAAAGCTGCGACGTCTGCATCATCGGCGCTGGCATCGCCGGGCTCACCGCCGCCCTCGAACTGACCCGACGCGGCAAACGCGTAATCGTGCTCGAAGCGAATCAAGTCGCCTGGGGCGCATCCGGTCGCAATGGCGGCGTGGTCTCGCCGGGCTGGGCCGAAGGGTCTGGCGCGATCCGCAAAAAACTCGGGCTGGAAACGGCGAAGGCGCTGTTCCAGATGTCGGTCGAAGGTGTCGAGATCGTCCGCGGCAACATCGCCGAACTGGCCCTGACCGGTTGCGCGCCGTCCGCCGGCACCATTCGGGTCAAGCGTTACGACGACGGCGCGGGCGTCAAGAACCACATCGAAACCATGCGCCGCGACTTCGGCTACGCGCTCAATTTTCTCGACACCGCCCAAGTCCGCGAACGGGCTCACACACTGCGCTATTTCCAGGGTGTCGAAGATCCCAACGCCCTGCACTTCCACCCGCTCAACTATTGCCTGGGCCTGGCACTGGCCATTGAAGCGGCGGGAGGCAGACTATTCGAACAGTCGAAAATGCTCGCCTGGCAGCGCGAAGGCGCCGACAAAGTCGTCAAGACCGATCACGGCAGCGTGCGCTGCCAGGACCTGGTGTTCTGTGCCGGCGGCTACGGCGGCCCAGAATTGCAGAAACTCAGCCGCGCCTACCTGCCCATCGCCACCTACGTGGTGCTCACCGAACACCTGGGCGACTCGATCAAAAACGTCCTCGACTCCGGTGCCGCATTCTCCGACGACCGTCGCGCATCGGATTATTACCGCATTGTCGAAGGCGACCGCCTGCTCTGGGGCGGACGCATCACCACCCGCAACGAACAGAATGAAAAAGCCCTGGCGGCGATGCTCAAGGCCGACATGGTTTCGGTCTATCCACAACTGGCGCCAGTAAAAATCGACCTGGCCTGGTCGGGTCTGATGGGTTACTCCACCAACAAAATGCCCAACCTGGGACTGCTGGAACCGGGCGTCTGGGCGTGCACTTCGTTTGGCGGGCACGGCTTGAATACCGGCTCGATCGGCGGCCGGGTGATTGCCGAAGCGGTGTGCGGGGAAAGCAAGCGGTATGAAGTGTTCAAACCGTATCTGCTGGACTGGAATGGTGGACCGTTCGGAAAAGTGGCGGCCAATGCGATCTATCAGTCGCTGAAGGTCATGGACTTCGTGCAGGAACGATTTCGCGGCTGACATACTTAACCCTGTGGGAGCGAGCTTGCTCGCGATAGCGGCATGTCAATCGGCATAGAGGGTGAATGATAAATTGCTATCGCGAGCAGGCTCGCTCCCACAGGTTTTGTGGTCGACTTCTAAATCGCGGGCAAAAAAAACCGGCCTAAGCCGGTTTTCTCATTTCAACGCAATCAGAACGAAGCGTTCTGCAGACCGTCGAGGTAACGCTCGGTGTCCAGTGCCGCCATGCAGCCGGCGCCGGCCGAGGTGATCGCCTGGCGGTAAACGTGGTCAGCCACGTCGCCAGCCGCAAAGATACCTTCGACATTGGTCGCGGTCGCGTTGCCTTCACGGCCGCCGTGCACCACCAGGTAGCCGTCTTTCAACGTCAGCTGACCTTCGAACAACGACGTGTTCGGGGTGTGGCCGATGGCGATGAACACGCCGTCGACTTTCAGCTCGTCGAAGCTGCCGTCGTTGTTCTTCAGGCGAGCACCGGTCACGCCCATGTTGTCGCCCAGGACTTCGTCCAGGTTCGAGTTGAGCTTGAGGATGATCTTGCCTTCGGCCACCCGGGCATTCAGCTTGTCGATCAGGATCTTCTCGGCGCGGAAGGTTTCGCGACGGTGGATCAGGGTCACGGTGCTGGCGATGTTGGCCAGGTACAGCGCTTCTTCGACGGCGGTGTTACCGCCACCGACCACGGCCACTGGCTTGTTGCGATAGAAGAAACCGTCGCAGGTCGCGCAGGCCGAAACGCCTTTGCCCATGAACGCTTCTTCCGACGGCAGGCCCAGGTAACGGGCGCTGGCGCCGGTGGCGATGATCAGGGCGTCGCAGGTGTAGGTCGCGCTGTCGCCGGTCAGGGTGTAAGGCTTGGCAGCGAAGTCCACGGCGTTGATGTGATCGAAAACGATCTCGGTTTCAAAGCGCTCGGCGTGCTCTTTCATCCGCTCCATCAGCGCCGGGCCGGTCAGGCCGTGGACGTCGCCCGGCCAGTTGTCGACTTCGGTGGTGGTGGTCAGTTGGCCGCCGGCCTGCATGCCGGTAATCAGCAGCGGCTTGAGGTTGGCACGGGCGGCATAGACCGCAGCGCTGTAACCGGCAGGGCCGGAACCGAGGATAATCACTCGCGAATGACGGACTTCAGACATGACCTGCTCCTGTTGACCGGCCCGAAACACCTGGCGCGGAACGCCGGGTTGCCGGCGGGAATAAAAAAGGACCGTTGAAAGCACTTGGGGAAGGCTTGAACTCGACAGTCCTGTAAAAGAATGGGTGCAGCGTATCGAGGGGGCGAAGATTAAGGAAATACGCAATAACAATCCAGCTCATAGGTGGTCTCTATCCGCCAGCCGTCTATATATCGCCACCTTTGTTACAGCTGATGTCGATGCGCTGCCCGCCCTTTCGCCCTTGGGGCAAAGCCGGTAAGGTCGGCGCGTTTCCCCTTTGCTCGGAGCACGCTATGCCCGCCCCTGTTCTGTCCGGCCCGCAATACCTGCGCGAAGGCCTCAAGCTGGTCCTCAGCCCCAGCCTGCGTTTGTTCGTGCTGTTGCCGCTGGCGATCAACCTGGTGCTGTTCGTCGGATTGATCTATCTGGCCGGCCATCAATTCAGTCTTTGGGTGGAAACGCTGATGCCGTCCCTGCCCGACTGGCTGAGTTTCCTCAATTACATCCTCTGGCCGATTTTCGTGGTGCTGGTGGTGTTGATGGTCTTTTTCACGTTCACCATGCTCGCCAACATTATCGCCGCGCCGTTCAACGGCTTCCTCGCGGAGAAAGTCGAAGTGGTGGTGCGCGGCACCGACGACTTCCCGGCCTTCAGCTGGGGCGAGCTGATCGCGATGATCCCGCGCACGCTGGCGCGGGAAATGCGCAAACTCGGCTACTTCCTGCCACGGGCGATCGGGCTGTTCATCCTCTCGTTCATCCCCGTGGTCAATATCATCGCCGCGCCGCTGTGGCTGCTGTTCGGGGTGTGGATGATGGCGATCCAGTACATCGACTACCCGGCGGACAACCACAAACTGGGCTGGAACGAGATGCTCGCCTGGTTGCGCGAGAAGCGCTGGCAGAGCATGAGTTTTGGCGGCAGCGTTTATCTGGTGCTGCTGATTCCGGTGGTCAACATCCTGATGATGCCAGCCGCCGTGGCCGGGGCGACATTGTTCTGGGTTCGTGAGCGCGGAGCGGAGAATCTGGTGACGCAACGCTGACCCTGTCACAAATCCATCATCCCAGCGTCACAACGACGACATGGCCTCAGCCGACACTGGGGTCATGACGACAGCTCTGCATATCACCCTGATCACCGAAACCTACCCTCCCGAAATCAACGGCGTGGCCAATACCCTTGGCCGCTTGTGCGACGGTTTGCGCGCGCGCGGGCACCAAGTGGAACTGGTACGCCCTCGGCAAGGTTGCGATCAGCACAGCGGTAGCGACGATGAATTGTTGCTGTGCCGGGGCTGGCCGTTGCCGGGGTATCCGGGTTTGCAATGGGGTCAGTCGTCGATGCACAAGCTGCTGCGGCGCTGGAAGCGCCAGCGTCCGGACGTGCTGTATATCGCCACGGAAGGGCCGCTGGGGTTATCGGCATTGCGCGCGGCACGGCGGCTGGGTATTTCGGTGGTCAGCGGCTTCCACACCAATTTCCAGCAGTATTCGCAGCAGTACGGCCTCGGTTTGCTCACCCGCTTGCTGACTCATTACCTGCGCTGGTTTCACAATCGCTCGACGCTGACCCTGGTGCCCAGTACCAGCCAGCAACTGGAGTTGGAGCGCCGGCAATTCGAACGACTGGCATTATTGTCCCGCGGGGTCGACAGCCAGTTGTTTCACCCGAGCAAACGCCTGCCATCGCTGCGCGAGCAATGGGGCCTGGCCGAGAAGGACATTGCGGTCATTCACGTCGGACGACTGGCGCCGGAGAAAAACCTTGGATTGCTCAAGCGGTGTTTCGACACCCTGACAGCGACTTATCCACAGCGAAACCTGAAACTGATTGTGGTGGGCGACGGTCCGCAACGAGCGGCGCTGGAGAAGGAATTGCCCGAGGCGATTTTCTGCGGCGCGCAACGCGGTGAAGCGTTGGCCAGTCATTATGCGTCGGGGGATGTGTTTCTGTTTCCGAGCCTGACCGAAACCTTCGGCAATGTGGTGCTGGAGGCGCTCGCCTCGGGGCTGGGTGTGGTGGCTTACGATCAGGCTGCGGCGGCGCAGCATATTCGCCACGGCTACAACGGCGTGCTGGCGATGCCGGGGGATGAAGCGGCGTTCAGCGATGCCGCGACGTGGTTGCTCGAGGAGCGCGAGACGCTACGCTGCATCAGGCTGAATGCGCGTCAGCATGCGAGTCGCCAGGGTTGGGCGGCGATTATCGAGCAGTTCGAGGGGCAGTTGCGGGGGGCTTGTGTGGGGGAGCAGGTGGTGCCGAATGCGCCGACATTACCTTGAGTCTTTGTTGACCTTGACGCCGCCATCGCGGGCAAGCCCGCTCCCACAGGGTTCTGAGATGTTCACCTGTTATGTGTCCACCACAAAAACCTGTGGGAGCGGGCTTGCCCGCGATGGGGCCAATTCAGACGCCGATTAAACCAAAGTCATCAACGCCTCGCGGCTGAACGGCAGAATCTCTTCCTCACGACCCTCGCGCACTTTCTGCGCCCAGTCCGGGTCCACCAGCAGCGCACGCCCCACCGCCACCAGGTCAAACTCGTCATTGTTCAAACGCTCCAGCAGTTTTTCCAGGCTGGCTGGCTGGGCGATCTTGTCGGTGTTGACCATGAACTGCAGGAACTCACCATCCAGACCGACGCTGCCCACGGTGATGGTCGGCTTGCCGGTGAGTTTGCGGGTCCAGCCTGCCAGGTTCAATTCGGAACCGTCGAATTCAGGCTCCCAGAAACGGCGCGTCGAGCAGTGGAAAATGTCCACCCCGGCGTCGGACAACGGCTGGAGAAACTCACCCAACGCTTGCGGGGTTTGCACCAGGCGCGCGGTGTAATCCTGCTGCTTCCACTGGGAGAAACGGAAGATGATCGGGAAGTCTTCACCGACCGCGGCCCGCACCGCCTGAATCAGCTCGATGGCGAAGCGCGAACGGTTGGCCAGGCTGCCGCCGTATTCGTCGGTACGCTGGTTGCTGCCTTCCCAGAAGAACTGGTCCACGAGATAGCCGTGGGCGCCGTGGATTTCCACGCCGTCCATGCCGATGCTCTGGGCGTCTTTAGCGGCCTGGGCGAAGGCGCCGATGACGTCCTGGATATCTTGCTTGCTCATGCCGTGAACCACGACCTGGCCATCCTTGAGTTTTTCCGACGGGCCGTAACCCGGCACGCTCGCGTCCGGTTCGGTGCCGATGCGGCGCACGCTGCCGACATGCCACAGTTGCGGAACGATCTTGCCGCCTGCGCCATGCACGGCGTCGACAACTTTCTTCCAGCCGGCCAACGCGGCTTCGCCGTAGAAATGCGGCACATTCGGGTAGCCGTTGGAGGCGATATGACCCACGGTGGTGCCTTCGGTGATGATCAGGCCCACGCCGGCTGCGGCGCGACGACGGTAGTACTCGATCACTTTGGAATTGGGCACGCCACCGGGCGAAAACGAGCGGGTCATTGGCGCCATGACGACGCGGGTCGGCAGTTCAAGAGTGCCGAGGTGGAACGGTTTGAACAGGGCTTTGACTGGCATGGAGCGCTCCACGAAAACGGTATCGACGGGATGGAAGTTTTATGACGACGATAATATGCGCAGCGCCAAGCGATGCACAGCACTATTGATATGGGTGATTAAGGGTCAAAAGGCGGAGATACCTGTAGGAGCGAGCTTGCTCGCGATGGTCTTCAACGATAACGCTGCAAGCCTGACACCCCGCGGCGTTCTCAGGTTCATCGCGAGCAAGCTCGCTCCTACAGGAAGGGGATTCAGCTCAGCGCTTTCTCAATCGCCTGGATCACGGAAGGATCATCCGGCGCCGTACGCGGTGAGAATCGGGCCAGGACGCGACCGTCCTTGCCGAGCAGGAATTTTTCGAAATTCCAGGTAATGTCGCCCGGGAATTCGGCGCCCTCGCCGGCCAACAGGCGATACAACTGGTGACGTTCATGACCGTTGACTTCCAGCTTGCTGGACAACGGAAAGGTCACGCCATAGTTGAGGCTGCAGAACTCCTGAATCTCTTGCTCGCTGCCCGGCTCCTGCCCGGCAAACTGATTGCACGGCAAGCCCAGCACGCTGAACCCTTTACCTTTGTATTGCTGGTAGAGGTTTTCCAGCGCCGCGTACTGTGGGGTCAAGCCGCATTTGGAGGCGACATTGACCACCAGCACGACCTGCCCTTTGAAGGGCGCCAGAGGTAGCTCCTGACCGTTCAGGTCTGTCAATTTAAGGTCGTGAAAAGCACTCATGACGGACTCCAGATTCCCGTGTTCTTCTCGAAACAGCCTCTTGGCGACATCACCAAGGACTGCCGCGGACTAAAAAGGCGCCCCTCGGGCGCCTCTCCAGTTATCGAAAGCTTAGCGCAGAAAATCAGTGGTGATGGCCACCTTCGCCATGGACGTGACCATGAGCGATTTCTTCCTCGCTGGCGTCACGAATGTCGATGATCTTGACCTGGAAATTCAGGCGCTGACCAGCCAACGGGTGGTTGCCGTCGACGGTAACGTCGTCGCCGTCCAGATCGCGAATGGTGACGATCTGCATCTGGCCGTCCGGCGCGGAGGCGTGGAACTGCATGCCCACTTCCAGTTCGTCGACGCCTTCGAACATGCTGCGGCTCAGGGTGCTGACCAATTCTGCAGCGTATTCGCCGTAGGCATCTTCCGGTTCAACGGCAACGGTCAACTCATCGCCGACTGCTTTGCCGTCCAGTGCCTTTTCCAGGCCCGGGATGATGTTGCCTGCACCTTGCAGGTAGACCAGCGGCGCGCCGCCGGCGGAACTGTCGATGACCTCACCAGCGTCGTTGGTCAGGGTATAGTCGATGGAGACAGCCTTATTGGCGGCGATCAGCATGGGGCGAGACCTTTTGCAGAAGAATATAGAAAGGCCAAGTTTAGCGAAGCAATCGTCCGAAAGCGAACACAACCCGGACAGACGGAACGCAGCGCAAGGCTCGACGGTCACAGGTTTTCATCAGGACGAGGACGGCCATTGGGTGGCCGAGCTGTCCTGCGGCCATACGCAGCACCTTCGGCACCAGCCGCCGTGGCAATCGCGCGCCTGGGTCCTGGACCCGGCGCAACGTACTGAAAAAATAGGCCAGCCCTTTGATTGCGGTTGGTGCGCACAGGGCTCGGTTAGCGATAACCTTGGCGACTGAAATTTCGGTAGACGGCCAGTCATAGGCCTTCACCATTGCCATGCACCTCCAGAGAATCCGCATGCAAACTTTTTTTATCGCGCCCACCGATTTTGGTGTGGGTCTGACCTCGATCAGCCTCGGGCTGGTGCGCACCCTCGAGCGTGCTGGCCTGAAAGTCGGTTTTTTCAAGCCCATCGCCCAGCCCCATCCGGGTGATACCGGGCCTGAACGCTCCACCGAACTGGTGGCGCGCACCCATGGCTTGAAACCGCCGCAACCGCTTGGCCTGGCGCACGTCGAGCGCATGCTGGGCGATGGCCAGCTGGATGAGTTGCTCGAAGAAATCATCACCCTTTACCAACAAGCGGCGATTGGTAAAGACGTGCTGATCGTCGAAGGCATGGTGCCGACCCGCAGCGCCAGTTACGCCGCGCGGGTCAATCTGCATTTGGCCAAAAGCCTCGACGCCGACGTGATCCTGGTGTCTGCACCGGAAAACGAAGTGCTCACCGAACTCTCCGGCCGCGTGGAATTGCAGGCGCAATTGTTCGGCGGTCCCAGAGACCCGAAAGTCCTCGGCGTGATCCTCAACAAGGTCAAGACCGACGAAAGCATGGATGTGTTCGCCTCGCGCCTGAAGGAGCATTCGCCGTTGCTGCGCAGCGGTGATTTCCGCTTGCTCGGTTGCATCCCGTTCCAGCCGGAACTGAATGCGCCCCGTACCCGCGACGTGGCCGATCTGATGGGGGCGCAAATCCTCAATGCCGGCGATTACGAAACCCGGCGCATGACCAAAATCATCATCTGCGCCCGCACCATGCGCAACACCGTGGAGCTGCTCAAGCCCGGTGTGCTGGTGGTGACGCCCGGCGATCGCGACGACATCATCCTCGCCGTCAGCCTCGCCGCCATGAATGGCGTGCCGCTTGCCGGCCTGTTGCTGACCAGCGACACCCTCCCCGACCCGCGCATCATGGACCTGTGCCGTGGCGCCTTGCAGGCGGGGTTGCCGGTGTTGTCGGTCAGCACCGGTTCGTACGACACCGCCAACCAGTTGAACGGTCTGAACAAGGAAATTCCGATCGACGACCGCGAGCGTGCGGAGATCATCACGGATTTCGTCGCCAGCCATCTCGATGCCAACTGGCTGCACCAGCGCTGCGGTACGCCACGAGAAATGCGCCTGTCGCCGGCGGTGTTCCGCTATCAATTGATCCAGCGCGCCCAGGCCGCCAACAAGCGCATCGTGCTACCGGAAGGCAGCGAGCCGCTGACCGTGCAAGCGGCGGCGATCTGTCAGGCGCGCGGCATTGCCCGTTGCGTGTTGCTGGCGAAACCGGAAGATGTCGAAGCCGTCGCTCGTGCGCACGATATCGAGCTGCCGCCTGGCCTGGAGATTCTCGATCCGGACCTGATCCGCGAACGCTATGTCGAGCCGATGGTTGCGTTGCGCAAAAGCAAAAGCCTCAACGCACCGATGGCCGAACAGCAGCTCGAAGATACGGTGGTGATCGGCACCATGATGCTGGCGCTGGATGAAGTCGATGGCCTCGTCTCCGGGGTCATCCACTCCACCGCCAACACCATCCGCCCCGCGTTGCAGCTGATTAAAACCGCGCCGGGCTGCACCCTGGTGTCATCGGTGTTCTTCATGTTGTTTCCCGAAGAGGTGCTGGTCTACGGCGACTGCGTGATGAATCCGCACCCGAGCGCCACTGAACTGGCTGAGATCGCCTTGCAAAGTGCGGACTCGGCAGCGGCCTTCGGCATTACCCCGCGCGTGGCGATGATCAGTTACTCCAGCGGTGAATCGGCCAGCGGTGAGGAAGTCGAAAAGGTCCGTGAAGCGACGTTGCTCGCCCATGAACAACAAAACTCGCTGTTGATCGACGGCCCGTTGCAGTACGACGCCGCCGCCAACGAAACCGTGGCCCGGCAACTGGCACCGAACAGCCAGGTGGCCGGTCGCGCCACGGTGTTCGTGTTCCCCGACCTCAACACTGGCAACACCACGCACAAAGCCGTGCAGCGCAGTGCCGATTGCGTCAGCCTTGGGCCGATGCTGCAAGGCCTGCGCAAACCGGTGAACGACCTGCCGCGCGGCGCGCAAGTCGATGACATCGTCTACACCATCGCGTTGACCGCGATTCAAGCTGCCAACCGACCTTTGGATGTTTAAATGCTGGATTTCCTGCCTGCCGCCCTCCGCGGCGTAATTGCATCGTTGTTGCTGGCACTGAACACGATTCTGCTCTGCTCGTTTCTGTTCTGCGTGGCGATTTTCAAGGTATTGCCGTTCGCCCTCGCCCAGCGCTTCACACGCTGGCTGATGAGCCACACCCATGAGGCCTGGATCAGCAACAACAAGGCCTGGATGGACCTGGTCCGGCGCACCCGCTGGCACCTCAGCGGCCTCGAAGGGCTGGACTATCAACACTCGTACCTGATTACCAGCAACCACCAGAGCTGGGTCGACATCATGGTGTTGCAGTACGTGCTCAATCGGCGCATCCAGCCGCTGAAATTCTTTCTCAAGCAAGAGCTGATCTGGGTCCCGGTGATTGGTCTGGCGTGGTGGACGCTGGGCTTTCCGTTCATGAAGCGCTATTCCAAGGCCTACCTGGAAAAGCACCCGGAGAAGAAAGGCAAAGACCTGGAAACCACCCGCAAGACGTGCGCGAAGTTTCGCAATACCTCGGTCGGGATTTTCAATTTCGTCGAAGGCACACGCTTTACCGAAGGCAAACATGCGCAGCAGAAATCACCGTTCAAATACCTGCTCAAACCCAAGGCCGGCGGGATCGCGTTTGTGCTGGATGCGATGGGCGAGCAGCTTGAATCGATCGTCAACGTGACGATTCACTATCCGGGCGGGCGCCCGGGGTATTGGGATCTGTTGTGCGGGAACGTTGCGGACGTGGTGGTGCATTTTCAGGAATTGAAGATTCCGCCGCAGTTTATCGGCAAGAATTACGACCAGGATGGCGAGTATCGCTTGCAGTTTCAGGGCTGGATCAATCAGTTGTGGGAAGACAAGGATGCGCTGCTGGAGCAGATGCATCGGGAGTATCCAGGGAACTAAAATCAAAAGATCGCAGCCTTCGGCAGCTCCTACAGGTGTACGCGTCCGTGTAGGAGCTGCCGAAGGCTGCGATCTTGACGATCCAGCGGCCACAAAAAAACCCGCCGATGATCACTCATCGGCGGGTTTTTTATTAACGGCTAGCGCTTAGATCGCGCCACGCTTGCGCAGCAGGTCCAGCACTTGCTTGACGCTTTCTTCCAGCGACAGCGACTGGGTGTCGACCACGAGGTCGGCGTCCAGCGGCACGTCGTACGGGAAGGAATCGCCCGGGATGTTGTCCCCGGCCGCCGCGTACAGACCTTGCGGATCACGTTCGGCGCAGACCGTCGGCGAGGCCTGGACGTAGACCGTCAGCAGACGCTCCTTGCCGATCAGCTCCCTGGCCTGCTCACGCCCTTCAGCACTCGGGGCAACAAACGCAGCCAAGGTCACCAGGCCGGCTTCGTTGAACTGACGCGCCACGTGCGCGGCACGACGCCAGTTCTCGGTACGCCCGGCGCGATCCTGCGGCAAACCTTTGTTCAGGTCGTGACGCAGGTTCTGGCCATCGAGCACAAACACTGCACGGCCCATGTCGAACAGCTTGCGCTCTACCGCGTAAGCCAGCGTGCTTTTACCCGCGCCCGACAAACCGCTGAACAACACGGTGGCCGGCTGCTGACCGAAACGCTGAGCGCGTTCTTCGGTAGCCACGTGGGCCAGTTTGCCGTGGTGTGTGCTGCTGCCATGCGCCAGCGGCTGAGCGATGATCATGCCGGCCGCGACGGTGCCATTGGTCAAACGATCGATGACGATGAACGAACCGGTGGTGCGGTTGCTCGCGTAACCGTCCAGTGCGATGGCGGCGTCGAGGCTGACCTTGACCCGGCCGATCTCGTTCAACTGCAAAGCACTGGCCGGACCTTCTTCCAGGGTGTTCACGTCAACGCGGTTGACGATGCTGGTAATCGAACCCGGCACATAAGACGTGGCGCGCTTGATGTCGTATTTCTTGCCCGGCAGCATCGGCTCTTCGGCCATCCACACCAGCATGGCGTCGAAGGCGTCGGTGACTTGCGGCAGGTTGTCGGCGTGCACCAGCAGGTCGCCACGAGAGATGTCGATCTCGTCTTCCATGGTCAGCGTCACCGCTTGACCCGGGCCGGCATGCTCCAGCTCACCTTCGAAGGTGACGATGGATTTCACGCGGCTGCTCTTGCCCGACGGCAGCACCACGACTTCGTCGCCCTTGTGCACGACGCCGCTGGCAAGGGTGCCGGCGAAACCACGGAAGTTCAGGTTCGGACGGTTGACGTACTGCACCGGGAAACGCAGATCGGTGTAGTTGCGATCACTGGCGATTTCGACGGTTTCGAGAATTTCCATCAGCGACTGGCCGGTGTACCACGGCGAGCGCTCCGACTTGTTCACCACGTTGTCGCCCTTGAGGGCAGACATCGGCACAAAGGCCATGGTGGTCGGCTTGAACGCGATGCCTTCGGCGAACTTCAGGTAATCGGCCTTGATCGACTCGAACACGCTTTCGTCGAAGCCGTTGAGGTCCATCTTGTTGATGGCGACCACGATGTGCTTGATACCGAGCAACGAGGCGATGAAGCTGTGGCGACGGGTCTGGGTCTGCACGCCGTAACGGGCGTCGACCAGGATGATCGCCAGGTCACAGGTGGACGCACCGGTGGCCATGTTGCGGGTGTACTGCTCATGGCCGGGGGTGTCGGCGATGATGAATTTGCGCTTGGCGGTGGAGAAATAGCGGTACGCGACATCAATGGTGATGCCCTGTTCGCGCTCGGCCTGCAGGCCGTCGACCAGCAAAGCCAGATCGATGTCTTCGCCGGTGGTGCCGACTTTTTTCGAGTCGCGGGTGATGGCTTCCAAGTGATCTTCGTAGATCATCTTGGAGTCGTGCAGCAGGCGCCCGATCAGGGTGCTCTTGCCGTCGTCGACGTTGCCACAGGTCAGGAAGCGCAGCATTTCCTTGCGTTCGTGCTGGCCCAGGTAGGCGAGGATGTCCTCGCTGATCAAATCAGATACGTGCGACATGACAACCCCTTAGAAATAACCCTGACGTTTCTTTTCTTCCATCGAGCCTGCGCCATCGTGGTCGATGACCCGGCCCTGGCGTTCGGAAGTTCGCGTCAGGAGCATTTCCTGAATGATGTCGGTCAGGCTGGTGGCCTCGGACTCGACCGCACCGGTCAACGGGTAGTCACCCAGTGTGCGGAAACGGACTTTTTTCTTGACGATGCGCGCCTTGTCTTCGTCGCTCAGGTGATTGAGCAGGCGCTCGTCGTCGATCATGATCCAGGTGCCATTCATCTCGATGACGTCGCGCTCGGCGGCGAAATACAGCGGCACAATCGGGATGCCTTCGAGGTAGATGTACTGCCAGATGTCCAGTTCGGTCCAGTTCGACAACGGGAAAACGCGGATCGATTCGCCCTTGTTGACGTTGCCGTTGTAGACGTTCCACAACTCCGGGCGCTGGTTTTTCGGGTCCCAGCGGTGCTTGGTGTCGCGGAAGGAATACACGCGCTCTTTGGCACGGGACTTCTCTTCGTCGCGACGGGCGCCACCGAAAGCGGCGTCGAAACCGTATTTGTCGAGGGCCTGCTTGAGGCCTTCGGTTTTCATGATGTCAGTGTGTTTCGCACTGCCGTGGGTCAGCGGGTTGATGCCCTGCGCGACGCCATCGGGGTTCACGTGCACGATCAGGTCGAGGCCGAGTTCTTCAACCATGCGGTCGCGGAACGCGTACATTTCCTTGAACTTCCACCGGGTGTCGACGTGCATCACCGGGAACGGCAACTTGCCCGGGAAGAATGCCTTGCGCGCAAGGTGCAGCATCACGGCGGAGTCTTTACCGACGGAGTACAGCATCACCGGGTTATCGAACTCGGCGGCGACCTCGCGGATGATGTGGATGCTTTCGGCCTCCAGCTGTTTCAGATGCGTCAGTTTGTCGACCATGGCTACTCACGAAAACGATCTTATGGACGGCCAGCGGGCCGTGTTCGAGCGAGGAATGCTAGCACAGCGACCTCTTCTAATCAGGACGCCGGCTAGATCGAAAGGGTATATGAATATACCTGCCTGTTCGGGCGCCGCAGCCCCTTGTGGGAGCGGGCTTGCCCGCGATGGACGTCAACGATGACGCGGGGAAACTGGCACCCCGTGGCGGTCTCGGGATTTTCGCGAGCGAGCTCGCTCCTACAGTGATCAGGGTGTTTTCAGATCGGATTCGGGCAATCGATGAAGATGTGCTCCAGCGCAAATCGCCGCGCCAGGTAATCGCCCAGCGCTTGCACGCCGTAACGCTCGGTGGCGTGGTGGCCGGCGGCGATGAAGCTGATGTCGTTTTCCCGGGCGCTGTGGAAGGTTTGCTCGGAGGCTTCACCGCTGAGGTACAAATCCACCCCGGCCAATACCGCCTGATCGATGTAACCCTGGCCGCCGCCGGTGCACCAGCCGACGCGGCGAATCATCTCGCTGCCTTCGATCAGCAGCGGTTCACGCCCCATGACCTCCTGCACACGGCGAGCGAAATCACGCGGCGTCACCGGTTCGTTCAACGAGCCGACCAGGCCGACCACTTTCAGGTTGTCCGGATCCAGCGGGCCTTCGACGGTGATGTCCAGCTGACGCGCCAGTTGCACGTTGTTGCCGACGTCCGGGTGCAGGTCCAGCGGCAAGTGATACGACAGCAAACTGATGTCGTGCTTGAGCAGGGTTTTCAGCCGACGCTGCTTCATGCCGGTAATGCACGGGTTCTCGCCCTTCCAGAAATACCCGTGATGCACCAGCACCAGATCGGCCTGAGCTTCGACGGCAGCGTCGAGCAATGCCTGGCTGGCGGTGACGCCACTGACGATGCGCATCACCTGCGGCCGGCCTTCGACCTGCAAGCCGTTAGGGCAATAATCGGCAATCTTGGCACTGTTCAGGTAACGGTCGGCTTCTTCGACCAGGGTGCTCAGGGCGACGGCCATAAAAGACTCCTAAATATCCCGTTCAGAGGCGCGCGCGGCCTCGTATAATGCGCGACATTATGGGCGGTCTCATACCGCCTGCAACCTCTCAGGACGTGCTTAATGCTCAAGGCGCTGCGTTTTTCCGGCTGGCCGTTGTTGGCCGGCGTGCTTATCGCTCTGTTGATCATCCAGCGTTACCCGCAGTGGGTCGGGCTTCCGAGCCTCGACGTCAACCTGCAGCAAGCCCCGCAAACCACCTCCATGCAACAGGGTCCGGTGTCCTATGCCGACGCGGTGACCACGGCCGCGCCGTCGGTGGTCAACCTTTACACCACCAAGGTCATCAACAAGCCGAACCACCCGCTGTTCGAAGACCCGCAGTTTCGCCGCTTCTTCGGCGACAACTCGCCCAAGCAGAAACGCATGGAATCGAGCCTTGGCTCCGGCGTGATCATGAGCCCCGAAGGTTACCTGCTGACCAACAACCACGTGACCAGCGGCGCAGACCAAATCGTTGTGGCGTTGAAAGACGGTCGTGAAACCCTGGCCCGGGTGATCGGCAGCGATCCAGAAACCGACCTTGCGGTCCTGAAGATCGACCTGAAAAACCTGCCGTCGATCACCGTCGGCCGCTCCGACAACATCCGCATCGGCGACGTCGCGCTGGCCATCGGCAACCCGTTCGGCGTCGGCCAGACGGTGACCATGGGCATCATCAGCGCCACCGGCCGTAACCAGCTGGGCCTGAACAACTACGAAGATTTCATCCAGACCGACGCCGCGATCAACCCCGGCAATTCCGGTGGTGCGCTGGTGGATGCCAATGGCAATCTGACCGGCATTAACACCGCGATCTTCTCCAAGTCCGGCGGCTCGCAAGGCATCGGTTTTGCGATCCCGGTGAAACTGGCGATGGAGGTGATGAAGTCGATCATCGAACACGGCCAGGTGATTCGCGGCTGGCTGGGGATCGAAGTACAGCCATTGAGTCAGGAACTGGCAGAGTCATTCGGGCTGTCGGGACGTCCGGGCATTGTGGTCGCGGGGATATTCCGTGACGGACCGGCGCAAAAGGCGGGCCTGCAATTGGGCGACGTAATTCTGGCCATCGACGGCGAACCCGCAGGTGATGGTCGTCGCTCGATGAACCAGGTTGCGCGGATCAAGCCTACCGATAAAGTCACGATTCAAGTGATGCGCAACGGCAAGGAACTCAAACTCACCGCGGAGATCGGCCTGCGCCCACCGCCCGCGCCGGTGAAGGAAAAAACCGATAACCCGTAGGAGTTGCCGAAGGCTGCGATCTTTTCGCACTGCGCTGCGCCATCGTTAACAGCAGACATTCTCATTAGACATGTTATATTGTTTCAATATTAATATTGGAACACCATAACATGTCGTCTCGAACATTGGTTTCTGCGGCCGGTCTGGCCCTCGGCATGCTGGTAGACCCGGCCCTCGCCGAGCCGTCCACGCCCCTCGAACTGGACGCCATCAGCGTCACCGGTGACTACGAATCACCCACTGGCCCGGTCATGGGCTACCGCGCCACCCGCTCTTCCAGCGCAACCAAAACCGACACCGCCCTTCGCGACATCCCGCAATCGATCAGCGTGATTCCTGCCAGCGTCCTCAAAGACCTGGGCAGCACCAGCGTGGAACGCGCACTGGATTTTGCCGGCGGCGTATCCAAGCAAAACAATTTCGGAGGCCTGACGCTCTATGAATACAGCGTGCGCGGCTTCACCACCTCCGAGTTTTATCAGGACGGTTTCAGCGCCAACCGCGGATACCCGAGCACACCGGACGTGGCCAACATCGAACGTATCGAAGTGCTCAAAGGTCCGGCCGCCAGTCTGTATGGCCGCGGCGATCCGGGCGGTACGGTAAACATCGTCACCAAGAAGCCCCAGCCCGAAGCTTTCGCCACCCTGCAGACCAGCGCTGGCAGTTGGGATCGTTATCACACCGCGCTGGACGTCAACACGCCGCTGGACGACGACGGCAACGTGCTCTCTCGAGTCAATCTGGCGGTCGAAGACAACCACAGCTTTCGCAATTACGTCGACAGCCAGCGCGTGTTCGTCGCCCCTTCCTTCAGCTGGCAGTTGAACCCGGACACCCGCCTGTTGGTAGAAAGTGAGTTCGTCCGCCACAGCTCGACGTTCGACCGCGGCATCGTCGCGCCGAACAATACATGGAGCGGCGTTTCGCGCTCGACCTTTCTCGGCGAACCCGACGATGGCGACATCGATAACCACAACAACAGGCTGCAAGCCGCCCTCGAACATCAGCTAAACGAGCGCTGGCAACTGCGCCTCGCCAGCCACTACAAGGAAGGCAAGCTCTGGGGCTTTGCCTCCGAATCCCGCCCGCTGAATGCCGACGGCCACACCGTCAATCGCCGTTACCGCGAGCGCGACAACGATTGGCACGACAGCATTACTCAACTCGAATTGCGCGGCCTGTTCGACCTCGGCAGTTGGCAGCATGAAGTGTTGATCGGCACTGAATACGAAAACTACCGCAAGAACGAACGGGTCACGACGATTGCCGGCAGCGCTTACGCCATCGACCTTTATCAGCCGGTCTACGGCCAGCCCAAACCTGACGGCGCGCGCTCTGGCACGGACTTTTTCGAACATGTGGAAAGCCATGCGTTAAATGTGCAGGACCAGATCATCTTCACCGACAAACTGCGCGGAATGCTCGGTGCACGCATCGAACATTTCGAGCAAAGCATCGACGATCACAGCCGTGCCGCCACCAGCCGCCAGCGCCACGACGCACTGACCCAACGCGCCGGTCTGCTCTACCAACTCACCCCAGCGGTCGGCTTGTTCGCCAATGCCTCTACCTCGTTCAAACCGAACAACGGACTGGACGCCAGCGGCAAATCGTTCGACCCGGAAGAAGGCATCGGTTACGAAGTCGGGATCAAAAGCGAGCTGTTCGACGATCGCCTGAGCAGTACACTCGCTGCGTTTCACATCGAAAAGGAAAACGTTCTGGCGCTGGACCCGGGCACTGACACCAGCCGGGCCATGGGCAAGGCTCGCAGCCAGGGTTTCGACCTGCAAGTGACCGGGCAAGTGACCGACGCGGTGCGGGTGATCGGTGCGCTGGCCTACATCGACGCCGAAGTCACCGAGGGCGACAAGGTAATTCCCGCCGGCAGCCGCATTCTCGGCGTGGCAAAACGCAGCGGCAGTCTGCTAGGGGTTTATGAGTTCCAGGACGGTCATTTGCGCGGTTCGGATGTGGGCGCGGCCTTCACTTATGTCGGTGATCGCTCAGGTGAAGCCGGCGGCGAATTCGAGTTGCCGGCTTACCACACTGTCGACCTGCTGGCGCATTACAAGGCCAGCGACAACGTCACTGTGGGTGTGAACCTGAACAATCTTTTCGACGAGAAATACTTCGAGCGCTCGTACAGCAACTACTGGGTCAACCCCGGCGAGCCGCGCAATTTCACCGTGAGCCTGACACTCAATCTGTAAAAGGAACAGCACACGACACCCTGTGGGAGCGTGGCTTGCCCGCGAAGAACGATAACGCGGTGCAGCAGGTCCACCGCGTAATCGTTCTTCGCCAGCAAGCTCGCTCCCACAAGATCGGGGGATGTTTTAGAGGTCGCCGAGGCCGTCGATCAGTGCCTGATTCTGCTCAGGCGTGCCAATGCTGATGCGCAGGAACTGGGCAATCCGCTCCTGCTTGAAGTGCCGGACAATCACGCCCTGCTCGCGCAACTTCGCCGCCAGGCCCGCCGCATCGTGCTGCGGATGCCGGGCGAAGATGAAGTTCGCCGCCGACGGCAGTACTTCAAAACCCTTGGCCTCCAACTGCGCTACCACCCATTGACGATGCTCGATCACCAGCCCGCAAGTCTTGTCAAAGTACTCGCGATCCTCGAACGCCGCCGCAGCACCAACATTCGCCATACGATCCAGCGGATAGGAGTTGAAGCTGTTTTTGATCCGCTCCAGCGCCTCGATCAGATCCGGGTGCCCCACCGCCAGCCCCACCCGCAGACCCGCGAGTGAGCGGGACTTGGACAGGGTCTGGGTCACCAGCAGGTTCGGATAACGGTCCACCAGGGTGATCGCCGTCTCGCCGCCAAAGTCGATGTAGGCCTCGTCCACCACGACCACCGAATCCGGGCTGGCCTTGAGGATTTGCTCAACGGCATCCAGCGCCAACAGGCAACCGGTTGGCGCGTTCGGGTTCGGAAAGATGATCCCGCCGTTCGGTTTGGCGTAGTCCGTCGGGTTGATCTGGAACTGCTCGTCCAGCGGCACTGCGTCGAACGTGATGCCATACAAGCCGCAGTAAACCGGGTAGAAGCTGTAGCTGATATCCGGAAACAGCAGCGGTTTATCGTGCTGCAACAAACCGTGGAAGATGTGCGCCAGGACTTCGTCCGAGCCGTTGCCGAGGAACACCTGGCTGCCCTGTACGCCGTAGTACTTGGCAACTGCTTGCTTGAGCAGATCGCTGTTCGGGTCCGGGTACAAACGCAGATTGTCATTGAGTTCGGTTTGCATCGCCGCCAGAGCCTTTGGCGAAGGACCGTAAGGGTTTTCGTTGGTGTTGAGCTTCACCAGTTTCGTCAGCTTCGGTTGCTCGCCCGGCACGTAAGGCACCAGATTCTTGACGAACGGACTCCAGAATTTACTCATGCTCAGTTCCCCTGCCCTTCATTAAAGAGCTCGTCAACGATGCGGTATTCGGCGCTGCGGGCGTGGGCAGTCAGCGACTCGCCACGGGCCAGCACGGAAGCGGTCTTGCCCAGTTCCGAAGCACCCTGCTCGGAGCAGAAGATGATCGACGAGCGTTTCTGGAAGTCGTACACCCCCAGCGGCGACGAAAAACGTGCGGTGCCGGAAGTCGGCAGGACATGGTTCGGGCCGGCGCAGTAATCGCCCAAGGCCTCGGAGGTGTGGCGGCCCATGAAAATCGCGCCGGCGTGGCGGATTTGTGGCAACCAGGCTTGCGGGTCGGCGACTGACAACTCCAGGTGCTCCGGCGCAATGCGGTTGGCCACTTCGATGGCTTGCTCCATGTCGCGAACCAGGATCAACGCGCCACGGCCATTGATCGAAGTTTCGATGATCTCGGCACGTTCCATGGTCGGCAGCAGTTTGGCGATACTGGCGGCGACCTTGTCGAGGAACTCGGCGTCCGGGCTGACCAGAATCGCCTGCGCGTCTTCATCGTGCTCGGCCTGGGAGAACAGGTCCATGGCTATCCAGTCCGGATCGGTCTTGCCGTCGCACACCACGAGGATTTCCGACGGACCGGCAATCATGTCGATCCCGACCTGGCCGAACACGTGACGCTTGGCGGTGGCGACATAGATGTTGCCCGGGCCGACGACCTTGTCGACCTTCGGCACGCTTTCGGTGCCATACGCCAGTGCGGCAACCGCTTGGGCGCCACCGATGGTGAACACCCGGTCGACACCGGCGATGCAGGCGGCAGCCAGCACCAGTTCATTGATTTCGCCACGCGGCGTCGGCACCACCATGACCACTTCGGTCACGCCGGCCACCTTGGCCGGAATCGCATTCATCAACACCGACGACGGGTACGACGCCTTGCCGCCCGGCACATACAGGCCGGCGCGATCCAGTGGCGTGACCTTCTGGCCGAGCACGGTGCCGTCGGCTTCGGTGTAGCTCCAGGAATCCTGTTTCTGTTTTTCGTGGTAGCTGCGCACGCGGGTCGCGGCTTTTTCCAGCGCTTCACGCTGAGGCACGGTGATCCGCGTCAGGGCCAGTTCCAGGCGTTCGCGCGGCAGAATCAGGTCGGCCATCGAGGCGACTTCCAGGCTGTCGAACTTCTGGGTGAACTCCACCAGCGCCGCATCACCACGCTCGCGCACGGCTTTGATGATGTCCAGCACCCGCTGATTGACCGAGTCGTCAGACACACTTTCCCAGCTCAGCAGATGATCCAGATGATGTGCGAAATCCGGGTCAGCAGCGTTGAGTCGGCGAATTGCAGTCGGTGCGGTCATAGCGAGAGCCTCATAGGATTGGCAAAAAACTCAGGCGCCCAAACTAGCAGTCATTTCCGCTTGGGCACCTGAGAATTCTGGCTATGAGGCGGATAGACGGCGCGACTCAAGGTCGCGCAGGTGAATCAGCCGCGGTGTCGAGACTCCACTGCCTTGCGCAGGGTGTCGATCAACGCCTGGATACGGGCGTGCTGCATTTTCATCGAAGCTTTATTGACGATCAGCCGCGAGCTGATGTCGGCAATGAAATCCTGGGGTTCCAGGCCATTGGCGCGCAGGGTGTTGCCGGTGTCGACCACGTCGATGATCTTGTCAGCCAGACCGATCAGGGGCGCCAGTTCCATCGAGCCGTAGAGCTTGATGATGTCGACTTGCCGGCCCTGTTCGGCGTAGTAACGCTTGGCAACGTTGACGAACTTGGTCGCCACCCGCAGACGGCCTTTGGGCTCGACATCGCCAACACGGCCAGCGGTCATCAGTTTGCACAGGGCAATGCGCAGGTCCAGCGGCTCGTACAAACCCTGGCCGCCATATTCCATCAACACATCTTTACCGGCGACGCCCAGGTCAGCGGCACCATGCTCGACATAAGTCGGCACATCGGTGGCGCGTACGATCAACAGACGCACATCGGCCTGAGTCGTGGGGATGATCAGCTTGCGGCTCTTGTCCGGATTCTCGGTCGGCACGATGCCCGCTTCAGCCAGAAGCGGCAGGGTGTCGTCAAGGATGCGGCCCTTGGACAGTGCGATGGTCAACATGGGAAACGTCAGTCCTTATCAGGCTACTGATGCCCGGTCGCAAATGGCGCCAGACACACATCGAGGCCATTACAGCCTCGATTTGAAACAAATCAGTTAACAGCAGACACCGTACTGTGGCGAGGGAGCTTGCTCCCGTTGGACTACGTAGTAGTCCCGTTTTCGCACCGCCTCGCGCTGGAGCGCAAGTCCGGCCTAACGGGAGCAAGCTCCCTCGCCACAATGACAGTGTTCCCAGCCCCGGGGAACTAGCCCGGTACGCGGCGGATCTTCGCGCCGAGCATCTGCAGTTTCTCTTCGATGCACTCGTAACCACGGTCGATGTGGTAGATGCGGTCGATCAGCGTGTCGCCTTCGGCGATCAACGCCGAGATAACCAGGCTGGCCGAGGCGCGCAGGTCGGTGGCCATGACTGGCGCGCCCTTGAGCTTCTCGATGCCGGTGACGATGGCGGTGTTGCCTTCGACCTGAATGTGCGCGCCCATGCGGTGCAGTTCGTAAACGTGCATGAAGCGGTTTTCGAAGATCGTCTCGATCACTGCACCAGTGCCTTCGGCAATGGCGTTGAGGGAGATGAACTGCGCTTGCATGTCGGTCGGGAACGCCGGGTAAGGAGCGGTCCGCACGTTGACGGCTTTCGGCCGCTTGCCGTGCATGTTCAGCTCGATCCAGTCTTCGCCGCAGGTGATCTCGGCACCCGATTCGCGGAGTTTTTCCAGAACGGCTTCAAGGATTGTCGGATCAGTGTCCTTGACCTTCACGCGACCGCCGGTCACGGCTGCGGCGACCAGGTAAGTCCCGGTTTCGATACGGTCCGGCATCACTTTGTAAGTGGTCGGGTGCAGACGCTCGACGCCATCAATGGTGATGGTGTCGGTGCCGGCGCCAGTGATCTTGGCGCCCATGGCGATCAGGAAGTTCGCCAGGTCGACGACTTCAGGCTCGCGTGCGGCGTTGGCCAGAACGCTGCGGCCCTTGGCCAGTGCGGCGGCCATCATGATGTTTTCGGTACCGGTCACACTGACGGTATCGAAGAAGAAGTGCGCGCCGCGCAAACCGCCTTCCGGCGCCTTGGCCTTGATGTAGCCGCCTTCGACGTCGATGACCGCGCCCATGGCTTCAAGACCACGGATGTGCAGGTCCACAGGACGCGAACCGATGGCGCAACCGCCAGGCAGTGCGACTTCGGCTTCCCCGAAACGGGCAACCATCGGGCCCAGCACCAGGATCGACGCACGCATGGTTTTCACCAGTTCGTACGGAGCGATCAGGGTCTTGATGGTGCGCGGGTCGATTTCGACGCTGAGTTTCTCGTCGATCACCGGCTCGATACCCATGCGACCGAACAGCTCGATCATGGTGGTGATGTCGTGCAGGTGCGGTAAGTTGGCAACTGTCACCGGGCCATCGCACAGTAAGGTCGCAGCCAGGATCGGCAGGGCAGAGTTCTTTGCCCCGGAAATGCGGATCTCGCCATCAAGACGAGCGCCACCGGTAATAATCAATTTATCCATAAGAATCTCGACGCCCTTGGGCTCAGGTGCGCTCGGCCCAGGCCGCGCTGCTGAAAAATTTCATAGTGACCGCATGGATGCTGCCATCGGTGATCCATGGGTTCAAATGGGCATAGACCTGCTGCTGACGCTTCACCGGGCTCAACGCCGCCAGTTCATCGCTAATCACGTTCAGCTGGAAATTGCAGCCTTCGCCTTCAACTTCCACCTGCGTGTTTGGCAGCTTTCCTTCAAGGAAGCTCTTCACTTCTACGGCCTGCATGCTCAACCTCAATCGGCGCCCTGTGCGCGCGGGTCGGACATCATACAAAAAAGCCCCGCGCCTGCGAACCCCGGGAAGCAGGACTCTGACGGGGGGCCCCCTTATAGATGCGGTTAGGGATGCGCCAACAGCTCGGTCAATTCACTGACCTGAGCGATTTCGCGCATGTCTTCGGGCATCGCACGGATGCTCACTGCCTTGCCGGCCTCCTGCGCATCACGCATGAAACACAGCAGCAGCGACAAACCCACGCTGCTGGACTTCAGCACCGCCGAACAATCCACCACCACGGCGGCGGCCTTGCTGGCCTTGATCAGCGCCTGACCCTGCTTGCGCAGATTCGGGCCGGTGCGATAGTCCAGCATACCGCTGAGCATCAGCTCGCCGGTTTCATTCATGCGAATGGCCGACACACTCATTGGGTTTGCTTCTCGGTGGCTTCCTTGGCCTTGGCCACTTCCCCGGCCCAACCATTGATGGTTTTGTCCAGGTCGTTGCCATTGCGCTGCATCGCATCAGCGAACTGATCGCGGAACAGCTTGCCGATGTTGATGCCGTTGATGATCACGTTGCGCAGCTTCCACTCGCCGTTGATCTTTTCGAGGGTGTACGACACAGGATAGATCGCGCCGTTGCTGCCCTTGACGGTCATGCCAACGCTGGTACGGTCGCCCGATTCATCCTTGGCAGGATCGACGACGATGCCCTGGTTGTTGTACTCGAGCAAGGCGTTGCCGTAGAACTGGAACAGGCCCCGCTTGAAGTTTTCTTCAAAGGTCTTCATCTGCGCGGGCGTGGCCTTGCGCGAATATTTGACCGTCATGATGCTCTTGGAAATGCCTTCTGCATCCACCACAGGTCCGACGATGGTGTTCAGCGCCGTGTAGAAGTCCTGCGGGTCCTGTTTGTACTTCTCTTTGTTGGCGGACAGATCCGCCAGCAAACGGCTGGTGGTGTCCTGTACCAGCTCGTGCGCGGAAGGCGCCGCCACGGCGTTAGCCATCAACGGCATCGCCGCGAGCAATATCAACAGGCCACGTCGCAAGGTAGAGATCATTCAAAAGCTCCTCATTTGGCGTCTTTGCTAACGGTATTGAGCAGGAATTTACCGATCAGGTCCTCGAGCACCAGCGACGACTGGGTGTCATGGATGGTTGAACCATCCTTGAGCAGGGCTTCTTCGCCCCCCACGCTGATGCCGATGTATTTCTCGCCCAACAGGCCAGCCGTCAGAATAGATGCAGTGGAGTCATTCGGCAGATTATCCACGCGCTTTTCCAGCTGCATCGTCACCCGACCGGTGAAACTGTCGCGGTCCAGATCGATCGCCGTGACCTTGCCGATGGTCACACCGGCCATGGTCACTTTAGCTCTGACCGTCAAACCGGCGATATTGTCGAAATAGGCATAAAGTTTATAAGTGTCGGTGGTTGCGCTCGGGGACAGGCCACTTACCCGCAACGCCAGCAACAGCAAAGCCAGGATGCCAGCCAGCAAGAAAAGGCCGACACCGATTTCCAGGGTGCGGTTTTGCATCAGAAATCTCCAAACATCAAGGCGGTCAGAATAAAGTCCAGGCCGAGTACAGCCAACGAGGCGTACACAACGGTCTTGGTAGTGGCACGACTGATCCCCTCGGATGTGGGCTCGCAGTCATAGCCTTGGAATACGGCAATCCAGGTCACGACAAAGGCGAAAACGATACTTTTGATGATGCCGTTAAGCACATCGTCGGTAAACGTCACGCTGTTTTGCATGTTGGACCAGTAGGAACCTTCATACACACCCAGCCAGTCGACGGCCACCCACGAACCGCCCCAGATACCCACCACGCTGAAAATCATCGCCAGCACCGGCAGGGAAATGAAACCGGCCCACAGGCGCGGGGCAATAATGTACTTGAGCGGGTCGACACCGATCATTTCCAGGCTGGAGAGCTGTTCGGTGGACTTCATGTTGCCGATTTCAGCCGTCAGGGCCGAACCGGCGCGCCCGGCGAACAACAATGCCGTGACCACGGGGCCCAGTTCACGCAGCAAGGTCAGGGCAACCATCTGCCCGACGGCCTGCTCCGAGCCATAGCTGGACAGGATGTTGAACCCTTGCAGCGCCAGCACCATGCCGATGAATACCCCGGAGACCACGATGATCACCAGGGACATCACGCCCACCGAATGCAGTTGTTTGATCAGCAGGCCGAAACCGCCACCAATGCCGCCGCGGCCGAGCAGAGCATGAAACAGGAAAATCGTCGAACGGCCGAACACGGCCAGCACATCGATGCCGGCGTGACCGAAACGGCGCACGCGCTCTAACAGTGAAATCTTGCGCATCAACGCTTCCCCAGAAGATCTGCGCGGAAATCCGTCGCTGGAAAGTGGTACGCGACCGGGCCATCGGGTTCGCCGGTCATGAATTGACGAATCCGTGGTTCCTGCGAGTTCATCAGTTCCTCAGGCGTGCCCTGCCCCAGCACCTGACCTTCGCCAACCACGTAGATGTAGTCAGCGATGCTCGCGGTTTCCGCCAGGTCGTGGGAAACCACGATGCTGGTGATGCCCAAGGCATCGTTGAGCAGCCGGATCAGGCGCACCAATACGCCCATGGCGATCGGGTCCTGACCGACGAAAGGCTCGTCGTACATGAGAATCTGTGGATCGAGGGCAATCGCCCGAGCCAGCGCGACGCGCCGTTTCATGCCGCCGGACAGTTCGTCGGGCATCAGGTCGATGGCGCCACGCAGGCCCACGGCCTGTAATTTGAGCAGCACGATGTCCCGGATCATTTCCTCCGGAAGCTCGGTATGAACGCGTAACGGAAAGGCGACGTTCTCGAACACATCGAGATCGGTAAACAGTGCGCCGCTCTGAAACAGCACGCCCATGTGCTTGCGTGCATCGAACAGATCACTGCGAGAAAGTTTCGGCAGGTTCTGACCGTTGACCCAGACTTCACCCTTGGTCGGGCGCAACTGTGCACCCATCAAACGCAACAGCGTGGTCTTGCCACACCCGGAAGGCCCCATGATGCCGGTGACCTTGCCGCGCGGAATACGGATATCGACGTTATTGAAAATGCTGCGCGCACCGCGCTTGAAGGACAGTCCCTTCAGCTCGACCGCGTAGGCGTTATCGGCACTCATCTAAACTCCTTGCGATGCAGCCTTTTCACTCGGACGCCTGTCTTGCTGACGAAAGCACATACCTCCCGGGCAGGCCGAACTGGCGGCGAACTATATCACTGCAAAGGCCTGGCGCCAAAGCGCCAACGCGGTCCATGTCGGGCAGAACACGTGGCAAAAAGCTTCATTTAGAGGGTTTCGCTGACAGGGAATGCCAAAGCACGACGAACTAGCGTGAGGGTTTCGATCATTACCGCTATAATCGCCGCCTTTTCATCAGGCTATACGATTTCTGACATGAGCCAATCCAGCGACCTGATTCAATCAGCACAACGCACCATCCGCCTCGAACTGGAAGCCGTACAAGGCTTGCTGCCCCAAATCGACGCGGATTTCGTACGCGCTTGCGAGATGATTCTGGCCAGCAAAGGCCGCGTGGTAGTGGTCGGCATGGGCAAATCAGGGCACATCGGCAACAAAATCGCCGCCACCCTGGCCAGCACCGGGACCACCGCGTTCTTCGTGCATCCGGCAGAAGCCAGTCATGGCGACATGGGCATGATCACCCGCGACGACATCATCCTCGCGCTGTCGAACTCCGGCTCAACCAATGAAATCGTCACCCTGCTGCCGTTGATCAAACGCCTGGGCATCCAGTTGATCAGCATGACCGGCAATCCCGGCTCACCGCTGGCCAAGGCCGCCGAGGTCAATCTGAATGTGCACGTCGAACATGAAGCCTGCCCGCTGAACCTGGCGCCGACGTCTTCGACCACGGCAGCGCTGGTCATGGGCGATGCCCTGGCCGTTGCGTTGCTGGAGGCCCGCGGTTTCACCGCTGAAGACTTCGCGTTTTCCCATCCCGGCGGCGCGCTGGGTCGACGCCTGCTGCTGAAAGTGGAAAACGTCATGCACGCCGGGCAAGAGCTGCCGCAAGTCCAGCGCGGCACACTGCTCAAGGACGCGCTGATGGAAATGACCCGCAAGGGCCTGGGCATGACCGTGATCCTCGAAGCCGACGGCAAACTTGCCGGAATTTTCACGGACGGCGATTTGCGCCGTACCCTCGATCGCAGCATCGACATCCACAGCGCTACCATCGACCAGGTCATGACCGTCCATGGCAAAACTGCCCGCGCCGAGATGCTCGCGGCTGAAGCCCTGAAAATCATGGAAGACCATAAAATCAACGCACTGGTTGTGGTCGACAGCGAAGACCGCCCGGTCGGCGCCTTGAACATGCACGACTTGCTGCGTGCGGGAGTAATGTAATGAGCACCGACCTGCTGCAACGCGGCAAACAGATCAAACTGGCAGTGTTCGACGTCGATGGCGTTCTGACCGACGGGCGCCTGTACTTTCTCGAAGACGGCAGCGAATTCAAGACCTTCAACACACTCGACGGCCAGGGCATCAAGATGTTGATGGCAGCCGGCGTCCAGACCGCTATCATCAGCGGGCGCAAGACTCCGGTGGTCGAACGGCGAGCGAAGAACCTCGGTATTCCCCACGTGTATCAGGGGCGCGAAGATAAACTGGTGGTGCTCGACGAGCTACTGGGTCAACTCAACCTGAGCTATGAACAAGTCGCCTACCTCGGTGACGACCTTCCGGACCTGCCGGTGATCCGCCGGGTCGGCCTGGGCATGGCGGTGGCCAATGCGGCCAGCTTCGTGCGCGAACACGCCCACGGCATTACCCAGGCCCGCGGTGGCGAAGGTGCCGCCCGCGAATTCTGCGAATTGATCCTGCGCGCCCAGGGCCGCCTCGATGCGGCCAACGCCGCGTACCTGTGAGCCGACTATGCTGAGCAAGAAATTTCGCAAAACCCTGGTGTTCGGTTGCATCGCAGCGATCTTTGCCGCGGTCGGTTACTGGAACATCAGCCCGGAACGCTTCCTCGACAAGCCGGTGGTGCAGGTCGATGAAAAAGCGATCGACTATTACGCACTCAACGCCCACAGCGTTCAGTTTCTGCCGGATGGCAAGCTGCAGTATGAAATGACGTCGGACAAGGTCGAACACCTGAAAGTGTCCGAAGTGACGCTGCTGACCAATCCGGACCTGAACCTGTACCGCGGCACCGAATTCCCCTGGCACGTCCAGAGCGAGCACGGTGAGGTAAACCCGGACGGCACTGAGGTCGAACTGATCGACTCGGTGCGCATCACGCGTTTCGACGAGAAAAACCGCAGGACCCTGATTACCACCACCCGCATGACCGTGTTCCCGCAAAGGCAATATGCGCAGACCGAGCAACCCGTTAGAATCGACGGCGCTGGCGGTGTATCGACTGGCAAGGGAATGAAAGCGTATTTGAAAGAAAGCAGGATACACCTGCTATCGAACGTAAGAGGACAGTATGAGGCTCGTTAAAACTCTCCCTATTTTGCTCGGCCTGAGCGCAGCACTGGGAAGCGTGAGCGCCTGGGCTCTGCCGGACGATCAACAGCAGCCTATCCGCATCCAGGCGGACGATGCCCAACTGGACGACAAGAACGGCATTGCCACTTATAAAGGTGACGTGATCATCACCCAGGGTTCGATGAAGGTCACCGGCAACACTGTGACCATGACCCGCACCCAGACTGGCGATATCGACGTAGTGACTTCGGTGGGCAACCTCGCCTACTTCGAACAACTGCAAACGGCAGGCGACACTAAGCCCGTTCAGGGCTGGGGCGTCACCATTCAGTATCACGCTTCGCAAGACCGCGTTGTGCTGATCGATCGCGCCAAGGTTGTCGATAAAGACGGTAACGTGACCCAGGGCGAGAAGATCGTCTATGACACCAACAAAAAGCTCGCCAGCGCCGGTCGCGCCACGGGCACCAAGGTCACCGAGTCGCGCCCGCGCATCGACATGGTGATCCAGCCGAAGAAGAAAACCGAAGAGCAAAAGGCCCCTTAATGGCAACTCTGAAAGCTCAGCATCTGGCCAAGAGCTACAAGAGCCGCCAGGTCGTGCGCGATGTCAGCCTGTCCATCGACAGCGGTCAGATCGTCGGCCTGCTTGGCCCCAACGGCGCCGGCAAAACCACTTGCTTCTACATGATCGTCGGCCTGGTTCAGGCCGATCAGGGCCGCGTGCTGATCGATGATCTGGACGTCAGCCACCAGCCGATGCACGGTCGTGCGAAGGCCGGTATCGGCTATCTTCCGCAAGAAGCGTCGATATTCCGCAAACTCTCGGTCGCCGATAACATCATGGCGATTCTCGAGACACGCAAGGAACTCGACAAGGCCGGTCGCCGCAAGGAACTGGAAAGCCTGCTGCAGGAATTCCACATCAGCCACATCCGCGACAACCTCGGCATGAGCCTGTCCGGTGGTGAACGCCGCCGCGTGGAAATTGCCCGCGCACTGGCGACCAACCCGAAATTCATCCTGCTCGACGAACCTTTCGCCGGCGTGGACCCGATCTCGGTGGGCGACATCAAACAGATCATTTACCACCTCAAGGCCAAGGGCATTGGCGTGCTCATCACCGACCACAACGTCCGTGAAACCCTGGATATCTGCGAGACGGCCTACATCGTCAACGATGGCCAACTGATCGCCGAAGGTGACTCCGCCACCATCCTGGCCAACGATCTGGTCAAGGAAGTGTATCTGGGCCATGAGTTCCGCCTGTAAGCGCCAAGGTGTCTGGTTCGTCGGCCGAGCGCTGCCTCGATAAAAAATCAATCCTTTTTTATTGTTAAAGCGCTCTAGGCAAACGTTGTGGTTTCAGGCATATAATTTGCTTATGTTTGGCGCTCCGGCGCCCTGTAGTGGATGGCGCATGTGCGCCGGCGAATAAGGTGTTAAGCCCCTGCCATGAAACCATCGCTAGTCTTGAGAATGGGCCAGCAGCTGACGATGACACCGCAGCTGCAACAGGCCATCCGCCTGCTCCAATTGTCGACCCTGGACCTGCAACAGGAAATCCAGGAGGCCCTGGAGTCCAATCCGATGCTCGAACGTCAGGAAGAAGGCGACGACTTCGATAACGCCGACCCCTTGGCCGACAAAGCCGAACAGCCACCCAACGCCGATGTTTCGGAACCCTCCTACCAGGAAACCGCCCCGACGGTGGACAACCTCGAGGAAGGCGACTGGAACGAGCGCATTCCCAACGAACTGCCGGTCGACACGGCTTGGGAAGACGTCTACCAGACCAGCGCCAGCAGCTTGCCGAGCAATGATGATGACGAGTGGGATTTCACTACCCGCACATCGGCCGGCGAAAGCCTGCAAAGCCATCTGCTGTGGCAACTGAACCTGGCTCCGATGTCGGACACCGATCGCCTGATCGCTGTGACCCTGATCGATTGCATCAACAATCAAGGCTACCTGGACGAAACCCTCGAGGAGATTCTCGAAGCCTTCGATCCGGAACTGGACATCGAACTGGACGAGATCGAAGCCGTCCTGCACCGCATCCAGCAATTCGAACCGGCCGGCATTGGCGCCCGCAACCTGGGTGAATGCCTGCTGCTGCAATTGCGCCAATTGCCTGCCAAGACGCCTTGGCTGGCAGAGGCCAAGCGCCTGGTCACCGATTACATCGACATGCTCGGCAGCCGCGACTACAGCCAGCTGATGCGTCGCATGAAACTCAAGGAAGACGAGCTGCGCCAAGTGATCGAACTGGTTCAGAGCCTCAACCCGCGCCCCGGTTCGCAGATCGAATCCAGCGAAGCCGAATACGTCGTGCCCGACGTGATCGTGCGCAAGGACAACGAACGCTGGCTGGTGGAGCTGAATCAGGAATCGGTGCCACGGCTGCGGGTGAACGCCCAGTACGCCGGTTTCGTGCGCCGCGCGGACACCAGCGCCGACAACACTTTCATGCGCAATCAGCTGCAAGAGGCCCGCTGGTTCATCAAGAGCCTGCAAAGCCGCAACGAAACCCTGATGAAAGTGGCCACCCAGATCGTCGAGCATCAGCGCGGCTTCCTGGAGTACGGCGACGAAGCCATGAAGCCGCTGGTGCTGCATGACATCGCTGAAGCAGTGGGTATGCACGAATCGACGATTTCCCGGGTGACAACGCAAAAATTCATGCATACCCCCCGGGGCATTTATGAGCTGAAATACTTTTTCTCCAGCCACGTCAGTACTTCCGAAGGCGGTGAATGCTCGTCCACGGCGATTCGCGCGATCATCAAAAAACTGGTTGCCGCGGAAAATCAGAAAAAGCCGTTGAGTGACAGCAAGATCGCTGGTTTACTGGAGGCACAAGGCATTCAGGTGGCTCGCCGCACCGTCGCCAAGTACCGCGAATCCCTCGGGATCGCGCCTTCGAGCGAACGCAAGCGGTTGATGTAGAGCCACGCCACAGCGTTCCAGTGGCAGATCATCGGGTCTGCCGCTTTATGCACTGGCAACGAAGGAGAAGCTGTATGCAAGTCAACATCAGTGGACACCAACTGGAAGTGACCGAACCCCTGCGCACCTACATCGGCGAAAAACTCGACCGATTGGAAAGGCACTTCGACAAGATCACCAACGTGCAAGTCACGATGAACGTCGAAAAGCTGCTGCAGAAAATCGAAGCCACGCTGCATATTCCCGGCGGAGAAGTAGTCGCCAATGCCGAGCATACGGACATGTATGCCGCCATCGACCTGCTGACCGACAAGCTGGATCGCCAACTCAAAAAGCATAAGGAAAAGACCCAGAGCCTCCTCCAGGGCGCAACCGGTCGTTAACACTCCCAACCCATGATCCGACTTGAAAGCATCCTGACCCCCGGCCGTTCCCTCGTGAACGTGCCGGGCGGCAGTAAAAAGAAAGCCCTCGAGCAAATTGCCAACCTTATCCATAAAGAAGTGCCGGATCTGGAGATGCAAGATGTCTTCGAGGCTCTGATTGCCCGTGAAAAACTCGGTTCTACCGGTTTTGGCAACGGCATCGCCATTCCTCATTGCCGCCTCAAAGGCTGCACATCGCCCATCAGTGCCTTGATGCACCTGGACGCCCCTATCGATTTCGACGCCATCGACGGCGCTCCGGTTGACCTACTGTTCGTTCTGCTGGTCCCGCAAGCTGCTACCGATGCTCATCTGGAACTGTTACGCCAGATCGCCAGCATGCTCGATCGCAAGGAAGTGCGCGAAAAACTGCGCAGCGCGCCGAGTAATGAAGCCTTGTATCAGGTTGTCCTGGACGAGCAAAACGGCCATTAATCATGCGCTTGATCATTGTCAGTGGCCGTTCCGGCTCAGGTAAAAGTACCGCGCTCAATGTTCTCGAGGACAGCGGTTACTACTGCATCGACAACCTGCCGGCCGGCCTCCTGCCGGAACTGGCAGAGCGCGCGCTGATCCACACCGAACTGGCACAACCGCTGGTTGCAGTGTCCATTGATGCGCGCAACTTGCCGAGCCACTTGTCGCGGTTTCCCGAGCTGCTGGAAGAAGTCCGCAGCCGGCACATCAAGTGTGATGTGCTTTATCTGGATGCCGACGAAGAAACCCTGCTCAAGCGTTTCTCGGAAACCCGCCGCCGTCACCCCCTGAGTAACGCCAATCGCTCGCTGGCCGAGGCGATTCAGGACGAGACCGGCCTGTTGGGGCCGATTGCCGACCTCGCCGATCTCAAGGTCAATACCACCAACCTGAACCTGTATCAGCTGCGCGACACCATCAAGCTGCGCCTGTTGAACCAGCCGGAACCCGGTACGGCGTTTCTGGTGGAGTCTTTCGGATTCAAGCGCGGCATGCCGGTGGACGCCGATCTGGTGTTCGATGTGCGCTGCCTGCCGAACCCTTACTGGAAGCCGGAATTGCGCGAACAGTCCGGACTGGATCAACCGGTGGCCGAGTACCTGGCGGCACAACCGGACGTCGAAGAGATGTTCCAGGACATTTCCACCTACCTGCTCAAGTGGCTGCCCCGTTTTGCCGCCAGCAACCGCGCCTATGTCACCATTGCCATAGGCTGTACCGGCGGGCATCACCGCTCCGTCTACCTGACCGAACGTCTGGGCCAGGTCCTGCAAAAATCCCTGAAGAACGTCCAGGTTCGCCACCGCGACCTCAGCTAAAGGATTCACACCGCGATGCCTGCTCTGGAAATCGAAATTATCAACAAGCTGGGTCTGCATGCCCGCGCTTCTGCGAAATTTGTCGGAGTCGCCGGTCAGTTCAAGGATTGCACGATCAGGGTAGGACGCACGCCGGAATCGACGGTCGATGGCAAAAGCATCATGGCGATGATGATGCTCGCCGCAGGCAAGGGCACCAAAATCCATCTGAGCACGGAAGGCGAGCAGGAACAGCAAGCGCTGGATGCGCTGGTGGCGTTGATCAACAACTATTTCGACGAAGGCGAATAACACCTTCGCGCCGAATAGTCTCTGTGGCGAGCATCACCCCGGCCCCCCGAAACCTGCAGCGTATCGCTGACCGTCTGAGGAATAGATGAGGTTCACTGTGGGAGCGAGCTTGCTCGCGATGGCGTCTCGGCAGTCAACATCAATGTGGAATGTTCAACCGTCATCGCGAGCAAGCTCGCTCCCACAGGGTTGTTTACCAAGCTCATAAAAAAGGCGCGTCACTTGATGGGTGGCGCGCCTTTTTTGTAGGGGTGAGGTTTAACTACCCGCCACCGTCATCCGCTCGATCAGCACCGAACCCGTGCGAATATTGCTGCGCAATTCCAGGTCATTTCCCACCGCTACGATCTGCTTGAACATGTCGCGCATGTTGCCGGCGATGGTCACTTCCTGCACGGCGAACTGAATCTCGCCGTTTTCGACCCAGTAACCCGCCGCACCGCGAGAGTAATCGCCCGTGACCATGTTCAGGCCCTGGCCCATGAGCTCGGTGACCAGCAAGCCGCGGCCCATGCGACGCAGCAAAGCCGCCTGATCTTCGTCGCCGTGGGTGACGAACAGGTTGTGCACGCCACCCGCGTTGGCCGTGCTCGGCATGCCGAGCTTCCGGCCGGAGTAAGTGCCAAGAATGTAGGACACCAACTCACCTTTTTCGACGAACGGTTTGGCGTAGGTCGCCAGACCGTCACCATCGAACGCCGAACTGCCCATGGCGCGCATCAAGTGCGGCCGCTCATCGAGGGTCAACCATTCCGGGAACAGTTTCTGCCCCAGCGTGCCCTCAAGGAACGACGATTTGCGATATAGGCTGCCGCCGGAAATCGCCGACAGGAAACTGCCGAACAGGCCCCCCGCCAGCTCGGCGGAAAACAGCACCGGCACTTCGCAGGTCGGCACCGGACGTGCGCCCAGGCGGCTTGCGGCACGTTGTGCAGCGCGCTGGCCAATGCTCGCCGGGTCGGCCAGCAGATTGCCCTGGCGGTTCACGTCGTACCAGTAATCGCGCTGCATCTGGCCATCGGCCTCGGCGATCATCACGCAGCTCAGGCTGTGACGGGTCGACGCGTAGCCGCCAATAAAACCGTGACTGTTGCCGTACACGCGGCAGCCCTGATGGGTGCTGAGGGTGGTGCCGTCAGCGTTCTTGATCCGGCTGTCAGTGGCGAACGCCGCCGCCTCACAACTCAGGGCCATCTCGATAGCCTGCTCCGGGGTGATGTCCCACTGATGGAACAGGTCGAAATCCTGCAGGTCCTTGGCCATCAGCGCAGCATCTGCCAGACCCGAGGCTTCGTCTTCGGAGGTGTGTTTGGCAATGGCCAACGCCGCCGCGACGGTTTCGCGGATGGCTTCAGGCCCACTGGCAGACGTGCTGGCCGAACCCTTGCGCTGACCGACGTACAAGGTGATGCCAAAACCCTGATCGCGGTTGAATTCGACGGTTTCGACTTCACGCTGGCGTACCGACGTCGACAGGCCCTGCTCCAGGGACACTGCCACTTCACAGGCACTGGCGCCCTGGCGTTTGGCTTCAGCGATGATCTGCTCGACTTGTTCTTGCAGTGCCGGCAACGCTTGTGGGCCGACGCTTTCAACTGCACTCATGCTGTTCTCCACTCAAATTCTGCTTTCGGTAAAGGCCTTCGAGCGACCGGGCCGGACAAGCGGCCCCCGACTGGTTATCATGGCGGCGTTTCTTTGCGGACGGCCACCATGGTTGATTCTTACGACGACTCCCTCGATACGGGAGAAAAAAGCAAATCCCAGGTTAAACGCGAGCTGCATGCTCTGGTTGACCTCGGCGAGCGCCTTACAACGCTCAAGCCTGACTTGCTGGCAAAACTGCCGCTGACCGACGCTATGCGCCGGGCACTGGCCGATGCGCCCAAGCACACCGCGAATATCGCGCGTAAACGGCACCTTATGTTCATCGGCAAACTGATGCGCGACCAGGACACTGACGCCATTCTCGTTCTGCTCGATCAACTCGATGCCTCCACCCGGCAGTACAACGAACGTTTCCATGGCCTGGAACGCTGGCGCGATCGCTTGATCGCGGGCGACGATGCAGTCCTGGAGAAGTTCGTGCTCGACTACCCGGAGGCTGATCGTCAGCAATTGCGCTCCCTGATCCGTCAGGCCCAGCACGAACTGGCGACCAACAAGCCACCGGCATCGAGCCGTAAAATCTTCAAGTACATCCGTGAGCTGGACGAGACTCAACGCGGTCTGCGCTGAGTAACGCCCGGTCCCCCCGGGGTAGGAGCTGCCGCAGGCTGCGATCTTTTGATCTTTTAAAAGCAAAAGATCGCAGCCTTCGGCAGCTCCTACGCACGGGGATGTATGTTCCTTACGACCCTGTGCCACCCACAGTGATCGCATCAATTTTCAGCGTTGGCTGGCCGACACCCACCGGCACCGACTGCCCATCCTTGCCACAGGTCCCGACTCCGCTGTCCAGCGACAGGTCGTTACCGACCATCGACACTTTGCTCATCGCTTCAGGGCCGTTGCCAATCAACGTCGCGCCTTTGACCGGGGCCGTGATCTTGCCGTCTTCGATCAGGTACGCCTCGCTGGTGGAGAACACGAACTTGCCGCTGGTGATGTCCACCTGACCGCCGCCCAGGTTGGCGCAGTAGATGCCGCGTTTCACCGAGGCGATGATTTCCGCAGGATCACTTTCACCCGCGAGCATGTAAGTGTTGGTCATGCGCGGCATCGGCAAGTGAGCGTAGGATTCACGGCGGCCGTTACCGGTGCGCGCCACGCCCATCAAGCGCGCGTTGAGCTTGTCCTGCATGTAGCCCTTGAGTACGCCGTTTTCTATCAGCGTGGTGCACTCGGTCGGCGTGCCTTCGTCGTCGACGCTCAGCGAACCACGGCGACCGGCCAATGTGCCGTCGTCAACGATGGTGCAGAGCTTCGAAGCGACCATTTCGCCCATGCGTCCGCTATAAGCCGAACTGCCCTTGCGGTTGAAATCGCCTTCCAGACCATGGCCGACCGCTTCGTGCAACAGCACGCCAGACCACCCCGAACCCAGCACCACCGGCAACGTTCCGGCCGGCGCCGGAATGGCTTCCAGGTTTACCAGCGCCTGACGCAACGCTTCACGGGCGTAGCTCATGGCGCGGTCTTCGCCCAGGAAATAGCGGTAATCGGTACGTCCGCCACCGCCATGACCACCACGCTCGCGCCGGCCATTCTGCTCAACAATTACGCTGACGTTGAAGCGCACCAGCGGCCGCACATCGGCTGCCAGACTGCCATCGGTGGAAGCAACCAGAATGCGTTCCCAGACCCCGGCCATGCTCACGGTGACCTGCTGGATACGGGGATCGAGGGCGCGTGTCGCGACGTCGATGCGCTTGAGCAGCTCGACTTTTTCGGCACGGCTCATCACTTCCAGTGGATTGTCCGGCCCGTACAACTGTGCGACGTCCTGCGTGGTGAACGCCTGCACCGTGCCGTTTTGGCCGGCGCGGGAGATCGAACGTGCAGCTCGTGCCGCTGCGCCCAGGGCTTCGAGGGTGATGGCATTGCTGTAGGCGAACCCGGTTTTCTCGCCGGATTGCGCGCGCACGCCAACACCTTGATCCAGGTTGAAGCTGCCTTCCTTGACGATGCCGTCTTCCAGCGCCCAGGACTCGGAGATCTGCCCCTGGAAATACAGGTCGGCGGCATCAATGCCCGGGCCGGCCAGATCGCCGAGTACGCCTTGCAGGCTCTCGATCGTTACGCCGCCGGGTGCCAGGAGGTGTTCACTGACTGAGGACAACAACTCGCTCATATGCTTTACGCCTTAAATTCATCGTTCTGAGGCAGGTCGCCGGGCGCCCTGCGAGAAAAAGCGCCGGTGACTGGACACCGGCATCCGCGCCCGGATGGACGCCTGTTCGCTGCTATCGCGTTCGGCCAGCAGCACGGCCTCGCCTTGATCCTGTTGCGCCAGCACACGACCCCACGGGTCGATTATTGCGGCACGGCCCCAGGTTTCTCGCGGTCCCGGATGGGTGCCACCCTGGGCCGCCGCGAGCACATAACATTGAGTTTCGATGGCCCTGGCGCGAATCAGCACATCCCAATGCGCCGCGCCGGTCACCGCCGTAAAGGCCGACGGCGCGGTAATCAACTCCGCACCGGCAGCACGTAATTCACTGTACAGCTCCGGGAAGCGCAGGTCATAACACACCGTCAGGCCGACTCGACCGACCGGCGTATCCGCCACCACAACGCCACTACCATAAGCATAGTCATCGGATTCGCGATAACGACCGCGGGTGTCCGCCACATCCACGTCGAACAAATGCAGCTTGTCGTAGCGCGCCACCGTCTCGCCCTGATCGTTGACCAGCAACGAGCAGGCATGCACTTTCGCCGTCGGCTGTTCCACCGGCGGCAGCGGTAATGTGCCGGCCACTATCCATAACTTGAGGTCGCGGGCGGTCTGTTTCAACCAGGGCAGGATCGGACCTTCGCCCGACGCCTCGGCACGGCCGATGTCGGCGACGTCGCGCCGGCCCATGGCCGCGAAGTTTTCCGGCAGCACGGCAAGCTTCGCGCCACCGGCGGCGGCCTGTTCAAGCAGGCGACGGGCCTGGGCCAGATTGGCCAGTACGTCGCTCTGGCTGACCATTTGAATCACCGCAAAAGACATGGCCTTTCCTTATCGAAATCAACACAGACACTGTAGGAGCGAGCTTGCTCGCGATGGACGTGAACGATAACGCGGGTTGCCTGGTTAAACGCGTTGTCCTTACATTTTTCGCGAGCAAGCTCGCTCCTACAGGGGAAGGTCGCTACGGCCATGCTACTCCATCGAGGCAACTCAAAAAGGCTTGTCGAAGGTGATTTTCGGTTCTTTCCACGGGCCTTTGACGGTGTACTTTACGCTGGCGAAACGGGCCACGCGGTCACCGATCAGCTTGTCGATGAGGAACAATGCGCCGCCAATGGCCGGTGCGCCGACGATCAGCGCAGCTATCGGCAGGTTGTTGGTCACCGGCAAGGTCACCAGCAATTTCGCATCGACCTGATCACCCACCAGATCCAGCGTGCCGTTGAGCTCGATGTTGCTCGATGGGCCCGTCAACCGGATTGGCTCACGAGTGATGTAAACGCCGTTGGTCGCCACCAGCAGGCCTTTGACGCGGTCGTAACTCAGGCCTTTGCCGAACAGATCGGAGAAGTCCAGACGCAGGCGACGGCCGATGGAGTTGAAGTTAAGCAGGCCAAACACCCGCAAGGCCTGTGCGCCGCCCTCGACTTCGACAAACTGGCCTTTGTTCAGCGATGCATCGAGCGTGCCGGAGAAACGCTTGGTCGCCAGCCACGCCGGTGAGCCGGGCCAGCGACCGTCGACATCCATGTGGAACTCCTCGCTGGTCACACTGGGCGCAAAGCCCCAGCCTTTGAGGACATCCGCGAGGTTCTTGCCGCTGATCCGGCCCTTGTACCAACTGGTGGACGAACCGGGGATACCTTCCCAGCCGCCGCTGCCCTGCAACAGAATGCCCTTGAGGCCCAGGTCCAGTGTATTGAGCGCAATGCCTTTAGCGGTCGGCCGCACTTTCAACGACCAACCGCCCACCAGATCCTGGCCCTGGAACAGCTGGTTGATGGTGATGTCCAGCGCCGGAATTTTCGTCGGGTCTACGCTGGCCAACGGGTCCGGCGAATTTTCATCGGCCAGCACCGTCGGGTCCGGGGCCGGCAAACGCACGTACTGCAGATTGATCGCGATTGGCGCGGCTTTCGCGTCTGGGATGCCGACGCTGCCCTTGGCCTGCTGACTGTCGAGCTGCAACGCCCAGGCGGCCGGTTTACGGTTGAGTTGCACCGACGCCTGATCGAGGGTGGTGCCGAACCCGCTGAGCTTGCCGACCTTGAAGTCCGCGCTGCTGAGCAACTGCTTGGCGCTGCCGCCCGGATCCTGACCGGCATACTTGTCCACCAGATCTTTCCACGGACCGACGTCCAGCTCCGACAGCACGCCGCGCACTCGCAGACCTTTGGCGCCGGGCAACACCGCCTCGCCGCCGCCGAGGAACAGCTCACCGCGACCGTCGGCGAAACCGTCGGCAGGCGCGGCAAACGTGAAACTCGCCAGTTCGCCGTATTTGAGCCAGTAGCGCCGCTCCGGCCCTTGCAGGGTCATGCGGAATGTCGTGTCACGGCCGACATCCGCCGCCATGCCGAACGGCGCCGGCAAATCCACCGCCACACCCTTGAGGCTGGAATTGACCATCAACTGGCTGTCGGCGCCATCCAGGTTCAGTTGCAATTGATAGGGAATCAGGCCGGACACCGGCAACGGCTGAGTCACGCTCAGCCAATCGGTGAGTTTCTTGACCTCGACCTGCCCCGAAGCCGTGACGCGGGTTTTCAGGTTGCCGGGGCTGCCATCGGCGAAAATCTGTGCGCTGACCGGTTTATCAAAGGCCCGTGCAGTGATGTTCTGGCCACTCAAACCTTTGCTGCTGTCGAAGCGGAAATCGCCCTTGAGTTGCGTCAGCTCCAGTGCCGGTTCGGCCAGTTTCAGGCGTGCCTTGGCGGTTTTGAAGTCGACCAGAATCTTTGGCTCTTCGCCTTTGGCCAGTGGAATATCCAGCTTCAGCTTGCCTTGCAGATCGCCCTCGCCTTCCCAACCGGCGAAGGTGTCAGCGGTGCCGATCGGCGCTTCCTGAAGGATCTTCAGAGCATCGCCCAACCCGCCGGCGAAAGCGCCGTCGAGCAACAGGTGGCTGTTCTGCCCGGCCGGAACGTGGGGGATATTGACGTAAATATTGCTGACCTGCGTATTCAGCAACTGGCCTTTGCTGGCCAGAATGCGCACGCCACTGTCTTCAACGAACACGTCGCCACTGACCTTGCTGACGTGCGGCCAACCCGGCTGGAACGCCAGTTCGGCATCGTGAACCTTGAAGAACAGGCTGATGCTGCGATCGGCGTCCGCCGCACCGTGGTTCAGCGAGCCTTGATACTGGAAGAAACCTTCGTCTACCGCGCCTTTGAGAATCGCGGTGCGCAGCCATTCGTCCAGCGCCGGGCTGAGAACGGCCGGCAGGTACTTAGCGGTGTATTTGCCATCTCCGTCCACCATACCGACCCGCAGGTCCATGTAATCTTCCTGGGTGTGGTCGAAATGCAGGCGGATCAGGAAATCGCCGGCAATCTTGCCCTCCTCGCCCAGCACTTTCAGATACGGCGCGATCAGGGTGAAGCCTTCTTTATCGAGTTTCCAGGTCAGCCGGGCGTTGGCCTGGATGTATTGCCACGGCTTGGCGAAAATCGGGTCCAGGTGCAGGACGAAATCCTTGCTGTCCATGCGTAGTTCGCCATGACCGAGGTCACCGCTGATGCTACCGCTGACATTGCGTGCTGCCGGAGCGCCGTGATAAGCGTCGAAGCCGACCTGATCAAGGTTGGCGGCGAAGCTGAATTTGCTGTCGTCTGTGGCGTTGGGCCGGAAGTCGAGCAACACGTTGCGCAAACCACCGGTCACCTTCAGCCGCTCGACGGCGGTGGCGACGCCTTCGGGCAAGGGCCCCAACGCATTCAGCAATGGCGTGAGTGGAGTGAGGTTGAGACGGTCGGCTTGCAGATGCCAACGTTCTTCGGCCTTATCGGTGGCCAGGTTTTGCTTGATTTGCAGGTGCGTTTCCCAGCGGGTCTCGCCGAGATTCATGGCCAGCGAATCCAGGGTCACCAGCATGCCTTCGGAACTGCGCTGAAAGTAGCCGTTCAGCGCCAGATTATTGATCTGGATCGGTTTGCGTTCGGCGTAGGCACCCTTGAGTTGTGGTGCATTCAGGCGGACTGCGGCGCTTTGCAACGCGCCTTGGTTCCACTTGAACCACAGCTCGCCACCGGCCTTGATCTCGGAAAAATTCCATTGCTGGGTGACCCGCTCTGGCAGCCATTTCGACCAGTCGCTTTGCGGCAGGCTCACGTAGGCATCCGCTTCGCCGTCCTTCCACTGACTGGCGCGAATTCGAGTGCGCAGGCTCATGGCAACGGGCTGACCGTCAGGCAAGGTCAACCGGGCGTCGAGACGCTGGCGGGAAGCGCCGGTTTTCAGGTTCAGACCCACGTAGGTCAGGGTCAGCGGCGGATGATCCAGCGGCTGCAACGTCACCTGGCTGTCGAGCACCGATAGCTGCTGGATGATTTGCATGCGATTGAGCAGTTGCTCCGGATCCAGCGGCTGATCCTGCTGCACCGGCAAACCCTCCAGCGCCCAATGACCGTCCGCGCCTTCCTTGAGGCTGATCTTCAGGCCGTTGAGTTCCAGATGGGCGATACGCACTTCGCGCGCCAGCAGACTGGCCCACAGATCCGGCACCGCCCGCACCTGGTCCAGTCGGAGGGCATTGGCGCCCTCGCCGACCATCACGTCGTGCGCCAACAGGATGGGGGCGAAGCCGCTCCAGTTACCTTCCAGCTCACCGATGTGCAACGGCATGCCCAAGGCAGCCCCGGCCTTGGCTTCGACTTCAGCCCGGTATTCGGCCACCAGCGGCGTCAGCTCGCGGCCCAGACTGACGTAAAGCGCCATCAGCACCAAAGCCAACGCGCACAGGCCCAGACCCCAGCGGGTCAGTGCGGCCAAAATGCGTGTCAGACGGTCCATGTCAGTTGGCTCCCATGGCGAAAATACTGCAGAAAGCTGAGGCCAGCTGTTCGAGTCCGGCGGACATCCTGCGATTCAGAGCAGCACCACGTCGTATTGTTCCTGGGAATACATGGTTTCCACCTGGAACCGAATGGTGCGCCCGATAAAACCTTCGAGCTCGGCAACGTTGCCGGACTCTTCATCCAGCAAACGGTCGACGACTTTCTGGTTCGCCAATACACGATAGCCTTCCGCCTGATAGGCGCGCGCCTCGCGGAGGATTTCCCGGAAAATTTCGTAGCAAACGGTTTCCGGGGTCTTGAGCTTGCCGCGGCCCTGGCAGCTGCTGCACGGTTCGCACAGCACTTGTTCAAGGCTTTCACGGGTGCGCTTGCGGGTCATCTGCACCAGGCCCAACTCGGTGATGCCGATGATGTTGGTCTTGGCGTGATCACGCTCCAGCTGTTTCTCGAGCGTGCGCAACACCTGACGCTGGTGCTCTTCGTCTTCCATGTCGATGAAGTCGATGATGATGATCCCGCCCAGATTGCGCAGGCGCAGTTGGCGCGCGATGGCGGTGGCGGCTTCGAGGTTGGTCTTGAAAATGGTTTCTTCGAGGTTGCGATGGCCGACGAACGCCCCGGTGTTAACGTCGATGGTGCTCATGGCTTCCGCCGGATCGACCACCAGATAGCCACCGGACTTCAGCGGCACTTTACGTTCCAGGGCTTTCTGGATTTCGTCTTCGACGCCGTACAGGTCGAAGATTGGCCGCTCGCCCGGGTAATGCTCAAGACGATCGGCGATTTCCGGCATCAGTTCGGCGACGAACTGTGTGGTTTTCTGGAAAGTCTCCCGGGAGTCGATGCGAATTTTCTCGATCTTCGGGCTCACCAGGTCGCGCAAGGTGCGCAATGCCAGGCCCAGGTCTTCATAGATCACACTGGGCGCGCCGATGGTCTTGATCTGTTCGTTGATCTGATCCCAGAGTCGGCGCAGGTAGCGGATGTCCATGAGGATTTCATCGGCTCCGGCCCCTTCGGCAGCGGTGCGCAGGATAAATCCACCGACTTCCTGGATGCCTTCTTTGGCCACGCAGTCGGTGACCACTTGCTTGAGGCGTTCGCGCTCGCCTTCGTCTTCGATCTTCAACGAAATCCCGACGTGCGCGGTGCGCGGCATGTACACCAGATACCGCGAGGGAATCGACAGCTGAGTGGTCAGGCGTGCGCCTTTGGAACCGATCGGGTCCTTGGTGACTTGCACCACCAGGCTCTGCCCCTCGTGCACCAATGCGCTGATGCTCTCGACCGAAGAGCCTTCCCGCAAGGAAATCTCCGAGGCATGAATGAACGCGGCGCGATCCAGGCCGATATCGACAAAAGCCGCCTGCATGCCTGGCAAGACCCGCACGACCTTGCCTTTATAGATGTTGCCGACGATTCCGCGTTTTTGCGTGCGCTCGACGTGGACCTCTTGCAGAACACCGTTTTCAACCACCGCCACGCGCGATTCCATCGGCGTGATGTTGATCAGGATCTCTTCACTCATGGCAGGGTCTCGTTCAGGCATGTTCACGATAATGGCCGCATCTTGTCAGTACGACGCTCAGCGCGCGTTAAGGGTTTGCCAACAGGGTATGCCGAAATGCCCGAGCAGCTCAGCGGTTTCGCACAGTGGCAGTCCGACCACCGCCGAATAGCTGCCAATGAGCCCGGCGACAAACACCGCGCCCAGGCCTTGAATGCCGTAGCCACCGGCCTTGTCCCGCGGTTCGCCGCTGGCCCAGTAGGCCGCCGCTTCGTCGGCACCAATAGGACGAAACCGCACCAGACTGCGCACCACACGCGACTCGCAACGCTCGCCGTCCAGTACCGCGATGGCGGTCAGCACTTCATGCTCTTGCCCTGCCAACATCATAAGCATGGCGCACGCGTCAGCTTCGTCCACCGGTTTGCCAAGAATTTTGCCGTCGAGCACTACGGCGGTGTCGGCACCGAGCACGCAAAACCCGGCGTCGGACACAACCGTGGCGCGCCCGGCTTCAGCCTTGCCGCGCGCGAGACGCTCGACATAGGCCGAGGGCGATTCATGATTCAAAGGGGTTTCATCGATGTCCGCGCTGATGGCGGAGAACGGCACGCCGATCTGCGTCAGCAGTTCACGCCGACGCGGCGAGCCAGAGGCCAGATAAAGCTGTTTCATCAAGACATCTCCCTTGTCGAGGTTATGGGCAAATGCCTGACCGGTTTAATTGATTTTGTAGCGCCGACGCAGACCACGCAAACCGAAGCTGATCCACGGCCAGAGCAGTGCACTGACCAGCGCCGGCAAGACCAGCGCCAGCGTTGGCTGACGATTGCCGGTCAGGGCGCTGAGCCAGAGTTGAACCAGCTGCGCGAGGCCGAAAATCACCAGAATCACCAGGCTCTGTTGCCACATCGGGAACATGCGCAGGCGCTGTTGCAGCGACAGCACCAGGAAGGTGATCAGCGTCAGGATCAACGCGTTCTGTCCCAACAGCGTGCCGTAGAGCACGTCTTCGGCCAGGCCAAGGCACCACGCGGTGACCATGCCGACTTTTTGCGGCAAGGCCAGTGCCCAGAATGCCAGCAGCAAGGCCAGCCACAGCGGGCGCAGGATTTCCATGAACTGCGGCAGCGGCGAAACGCTGAGCAGCATGCCGACGGCGAACGTCAACCAGACGACCCAGCCGTTTCGGGAGGCGGTAGCGCCGACCATTATTCTCTTCCCCCAGGGATGGCCGGCGCGGAAGCTGGCGGCTTGGCAGCAGGTTTCACGACGGCGGGTTGGGCAGCGGGCGGCTTGGCGGCGGCAGGTTTCGCGGCGGCGGGTGCAGGTGCGGGTGCAGGTGCCGGCACCGCAGTCACCGGCGCGGCGGGCGCCGCTACGGCAGCCGGGATGATCGCGGCGGGCTTGTACACCGCCGGTGGAATCATCGGGCCGCCGCCATGCTGGTCCAGCGCTTCCTGAGCCTGAGCGGCTTCGTTGGCACGCTCTTCGGCGGTGCGGCTGTCAGTAAATACCAGCAACAGGTAACGGCTGCGGTTCAACGCGGCCGTCGGTACGGCGCGGACAATCGCAAATGGCTGGCCGGAGTCGTGAATCACTTCCTTGACCGTCGCCACCGGATAACCCGCCGGGAACCGCTGGCCGAGACCGGAGCTCACCAGCAGATCGCCTTCCTTGATGTCCGCCGTGTCGGCAACGTGACGCAATTCCAGGCGTTCCGGGTTACCGGTGCCGCTGGCGATCGCCCGCAAACCGTTACGGTTCACCTGCACCGGAATGCTGTGAGTGGTATCGGTCAGCAGCAGCACGCGGGAGGTGTACGGCATCAACTCGACCACCTGCCCCATCAGGCCGCGGGCATCGAGCACCGGCTGACCGAGGACCACACCGTCGCGTTCACCCTTGTTGATGATGATGCGGTGGGTGAAGGGGTTGGGGTCCATGCCGATCAACTCGGCCACTTCGACCTTTTCGTTGACCAGCGCGGAAGAATTGAGCAACTCGCGCAGCCGAACGTTCTGCTCGGTGAGGGCGGCAAGCTTTTGCATGCGGCCTTGCAACAGCAGGTTTTCGGTCTTGAGTTTTTCGTTTTCGGCGACCAGTTCGGTACGGCTGCCAAACTGGCTGGCCACACCTTGCCATAGCCGCTGCGGCAGGTCCGTGATCCAGTAAGACTGCATCAGCACCAGCGACATCTGGCTACGCACTGGCTTGAGCAGTGTGAAGCGGGCATCGACCACCATCAGCGCGACCGATAGCACGACCAGCACCAACAAGCGCACGCCCAGTGAAGGCCCTTTGGTGAAAAGCGGTTTAATAAGCCGCTCCTCCCAGGCAAATGTTTTGTTTATTCATACGGCAGACCGGCCTGGATGCAGACTGACAGAAGATAAACGCCAACAGGCAGCACTGCAAAGTGCTGCCTGCGCGCCAACAGCATAGAGGCAACCCAACGACTTATTCGCTGGAAAGCAGGTCCATGGTGTGTTTATCCATCATTTCCAATGCACGACCACCGCCGCGAGCCACGCAGGTCAACGGATCTTCGGCAACGATCACCGGCAGACCGGTTTCCTGGGCCAGCAACTTGTCGAGGTCGCGCAGCAAGGCGCCACCACCGGTCAGTACCAGGCCACGCTCGGCGATATCGGAAGCCAGCTCCGGAGGCGATTGCTCCAGTGCACTTTTCACCGCTTGAACGATGGTTGCCAGGGACTCTTGCAGAGCTTCCAGCACTTCATTGGAGTTCAGGGTGAATGCGCGTGGAACGCCTTCGGCCAGGTTACGGCCACGAACGTCGACTTCGCGAACTTCGCCGCCGGGGTAGGCGGTACCGATTTCCTGCTTGATGCGCTCGGCGGTGGATTCGCCGATCAGGCTGCCGTAGTTGCGACGCACGTAGGTGATGATCGCTTCGTCGAAGCGGTCGCCGCCAACCCGTACGGATTCGGCGTAAACCACACCGTTCAGGGAGATCAGCGCGATTTCAGTGGTACCACCACCGATATCGACCACCATCGAACCGCGTGCTTCTTCAACCGGCAGGCCGGCACCGATCGCAGCCGCCATCGGCTCTTCGATCAGGAACACTTCACGGGCACCGGCACCCAGGGCCGATTCACGGATGGCTCGACGCTCAACCTGCGTGGATTTGCACGGAACGCAGATCAGCACACGAGGGCTAGGCTGCAGGAAACTGTTTTCGTGAACCTTGTTGATAAAATATTGCAGCATCTTTTCGCAGACGCTGAAGTCGGCAATTACACCGTCCTTCATCGGACGAATGGCAGCAATGTTGCCCGGCGTACGGCCGAGCATGCGCTTGGCCTCGGTGCCGACAGCGACGACACTTTTCTGGTTACCGTGTGTCCGAATAGCCACAACCGATGGCTCATTCAGGACGATACCGCGCTCGCGCACGTAAATAAGGGTGTTGGCAGTGCCCAGGTCAATGGAAAGATCGCTGGAAAACATGCCACGCAGTTTCTTGAACATGGGAAAGGGACCCTAGGCAACGCGTGGGTAAAAAAGTGCGGCAAACTCTAACAACGACAGGGATTTTGGGCAAGGCGCCAATATGTTAAATTGGCCGCTTTTCTGTGCACCAACCCCCACAATCGCGGCCTTATGACCGTAGAAATGCGGTAGTGTTCCGACAATCTAACACACGGATAGCATCCGTTCTGTTTTCCTTCCACTGGAGAATCCCATGACGCTTGAACGCTCCGACGTGGAAAAAATCGCACATCTGGCCTGTCTTGGCCTCAATGATGCCGATCTTCCACACATCACTTCGGCCCTGAACAGCATTCTGGGACTGGTCGACGAAATGCAGGCGGTCAATACCGACGGTATCGAGCCGCTCGCCCACCCACTGGAAGCCAGCCAGCGCCTGCGTGCAGACGTCGTGACCGAGACCAATCATCGCGAGGCTTATCAGTCCATCGCACCAGCGGTCGAAAACGGCCTGTACCTGGTTCCGAAAGTCATCGACTAAAGGGAAAGAGCCTGCAATGCATCAATTGACTCTGGCCGAGATCGCCCGCGGACTCGCCGACAAAAAGTTTTCTTCCGAAGAGCTGACCAAAACCCTGCTGGCGCGTATCGCGCAGCTTGATCCTCAGCTCAACAGTTTCATCAGCCTCACCGAAGACCTGGCGCTCCAGCAGGCGAAAGCCGCTGACGCACGCCGGGCCAATGGTGAGAGCGGCGCCCTGCTCGGCGCGCCGATTGCCCACAAAGACCTGTTTTGCACCCAAGGCATCCGCACCAGCTGCGGCTCGAAAATGCTCGACAACTTCAAGGCACCGTACGACGCCACCGTCGTCGCCAAACTGGCGAGCGCCGGCGCGGTCACGCTGGGCAAGACCAACATGGACGAATTCGCCATGGGTTCGGCCAACGAGTCGAGCTACTACGGCGCGGTCAAAAACCCGTGGAACCTCGAACACGTTCCGGGCGGCTCGTCCGGTGGCTCCGCTGCGGCCGTGGCCGCTCGCCTGCTGCCGGCCGCCACCGCGACCGACACCGGCGGCTCGATTCGCCAGCCCGCTGCGTTCACCAACCTCACCGGCCTGAAACCGACGTACGGTCGAGTTTCACGTTGGGGCATGATCGCTTACGCCTCCAGCCTCGATCAGGGCGGCCCGTTGGCGCGCACCGCCGAAGACTGCGCCATCCTGCTGCAAGGCATGGCCGGCTTCGACGCCAATGACTCCACCAGCATCGACGAGCCCGTGCCGGATTACAGCGCGAGCCTCAACGACTCGCTCAAAGGCCTGCGCATCGGCGTGCCGAAGGAATACTTCAGCGCCGGTCTCGACCCACGTATCGCCGAGCTGATCCACCACAGCATCAAGGAGCTGGAAAAGCTCGGTGCCGTGATCAAGGAAATCAGCCTGCCGAACATGCAGCACGCGATTCCTGCGTACTACGTGATCGCCCCGGCGGAAGCCTCGTCCAACCTGTCGCGGTTCGACGGCGTGCGTTTCGGTCATCGCTGCGCAGACCCGAAGAATCTTGAAGACCTGTACAAGCGTTCCCGTGGCGAAGGTTTCGGCGCGGAAGTGCAGCGCCGGATCATGGTCGGCGCCTACGCGCTGTCGGCCGGCTACTACGACGCCTACTACCTGAAGGCGCAGAAGATCCGCCGCCTGGTGAAGAACGACTTCATGGCCGCCTTCAACGAGGTCGACATCATCCTCGGCCCGACCACGCCCAACCCGGCCTGGAAACTCGGCGCGAAGAACAGCGACCCGGTGGCTGCCTACCTGGAAGACGTCTACACCATCACCGCCAACCTCGCCGGCCTACCGGGCTTGTCCATGCCTGCCGGTTTCGTCGATGGCCTGCCGGTCGGCGTGCAACTGCTTGCTCCGTATTTCCAGGAGGGCCGCTTGCTCAACGTTGCGCACCAGTATCAGCTCAACACTGACTGGCACACCCGCACCCCAACCGGCTTCTGAGGAGAAACACATGCAATGGGAAGTCGTGATCGGGCTGGAGATTCATACCCAGCTCACCACCCGGTCGAAAATCTTTTCCGGTAGTTCCACCACTTTCGGTTCCGAGCCGAACACCCAGGCCAGCCTGGTTGACCTCGGCATGCCCGGCGTTTTGCCGGTGCTGAACCAGGAGGCGGTGCGCATGGCGGTGATGTTCGGTCTGGCTATCGATGCCGAGATCGGCCAGCACAACGTGTTCGCCCGTAAAAACTATTTCTACCCGGACCTGCCCAAGGGCTACCAGATCAGCCAGATGGAATTGCCGATTGTCGGCAAGGGCCACCTGGACATCGCGCTCGACGACGGCACGATCAAACGTGTTGGCGTGACCCGCGCGCACCTTGAAGAAGATGCCGGTAAAAGCCTGCACGAAGAGTTCAACGGCGCCACCGGCATCGACCTCAACCGTGCCGGTACGCCGCTGCTGGAAATCGTTTCCGAGCCCGACATGCGCAGCGCCAAGGAAGCCGTGGCCTACGTCAAGACGATCCACGCACTGGTGCGTTACCTGGGCATCTGCGACGGCAACATGGCCGAAGGTTCGCTGCGTTGCGATTGCAACGTGTCGATTCGTCCGAAGGGCCAGGTCGAATATGGCACTCGCTGCGAGATCAAGAACGTCAACTCGTTCCGCTTCATCGAGAAGGCGATCAACAGTGAAGTGCGCCGTCAGATCGAACTGATCGAAGACGGCGGCAAGGTGATCCAGCAGACCCGCCTGTACGATCCGAACAAGGACGAAACCCGTCCGATGCGCAGTAAAGAGGAAGCCAACGATTACCGTTACTTCCCGGACCCGGACTTGCTGCCGGTGGTCATCGAAAACTCGTTCCTCGACGAAGTGCGCGCCACCCTGCCGGAACTGCCGCCGCAGAAACGCGAACGCTTCCAGGCGCAGTTCGGCCTGTCGGTGTACGACGCCAGCGTCCTGGCCACCAGCCGCGAGCAAGCCGATTACTTCGAGAAAGTCGTGAGCATCAGCGGCGACGCGAAGCTGGCGGCGAACTGGGTGATGGTGGAACTGGGCAGCCTGTTGAACAAACAGGGCCTGGACATCGACCAGTCGCCGGTAACCGCCGAGCAATTGGGCGGGATGCTGCTGCGCATCAAGGACAACACCATCTCCGGCAAAATCGCCAAGGTGGTGTTTGAAGCGATGGCCAACGGCGAAGGCAGCGCGGACGAGATCATCGACAAGCGCGGGCTCAAGCAAGTGACCGACAGCGGCGCGATCTCGGCGGTGCTGGACGAAATGCTCGCGGCCAACGCCGAGCAGGTCGAACAATACCGCGCGGCAGACGAAGCCAAACGCGGCAAGATGTTCGGCTTCTTCGTCGGCCAGGCCATGAAAGCCTCCAAAGGCAAGGCCAACCCGCAACAGGTCAACGAACTGCTGAAAAGCAAGCTCGAAGGCTGATGAAAATGGAGCCAGATTTATTGCCTGGCTCTACCCCCTGTGGGAGCGAGCCTGCTCGCGATGGAGTGTCAGTCGGCATCAATGTAGCTGACACACCATCGCGAGCAGGCTCGCTCCCACATTTGTATGTGGAAACCTCTGAATGAAGCGTCTACTGGGCGCCTGCGCCTTGCTCTCGCTGCTGGCCGGTTGCGCCAGCAACGACATCGTCGATCCACACGGCTACGACCAGACGGGCGTGGCGTCCTACTACGGTGCCAAACACCAGGGCAAACGCACCGCCAGTGGCGAGCGTTTCAACAAGAACGCGCTGACCGCCGCCCACCGCCAACTGCCCTTCGGCACGCGGGTCAAGGTCACTAATTTGAAAAACAACGAGTCCTGCGTCGTCCGCATCAACGATCGCGGGCCGCATACCCGTGGGCGTTTGATTGACTTGTCGCACGAAGCCGCCGAGCAACTGGGCATGCTCCGTAGCGGCACCGCGCGAGTTCGCGTACAAGCACTGGACTGACCCACGGAGCCCCGACCATTTTCGGACTTGCCAATTTACCCCTGCTCAGCGTGATTGAACTGCTCAGCGGCCTGGTTCTACTGATCGCCGGCGCCGAGCTGATGGTGCGCGCCGCCGTGCGTGTGGCCGCGCGCCTGCACGTTCGGCCGCTGATCATCGGCCTGACGATTGTGGCCCTCGGCAGCAGCGCGCCGCAGATGGCGGTCAGCCTGCAAGCCACCCTCACGCAAAACGCCGACATCGCTGTCGGCAGCGTGATCGGCAGCAGCATCTTCAATATCCTCGTCACCCTCGGGCTTTCGGCGCTGATTATCCCGCTGCGGGTTTCGCGGCAACTGGTGCGCCTGGATATTCCGCTGATGATCGGCGCCAGCCTGCTGGTGTTCGTGCTGGCGTGGAATGAAGAATTGACCCGCACCGACGGCGTGATCCTGCTGACGGCACTGGTGCTGTATCTCGGCTTGTTGCTGCGCCAGTCCCGGCATTCGGCTCGCCCGCAAACCCAACCGCAGGTCGGCCCCGAAGTCCCCTGGATCAGCAGTTTGCTGATGATCGTCGCCGGGCTCGCGATGCTGATCTACGCCGGGCATTTGCTGTTGGGTGCGGCCGTATCGGTGGCCACGGATCTGGGGTTGTCGGAGCGAATCATCGGCCTGACCATCGTTGCCGCCAGCACCTCGCTGCCGGTGCTGGCGACGTCGTTGATTGCGGCGTTGCGCGGTCAGCGCGAGATCGCCGTGGGCAACGTGATCGGCAGCAACCTGTTCAACCTGCTGGGCGTGCTCGGTGTGACCGCACTGATCGCGCCGGCGCCGCTGTCGGTTTCACCCAATGCCCTGGATTTCGACTTGCCAGTGATGCTCGGTGTCGCGGCGCTGTGCCTGCCGGTGTTTTATTCCGGCTATCGGTTGACCCGCGCCGAAGGTCTGCTGTTTTTGGGTTTGTACCTGGCTTACGGTCTGCACGTGGTGTCGTTTACCACCGGCATGCCGCTGGCCGGCAAGCTTGAACACCTGATGCTGCTTTTCGTCCTGCCCGCGCTCGTGGCGTTTCTGCTGTTCACGTCACTGCGCGCCTGGCGTCGCCAACACCACAAGAAGGAATTGCCATGACCGACAATAAAAAAACCGGCGTTGAAGTGCGCCGCCAAGTGATGGGCGACGCCTTCGTCGATCGTGCATTGGGCAATGCCACCGAATTCACCCAGCCGCTGCAGGACTTCGTCAATGAGCATGCGTGGGGCAGCGTGTGGAGTCGCGAAGGGTTACCACTGAAAACCCGCAGTTTGATCACCCTCGCTGCGCTGACCGCGCTGAAGTGCCCGCAGGAGTTGAAAGGTCACGTGCGCGGTGCGCTGAACAACGGCTGCACCGTGGAAGAGATCCGCGAGGCGTTGCTGCATTGCGCGGTGTATGCCGGCGTGCCGGCGGCGATCGATGCATTTCGGGCGGCGCAGGAAGTGATTGATAGCTATCAGAAGCCTGAGTAATTTCGTCAAATCGAAAAGATCGCAGCTTTTGTAGGAGCTGCCGAAGGCTCGGGCCGCGTTCGGACGATCTTTTGATTTTCGGCGCGCTCGAAGGTGGCAAAAGATCAAAAGATCGCAGCCTTCGGCAGCTCCTACATGGGAACGCGTTTTCCTGTAGGAGCTGCCGAAGGCTGCGATCTTTTGATCTTTAGATCCACCCACCCCACTGCAACAAAAAGATCCCGACGTTGGTGGTGATCGCCGCCATCAACGTGGTGATCACAATGATCGCCGCCGCCAGTTCATGGTTACCATTGGCCTGACGCGCCATGACAAAACTGGCCGCCGCCGTCGGGCTGCCGAAGTACAGAAACAGAATCCCCAACTCCGCCCCGCGAAAACCCCAGAGCCACGCCCCCAGCGTCGCCAGCACCGGCAGGCCGATCATCTTCACCAGGCTGGAACTCAGCGCCATCGAGCCGCTTTTGCGCATCGCCGCCAGCGACAGCGTGCCGCCAATGCAGATCAGCGCCAGGGGCAACGTGGTTTGCGCCAGGTACTGCCCCGACGTCTCCAGCCACCCCGGCAAGCCGATCTTGAAATACGCAAACGGCGCCGCCGCAAACACGCTGATGATCAGCGGGTTGATCATCACGCTTTTAAAGATGCTCCACGGGTCGGACTTGATCACCGGGCTGTAAACCGCCAGCACGATGGTCGACAGGGTGTTGTAGAACAGGATCACCAGCGCCGCGAGAATCGCGCCAAGGGAAATACCGTAATCGCCATACATGCTCGCCGCCAGGGCGAGGCCAATCACGCCGTTGTTGCCGCGAAACGCGCCTTGGGTATAGATCCCCCGGTCTTCCCTTGGACACTTCCAGATCGCCCACCCCCAGGCGATGGCGAAACACACCAGCGTGGCAATCGAGAAATAGATCAGCAGCGCCGGTTGCAACGCAGCGTGCAGGTCGGCATGCAGGATGCCCAGAAACAGCAACGCCGGCATGGTGACGTTGAACACCAGTGCCGACGCAGTGTGGATGAAGTTGTCGTTGATCCAGTCGATGCGCTTGAGCAGCACCCCCAGAAACAGCATGGCAAACACCGGCGCGGTGATGTTCAGGGTTTCGAGGAAGATAGCCAGCATGCCGGGAGTTACCTTGGTGGGCGTCGTTAGGGGGCTAATGATAAGCCACCCAAGCCGCTTTAAGATCAAAAGATCGCAGCCTTCGGCAGCTCCTACAGGGGAACGCGTACTCTGTAGGAGCTGCCGAAGGCTGCGATCTTTTACTGGCAGCCCGGTATCAGGTAATCGGCGCCGGGTTGAACAGGGTGATGTCGTTATGCAGTTTGTGCTGCTCGGCCCACGTCTGTTTCTTGCCGCTGGCCACGTCCAGGTAGTAATGAAACAGTTCCCAACCCAGGTCTTCAATCGAAGCCCGCCCGGTCGCGATCCGTCCGGCGTCGATGTCGATCAGGTCCGGCCAGCGCTGCGCCAGTTCGGTCCGGGTCGACACTTTCACCACTGGCGCCATCGCCAAACCATACGGCGTACCCCGCCCGGTGGTGAACACATGCAGGTTCATCCCGGCCGCCAACTGCAGCGTACCGCAGACAAAATCACTGGCCGGGGTCGCGCAGAAAATCAGGCCTTTGCGCTTGAACCGCTCGCCAGGGCCGAGCACGCCGTTGATCGCACTGCTGCCGGATTTGACGATCGACCCAAGGGATTTCTCGACAATGTTCGACAACCCGCCCTTCTTGTTGCCCGGCGTGGTGTTGGCGCTGCGATCTGCTTCGCCCTTGGCCAGGTAACGGTCGTACCAGTCCATCTCCCGCACCAGCTCCTGAGCGACTTCCTCGGTTTCGGCACGAGAAGTCAGCAGGTAAATCGCGTCGCGCACTTCAGTGACTTCGGAAAACATCACCGTCGCGCCGGCACGCAGCAACAGGTCGGAGGCGTAACCGAGCGCCGGGTTGGCGGTGATGCCGGAGAACGCGTCACTGCCGCCGCACTGCATGCCCAGAATCAGCTCGGACGCCGGCACGGTTTCCCGACGGCGTTGATCGAGCTTCTTCAAACGGCTTTCCGCCAGCGCCATGATCTGCTCGATCATCTCGGTGAAGCCGTGACTGGAGTCCTGCAAGCGGTACAACCACGGATCGCTCAAATCCACCGAGCTGTCGCCCTCGTGCATCACCTGCCCGGCCTGCAATTTCTCGCAGCCCAGGCTGATCACCAGCGCTTCGCCACCCAGGTTCGGGTTGCGCGCGAGGTTGCGTACGGTACGGATCGGGATGTACGCGTCAGTCGCGGTGATTGCCACGCCGCAGCCGTAGCTGTGGGTCAGCGCGACCACGTCATCAACGTGCGGGTACTTGGGCAGCAACTCGTCCTTGATGCGCTTGACCGCATGATCCAGCACGCCGGTGACGCACTGCACCGTGGTGGTAATCCCGAGAATGTTGCGCGTGCCGACGGTGCCGTCGGCATTGCGATAACCCTCGAACGTGAAGCCTTCCAGCGGTGCCTGCGCGGCCGGCACTTCGGTGGACAGCGGCAAGCTGTCCAGTGGCGGCGCGGTGGGCATGCGCAGTTGATCTTCGTTGACCCAACTGCCGCGCGGGATCGGCTGCAACGCGTAGCCAATGGTCTGGCCGTAACGAATCACCTGGCCGCCCTCGGGAATGTCTTCCAGGGTGACCTTGTGGCTCTGCGGCACGAAGTCCAGGGTCACCAGACCGTCCGCAAATTCGGTGCCGGCGGGCACGCCCTGGTCGTTGACCACAACCACTACGTTGTCCCGCTCGTGCAGGCGGATGTAGCGCGGCGAGTCGGAATGTTCAATCAACTGCATGACACCACTCCTCAGGAATGCGCTTGCGACAATTTATTGTGTGTTTCAGGACCGCTGACCGGTGGCTCTTTGAGCACCACACGCTTGATCGGACCGACGATCACCAGGTAGCTGAACACTGCCACCAGTGCGTTGCAACCGACAAACACCAGCGCCCATTTGAACGAACCGGTGGAGCTGATGATGTAGCCAATCACGATCGGGGTGGTGATCGAAGCGATGTTGCCGAAGGTATTGAACAGGCCACCGCTGAGACCGGCGATCTGCTTCGGCGAGGTGTCGGACACCACGGCCCAACCCAGCGCACCCACGCCTTTGCCGAAGAATGCGAGGGCCATGAAGCCGACCACCATCCATTCAACGTCCACATAGTTGCAGGCGACGATGCTGCTGGAAACCAACAGACCGGCAATGATCGGCGCCTTGCGGGCGAAGGTCAGCGAGTGGCCCTTGCGCAACAGGTAGTCGGAAATCACCCCGCCAAGCACACCACCGATGAAACCGCAGATGGCCGGCAACGAGGCGATGAAACCGGCCTTGAGGATGGTCATGCCGCGTTCCTGCACCAGGTACACCGGAAACCAGGTCAGGAAGAAGTAGGTGATGCCGTTGATGCAATATTGGCCCAGGTAAACGCCGAGCATCATGCGATTGGTCAGCAACTGGCGGATGTAGTCCCACTTCGGACCATCGACCTTCTTGCCTTTGCCTTTGTCCTGGTCCATATCGACCATGCCGCCGTTGTCGGCGATGTGCTTGAACTCGGCGTCGTTGATCATCGGGTGCTGGCGTGGGCTGTAGATCACCTTGAGCCAGATGCCCGAGAAGATGATGCCGATCACGCCCATGACGATAAACACGTGCTGCCAGCCGTAGCTGTAGACGATCCAGCCCATCAGCGGTGCGAACAACACAGTGGCAAAGTATTGCGCCGAGTTGAAGATCGCCGACGCGGTGCCGCGTTCCGCCGTCGGAAACCAGGCCGCCACAATGCGTGCGTTGCCGGGGAAGGATGGCGCTTCGGCCAGGCCCACGAGGAAGCGCAACATGAACAGCGCAACCACCGCCGTGGACATGCCGAACTCGCCGACATAGCCCTGCAGTACGGTGAACAGCGACCAGGTAAAAATGCTTAGTGCGTAGATTTTTTTCGAACCGAAACGGTCCAGCAGCCAGCCGCCGGGAATTTGCCCGGCGACGTAGGCCCAACCGAATGCAGAGAAGATATAGCCGAGGGTGACCGCGTCGATGCCGAGGTCTTTTTGCAGGCTGGAGCCAGCGATTGCGATGGTCGCCCGGTCGGCGTAGTTGATCGTGGTCACCAGAAAAAGCATGAGCAGGATCAAATAGCGGACGTGAGTCGGCTTTTGAGTCGATTGCATGTAGATGTACTCCCACTGATTATTTTTATGCGGGGTGAATCTTTGGTTACCACCGGTAGGAGCTGCCGAGTGAAACGAGGCTGCGATCCTTTGATCTTTAACCGCAAAGATCGCAGCCTCGTTTCACTCGACAGCTCCTACCGGGAGTTGCGGTGCAGGCGATACCGAAGCGACGCCCGACACCGCGGTGCAGCGGGTTACGATCCGATGTAGGAGGTTTTTACGACCGTGTAGAACTCTTGCGCGTAGCGACCTTGCTCGCGCGATCCATAGGAGGAACCTTTACGCCCACCGAATGGCACGTGGTAATCCACGCCCGCCGTTGGCAGGTTGACCATCACCATCCCGGCCTGGGAATGGCGCTTGAAGTGGTTGGCGTACTTCAGCGACGTAGTTGCGATGCCAGCCGACAGACCGAACTCGGTGTCGTTGGCCATGGCCAGCGCGGCGTCGTAATCGGCCACGCGAACCACGTTGGCCACCGGGCCAAAGATCTCTTCGCGGCTGATGCGCATCTCGGCTTCACTGTCGGCAAACAGGGTTGGCGCGAGGTAGTAGCCTTCGGTATCACAGGTCACCAGACCGCCGCCACTGACCAGACGTGCACCTTCGGACTGGCCGATGTCGATGTACTTCATGTCCTGATCCAGCTGCGCCTGCGAAACCACCGGACCGATGTCGGTGCCGGTTTTCAGCGCATGGCCGACTCTGATCGACTTCATGCGCTCGGCCATGGCTTCGACGAACTTATCGTGGATGCCGGCGGTGACGATGAAGCGGCTCGAAGCGGTGCAACGCTGACCGGTGGAGTAGAACGCGCTCTGTACCGACAGCTCGACCGCTTGTTTCAGGTCGGCGTCGTCGAGAATGATCTGCGGGTTCTTGCCGCCCATTTCCAGCTGAACCTTGGCCTGACGCGACACGCAGCTGACGGCGATCTGACGACCGACACCGACGGAACCAGTGAAGCTGATGCCATCGACTTTCGGGCTCTGCACCAACGCATCACCTACCACTCGACCGCTGCCCATGACCAGGTTGAACACGCCCGCCGGGAAGCCCGCACGGGAGATGATTTCAGCCAGCGCCCAGGCGCATCCCGGAACCAGGTCCGCCGGTTTCAGCACGACGCAGTTGCCGTAGGCCAGGGCCGGGGCGATTTTCCATGCCGGGATCGCAATCGGGAAGTTCCACGGGGTAATCAGACCGACCACGCCCAGCGCTTCGCGAGTGACCTCGACGTTGACGCCCGGACGCACCGACGGCAGGTAGTCACCGGACAGGCGCAGGGTTTCACCGGCGAAGAACTTGAAGATGTTGCCGGCGCGGGTCACTTCGCCGATGGCTTCAGGCAGGGTCTTGCCTTCTTCGCGGGCGAGCAAGGTGCCGAGCTCTTCACGACGGGCGAGGATTTCAGTACCGACTTTATCCAGCGAATCGTGACGGGCCTGAATGCCCGACGTGGACCAGGCCGGGAACGCGGCGCGAGCGGCGTCGATGGCGGCGTGGACCTGAGCCAGATCAGCCTTGGCGTAGTTGCCGATGGTATCGGTCAATTCGGACGGGTTGATGTTGGCGCAGTAATCGCTGCCCGCTACCCATTCACCGTTGATGTAGTTATCGAAACGCTTTGCATCTGCCACTTGAATGTCTCCTACGCAAAAGGCCGCTGATTGCTCAGCGGCCTTGTTTAATCGGGTTGTTACTGCGCACCTTGCTTGTCGATCAGCGCGGCCAGAGCTTCGTACTCTTCTGGCAGCAGATCGGTCAACGGCGCACGCACTGGACCTGCGTCATAGCCGGCAATTTTTGCCCCGGCCTTGACGATGCTCACCGCGTAACCGGATTTGCGGTTACGGATGTCGAGGTACGGCAGGAAGAAGTCGTCGATGATCTTGCCGACGGTGTCGTGATCTTCGCGAGCGATGGCGTGGTAGAAATCCATCGCGGTTTTCGGGATGAAGTTGAACACCGCCGAGGAGTAAACCGGTACGCCCAGTGCCTTATAAGCAGCGGCGTAGACTTCGGCGGTCGGCAAACCACCCAGGTAGCTGAAGCGATCGCCGAGGCGACGACGAATCGACACCATCAACTCGATATCGCCCAAGCCATCCTTGTAGCCGATCAGGTTCGGGCAGCGCTCGGCCAGGCGTTCCAGCAACGGAGCGGTCAGGCGGCAGACGTTGCGGTTGTAAACCACCACGCCGATTTTCACCGATTTGCACACGGCTTCAACGTGGGCGGCAACGCCGTCCTGGCTGGCTTCGGTCAGGTAGTGCGGCAGCAGCAACAGGCCCTTGGCGCCCAGACGCTCGGCTTCCTGAGCGTATTCGATGGCTTGACGCGTGGAACCGCCGACACCGGCCAGGATCGGCACGCTGGTTTCGCAAGTGTCGACGGCGGTCTTGATGATTTCCGAATATTCGCTGGCCGCCAGAGAGAAAAACTCACCGGTGCCGCCTGCGGCAAACAGAGCCGAGGCGCCGTATGGGGCCAGCCATTCGAGACGCTTGATGTAGCCCGCGCGATGGAAGTCGCCCTGGGCATCGAAATCGGTAACCGGGAAAGACAGCAGACCGGAAGAGAGGATGGACTTCAGTTCTTGTGGATTCATTATTGAAACACCCTGGGTAGCTACGTTTTTGTGTGTGTATGAGGGAAAACCATTCAGCCGCGCTGAAGTTGTAGGTCATCGTACAACTTAAAATACAACCGTCAACTGCATTTCATCGTCATGCCCGATTTTTGTATCAAAGGACGTCGCGCGCAGGTCGCGTTAAATGACCGGAGAGTGCGCTTCCACACGCATCGCTGCCCATTTCAACGGGTCAGCACCCGGATTGGAAATGTCTGGAAAAAATCGCGACCGGCACACCATCAATCCGTCGCCTACAGTTTTTTTCGTGCCACGAATGGATCGTGGCGGACTTTGCACGGAGCGCTCCCAGATGAATTTCTCTTCACCGATACTTCCTCAGTTCCCACCCCTCAACACCGACCAGCCTGCGGTCATAGAGCTGTCAAAGCTAAGGGATTGTCTGATCGTGCGAGTGCCGGAACCCAACGACATTCCGCCGAACTGGGACGCGTACCCGATTTTTGGTGCGGACCCGGACGAGCCCGACTGGCGCGGAGTCGAGGAGCCCACCGGGTACTGGGACGATGCCATTGAAGACATGGTGAAACGGACAGGGATCGAACTGAAAATCCCGAAAGCGGATCTGGAGCGGTACCAGGGTAGAAAGGTCGAATTGCGCTATAAGTTTGCAGATGAGTCGAGCCTGGAGCCGTGCTCGGAGCCGTTGCTGATCCTGATCGAACCTTGAAGCCAGCCTTGATCGCTGGATCATTCCCCGCCACCGCGTGGGAATGATCCAGGTCAGGCGGTCAGCCCCGTTGCGCTTCCGCCTCTTCATGGGCATGGCGCAAGCGTTCACGGCTGTTCGTCAGGTGCAAGCGCATGGCCGCCCGTGCGGCATCGGAATCCTGGCGCGCAATGGCGTCGTAAATCTCTTCGTGCTCGCGGCTCAGGCGACCCATGTAATGCTGCTGGTCGTCATGGGCCAGGCGCGCCGAGTTCAGACGCGTGCGCGGAATGATGCTGGTGCCCAGGTGGGTCATGATGTCGGTGAAGTAGCGGTTGCCGGTCGACAGGGCGATCTGCAGGTGAAACTGAAAATCCGAGGCCACGGCATCACTGGCGTGGGCCGCGCTTTCATTGAGGGCGTCCAGTGCAGCGCGCATCAACGCCAGCTGCTCGGCGCTGCGACGTTGCGCGGCAAGGCCGGCGGACTCGACTTCCAGGCTGATGCGCAGCTCCAGAATCGCCAGCACATCACGCAGCGTGACCACGGTGGCCGGGTCGATGCGAAAACCGCTCGGGCTCGGTGTGTCGAGCACGAAGGTGCCGATGCCGTGACGGGTTTCCACCTGCCCGGCCGCCTGCAAACGGGAAATCGCTTCGCGCACCACCGTGCGGCTGACGCCATGGGCATCCATGATCGCCGACTCGGTAGGCAATTTGTCGCCTCGTTTCAGATGACCGTCGCGGATCTGCTCGGACAGCACCGTCACCAATTCCTGAGCGAGGCTGCGGCGCTTGCGAGGGAGGCGTGGTGCGTCGATGAGGTTTTCCATGGTGAACGTCTGTCTCGAAAATTCGGCTGAAACCGCATCATAGCTCAACGCGGTTGTACGATCACCCGCTGAACCGTCGGATGAAATGTCCTGAAACCCCGTAGGAGCTGCCGAAGGCTGCGATCTTTTGATCTTTTGATCTTTAGCGCCATCAAACGCGCTAAAAAAATCAAGATCAAAAGATCGCAGCCTGCGGCAGCTCCTACCTGGGGAGTTGTGTCAGGCCGTGACGGTCTGATCCACCAAATGACCATTGTCGATACGCACAGTCCTGCTCGCTGAAACACCGTAGGAGCTGCCGAAGGCTGCGATCTTTTGATCTTTAGCGCCATCAAACGCGCTAAAAAAATCAAGATAAAAAGATCGCAGCCTGCGGCAGCTCCTACCCGGGGAGTTGTGTCAGGCCGTGACGGTCTGGTCCACCAAATGACCATTGTCGATACGCACAGTCCTGCTCGCTGAAACACCGTAGGAGCTGCCGAAGGCTGCGATCTTTTGATCTTTACCGCCATCAAACGCGTAAAAAAAACAAGATCAAAAGATCGCAGCCTGCGGCAGCTCCTACCTGGGGAGTTGTGTCAGGCCGTGACGGTCTGGTCCACCAAATGACCATTGTCGATACGCACGTGCCTTGGGTGGAAGCGCTTCAAGCTGCTGCGATGCCCGACGCTGACGATGCTCAGGCCCGGGATTTCATCGATCAACGCCTGATACAGCGACGCTTCATCCTCTTCATCCATCGCCGAGGTCGCCTCGTCCATGTACAGCCATTGCGGCGCATACAGCAGCGCACGGGCAAAGGCCAGACGCTGCTGCTCACCGGGCGAGAGCATGCGCTGCCAGTGATTCGCTTCCTCCAGACGCGCCACCAGGTGCGGCAGGCGACAGGTTTCCAGCACATGAACGTAACGTTCGTGGGGATAGGTGTCGCCAGACTGTGGATAACTCAACGCCTCGCGCAAGGTGCCGATGGGCAGGTACGGCTTTTGCGGCAGGAACAGGTAACGCGCCGCCGGCAAACGAATGCTGCCATGGCCCGCCGGCCACAAATGCCCCATCGCCCGGAACAACGTGGACTTGCCACTGCCGGAACGGCCGCTGAGCATCACGCGCTCGCCCTCCTCCACGGTCATGTCGGCATTGGTCAGCAAATGCCGACCGTCTGCCAGATCGAGGCCAAGGTTGTGCACCTTCAACGCATCACCTTGATTCTGCACATCGATCGCCGGCGCCCGCTCTTCGTTGTCGGTCATGGCCTGACGGAAACTCAGCAGGCGATCACAGGTCGCGCGCCACGACGCGAGGTTCTGGTAAGCACTGATAAACCAGCTGAAACTCTCCTGCACGTTGCCGAACGCCGAACTGATCTGCATCAGTTCACCGAGTTCGATCTTGCCTGCGAAGTAACGCGGCGCGGCGACCATGAACGGGAAGATGATGGCGGCCTGGGTGTATCCGGAGGTGAAAAACGTCAGACGCTTGGACACCTTCATGATGTCCCAGAAGTTGTGCCAGACCAGGCCGAACCGATCGCTCAAGCGCCGATTTTCATTGGGTTCGCCGTTGTACAGCGCAATGCTCTCGGCATTCTCGCGAATCCGCACCATGGAAAAACGCAGGTCTGCTTCGAAACGCTGTTGATTGTTGTTGAGACCGATCAAGCGACGCCCGATCAAGTGCGTCAGCCAGCTGCCGATCACGGCGTAGACCAGCACACACCAGAACATGTAGCCGGGAATGGTGAAACCGTAGACCTCGATACTGCCCGACACCCCCCACAGAATGATCGAGAACGACACCAGACTGACCACGTTACGCAGCAAACCAATGCCCAGCTCCAGGGTATTGGAGGTGAAATTGTTGAGGTCTTCGGAAATCCGCTGGTCCGGGTTATCGGTGTAACCGCCCTGCTCCAACTGGTAGTAATTCTTGTGGCCGAGCCAGCGCTTGAAATGTTTTTCGGTGAGCCAGGCCCGCCAGCGAATGGTCAGCATCTGCGTCAGGTACAGCCGGTACACCGCGCCGATAATCGCCACGGCCGCAATCCCGCAAAAATACAGAATCAACCGCCAGAACGCCGCTTCATCCTTTTGTTGCAGGGCGTTGTAAAAATCCTTGTACCAAGTGTTGAACCACACCGAAATCCCCACGCTGAACAATGACAGGGCAATGACCGCGATCAGCAGCGTCCAGGCCTTGACCTTCTCTTCGCTGCGCCAGTAAGGCGTGATCATCGCCCAGACTTTGCGAAAAAACTGCCCGCGCACGGTATCGTTGACCGCGGAATACTCAGCGTTCTGGTTCATGGAAAAGGCTCGATAAAGAAAAGAACAGACACGAACCGATCATAGATGATCGGCTCGGTTTGTCGCGAGGCGTGGCCGGCATTCGTTCAGCGCAGGTTCAGCGACGCACGGGACGCTTCTGCAATTTGCGTTGCAGCGTGCGCCGGTGCATGCCCAGAGCGCGGGCAGTGGCGGAGATGTTGCCTTCGTGTTCGGTCAGCACGCGCTGGATGTGTTCCCACTGCAGGCGGTCCACCGACATCGGGTTTTCCGGCACCAGCGTATCGAGGTCGGCGTGCTCGGAGAGCAGCGCAGCCAGCACGTCATCGGCATCCGCCGGTTTGCACAGGTAGTTGCAGGCGCCGCGCTTGATCGCTTCGACGGCGGTGGCGATGCTCGAATAACCGGTGAGGATCACGACGCGCATTTCCGGGTCGAGCTCGAGCAGTTTCGGCAACAACACCAGGCCCGAATCGCCGTCCATTTTCAGGTCCAGCGCGGCGTAATCCGGTAGGTCGGCCTGGGCGATGGTCAGGCCCTCTTCGGCAGAGCCGGCGGTGCTGACGCGGAAACCACGGCGAGCCATGGCCCGCGCCATCACGCGGGTGAACGTGGCGTCGTCATCTACCAGCAATAAATGCGGCAGTTCTTCGCCTTCGACTTGGATCTCTTCACTCATGTTCGTCTCCTCGGGCGACACGGGGCAGGCGCAGCTCGGTGAGCGTGCCGCCTTCCTCATGACTGTAGAGTTTCACTGAGCCGCCGGCGCGTGTCACGCTGGCCTTGCTCAAAAACAGGCCCAGGCCGAAACCTTTGCCCTTGGTGGTAAAAAACGGTTTACCGATCTGTTCGGCAATCGCCAACGGCACACCGGCGCCGTGGTCGCGAATGCTGATGGTCAAATCCTCGGCATTCCAGTCCAGCGTCACCTGCAGGCCTTCCGGGCAAGCATCGGCAGCGTTGTTGAGCAAATTCAGCAGCGCCTGGGTCAGGTCCGGCGGCGGCGCCATGCGCGGCACGGTGCCCTGGCCCAGGCGCTGGAAGCGATAACTGGCTTCCGGGCGCATCAAGTGCCAGCGGTTCAGCGCTTCATCGAGCCAGTCGGTAACGTCCTGCATCTCCACGGCCAAACGGCGATTGGCTTCCGCTGCCCGAACCAGTTGCTGCAAGGTCTCTTTGCACAGTTTGACCTGATCCTGCAGCACGCTCAGATCGTCCTGCAGCATCGGGTCGTGATGGTCCTGGCGCATTTCCTTGAGCAGCACGCTCATAGTCGCCAGCGGCGTGCCCAGTTCATGGGCGGCGCCGGCGGCCTCGGTCGCGACGGCCAGCAACTGCTGATCACGCAGGCCTTCTTCGCGACGGATAGCGCGTAGCTCCTCCTGCCGGCGCAGCTCTTCGGCCATGCGCGCGGCGAAGAAGGTGATCACCGCCGCCGCGAGGGCGAAGCTCAGCCACATCCCGTAGACCTGCAGGTTTTCCCGGGCAATCGGGAAGGTTTGCAGCGGATAGAAACCCGCCAGCAGCAAGGTGTACAGGGTTAGTGCGATGCCCGACAGAATCACTGAATAACGCCAAGGCAGCGTCACGGCGGCGATGGTCAGCGGCACCAGGTAATAAGAGACGAAGGGGTTGGTCGAGCCACCGGAGAAATACAGCAAGGCGCTGTGGATAAAAAGGTCGCAGGCCAGTTGTACGGCGTATTCAAGCTCGGTGACCGGCCATGAGGTGCGCAGGCGAATCGCCGTGAACGCGCACAACAGCATCGAGCAAGCGAGCGTCGCGGCCAGTTGGAACCAGGGCAACGGCAGCAATTCGAGCCAGTAGGCCAGGCCTACGGAACCGGCCTGCGCGGCCAGCACCAACGTGCGGATGAACGTGAGCCGCCAGAGGTTCTGACGCGTCGCGGAAGTGATTTGAACGGGGGCGAGCATGAGCTCTCCTGATGAGCGCTCCAGGCGGATCGCACGGAGTATAACGAAGCGCGGGGGCTGACAGGCAAAAGTGCGGCAAACCGCCACAGCCATGAGTTCCCTGAAGGTCCCTGTGGTGAGGGGATTTATCCCCGTTTGGCTGCGCAGCAGCCACATTCGATTCGTCTGGATAAATGCGGGGGCGGCTTCGCCACCCAACGGGGATAAATCCCCTCACCACAGATAAATCCATTCACCACAGATAAATCCCCTCACCACAGATAAATCCATTCACCACAGATAAATCACCTCAGTACAGGGCTAGCGCAAGGCATCTGTATAGAAGTTGTAACTGTGCGAACCGGATCATTAAAGCTAGAGTCTGATGGTTTCACGCAGGCTCGGACCCAACCCCTGCGCATCGTCCAAGGAGTTTTCATGCACACATTCCGCCGCAGCGCCGCCCTTCTCGCCCTCAGCGTTGGCACCGTCGCCAGCCTCCCGGCGCTGGCCGCCGATGAGCTTCACTACAACCAGATCTCCCTGCGCGCCGAAGTCAGTCAGGAAGTGGCCCGCGATCTGATGATCGTGACCCTCTACACCGAAGAACAAAACACCGACCCGGCCAAACTCGCCGCGGACGTCAGCACCACCATGAACAAAGCCCTGGCCCAGGCCAAGCAAGTCAAAGACATCACCCTGCGCCAGGGCAGCCGCAACAGCTACCCGATCTACGACACCAAGGGCCAGAAAATCACCGGCTGGCGTGAACGCGCCGAACTGCGCCTGGAAAGCGCCGACTTCGCCGCGCTGTCGAAACTCACCGGCGAACTGCTCACCGACCTGAAAATGGGCGGCATGGACTTCGCCATCGCCACCCCGACCCGCAAGGCTAGCGAAGATGCCTTGCTCAAAGAAGCCGTCAGCGCCTTCAAGGCCCGTGCTCAGCTCGCCACCGATGCGCTGGGCGGCAAGGGGTACAAAATCGTCAACCTGAACCTCAACAGCAACGGTTATCCGCAGCCGTACATGCGCGGGCCGATGATGATGAAAGCCGCCAGCATGGACGCCGCGCCGGTGACGCCGGAAGTCGAAGCCGGCACTGCGCAGGTCAGCATGACGGCGGATGGGGCGATTGAAGTGTTGATGCCTTGACCAACTGACCGCTACACACCCCCCGTAGGAGCTGCCGCAGGCTCGGGCCGCGTTCGGACGATCTTTTGATCTTGAAAAAACAGAAGCAAAAGATCGCAGCCTCCGGCAGCTCCTACGTGGGTATAGATAAGAATCAAAAGATCGCAGCCTGCGGCAGCTCCTACGAGGGTTTAGATAAGTAACACCACGCCTTAACCGGGTGCGCAATGCACCCTGGTTGCCCTCCGTCGGTGCGCGGGTTGCACCGAAAAAAACCCGCGCAAACGGTCAAATGCGCAAGAATTTATACATATGCGACATTAAGGTACGTACGTGCCACTGTTTAAGGCTTGTTGCCATGCAACGTCTTGCATTGGGTATGGCCCCTGCATAAGTATCCGCAGGCACGACTCACGAGGTCGTCCTCAATATTAAAAAATGACAACAATCATGAGGCCACCATGCTTAAACACGCGGTCATTCCGTTTTTAGTCGGCGCCAGCTTGTTAGCTGCCGCACCTTTCGCCCAAGCGGCGACTAACCTGGTGTTCTGCTCCGAAGGGAGCCCGGCCGGTTTTGATCCTGGTCAGTACACCACCGGAACCGACTTCGACGCCTCTGCAGAAACCATGTTCAACCGTCTGACTCAGTTCGAGCGCGGCGGCACCGCCGTGATTCCTGGTCTGGCGACCAAGTGGGACATCTCCGACGATGGCCTGACTTACACCTTCCACCTGCGTGAAGGCGTCAAGTTCCACACCACCCCGTACTTCAAGCCGACTCGCGAGTTCAACGCCGACGACGTGCTGTTCACCTTTAATCGCATGATTAACAAGGATGACCCGTTCCGTAAGGCGTACCCGACTGAATTCCCGTACTTCACCGACATGGCGATGGACACCAACATCGCCAAGATCGACAAAGTCGACGACAAGACCGTCAAGTTCACTCTTAAAGAAGTTGATGCCGCGTTCATCCAGAACATGGCCATGAGCTTCGCTTCGGTGCAGTCCGCCGAATACGCAGCCCAACTGCTGAAAGAAGGCAAAGCCGCCGACATCAACCAGAAGCCGGTCGGCACGGGTCCGTTCGTGTTCAAGAGCTACCAGAAAGATTCCAACATCCGCTTCACCGGCAACAAGGACTACTGGAAGCCTGATGACGTCAAGATCGACAACCTGATCTTCGCCATCACCACCGACCCGTCGGTACGTATCCAGAAGCTGAAGAAGGGTGAGTGCCAGATCACGCTGTTCCCTCGTCCGGCCGACCTGAAAGCGCTGAAAGAAGACAAGACCCTGAAGGTGCCTGACCAGGCTGGTTTCAACCTGGGTTACATCGCCTACAACGTGATGGACAAGATCAAGGGCAGCGATCAGCCGAACCCGATGGCTCAATTGAAAGTGCGTCAGGCACTGGACATGGCCGTCAACAAACAGCAGATCATTGATTCCGTTTACCAGGGCGCAGGCCAACTGGCCGTCAACGCTATGCCGCCAACCCAGTGGTCTTACGACACCACCATCAAGGATGCGCCGTACAACCCTGAGAAAGCCAAAGAGCTGCTCAAGGAAGCCGGCGTCAAGGAAGGCACCGAGATCAACCTGTGGGCGATGCCGGTGCAGCGTCCGTATAACCCGAACGCCAAGCTGATGGCTGAAATGCTGCAGTCCGACTGGGCCAAGATTGGCATCAAGGCCAAGATCGTGACCTACGAGTGGGGCGAGTACATCAAGCGTTCCAAAGGTGGCGAAAACGGCGCGATGCTGATTGGCTGGAGCGGCGACAACGGTGACCCGGACAACTGGCTCAACGTGCTGTTCGGCTGCGACTCGCTGGAAGGCAACAACTTCTCCAAGTGGTGCGACAAGAAGTTCGACGGCATCGTCAAAGAAGCCAAGCGCACGACCGATCAGGGCAAGCGCACCGAACTGTACAAGCAGGCGCAACACGTCCTCAAAGACGCTGTTCCAATGACACCTATCGCTCACTCGACGGTGTTCCAACCCATGCGCAACAACGTGCAGGATTTCAAGATCAGCCCGTTCGGCTTGAACTCCTTCTACGGCGTCAGCGTCAGCAAATAAGATGGACCAACGGCGACGTTTTTAACGTCGCCGTTGCTTTATCTACCGAGAAAGTAGGAAACAGCCTACATCCATTTCCACTGTGTACTACAGCAGCGGAGTCGGACGCGTTGACCTTTCCTACGAGTCTTTAGGACTTTACGCATTTACTGCCAGACCCGTCGCTCATAACGTCGGGACCTGACCAGTGCAGGCGTGGGCTCTCGGTTCTGCTGCATGTCTTGGGCTTGAAATCAATGGTGCCGCCGTGTCCCCGAACGGGGCGGCGGCACATTGACAACACTTAGCGAAAGAGAAAAGGGAGCGTCATGCGCCATACCTTGGTTTTATCCGCATTGCTGGGCACCGGCCTGCTGGCCGCCACTTCCATCAGCCAGGCCGCCAATAACAGCCTGGTGTTCTGCTCCGAAGGCAGCCCGGCAGGTTTCGACACCGCGCAGTACACGACCGCGACCGACAACGACGCCGCCGAGCCGCTGTACAACCGCCTGGCAGAGTTCGAAAAAGGCGCCACCAACGTCGTACCCGGCCTGGCAACAAGCTGGGATATTTCCGAAGACGGCCTGACCTACACGTTTCACCTGCGCGAAGGCGTGAAATTTCACACCACCAAATACTTCACGCCGACCCGTGATTTCAACGCCGACGACGTGCTCTTCACGTTCAATCGCATGCTCGATCCGCAGCACCCTTTCCGTAAGGCTTACCCCACCGAGTTCCCGTATTTCAACGGGATGAGCCTGAACAAGAACATCGCCAAGGTCGAAAAGACCGGGCCGCTGACCGTGGTCATGACGCTCAACAGCGTCGACGCCGCGTTCATCCAGAACATCGCCATGAGCTTCGCCGCGATCCTCTCCGCCGAATATGCTGACCAGTTGGTCGCGGGCGGCAAGCCCAGCGACATCAACCAGAAGCCGATCGGCACCGGGCCTTTCGTGTTCAAGAGTTACCAGAAAGATTCCAACATCCGCTACAGCGGCAACAAGCAGTACTGGGACCCGAGCCGGGTCAAGCTCGACAACCTGATTTTCGCCATCAACACCGACGCGTCGGTGCGGGTGCAGAAGCTCAAGGCCAACGAGTGCCAGATCACGTTGCACCCTCGCCCTGCCGATGTCGAAGCGCTGAAGGCCGACACCAAGCTCAAACTCATCGAGAAGCCCGGTTTCAACCTCGGCTACATCGCCTATAACGTGCGCCACAAGCCTTTCGACCAGCTTGAAGTGCGTCAGGCGCTGGACATGGCGGTGAACAAGCAAGGCATTCTCAATGCCGTTTACCAGGGCGCCGGGCAGTTGGCGCAAAACGCCATGCCGCCGACCCAATGGTCCTACGACGAAACGATCAAGGACGCCGCCTACAACCCGGAAAAAGCCAAGGAATTGCTCAAGGCTGCCGGCGTGAAAGAAGGCACCGAAATCACCCTGTGGGCGATGCCGGTGCAGCGTCCCTACAACCCCAACGCCAAACTGATGGCCGAGATGCTTCAGGCCGATTGGGCGAAGATCGGCCTCAAGGTCAAGATTGTCAGCTACGAATGGGGCGAGTACATCAAGCGCACCAAGAATGGCGAGCACGACGTCAGCCTGATCGGCTGGACCGGTGACAACGGTGACCCGGACAACTGGCTCGGCACGCTGTACAGCTGCGACGCCATTGGCGGCAACAACTACTCCATGTGGTGTGATCCGGCTTACGACAAGCTGGTCAAGCAGGCCAAGATCGTCACCGATCGTGACCAGCGCACCGTGCTCTACAAACAGGCGCAGCAGTTGCTCAAGCAGCAAGTGCCGATCACGCCTGTCGCCCACTCGACGGTCAACCAGCCGTTGAGCGCCAAAGTTGAAGGATTCAAGGTGAGTCCGTTCGGCCGTAACGTGTTCTCGGGCGTCAGTATCGACCAATAACCGATTAGCCAAAACGCTGGGGGCGGATTCCGCCCTCACGCAAGCGTATTGCCGAAATTCGCCTTTCGAGCCCTTGGCAAACGTTTGCGATGCTTGCAACGAGTTGAAAAACCAATAGCCGGATCACCAAAAAAGACCGGCATCAATAAAAAGAAACCCCAAGGAGCTTCACCCATGAAACTGAGCAGCACCGCCTTATTGGCCCTGGCCATCAGCAGCGTCACCGCTACGGCGTACGCAGAAACCCAAAGCCAGGCTATTACCCCGGTGACCGTCAAGGAAAAGAGCGCTCAAAGCGAAGCCACCGGTTTCGTCGAAGGCCAATCGATTACCGGCACGACACGTAACTGGTATGCGAATGAAGACAAACAGCGCGGCGGCACCTACACGTACGAGCGCCACGGGGAAGAACTGACCGGCACGCGCCGCATCAACTGGGTTCAGGGCACCATCCTGAAATACAATTCCGGGTTCACCCAAGGTACCGTGGGACTCAGCACTGAAGTCGCCGCGTACAACGCGATCGCGCTGGACCGTAGCCGTGAAGATATCAAGCGCGGTTCCAATCGCACCTTGGCCCACTCCAACGGTGATGCGGTAGATCAGTGGAGCAAACTCGGTCTGGCGAACGTCAAGGCTCGCGTCTCCAACAGCACCCTGACGGCCGGCCGCCAGAGCTATAGCAGCCCGCAAGTCGATACGATCGGCAACCGTGCGCTGCCTTCGAGCTTCCAGGGCCTGAGCCTGAACATCGGTGAATTGGAAAACCTGACGTTCGATTTCGCGACCTTTGACCGCGTGTCCCCACGTATGGAACAAAGTCAGCAGAAATTCCGCTCCGAATACGGCGACCGCAGCGTAGAGTCCGATCACATCTACACCGGCGGCATCACCTACACCCCATTCTCCAGCCTGACCACCAACCTCTGGGCGACCCAGGCCGAAGATTTCTGGAACCAGTACTACTTCGGCGCCAGTCACGTATTGGGCGACAGCCAGGTACTGAGCCTGACCACCGGCCTGAACTACTACAAAACCCAGGAAGAAGGCAAAGCGCTGATCGGCGACATCGACAACGATACCTACTCGCTGTCGTTCGGCCTGACCCACCAGGCCCACAGCCTGACGTTCTCGTACCAGGAAGTGAACGGTAACGAGTACTTCGACTACCTGCACGAAACCAACGGCATCTACCTGGCCAACTCCCTGCTGTCGGACTTCAACGGCCCGAACGAAAAATCCTTCCAGATCGCCTACGGTCTGAACATGGCCGAATACGGCGTGCCTGGCCTGAAGTTCAACATCTATCAGGCTCGCGGCTGGGGTATCGATGGTACTCACTACACCGGCAATGGCGGCGTAGAGGGTAAAGGCTACGACGGCGTCCAGGAACAGGACGGCGAACACCACTATGAATACGGCATCGGTGCCAGTTACGCGGTACAAAGCGGCCCACTGAAAGCTACCGCTATCCGCGCAACCTACACCACTCACCGTGCCAGCGAAAACCAGTCTGATGGCAGCATCAACGAGTTCCGTCTGGTCACCACCATCCCGTTCAACATTCTGTGATGCACCTGCCAAACGGCTGATTCAGCGATGAATCGGCCGTTCGGCTTTTGTCTTTTAACCGATTGCAGAGGGTTCTTGATGAAAATGCTTCCCCTACGTGCGGCCATCGCGGCCGCGTTGCTGAGTGTCGCGGTTGGCGTCTCGGCCAAACCCCTGGTGGTTTGCACCGAAGCCAGCCCCGAAGGCTTCGACATGGTCCAGTACACCACTGCAGTCACAGCCGATGCGGTGGCCGAAACCATCTTCAACCGTCTGGCGGATTTCAAGCCCGGCACCACGGACGTGATTCCGGCGCTGGCCGACTCCTGGGACATCAGTGAGGACGGGCTGACTTACACGTTCCACCTGCGTAAAGGCGTCAAGTTTCACACCACCGACTATTTCAAGCCGACCCGCGACATGAACGCCGACGATGTGGTCTGGAGCTTCCAGCGCCAGCTGGACCCGAATCACCCGTGGCACAAACTGTCGAGCGTGGGCTTCCCGTACTTTGAAAGCATGGGCTTCAAGGAACTGCTGAAAAGCGTAGAGAAAGTCGACGACAACACGGTCAAGTTCACCCTGACCCGTCGCGAAGCGCCGTTCCTGGCCGACATCGCCATGGCGTTCTCCTCGATCTACTCCGCCGAATACGCCGACCAGTTGCTCAAGGCGAACAAGACCGGCGACCTGAACAACAAACCCGTCGGCACCGGCCCGTTCGTTTTCCAGCGTTACAACAAGGACGCCCAGGTTCGCTTCAAGGCCAACCCGGACTATTTCCGTGGCAAGCCACCGGCTGAGGCGCTGATCCTGGCCATCGCCACCGACAACAACGTGCGCCTGCAAAAGCTCAAGGCCAACGAGTGCCAGGTCGCGCTGTACCCGAAACCGGATGACATCCCGAGCATCAAGAAAGACGCCAACCTGAAAGTCGATGAAATGAACGCGATGACCGTCGCCTACATCGCCCTCAACACCACGCACAAATATTTGAGTGACGTGCGCGTGCGCAAGGCCATCGACATCGCTTTCGACAAGGAAGCGGCGGTCAACGCGTTGTTTGGCAAAGGCAATGCGACGGTAGCGGTCAACCCCTACCCGGACACTTTGCTGGGCTACAACCACAGCCTGAAGAACCCGCCTCGCGACCTCGACAAGGCCCGCGCCCTGTTGAAAGAAGCCGGCGTACCGGAAGGCACCGTGTTTACCCTGTTCACCCGCAACGGCGGCGGCGCAACCAACCCGAACCCGATGCTGGGCGCGCAAATGATGCAGGCCGATCTGGCCAAGGTCGGGATCAAAATCGACATTCGCGTCATGGAATGGGGCGAGATGCTTAAACGCGCGAAGAACGGCGAACACGATATGGTGTCTGCCGGATGGGCGGGCGATAACGGTGACCCGGATAACTTCCTGACGCCTATGCTCAGTTGCGAAGCCGCCAAGAACGGCGAAAACTATGCGCGCTGGTGCAACGACAAGTTCCAGACCCTGCTCGATCAGGCTCGCGCCAAAGTCGATCCGGCTGAACGTGCAGCCTTGTACGAACAGGCCCAGGTTATTTTTAACCAGGATCAACCGTGGATCAGCATCGCACACACTAGAATGTTCACCGCAATGCGCAACAACGTAGAGGGCTATCACATTAGCCCCCTCACCACTAATAACTTCGCCACCACTCAGGTGAAGTAGATAAGAAAACTCCCGGTGTCCCTGACCCCAGGGACACCAGGCACGCCTAACCGGCTGATGAGGTACACCACACGATGTTTAGTTTTATTGCCCGCCGATTGGGGTTGTTGATCCCCACGTTCTTCGGCATCACCTTGCTGACTTTCGCGTTGATTCGCATGATCCCAGGCGATCCCGTTGAAGTAATGATGGGCGAACGTCGAGTCGACCCCGAAATGCATGCTCAGGCAATGGAACGCCTAGGTCTGAACAAACCGCTGTATGCCCAATACCTGGATTACATTGGCAAACTGGCCCACGGCGATCTTGGCGAATCCCTGCGCACCCGGGAAAGCGTCTGGAGCGAATTCTCTTCGCTGTTTCCGGCCACCTTGGAACTGTCCATGGCCGCGCTGTTGTTCGCCGGCATCCTTGGCCTGCTGGCCGGGGTGATCGCGGCACTCAAGCGAGGATCCCTGTTCGACCATGGGGTGATGGGCATCTCCCTCGCGGGTTATTCGATGCCGATTTTCTGGTGGGGCCTGATCCTGATCATGTTCTTCTCGGTGTCCCTGGGCTGGACCCCGGTGTCCGGGCGGATCGACCTGCTCTATGACATCGAGCCGCGCACCGGTTTCATGCTCATCGATACGCTGCTGGCCGACGAGCCTGGCGCGTTCCTCGATGCCCTGCATCACCTGATCCTGCCGGCCATCGTGCTCGGCACCATCCCGCTGGCGGTGATTGCGCGGATGACCCGATCCTCGATGCTCGAAGTGCTGCGTGAAGATTACATCCGCACTGCCCGCGCCAAAGGCCTGTCGCCGTCGCGCGTGGTGTTCGTGCACGGCCTGCGCAACGCGCTGATTCCGGTGCTGACCGTGGTCGGCCTGCAAGTCGGCACATTGCTCGCCGGTGCGGTCCTGACCGAAACCATCTTCTCCTGGCCCGGCATCGGCAAATGGCTGATCGAAGCCATTGGCGCACGGGATTATCCCGTGGTGCAAAACGGCATCCTGTTAATCGCCTGCCTGGTGATTCTGGTGAACTTCGTGGTGGACATCCTCTACGGCTTCGCTAACCCACGCATCCGTCACCAGCGCTGAGATCATGACCATGACCACCCCAATTCCAGCGGTAGCAGTCGATCAAAGCCTGCTGTACCCGTCCCCGTACAAAGAATTCTGGCACGCGTTTTCCCGTAACAAAGGCGCGGTCGCCGGCCTGATGTTCATGATCCTGATCGTGTTCTGCGCGATCTTCGCCCCATGGGTCGCGCCTCATAACCCGAGCGAGCAATACCGTGACTTCCTGCTGACCCCGCCCGCCTGGCTGGAAGGCGGGCAAATCCAGTTCCTGCTCGGCACCGATGAACTGGGCCGCGACCTGCTGTCGCGCCTGATCCAGGGTTCGCGCCTGTCGCTGCTGATCGGCTTGTCGTCGGTGGTGATGTCGCTGATTCCGGGCATCCTGCTGGGTCTGTTCGCCGGGTTCTTCCCGCGCCTGCTCGGCCCGACCATCATGCGTCTGATGGACATCATGCTGGCCCTGCCCTCGCTGCTGCTGGCCGTGGCGATTGTCGCCATCCTCGGCCCTGGCCTGATCAACACCGTGATCGCTATCGCCGTGGTGTCCCTGCCGTCCTATGTTCGTCTGACCCGCGCTGCGGTGATGGGCGAGCTGAACCGCGACTACGTGACCGCTGCGCGCCTGGCCGGTGCGACCCTGCCGCGCCTGATGTTCATCACCGTGCTGCCCAACTGCATGGCGCCGCTGATCGTGCAGGCGACCTTGAGTTTCTCCTCGGCGATTCTCGATGCCGCGGCACTGGGCTTCCTCGGTCTTGGCGTTCAACCGCCAACCCCTGAGTGGGGCACCATGCTGGCTTCGGCTCGCGACTACATCGAACGCGCCTGGTGGGTAGTCAGTCTGCCTGGTTTGACCATTTTGCTCAGCGTGCTGGCAATCAACTTGATGGGCGACGGCCTGCGCGATGCGCTGGACCCGAAACTCAAGAACGCCGCCTGAGGAGATTCAAATGTCACTGTTAGAAATCAAGAATCTCAACGTTCGCTTCGGCGACAAGAACGCCGTTCCGGTGGTCGACGGCCTCGACATTTCCGTGGACAAGGGCGAAGTACTGGCCATCGTTGGCGAGTCGGGTTCGGGTAAATCCGTGACCATGATGGCGCTGATGGGCCTGATCGAGCACCCGGGGATCGTCACCGCTGACGCGCTGAATTTCGACGGCAAGAACATGCTCAAGCTCAGCAGTCGTCAGCGTCGGCAGATCGTCGGTAAAGACCTGGCCATGGTCTTCCAGGACCCGATGACCGCGCTGAACCCAAGCTACACCGTCGGTTTCCAGATCGAAGAAGTGCTGCGCCTGCACCTGAAAATGTCGGGCAAGCAAGCGCGCAAACGGGCCATCGAGCTGCTGGAAAAAGTTGAGATCCCGGGCGCCGCCAGCCGAATGGACGCCTACCCGCATCAACTCTCCGGCGGTATGAGCCAGCGTGTTGCGATTGCCATGGCGATTGCCGGCGAGCCGAAACTGCTGATCGCCGACGAACCGACCACCGCACTCGACGTGACGATTCAGGCGCAGATCATGGACCTGCTGCTGGCGTTGCAGAAAGAGCAGAACATGGGCCTGGTGCTGATCACTCACGACCTCGCGGTCGTGGCCGAAACCGCTCAGCGCGTGTGCGTGATGTACGCAGGCCAGGCGGTCGAGGTCGGTCAGGTGCCGCAGTTGTTCGACATCCCGGCGCACCCTTACAGCGAAGCGCTGCTCAAGGCGATTCCGGAACACAGCCTCGGCGCCACGCGTCTGGCCACGCTGCCGGGTATCGTTCCCGGTCGTTATGACCGGCCGCAAGGTTGCCTGCTGTCGCCACGCTGCCCGTATGTGCAAGAGAATTGCCGCACCCAGCGTCCGGCCCTTGACCCGAAAAGCAACAGCCTCGCCCGCTGCTTCTACCCGCTGAATCAGGAGGTGGCGTAATGGCCGTCGTACTTACCGCCCGCGACCTCACCCGTCACTACGAAGTGTCCCGCGGCCTGTTCAAGGGCCACGCGACTGTGCGCGCCCTCAACGGTGTGTCGTTCGAACTGGAAGCCGGCAAGACCCTCGCCGTCGTCGGCGAATCGGGTTGCGGCAAATCCACCCTGGCCCGCGCCCTGACGCTGATTGAAGAGCCGTCTTCCGGCTCGTTGAAAATCGCCGGACAGGAAGTCGCCGGCGCCGACAAGTCGCAACGCAAGCAATTGCGCAAAGACGTGCAGATGGTGTTCCAAAGCCCGTATGCCTCGTTGAATCCACGGCAGAAAGTCGGTGATCAGTTGGCCGAACCGCTGCTGATCAACACCAGCCTCAGCGCTGCGGAACGCCGCGAGAAAGTTCAGGCGATGATGAAGCAGGTGGGTTTGCGCCCTGAGCATTATCAGCGCTATCCGCACATGTTCTCCGGCGGTCAGCGCCAGCGCATCGCCCTCGCCCGCGCCATGATGCTGCAACCGAAAGTGCTGGTGGCGGATGAGCCGACGTCGGCGCTGGACGTATCGATTCAGGCGCAGGTGCTGAACCTGTTCATGGATTTGCAGCAGGAATTCAACACCGCTTACGTGTTCATCTCGCACAACCTGGCGGTGGTGCAACACGTCGCCGATGACGTGATGGTGATGTACCTCGGCCGCCCGGTGGAAATGGGCCCGAAAAACGCCATCTACGAACGCCCGCTGCACCCCTACACCCAGGCGCTGCTGTCGGCCACCCCGACCATTCACCCGGACCCGAACAAGCCGAAAATCAAGATTGTCGGCGAGTTGCCAAATCCGCTGAACCCGCCGTCCGGCTGCGCTTTCCACAAGCGCTGCCCGTACGCGACCGAGCGCTGCAGCACTGAAGAACCGGCCCTGCGCCTGCTCGACAGCCGCCAGGTGGCTTGTCACTACGCCGAGCAATTCCTCGACGGCGCAGCGTAACGGGTAAACAAAAAACCCTGTGGGAGCGGGCTTGCCCGCGATAGCGTCAAATCAATCGACATTACCGTCACTGACACGCCGCCATCGCGGGCAAGCCCGCTCCCACAGGATATGTGGACTGTTTCCCAACCTCATCTGTCTCAAGTACGCATCATCCGAGGAAGAAGAGGTTTTTTTACCTGCTACTCAAGCCCCTTCATTTTCATCAACATCGGCATCGGGATCCTCGGTGGTCGAGTCGTCATCGCCCGCGCTACCGCCCTGTCCTTGATCACCAGGCTCCGACTCCGACGCGGCAATCATCAGCCCCGAGTGCGTCACCTGCCCGCTCGACGCCTGTTCATCATGATCCGGGCACTCCGCCCACGCGGCAGTCATGCCGAAAGACAGCAGAACCAAAACCTTAAACAACAACAAAACACGCTGAAAAATGCTCATCGCCGCATCCATCCTTTCACAGGTGATACTTCAAAGCCTGACGGTACCGATTGAATCCAGTCCGATAGGCCGGATACTCCAAATAGGATCCTAACGATGCGCGTGAAATGCCATCGGCGGGAAGAACGGTTGGACATAAGGATTATGGCAAATGGTTATTTCACGGCTGAAAAAGATCCCACCCTGTGGGAGCGAGCCTGCTCGCGATGGAGTGTCAATCACCGCAATGTTGGCTGACACACCGCCTTAGCGAGCAGGCTCGCACACAGGGTTATGCGTAACATTACAAAACAGGGGTACCGACATGGATCTGTCTCAAACACTGCTAGAACTCGAACAGTGCCTCCTGTCGCGGTCAACGCGACTCGACGCCGGGGAAATCTCACGCCTGATCGCCGACGACTTCCTCGAGTTCGGCGCCAGCGGCGGCATATGGACCAAAACTGACCTGATCGAGCGATTGCCGGACGAGCTTTTCATCCATCGCACTATCAGCGATTTCACAGTTAAGCCACTCTCAGCACACAGCGCGTTAGTGACCTATCAATGTCACACCGACGCCAGCCACAGCATGCGCAGTTCCATCTGGCGCAGGCAGGAAGAGCAATGGCAGATGGTTTTCCACCAAGGAACATTTGTGCCTCACTGACTGCTGTGGCGAGGGAGCTTGCTCCCGCTGGACTGCGCAGCAGGCCCGTACCGTAAAGGTAAAGCGGGCTCGCTTCGCGAGCCAGCGGGAGCAAGCTCCCTCGCCACAGGATCAGCCGGTTCAGGAGGGACATCGAAGTGCCTGAGTCGGCGTGTAACCAACAAAAAACCCCGGTGCTTTCGCGACCGGGGTTTTGGTTTTGCAGCTCAGCGCTTAGTGATGCTCACGCGTCGCACGGAATTTCACGTCTGGCCAGCGCTCTTCCATCAGCGCCAGGTTAACCCGGGTCGGGGCCAGGTAGGTCAGGTGACCGCCGCCGTCGATGGCGAGGTTTTCCACGGCTTTGACGCGGAACTCTTCGAGCTTCTTCTTATCGCTGCAATCGATCCAGCGCGCGGAGTACACGGTGATCGGCTCATAGGAGCATTCAACCTTGTATTCCTCTTTCAAGCGGCTGGCGACCACATCGAACTGCAGCACACCGACGGCGCCAAGGATGATGTCGTTGCTGCGCTCGGGGAAGAACACCTGGGTCGCGCCCTCTTCCGCCAATTGCTGCAAGCCTTGGCGCAGTTGCTTGGATTTCAGCGGGTCACGCAGGCGCACGCGGCGGAACAGTTCCGGGGCGAAGTGCGGGATGCCGGTGAAGCCGAGGACTTCGCCTTCGGTGAAGGTGTCGCCGATCTGGATGGTGCCGTGGTTGTGCAGGCCGATGATGTCGCCGGCAAACGCTTCTTCCAGTTGCTCACGCTCGGAGGAGAAGAACGTCAGCGCGTCGCCGATCCGCACGTCTTTGCCGGTGCGCACGTGGCGCATCTTCATGCCCTTCTCGTATTTGCCGGAGCAGATACGCATGAAGGCGATACGGTCGCGGTGTTTCGGGTCCATGTTCGCCTGGATCTTGAACACGAAACCGGCGAATTTCTCTTCAACCGGCTCCACGGTGCGCTCGTTGGCCACGCGGGCCAGCGGTTTCGGCGCCCAGTTGACCACGGCGTCGAGCACGTGATCGACACCGAAGTTGCCCAATGCAGTCCCGAAGAACACCGGGGTCAGTTGACCGTCGAGGAATTCCTGTTGATTGAATTCGTGGCAAGCGCCCTGCACCAGCTCCAGTTGATCCACAAAGCGGTCGTACTCGTCACCCAAATGCGCCCGGGCTTCGTCGGAATCGAGCTTCTCGATGATTTTCACATCAGTGCGCTCGTGGCCGTGACCGGCGGTGTAGACAATGATGTAGTCGTCGGCGAGGTGATAAACGCCCTTGAAGTCGCGGTAGCAACCGATCGGCCAGGTGATCGGCGCAGCCTTGATCTTCAACACCGCTTCGATCTCGTCGAGCAGTTCGATCGGGTCGCGGATGTCGCGGTCGAGTTTGTTGATAAAGCTGACAATCGGCGTGTCACGCAGACGGCAAACGTCCATCAGCGCGATGGTGCGTGGCTCGACACCTTTACCGCCGTCGAGGACCATCAAGGCCGAGTCCACCGCCGTCAGGGTGCGGTAGGTATCCTCGGAGAAGTCTTCGTGGCCCGGGGTGTCGAGCAGGTTGATCATGTGTTCGCGATACGGAAACTGCATGACCGACGTGGTAATCGAGATACCCCGCTGCTTTTCCATTTCCATCCAGTCGGACGTGGCATGGCGGTCGGACTTGCGCGACTTGACCGTGCCGGCAACCGCAATCGCCTTGCCCATCAGCAGGAGCTTCTCGGTGATGGTGGTTTTACCGGCATCGGGGTGGGAAATAATGGCGAAAGTGCGGCGTTTCGCGACTTCGGCGGCCTGTTTGGTCATGGGAAATCGCCTGGCGGTGATTCAAAAAAGGGCGGCGAGTATAGCGCAAACCGATCCCTCCGAGCCACCGCTCGGCCCTTCGTAGGAGCCGGCTTGCTGGCGATGGCATCACTTCGGTGTATCTGGCAGACCGAGGCGCGCCCATCGCCAGCAAGCCGGCTCCTACAGGGACGTGGTCGGACATCAAGGGTGGCTATATGCCGAGAAATATGGAACCTTTTAAAAGGTGGAGGCGTCCACTCCCCTGTTACAGCTCTCGTAGCAGGGTTTGAAAAATCTGCAAGTTAGCCTGACGAGGCTGCGCTTATGGCTCGCAAGCCGTACGCCTCCCCCCCTGTAGGAGCGAGCTTGCTCGCGATGGACGTCAACGATAACGCTGGGTACCTGAATGTACGCGTTGTCTGAACCTTCTTCGCGAGCAAGCTCGCTCCTACAGGGAAAGGCGCTCGGCATGAGCTGCTTCTCGCGAACGTTGATGTCCGGCAGCCAGGAATGGCATGCCACACGGGACTGCGTTCGCCGACAAAGAAAAAGGAGTCTGCCTGTGGCTATTCGCTATGGCAAAGGGCTGATAGGAGGTGCGGTTGTCGTCGCCCTTCTGGCCTTGCTGGTCCACTGGATCGGCATCAACACGATCGAACATTACCGCGACGATTTGTTGTTTTACCTGCAAGCTCATTTGATTCTCGTCCTCGCGTCCATGCTGGCCGCCCTCGTTGTGGGCATCCCCGCCGGCATCCTTCTCAGCCGCCCGACCATGGTTGGCCGCGCTGAACGCTTCATGCAAATCTTCAACATCGGCAACACCGTGCCGCCTCTGGCCGTGCTCGCGATCGCCTTGGGCATCCTCGGCATCGGCAGCGGCCCGGCGATTTTCGCCCTGTTCCTCGCCTCGCTGTTGCCGATCGTGCGCAACACCTATGAAGGCCTGAAAAACGTTCAGGGGTCACTCAAGGAAGCCGCCGTCGGCATCGGCATGACACCGGCTCAAGTGTTGTGGCGAGTCGAACTGCCGAACGCCGTGCCGATCATCATCGGTGGTGTGCGCGTGGCATTGGCGATCAACGTCGGGACCGCACCGCTAGCGTTCCTGATTGGTGCCAACAGTTTGGGCAGCCTGATTTTCCCCGGCATCGCCCTGAACAATCAGCCGCAACTGCTACTCGGTGCGGCCTGCACCGCCCTGCTGGCCTTGCTGCTCGACGGCCTGGTGACACTCACCAGCCGCCTCTGGCTCGAACGCGGCTTGCGCCCGTCTTAAGCCTCGGCAAAGGAATTTTTATGAAAAACGTTAGCTTGTTACTCGGCTGCGTCCTGCTGTTCGCAGGATTTGCCCAAGCCGCTGAAAAACCGGTGATCCGCATCGGCGCCCGGGTGTTCACTGAACAAACCCTGCTCGCTGAAATCACTGCCCAATACCTGCGCACCAAGGGTTACGACACGCAAGTGACCGGCGGTCTGGGCAGCAACCTTGCTCGCAGCGCCCAGGAAAGCGGGCAGCTGGACTTGATGTGGGAATACACCGGCGTGTCGCTGGTGGCTTACAACCATGTCACCGAAAAGCTCGACAGCGCTCAGTCCTACGCCAAGGTGAAAGAACTCGACGCGAAAAAAGGCCTGATCTGGCTGACCCCGTCGAAGTTCAGCAACACCTACGCACTGGCCCTGCCGGAAAAAACCGCGAAGGCCTACCCGCAGATCAACACCATCAGCGAGCTGAACACGGTGCTGAAGGCTGAGAAAAAGACCAATCACCTGGTCGCGCTGGACACCGAGTTCGCCAACCGTTCCGACGGCCTGGACGGCATGGTCGACCTTTACGGGATGAACCTGACCCGCAAAAACATCCGTCAGATGGACGCCGGGCTGGTCTACACCGCCCTGCGCAACGGTCAGGTGTTTGCCGGTCTGGTCTACACCACCGACGGTCGCCTCAACGCCTTCAAGCTCAAGTTGCTCGAAGACGACAAGCACTACTTCCCGGACTACACCGCCGCGCCAGTGGTGCGTCAGGTTTACCTCGATGCCCATCCGCAACTGGCAGAAGAGATCAAGCCACTGGCCGAATTGTTCGATGACGAAACCATGCGTGCGCTGAATGCGCGGGTGGATGTCGATCACGAAAGCCCTTCATCGGTTGCCGCCGATTTCCTGCGCCAACACCCAATCAACTAAGGAGGAAAAGTCATGGAATTTCTCAACGCCTTTTCCCATCTCGACTGGCCGCTGGTGCTGCACCTGACGTGGCAGCACATCACGCTGGTCGGCATCGCCGTGACGCTGGCGATTCTGGTCGGCGTGCCGCTCGGCATTTTGATGACGCGCTTTCCGACCCTCGCCGGCCCGTTGCAGGCCAGCGCCACGGTGCTGCTGACCGTGCCGTCGATTGCCCTGTTCGGCCTGCTGCTGCCGTTCTACTCGAAATTCGGCCAGGGCCTCGGCCCGATGCCGGCCATCACTGCAGTGTTTCTCTATTCGCTGCTGCCGATCATGCGTAATACCTACCTCGCGCTGACCGGCGTCGAACCGGGCATTCGCGAAGCCGCACGCGGCATCGGCATGACCTTCGGCCAGCGCCTGCGCATGGTCGAACTGCCAATCGCCGTGCCGGTGATCCTCGCCGGCGTGCGCACCGCCGTGGTCATGAACATTGGTGTCATGACCATCGCCGCGACCATCGGCGCCGGTGGCCTCGGTGTACTCATTCTCGCTTCCATCAGCCGCAGCGACATGTCGATGCTGATCGTCGGCGCCGTGCTGGTCAGTCTCCTGGCCATCTTCGCCGACCTGCTTCTGCAATGGCTGCAACGCACGCTGACTCCAAAAGGACTCCTGAAATGATCGAACTTCAAAACCTCAGCAAGACCTTCCAAAGCAACGGCAAAGACGTGAAAGCCGTGGACTCGGTCAGCCTGACCGTCAACGAAGGCGAAATCTGTGTGTTCCTCGGGCCATCGGGTTGCGGCAAAAGCACCACGCTGAAAATGATCAACCGCCTGATCAAACCGACCTCGGGCAAAATTCTGATCAACGGCGAAGACACCACCGACCTCGACGAAGTGACCCTGCGGCGCAACATCGGTTATGTGATCCAGCAGATCGGTCTGTTCCCGAACATGACCATCGAGGAAAACATCACCATCGTTCCGCGCCTGCTGGGCTGGGATAAACAGAAATGCCACGACCGCGCCCGCGAGTTGATGAGCATGATCAAGCTTGAGCCCAAGCAGTACCTGACGCGCTACCCGCGTGAACTGTCCGGCGGCCAGCAACAGCGGATCGGCGTGATTCGTGCCCTGGCGGCAGATGCGCCGTTGCTGTTGATGGATGAGCCGTTCGGCGCGGTCGACCCGATCAACCGCGAGATGATCCAGAACGAATTCTTCGAGATGCAGCGCGCGCTGAACAAGACCGTGATCATGGTCAGCCACGACATCGACGAAGCCATCAAGCTGGGCGACAAGATCGCGATCTTCCGTGCCGGCAAGCTGTTGCAGATCGATCACCCGGACACCCTGCTGGCGCACCCGGCGGACGACTTTGTCAGCAACTTCGTTGGCCAGGACAGCACGCTCAAGCGTCTGTTGCTGGTGAAGGCCGAAGACGCGGCGGACAACGCGCCGTCCGTCAGCCCGGAAACCCCGGTGGCCGAGGCCATGGAGTTGATGGATGAGCATGACCGCCGTTACGTGGTGGTTACCGATGCCGAGAACAAGGCCCTCGGTTATGTACGACGTCGCGACTTGCTCCGTCAGACCGGCACCTGCGTGCAATACCTGCGCGAGTTCAACGCCACGGCGGCGTACGACGAGCATTTGCGCATTCTGTTGTCGCGGATGTACGAGTTCAATCGCTCGTGGTTGCCGGTGATGGATGCCGAGCGGGTATTCCTCGGGGAGGTGACGCAGGAATCGATTGCCGAGTATTTGAGCTCCGGCAAGTCCCGAGGCGGCAAGACCAGCATTGTTTCGCCTGCCGAAACAGCATTGGCCTGAGTTCAGAGGCTTGGAAAAACCTGTGGTGAGGGGATTTATCCCCG
>NZ_CABVHK010000003.1:430906-441606 GCF_902497785.1 Pseudomonas fluorescens
ACCCAGCCGACGCTCTGGATTCCTTGTGATGCTCGACTAGCACGGCTTTAAGTTTCTCCCGCTCAGGCTTCACCTTACCTTGGCGCTGACGCCAGGCATAAAAGCTGCTGCGGTTGACTCCAAACGCCCGACAGCAATTGTTAACGCCGTACTGCTCGTCCAGCTCGTTGATCAGCGAAAATGATCTTTGGAGTCCAAAAGCAGGAGAGCACTGGCCTTTTTTAGGATTTCAATATCCAGGTCTTTCTGCCTGAGCAACGCCTTAAGCTGCTGAATCTCTCGCTGATCCGCGGTAATCGCCTTAGCGCCCTGCGGGGTCGAACCCAGGCGCTCTTTGCGAACCTGATCGACCCAACGGCGCAAGGCGGTAGGGCCGATATCCAGACTGGCACAGACTTCGGGAACTGACTGGCCCTCGTCCAGCACCATGCTGGCAGCCTTGAGCTTGAACTCACTGGAATAAGATTTACGCATATTCAAACACCTCAGATTTGGGCGCCATCATAACGCCCGATTGAAGTGTCCAAAATCATTAGGCCAGTTCAGCTTGCTCGCGATGGCGATTTATCATCCAGCAATGATGTTGGCTGACACACCGCTATCGCGAGCAAGCTCGCTCCCACAGGGTTCAGCGCCTACTCCCGCGGATCGATGTTATCCAGCGCCCGATTCACTGCCAGGTCGGCGAGCATGATGAGCTGCTGAATCCCCAATAACATCCTGCGCTGCGGCCCGCTCACAAACACCGCAAAATCACACGCCATCACACTCGCCGACGCCAGCGACTCACAGGCGCTCGCCAACAGGGTTTCGGTGTCGATACCTGGGGTGATTGAATACATTGTGGTGGGGGTGTGGGGGGATGAGGTTTTAAGATCGCAGGGATCGAAACCCAGGTCGGAAGCGGGATCGACGGGATCGGTTTGGGGGGTTGTTTCTGGAGGGTTGGGGGTTGCTTTTGGCATTTTTAAGCTCCGTATACCTGATGGAACCACCGGAACCTGTCGCTAAACAAGTTAGGGTGGCAGCTGCACGCAGGTTAGCGAACCGGGAGGTATAAGACCCGGCAGACCCGAGGGTCTCCCGCGCACAGCTACCATATCGACAACCACAAACCTGAAGCGGGCTGCAATTGAAAATGGCGCATGATTGCGCTTATACCTTGTCGGGTCGCTAAACCCGATCGCTGAATGGCAGCGATGCGCAGACATTAGATACCAGAGCCAAGGCACACAGGCCGGCGGATTCTGGCGTAGTTGTAGGCAAAGGCGCAAGGCAATGTAGTCGTGGATTTGCCCTACAGACGGTGGCTGTGTGCAGGCCAGCGAATCGACGCACCCTCCCAGATTTACCCAAAACCCTGTGGGAGCGAGCCTGCTCGCGAAGGCGTCGTGTCAGCCAACATTCATGTTGAATGTGAATCAGCTTTCGCGAGCAGGCTCGCTCCCACAGGGGAAACGGTGCAAATCCAGAAAACATGTGCGCTCAAACCAGCGAAGCGCGCCCGCGTGAAGCCACGGTCGGCCCGCAGGCCGCCGCGATCTTGATCTTGATCTTGATCTTGATCCTGAGCGCCCCGTTAAACCACGCTGGCCGAACGCAGGCATTGCGCAGCGGGGAAACCGGCATGGATGCCGGTTTAGCCGCGCTGGGCCAGGGATGGCCCTTCGCGGCGACCCGCGGAGCAATGCCTTCGTTCGGGCACACCGAGCCCAAGCGAGGTGCCGAGTGGTGGGGCAAGAGCGTTGGGTTACTTTGCGCTTTTCAAAGTGACTCGCCGTAAGGGCGAAACCAACAGCAGCCGTTACAGCAGAAACGGATATGTACACCAAACCAAACAAATCACCCCACCTAATACCCCATCATTCAGAAAACCCCCATCCCCCCCAGGTTAACAAAACATAACGTGGCGTCGATTGTCAGACCTTTCCAAACCCCGATAGGATAAGCCAGCTTCCGAAGGGGCTCTGGATTGCGGGTTTCAGGACTATGCTCTAAACCGTTCAATCACAGTGAACACCCCTTACGGCGCCCTGAAAGGTTGAACGACCTAACAATAATAATGGGGGAAGGTCTATGAGTGAGCCTGTCATGGGTGTGGGTACCTGCCGCCCGCCGGCACTGCGCAAAATCGCGTTGCTGGCCACAGCGCTCTCGCTGTTGGGCTGTGCCGTGTTGTCGGCACCTGTGCTGGCCGCTGCGGCGCCGGCATCCGACGTTGTTTATTCCGTTGAATCGGCCAAGGCCAGCAAAAGCCTGATGCTCGACGTCGTCCACGCCGGCAAGCGTCTGGTGGCGGTCGGTGATCGCGGGCACATTCTGTATTCCGATGACCAGGGCGCGACCTGGACCCAGGCCAAGGTGCCCACCCGGCAATTGCTGACTTCGGTCTATTTTGCCGACGACAAGCACGGCTGGGCCGTCGGCCACGACGCACAGATCCTCGCCAGCGAGGACGGCGGCGTCAGCTGGACCAAACAATATGAAGACCTGAAACGCGAATCGCCGCTGCTGGATGTCTGGTTCCAGGACGTCAACAGCGGCTTTGCCGTGGGCGCTTACGGCGCACTGTTCGCCACCACCGACGGCGGCAAGCACTGGGAAGACGTCAGCGATCGCCTGGACAACGAAGACCAGTACCACCTCAACGGCATTGCGGCCGTCAAGGACGCCGGGCTGTTCGTCGTCGGCGAGCAAGGCAGCATGTTCCGTTCCGCCGACTGGGGTCAGACCTGGGAAAAACTCGAAGGCCCATACCAGGGCTCGCTGTTCGGCGCGATCGGCACCGCTGAAGCCAACACACTGCTGGCCTACGGTTTGCGCGGCAATCTGTTTCGCTCCACCGATTTCGGTACCACCTGGGAGCCGGTCGAGTTGAAAGCCACCCGCGGTGCCCTGGAGTTCGGTCTGTCCGGCGCGACCTTGCTCGACGACGGGTCGATCGTGATCGTTGGCAACGGCGGTTCGGTGATTCGCAGCACTGACAACGGCGAAACCTTCAGCGTATTCAACCGCGCGGACCGCATTTCCGTCTCGGCAGTGACAGCAGCAGGTAACGGTAATCTGATTCTGGCAGGACAGGGCGGCGTTCGCGCTACTTCGCCAACCGGCTCAGAGCTGGACAAAAAATAAGAAGGGCGGAGCTATGACATCCATGACAAGTCATCACCAGGACAAGGCGACGTTTCTCGAACGCCTGATTTTCAACAACCGCCCGGCAGTAATCGTGATCTGCCTGCTGGTCAGCATTTTCCTGTTCTGGCAGGCGACGCTGATCCGGCCGTCCACCAGTTTCGAAAAAATGATCCCGCTCGAGCATCCGTTCATTCAAAAGATGATGGAGCACCGCAACGATCTGGCGAACCTGGGCAACACGGTGCGCATTTCGGTTGAAGCCACCGACGGCGACATCTTCTCCAAGGAATACATGGAGACGCTGCGCCAGATCAACGACGAGGTGTTCTACATCTCCGGCGTTGACCGTTCCGGCCTCAAGTCGTTGTGGAGCCCCAGCGTTCGCTGGACCGAAGTGACGGAGGAGGGTTTCGCCGGTGGTGAAGTCATCCCGCAGAGTTACAACGGCTCCCAGCAAAGCCTCGACCTGCTGCGCAACAACGTGCTCAAGTCCGGGCAGGTCGGGCGGCTGGTGGCGAACGATTTCAAGTCGAGCATCGTCGATATCCCGCTGCTGGAGTCCTACCCGGACCCGCAGGATCAGGGCACGTTGCTCGCCCTGGATTACCGCAAATTCTCCCACGAGCTGGAAGACAAGATTCGCGACAAGTTTGAAAAACAGAATCCCAACGTCCAGATCCACATCGTCGGTTTCGCCAAGAAGGTCGGCGACCTGATCGATGGTCTGGTGATGGTGGTGATGTTCTTCGGGATTGCCTTCGTCATCACCCTGATCCTGTTGTACTGGTTCACCAACTGCATGCGCAGCACCGTGGCGGTGTTGAGCACGACGCTGGTGGCGGTGATCTGGCAACTCGGTCTGATGCACTTCTTCGGCTTCGGGCTTGATCCGTATTCGATGCTGGTGCCGTTCCTGATCTTCGCCATCGGTATTTCCCACGGCGTGCAAAAGATCAACGGCATCGCCCTGCAATCCAGCGAGGCCGACAACGCCCTGACCGCTGCGCGACGCACCTTCCGCCAATTGTTCCTGCCGGGGATGATCGCGATCCTCGCGGATGCGGTGGGGTTCATCACGCTGCTGATCATCGACATCGGCGTAATCCGCGAGCTGGCGATTGGTGCGTCCATCGGCGTGGCCGTGATCGTCTTCACCAACCTGATCCTGTTGCCGGTGGCGATTTCCTATGTCGGCATCAGTAAGCGTGCAGTCGAACGCAGCAAGAAAGACGCGCACCGCGAGCACCCGTTCTGGCGCCTGCTGTCGAATTTTGCCAGTCCGAAAGTCGCGCCGGTGTCGATAGTGCTGGCCTTGCTGGCCTTCGGTGGTGGCCTCTGGTACAGCCAGAACCTGAAGATCGGCGACCTCGACCAGGGTGCTCCAGAGCTGCGCCCGGACTCGCGTTACAACAAGGACAACAACTTCATCATCAGCAACTACTCCACCAGTTCCGATGTGTTGGTGGTGATGGTCAAGACCAAGTCCGAAGGTTGCTCGCGCTACGAAGCCATGGCGCCCATCGACGAACTGATGTGGAAGATGCAGAACACCGAGGGCGTGCAGTCGGCGATCTCGCTGGTGACCGTGTCCAAACAAATGATCAAGGGCATGAACGAGGGCAACCTGAAATGGGAAACCCTGTCGCGCAACCCTGATGTGCTGAACAACTCCATCGCCCGCGCCGATGGTCTGTACAACAACAGTTGCTCGCTGGCACCGGTGCTGGTGTTCCTCAACGATCACAAGGCGGCAACGCTGGATCGAGCGGTGCATGCGGTGCAGGAATTCGCCAAGGAGAATAACAAGGACGGCCTGGAATTCATCCTCGCCGCCGGTAACGCCGGTATCGAGGCAGCGACCAACGAGGTGATCAAGGAATCCGAGCTGACCATCCTTATTCTGGTCTACATCTGCGTCGCGACCATGTGCATGATCACCTTCCGTTCCTGGGCGGCGACCTTGTGCATCGTGCTGCCGCTGGTGTTGACGTCGGTACTCGGCAACGCCCTCATGGCCTTCATGGGCATCGGCGTGAAAGTCGCGACCTTGCCGGTGGTGGCGCTGGGCGTGGGGATTGGTGTGGATTACGGGATCTACATTTATAGCCGACTGGAAAGTTTCCTGCGTGCCGGCCTGCCGTTGCAGGAAGCCTATTACCAGACGTTGAAATCCACTGGTAAAGCCGTGCTGTTCACTGGCCTGTGCCTGGCGATTGGCGTGTGCACCTGGATCTTCTCGGCCATCAAGTTCCAGGCCGACATGGGCCTGATGCTGACCTTCATGCTGCTCTGGAACATGTTCGGCGCTCTGTGGCTACTGCCGGCGCTGGCGCGATTCCTGATCAAGCCGGAGAAAATGGCGGGGCAGAAGGGCAATTCGCTGTTTGCTCATTGATACCAGGCTGAAATAGAAAAGCCGCAACCCAAGGGTTGCGGCTTTTTTGTTTGAGGATCAAAAGATCGCAGCCTTCGGCAGCTCCTACAGGCGTGCACAATCAAAAGATCGCAGCCTTCGGCAGCTCCTACAGGCGTGCACAATCAAAAGATCGCAGCCTTCGGCAGCTCCTACAGGCGTGCACAATCAAAAGATCGCAGCCTTCGGCAGCTCCTACAGGTGAGCACAATCAAATGTAGGAGCTGCCGAAGGCTGCGATCTTTTGACTTGGCTTTAAGACAAATCAGTTCCGAGCACCACGTTCAACGCACTACGCGCATCGTCCAGCTGAACCAGCGTCGCATGCCGCGCACCCAGCGCGTCGCGGTTTTCGATGGCGGTGAGGATTGCCTTGTGCCGTGGCAATGCCAGTTCATGCAGGTTTGGCCGCTGGTTGGAGTGTTTCAACGCTTCGGCAATCGCCACCGACAACATGTTGCACAGGTTTGCCAGCAGGTCGTTGTGGGTCGCATCGGCGATGCGGCTGTGAAAATCCAGGTCCGGTTGCAACAGCGCTTCCGGGTTCGGCGCGGCTTCCATGCGTTGGTAGGCTTCGCCGATGGAGGCGATGTCCGCGTCCGTGGCGAACTGTGCAGCCAGGGCGGCGGCGGCCGGTTCGATGATGCTGCGCACGCTGGTCAGCAAATCGAAGAATTGATTCTGCGGGCTGCTTTGCATCAGCCAGTGCAGCACGTCCGGGTCCAGCATGTGCCATTCCTTGCGCTGCTTGACCACCGTGCCAACCCGCGGTCGGGAATACACCAGGCCTTTGGCAACCAGCACCCGCGTAGCTTCGCGCAGTACCGGGCGGCTGACCGCGTATTCCTCGCACAACAGCGCTTCGGCGGGCAGTTTGTCGTCCGGCTTGAAGCGCCCCGAGACGATCTGCATGCCCAGTTCCTGGACGATGCGCGAATGCATGCTTTTGCGGTCGGAGGGTTTGCGGTAATCCATGGGGAACGGCGCGATCCTGTGCGATGAGAGGTGCCACGCATGATAGCAGGCGCGGGCAGCGGGTGATCCAGCCCTTGCAAAGATCGCAGCCTCCGGCAGCTCCTACATCGACCGAGTGCAGCGCAAGTTGTGCGTCGTACCGGTTCGTAGGAGCTGCCGAAGGCTGCGATCTTTTGCTCTTAATGAGAGTGGCGCGGCACTTCGGCCCCGCGGCAACCCACCAGGAAGTCAAAGTCACAGCCCTGATCCGCCTGCAGCACATGGTCGATGTACAGCTGGCGATAGCCGCCGAGGATCATCTGTTGCGGCGGTTGCAGGTCGGCCATGCGCGCTGCGAGTTCGGCGTCGGGAATGTCCAGGTGCAAACGCCCACTGGCGCAATCGAGCTCGATCCAGTCGCCTTCTTTCACCGCCGCCAAAGGTCCGCCGGCCGCCGCTTCCGGTGCCACGTGCAAGACCACCGTACCGTAGGCGGTGCCGCTCATGCGCGCATCGGAAATGCGCACCATGTCCGTCACGCCCTGGGCCAGCAGTTTCGCCGGCAAGCCCATGTTGCCGACTTCGGCCATGCCCGGATAACCCTTCGGCCCGCAGTTCTTCATCACCAGAATCGAGTTGGCATCGACGTCCAGCTCGGGATCGTTGATCCGCGCCTTGTACATGTCGAAGTTCTCGAACACCACCGCGCGCCCGCGATGCTGCATCAGTTCAGCCGTGGCGGCGGAAGGTTTGAGCACCGCACCCAATGGCGCCAGATTGCCGCGCAGCACACAGATGCCACCGTCGGCGCGAATCGGGTTGTCAAGGGTGCGGATCACTTCGTCCTGACCGTAGATCGGCGCGTCCTTGGTGTTCTCGCCGAGGGTCTTGCCGTTGACGGTCAAGGCGTTCGGATTCGGAATCAGGTTGGCTTCGCCGAGGCGACGCAGCACCGCCGGCAGGCCGCCGGCGTAGTAAAACTCTTCCATCAGGAAGCGCCCGGACGGTTGCAGGTCGACGATGGTCGGCATGCCGCGACCGATGCGGGTCCAGTCGTCCAGGTCCAGTTCCACGCCGATACGCCCGGCAATCGCTTTCAGGTGGATCACCGCGTTAGTCGAACCGCCGATGGCGGCGTTGACGCGAATGGCGTTTTCGAAGGCTTCCTTGGTCAGGATCTTCGACAGCTTCAGGTCTTCGCGAACCATCTCCACTGCGCGCATGCCGGACATATGGGCCAACACATAACGACGTGCATCCACTGCCGGAATGGCCGCGTTGTGGGGCAGGGAAGTGCCGAGGGCTTCGGCCATGCAGGCCATGGTCGACGCGGTGCCCATGGTGTTGCAGGTGCCGGCCGAGCGGGACATGCCGCCCTCGGCAGCGAGGAAATCGTCGAGGGTGATGGTGCCGGCTTTGACTTGTTCACTGAGCTGCCAGACCACGGTGCCGGAGCCGATGTCCTGTCCCTTGTGCTTGCCGTTGAGCATCGGCCCGCCAGTGACGACGATGGCCGGCACGTCGCAACTGGCCGCGCCCATCAGCAACGCCGGGGTGGTTTTGTCGCAACCGGTCAGCAGCACCACGCCGTCAATCGGGTTGCCGCGAATCGCTTCTTCGACATCCATGCTGGTCAGGTTGCGGGTAAACATGGCGGTTGGGCGCAGGTTCGATTCGCCGTTGGAGAACACCGGGAATTCCACCGGGAAACCCCCGGCTTCGATCACGCCGCGTTTGACATGATCCGCAATCTGGCGGAAATGCGCGTTGCACGGGGTCAGTTCCGACCAGGTGTTGCAGATGCCGATGATCGGCTTGCCATGAAACTGGTGGTCGGCGATGCCCTGATTCTTCATCCAGCTGCGGTACATGAAGCCGTTTTTGTCGGCCGTGCCAAACCATTGGGCGGAGCGCAGGGTGGGTTTCTTATCAGACATGATCGGTTCTCTTATTGTATGACTATATTGTTCGAGCTGAGGCGTAACATAAGCGCAAATTGCCCTATTTGGAAGTGTTGCTTGAGTAAATAGTATTACTATATAGTCGCCGTCAACGGAGGGATGGCCCTGGCAGATTTTTTGGCGAGAGGCGTCCCCCGAGGTTCTATAACAACAACAATCGGAGACCGATCTCATGAGCCAGGAACTGCGGCTTATCCGTCGCATCACGCTGAAACTGATTCCCTTCCTGATCCTGCTGTACCTGATCGCCTATGTGGATCGCTCCGCCGTAGGTTTCGCCAAGCTGCACATGGGGGCCGACATCGGCATCGGCGATGCCGCCTACGGGCTGGGTGCCGGGCTGTTTTTCATTGGCTATTTCCTCCTGGAAATCCCCAGCAACCTGATGCTGGAACGCTTCGGCGCGCGGCGCTGGTTCGCGCGGATCATGCTCACCTGGGGCGCCATCACCATTGGCATGGCCTTCGTTCAAGGGCCGCACAGTTTCTACGTGATGCGCTTTCTGCTCGGCGCCGCCGAAGCCGGGTTCTTTCCGGGCGTTCTGTACTACATCACCCAGTGGTTCCCGGTGCGCCATCGCGGCAAGATCCTCGGCCTGTTCATCCTCTCGCAACCCATTGCCATGCTGATCACCGGCCCGGTGTCTGGCGGTCTGCTCGGCATGGACGGCATTCTTGGACTGCATGGCTGGCAGTGGCTGTTCATCGTCATCGGCACCCCGGCGATCCTGTTGACCTGGCCGGTACTGCGTTGGCTGCCTGATGGCCCGCAACAGGTGAAGTGGATGGATCAGCCGGAAAAGGACTGGCTGGCCGGCGAGCTGAAAAAGGACCTGGAAGAATACGGCCAGACCCGTCACGGCAATCCGCTGCACGCCCTCAAGGACAAACGCGTGTTGCTGCTGGCGCTGTTCTACCTGCCGGTGACCTTGAGCATTTATGGCCTGGGCCTGTGGCTGCCGACCCTGATTAAACAGTTTGGTGGCACTGACCTGGTGACCGGCTTCGTATCGTCGGTGCCGTACATTTTCGGGATCATCGGTTTGCTGATCATTCCGCGCAGTTCCGACCGTTTGAATGATCGCTACGGCCATCTGGCGGTGTTGTATGTGTTGGGTGCCATCGGTCTGTTCATGAGTGCCTGGCTGACGGTGCCGGTGCTGCAACTGGCGGCGTTGTGTCTGGTGGCGTTTGCGCTGTTTTCCTGCACGGCGGTGTTCTGGACCTTGCCAGGCCGATTCTTCGCCGGCGCCAGTGCTGCCGCAGGGATCGCATTGATCAACTCGGTGGGCAACCTCGGCGGCTATATCGGGCCGTTCGTGATCGGAGCGTTGAAGGAATACACGGGGAATCTGGCGTCGGGGTTGTATTTCCTGTCTGGCGTCATGGTCTTCGGCTTGATTCTGACGGGCTTGGTTTACCGCGTGCTGGAGCGCAAGCATGTGTTGCCGGCAGACCAGTTCGCCGCCAGCGCCCGGGGCGCGACCCGCACTTGAGAATTTCCCCCATTCAACTGTGGGAGCGAGCTTGCTCGCGATGGCGCCGGTTCAGTCAACATTGATGTTGGATGTGATACCGCTATCGCGAGCAAGCTCGCTCCCACAGTGGGCATAGCCAACTTCGAGATTCTTTACAGGAGAAAAATCATGCGTTTGGTGCAATTCGAATTGATTAACGGCGAGCGCCGTGTTGGCGTGGTCGAGGACGATCTGGTCCGCGAAGTACAAGACGCTCGCACGGTGCGCGATCTGGCGCTGGGGGCGATTGAAGCCGGGGTCAATCTTGAGCAACAAGTGAATGCCCTCGGCCTGGGCGTCAGCCACGACTACGCAGAACTGCTCGCCACACTGCGCATCCTGCCGCCGCTGGATCACCCGGACCCGGCGCACATGCTGGTCAGCGGCACCGGCCTGACCCATTTGGGCAGCGCTTCGGCGCGGGACAAGATGCACCAGCAGGCCGGCGATGAAACAGCGATGACCGACACCATGCGCATCTTCAAATGGGGCGTGGAGGGCGGCAAACCGGCGGCAGGGCAGGCCGGTGTGCAGCCGGAATGGTTCTATAAAGGTGATGGCAGCATCGTCGTCCGTCCCGGCCAGCCGTTTCCGCTGCCACCTTTTGCCGAAGACGCCGGTGAAGAGCCCGAGCTCAGCGGGCTCTACGTTATTGGCCACGACGGCAAACCCTATCGCCTCGGGTTCGCGGTGGGCAACGAGTTCTCCGACCATGTGATGG
>NZ_CABVHK010000004.1 GCF_902497785.1 Pseudomonas fluorescens
GGGACCTTGCAGATCGGCATCGGCGCCATGGGCGATGCCCTGACCGCCGCGTTGCTGGCGCGGCAGGCGGATAACGGTGGCTACAGAGCGTTGCTGGCGGATGTGAATCTCAGCCAGTGGGCGCAGTTGATCGACCGCGAAGGCGGCGTCGAACCGTTTGCCAAAGGCCTTTATGGTTGCAGCGAAATGTTCGTCAACGGCTTGCTGGTGCTGGCTGATGCGGGGATTGTGCGGCGCAAGGTCTACCCCGATGTTCCGACTCAACAACAGGCGAATGACGGCACGCTGGACGAAGCCGCGCAAACCGATGGCATTTCGGTGCACGGCGGCTTTTTCCTCGGGCCGAGCAGTTTCTATGAGCGCCTGCGCGAGTTGCCGCAAAGCAAGCGGATCGAATTCAACATGACCCGCATCAGCTACATCAACGAGCTCTACGGTCAGGAAGAGCTCAAGCGTCTGCAACGCCTCGATGCTCGCTTTATCAATACCGTGTTCACCATGACGCTGCTCGGTGCCGGTGTGGCCGATCAGCTCGAAAACGGCCGGGTACTCAGCGGCGTCGGCGGCCAATACAACTTCGTCGCTCAGGGTCATGCGCTGGAAGGCGCGCGTTCGATTCTGCTGCTGCGTAGCTGGCGCGAGGCGGGTGGGGAGGTCAGTTCCAACATCGTCTGGGAATACGGCCATTGCACGATCCCGCGCCATCTGCGCGACATCGTGATCACCGAATACGGCATCGCCGACCTGCGCGGTAAAACCGATGCAGCAGTGATCGAGTCGTTGCTGAACATCAGCGATTCACGGTTTCAATCAGGGTTGATCGAGCAGGCGCAGAGCGCGGGCAAATTGCCGAAGAACTTCCGAATCGATCCACGCTTTGCCGATAACCGCCCGGAGCGTTTGCAGGCGATTCAGGCACGGCATCCGCAGCTGTTTCCGGAGTATCCGCTGGGGTGTGATTTCACGGTTGTAGAGCGCGATTTGTTACGGGCGCTGAACTGGTTGAAGAGCAAGTTCAAACTCACGGAAATTCTGGAGCTGGGCAAGGCTGCGCTGGATGCGCCGGAGCCTTCGGCGTTTCCCGAGCATCTGGAACGGATGCAGCTGACTAACCCCGAAGGCCTGAAAGAAGACCTGTTCCAGCGCTTGCTACTCACCGGCCTCAAAGCCACCGCGCAATAACAGCCAACACAAAGCAACTGTGGGAGCGAGCTTGCTCGCGATGGCGCCGGTTCAGTCAACATTGATGTTGGATGTGATACCGCTATCGCGAGCAAGCTCGCTCCCACAGTGGGCATAGCCAACTTCGAGATTCTTTACAGGAGAAAAATCATGCGTTTGGTGCAATTCGAATTGATTAACGGCGAGCGCCGTGTTGGCGTGGTCGAGGACGATCTGGTCCGCGAAGTACAAGACGCTCGCACGGTGCGCGATCTGGCGCTGGGGGCGATTGAAGCCGGGGTCAATCTTGAGCAACAAGTGAATGCCCTCGGCCTGGGCGTCAGCCACGACTACGCAGAACTGCTCGCCACACTGCGCATCCTGCCGCCGCTGGATCACCCGGACCCGGCGCACATGCTGGTCAGCGGCACCGGCCTGACCCATTTGGGCAGCGCTTCGGCGCGGGACAAGATGCACCAGCAGGCCGGCGATGAAACAGCGATGACCGACACCATGCGCATCTTCAAATGGGGCGTGGAGGGCGGCAAACCGGCGGCAGGGCAGGCCGGTGTGCAGCCGGAATGGTTCTATAAAGGTGATGGCAGCATCGTCGTCCGTCCCGGCCAGCCGTTTCCGCTGCCACCTTTTGCCGAAGACGCCGGTGAAGAGCCCGAGCTCAGCGGGCTCTACGTTATTGGCCACGACGGCAAACCCTATCGCCTCGGGTTCGCGGTGGGCAACGAGTTCTCCGACCATGTGATGGAGCGCAAGAATTATCTGTACCTCGCCCACTCGAAATTGCGCAGCTGCAGTTATGGCCCGGAACTTCGGGTGGGTGAACTGCCTCCACATCTGGCAGGCACCAGCCGTATCCTGCGCGACGGCGAAGTGCTGTGGCAGAACGAGTTTCTCAGCGGCGAGGCCAACATGTGCCACAGCCTGGAAAATCTCGAGTACCACCATTTCAAATACAGCCAGTTCCTGCGGCCGGGGGACGTGCACATCCATTTCTTCGGCACCGCGACCCTGTCCTTTGCCGACGGCATTCGCACCCGGCCGGGTGACGTGTTTGAGATCAGTCAAGCCGAGTTCGGCGCACCGTTGATCAACGGCATTGCTTCGGTTGAAGCGGCCTTCGAGCCCGGCACCATCGGCACTCTTTAAGGAGAAATGCATGACCCAGATTCTTGGTCACAACTACATCGGCGGCCAGCGCAGCGCGACCGGCACTGCCATAGTCAACAGCGTTGATGCCACCACGGGCGAGCACCTGCCTTACCGTTTCCACCAGGCCACCCTTGAAGAAGTCGACGCCGCCGCCCACGCCGCCGCAGCCGCTTACCCCGTCTATCGCCGCCTGAGCGCAGAACGGCGGGCGCAATTTCTCGATGCGATTGCCGATGAACTGGACGCGCTGGGCGATGACTTTGTCGCCGTGGTCTGCCGCGAAACCGCATTGCCGGCCGGCCGCATCCAGGGTGAACGCGGTCGCACCAGCGGCCAGATGCGTCTGTTCGCCAAGGTCCTGCGCCGGGGTGATTTCCATGGCGCGCGGATCGATCAGGCATTGCCGGATCGCCAACCGTTGCCACGTCCCGACCTGCGGCAGTACCGCATAGGCCTGGGGCCGGTGGCGGTGTTTGGTGCGAGTAACTTTCCGTTGGCATTTTCCACGGCCGGCGGCGACACCGCATCAGCCCTGGCCGCCGGTTGCCCAGTGGTGTTCAAGGCGCACAGCGGCCACATGGCCACCGCCGAGCAGGTCGCCGATGCGATCATCCGCGCCGCCGAAAAAACCGGCATGCCGGCGGGCGTGTTCAACATGATTTACGGTGGTGGCGTGGGGGAAGCGCTGGTCAAGCACCCGGCGATTCAGGCGGTCGGTTTTACCGGTTCGCTCAAGGGGGGTCGGGCGTTGTGCGACATGGCGGCGGCGCGTGCGCAACCGATTCCGGTGTTCGCCGAGATGTCGAGCATCAATCCGGTGATCGTCTTGCCGCAGGCGCTGGAGGTTCGAGCTGAAACCGTCGCCCGAGACCTCACCGCGTCGGTGGTTCAGGGCTGTGGTCAGTTCTGTACCAATCCGGGTCTGGTGATCGGCGTTCGCTCACCGCAGTTCAGCGCGTTCGTGCAGCAGGTGGCGGGATTGATCAACGATCAACCGGCGCAAACCATGCTCAATGCTGGCACCCTGGGCAGCTATGGCAAGGGTCTGCAAAAGCTCCTCGCCCACCCTGGCGTGACGCACCTGGCCGGCACCCCGCAGCAAGGCAAGCAGGCTCAGCCGCAGCTGTTCAAGGCCGATGTGAGTTTGTTGATCGACGGCGATGAAGTCCTGCAGGAAGAAGTCTTCGGCCCGACCACGGTGTTTGTCGAGGTGGCGGATCAAGCGCAACTCAGTGCCGCGCTGAATGGCCTGCATGGTCAGCTCACCGCAACCATCATCGGCGAACAGCGAGATTTCGAGCAGTTCGGCGAGCTGACAGCGCTGCTGGAACAAAAGGTTGGACGCATTTTGCTCAACGGCTATCCGACCGGTGTCGAAGTCTGCGATTCGATGGTCCATGGCGGCCCCTACCCAGCGACCTCCGATGCACGGGGCACCTCGGTGGGCACCCTGGCGATCGACCGCTTCCTGCGGCCGGTGTGTTTCCAGAACTATCCCGACAGCCTGTTGCCGGACGCGTTGAAAAACGCCAACCCGCTGCGCATCCAGCGGCTGGTGGATGGCCAGCCGAGCCGCGATGCCCTCTGACGGATAGCGCGATCCCATGTGGGAGCGAGCTTGCTCGCGATGGCGGACTAACAGTCAATATTGATGTTGAATATTAAACCCTATCGCGGGCAAGCTCGCTCCCACAGTTGTTCGGCGTCGTGTTCGGGATTTTTGACAAACATAAAGCCACTCCCTCATTGAGCTATCATTGCGTCTTTCCCTTCAAAGACTGACTGCCATGACTGCCGACACCGACACCTTGCTCAGCACCCTCGAACACTGCGACATGGTGGAAATCGACGGGCTGCATGCCTTTGTATTTTCTCTCGACGAAGACGACAACCTGCACATCGAATGCATGGACGGCCGCGACTCCAAACACTGGGAATTCACCCCGGCCCAGATTCAGGCCGCGAGCTTCGATACCACCCTGCAAAGCTGGCTGATCACCGGCGATTCCGGCGAGCACCGGCTGGTTTGCATGAGCGCAATCAGCGGGGATAACGACGAGGACGAAGTGAATGAGGATGCGTAATTTCTGGCCGCTGTTGATGGCCGGCAGCCTCGGCGCCATGGGCGTTCAGGTGGCGTGCGCCGACGACTATCAACTGTTGGTGGGTTCGTACACCGCCGGCCAGAGCCAGGGCATCTATCGGCTGGATTTCGACAGCTCCACCGGCCAGATCAATGCCAAACCGCTGCAAGTGGTCAAGAGTGAAAACCCTTCGTGGCTCACCGTTTCCAGAGACCAGCGCTACCTGTTCGTGGTCAACGAAAATGGCCCGGGCCAGGCTGATCCGGTGGGGCGCGTCAGCAGCTATGCGATTGACCCCCAGACCCATGCACTGAGCCTGATCAGTCAGGCGCAGAGCCTGGGCAACGAGCCGACTCATTCGAGCCTCAGCGGCGATGGCAGTTACCTGTTCGTCAGTAATTACTCGGTGGCCGAAGACCCGGGCGGCACCCTCGCAGTGTTGCCGGTTGGCGCCGATGGCCAACTCCAACCCGTGGTGCAGATGAGCAGTCACCCGTCCAGCCGGGTCAACCCCGAGCGGCAGATGTCGGCGCACGTGCATTCGACGGTGTCTTCGCCAGACGGTCAGTACGTGTTTTCCAATGACCTGGGCGCTGACAAGGTGTTTGTCTATCGCTTCGATCCCAAGGCCAATCCGCAACTGCCGTTAACCGCCGCCACACCGGCGTCCGTGCAGATGCCAGCCGGCAGCGGACCCCGGCATCTGCTGTTCAGCGCTGACGGCAAGCACGCCTGGCTGAGCATGGAAATGAGCGCGCAGGTCGCGGTGTTCGATTACCGCAATGGCCAGCTTGAGCGAACACAAATGGTCGATCTGGCGGCCGGGCAACCGACCTCGGACAAGGCCGCTGCGGCCTTGCATGCCTCGCAGGATGGCAAATTCCTTTACGTCAGCAACCGTGGCACCGCCAATCAGATGCTGGTGTTTGCCATCGACCCGGCGACCGGCCACCTCAAGGAATTGCAACGCCGCTCGGTGGAAGGCGATCACCCACGTGAGTTCAGCCTCGACCCGAGTGGCAAGTTCTTGCTGATTGCCAATCAGAAGAGCAACCAGATTGTGGTCGTCGAACGCGATGCCAAGAGCGGTCTGCTGGGTAAAACCGTGCAGAAACTGCCGATGGATGCCCCGAGCGATCTCAAGTTCCTGGTGCGTCAATAGGCCGCAGGCCCCGGTTGGTGGGGCCTGCAACCTTGTATTAATGACGCTGATATCTGCTAATGCTACAAAAGATTTCAAGGCGCCAACCTCGAAGGATAAGTTTGCTTCACGGCCCCACCGGGCAAGCAAGCCAACTGACTTCGAGGACTACCGCCATGAACTTCAATCTCTTCTCTGTAATTGCTGCCTCCGCCATCTCGGCCAGCGTTGTTCTGCCAGCCAGTGCCAACGTTGAAATCAGCGACAAAAAATCCCACACCCAAAGCTATACCCAGAAATACCTGCAACAGAGCGCCAACTTCTACGCGGCGCTGGATCACAAAACCCAAGCCTGAAATCCAGGCCCTGCACCCTTTATGCAGGAGCGAATTCACTTGAACGGATCGGGCTGAACAAGCTTCGAAACGTGTGAGTGATGTCGCTCCTGCATAACGCGTTTACGACAGCATCATATTGCTATCAATGCAGTGCTTGATATCACATGGCCATGAGTTTAAATTTGACGCGGATTTCTTGACTCCTTCTCCTAAAAAAAGGATCGACCGCATGGCGATGCGTCTGGCCGTGATACTTCTGTTCCTCTATTCGACTCCCATTTTGTCTGCTGCGACCCCTGTTCCTGGCGAGCCTGACGCTGCGCGTGAGCGCATGATGAGTTTTATTGAAGGCTGAAATAGACTGGCTTAATGATCAACGAAGCTGATGGTGACTATGGATATCCCTGAGTGGTTATCGAAGCTTTTTTGATCGATTCTGTGGGCATTGAAACAAGCCCACGGAGAACACCATGGCCAGCTCCATTCTCACTTCTGCCAAATACGGCGCCTACTTGGCCATCGGTCTCTACGTGGCGCTGGTACTGGTCGTCAGCCTTACGGCGCAGACGCAACACGATTTCGAAGCGCCGATTCAGGTTGCTTATCCCGCCATCCAGTTCGAACACCGCGCGCAAAACGCTGTGGTCGAACACGCAGACGTGGCGGGAGTGGCAGGGGCATGAAAGGGGGCAGACTCTGGGTCATCGCCTTCCTGGCGTTCATGACCAATGGCTCATCCTTGTTGGGGATCGGGCAAGGCTCGGCGGGTTCGGTGGCACGCTCCATCGAAGCCAATCACAACCTCGCTCGCAGCATTGAAACCGACAAGGCCATGGGCTTGCTGGCCGGTAACCCGCCGGTGAAACGCCAGGACGACTTTTTCGGCCCGTTCCAGGTGGATTGCTCGGTGTTGCAGATGTGCGAAGTGTTCGCCTGAATGGAGTGTCAATGCGATCCATTGTGGCGAGGGAGCTTGCTCCCGTTCGGCTGCGAAGCAGTCGTAAATCCAGGCGACTCGATGTTGCTGACGAAAAAGAGGGGCCGCTTCGCAACCCAGCGGGAGCAAGCTCCCTCGCCACAAGGGATTGTTACCGGGCCATAATTGCGGTGAACAGGTCTGATTCTAAAAACCGCTGCAACCATGCCTGCAACCGCACATAAGGCGTCTGCCCGAACCACTCGCGGTCCACGTGCGCAAACTGGCGCACGAAGGGCATCACCGCCACATCCGCCAGGCTGGCATGGTCGGCGAACAAATAGTCACGACCTTCTAGCAGCTCCTCCAGCCTGCGCAAAAACACCTCACCCTCGGCTCGATAAAACTCCATCGGTTGCTCGGGATAACGCTCGGCATACTTGTAGTGATTCAAGTGCACCTTGAACACCTGATCGTTCTCTTCGACCAGCGCCTCCATCTGCGCCTGCCCGGCAGGATTCGCCTTGAGCAGCCAGTCCTGCGGATCGTTCTGCGCCAGCGCCCAGTGCATGATCGCCAGGCTTTCATCAAACACCTGACCGTCAACACTCAACACCGGCACCGTCCCTTTGCTCGACAGTGCGAGCATCTCGGCAGGCTTGGCCTTCAGACTGACCTCGACGATATCTACCGCCACTTGCGAATAACGCAGGGCCATGCGTGCGCGCATGGCGTAGGGGCAGCGGCGGAAGGAGTACAGCGTGTTCATTTCACCTCCAGCGTACTCAGGCCGTTGCCCTGGCGGTGGACCTGAATCTGCACCGGAATACGCTCATGCATTTCCTGCACATGGGAAATCACCGCGACCTTGCGGCCCTGCGCCTGCAAGCCATCCAGGGCGTCCATGGCCAGTTGCAGAGATTCCGGATCGAGGCTGCCGAAACCTTCGTCGATGAACAGCGATTCGATTTTCAGGGTGCTCGACGCCATCGACGCCAGGCCCAGCGCCAGCGCCAACGACACCAGGAATGTTTCCCCGCCGGACAGTGAATGCACCGAGCGCAGTTCATCGCCCATTTCGGTGTCCATCACCAGCAACCCGAGCATGCTGCCGCCGCGCTTCAAGCGATAGCGCCGCACCAGTTGGCGCAACTGCACGTTGGCGTGATGCACCAGCAGGTCGAGGTTGTAGGCCTGGGCGATCTTGCGGAACGTGTCGCCAGTGGCCGAACCGATCAAGGCATTCAGACGCGCCCAGCGTTGGTACTCGGTGTAGGAGTCGGCGATGTGTTGCGCCAGCGCCTGATTGGCGTTTTGCCGACGTTGATCTTCGGCCTGTTCGGCGCGCAGTTCGGCGCAGCGCTGTTCACTGGCGGCAAACAGGTTTTGCACATCGGTCAGCGCGGCGGCCAGTTGCCCGGCATCGAGATTGCCGTTGTGCTGCGCCTGGTGACTGAGCAGGCGCTTTTCACGCTCCTGCACCAGAACCCTGGCTTGCTCGATGGCTTTTTCGTTGTGCTGCAAGCGTTGGCGCAGTTCGCTGAATTGCTGGTCGTCGATGTTCAGCAGGCCGTCCAGACCGCTGTCGTCCAGTTCCGGGTGCAAGGCGCGCCACTCGGCGATCCTTGCGCTCAGGTCGCGGTCTTCGGTCTCAAGAGCTTGCTGGCGTTGCTGTTGCGCCTTGAGTTCGGCGGCCAGTTCGACCAGCCGCGTGCGCACGGTTTGCAGTTCCTGATCGGCATTGGCCTGGGCGCTGCGCGCCTGTTCCACCGCTTGATCCAGTTGCTGCTGCCACTGTTCGGCGCTGGCATGCGTGCCCAACAGCTGCGCCAGCTGTTGCTGGCAAGCCTGTTGCTGATCGGCGAGGGCGGTGAACTGCTGCTGAGCCCGTTCCAGTTGCTGGACGCGCGTCAGTTGGCGGTCCTGTTCTTTGTCCAGCGTTTGTTGGCGTTGTTGCTGCTCGCTGAGCTCATCGCGCTGCTGGTCGAGTTGCTCCAGACGCTGGGCGATTTGCTGGTCGAGCTGCATGAAGGTCGCGGCCGGCTCATTGCGCAATGCCTGCAGCGTGTCGGCCGGCAGCAGGCTGCTGAACGCGGTCAGTTCTTCATCCAGACGCTGGCGATCACTGCTCAGTTCGCGTTGTTGGTTGGTCAGGTGCAGTGCTGCCTGCTGACTCGCGGTTTCGGCGTTGCGCAGTTGCTGGGCAAGCCGTGCGGCATCCTGTTGCAGCGTGAGCAGGGCGGTTTGCCGTTGTTCGTCCTGGGCGATGCTCTGGTTCAGCTGGCTGTTTTGCTGGGCCAGCCAGGCGTCGCGTTTACCGGCGTCTTGCGTGAACAGCTGTGCTGATAATGGATGCGCCTCAAGGCTGGGCGCCAGACTTTGCTGCTGCGCCAGCAGTTGCTCCTGCTGTTGCAGCAGTTCTTTTTGTTGAGCAATCACACCGCCCACTTCAGCACGCAATTCGGTGAGTTTTTCTTTCAGCGCATCCACGGCTTTCTGTGCGTTGGCCTGTTCGCTTTCATCGTGGCGGCCGAGGCTTTGCAGCAAGGCTTCGGGTTGATGATAAGGATGATCCGGGCTGCCGCAAACCGGGCACGGCTGATCGTCCTGCAATTGCTCGCGCAGCTCTTCGACGCTGGCGCTGCGAGCCAGACGCTGGCGTTCGAGCAATTCGCGGGTGACGGTCAGGGTCTGCTCGGCGACGACCAATTCGTTTTTGCTTTTCACCCCGTCCTGAGTCAGGCGCTCGCGATCCTGCTGCGCGATTGACTGGCGTTGCTGCAAGTCGGCAAGGCGCGTGTCCAGCTCCTGATGGCTGGCCCACAGGCGTGTCAGTTCTTCAAATGCCCGCAGTTGCTTGCGGTTGTCTTGCAGCAGGGTACCCAGCAACTGAATCTGCTCGGCCACCGCTTCGGGCTCGGCGCCGGCTTCTTTATAAAGAACTTCCAGGCTCTGCTTTTGCGCTGCCAGGGCTTCGGCGGCACGGGCGGCGTTCTGTTCCAGAGAAGCCAGTTCAGCCTGGCCCTTGTTCAGACGATTGCCGATCAACATCAGCTGTTGCAGGCGGCCGCGATAAGCATTCCAGGCCTCGCTGAGTGGCGCCAGATGGGTGCTCTGTTCAAGTTGCCCGGCAATCAGCAGCAAGCGCTCGGCGACTTGTTTTTGCTGATCGAGCAGGCCTTGAATCGTGCTTTGACCTTGGGTGCAAGCCTGTTCGGCTTGCTGCTTGAGGTCAGCGCTGAGGTCGGCGTCCTTGTTCAGACGGGCGAGAGTGCTTTGCGCCTCAAAGGCCTGACGCAACAGCGGTGCGTTGGACGTGTGTTGGCCCTGCGCCTCAACCAGCGCGGTTTGCGCCGCGTTGCGGCTCTGTTCGAGTTGATGCTGGCGCGTTTGCAGGTCGCGTTGTTGCTCGGTGTGCAGCTGAATCTGTGCAGCCAGTGGCGTGAGCTGGGCGCTGAGTTCGGTTTTACGCGCGAACTGGTGGCGTTGCGGGGCGAGTTGCTCCAGGCGTGTCAGCTGCAAACGGTCACCGGCCAGGCGCTGCCAATCCTGTTCGGCGCTGGTCAATTGTTCGGTGGCGCTGTGTTGATCGTCCTGCAACTGACGCAAATCTTTCAGCCAGGTGTGTTGCAGTTCCAGCTGCTTTAGTTGCGCCTGTTGCGCCTTGAGTTGCAGCTGCGCTTCGTTGAAACGTTGATCGAGCTCGGCGCGGGCTTCGGGCGACAGCGGCGTGACGCCGGTGGCTTGATCCTGCAACAGCTTGTGGGCTTCGCGAGCGTCCTTGGTCTTGTCGAATGCGCGACGGCCGAGGCGGGTGTAGAGCGCGGTGTCGGTGAGCTTTTCCAGCAGCTCGCTGCGTTCGTTGTCGTTGGCCTTGAGGAACGCGCTGAATTCACTTTGGGCCAGTAACACGGCGCGGGTGAATTGCTCGAAGTTCAGGCCGAGGACCGTTTCGAGCTGGGTCTTGAATTCAACTTTCTGACTGGCCAGCAATTGGTCCAGATCAATGTCGCGCAAGCTCTGACGGCTGTGTTGCAGCTTGCCGCCAGCCTTTTCCCGGGCGCGATTGGCTTCCCAGCGCGCGCGATAGCGACGGCCATCGATACCGACGAAATCCACTTCGGCATAGCCTTCACCGGTGCCGCGACGCAGCAGGGTGCGCGGGTCTCCGGTGCTGATTTCACCGTCGGCGTCGGGCGCTTTGGCCGACACTTGGGCATTGCTCAACCGGGGCACGGCGCCGAACAATGCCAGGCACAAGGCGTCGAGCAAGGTGCTTTTGCCGGCGCCGGTCGGGCCGGTGATGGCGAACAGGCCGGCGCTGGCCAGCGGCTCGGCGGTGAAATCAATTTCAAACGGCCCGGCCAGGGAGGCGAGGTTTTTCAGGCGGATCGCGAGGATCTTCATGGCTGTTCGCCCTCCATCTGCACGTCTTGCAACAGCTCGGCAAAGTCTTTCAGGGTTTGCTCATCGACCTCGCTGCCGTAGTTATCCTGCCAGGCGCGGCTGAACAATTCCTGAGGCGTGAGCTGGTCGAGTTCGATCAGCGCAGTACCGTCATCGACGCCGTCACGGCTACCGTTGCCGGCGTATTCCGCGGCGATGCGCACCAGTCGCACAGCTTTGCCTTGCAGGGCGGTTTCGACCTGATGGCGCAAGTCGGGTTGCGGCTCGTCGAGGCGAACCCGCACTTCCAGCCACGGCTGACGCTCAGGGTCGGCGAGCAAATCGATGTTCGGCAGGTCGGCCAGTTGCACGAGGATTTCCGCCAAGGGGGCGGGGCCGATACGTTGCAGATTGACGGCGCGGGGAATCAGCTTCGGTTGGACGCTGACCAGGGTTTCGCCGTCCAGCTGAACGTCGAGGATCTGATGCTGATAACCAATCTCGGAGAACGACAATGGGATCGGCGAGCCGCTGTAGCGAATCCGCTCCTCACCGTTGACCTTCTGTGGCTTGTGCAAGTGACCAAGAGCGACGTAGCTGATACTCGGGCCAAACAGGCTGGCGGGCAGGGCTTCGGCGTTGCCGATGATCAGGCTGCGCTCGGAGTCTTCCGACACCGAACCACCGGCCATGTGCGCGTGACTGATGGCGATCAGCGCCTGACCCTTCTTGCGTTTGGCGTTGGCGGCTTCGATCAGCCACTCGTGAACCTGGCCGATACCGCGCAGATAGTTGTCGCCCAGATGCGCGCCAGTCACTTCGGCCGGGCGCAGAAACGGCAGCGCCAGGCACCAGGCGACGGTTTTGCCCTTGGCGTCCGGCAGTGGCAGCAACAGGCGCTCGGCATCGAGTTGGCCGTCATCCAGCCACAGCACGCGGCCCAGCGCATGGGTGCGCAAACGGCGCATCAACGGGGCGGGCAGTTCAATGCGCGAACCGGAATCGTGGTTGCCGGCAATCATCACAATGGTCAGCTTCGGCTGCTGCTCGTGGGCGCTGACGATGAAGTCGTACAGGCGTTCCTGGGCTTTGACCGGCGGATTGACCGTGTCGAAGATATCGCCGGCGATCAGCAGCACATCGGGCTGATCGAGCTTCAGCTGGCGCAATAGCCAGTCAAGGAAGCAACCGTGTTCGAAATCGCGTTCCTGGCCGTGCAGGTTCTGCCCAAGGTGCCAGTCGGAGGTGTGAAACAGACGCAAGGCGAGCTCCGTAGGAAATAGGTGATGGCCGCGAGGAAATGAACAGCGGCGAAAGGGGAGAGAGTTTACTGGCAAACAGTCGGGAGTGCCGAGAGCTAAAAGATCGCAGCCTGCGGCAGCTCCTACACGGGATGGGTGTACGCCCGTAGGAGCTGCCGCAGGCTGCGATCTTTTGATGTTACTTCGGATAAAGCGGCGGCAATCCACTGTCACCCACCGGGTCATGAACCCGTTCGGCAATCGGAATCGCCCGAATGGCCCGCCACAGATCCTCACCCTGCCAATGCTGTCCGGTTTCGCTGTACAGCGCGCCGTTCAAGCCGTCCAGCGCATCCGACAGCGGCACGAACCGTGCCGCCATGTCGGCAAGGGTTTCCGGTTGTTGTCGGGCCTAGGCGTCAAGCGCCTGGCTTTACTGGCAAGTACTTACCTCGCCTCCGAAAAATGCCTTCGCGATTAAATTTGCTCCAAGCAATGGGCGGGGTATGTGAATGATTCTCCCAATTTATGGCAGCAGAAAAATTGGGAAATGACCTACGTCAAAAATTGAATACCCCTGCATTTTTAAATGAGCCAGCTTGCCAAAATTACCATTTTTAAAAACGAAGATCGCCATGAAAAAATCCAGAGCAACGAAGTCATTACACTTGTCCAAATGTATAGGCGCGAATGCCAAATTTTCTGTTGTAGTGATTTTATTTTTTACATTGGTCGGGTGCGGTGACGACAAAGCGCCTACTGTTAGTTGGTTTATGGATAATCCAACCGAAATAAATCAAACCCTAGGTCATTGTAGCTATTTAACAAAGTACAGCCCTGTGCCGAATTACACGTGGTGTGCGAATGCACGAACTGCATCCATAACGCTAAGTAGGAGGCGAAGTGATCTCGAAAAAGAAAAACACTTGGCTGCTGCAAGGGATACTCCTGAGAACCTCAAAACAATTCATTGGTATGAGGGTAATCGCCCTGCACGACAGGCGAAACTCAGGGAGTGCAAAATAAGTGCAGGGAAAGGGGATGTTGCGTTTGATCATGGCTGCTTTAAGGCTACACGAGCCGGAATGAATCAGTATGTAAGGGGCGGGTCAGGCGCATTCGACGGCGAAACTATGGGTGAGTTGACGCAGATACTACGCGCTGTATCTCCACGGCCTGACGCAGTCCCGCCCCACGCGCGCCAATCTCGTGCGTCGCGCAATACCCTTGAAAGTGCGGCCCCGGCGGACAAGCCTCCTCCGGGACTGGAGCCAGTCGTGCTTCTTGATCGGGTAACCAAAAAAGTCGTTGCACCATAAACTGACAACTGAGTGCAGGCCTTCTATCTCAATAACGCGCTGGTTGTACTTATCGCCGACGTTGATCAGTGTTTGGATAAGCCGACTAAACAGCAGTGTCGTTCCACTAATATAAAAAACGAGCCTAACCACGGGGTGGGGGACTCGAACGGCGTGGGTTTGGGAAATCCACTCGCCGTTTGCGTTCATATACACTCAGCCAAAACACTTCATGCTCTACGTTTGTCCGTCGGATTCAATCGCTGCACTTCAGCAAAAATCTCGGTGATTGTCCGGCGAGGTTGACGTTTGTGTAGCTGCCGAACCAGCTCACTCATCCGTACGAGTTCTTCACTCGGCTTCGCCCATTGTTCCTCCGGTAACGGCTCGGACCATTGGCGCATCACCTCGGGCAAGGCGTGCGGGGCCATTTTCTGAAGGCGGCGAATTTCCCATTCGGTCAGGTAGTTGGGAATCGTCCACAGGGTCATAACGTGGTACAGGTACCAGAAAAAGCCTGAAACCCGACCGCGTTCGCCGTCGCGGATTTGCTCGTGCATGCGTGCGCGGGCGTTGCGGAAGGTGTGCAGGCCTTCGTGAGGTGGGTCGTCGGGGCCTTGCAGGTCTAGCGGGTCCTGGATGGATTTGAGGTCGTTGACTTCGAATTCCATGTAGCCGCGAATTGCTTCCCAATGGCTGATGGCGATGGGCAAGCCGGCGCAGGGGAATTCGACGCTGGTGAGGATTTCGCCATGCTGGAAACCGATGCCCATGCCGTATTGGCGACGGATACCGTACTGGGTGGCGCTTTGGGCTTCGATGACCCAGGCGGACAGGGATTCCCAGGCGACGAAGAGCGGGTCGGTGGCGTCTTCGGGCATGAAGCAGACTTCGCGGCGTTGGCGGTTGAAGCGGGTGGGGATGATTTCGGCGCGTTTGTTGTGGTTGTGGAGCCAGACGCAGAGGCCGATGAGTAGGGTGAGAAAGCCGGTTACCAGGGCGAGCTCATACGCCTCTTCTATGAACATACGAGTTGTGATGTCTTGTATATCTTCCCAGCTTTGGCCGAACAGAAAAAACATGAAACCGCTGAATAGAGGAATCAGAAAAGCAATCATAAATGCACCACTGAATGGTCCGCCTAATATGACTTGCCATGAGAACACCTCTGGCGATCCCAACCCGAAGTCCATATACACCTCATTCAACTCCCCGATATGAGGGCCATGAGGCGGCAGCGGTGTTGGAAGCGGCAGCGGCGCGAGATAGGTGATCTTCCCGCTTGGAAAGGGTTCGATATCTCCGGCTTTGTGCGATTGCTCAAGGTGTGGTGTCGGCACGGGGTTATCCAGGTTTTTGGGCATGGTCGACCGTCTCCAGCAAATGGGTTTCAACCAGCAACACGGGAGGATGCTCGGTGACTGTGTTGGGCGGCAGCGAAGGAAAACGGCCTTCGCCACGAGGGTTGAGATGAATGACGTGGGTGCGGGAGACCCTCTGGCCGTTGTCCGCCAAAGTCTGCCCCGATTTGTAGGAGCAAGGCTTGCCCGCGATGACGGCGGTGTGAGCGACGCGAATCGTCCAGTCAGAACACTTCATGCGCGACGTTTGTCCGTGTTGTCGACCTGATACACCTCAGCGAAAATCTCGGTGATTGTCCGGCGAGGCTGACGTTTGTGTAGCTGCCGAACCAGCTCACTCATCCGTACGAGTTCTTCACTCGGCTTCGCCCATTGTTCCTCCGGTAACGGCTCGGACCATTGGCGCATCACCTCGGGCAAGGCGTGCGGGGCCATTTTCTGAAGGCGGCGAATTTCCCATTCGGTCAGGTAGTTGGGAATCGTCCACAGGGTCATAACGTGGTACAGGTACCAGAAAAAGCCTGAAACCCGACCGCGTTCGCCGTCGCGGATTTGCTCGTGCATGCGTGCGCGGGCGTTGCGGAAGGTGTGCAGGCCTTCGTGAGGTGGGTCGTCGGGGCCTTGAAGGTCTAGCGGGTCCTGGATGGATTTGAGGTCGTTGACCTCGTACTCCATGTAGCCGCGAATCGCTTCCCAATGGCTGATGGCGATGGGCAGGCCGGCGCAGGGGAATTCGACGCTGGTGAGGATTTCGCCATGCTGGAAACCGATGCCCATGCTGTATTGACGACGGACGCCGTACTGGGTGACGCCTTGGGCTTCGATGACCCAGGCGGACAGGGATTCCCAGGCGACGAAGAGCGGGTCGGTGGAGTCTTCGGGCAAGAAGCAGACTTCGCGGCGTTGACGGTTGAAGCGGGTGGGGATGATCTCGGCGCGTCTGTTGTGGTTGTAGAGCCAGACGCAGAGGCCGATGAAGAGGGTGATGAGTCCTGTTGTCGCTGCATATCCATAACCTTCGTGGAATATACCCGTCATTGAGTCCCAGATATCTGCCCTGCCGTAACCAAAAACAATCCCAAGAAATCCAGTAAATAGTGGGAACAGAAACGCAACCATAAATGCGCCGCTGAAAGGCAAACCTAAAATGACCTGCCATGAGAACACTTCCGGCGATCCTACCCCGAAGTCCATGTACACCTCATTCAACTCCCCGATATGAGGGCCATGAGGCGGCAACGGTGTTGGAAGCGGCAGCGGCGCGAGATAGGTGATCTTCCCGCTTGGAAAGGGCTCGATATCTCCGGCTTTGTGCGATTGCTCAAGGTGTGGTGTCGGCACGGGGTTATCCAGGTTTTTGGGCATGGTCGACCGTCTCCAGCAAATGGGTTTCAACCAGCAACACGGGAGGATGCTCGGTGACTGTGTTGGGCGGTAGCGAAGGAAAACGGCCTTCGCCACGAGGATTGAGATGAATGACGTGGGTGCGGGAGATCCACTCTCCTTTGGTATTCAGCACTTGCACGCACACCGCCAGTTCCAGTGTCTCGACCACGGGCGCCATCGGCGCATCACTATTCGGCGGATATCGCAGGCATAAAATCAGCGGATCTGCTTGCACGACTTGCAGGCTGTCCGTCACTTCATTACTGATCACGTCCTTGCGTTCACGCGCGGTACCGCGGCTGTCGAGTGGGCGGTAAAGCCGATGGGCGCCAATGCCCAAGCGGTGGGAGGGTTTCCCACTTAACGGTGGCTGGAAGTCGCTTAGTTTCACCCTCGGTAGCTCCAGATGGATATCGCTGGGTTTGGCGCGCAAAAACAGGTTCTTCAGCAATGAGTCATGCTTGATCAAGCCAAGTTGTGCAGAAGGGGCGTGAAGTAAATCGCCGAGATAACGTTGGTACTGATCCAGGGTGTAGTTACCGCGTTCATCGGTGTCCAGGCTCCAGGGCGTGGTTTTGAGCCATTTGTCGTGAGCGCTAATGTTGTAGCGGTTGAACAACCAAGTGCCGCCAAACTCCAAAACGGTAAACAAAAAGCCGGCCAGGTTGACCCGGAAAAACACGGTGGACAGGCGTGTGCCGGCTGCGGCCCAAGCGGCTGTGCGTGCCGCGGCACTCCTTGCAGTCACTACTTTAAAAGTGGCGTGCACGGTATGACTAACGCCATAAGCATTAACAGCTGTCATGCCGGCTGCACCCACTGTAGCAAGAGCAGCACTGCTTTGGGCCGCGCGGTTGCCGCTGCGCGTTGCTTGCTGCCAGTTCTGCTGCTGGGTATTCAGGCTGATTACAGAGGCCCCGAAACCGAATAAATAGGTAAAGTAACCCAGTCCAACATGCATTTTTCCCATCTGCACATGCACATTCTGCAAGGCGTGATGTTGAAGAGCCTCGACTAACTTATCGCTGCGTGCCTTCAGAGCAGTGTCCGCCAGGCTTTGAGCTGCGGTGAACCCAGCAGCTCCGGTAGCGGTTACTGCATTCATCAACTGTCCTAGTTTCTGTTTGTCTTTCGTCTGTTTCGTCAACTCCCGATAAGTCACCACCAAATTCACCGCCTGCGCCAAAAACACCAACAACCCCAACCCCTCGCTCTTGATCAAATCTGCCTTCGGCACACTCTGAACCCCCAGCCGAATGTTCTTCAGCAAACTCCTCACCTCCTGCTGCTGCGCCGGTGGAAATACCACCGTCACCCCCGCCCGAGCCGGGGTGGCGCCGAAGGTGCGCACCGACTGATCCGGCAGTTCGGCAATCGGGCTCAGCGCGCCCGCCAGTCGGCCTTCGAGTTGCGTCAATTGCGCACGCACCCGAGCTATCTCGTTCTGCAACTCAACCGCCCGTTGGGTCTTGTGTCCCGGCAGGTTTTTGTTGTGGGTAAGCCGGTTGCGCTCACGGGTCAAACTCTCTTGGTAAGCGCGCTCGCTGAGCACGTCCTTGATGTCGGTTTGCAGCGCCGCGTGTTCGGCCGGGGTGGCGACGGTGAACGTCACTCCAGTGCTTTTCGCCGCATCGAGGATCCGCGCCGGCAGCGCTTTGGGCAGATGGCGGAACAGTTCGTCGAGGTCGGGGACTTTTCCACCCGCCAGATCGAAGCCTTCCAGCGCGCGGCTCAGGCCCAGGTTCAACGCTGGGCTGTAGCTGTGTTGCACCGCGTCGGCCATGGCGCGGTTGTATTCGGGCAAATCGTCGAGGGCAGGCAGGTGCGCTTGTTCGATTTTTCGCAGGGTTTCCAACCAATCGGGCAGATTGCTGAACAGGCCGGTACCCGCATTGGACACCAGGCTGTATTGCACCAGCAGCTCAGGCCTGACGCGCAGCGGCAAGGTATAGAACGGGGATCGCGTCAACTCCGGGTGTTTTTCCAGATAGCCCAGCAACTTTTCACTGGCGTGGTCGCTGCGGCAGATGTCTTTGATGCAGGCGTATTCGGCAGCGAAGACCTCGGCCAATTGCTGCGGCTCGTGCGCGTCGTAGTACCAGGCCGAACGATGGTAACGCCCGGCACATACCAGCATCGTACGGTCAGCGGTGATGCGTTCGAGCAAGCGGTTCCAGCGCCCGAGGTCTGCGCGGTGCTGAAACAACGCGTCGTCCATGGCGGGGCGGTCGATGAAGTCGTTGATCCCGCGTTTGCCCGTGAAATCGGAGCCCTCGATCACGTCCTCAATGCGTTTGTTTTGTTCCTTGCCGAGCTTGATCAGCGTTTTGAGGTGCTGCTCAACGAAGTCGGTGGGGGCCATCGCAAAGTGCTGGCGGGTGTAGTAACTGCGGTCCGCGTCGTCAATGGCGCGCCTGTGTGCAGTGATGTCTGGATTGCCCCCCTGATACTTGAGCATCTTCTGGACTTCGGCTTGGGCTTCCTTGCGCAGCTGCACCAGCTCCGGGGGTGCCGGCACATCGAGCGGCTCGACCTTGCCGCCCTTGTTCAGGTACTGCAGCAAGGCTTTTCGGGTGTGTTCTCTAGTCGGCTCGGGCAACTGTTGCAGATCGACAAGCAGCGCATTGACCGCCGGGTCGTCGCTGGCATTGGCCAGGTTGCCGACATCCGCGGGACTGAGCAGGCTCAAGGACTCGATGTAGCAAGCCAGCAAGTAATCGCGTTCGTTGTGGTCGGCGTTGCTCCAGTCGTCGACCCAACCGACCACGATGTCTTGATATTCGGCCAGATCACGCAGTACGCCGAGGTCGTCCTGTACCACGAGGAACAGCGTGTCGTCCTGATAAGCCGGGCGGACCCGCCCGAGAAACTCGCCAATGTGCGCCTCGCGAAAGCGCTGCGGTTGTTCCCACAGATAAGGTTCACGTTCGTGCTCGGGGGCATCGCTGACGTGCACGGTCGGCAATAGAACGGCGTCCGGCGGCGACTCGGCTTCCTGCTCTTCGCGGTCTTTTGCGACTTGTGCCTGCCGGGTCGGAACGCTCGCAATTTCTGCCAACCACTGTTTGCCTTGCTCGACTGTCAGCAAGTGCGTACCACCGGTTTCGCAATCCACCGGGCCGAGATCGACGACCTGCATGAAGTGCTCGCGTTCGTCGCGGCTGTCGAGCACTTGCGCGCATTTGGCCGCTGTCCATTGCACTTCGGCAAAGTTCACATACAGGGTGCTGCGCCTTGAAAACACTAGCGCCGGGCGCTCTTCGATGGGCGTGCGTCGATCACCATCAACCTTGGCGCCCTTGTGCAGCAGGGCGCTGACCAGACCGTTGAGTACCTGATATTCGTGCAGGTGGCCGGTAACGCTGTCGATGACATACAACCAGCCATCGCGCAGCATGCGAATACCCAGCGGACGGGTCGTCAGCGCGTAGGGCAATTTCAGTTCGGAGCCGGGGTCGAAGGGCTTTTCCACCAAGCCATAGCGCAGGGGCAGTAACTGCACATGGGTTTTGCGCAGGGGGCAGGCACCGGGGGAGCCGATGGCGGTTTTCGAAGCGGCCGCCGCCGCAAGATTGGCAGGGTGGGTCATGCGCGTTCCCCTTCAGTGGCAAAGCGGCAGGCCAGATCGGCGGCCAGCGCAACGCGCTCGCCGGGCGATTGCAGCGATGGTGTATGGAGCAATCTGGCGATGTGCGGATGCTGTTCGAGTGCCGAGCCATCCAGCCAGGCCATGACGTTGGCGTAATAAAAAAGCTCGGATTGGCCACTCAGGCCCAGGGCGATGGCTTGTGCTTCCAGCTGTTCAAGCAACGGCCAACGTTGAGCGACGGTTTCGCCGCAATGGCGTGCAGGAAAGAACGTGAGCAAATGGGCGTCGAGTTCGAGCAATGCACGGCGCCGATCAACCTGTTCCAGTGCTGCATTCAGTTCAGGGCTCAGGCGATAGGGTGTCGACAACTCAGGGCATTCAGGCAATCGGGGTTGATGACGCTGCCAACTCGCACTGACGCTATCGGCCGTTACCACGCAAGAAAGCGGGCCGAACAAGCGCTGATCGCCGCTGCCGAACAGCGCTTGCGCCACGGCCGCATCGGCCAGGCGCAAAACCACCGGCAGGCCTTCGGGTAACTCGACGGTCAGCAGTTTGCGTAAATGTTGAGCGACGTCATGCGCGGGTTTGGTGCTGAACAACAATACGCCCCACTCTTCGTGCGCCTGTTGCAGGTAGAACTGAAAAACCGGATCGTCAGATTGTTGGATCCCCACCAGCAGCGGTGAGATATCCCGCAGCGCGGTGAAGGGCGCGCAGTCATACAGTGCAATGGTGCTTGCGCCCGGGCTCAGTTGTTTGAGGCGTTCCGGCAAGTTGCTCAGGGTCGCGCCGTCCAGCAACAGGAAAGCCTGTTGCTCGCTCCAGGGCAGGTCTTCAGGCAGGGAAGTCGAGAGGCTCATGCTTGGGCGGCCTCGCAAATCAGGCAGCGCGAGGCGCGAGTTGAAATCAGTGCTCGGTGTTGCTGCACCACGTGGAACGCCACTTCCAGCAAGGGCAAGGCACCGGGCATCAGCGGCTCCGCCGGCAGGCTCACGGGCGGAGTACCGCCCTGCAGAATCGGCACGCTGCTGAAAATGCCCTCCGGCCCTAGCACCAGCCATTGACCGCCACCCATGATCGCGAGGTGCGCCCCGCCATTGATGACGACTTGTTGCACGGCACTGAAGTGAAGTTGTTGCATGGCGCTGAGGCGTTGATTGGCAACGCGAACATGTTGATCGCCAAGGACCAACAGGTGGTCGTCCTGCTTGAGTTCGGTCAAACGGTTGCCATGGGTCAAATGGCGTTCTTCGCCGCGCAGGTCCTGGCTGGAAATGCCGCCGACCACCACGGAGCGCTGGTTGTCGACCTGAATGCGTTCATCGTTCAGAACGAGTTGCACGAAGTCGCGCTGGGCACGCAGGGCAATCTCCTCGGCACCTTTTCTGTCCTCGATGCGCAGCTCGTTGTAACCGCCACCGCCGGGGCTGCTCTGGCTACGGAAAATGCTGCGAGTGTGCTCGGCCGGCAAATCCAGTGGCGCCGGTGTCGCGGCGTTGGGCAGGCAGGCAACGACGACGGGTTTGTCTGGATCGCCATCAGTGAATCCCACCAGCACTTCCATACCGACTCGCGGGATCTGCACACTGCCGTAGCGGTCATGGGCCCAAGCAGTGGCGACACGCAGCCAGCAACTCGACTGTTCGTTTTGCTGGCCGTCGCGGTCCCAGAGCAACTGGACTTTCACGCGACCGTACTGATCACAGTAAATCTCTTCCCCCGGCGGCCCCGTAACGACGGCATGCTGGTTGCCCGTCATCCGGGGCTTGGGGTGTTCAAGGGCCGGTCGGTAAATCACATCCCAAGGCGTGGCGACAAATTCGTTACGGTAACCCTGACGGAATCCATCTTCCGGGTTGGCGTCAGGCATCGACTCCTCAAGCACCTGCGGTTGTAAGCCGACATGCTCGACTTCAGTCAACAACCACAGTCCATTCCATTCAGCGCGAGGGTGTTCGGTCATCTCGAAAAAATGGCCGCTGCGCATTGCACTTTGATCGCTACGCCCATTCGCTTGCCGGTAATCGGCGCGGTGGCGCTCCAAGGCTCGATTGGCCAGATGTTTACCGCGGTCTCGATGGGTGAACTGGCCTGGAAAGGCGTAGTCCTCCAGGTGAGGCAGCAGCGGGTGGCTGGTCTCGCTGTCGAGTTGCACGCGTGGTTTCTCGAAGTCGTAATCACGACGGCTGACGTGCGTGGTTCGGGTTGCCAGTCGCAGCTTGAAACGGTCAATCACCGGCGCTTCGGCAATCATGCCGCTGTCTTGCCTGTACGCGGTTGGCTGGTCGGGTTTCGAAAAACCTGTTTGATCGTCGCCGAATACCAGCACATGCCCATCGGCGCTGTGCTGGAAATGAAAGTGCAAGCCTTCTTCTTCACACAACCGTTGAAGAAAAAGCAGATCGGTCTCGTACTGAACACAATAAAGTCGAGGCCGGTACTCGGCGCTTATTTGGAAGCGCCAGGCATCGGCCTGCATGCCCTGGTCCTTCAGCACTTTCGCAATGATTTGCGGCACGCTCTGGTGCTGGAAAATACGCTGGTTGTGGCAGTGGGTGAGATACGCGAGGTGGGGCACCAAGGTCATCTGATAGCGGGTCAGGCGTTTGCCGCAATCACCTTGAGCGATTTGATAGACCTGCCCGTGAAGTCCAGCGCCGTCAGGACCGAAGCGTAGAAAAGCCGAGCGATGCAGCAGTGAATCGAGGTCCAGGTCGGGGCGTTCGCTGACCAGCTCGAGTTTGACTTCGTAAGGCCGGTTGAACGCTTCTTTGGCACGGAACTCGAGTACCTGAAGGTCGTGTGGGAAACCTTCAATATCGAGTCTGAAAGTGACGGGTTTTACGGTGCTGAACATCCACATATCCTTGTGTCTATTTCAAGTCACAGGACTTTGCGCGGACTGCCGAAATGGCACAGTCAGACAGATCGATATTTAGCGTAGGACGGATCCGTTAATCCGGATCGCTTTCGAAGGTTCTGACCGGACATAGTGAAATCCATAGGAATAGGGTGGGGCTGCGAGGGAGCTCGCAACGGCGATAAGGGAGGGGCTGGCTCCTGACTGCGGGTGCCGACAGGTTTCGGGTCTTCAGATTGTTGGTGACTACATCAATTGGATTTCGATTTCCACACGACTCGTGTCGTCGATGTACATTTGCCCCAAGACGTCTGGTGCTGTTGCGCACCGTCAGGGAGTGGTTCAGTGCCTATCGGGCCGATTGTTTGAGGAGACGTCATGACCCAACGATTAATTCAACTTGATCATGTGTCGTTCAACCTGCCCGACGGGCGCGTTTTGTTCAATGACTTGAACCACACCTTCAGTACCAGGGCCACGGGAATCGTCGGCGCCAATGGCTGTGGCAAGTCTTTTCTTGGCCGGCTCCTGACGGGGGAACAACTGCCCACCAGCGGCATCGTACGTCGTGAGGGGCGGGTTTACGCAGTGGCGCAGTTACTGGAACCCGAGCGCTATCCCAGCGTTGCGGCTCTCGCCGGTGTCGACCATATTCTGGCAGCGTTGGATCGCATTGCCCAAGGTAGCGTCGACGATGAGGATCATGCGCTGGCCGTCGACCAATGGGATTGCGCCACTCGCCTTGAAGCAGAACTGGAGCAGATCGGCTTGGGTCATTTGAACGCCGACGCGCGCACCGACGCACTCAGTGGTGGCGAACGGCAACGGGTGGCGCTGCTGGGGGCATGGTTATCCAAGGCTGACTGGCTCATTCTGGATGAACCCAGCAATCACCTGGATATTGACCAGCAACACAAGCTCGCGCAGCAGATCGACCGCTGGCCTAACGGCCTAGTGTTGATCAGCCACGACCGGGGTCTTTTGGAGCACGTGACTGAAATCGTCGAGCTTTCACCCTTAGGGCTGGCGGTTTATGGCGGCAACTACAGTCAGTATGCGGCGGCAAGGGAGCAAGAACAGCAGTCGTTCCAGTCGGCATTGCAAGGGCAGCGGGCACAGGCCAAGCGCGAGCAACGTGAGATGGCCGTGCAGATGGAGCGTCAGCAGCGGCGTAATGCACGCGGCGACCGTCAGGCCCGCGAAGGCAATCAGACCAAGCTGATCACCAACGCCCAGAAAGAACGCAGTGAAAACAGTCAGGGGAAATTGCGCCTCAATCAACAGTTGGCCCGGGAGCAGCAACAACAACGTATTGCAGAGGCGCGTGCCCGGTGTGCGCCGGACATTCAGCGCATGATGCTGTCCCCGGAAAGCATGGTGCCCAATGGCAAGCTGATACTGCAGCTCAACGACGTCGTGCTGCCGTTCGGTCACACGACGCCCGTCAACCTGACGCTGACGGGGCCAATGCGTATGACAATCCTGGGTGCCAACGGTAGCGGCAAGTCGACCCTCTTGCAGGTGATCGCCGGCCGACTGCCTGTGCGCGAAGGCGAGCTCATACGCAGTTGCCAAGTCGGTTGGTTGGATCAACATGCCGGATTGCAGTACCCCGAACGCACGGCAGTGCAATGGCTCTACCAGAGTAATCCGGAGTTGCCCGAAGCTGAGACGCGAACCCGCTTGGCCCAGATGGGGATTGATGCGGATCGTGTGATGCTCAAGACTTGTCAGTTGAGTGGGGGCGAACGCCTGAAAATAGCCTTGGCTGCGCAGCTGCATGCACAACGGCCACCGCAATTGCTGTTGCTGGACGAGCCCGACAACCATATGGACTTGCCCAGTAAAATTGCGCTGGAGCAGATGCTTAATCAGTACCAGGGGGCGTTGATCGTCGTCTCTCACGACAGCGATTTTTTACAGGCCATTCATCTGGATGCCGAATTTCGTCTCAATAGGTAGAGAACGTTACTTCGGATAAAGCGGCGGCAAGCCACTGTCGCCCACCGGGTCATGAACCCGCTCGGCAATCGGAATCGCCCGAATGGCCCGCCACAGATCGTCACCCTGCCAATGCTGCCCGGTTTCGCTGTACAGCGCGCCGTTCAACCCATCCAGCGCATCCGACAACGGCACGAACCGTGCCGCCATGTCGGCCAGGGTTTCCGGTTGTTGGCGGGCCCAGGCGTCGAGGGCCTGGCGGGTGGCGTGGGAGTCGTTGGCCTGACACGCGCGCTTGAGGTCGTCGAGCACGGTGCGCGGGCTCGGTCCGGTTTGTGCGGCGCGCAGGATTGCCGGCTGCCAGCGGGCGCGCCACCAGAGGCCGAAGCCCAGCAGGGTGGTGCAGGCGAGAACCAGCGTGCTGAATTTCCACCACCACAGTGCTTCGTTGTCGGCCGCTGACGTAACCAGCGGCGTGCCGGTCGGGGTATCGACCATCAAGCCCGGGTTGTTCGCCACTGGCAGGGTCCGGGCGGGCAGGTTGCTGTGTTCCAGGTGATCTTCAAAGGTGTTCCACCAGACCACGTCCACCGCGGGCAGCTCGATGTCGCCGCTGCGCACGGGCACCAGCGCCTCACGGTCTTCGCGACTGCCGACCAGCCCCCGGTCGCTGTTCTGATTGACCAGCACCGGCTGGTCCGGATAACGCCGCAAGCCATTGACGTCGGTGGCCGGCAACGGTGGCAATTGCGAGCTGGACAAGCCTTCGGCTTTCAACGTCAGGCTGCGGGTCAGCGAATCGCCGACCTGAGCGTGATCCGGTTCGGGGTTCCAGCTTTCGCTCAGGCTCAGGCTGCGCGCCGGCAGCCATGGCACATCGGCCGGATAGGACGCGGGTTTTGCCTTGACCGTCAGCGGCAACTCGACCGAACTCACGCGCATCAACTTGCCGGATTTCGGCACTTGGGATTCGGCGTCCTGGGCCGGCTGCGCGTCCACCAGCGTGGCACTGAATATCTGCGCCGGTATGGTCAGCGGGCCGCTGTGTTGCGGGTAAATCGCGTAACGCAGTTCGATCACGCCGTGGCGCAGGCCGTTGATGTCCTTTTCGTAAGTACGCGACTCACCCAGTTGCTCGATGCGCGCATCGGGGATCTGCAAGGGGGTCAGGCTGCTGTCGTCGTATAGCGAAACGGAATGGTAAATGCGCAACGTCAGGATCGCCTGGGCCTGCACGTACACGCTGTTCTGATCGAGGCTGGCGTCGATGAATACCGGCGCCAGTGCGTGCTTGCTGTCCCGGGTGTCGCTTTCGACCACTTGCAAGGTGATCGGCTGGCTCTGCACGTCGCCCAGTTGCAGTGACGGGATCACCACGCTGCCGTTCTGCCGGGGCAGCAGCGTGACGATCCAGCGCGTGGTGGCGCGATTGTCGCCGTTGAGGGTGGTCAACTGGTTGACCTGGCGGGTACCGCGCACCTCGAACAGCGGCTCCAGCGTTGTCAGGTCAGGCTTGCCAAACTGGGTGACATCGTTGGATTCCAGGGTCAGCTCGACCGTTTCCCCGGAGTTCAGGCGGCTGCGATCAACACTGGCGACCAGCTCTGCTGCCTGGGCCTGAACGGCGCAGAGCAACACTACTGGCAAAAAGGCGGTGAAGCGGGTCATCGGGTGTTTTCCTGATCCTGATGTTGTTGCTGTTCGTACCAGAATTTGCGTCTGAGCAATTCTCCCGGGTCATCCGGGATCTTGCGCAGCCATTGCTCCAGCGCCTGGCGCTGTTCGCCGTCAATGGCGTCGCTGGCGGGGCGCAAGGGCGGCGTGGTGCTTTGTTCGTCGCCCAACTCGCTGCCGGGCACCTCATTGGTGCCCGGGCGCGGCGGCGTTGTAGTCGACTGCTCCGCGTCCGGTGTATTCGCCTGAGCGTTGGAATCCGCATCACCCTCGCTCGATGCTTGGTTGGTTGCGCCAGGTGACGGTTCTTGCGTGGTCGCGCTGTCGTCGCCCTGGTTTTTGTCCGGTTCAACGGGTGGTGGCGTATTTTTCTGTTTGATCAGACTTTCTACCAGCGTCTTGTTGGTCTGCGCCGGGCGCAGGTCCGGTTGCAGCTCCAGGGCTTGTTCGTAGGCATCCAGCGCGGCTTCAAGCTCACCACTTTTCGCCAGAGCGTTGCCACGATTGTAGTGGGCGTGGGCGTCATTGCTCTCGGCGAACCGCTGGGCGGCAGCGCTGTAGTCGCCGGCCTCATAGAGCGCCACGCCTTGCCACTGGCGGTCTTCGAAATGCTCTGCGGCCTCGGCCGGATGCTTCTGCTTGAGCAGGTGCAAACCGCGCTGGTCGGGCCGCAGCCACAGGTCTTCGAAATCGAAGGCGTAGCTGGGCTGCGGCGACAGGAACAACAGCGGCAGACAAAACAACCAGCCACGGCGGCCGGCGCACGCCGCCAGCAGCAACAGCGGCAGCAACAGCCAATAACCCTGATCGGCCCAGGTATCGAGGCGCAGGGTCTGGCCGTCATCGCGCAGGTTGCGCGGGCCATCCAGCAGGCCGAGCGCGCGCAGGTCGGCATCGTCGAGGCGCGCAGGGCGATAGCGCCCGTCGAGGCCGTTGACGAATGCTTTCAGGCTCGGCTCGTCGAGGTGCGGCACCAGAATCGCGCCCTGATCGTCCTTGAGGAAACTGCCATCCTCCTGGGTGATCGGCGCGCCCTCGGCGGTGCCGATACCGAGCATCAGAAATTGCGTCGACTTGCGGTCCAGCGCCTGCTGAATGCCTTCGCGTTCCAGCTCATTGAGCGACGAGCCGATCAGCAGGATCCGGCCGTCACCCAGTGCCGCCTGATTCAGCAACGCCAGGGCCTTGGTCACCGCGAGGTCGGCGCGATGACCCGCTTGAGGCATCAGTGACGGCTTGAGCGCCTCCAGCAGATTGCGGCTGGTGGAGAGATCATCGGATAACGGCACCAGCGTGTGCGCGCTGCCGGAGTAGACGACGATAGCGGTCTGGGCGTCGCTGCGGTTTTGCAGCAGGTCGAACAACTTGCGGCGGGCTTGCTCCAGCCGGTTCGGCGTGACGTCGGTGGCGAGCATTTCCGGGGTCAGCTCCAGGATCACCACCAGCGGGTCGGCCGGTTTCTGACTGGCTTGCTCGACACGCTCCCAGCTCGGCCCCAGCAGCGCGAACAGGGTGAGCAGCCACGCCACGCCGAGGGCGACCCAGGGCAATTTGCTGTCGCGACCGTTACCACCGCTGAGCAACGCCGCGTGAAAGGCCGGGGGCAAAATCATCTGCCAGCGCCCGGCGCGTTTTTGCCGATGCCAGAGTTGCCAGATCAACCAGCCGAGCAGCGGCAACAACAGCAGCCACCAGGGGCGGAACCAGTAAGGCCACAGCGCACTCATCGGCGCCTCCGCAGGCGCAGGCGTTTGAGCCGTTGGCGCCAGTCGGGCAGTTGCGTCTGCAAAAACAGATCCTTGGTAAACAGTCGCTGCAACGGGTTATCCGGCCACAATTCACGAACCACCAACAGCACACTCAACAGCAGCGCCATCGCCAGCGGCCACTGATACAACGCCTGTGCAGGGCGAGCCTGGGTCGGTTGCTGGGTCACCGGTTCCAGCTGGTCGAGGGTTTCCTTGATCCGTTGCAACTCCAGGCCATCGCGGGCGCGGAAGTACTGGCCGCCCGTCGCGTCGGCGATGGCCTTGAGGGAGGGTTCGTCGAGGTCCAGGCTCGGATTGATGCCGAGAAATCCTGCGGTGCCGCTTTGCTCGGGATCAGCGCCGATGCCGATCGGGTAGATTTTCACGCCTTCCCGGGCCGCCAGCCGCGCCGCGGTCAAGGGGTCGATTTCGCCGCCGTTGTTCGCACCGTCAGTGACCAGAATCAGCACCCGGCTTTGTGCCGGACGCAGGCGCAGGCGTTTGAGCGCGAGACCAATCGCGTCGCCGATGGCGGTGTTCTTGCCGGCGATGCCGATACGCGCTTCGTCGAGCCAGATGCGCACGGTGCGCCGGTCAAACGTCAGCGGCGCCTGCAAATAGGCCCTGCTGCCGAACAGGATCAGGCCGACGCGGTCACCCTCGCGGCTTTCCAGAAAATCACCGAGCAAATGTTGCACCAGTGAGAGTCGGCTGACCTCATCGTCACGCCACTGCATGTCAGGGAAGTCCATGGAACCGGAGACGTCCACCGCCACCAGCAGATCCCGGCCACTGGCAGCAATCGGCAACGGCTCGCCAAGCCATTGCGGGCGTGCGGCGGCGATCAGCAACAGCAGCCACAGCAGCATGAAGGGCGCTTGTTGGCGCCACGCCGGCAGATTGGCCCGGGCGCGGCGTCGGGCCAGGCCTTCGAGGTCGCTGAGGAAGCTGACTTTGAGCGCCGGTTCGCCGCTGTCGGCCACCGGCAGCACCAGGCGCATCAGCCAGGGCAATGGCAGCAGGGCGAATATCCACGGCCAGGCGAACTCAAACATGTTTTCGAATCCAGGTGTCGACGGCTTGCGTCAGGCCGGCGATGGCCTTGTCGTCGAGTTTGCATTCGGGTTTGTACGCCCCTTCGACCAGCACCATCCAGCGCGTCAGGCCGGCGGCGGGGCAGCGGTTGTCGAGGAACGCCAGCCATTTGCGCCCGTTGAGGGTGTGGCTCTGGCTGTAGGGGTAATGGTTGCGGCACAGGCGTTTGAGCAATCCGTTGAGTTGCTGCAGCCAGGCGCCCGCCGGCGCACCGTCGTAGGGTTTGGGCATCAACGCGAGTTCGGCCAGCGCGGCGATGCGCACCGGGTCCAGCGGTTGTTCGACGCGCACCACAGGGCGTTTGTTCGGCAGCCAGCGTCGTGCTTTCCAAAGCCCGAAGCCGACAAGGGGCAGCAGCAACAGCAAGAGCCACCACCCCGGCGCCGGAGGCCAGAACGCGATGGGCGGCGGGGAAATCAGTGGTTGCAGTTGATCGAGGCTGCTCATCGACCTTTCCCCGGGTGCTGCGGGTTCAGGTATTCGCGCAGTTGCTCGACCATTTCACTTTGGGTGCTCAAGGGCATCAGCAACACGCGCAGTTTTTGCGCGAGCAGTTCCCAGCGGGCGATGCGTGCTTCGGCCTGGGCGCGATAGGTCTGGCGCAGATCGTAATTGAGGGTGTCGAGTTCCAGTTGCGCACCGCGTTCGGCGAAGCGCAACAGCCCGGCGGCGGGCAGGGCGTGATCCAGCGGATCGGACACCGGTAATAGCAGCACGTCGCAGTGGCGCGACAACAGGCTCAACTGTTGCTCGGAGCCTTCGGTCAGCGCCCGCTCGTCGCAGATCACGATCACCAGGCTGCCTGGGCGCAGCACTTCGCGGGCACGGCGCAGGGCGAGGTTGAGCGCGTCGCGGTTCTGTTCGTTTTCGGTGTGCAGCGATTGATTGACCCGCACCAGCCGGTTAAGCAATTGCAGCAGGCTCTGTTTGCTGCGCCGTGGCTTGATTTCGTAGTGCTCGTTATCGCCGAACACCAGCCCGCCGACCCTATCGTTGTGCCCCAGCGCGGCCCAGCCAATCAGGCTCGCGGCCTGAGCGGCGAGCACCGACTTGAACATCAGCCCGGAACCGAAGAACAGTCGGCGACTTTGCTCGACCATGATGAAGATCGGCCGTTCGCGCTCTTCATGGAACAGCTTGGTGTGCGGTTCCTGTGTGCGGGCGGTGACGCGCCAGTCGATGGTGCGCACGTCGTCGCCGGCCTGATAGACCCGCACCTGATCGAAATCCACACCACGCCCGCGCAGCTTCGAATGGTGCAGGCCGATCAACGGGCTGCGCTGGCTGGGCGTGGAGAACAACTGCACTTCGCGCACGCGATGGCGCATCTCGATCAGCTCGGAGAGACTGACGCGGATGCCCGGCTCGGGCGGCAGGATAGAATTCATTGGGGTCAAGCGACGGCTACGACGTCGAGAATCCGCTGGACCACACGGTCCTGATCGATGCCGGCGGCTTCGGCTTCAAACGACAGGATGATGCGGTGACGCAATACGTCGAACAGCACGGCCTGAATGTCTTCCGGGCTGACGAAGTCGCGACCGGCGAGCCAGGCGTGGGCCCGGGCGCAGCGGTCGAGGGCAATCGAGCCACGCGGGCTGGCGCCATAGGCGATCCACTCGGCCATCTCCGGATCGAACTTGGCCGGGGTGCGCGTGGCCATGACCAGTTGCACCAGGTATTCCTCCACGGCGTCCGCCATGTACAAGCCGAGGATTTCCTTGCGAGCGGCGAAGATTGCCTGCTGGCTGACCCGGCGTTCGGGCTTGGTTTCGCCGTTCAGGGCTTCGCCCCGGGCCTGTTGCAGGATGCGGCGTTCGACGGCGGCGTCCGGGAAACCGATTTTCACGTGCATCAGGAAGCGGTCGAGCTGGGCTTCGGGCAGCGGATAGGTGCCTTCCTGCTCGATCGGATTTTGCGTGGCCATCACCAGAAACAGCGGTGACAGCTCGTAAGTGCTGCGCCCGACACTGACCTGGCGCTCGGCCATCGCTTCGAGCAACGCCGATTGCACCTTGGCCGGGGCGCGGTTGATTTCGTCCGCCAGCACCAAGTTGTGGAAGATCGGGCCTTGCTGGAACACGAAGCTGCCGGTTTCCGGGCGATAGATTTCCGTGCCGGTGATGTCGGCAGGCAACAGGTCGGGGGTGAACTGGATGCGATGGAACTGGGCTTCGATGCCTTCGGCGAGTTCTTTGATGGCCTTGGTCTTGGCCAGACCCGGGGCGCCCTCGACCAGCATATGGCCGTCGGCGAGCAGGGCGATGAGCAAGCGCTCGATGAGTTTTTCCTGGCCGAGAATCTGCGTTGAAAGAAAGGTTCGCAGCGCTAGCAGCGCTTCACGATGTTCCATCGATGACTGTTCCTGGAAAGGGTGACCGAAGACGTTCGAATAACGCCAGGGCTGGGGGCGTTACTTTAATCCATCGCGGGGGGCGGCGACTAACGGCATTTTGTGCAAAGTGTGGAGAGAGATGAGTGAAAGTGTTTGATTTTTGTACAGAGGAGGCAAGTTAGCGTTCTCTCGGGCCTAATCGCGAACAAGCTCGCTCCCACAGGCAATCGCCTGTATCTGAAGGAACACGCTCACCTGTGGGAGCGAGCTTGCTCGCGATTAGGCAGCCATAGGCGCTGAAATTCAGAGTTCGCTGATATAGGTGCCTGTCCCTTTGAGGATGTTCTGCAGGGTCACTTCAACTTCCGCCAAATCACTCGCATCGGTGCTGTGCGTAATCTCCAGCGAATCATCCCCATTCAACGCATCCGCATCCGCCGCAGCGATTTCGATCAGCAAACGCGTAGCGCTCAGCGTCACCTTTACTCCGTCCAGGGTCGAAGGCTCGCCGTCGAGGGTGATCTCCAGCTCGTCCTCGTCCGGATAACGGCTCATCAGGAACATCTCACCCTGTTCGCTGTGGCAGGCGAGCATGGCCATGTTGTCTTCTTCCTCGTCACACGGGTTGACGATCAACAGGGAGGTGGTCATTTGCATGGGGATTTCCTGGCTCGGCGAGCGTTGTGAACACGACAAAGGGCAATTCTGCCAGCCCTCGGGAATTTCTGCTCGGCTGACTGTCAGAGAATGTGTCGTGAACATCCGGGGGGCTGTGGGTCATTTCTGGCACGAATGTACTGTAAATCCGGGCATAAAACGCCCAATTTCCTACACGACTGCTAGTGTTGTCCGATGCACAGGCCAAGAGCTGCGTGCCGTTGACCGAATATGTCGCAGCACCGCAAGCACAGGCCTTGCCGCACTGGTTAAGCTGCGCATCGAATGGATACCTTTAAAGACATTGTGCAATTGATCGCAGAGTCGTTTTTGCAGATGCCCATTCATGGAAGGTGAATGTGACCTGAGTGTCTCGTCCAGCTTCACCCACCTGTCACCCTGTTTCCTCTGCCCGAGAATCAGGAACAGGGTGACGGATCGCCCCGAAAGGGGTTTTGCACGCGACGCTTCCATCAATAACAAGCCCAAGCGGAGTACCACAGATGGCGTTCTTCACCGCAGCCAGCAAAGCCGACTTCCAGCACCAACTGCAAGCGGCACTGGCCCAGCACATCAGTGAACAGGCACTGCCACAAGTGGCGCTGTTCGCTGAACAATTCTTCGGCATCATTTCCCTTGACGAGCTGACCCAGCGTCGGCTGTCCGACCTCGCCGGCTGCACCCTTTCTGCATGGCGCCTGCTGGAGCGCTTCGATCACGCGCAACCGCAGGTTCGCGTCTACAACCCCGATTACGAACGCCACGGCTGGCAGTCGACCCACACCGCGGTCGAAGTGCTGCACCACGACCTGCCATTCCTGGTGGACTCGGTGCGTACCGAGCTGAACCGTCGCGGCTACAGCATTCATACCCTGCAAACCACCGTGCTGAGCGTGCGTCGCGGCAGCAAAGGCGAGTTGCTGGAAATCCTGCCGAAAGGCACCCAGGGCGACGACGTCCTGCAAGAATCGTTGATGTACCTGGAAATCGACCGTTGCGCCAACGCGGCCGAACTGAACGTCCTGAGCAAAGAGCTGGAACAGGTTCTCGGTGAAGTCCGCGTTGCGGTCGCCGATTTCGAACCGATGAAAGCCAAGGTCCAGGAAATCCTCACGGGCCTGGACAACAGCCAGTTCAATGTCGACCCGCAAGAAAAAGCCGAAATCAAAAGCTTCCTGGAATGGCTGGTGGGCAACCACTTCACGTTCCTCGGCTACGAAGAGTTCGTGGTGCGCGATGAAGTCGACGGCGGCCACATTGTCTACGACCAGAATTCCTTCCTCGGCCTGACCAAACTGCTGCGCACCGGCCTGACCTACGATGACTTGCGCATCGAAGACTACGCCGTGAACTATCTGCGCGAACCGACCCTGTTGTCGTTTGCCAAGGCCGCGCACCCGAGCCGTGTCCACCGTCCGGCTTACCCGGATTACGTGTCGATCCGCGAGATCGACGCCGACGGCAACGTCATCAAGGAATGCCGCTTCATGGGCCTGTACACCTCGTCGGTGTATGGCGAGAGCGTGCGGGTCATTCCGTACATCCGCCGCAAGGTCGAGGAAATCGAACGCCGTTCCGGCTTCCAGGCCAAGGCTCACCTGGGCAAGGAACTGGCTCAGGTGGTTGAAGTGCTGCCGCGCGATGACCTGTTCCAGACCCCGGTCGACGAGCTGTTCAGCACCGTGATGTCGATCGTACAGATTCAGGAACGCAACAAGATCCGCGTGTTCCTGCGCAAAGACCCGTACGGCCGTTTCTGCTACTGCCTGGCCTATGTGCCACGCGACATCTATTCCACCGAAGTGCGCCAGAAAATCCAGCAAGTGCTGATGGATCGTCTGAAAGCTTCGGACTGCGAGTTCTGGACCTTCTTCTCCGAATCGGTGCTGGCTCGCGTTCAGTTGATCCTGCGCGTCGATCCGAAGAACCGTCTCGACATCGACCCGGTGCTGCTGGAAAAAGAAGTGGTGCAAGCCTGCCGCAGCTGGCAGGACGACTACGCCAGCCTGACCGTTGAAAGTTTCGGTGAAGCGAGCGGCACCAACGTGCTGGCGGATTTCCCGAAAGGCTTCCCGGCCGGTTACCGCGAGCGCTTCGCTGCGCATTCGGCGGTGGTCGACATGCAGCACCTGCTAAGCCTGACCGAAAAAAACCCGCTGGTGATGAGCTTCTATCAGCCACTGGGTCAGGTCTCCGGCCAGCGCGAGCTGCACTGCAAGCTGTATCACGCCGATACCCCGCTGGCATTGTCCGACGTGTTGCCGATCCTGGAAAACCTCGGCTTGCGCGTGCTGGGTGAATTCCCGTATCGCCTGCGTCACAACAATGGCCGCGAGTTCTGGATTCACGACTTCGCGTTCACCGCTGCCGAAGGCCTGGAACTCGATATCCAGCAACTCAACGACACCTTGCAGGACGCCTTCGTCCACATCGTGCGTGGCGATGCCGAGAACGATGCGTTCAACCGTCTGGTGCTGACCGCCGGGCTGCCATGGCGCGACGTCGCGCTGCTGCGCGCCTACGCGCGCTACATGAAGCAGATTCGCCTGGGCTTCGACCTCGGTTACATCGCCAGTACCCTGAACAACCACACCGACATCGCTCGCGAGTTGACCCGGTTGTTCAAAACCCGTTTCTACCTGGCACGCAAGCTGACCAGCGATGACCTGGAAGACAAGCAGCAACGTCTGGAACACGCGATCATCGCCGCTCTGGACGAAGTCCAGGTGCTCAACGAAGACCGTATCCTGCGTCGCTATCTGGACCTGATCAAGGCCACGCTGCGGACCAACTTCTACCAGACTGATGCGAACGGCAAGAACAAGTCCTACTTCAGCTTCAAGTTCAACCCGCACCAGATCCCAGAGCTGCCGAAGCCAGTACCGAAGTTCGAAATCTTCGTTTACTCGCCTCGCGTCGAAGGCGTGCATTTGCGCTTTGGCAACGTGGCTCGCGGCGGCCTGCGCTGGTCCGACCGTGAAGAAGACTACCGCACCGAAGTCCTGGGCCTGGTAAAAGCCCAGCAAGTGAAGAACTCGGTGATCGTGCCGGTGGGCGCCAAGGGCGGTTTTCTGCCGCGTCGCCTGCCACTGGGCGGCGGTCGCGACGAGATCGCCGCCGAGGGCATCGCCTGCTACCGCATCTTCATCTCGGGCCTGTTGGACATCACCGACAACCTGAAGGACGGCGCGCTGGTTCCGCCGGCCAACGTCGTGCGGCATGACGACGATGACCCGTACCTGGTGGTCGCGGCGGACAAGGGCACTGCGACCTTCTCCGATATCGCCAACGGCATCGCCATCGACTACGGCTTCTGGCTGGGTGACGCGTTCGCCTCCGGTGGTTCGGCCGGTTACGACCACAAGAAAATGGGCATCACTGCCAAGGGCGCGTGGGTTGGCGTACAACGTCACTTCCGTGAACGCGGGATCAATGTCCAGAAAGACAGCATCACCGTGGTCGGTGTTGGCGATATGGCCGGTGACGTGTTCGGTAACGGTCTGTTGATGTCCGACAAGCTGCAACTGGTCGCCGCGTTCAACCACCTGCACATTTTCATCGACCCGAATCCTGAACCGGCGAACAGCTTTGCCGAGCGTCAGCGCCTGTTCGACCTGCCGCGTTCGGCGTGGTCGGATTACGACACCAGCATCATGTCCGAAGGCGGCGGGATCTTCTCCCGTAGCGCGAAAAGCATCGCGATTTCCCCGCAGATGAAAGAGCGCTTCGACATTCAGGCCGACAAACTGACCCCGACCGAACTGCTGAATGCCTTGCTCAAGGCGCCGGTGGACCTGTTGTGGAACGGCGGTATCGGCACCTACGTCAAAGCCAGCAGCGAAAGCCATGCCGATGTCGGCGACAAGGCCAACGACGCGTTGCGCGTCAACGGTAACGAACTGCGCTGCAAAGTCGTGGGCGAGGGCGGTAACCTCGGCATGACTCAGCTGGGTCGTGTCGAATTCGGTCTGAATGGCGGCGGTTCTAACACCGACTTCATCGACAACGCCGGTGGCGTGGACTGCTCCGACCACGAAGTGAACATCAAGATCCTGCTGAACGAAGTGGTTCACGCCGGTGACATGACCGACAAGCAGCGTAATCAGTTGCTGGCGAGCATGACCGACGAAGTCGGCAATCTGGTGTTGGGCAACAACTACAAGCAGACTCAGGCACTGTCGCTGGCGGCTCGCCGTGCATTCGTGCGAATCGCTGAATACAAGCGTCTGATGAACGACCTGGAAGGTCGCGGCAAGCTCGATCGCGCCATCGAGTTCCTGCCGGCTGAAGAAGCGATCAACGAACGCCTCGCGGAAGGCCATGGCCTGACCCGCGCCGAGCTGTCGGTACTGATCTCCTACAGCAAGATCGACCTCAAGGAAGCGCTGCTCAATTCCCAGGTGCCGGACGACGACTACCTGACACGCGACATGGAGACCGCTTTCCCGCCGAGCCTGGTCAGCAAGTTCTCCGAAGCCATGCGCCGTCACCGTCTGAAGCGCGAGATCGTCAGCACCCAGATCGCCAACGATCTGGTGAACCACATGGGCATCACCTTCGTTCAACGACTCAAAGAGTCGACCGGCATGAGCCCGGCGAATGTTGCGGGTGCGTATGTAATAGTTCGGGATATCTTCCACCTCCCGCACTGGTTCCGGCAGATAGAGGCCCTGGATTACCAGGTTTCGGCTGACGTGCAACTGGAGCTGATGGACGAGCTGATGCGCCTGGGCCGTCGCGCGACGCGCTGGTTCCTGCGTGCCCGTCGCAACGAGCAGAACGCTGCCCGTGACGTCGCGCACTTCGGTCCGCATCTGAAGGAGTTGGGTCTCAAGCTCGACGAACTGCTGAGTGGCGAGATCCACGAAAACTGGCAGGCCCGTTATCAGGCGTACGTCGAAGCCGGTGTGCCGGAATTGCTCGCGCGCATGGTGGCCGGCACCTCGCACCTGTACACGCTGCTGCCGATCATCGAGGCTTCCGACGTGACCGGGCAGAATCCTGCGGACGTGGCGAAGGCATACTTTGCCGTCGGCAGCGCGCTGGACATCACCTGGTACCTGCAACAGATCAGCGCACTGCCGGTTGAAAACAACTGGCAAGCCCTGGCCCGTGAAGCGTTCCGCGATGACGTCGACTGGCAACAACGTGCGATCACCATCTCGGTCCTGCAACAGGGCGACGGCACCCAAGACGTGGAAACACGCCTGGCGCTGTGGATGGACGAGCACGAGGGCATGATCGAACGCTGGCGCGCCATGCTGGTGGAAATTCGTGCCGCCAGCGGCACCGACTACGCCATGTACGCGGTGGCCAACCGTGAGTTGCTGGACCTGGCGTTGAGCGGTCAGGCGGTCGTGCCTGCTGCCACTGCCACGGCCAATGCTAACGCTGAGCTGGAACCTGCGGCCTGATCAGTCGCTGAATGAAAAAGCCCCGTCTCGAAAGAGCCGGGGCTTTTTTATGTCTGGCGATTTGAAGGAAGGGGTGTGCTGACTATTCAATCGACATCGAAAAAATCGTTGTACTCGTCGGGCCGGGTGCCACCGGGGTAGCCGACATTTCTTTCGAGAATTTCGATGTTGAACTTGAAGGCGTCTCCCGAACGGTCATTGAAAGAGTGAGACTCCCTGCGACTGGCGGTTTTCTGGGTTGATTTGATGACGCCCCCACTCCGGGCTTTCAAGTAAACACTGGCGATACCCGAACCCAGATTATCCAGGGTAATGATCGTTTTGTTATCGTCCAGCAGGTTGAAGGAAGTTGTGTCCCCTCCGGCAGCTGGAAAGGCACCCAGCTGTCCGTCAGCGTTTTTGCTGATGTAATTGCCGAAGTAGGCGGGGCCTCGAATCTGCAGGTTGTAGTAATCGTCATAACAGGCGAAATACGCAATGAACTTGGGGTAGCTGCGCGTTACTCCCCCAGGATTTGGCTTGCGGGGCGGTAAGGTGGTGAGCAGGTTGGCTTCACCGATGGAGTAACGCTCGCCTAATACCAGGTCGACAAAGGTCAAGCGTTTGTTGTCGTACGCTACGTGTGCGTAAAAAGATCTTTTTTGATTGAAGCTCATCGTGTTCTTCCATGAATTAAAGTGTGTGCAGATTTCGTTCTGCGAACGACAGAGTAGAGGAGTCGAGCATGATGAGATCAACAAAAAAATTACTCGATATTGCCGAGTGGTGCCAATGATCCTCTTCGCGAACAGTGTCGCGAAGAGGAGGCGAGCATTAATAGCGCTTAGAGACCGGAGTGTTATCCAGTAGTGACACATTACTTGATGGGCGGGTGAGAAGTCGGGACAGCGACTGATCAAAGTTCTGCAATACGCGAACTTGCACCTGCTGTTGCTCATTGATATCCGCGACAATTTCTTCGCTGCGTTTATAGTCCGCCCATACCGGGCTAAGTGCTTTGGCGTCGTGCCCGCGGGCCGTGCCGATGTAGTTCAACTTCGCGTCATAGAAATCCGCGCTGACAGTGGCCTCGATGTCGGAACTGCGCGAGGTCATCAATTGACTGCGCGTATCAACGATGGCGACCACATCAGGTTTTGCGGCACTGAGGCTTTGCATATCCGGGTACACAGTCACCGAGCCGAACTGGCGTTTCAGGGAGCCCTTGACCCAATCCACCGCGAGGTCTGGATTGGAGGTGGCGACGTAAGCGTCGTGAATCGGCTGCACCAGCAGGCTTTGGCCAAAACCGGTGCCGGCGTTGGCTCGGTAGTCCTCAAGATAAGCGCGATTGGTCTGGGTATTGCGGCTGTAGACGATGCCCAGAGACACTTGATCTCCGTTGGCCACTTGGGTGGCGCTGCTGCGCCCGACCGGTTCGCTGAACAAGCCGTCCAGGGAAGAAACGGCGGTCGGCGCCGTGGGAATTGAACATCCGGTTAAAGCAGCAGCAATCGTCAACGTGCTGAGAAAGACAAGTTTCATGGGTGTTTCTCCAGTGAAACAACTTGGGTCAGTTGCCCGTGTATAGCGGCAGTGTTGTTCAGATTAAACCTGTCCCGACGGGATGAAATAACCAATATCCACTCTTGTGAGGAGACCAATAGTTTTATTTGGTTTAAACCACAGGCGCTAATTACATGAGGAAATAAAAAGGCCCGAATGGATAATTCGGGCCTGTTTATTTATGGCTGTACGCCCAGCTATCAGTTTTCCAGCGGGATCAGCACTTTCTCGTCAGGCGATAACACCATGAACACCAACAACTTCGCAGGCTTGTTTGCACTGGCGTTTTTCGAGACCAGATGTTCCGAGCCCGCCGGTTCATACCAGTACTCGCCGGCCTTGTAAGTCTTTGGCTGGCCACCTTTCACCTGGGAAATGACCGCGCCGGAGATCACATAGGCCATCGCGGTGCCTTCATGTTTATGCGCGATTGAAGACTGGCCGGGTTGGTAGTCGACCTCAATCATCATGGCTTTCTTGCCAGGCACGTTTTTTAGCGCCTCATCCTGCAGAACCGTGACTTTTTCCGAGGGGTCGTGGGCGAATGTCGAGGTAGCAACGGTCAAGGCCATTGCAGCCAGCGAAGCGGCAAAGAAGCGCAACATTTTCATGGTTATCACCTGCGGTAAGTTGTGGTCAGGAGCCACACTAGTCCGCAAACCGGCGCATTCAAACAGCCAATTCGAGAGAAGGTGAGGGGACCAATCGGTATAAAAGATCGCAGCCTGCGAAGGAGCTGCCGAAGGCTGCGATCTTTTGATCTTGATTTAACGAATCGGAAAACTGTTGAAATCCACGACATTCGCCAACTGGTTATCGATCAGGCTGATAAAGCCTTGAACTTCAGGGCAATTGAAATGCATGTGCATGGCCGCTTCCGATTGCCAGCGGGCGCTGACGTTCCAGCGGTTGCTGTCCTCGGGGCAGCGGTCGACCATATAGGAATCGCAGCCCGGTAGTTCGCGCAGGGTTTCGACAATCTTTTGCAGTTGCTTACCCAGCTCATCCGAGCGGCCGGCGGCGGCCTGTACCCTTACGGTGTTGATCACTTCGTTGGACATTGCTCACACTCCTGAATCAGGCCGGACGAATCCTGCTCATTGAGGGATAACGCCTAGGCAGGATAGGCCTGCACCTGCGGACCGCCAATAGCCAATCGCCGGATAAAAACCCAGACCAATCCGTCAGGCGACTTGCTGCAAGATGTCCCGCAAGCGGTCCAGAGCGGTATCTATGTCCAGGGTTTCAATGGCGCCAAACCCCATGAGAAGCCCGGCGCGCGGCGTTTGCTGATCGTAAAAGATGTCGATGGAGTACAGTCCGACCTCGACTTTTTTCGCCAATTCGATCACCAACGGCATATCCATTGGTACTTTTGCCATCAGCACCATGTGGAAGCCCGCCGTGCTCGGGATAGCGTCGAACCAGGGCGACAGGTCTCCCGAGACACGCGTGAGAAGGCGTTCCCGACGCCCGGCATAGATCGCGTGGCAGCGCCGGATATGTTTGAGCAGACAGCCTTCGGCGATGAACTTGGCCAGCGCCCATTGCGGCAGCGTGGAGGTATGCCGGTCGGTGAGTTGCTTGGCCCGGATCACGGCGTCGAGAATCGCCGGTGGCAAAATCGCGTAACCAAGGCGCAACTCCGGAAGCAGGGTTTTCGAGAAGGTCCCCACGTAAGCGACGATTCCGCGCTCATCCATGCTTTGCAGTGAGTCGGTGGGCCGGCCTTCATAGCGGAATTCGCTGTCGTAATCGTCCTCGATGATGATCGCGCCCAACTCATACGCGCGTTCCAGCAGTGCCACCCGGCGCGCCTGACTCATCGGCATGCCGAGGGGAAACTGATGCGATGGCGTGACGTAAATCAGCCGCGTGCCCAAGGGGATTTTGTCGACCACGATCCCCTCGGCATCGACCGGTACGCCGATCACCGTGGCACCGTGGCTACCGAACAACAGGCGCGCGGGTGGGTAACCGGGGTCTTCCATGGCGACGATGCTGCCGGGGCAGGTCATCACGCGGGAGATCAGGTCCAGCGCCTGTTGCGCGCCGTTGCACACCACAACGTCTTCATCCTGACAAATCACCCCACGGGAAAACGCGATGTGCCGGGCGATCGCATTGCGCAGCGCCGGCAGGCCTTCGGACAAGCTGTAGAAACCCTTGGAACCGCCCATCTGGCGCAAGGCGTGAGAGGTGCAGCGCCGCCAGTCATCCTGCGGAAACTGGCCTTTGCTGGTGGCCCCGCCGATGAAGTCATAACGCAGCGAGCCTTCCAGGGTCGGGTGGTTCAGAAACACCGGCATCTTGCGCCATGACTCAATGACTTCAGCGCTCGCCAGTTGCGAATGGCTTTGCTTGGGCAACGCTTTGGCGGGCCGGGCGTTGACGTAAGTGCCTTTGCCGATCACACCGGTGAGGAAATTCTCATAGGTCAGTTGCGCGTAGGTGTCGGAAATGGTCTTGCGCGAAATGCCCAGTTGCCCGGCCAGCAAACGACTGGGTGGGAGCTGCGTCCCGGCGGCCAGACGGCCGGATTCGATAGCGCTGCGCAATTGGTTGTACAACTGGCCTGCCAGGTCCTTGCGGCCGTTGATGACAACATGAAGTTCCATACCGGCGAGGCTCCTGGGCGGGTGGGCGCGTGTGCGTCGCGCCAGATTACCCGCAAGCGCGGCTGCGCAGAAGTTGCGTGGCGGAAAAACCGTGGATTGGCCTGCTGCGGGTGGTGCAGTGGTAATTCGCCGAATTGGATCTGTAATGCGAGGGGCTCAGCGCCTACCGTGAACGCTTCAATCGATGCACGAGGCACGCCATGAATTCCCGTCTGGATTACTACAGCGCGTCGCCCAAGGCGATGAAAGCCATGATTGCCATGGAGGCGCTGACCAGCAACCTGAGTATCGAACCGGCGCTGTTGCACCTGATCAAGATCCGCGCTTCGCAGCTCAATGGCTGCGCGTTCTGCACTGACATGCACTCCGTAGATGCGCGGCGCCTCGGCGAGACGGACCGGCGCCTGTATTCAATCGTGGTCTGGCGCGACAGCGGCTTCTTCAACCCACGCGAACGCGCCGCGCTGGCCTGGACCGAAGCAGTCACTCTGCTCTCTGAAAGCCATGTGCCGGACGACGTCTACGCCCAGGCCCGGGAGCAGTTCAATGAAGGCGAGATGGTCGACTTGACCATCGCTGTCACTACCATCAACAGCTGGAATCGACTGGCCGTGAGTTTTCGGCAAACGCCCAGTGCCTGATCCGGTTATTTGCCGATCAGCAAGGGTGACGTCACGTTCGAAGGCGCGGGTCGTTGCGGTTTTACCGACGTGCCGAAGGTGTTCCCCATGCGCGTGCTAGTGGCGGCGGGGGTCGCCAGGCCGATCTGGTTTGCCGGGCGCTTGTTGATCGGAACATTGATGCCTTGCTGATTTTTCTGTGCTGCAGCGGCCCCTTCGGGGTTGTTGCCCATTTGCTGGCTCAGGCACTTGTAGTCTGGCGCCTTGTAGCCATCGACCGAGACTTCGACGCACCCCTTCGTTTCTTCGGCCCGGGCCAGTGACAACCCGGTCATCAGCAACACGCCCGCCGCAACGCTCACAAAGTATTTCATTGAAGGCCTCCTTGCCGGCCCTGAACGGGCCGCGCATGGGTTCGAGTCTAATGCACTGCGGTTTAACGTCTCGTGATGGTTTTTTTGCACCGCCCGTCACATCAGGTTCATAAACAGCCATCAGGATGACGTTTTTCAGGGGTAGGTCAGCCGTGCAGCGAGGCAAAGCGAGGGAAGCGCACCAGAGTTCATCGATACAGGTTCGCCAGGCATGTCTGGCATTGCTGTTCTGGTTGCAAGCGTCCGCCGTGATTGCCGACCCGGTTGATGCGCGTGCGCCTGCGGATCTGGATATTCCGGCCCAGGAACTGGGCAGTGCACTGGAGTGGTTCAGCCGCTCGACCGGCATGGCTGTGCTGGTGGATCACCAGTTGACTCGCGGCCGGCGTTCAATTGCTGTCAAGGGGCGGTTGAGCGCAACCGATGCATTGACCCGGATGCTCAGTGGCAGTGGACTCATGGCCAGGTATGCCCGTGCGGATGCCTTCACTTTGCAAGTGGCCGAGGTGTCTTCCATTGCGGGGCCGGCAAGCAGCAGTGCGTCGCTTGCCGGCAGTAGCTATGCGACTTCGGTTCAAGCGGCGATCGAGCGCAGCCTGTGCCGTTCACCCTTGATCCGGCCAGGCAGCTTTCGCGCTTTGCTGCAACTGTGGATCGGCCGCGACGGCGTTGTGCAGCACAGTCGACTGGTCAGTTCTACCGGTGATTTCAAGCGAGACGCCGCGCTGGTGGAAAGTCTACGTAACCTGGACATCGAACGTCCGACGCCGAGCTCGCTCAGTCAGCCGGTCACTTTGCTACTGCTACCGGAGTCATCAGGTAAACGCATGGAATGCTCAAATGGGAAGGGAGTTTCCGGGGGATGAAAGACACCGGCAAAGGTTCGATGGTCACGTTGTTCGTGGCCTCGTATGACGATTTCAAGGCGCGCCTGCGCCGACGCCTTGGCTCGGAAGATCTGGCCAATGACGTCCTGCATGAAACGTACTTGCGGGTTGACCGCATGGAAGATCTGCCGAACATTACCCAGCCCAATGCTTATCTGTATCGCATGGCCCTCAATATCGCGGCTGACCGACGCCAATCGGACGCACGCTTGCTGACCGGCAGCGAGGTGGACGAGCTGTTGCAGGTTTCCGATGAAGCACTCGATCCTGCCCGGGTTGTCGGTGGGCAAAAGGAAATTCAGTTGCTGCTCAATGCCCTGTACGAATTGCCCGCTCGTCGGCGCAAGATTTTCATCGCTGCACGCCTGGAAGAGGCGCCACACCTGGAAATCTCCCAGCGTTTCGGGATCTCGACCCGGATGGTCGAGAAGGAAGTCAAAGCTGCTTTGACCCATTGTGCCGGGCGCCTGGAAAGAAAATTCATTCAGCGGTTCGGTCCCGGCGCGGGAAAACCGTCTAATTGAAAGAGTCCAGATTAATCCGTGAGTATCCCCGCGCTTGAACATTTTCCGTTTTCCATCGCCTGAGCCAGCCTCTCAGGACCGGCTCACCTCTGAAGCCCGGAACTGGCTGGTGCTGCTGACCTCCGGCCGGGCGACTGTCGCCGATGCCCGAGCGCTGCGCGAATGGTGCGCGCAAAGCCCCGAGCATGCCCAGGCATTCGAGCAGGCAAAGCGGTTATGGCAACAACTGCGGCCGGCTGTCGAACAGGCGAACGCGCCTCGACACCTGGGGCGTCGGGCGTTCCTGGGGGGTGCCATTGCCGCATCCGCCGCGTTCTTCCTGATCCGTTCGACCGTGCCCGGCGGTTTTTCCGGGTTGGGTGCGGACTACATCACTGAAGTCGGCGAGCAGCGGCAAGTGATGCTGGCGGATGGCGTCAGTCTGGAACTCAACACCCAGACCCGAATCAATCGCCGCACCGGTACCGATGGCAATCAGGCGTTCGAGTTGGTCAGCGGTGAAGTCGAAGTCCTGACGCGAACTCAGGCGTCACTCAAGGTTCAGGCCGGGCCAGGTTGGCTCGTCGCCAGCCAGGCCAGGTTCAACGTGCGCAACACCGATCAGAACGTGTGCGTCACGTGCCTGGACGGCGCCTTGCAGGTGGATGTGTCGGGCCGCAGCATCTCCCTGCAATCCGGCCAGCAACTGACCTACAACGCCCAACAGGTCGGCGCCCCGCAAGCCGTCGATACATCAGCGGTCATTGCCTGGCGTCAACAGGTGCTGGTGTTCAACGACGCGACGCTGGCGTCGGTCATTGACGAAATCAACCGCTACCGTCCCGGCATGTTGTTGTTGCTTAACAGTGAATTGGGCAAACGCAAGGTCCAGGCGCGGTTCAACCTGGATCAACTGGCCGGGGTCGCGTTGATGATTCGTGATGCCTACGGGGTCAAGTGCACTGAATTGCCGGGTGGGGTGGTGGTGCTGAGTTAAGACAGGTGCTTCGAGTCGTTCACTCCAAAGGCCCCAACACCTGCCGGTATTTCTCGACCCCTTGGGGTGTTTGTCGGGTCAGGCTGATTTCACTGGAAAAACGCCGTGACCGCCAACTTCATCACCAACACCTCCGGCAAAAACCTCGATATCAACAACACCAACGTCTGCAACGGTAAAGGTCGTGAGCCGCTGCCTTTGTAATCCTGTCGTTTTGATCTGACGCACCGATGGCAGCCCCGTTTTTGGGCTGCCATTTTTTTTGGCTACACGCCATTCGTGAAGTTTGTGTGACATCCGTTCGGTCGCACCTCTCGCCAACCGCCTATGACGTAACAGCAGGTTCTACTCGGCCTGCGGCCTCTTGCGCCAATTGAAAAAGGACCTGGTAGTGATGCTCGTTCGCCAAGCTCGTCGCAATACCCATTCTCTGTCTGTCCGCCGTGACACCACGCCTGCGCTGGCCCCGGCGCAGTGGTTGCTCAAGCCATTGGCCCAGGCGATTGCGCTGTGCCTGGTGGCCGGCAGTGCCGAGGCGGCAACGGCGTTCAGCTCGAACTGGTTTGCCGCCAAGGGCGTGGTGCAGCAGGCGGCATCGCGGCCGTCGAATGGCTTGCCGGGCATGCCCCCGCCACTGGCGCAGCAGCAGCGGGCCCGGCAGCAGCTGGCACGCTCGGTGCAGACGCTCAACAACACCGTGGCGGCCATCGCCGCGCAGCAGGCCGCACAAGCCGCTGGGCGCGCATCGGCATTCGGCACGGTGCAGTTCGTGCCCAATGGCCTGGGCGAGGGCGGTTTGAAGGTCGACACCGGGCTGACACAGGGCTGGGAGAACGCCAAGGGGCCACAGCAGACCCAGTCCGGTGGCAGGACCACGGTGAAGATCGAGCAGACTGCCGACAAGGCGATTCTCAACTGGGAAACCTTCAACGTCGGGCGCGACACCACTGTCGAGTTCGCCCAGCAATCGAACTGGGCGGTGCTCAACCGGGTCAACGACCCAAGCGCCCGGGCGAGCCAGATCCAGGGCCAGATCAAGGGCGACGGCACGGTGATGCTGATCAACCGCAACGGCATCGTGTTCAGCGGCACCAGCCAGGTCAACGTGCGCAACCTGGTGGCGGCGGCGACCAACATCAGCGATGTGCAGTTCCGTGACCGTGGCCTGTATTACGACAGCACCGGCAGCCAGCCGACCTTCACCGATGCCGCCGGCAAGGTGCTGGTGGAACGCGGCGCGCGCATCGAAACCCACACGCCGAAGCTGTCCACCGATTCCGGTGGTTACGTGCTGCTGCTCGGTAATGAGGTGGAAAACGCCGGCACCATCAGCACCGCCAAGGGCCAGACCGTGCTCGGTGCCGGTGACCGCTTCTACATCCGCAAGGGTTCGGGCACCGAAGGCAATGGTTTCTCCACCACCTTCGGCAACGAAGTGATTCCGGGCTTCAAGGCAGGCGGTTCGGGCAAGGTCAGCAACAATGGGTTGATCCAGGCCTCGACCGGCGACATCACCATGACCGGTCATGAGGTGGTGCAAAATGGCGTGTTGCTGGCCAGCACTTCAGTCAACACCCGCGGCACCCTTCATTTGCTCAACCCGTCGACCGACACCACTGGCAGCGTGACCCTGGGCCAAGGCAGCGTCAGTGCGATCATGCTCGACAGCAGCGATCTCACGGCCTTGAACAGTCAATACGACGCCGCGCAGACCGGCGTGACTTTGAACAACCGTATCCGCAGCGACCAGTCGCACATCGACATCGGCAGCGGCGGCACCGTGGAGTTCCAGGACGGTTCGATCACCCTCGCCACCGGCGGTCAGGTCGCCGTGGCGGCGGGGCTGCGCAGCCTGGTGCGCAATGGCGCATTAATCGATGTGTCCGGGTCGCTGGGCGTCAAGGTGGCGATGGAAGCCAACAACATCAAGATCAACGTGCAGGGCAACGAGCAGCGCGATTCGTCGGTCAACCGCAATGAAGGCAAACTCAGTAACAACGACGTGTGGGTCGATGTCCGCGAACTGATCTTCGTCCCGGCCGGCACCAATGGCTACGCTACCGATCGTTGGTACACCGCCGGCGGTTTGCTGGAAGTGGGCGGTTACCTCGGCACCCAGGGCCACACCATTGGCGAATGGATGGCCCAGGGCGGCACGGTGAGTTTCACCGGCAATGACGTGGTGACCGAGAAGGGCTCGCTGATCAATCTGTCCGGCGGCACCCTCGATGTACAGAGCGGTTTCATCCGCCAGAGCTGGCTGCGTGGCGCTGATGGGCGCTTGTATGAAGTGTCGCGCGCGCCCGGCGACATGCTCTACACCGGGCTCTACAAAGGTTATGAAGACAGCAGCGAACGCTGGGGCCAGACCAGTTACTACCACAACCCGCTGATTGCCCCGAGACGGCGCGCCGAGTCCGGCTACACCGTGGGCCGCGATGCCGGGCAACTGGTGATCGCCACCAACAATGCGGTGCTGGATGGCCAGTTGCTCGGTGAGGTGTTCCAGGGTGAGCGTCAGATCCAGGCACCCCGCGCCGGCCTCGACGGTTATGCCCAGGCCCAGACCGCCAGGGCGCGACGGGCACAGTTGATCGTCGGCAGTTACCTCCCCAGTTGGTCGGCCACCGCCAACGGTTTGATATACGCCCATGAAGCGGTGATGGATCAGGTGCAGATCGGCGGTGAGCGTCCCGCCGATGGCAACGACCAGGGGTTGACCGGTGCGGTGTCGGCTGACCGCAAGGGCAAGTTGTTCCTTGATAACGACATGGTCAATGGTTTCGCCCTAGGGGCGTTGAAGGTCGCGGCCAAGGGCACCGTCGACGTCGACGAAGCCGTGACCGTTGCTACCGGTGGCGATATTTCATTGTTCGGTCAGGATGTGCGGGTCAAGGCGGACCTGACCGCGCGCGGCGGTAGCCTGAATCTGGGTCGGGGTGTGGCGGCAGCCAGCCTGCCGCCGTCAGGGGTGACCGTGGCCGAAGGCGTGCATCTGGACACCCGTGGCGTGTGGGCCAACTTGCGCACCGACCTGACCGACGCCAACAGCCTGGCCTATCTCAACGGTGGTGTGGTGACGATCCGCAGCACTGGCGACATCAACCTGGCCAGCGGCAGCGTCATCGACGTGTCGTCCGGCGGTGCAGTATTGAGCAACGGCAAGACCCGGGGCGGCAAGGGCGGTGACGTCACCCTCGAGTCCAGCGCGGAGCGGGTGCCGGGTCAATCGCAACTGGTCATGGACGGCGAAGTGCGCGGCTATGGCGTCACGGGCGGCGGCACCCTGAAGATCCAGGCCAACAAGGTGCTGATCGGCGATGCCAGCGGTCCCGTTGCGGCTCACACCCTGAAGCTGGCAGCGGATACGTTCAACAAGGGCTTCTCGGCCTACAACGTCATCGGCCTGACGACCTTGCAAGTGGCGGACGACGCGGTGATGGACGTGTCGATGCCGGTTTACCGCTTCTCTGATTCGGCATCGAACCAGCCTGGAGGGGCCGATCCGACGACGGCGCTGGAGTTTTGGACGCCTGCGCTGTTTCAGGAGAACCCGGTCAAGGGTGTACTGACTCAACGCGGCGGCGCGAGTCTGTCACTGCAGGCGGGTAGCAGTGAGGTCAACCAGATGGACCCGGCCAACAGTACCTTGACCATCAGCCTGGGTTCACGCATCAGTGTCGACCCCGGTCAGCGCATCAACCTGCGCAGTGCCGGACAGATTACAGTCGACGGTGAACTCAACGCCTGGGGCGGTACCATCGACATGCGCCAGCAGCAGTTTGGTTTGACCGATGCTGAAAAGACCCCGCAGTTGGCCGATCCCAAGGTGCACAACCGTTCGATCTGGATTGGTGATCACGCAGTATTGGATGTGGCCGGTCGTGCAACAACCGCCGTTGATTCGCTAGGTAGGGTTTACGGTGTCGTAGGCAAGGGCGGCAGTATCATTATTGGCGGCGAGATCAATGCGAAGAAGGCCACCGCGACTTCGGCTGATGCGTATGTGATTGTGCGCCCAGGTGCGCGTCTTGAGGCGTCCGGGACCCAGGCAGTCCTGGATGTCGAAGGAAGGGGGGCGACCCGGGTTGCCACCGATGGTGGGCGAATCACCTTGAGTTCGTACAACGGTCTGTTTATTGATGGCAGCCTGCGCGCCAATTCTGGTGGGGCGGGAGCTGCCGGAGGGCAGTTGGAAGTCATTCTTGATTCGCCGCTATACCGCGATAGTCTCGCAGGCAGCGATGTCCGGGTAGCGAGGGAAATGATCATCGGCCAAGGGCCGGATGGCAAGCTGTTACCGACTGAGTTGCAGCCGGGTGAGACCGCTTCGCTGCTGAACTACGGCTATACCCGATTGAGCGCTGACAAACTGATGACTGGCGGTTTTGACAACCTGAGCCTGTTCAGCCATGGCTTGCTGACTTTCGACGGTGATGTCGACCTGCGCATGAACCAGAGCCTGAGTTTATTCGCGGGTTCATTGTCGATGGCAGAAGGTTCCAAAGATGCTGCACGCATTAATCTGGCCGCTTCCTACATGCGTCTTTCCGGCATCGGGTTCTACGACGGACAATCTGGCTACGGCCCAAGGCTGCTCAATAGTGCGACCGATAGGGTATCTGCCTCGCGATTGAGCGCCACGGCGAACTTGCTCGACCTGGGCAACAACCTCTCGTTCGGTGCCAGTGGGGCCCTTAGACAACTGAGTGGACCGGATAAGTTGTACAACCGTCGCAGCTTTGAGCTTGTGACACTCGACAGCGCCGGTGACATCCGCTTTCTCGGAAAACCCGATACACAAGCGAGTTCCACCGTCTGGACGGCGGGCGACCTGCATCTTAGCGCCGCACAAATCTATCCGGCTACACGAGTCTGGGCCGAGTTGCGCGTGGGTTACCAGGGCACAGCATTGACGGGGGGGGGAATTCAGCCGGGTCATACATTGAGTTTCAGCAGCCATGGTTCGGCCCCAGCGGCGCCGCCGTATTCGGTCTTCGGTACGCTTCAATTGTTCGCCGACAACATCGAACAGGGTGGGGTTATTCGTGCGCCATTGGGCCTGATCAAAGTGGGCTCTGTCAGTGAAATTGGTGATACCCGTACCATTCGCCTCTTGCCGGGTAGCGTGACCTCAGTGAGCGGCGCCGGATTGCTCATGCCCTACGGCGGCACAACCGATGACACTGACTACCGTTTCAACGGCCTGCCTCTGGTGTTGAAAGGGATTGCGAACGAATCAACCGGCGTGATCCTGGCTTCCCATTACACCGAGGCGCAAACAGGTTCTCTTATCGACCTGTCGGGCGGTGGGGATTTGCGCGGGGCCGGGTTTGTCTCCGGACGTGGCGGCTCCACCGACGCACGTTTCAATCCGCTGGTACGCAATGCCGCCGATGGCACGTTCAGCCTTCCGGGTCTCGGTACCAATCCGGTGTACGCTATCGTTCCAGGCAATCAAAGCCTTTATGCACCAATGTTCGGTGAGGCGGGTGCCAGTGATCCGCGTATCGGCCAGCAGATCACCATCGGCGCCGGCGTTCCTGGTCTGCCGGCGGGTACGTACACTCTGTTGCCGTCCACGTTCGCCTTGCTGCCCGGCGCCTTCCGGGTCGAAGTCAACGGCCAGGCGATGGCAAGCGCAGCAACTGGCGCGCTGAAAATGCGCAACGGTTCCTGGACCAGCGCCGGGCAAATGTCGATTGCCAATAGCGGGCTGCACGACAACCTTGCCACTCAGGTCATCCTGACCTCGGCCGATGTACTGCGCCGCTATTCCCAGTACAACGAAACCAGTTTCAACCAGTTCGTCTACAGCGACGCGGCACGTCGTGGTGTGCCACGCGGGCAGACCACCCTTGATGGCAAATCGCTGACCCTGTCCTTTCAGAACAGTGATCGCGATATTGCCCTGGATTTCAAAGGCAAGGCGTTATTCGACGCCGCCGGGGGAGGTGCACTGGGAACAGTCGCAGTGAGGGGCACAGCTTTTGAAGTGCTGGGGGCTGGTGCCTCCCGAACCCAAGGCTTCGACGGTATCTCGCTTTATGCGAACGACCTCAACAACCTGGAGGCCGGTCGCTTGACCATCGGTGCGACGCCGAAAGTGCAATACGACATGGGCGGCAACTTCATTCAATTCAGCGGCAATACCAGGAACATTACCCTGCGCGAAGGTGCGATGCTCTCGGCGCCTGAAGTCATCCTGTGGACCACTGGCGTAGCTGGCGGCATCACTATCGAATCCGGGGCGGGCATCAATACCCTGGGTCGCGGCAACGTGCCCTACGATTCAACGGCGGGTTTCATCTATCAGCCAGGGCAAGCCAGCCTGCTGATGGCGTCCAACGGCTGGACCAATGTGTTGGCGCCGGACGCGGCCGTCGGTACTGCAGGAGCGGGCAGTATTCGGATTGGTACTTGTCCCGCGCACGGTTGCATCAACCCTTCATTGCTCTATTCCAGCGGCAGCATCACGGCTGCCACGGACAACCGGTTCGAAATGGGCGAAGCGGTGCGTTTCGGTACTCGTCACCTGGCCCTGGCCGTGGGCTCGGTGAACGCTGGCAGTGCCGAGGCGCTCGCGGCGGCGGGCAGCCGTTTGCCGGCGGGCCTGGTCCTGAACCAGAGCGTGCTCGATCGCTTGTTACGTGGCGATACCCAATTCGGCGCGCCAGCCTTGGAAACCCTGAGCCTCACCACCCGCGACTCGTTCAACTTCATCGGCGGGGTCACGCTCGACACCCTGGACGCGGAGACTGGCAAGAGCCGTCTGGAAAACCTGGTGTTGGTCACCCCGGCCATTTACGGCCTGGGCGATGCCAATGATGTGGCGACCATTCGCACCAAGAACCTGATCTGGAACGGCGCGACCCAATCCCCTGGCGCCGTGGTCAACGGTGGCGCCGGTACCGGCCATGGCACGTTGGATATCCAGGCACAACGCATCGAGTTCGGCTACGGCCCAAACCCGCAACCCAATGGTCAGGACCAGAACAACCGGATGGCCTTGGGTTTTGCCAACGTCAACCTCAACGCCAGCGAACGCATCACCGCCAACCACAAGGGCAGCCTGGCGGTTTACGAGCAGCAGGGCGCGTACGATCCGATCAAGGGCTACGCCTACAGCGGCGGCAACCTCAACCTGCGTACGCCGCTGCTCACTGGCGAAGCCGGCTCGGTCAACCTGCTCAAGGCGGGCACCAGCCTGACCCTGAGCTCGCCAATGGGCGACCATACCGCTGTCGCCGATGCCCTGGGCGCGGAATTGAGCCTGGAAGCGCGCAACGTGATCGTCGACGGCCGCATTGCCCTGGCCAGCGGCAAACTGACGGTGAAGGCCGAGGACGATGTCACGCTGACCCGTAACGCCGAGCTCGACCTGGCCGGGCGCACGCTGCCGTTCAACGACGTGAAGAAATACAGCTGGGGCGGCGATGTGGCGCTGTACAGCAGCAACGGCAATATTCGCCAGGCGGCCGGTTCGCGCATCGACCTGTCGGCAGTCAACAATCAGGCCGGTAACCTGAGCGCCGTGGCCTTGGCGGCGGGCGCCGGGGTTGTGGATCTACAAGGTGAAATCCTCGGCAGCAGCAGTGGTTATTACGACGCGGGCGGCACTTGGGTGCCGTACAAGGCTGGGGGTGTAGACATTCGTGCACAGCGCCTGGGCAGCAGCGCTGACCTGAACGGGGAATTCGCCGCACTCAACCAGCGCTTGAACGCTGGGCAGGTGTTCGGCAGCCGCAGCTTCCAGCTCAAGCAGGGCAACCTGGTGATCGGCGACGGGCTCAACGCCGGTGAAATCAATGTATCGGTGGACAACGGCAGCCTCACCGTCGTAGGCCTGATCGATGCCAGTGGCGAGCGGGTCGGCAGCATTCGCTTGTCGGGCAAAAATGGCCTGACCGTGGCCGGCGGCGCGGCGCTCGATGCCCACGGCCGCATGCTGCGGGTCGACAGCTACGGCAAGATCATCGATGCGCCGAACCGGGCGATGGTTGAACTCAACTCCGGCGATGGCCTGCTGACACTGGCCTCCGGTGCGCGGATCGATCTGCGTCACGGCACCGACGTGGCCATCGGCAACTTGCCGGGACAGCACGATGGTCGTTCGCTTGGCACGCTGGAGCTCAACGCACCGCGACTGGGGGCGGGCGATATCGCCATTGATGCGACCGGCGCGCTGAACATTCAGGGCGCACGCTCCATCGGGCTCAACGCCACCCGACGCTATATCGATGCCGCCGACGGTACCGACCCGGCGGCCAGCGGTCGTCCGTATCAGGTCATTGACCAGGCTTATCTGGACGGCATTCACCTCGACAGCACCACGTTCATCAACGCCGCCCTGGCCAACGCCGATTTGCTGCAACGCAAACTGGCGGGCCTGAACAACGCCACCTATGCGGACGCATTCCACCTGCGTCCCGGAGTGGAAATCGCCAGCAAAACCGCCGATGGCGACCTGGTGGTGCAGGGCGATCTGGACCTGTCCGGCTACCGCTACGCGAGCCTCAATCCGCACACGCAGAAGACCTCGGTCTACGGTTCCGGCGAGTCCGGTAGCCTGGTGATTCGTGCCGGTGGCAACCTGGATATTTACGGCAGCATCAACGATGGTTTTGCGCCTCCACCGGAAACTGTGGATGACACTGGCTGGAAGCTGGTAGCCGGCGTGCAGCCGTTCGGCGGCGACTTGATCGTGCCGGGCGCGGGTGTGACCCTCGCCGACGGCACCCGGTATCCGGTCGGTGTCGCCTTGAACTATGACCTGCCGATCCAGGCCGCCACACTGGCCAGTGGCACGCTATTGCCAGCCCAGGCCGTGCTGGCCGAGGCATACACGTTTAGTGCCGGCACGGTGTTGGCGGGCGCGGTGCATGACGCGGCGGGCAATCTGTTGTACGCCGCTGGCACATTGATGGGGGCTGACGTCACGTTGCCGGTGGGCGCTCGTCTCGGCGCGGGTACGCGGTTGAATCGAACCACTGCGATGCAAGCCATGCTCTGGCCCAAAGGTGTGCCGCTGCCAAGTACTGTTTTAGACGGCGCGAATGTGGGTGTGACGCTTAGTGGTTCGCTGGCGCTGTTGCGTGGTTCGCTGATTCCGTCGATGACGGATGTGAAGCTCGCCGATGGCACAGCCTATATCGATTTGCGTCCTTTGAGCGGTACTCAGCAGGGGCGCAACTGGGCGGTGGCGAGCATGTTGCCGTCGGGCAGTGCGTCCTGGTCGATGCGGGTAGTCGCGGGGGCGGATCTGGAGGCAGCGGACAGTCGAGCGGTAAAACCGGTGACCGCTGACGGCACCTTACGATTGGCCGATACTCACTACGGTTTGAAAGTAGAAGTCAAGGTGGCACAGCTGGTGTGGAGTGAGGGCAACTACTACGGATTCCCTGCTTTCCAACCTGTAACGGAGGGCGACTTGTATATTTGTGACGAAGATCCAAGCCTCTGTGAACCCATGGCTCGCTGGACTTGGGCGCCTGGAAACTACATGGGCATGCCTGACTACGCACCTGTTGATGACGTTGAAGGCTGGTGCGTTAACTTCGACCCGGCACTTTGCGTTGAAACGAAACCAGGCACCGAAGTCAATACCCATACCCAAATGTTCAGTGTACTGCGAACCGGCACCGGCGATCTGGACCTGATCGCTGCCGGTAACCTGAGCATGGACTCACCCTTCGGCGTGTACACCGCCGGCACTCAGTCGAGCAATATCGACCCACGTTACAACCAGCCCCGCGGGCGCATTTCGGACGATGGATCGGTGCTGGGCAGCGCTGGCAGCGATTATGAGAAATGGGTCAATGGCGGCAGCGATAGCCTGTATCAGGCCTGGTTCCCGCAGATGGGCGGTAACCTGACCATCAATGCGGGGGGGGCAGTGTCCGGTGATAGTGTTGGAAGCAAGCTTGCTGGTCAAACCGGACAACGTCAGCAAAAACCAAGCGTCGCTGTAGGTAATTGGCTGTGGCGGCAGGGGACGGGAAACAATGACGTGCCAACTGCGTGGTGGATCAATTTTGGCAGCTATGCAAACGAGCCTCTTGCCGGGGTAAATTTCGGGAATACTCCCGATCCTGCACCTTATCTGGTGGGATTCACCGGTTTCGGCACGCTAGGGGGCGGCAACATCAGCCTTCGGGCGGGTGATGATAGCGGCATGCTCAGACCCATGGGGTCATTTGGCGGCGATAATGTAGCTCCACGAAGCCAAGGGCTGATTGTTGCTGTTGCCAGCACCGGGCGCGTAGGAAGCGACGGCAGCCTGCAATTGACCGGTGGCGGTGACATGGACATTCGCATCGGTGGCTCGCTCAACCCGTCACCCCACGCCGGAGCGAGCGCGGCCGGGGTAAGTACTCCGCATCACGATCTGCAGGGAGCGCTGATCAACCTGCGCGGCGCCGCGCAATTGACTGCATCAGCGGCGGGCGCAGTGCGATTGCATTACGGCTCGAATGCCGGTGATCAGGACCTGCGCGAAGTCCGCGGCTACGACCCGTTCACCTCTACCACCAGCGCTGCCACCGGCGGCTTGGTCCTGATTCCAGGGGATTCGGGCATGCGCCTCAATACCCGAGGCGATCTGGTCCTGGGTGGCGCGGCAGACGCAGGTCGGGTGCCATTGCAGAACTCCACTGCGTTCACTACACCAGACGGGATAGTGCATGCCGGTGGTGGTTTGACTGGTTTCTCCTTGTGGACTGATCACACCGCCATTGACCTGTTTTCTGCAGGAGGTAACCTCGCTCCGAGTACCTTGATGGCGGAAACGTTGAATGACACCATCCCTGCCGGGAGCAATATTTCACCCACGGACGGTCGCTTCGTGGTGCCCTCAATCCTGCGTGCGGTAGCCGGGCAAGGTTCTATCTATTTTGGCCCGTCCGCTGGCTATCTCAATGGATCTTCTGTCGCTCCGGGCATTTCCTACTCGTTGCTGCTCGCACCATCGACTTCAGGACAGCTTGAGCTGCTCGCAGGCGATTCCATTTACGCCGGCGGTTATGCAATCAACCAGTCTGGCGCCAGCCCGTTGTCCATAGCCACGCCATTTGCTCCAGCCTTCAATGGCTATGCCAGAAACGGAGGGAATATCCGTACACTGATGTCGAACAGTGGCGTCGACGGTATCACTGCCGGCCAAAACCGTCGTTATCCATTGTTCGCATTTGGCGCCGATAGCTACTCAGGTCTGAGTAGCATTCAGGCACCTGCGCGGTTTTATGCGCTGACGGGAGATCTGGTTGGCGTTCGTAGTGGTGAGACTCTTTTTAACTCGATCACGAAGCGTACCTGGTACGAAGCCGCCGGACCGGTCTGGATGTTGGCGGGCCGCGATATTGTTGCATCCGGTACAACCTTGGGGCAGCCCGTTCGAATTGCAGGAGAAGGTTTGGGTTCGAATTTCGTCGCCACCGGCAACCTGTTCATCCACAACAACGCAAACGACGTCTCACGTGTCTCCGCTGGCCGCGACATTCTCTACAGCAGCTTCGACATCGGCGGCCCCGGCACCCTGGAAATCACCGCCGGGCGCAACATCCTGATGGAAGACCGCGCCAGTATCACCAGTATCGGACCCATTCGCGCAGGGGATAGCCGTCCGGGTGCAAGCCTGGTGTTGCAGGCCGGCGTTGGGGCGGAAGGGCTGGATTACTCGCGCTTCATCGACCGTTACCTGGATCCGAAAAACCTCGCCGTCACCGGCACGTCATTGGCCGCGCAACCGGGCAAGGTGGTCAAGACCTACAGTGAAGAGCTGCTGTCGTGGCTGACCCTGGGCTACGGTTTCAGCGGCAACGAAGAGCAGGCGCGTGCATTCTACGCCGCATTGCCGAGTTACGAGCAGGCGGTGTTCGCGCGGCAGGTGTACTTCGCCGAATTGCGTGCCGGTGGCCTGGAATATTCTGACGAGAACGGTCCACGCCAGGGCAGTTACCTGCGCGGTCGCAACGCAATTGCCGAGCTGTTCCCGACCAACGACGTGGCCGGCAATGCGATCCGCTACGACGGCGACATCACCTTGTACGGCGGCGCGGGGGTCAAGACGCTGTTCGGTGGCGATATCCAGATGCTCACCCCCGGAGGTGGCCAGGTGTTCGGTGTCGAAGGTGCGGCGCCGCCGTCCACCTCGGGTGTGGTGACCCAGGGCGAGGGCAATATCCAGCTGTATTCCCAGGGCAGCATTTTGCTGGGGCAGAGCCGGGTCATGACCACGTTCGGCGGCAGTATTCTTGGCTGGTCGGCCGGGGGCGATATCAATGCCGGCCGGGGCTCGAAGACCACCGTGGTGTTCACGCCGCCCAAACGTATCTACGACACCTGGGGCAACGTGACGCTGTCGCCGGTCGTACCGAGCACCGGTGCCGGTATCGCCACGCTCAACCCGATTGCCGAAGTGCTTCCGGGCGACATCGACCTGATCGCACCACTGGGTACGATCGATGCCGGCGAGGCGGGGATCCGGGTGTCGGGCAATATCAACATCATCGCCTTGCGGGTGGTCAACGCGGCGAACATTCAGGTACAGGGCAAATCGTCGGGGGTCCCGGTAACGGCGTCGGTGAACACCGGCGCGATCACCTCGGCAAGCTCCGCGGCCACGTCGGCCACGCAAGCGGCCGATAACATGTCACGCCAGCAACAGGCCGCGGCACGCAAGAACCAGGCCTCGGTGTTTACCGTGCAGGTGCTGAGCTTCGGCTCCGAACAACTGGCACCCAATCGCGATGGCGCGAGCCGCGCGCCAACGCCTGCCTACAACCCCAACAGCCCGGTGCAGGTGCTCGGTGCCGGCACACTGGACGAGCGCGAGCGGGGCCAGTTGACCGAGGAGGAGCGGGGCAAGTTGATGTTGTAAGACAGTCGTACGCAATATCAAGGCGGCCTTCGGGTCGCCTTTTTTTTCGTTCCCGAATCACGCCACCTTACTGAGCCATTCCCTGTGGCTCCCACAGGGATTCTTGTTGTTTGAAGAGTCTTTTTTCAGCCCGATTCCCAATTTCCAAATGAAGCTTTCATGACAAAAGTTCGGTAGCACTTCGCCAGCCCGGTCATGCCTATGTGACGTGCTTGAGGGGGGCCGCAAGGTGATTTTTCCAGCCGGGGCGGCAAGCCGGGAGTGAGGCGATGGGGACTATGGAACGTTATTCGAAAGTAGGGATGCAGGAGCTCGATCAACGTCTGTCGAAGATCGTCGGAGCCGCGCGCAAGAAGCCGGTTTCGGTGTATCGCTACGGTGCGCCATGGGTCTGGAAAGTGTCTCAGGAAGATTGGCAGGGTGCCTTGAAAGAGGTCTCCAGCTACATCCCTCCGGGGCATTCGCTGGTGCTGCTGCGTCCCCAAATCGATGACTTGCTCGATGAGCAGCGCGATTTGTTGCAGGGCCTCCTTGCCGAGCCCGGCATGTTGATCGCGCCCGCAGTGACTTCGACCACAAGCAATTGAGCCAGCCTGCCGCAGTGCAGACGGTCATCGGTATTTCGAATTCAGGGGGTGATGTGGATCATTTTTTCAAGTCACGGCTGGCGCTATGGGGCTGGCTGCTGGTGACGGCGGGCGTGCAGCCGGCATGGGCAGAGCAGACCGCGGAGCTTTTGTCGCCCAAGCCTGTGGACGTCAACGAATACTTCGTGCGCGGCAACACCGTGCTCGATGCCCGTGCCATTGAAGAGGCGGTGTACCCGTTTCTCGGGCCGGGCAAATACCTGAAGGATATCGAAGGCGCCCGTGATGCCTTGCAGAAGGCCTATCAGGATCGCGGTTATCAATCGGTGTTCGTCGAGTTGCCTGAGCAGAAAGTCGAGGACGGCATTGTCTACCTGCAAATCAGCGAAACCAAGGTTGGCCGCGTGCGGGTGGTCGGTGCCAAGCACTATTCGCCGGTGGAGATCCGCGACGACGTGCCGGCATTGCAGGAAGGCCGGGTGCCGGACTTCGCCCAGGTACAGACCGAACTGGCGCAGCTCAACAAGAACCCCGGTCGTCAAGTAATGCCGCTGGTGCGCGAGGGTCAACGCCCGGGCACGATGGACGTGGACCTGCAGGTCGAAGATCAGGATCCGTGGCAAGCGACTCTGGGCCTGAACAACGACTACAGCGCCGACACCGAGAAGCTGCGCAGTGTCGCGAGCCTCGGCTACAACAACCTTTGGCAGTTGGGGCACAGCGTTTCGCTGACCTTCTTTACCGCGCCTGAGGACACGTCCAACGCCAAGGTCTGGTCCGGCTCCTACAGTGCGCCGCTCAGCGAGCGCTGGAGTGTGCAGTTTTCCGGTTACCAGTCCGACAGCAACGTGGCCACCATTGGCGGCAGCAACGTATTGGGCAAGGGTCATTCCTACGGCGTATCGGCGATTTACACGCTGCCGTCCAGCGGCAATTGGTCCAACTCGCTGTCGGCCGGCATCGACTTCAAGGACTTCGACGAGCAACTGGACTTTGACGGCGACAGCGACAAAGTGCCGCTCAAATATGCGCCGTTCACCTTCGCTTACAACGGCTTTCGCTACACCGAAAGCTCACAGTTGAGCCTCGGATTGAGCCTGGTGGCGGGCACCCGCAGCTTCCTGGGCTATGGCAGCTCCGACGAAGACTTCGACTACAAGCGCTATCGCGCCAGCCCCAGCTTCGCGGTGCTCAAGGGCGATACCAATTACACCTACACGTTCGGCAATGACTGGCAGAGCGCGAGCAAGGCGTCGTTTCAGATTGCCTCCGGTCCGCTGGTGTCGAACGAGCAATTTTCCGCCGGTGGCGCCACCTCGGTGCGCGGTTACCTGGCGGCCGAGCGCACCGGTGACGACGGCTATTTGTTGAGCCAGGAACTGCGCTCGCCATCACTCGCCAAGTACCTCGGCAGCTATGTCCAGGAGTGGCGCTTCTACGCCTTCGCCGAAGGCGCCCAGTTGTACCTGCGCGACGAACTTCCCGACCAGGACGCGGATTACGCGCTGGCCAGCGTTGGCCTGGGCACCCGCGCGAGCTTGAGCAAATGGCTTTCCGGCAGCCTGGATTGGGGCTACCCGTTGCTCGAAGGGCCGAACACCTCGAAACAGGAATCGCGCCTGCATTTCAACCTGCAAGCGACATTCTGAACCTACGGAGTAATTTTCATGCAGCGCATATTTCTCGCTTTCCTGATGTGCCTGAGCGTCGTGCTCCCGGCCACTGCCCAGGCGTGGTGGCAGGACGATTGGCACTACCGCAAACAGATTTCGGTGGACACCACGCCCCAAGGTGCGGCCATCAACGAAGCCCTGGGCCGAACCGCACTGCTGGTGCGCCTGCACACCGGCAACTTCACCTTCGACGGCGTCAAGGAAGACGGCGCGGATCTGCGTTTTGTCGCCGCCGATGACAAGACCGTGCTCAACCACCAGATCGAAAGCTTCGACGCGCTGATGGGCATGGCCCTGGTGTGGGTCGATGTACCGAAAGTCGAGGGCGGTCAGCGTCAGGACATCTGGATGTACTACGGCAACCAGAAAGCCCCGGCTACCGGCAACGGTCAACTGACCTTCGAGCCCAACTTCACCGCGCTCTACCATTTCGACGGCGCCACCGGCACCCCGGCCAAGGACACCACGGCTTACGGCAACACCGCGCAAAGCGCCACCGGCTCGAGTATCGACGGGGTGATGGGGCGTGCGTTGCAGTTCAGTGACCAGCCGCTGTTGCTGCCAGCCAGTCCATCGCTGCAGCACAACGCGGGCAGCGCGTTCACCTTCAGCGCCTGGCTGCGCCTGGACCAGGCCAATGGCGAGCAACTGGTGCTGGCCCGCCGCGAAGGCGAACACAGCCTGCTGCTCGGTTTGAACCAGGGCATGCCGTTCGTGGAAATCGACGGCCAGCGCGCAGTGTCGACCCAGGCGTTGAACCCTGGTCAGTGGCAGCACCTGGCGCTGACGGCTGAAGGCAGCAAGGTCTCGCTGTACACCAATGGCCGTGAAACCGCGAGCCTCGTGGTCGCCATGCCCGCGTTCAACTCGGTCATGGCCATCGGTGCCGATCTCTCAGCCAGCGCTTACCTGCCGTTTGCCGGCGCCATCGACGAGTTGCGCCTGTCCAAGGTGGCCCGTCCTGCCGCGCAGTTGCTGGCTGACGCTAACTCACAGGGCGCCGAATCGAAGCTGGTGGCCTATGGCGTCGATGAAGAGCAATCGGGTTACGGTTTCGGCAGCCTCGGTTTCCTGTTCAACGCCGTGCCGATAGATGCCTGGGTGATCATCGCGGTATTGGTGCTGATGATGTTCCAGTCGTGGTTCATCATGATCCGCAAGAACCGTATGCTCAGCCGTGTCACGGCAGCCAACGAAGGCTTTCGCGAGCAATTCGCCAAGGTCGGCACGCGCCTGGAAATGTTCGCCGACGACCAGGATCTCGCCCGGCGTTTGCAGCACTCCTCGCTGTGGCGCCTGTATCTGGTGGCGGTTAAGGAAATCCGTACCCGCCGGGAGCAGGGCGCTGATACCTCGTCGGTCTCGGCGGCCACGATCGAAGCGATCCGCTGCTCCATGGACGGCGTGCGCACCCGGGAAAACCAGGCGCTCGGCGAAAAGCTCTCGACGCTGTCCAACGCCATTGCCGGCGGCCCCTACATCGGCCTGCTCGGTACGGTGCTGGGGATTATGGTGGTGTTCCTGGGCACGGCCATGGCGGGCGACGTCAACATCAACGCGATCGCTCCCGGCATGGCCGCCGCGTTGCTGGCCACCGCCATGGGCCTGTTCGTCGCGATCCCCGCACTGTTTGGCTACAACCGCCTGATCACCCGCAACAAGGAAGTCAGCGCCGACATGCGCGTGTTTGTCGACGAGTTCATCACTCGACTGGCGGAGATGCACGGCGAGAGCCAGTTCAGTGAGTCGGCGCACCGCCGTGGCAATCACACCAACGCCCACGTACCGGCCTGAGGAGCACTGATATGGCTTCCGCAAATGCCTCCCACGACGATGACGATGACGCAGCGGTGGACAGCATCAACATCACGCCCCTGGTGGACGTGCTGATGGTGGTGCTGGTGATGTTCATCCTCACCGCCACCGCACAGGTATCGGGTATCCAGATCAACCTGCCCAAGGCCAGTGCCTCGGTGTCGCTGTCCGAAGCCAAGACCAAGGCAATCTCGGTCAACGAAGGTGGCCAGGTGTTTCTCGACGCTTACCCGGTGACCCTGGCCGAGCTGGAAGACCGCTTGCGCATCGAAAAGGCCCAGAACCCCGACTTCCCGGTCATCGTGCGCGGCGACGCCACGGTGCAGTACCAGAAAGTCGTCGAGGTGCTGGACCTGCTGCGCCGTCTGGAATTGTCACAAGTCGGTCTGGTGACCGGCAAACCGACACAGGGCTGACCATGACTGCTCAACTTCCCATCCGCCCGTCACCCGTCAAGCCCTCAGCCCTGCGCGTTGTGAAGTGGGGCGTCGGTTTGCTGATCGCCGGCGTGGCCGCATGGTTCCTGTGGCAGTGGGCCAACGACATGAGTGGCATTCGCCGGGAAGCGCCGAAGGTGCCGACCATCATTCCGTTGCCGCCACCACCGCCACCGCCCCCGGAAAAACCGCCTGAACCGGAAACCCCCGTGGAAGAAAAAATGGTCGAACCCGAACCGACACCCGAGCCCGAAGAGGTCAAGCCTGAAGAAGAGGCACCGCCGTCCCCGGCAGATGACCTGAACAAGCCGATGGACATGGACGCCGCTGCCCAGGCTGGCGAAGGCGGTATCCCCGTCGGCAAGGGCGGTGGCATGGCCGGTTCCGGTGGCGGACGTCTGGGCAACGGCACCTACAGCCAGTTCCTCGCGTTTACCTTCCAGCGTTTGCTGCGCGAGAACCCGGACCTGCGCAACCTGGCGTTTTCGCTCCAGGCAGACGTGTGGCTGAGCAGTGTCGGCGAGATCACCCGGGTCGAACTGGTCAAGTCCAGCGGCAAACCCGAACTCGACAACCAGGTCATCGCGGCATTGCGGGCGGCGCCCCACCTCAGCGAACGGCCTCCGGCCTCCATTACTTTGCCTGTGCGCCTGTCCCTGCAAGGGCGGCGTCCGGGTTAATCGAACAATTCAAGTTTTGCAATTAGGAGTTGTGTGCAGATGATTTCCAACGTGAATCGATTATCCCTGGCCGTCGGCATGGTCATTGCCACCCTGGTCGGTCAGGCCGCTGCAGCGCCTGCGCCCTCGGAAAACGCCACGATCAATCTGATCCGCCTGCTGGTGGAACAAGGCATTCTGAAACAGGACAAGGCCGACAAGCTGATCGCCCAGGCACAGAGCGAAGCGGATCAGGCCCGCAAGGCAGCGATCGCCGCGCCGACAGCCGTGGCCGCCGCCGGACCTGCCGCCGTCCCCGGCGATGTTCGCGTGCAATACGTGCCAGCGGCGGTACGTGATCAGATCCGCGATCAGGTCAAGGCCGAAGTCATGGCGACCGCCAAACAGGAAAACTGGGCCCAGCCCAACACCTTTCCGGATTGGGTCTCGCGTATCAGCTTCGACGGCGACATCCGCCTGCGGGACGAGTCGCGTTACTACTCGGATACCAACAGCAATGAAATCGTCGACTTTGCCAAGCTCAACAACAACGGACCTTACGACGTAAACCCTAACAGCAGCACGGCATTGCCGCCGTTGCTCAACACCCGTGAAGAGCGGGAAAACCTGTTCCGCCTGCGTGCGCGCCTGGGCATGAAAGCCGTCATCGCGCCCGAATGGACCGCCGGGGTGCGTATCGCGACCGGGTCGGACAACAACCCGGTGTCGACCACCCAGGCCCTCGGCGGCGGCTTCGGCAAGAAAGACATCTGGCTCGATCAGGGTTACCTGACCTGGAAACCGTCCGATCAGTTGACCCTGACCGGTGGCCGCATTGCCAACCCGTTCTACTCCACCGACATGCTCTATTCCAACGACCTGAACTTTGACGGCGTGGCGGCGATTTTCGACCGCAAGATCAATCGCGAATGGGACCTCTTCGGCACGGTCGGTGCGTTCCCGGTGGACTACACCAACGACACCAGCTCCAGCAACGGTTTCGACAAGGAAGAGAGCGACAACAAATGGCTGTATGGCGCGCAGATCGGCGCCAAGTGGGCGATCAACTCCAGCAACCGCCTCAAAGGCGCGCTGGCCTATTACCGCTTCGATGACATCGAAGGTCAGCGCTCCAGTGCCTGTGAACCCTGGGCCGGGGCACCTGGCTGCGACTCCGATGGCACGCGTGCGGCGTTCATGCAGAAGGGCAACACCGTGTTCCTGCTGCGTGACATCACGCCGAATCCGCTCAGCCCGGCCACCACGCCACAGCCGCAATTCGTCGGCCTGGCGTCCGAGTTCAACCTGGTGGACCTGAACTTTACGTGGGACACCGACCTGCCGGAGAACTTCAAGCTGCGCAGCCAGGCCAACTACATACATAACCTGGGCTATGACGAAGGCGACATGCGCAGCCGCTCGGCGGGGCAGATCGTCAACAACCTGGATAACGACGGTGACATCGAAAGTGGCGCCAATGCCTGGATGGTTCAGTTCACCCTCGGCAACGCTCTGGAGTTGCGCAAGCAGGGCGACTGGAACCTGTTCGCCGGCTACAAGTACATCCAGCCGGATGCCTTGCCGGACGGTTTCAACGATTCGTCGTTCCACCTGGGCGGCACCAATGCCAAGGGTTATTTCCTTGGCGGCAATTACGGCCTGGCCAAGAACGTCTCTGCCACCGGTCGCTGGTTGAGTTCCGAGGCGGTCTACGGTGCGCCATTCGACATCGATGTCTTGCAGCTTGAAATCAACACGCGCTTCTAAGGCGCCGGGAGAGCTTCATGAACACACGAATTGCGGCCACGTTCTGGCTGCTGGCCACGGGATTGACGATGACCCAGGGTGTCAGCGCCGAAGGCATGGAGGAACGCCTGCGCACGCAATTGCGTAGCACCACTCAACAGCTGCAAGCGTTGCAAAGCCAACAGGCTCAGGCCGGTGCCGCGCAGGTGGCGGCGCAAGCCGAGACCAAGGCAGCCCAGGCGCAGATCAAGCAATTGACGGCAGAGCTGGCCAGGTACAAAGGCGTGGCGGAACAGTTGGCCAGCCAACAGGACAGTTTGCAGAGCCAGGCCCAGGCCCAGGCGGCGGCCAGTAGCGAGCAGATCGGCAAGTTCAAGAAAGCCTATGACGAGTTGCTGGTCATGGCCCGGGGCAAAGAAGCCGAACGGTCCCGGCTCGAGCAGCAACTGACCGAACGTGACACACAAATGCAGCAATGTTCGGTCAAGAATCAACAGATGTATGGCGTCGCCAAAGAGATTCTCGTGGCCTACGAAAAAATCGATGTGGCCGAAGTGATGAAAATCCGCCAGCCGTTCGCTGGCACTGCCCGGGTCAAGTTTGAAGAAATGGCCCAGGGCTTTGGCGATGAACTGTACAAAACCCAATTCGACGCGCCGCAAGCCGCGATCGCTCACTGATAACAGGGAAGAACTCACATGACTCAATTGATCGCATACGTATCGCCGCAATCGCTGACCGAGGTGCTGCAAGCCGCCGGTTACCGGGTCAACCAGACGGATCAGAACGGCATCGTACAGTTGCTCAGCGCCAGCCAGGGCATCGGCTATGCCGTGCGTTTCGGCAATCCGGCCGCGGAGCAGGGTAGCTATGTCGATTTCACCTTCAGTTGCGCATTGCGGGTTCAGGGTGAACTGCCGGCCGGGCTGGCGGAGCTATGGAACGCCTCGCGACGTTTTGCCCGCTTGTCGGTTCAAGGTGAGTTCCTGGTGATGGAAATGGACGTGGTGGTGGCGGCCGGTGTAAGCGCCGACTACCTGCGTGGCAATCTGGAACTGTGGGACCGTTTGCTGCAGGAGTTCATCGTTTACCTGCGCGATTACAGCCAGAACGCCGCGCAAGTGCGTGCCCAGGCTGAAGGGGTCCAGGCGCCGGAACAAGAGGTCGCAGCCCTGTGAAAAAGCGTACGGTCGTGGCCAGCGCGGGAGCGCTGGCGTTGTTGGTGGTCGCCGTGGCGTTGGGTGTGCGGCCGGGAAATGATCCGATAGCGGCGACGCAACCGGCGCCCTCGGCCGCCAGTGAGCCGGCAGTGGCGCGCCTGGGTAATCAGGAGGTCGCCAGCGCGGAATTGAAAGCGCTGCTGGCGAGCTTGCCGGTGGAGTCTCGTGAACAGCTGAGCACTGATCGCGCAACGCTGGAGAGCTGGATTCGCTCACGCCTTGCCGAAAAAGCCGTACTCGAACAGGCGGACGCCCAAGGCTGGCGTCAGCGTCCGGAGATCGAGCAGCAAACCCGTGCCGCCACCGAGCAGATTGTCTTTCGCAATTACTTGCAGTCGGTCAGCCAGGTGCCGGCGGATTACCCCAGTGCTGCCGAGTTGCAACAAGCCTATGACGCGGGCAAGTCGGAGTGGGTGACGCCAACGATGTACCGTGTCAGCCAGATTTACCTCGCGGTGGCCGACCCGCAGAACCTCGAGGCCGTGCGCAAGCAGGCGCAGGACCTGAGTCGCAAGGCCCAGGCAGCCCCTGCCGAATTTGCCGGGCTGGCCAGTCAGTATTCACAGGACCGCGTCAGCGCCGAGCGCGGCGGTGACACAGGTTTGCAGCCGCTGCAACAATGGCTGCCGGAAGTGCGCGGCGTGCTGTCGCGGCTCAAGGTCGGCGCGGTTTCTGATCCGGTGCAAAGCCAGGCGGGTTTTCATGTGATCAAACTCACCGAGTTGCAACCCGCCCGTGTCGCCACGCTGGACGAATTGCGCGATCGCCTGACCCAGGCCCTGCGCGCCCAGCGTCAGGAACAGATCGCCAAGGCCTATCTCGAAGGCATGCTCAATACCGCGACACTGAGTATCGATGGGGCCGAGCTGAACAAGATCCTTGAGGAAAAACGCTGACGACGTGGCATGGCCCCCGGTGGAGTGAGCAGGTCTGCTTCCACCGGGGGTAAACGCAAGCACATCCACAAAAAGAACGACAGGGAGTCATTGATGTCTTTTACCGAATCCACGGGGCGCCAGCGTGTTGACGACTACCGATCCCCAATGGCGGGAACCGACCCGCTGGTGGCGCTCGCTGCCGGGCTCGATACCGAGGTGGCTCAGTATTTCCTGGTCAGCGCCCGCTGTGGCTGCTTCATGCAGGCTGCCCGCAGCCTCAATGTACGACCAACAATTTTGCGCAAGCACCTGGCCCAATTGGAAGAGCAACTGCAACGCACGCTGTTCCGGTTCCAGGGCAGCGCACTGACACTCAGTCGCGATGGTCAACTTTTTCATGCGCAGCTGGTTGCATTGGCCCACGAGCGCAAGTTGCCGGTGATCGAGCAACCGCTGATTCGTCTGGCTGTCGCGGACACCATTGTGCATGACATTCTCGGGCGCGATCTGGTTTCGCTGCTGCGGCGCAACGCCAGTGTGCGACTGGAGATTATCTCGCTGGACAGCGACCTTTCCCTGCAAGCCGTCAGTGCCGACGTGGTGGTCTGGCTGGGTGGCGCCGAAGCGATGGCCCCCGGCCCGAGTTTCGCCGTCAGCGAACCTCAGTGTCTGGCGCAGCTCGATTATCTGCCGCACATAGCCAAACGCTATTCGCGGGTGACCGCCCGCCCGGCAAGCCTTGATGACCTGGCGGATTTTCTACTGGTTCAATGGCATTACGAGCGGCAAGTGGAGCATTTCCGGCCGTGGAATGACATCGTCGACCAGCGTCTCGCTGGCGTGGTGCAGTTGCATTCCTACGCGTTGATGCTGGAAATGATCCGTTGCAGCGCCTGCATCGGTTTGCTGCCGGGCTACATGAGTCGCTTCGACCGTGGCCTGATTGCGTTGCCGGGGTTGTTTGACGGGCCGATGCAGCGGCAGGTGTGGATGGCGGTGAGTTCGCAGTCCAAAGACGACGCGCAGGTACAAATGATCGTCGAACTGATTCACAACACCTTCAGCGAACGCCGTGAGTGGTTCGAGGGCTGAACACGATCCAAAAGGTGAGCGTCTTGTCAAACTGGTGGCGCTGCATCAGGGCACGGTGATCGGCAACATCGGCCTGGAGCAGTTCTCGCGCATTCGTCGCAGCCATGCCGGCAGTTTGGGCATGGGTGTCTGCGAGGCGTGGCAGGGCAAGGGTGTTGGCTCGAAGTTGTGGGCCACCGCGCTGGACATCGCCGACAACTGGATGAACCTGCAACGGGTCGAGCTTTCGGTGTACGCCGATAACGAAGCGGCCATCAGCTTGTACCGCAAGTTCGGCTTCGAAACCGAAGGCCTGTTTCGCGACTACGCCGTGCGTGACGGCCGGTTGGTGGACACCTTGAGCATGGCGCGTCTGCGTCGCACGCCCAGGGACTGACCCGCTCGCCGCTACCGCTCGGACTTTTAGTCGTACGCCGGTCGCGCGCATCTGCCATGCTCAAAGTCCGCAGCACTGCTTCAACCAAAGGAACACCGCAATGGACGACGTACAGCAACTGGGCGAGATGCTCCGCCACTACGCAGACAGCGAAGCGCACAAAAAACAGCTGTTCGAGTCGCAATCAGCTGTGTGGAAGAAGAGCATCACCGAACTGTTCGACCAGATTCAGCAATGGCTGGAACCGGTCAAGGCGCCAAATCTGCTGGAGGTGAGTCGCGAAGCGTACATCGCCTCGGGGCCGAGCGTTCCGGTCGAAACCTCGACCTTCCAGACCGAGAAGCTGGGGATCGTTATCGCCGGCAAACCTGTTGAGTTTGTCCCGGACGTAATGGGCGCGGGCGGGCAGATTTCGCTGGCGGTGATGGGCCTGACCGCCGCGCGTTACGGCAGCATCTCCCTGGTGTGCCTGCCACCGTCGAACAGCTGGCAATGGCGCAAGACCAACGGCTTGAAAGACCCAGACACCTTTGCCTTCGATGCGAACTTTTTGGCGCAGCAGTTGCAGAGCCTGATCCCCCGCGAGCGCAGCTAAGCTCCCCGTGATCGACACATAACCCTGTGGGAGCGAGCTTGCTCGCGATAGCGGCGTGCCAGGCAACATCAGTGTGAATGTCAGTCCGCCATCGCGAGCAAGCTCGCTCCCACAGTGATCGGTTTTGGATCATATATCGAGGTTGCCCCACCCGGGTTTCAGCACCTCCGGAGCCACTGCGTTCACGACTTTGCCCGTCGCCAGCTCCACCCGCCGCGCCACTTGCGGGTCATCGGCAAACGGTATCAGGCTGGCATCTTCCAGACTCTGCGCGGTCTGCTCCTTCAGGCAATATTCGACCGCCAGCCAAAGCCCCAGCACCACCAGGCCATTCACTAAAATCTCGATCATTTCAGGCTTCCTGTTTCAGGCAATCTGCGCTTCACGTTCGGCCATCTTCACATCGGCTACCCGCACGGTACGCCAGACGTTGTAGGCCATCAGCAGCATGCCGCAGAGGAAGAACACGCCGCCGGCGAACCGCACGACGAACCCCGGATGGCTGGCCTGCAACGATTCGACGAAGGAATAGGTCAGCGTGCCGTCGTCGTTGATCGCGCGCCACATCAGGCCCTGGGTGATGCCGTTGACCCACATCGAGGCGATGTACAGCACGGTGCCGATGGTTGCCAGCCAGAAGTGCAGGTTGATCAGCGGCGTGCTGTACATCTGCTCGCGGCCAAAGACTTTCGGGACCATGTGGTACACCGAGCCAAACGTGATCATCGCCACCCAGCCGAGCGCACCGGCGTGGACGTGGCCGATGGTCCAGTCGGTGTAGTGGGAGAGGGCGTTGACCGTCTTGATCGCCATCATCGGCCCTTCGAACGTCGACATGCCGTAGAAGGCCAGCGACAACACCAGAAAACGCAGGATCGGGTCGGTGCGCAATTTATGCCACGCACCGGACAGCGTCATCATGCCGTTGATCATCCCGCCCCAGCTCGGGGCCAGCAGGATCAGCGACATCGCCATGCCCAGCGATTGCGCCCAGTCCGGCAGCGCGGTGTAGTGCAGGTGGTGCGGACCGGCCCAGATGTACAAGGTGATCAGCGCCCAGAAATGCACGATGGACAGGCGATAGGAATACACCGGCCGCCCGACCTGTTTCGGCACGAAGTAATACATCATTCCGAGGAACCCGGTGGTCAGGAAGAAACCCACGGCGTTGTGCCCGTACCACCACTGCACCATGGCGTCGGTGGCGCCGGAGTACACCGGATAGGACTTGAACCAGTCCACCGGAATCGACAGGTGATTGACCACGTGCAACATGGCGATGACCACGATGAACGCGCCGAAAAACCAGTTGCCGACGTAGATGTGCTGGGTCTTGCGTCGCACCACCGTGGTGAAAAACACGACCGCGTAAGCGACCCAGACCACGGTCATCCACACCGCGCCGGTGAACTCGATCTCGGCGTATTCCTTGGTGGTGGTGTAGCCCAGCGGCAGCGTGATCAGCATCACCACGATCACCGATTGCCAGCCCCAGAAAGTGAAGGCGGCGAGGGTGTCCGAAAACAGTCGCACCTGGCAGGTGCGCTGTACCGCGTAATAACTGGCGGCGAATTGTGCGCTGCCGGCAAAACCGAAAATCACCAGGCTGGTGTGCAGCGGACGCAAGCGGCCGAAACTGGTCCACGGCAGGTCGAGGTTCATCTCGGGCCACACCAGTTGCGAGGCAATCCACACCCCCATCGCCATCCCCACGACGCCCCAGACAATGGTCGCCACGACGAATTGGCGGACAACCTTGTAGTTATAGGCCTGTCCGATTGTTGCTGTGCTCATGGTCAATGCTTCCACGGTGGCAAAGTCTTGCCAGCCCACCCGGACTGGCATGCAACCACTGTAGAAACCCGGACCTAAACAAAACAGACTCAGAAAAAAGCAGTTTATGCGGATCAGATGTGAGGCCTGCCTGCGTTGATCGGTCGCACGCTGATCCGGTTTTTTACTGTTTAGCTGAATCTTTAACGTACTGCGCCGTAGGTCCATAGTCACAGACAGAAAACGAGCCGCAAAGTCTGATGCCATCACCCCCAGTGGGAGCGCCCGGCATCAGCCCAGAGCCCGATCAATCCTGATGAGGTAGCCACATGTATCAGTACGACGACTATGACCGGGCGCTGGTTTTTGAACGCGTTGCGCAGTTTCGCGATCAGGTCGAACGCTATATGGCGGGCGAGTTGAGCGAGGAGGAATTTCTGCCATTGCGTTTGCAGAACGGCCTGTACCTGCAAAAACACGCTTACATGCTGCGCGTGGCGATTCCCTACGGCACCCTGAGCGCCCGGCAAATGCGCACGCTGGCGAGCATCGCCCGGGATTACGACCGCGGTTACGGGCATTTCACCACCCGGCAGAACATGCAGTTCAACTGGATCGAACTGGCCCGGGTACCGGACATTCTCGAGCGCCTGGCCGGGGTCGAAATGCATGCGATCCAGACCTCCGGCAACTGTGTGCGCAATATCACCACTGAAGCCTTCGCCGGGGTGGCCGCAGACGAACTGATCGACCCGCGGCCATTGGCGGAAATCCTCCGCCAGTGGTCGACGATCAACCCGGAATTCCTGTTCCTGCCGCGCAAATTCAAGATCGCCATCTGCTCCGCCGAGCAGGACCGCGCAGCGATCATGATGCATGACATCGGCCTCTATCTTTACCCCGGCGCCGATGGACAGATGCTGCTGCGAGTCATCGTTGGCGGTGGTCTGGGACGCACGCCGATCCTTGGTTTGCAGATTCGCGAAGGCTTGCCGTGGCAGCACTTGCTGTCCTACGTCGAGGCGGTGCTGCGGGTCTATAACCGCCACGGCCGGCGCGACAACAAGTACAAGGCGCGGATCAAAATTCTGGTCAAGGCGCTCGGTATCGAAGCCTTCGCCAGGGAAGTGGAGGAGGAGTGGCAGTACCTCAAGGACGGCCCGGCGCAATTGACCAGTGTTGAATACGAGCGCGTGGCCAGCGCCTTCGTGCCACCGGATTATCGGGCGCTGTCCAGCACTGACCTGGAATTTGGCACACGCATGGCCGAGCACCCAGCCTTCGCCCGCTGGGTGACGCGCAACGTCCAGCCACACAAAGTGCCAGGCTACGCCAGTGTGGTGCTGTCGACCAAGCCGGGTATCGCCTCGCCACCGGGTGACGTCACCGGGGAGCAAATGGACGCCGTGGCCGCATGGTCCGAGCGGTTCGGCTTTGACGAGATCCGGATCGCCCACGAACAGAACATCGTCCTGCCGGATGTGCCGAAGGCAGACCTGTTCGCACTTTGGACCCTGGCTTGTGAGCATGGCCTGGGCAGCGCCAATGCTGGTTTGCTCACTGACATCATTGCCTGCCCCGGTGGCGACTTCTGCGCCCTGGCCAACGCCAAGTCGATCCCGATCACCCACAGCATTCAAGCGCGCTTTGAAGACCTGGACTTCCTGCACGATCTGGGTGACATCAGCCTCAACATTTCCGGTTGCATGAACGCCTGCGGTCATCACCATATTGGTAACATCGGCATTCTTGGCGTCGACAAGAACGGCAGTGAGTGGTACCAGATCACGCTGGGCGGCGCCCAAGGCAAAAACAGTGCGTTGGGCAAGGTCATCGGCCCGTCCTTCAGCGCCGTGGAAGTGCCTGACGTTATCGAACAGATCATCGCGACGTTCGTGCGTTACCGTGAGAGTGAAGAACTGTTCGTCGACACGCTGCAGCGCATCGGTCTGGAGCCGTTCAAGGAGGCGGTGTATCCGAAGCTGCTGGAGGTCTCGGCATGAACAATCTGCTGCGGCTGGAGGCCGGTGTGGCGCGGATTGTCAGTGACGACCCGTGGACGCTGATCCGCGATGCCGAGGCCCCACGGTCCACCGCCCCGGTCATTTTGCCGATGCTGATTTGGCTGGAAGGCCGGCAAACGGAGGGGGTCTGGCTGGGGCCGGACGATGAGGTGGAGAGCCTCAAACCGTGGTTTGCGCAGTTGCCGTTGATTGCCCTGGATTTCCCCAGTTTTCGGGACGGGCGCGCCTATAGCCAGGCGTACTTGCTGCGCACCCGACTGGGCTGGACCGGCGAATTGCGCGCGGTGGGCGATGTCCTGCGCGATCAACTCAGCCACATGCGCCAATGCGGTTTCGACAGCTTTGCAGTGCGCGAAGACAAGTCTGCCGAAGATGCCCTCAAAGGGCTGGCGGGCATGAGCGTGTTGTACGGACGTTCGGTGATTGAACCGCGGCCGTTGTTCCGGCGGCGTTGAAGGGTGGCCGGGTGGAAATGATTGTTGCCTGCGCTGGCCCCATCGCGAGCAAGCTCGCTCCCACAGGGGTTATGCGTCGTTCACAAATCCGCTGTGGGAGCGAGCCTGCTCGCGAAGGTCCTCCGGCTCAACCCCGAATCACTTCAACGCCGGGTCCCCCATGTTCATTTTTTTCCAGCCCTGCAACAGCACCTGGGCTTTCGGTTCCTGCCCGTTGTTCAGGTAATACTGGATCAACGCCAACCGTGCATTGCGATTGGCCGGTTGAGCTTTAAGCAGGCGCTCCAGCTCTTCACAGGCCTCATCGACCTTGCCGCTGTCGTGCAACGCTACCGCCAGCACGTAACCGTATTGCGCGTTTTCCGGCTCAAGTTGCGCCGCTTTGCGCAGGGCGGTCATCGCCCGATCCGCTTGCCCGGCCCGAATCAGCGACAAGCCTTGGGTATGTTGCAGCAGGGCCGCGTCCGGGTGCGCTTTCAGGCTTTGCGCCAACAGCGTCTGCGCTTCCTGGCCGCGTCCACCAGCTTCCAGCCACTGCACCAGCGTCACCAGCGCCGGGTAGAAGTCCGGATCACGCTTGAGCGCCGTGCGCAGCAGTGTTTCGACTTCACTGCTGCGACCGCTGGCCTGATAGAGCATGGCCAGGTTCAGGTTGGCTTCGGCGCGCTCGGCCAGGCTCTTTTGTACCGCTTCATACTCGGCAATGGCTGCATTCCAGCTGGTTTGAGCACTGCCCAACCCATCACGGGCTACGCCGAGCAGATCCCGGGCGGCGGCGATGCGCACAGCCTTGACCGGATCAGTCAGCAATGGCGTCAGCAACGGCGCACGTTCTGGCGGCGGCAGGAAGGCGCTGATCGCCCGCACCGCACTTTCACGCACTTGCGGCGCCGGGTGGCGCAAGTCCTGCGTCGCCAGCTTCAACGCCTGTTCGCTCGGGTACAGCGGTAATTCGGCCAGCAATGTCGCGCGTTGAATGGCCGGCAGGTTGCTGCGTTGCAACTGCTCATACAAGGCTTGCGCCGCGCCAGGCTGCCCGTTGCGAATCAGCCACAGGCTTTCATCGTAGCGGGGCGCCTGCGCGGCGGTGGAGGTGTTCCAGCGTTTGAATTGCTCGGTAACTTTATCGCCGGCCTTGCCCTGATGACAGGTCAGGCAAGCGTCCGGCGTACCGAGTTTTTTCGCTCGCTCGGGGTTGGGAATGCTGAAGCTGTGATCGTGACGGAAGTCGTTGCCCATGTAGAACTTGCCGGGCATGTGGCAATCCACGCACTGCGAGCCCGGCTGGCCCTCGGCGTGGCGCGTGTGTTCGATGGATTGGTAATTTTTCGCTTGCAGGCCCTGGCCATCGACACCGGCCACCGAAGTCTTGCCGGCGCTGTTGTGGCATTGCAGGCAGACGCCGTTGCCCTCGGCCTTGAGCTGGTTGCTGTGAGGGTTGTGGCAGTTGCTGCAGCGCACACCTTTGTCGGACATTTTGCTCTGGGCGAAGGAGCCGTGTTCGAACACCTCATCCTTGATCTTGCCATCCAGCGCATACAGCTCGCGGGTCAGGGGGCTTGGCAGGTAGTCATCCATCAGCCGTTTGCCGACGGTAAAGCCATCGCCGAGCGGCGCGCGTCGAGCATGGCAGCGGGCGCAGGTTTCGATCTCTACGGTGGCGTCCTTGTCCTTGAGGTCGACGGCAAAACCGGCGTGAATCAGGTCGCTCTTTTTCGCGCTCCATTCAAGGTGACTGGAGGCCGGACCGTGGCACGCCTGGCACCCGACGCCGAGACTGTTCCAGTGGCTGTCGAAGGTGTTATTGGCCGCGTCGAAGTTGCGCTTGTAACCGGTGGTGTGGCATTCGACGCACATGAAATTGGCGTTCTGGCTTGGTTTGCTCCAGTGCAGCGGGTCCTTGAACGTCACACCCTGGCCGGGGTAGAGGTGAAACCAGCGATGTTTCTCGGTATCCCAGGCCACGCCCAGCGCTTGCAACCGGCCTTCGCCAACCTCGATCAAATACTGCTGCAACGGTGCGATACCAAAGGTGTAGGCCACCTTGAAGTCGGCGTTCTTGCCATCAATGCCCGGCGTATTGACCCAGTAGGTGTCGTCCTTGCGCGAGAATCGGGTGGTTTCGTTTTCCGCCTTGAACGTGACGTTGTTGAAATCCCCCAGCACGGTATTTTCGTTGACAGCCTGCATCGCCAATTGGTGATGCGAACCCTGCCAATCCTTCACCTGCGCGCTGTGGCAGCCCTGGCATTGCTGCTCATCCACCATCGTCGCCGGGGCCACGCTCACCGGTTGGGGTTTCACCGCAGCCGTGACGGGAGTACTGGCCGGCGTGTACGCCGCCGGTTTGCTGCTCATCAGAAACCAGCCGATGCCCGCGATGGCCAGCAGCAATACGCCGATAAGCACGGGAAACAAAGAGCGATTGATCAAGGTCGTTGGCACATCAGGGGTAGAGGCGGGCGCTTTATTTTTATGTTTCGGCATTGCGACTTCCAGGGTCCGGGTGCGTTTGCCGTCAGGCGCGCGTTTTCGCTCGATGCAGCTTTACCGGAGGGAGGGCAGCTGTCAAATGACGGTGAGGCTCTTGGGCACCGGTGGGAGATGAATATTGTGATTTTCCCCAACAAAAGGCGGCGCATTGGCTATACCTGTAACATTCGTTTCCAAACCGTTGTCGACCGCCTTACAGGAGTTACCGCATGAAGTTTGCATTAATGATGAGCACGCTGTGCATTGCCTCGATCGGGGTGGTGGGCTGCGCCAGCAAGACGGTAGAGCCGGATGAGTACTCGGGCTTTCTCAAGGATTACAGCCAGCTCAAGGAGGCCAAGTCGCCTTCCGGGGCGGTGGTGATGCGCTGGATCGATCCGAAGGTCGACATCAGCAAATACACCAGCGTCTACGTTGAGCCGACCCAGCTTTATCCGAAGCCGCAGCCGACGGCGAAAATTCCCCAGACCACGCTCAATGGCATCACCAGTTACTACGATCAGGCGCTCAAGCGCGAAATCAGTAAATCCCTGCCGCTGGCCACCGGTCCCGGCCCAGGTGTGATTGTGATGCGTGCGGCAATCACTGCGGTCAGCAGCAAGACCGAAGGCTTGAAACCTTACGAGGTGATTCCGATTGCGCTGGTGGCCGCGGCGGTGAGTACGGCCAGCGGGATTCGCGATCAGGAAACCGACCTGGCTACCGAAGCGGTGTTCCTCGATGGCGGCAACAACAAAGTGTTGGCCCAGGTGGTGCGCAAAGGCACCGGCAAGCCACTGGAAAACGAAGCTCAGGTGATGAAGGCCGATGACGTGAAAGGCGTGATCGATGGCTGGGCAGCGGATTTGCATCAGTCGTATCTGAAATTGAAATCCAAGTAATGCGCTGAGGCTGATGACCCCATCGCGAGCAGGCTCGCTCCCACAGTGGATTTGTGAACGACACATGACCCCTGTGGGAGCGAGCCTGCTCGCGATAGCGGTCTGCATCACTCCCCGACAAACCACCGGTAATACGGATTCCCGCCATCCCCGCGCATCACTTCGCGAATATCCCGGGCCCACGCATCACGGTCGCCGTCATAGGCATGCAGGCTCGCCCGATAGAACTGCATCAACCTCTGCTGGTGCGCATTCATCCGCTCGACAAACCCCGCATCGGCGTTCACCAACGGTGGCGCCACCCGCAAATCCAGCAGCGCCGGCAACACGCGGCTGATCTCTTTGGCCCGCACCCAAGTTGCGTACTCGATACGCGGCCGATCGTCGGTCACCGGCAGTGCGTCGGCGGCGAAACGCTCCAGCCCCGCGCGATCAGTCACCCAGGTGGCGAGCAATGCCGCGGCGGAGCCAATGCCCACATCCTGCAAAGTGCTGCGCACGCTGTCCTGCTGGAAGCGCCCGTTGATCTTTGCCGCGTCCAGTTCAATCGGCTCCATCGAACCCACCAGCAGCATCTCGTGGAACTCGCTGGTCCACAGCGTGGCGTACGGGAAGACATCGAGAAAGCTGCGCACCAGAGCGCGCGAATCATCGATGTTCTGCGTCGGCAGCGGCAGCCACTGAGCGACCAGGCCTTGTTTCTCCAGGCGACTGGCGGCCAGTTGGTAGAAGTCCCGGGAGTAAAGATTAACCACGCCAGCGGCGGAGGGCGGCGGCGGTTCGAGGGTGATCAAGTCATAGCGTTGCGGATTGCGCAGCAGTTCCTGGCGCCCGTCGCGCAGGCGAACGTCGACACCGGAATCGGCAGCGGCATTGAAATTGCCTTTGAACAGTGGCGCGGCGTTGACCACAGCGGGCAGCAACTCGGCCACCACTCGGTGCTCCAGACCCGGATAGCGGGTCAGCGCGCCGGCGGTGATGCCGGTGCCAAAGCCGATTACCAGCGCCGAACGCGGTTCGCCAGTGTGGATCAGCAGTGGCAGCAGCGCCTGAATGCGCATGTAACGCAGGGACGGCATGGCGTCGCCGGTGTTGGAGACGCCCTGGATGTACAAGCGCTGGAAGGCTTTCTGGCCCTTGCCTTGGGTGACCACCGCCACGGTCCCACCGCGTCCTTCTTCGTAGAACGCCAGTGTGGCGTTGCGGGCACCGGGCAGCAGGCTGGCGAGTTTGTTCACCGGGGTAAACACCGCCACCGCCACCGACAGCAGACCGATGGCAACCACCGCCTGACGGCGGCCTTTCTTCACGCCGTGGGCTTTGCGCACGGCGAAATAACCAATGCCGGCGGCGACAATCGCCAACAGCCCCAATGTCCGCACCAGCCCCAACAACGGAATCAGCACAAACCCACAGAGCATCACCCCGATAATCCCGCCGAGGGTGTTGAAAGCGACCACGGCGCCGACATCCCGCCCGACCTGCTCACGGCCGACGCTCAGGCGCAAGGCCAGGGGGAACGCCGCGCCGAGCAACAGGGTGGGCACAAACACGATGCTCAAGGCCGCCACCGCAAACCGGGCACTCATGCCCGCCAGTTCACTGGCGCCCAACGACAGGACCGAGGATTCGGCGAGGCTTTGGGCAACGATCAACCAGCGTCCGAGCAGGGCGATTTCCAATAACGCAATCAGGCCGGCACCGGCGATCAGCAAGCCGAACACACCCCACGGATCGCGAATACGATCGACCCGACGGGCCAGCAGCATGCTGCCCAGAAACAACCCGGTGAGGTACGTCGCCAGCACCACGGCAAACGCGTAGGTGCGGGTGCTCATGAATTGCACGATGGATTGCGACCAGACCACCTCGTAGCCGAGGGCGACGCCACCGGCAATCGAATACAGCCACAAGGCCAGTCGGTCGGGGCTTTTGCTGGCGGTGTGTTGCGCCGGCGCTTCAATTGGCAACGGACGATGACGCTGGAACCACAAGGCACCTGCGGCGGCCAACAGATTGAGCATCGCTGCCGCCAGCGCGCTCCCGCGAACGCCGAGGGTGGCGATCAATACAAACGCGGCGAGCAGCGTCCCGGCGATGGCCCCGGCGGTGTTCGCCGCGTAGAGCTGGCCGCCAGCGTTGCCCAGGTGCTGCGGGTCGGTGGCCAGCGAGCGCACCAGCACCGGCAAGGTGCCGCCCATCAACAGTGCCGGAATGCCCACCAGCGCAAACGGCAATACCCACGCGGCCAGCCCGACGTGCTGCTCCAGCCAGGCAAACGGGCTGGCCGCTAGACTCATCGCAAACGTCGCGCTAACACCCAGCACCGCCACTAACACTTCCAGCCCGGCATACAGCAACACCGGTTGCTGCAAACGATCCGCCCAGCGCCCGAACAGCCATCCGCCGAGTGCCAACCCGGCAAAAAACGCGCTGATACCGGTGGTGATCGCATAAACCTCGACGCCGACCACCAGCGACAGCTGCTTGATCCACAGCACCTGATACACCAGCGCGGCGGCACCGGAAACGAACAGCAACAGGGCGGGGATCAGCAGCGCCGGGGTGCTGACATGAGAGGCGGGCAGGGCCGACGACTTGCTGGCGACGCGTGAGGACATGGACTTATTGCCTTGCACAAATATCGAATTGAACACCAAAACCCGTAGGAGCTGCCGCAGGCTGCGATCTTTTGACTTTAGCGATTATGGACGACGCCCAAGATCAAAGGATCGCAGCCTGCGGCAGCTCCTACATAGGACCGGTGCACATTGCATAAAAAGGGCCGCTCGCCGGTGAGGGCGAGCGGCGGTCGAGCGGTTTTACTGTGCAGCTTTCATTTTTGCTTCGATTTTGGCGTCCACGGCAGCACGGACCTGATCGATGCTGAAACTCGCTGGTTTCTGGCTCGGCGGATACTCGACAAAGGTTTGCAGGAATTGTGCGGCCCGGGCGGATAACCACGATATGAGGTAGGCGTTTTTGGACGTGAAGTCGTAATACTGATCGGAAACCACATCGGCGCGTTCATACGGATCCATGCGCAGGTTAAAGATTTTCGGTACGCGCAGGCACACAAACGGTTCAGCCCAGACCTCGAAACCACCCGGTTTGCGTTGTTCGCAGAACACCGCTTTCCAGTTTCCCGAGCGCATGGACACCAGCACGCCATCATCGTTGAAGTAGAAAAACTCCGTGCGCTCACTCTTCGGTGATTGGCCTGTCAGGTAGGGCAGTTGGTTGTAGCCATCCAGATGCACCTTGTAATTGCTGCCGCCCGACGTCGGTGCCCAGCCCTTGAGCAGCTTGTCCTTGACGTCTGTGTCGCCGGCAGCCGCCAGCAACGTCGGGAACCAGTCCAGGCCCGAGAACATTTCGTTGGACACTTCGCCCGGTTTGATTTTGCCCGGCCAGCGCACCATCGCCGGAACGCGGTAGGCGCCTTCCCAGTTGGAGTTCTTCTCGTTACGGAACGGCGTGGTTGCCGCATCCGGCCACGACCACTGGTTCGGACCGTTGTCAGTGGTGTAGACCACGATGGTGTTGTCAGTGATTTTCAGGTCGTCGAGGGTTTTCAGCAGTTTGCCGACATCCCCGTCATGTTCGAGCATGCCGTCGGCGTACTCGTTGCCCGGCATGCCACTCTGGCCTTGCATGGATTCACGCACGTGAGTGTACGCGTGCATGCGCGTGGTGTTCATCCAGACAAAGAACGGTTTATCCGCCTTGGCCTGTTTCTCGATAAACGCTTGCGCGGCGGCGGTGGTTTCGTCGTCGATGGTTTCCATGCGCTTGGTAGTCAATGCGCCGGTGTCTTCGATCTTGCCGTCGGCGAAGCTGTGGATCACACCCCGCGGGGAGTTGGCCTTGACCCATTCGGGGTCGTCTTTGGGCCAGTACGGCCGCTGCGGCTCTTCTTCGGCATTGAGGTGGTAAAGGTTGCCGAAGAACTCGTCGAAGCCATGGTTGGTTGGCAGGTATTCATCCCGGTCGCCCAGGTGATTTTTACCGAACTGGCCGGTGGCGTAGCCCTGGGACTTGAGTGCCTGAGCTAGGGTGATGTCGCGCTTCTGGATGCCCACGGGGGCGCCCGGAACGCCCACCTTCGACAGCCCTGTGCGCAACGGCGTCTGCCCGGTGATGAACGACGAGCGCCCTGCGGTGCAGCTGTTCTCCGCGTAATAGTCGGTGAACATCATGCCTTCCTTGGCAATCCGGTCGATGTTCGGCGTCTTGTACCCGACCACGCCCATGGAATAGGCACTGATGTTGGTCTGGCCGATGTCGTCGCCGAAGATCACCAGAATGTTGGGTTTTTCGGCGGCCCCGGCAGTTGCCGAAATCGCCATCACCGAGGCTGCCACCAGGGCGAATTTCGGTAGCCACTTGCGTATGCGAGTCATCTGACTTGCTCCTTTTGCGCGGTGTCGCGTGGTGCGACGAACGTTATTGCGGTCCTGCGTTACGCTTTTCTATTGCACTTGCCCAGGTGCGGCGGATTCAAACGGATAGACCCGGCGCCATTCGGACGCCATATCCACAATAGTCCAGCCTCGGGTTTTTGCTTCGTCCAGCGCCTTGTCCAGACGCCCGATGTCGGATTGGCGGTCGTAGGCCCATTCGCGCTTGGCGTCGGTGTGATGCACCAGACCCATGAACCGTTTGCCCGGCCCGGCGGCCGTCCACTGGAGCATTTGCAGATCGCCGTCGGAGTTGCCGAAGGCGAGGATCGGTCGACGGCCGATCACTGTGTCAATACTTTCCGGTTTGCCCGGGCCGTCGTCGTTGTGCGCCAGTTTGGGCATGCGCACGATCGAGGCTTTGCCGTCCTTGTATTGAAACTCGGTGACGAAGCGGGTGCCGATCACCTGCTCGGGCGGGATGCCGTAGACCTGCTCGGCGAAGGCGCGCATGAACCCGGTGTCGCCACCAGAGACGATGTAGGTCTTGAAGTCCTGGCTGCGCAGGTAGTCGAGCATTTCCAGCATCGGCTGGTAGATCATTTCCGTGTAGGGCTTGCCGGTCTTCGGGTGCCTGGCCTGACTCAGCCAGGTCTTGGCGTAGTCGTCGAAGGCTTCGGTGGTCATGCCGCTGTGGGTGACGCCGACAATTTTCTTGAGGCCGTCCATGCCCGTCTCGGCGAGCGCCTTGTGATCATTTTCCAGCACGGCTTTGAAGGGCTGGGTGGTTTTCCATTCCGGGTGCTGCGGCGCGGTGCGCTTGACTTCATCCAGGGAAAACAGCAATTCGAAGTACATCGGCTGCTCGCTCCACAGCGTGCCGTCGTTATCGAACACGGCGATGCGGTCGGCGGGTTTGACGAAGTCCTTGCTGGTTTGATCGGTGACCGTCTGCACAAACTCGATGATGGTCTTCTTCGCCGGGCCGTCGTTCCATGAGGGCAAGGGTTCATTGGCCTGCGCCAGCAGCGGAAGGGCCAATGCGAACAACAAGGCAAGTCCGTAGCGGTGGGGAAGGGAGTTCGGGTTCGTCATGGGAAATCCTTCTCGGGGACGGGGTTCAAGGGCCGTAGTGCTGAAGGGGGAGGTGCACGGTGATGCGAGGCCTGACTATGCAGCGTAGCCAAGGATTGTTTGAGTTGACGCAGCGCCTGATCTGCGGCCGATGGGTTGCTGTAAACCACGCGTAACAGGTCCTGCGGGCGCGGACCGAGGGCGCTGAGTTTCAGGCCGCCACGGCTGCGTCTGAGCCACAGGTACAGCGCGCTGAGTTGCGCGGGTCTGGCGTCGATTTGTGCCGGGATCTGTCGCCACGCGTAATCGGCGGATGCCAGCCAGGCGGCCTGTCGGGCCCGGCGTCTGGCTTGCGCAGCGTTGTACGCGCGACGCGCAAATGGACGCGCGAGCCAGCCGAGTAGCACGACGGCGGACAGCAGCGCCAAGACAACCAGCCAGTGCCCGGAGAGGTGTAAGCGGCTTTGTTGACCCAGTTTTTGCAGGTCTTCGGTGATGGAGAACACGGGTTTGTAGGCGCTGTTGGCGACGGCGTCGACGTTCACGGCGGGCACTTGCGCGGTGCGGGTTTGCTGGCTGCCGGCGTCCCACCATTTGACCTCGACCGCCGGCAGGGTGTGGCGGCCTTCGGTGTCGATGCGGTAAGTCACGGTGTCGATGCGCTGGCCGCCGGTGAAGTTGCCCCGGCCGTCGTCCAGCGTACTGACCTGTGGGGCTTTCAGGTAACGGCTGAGACCGGCGCCATCCCCCAGCGGTGGCACGGGCAGCGCCATGGCGAGGGCGCCGTCGGCCTGCAAGGTCAGCACTCGGGTAAGGCTGTCGCCGACCTTCAGCGGAGTCGCCGAGTTGATCACTGTTTGCGTGAAGCGCAGGGCTTGTGCGACCAGCACCGGCTCACCGGGCTTGAACCCCGGCGGCTGCGTGGCGCTGAAGTGCAGCGGCTGGCTTTGCGCACTCAGGGGCGCGCTGGCCTGGCCGGGAGTGGCACGCACGGTCAGCGGCGGAATGTCGAAACCCTGGGCCAGGTTTGGTGAGATGCGGTAGCTGTAGCGCAGGCCGTTGAACGACTTGCCTTCTATTGTCTGGTTGATGTGTTCGGCGTGGCCGTCTGGCGGCAAGACCAGCGCGCCGGGGAGTTTGAGGTCGGGCAGGGTGGGGGCGTCGGTAAACCAGGTGTCGGTGAGGACGTCGAGCTGCAGCTCGAGCAGGCCGCCGACCATGATCGGGGTGGCGGGTTGCAGGTGGGTCTGGAGGCGCAGTTCAGGTTCGGCGGCCAGCGCGGTTGAGGTGATCAGGCAGCAGAGTAAGGTGCCGATTTGTGTGGTGAGTGAGCTGATGCCTTCGCGAGCAGGCTCGCTCCCACATTGGATTTGTGTGCGCCCTGTGGGAGCGAGCCTGCTCGCGAAGGCCATCACTCGGTTCATGGCTTGCCCCCCGCCTGATCCTGCAAACTGAACTTCTGCTTCAAAAACGTCGCCGGTGAAGTCGTCAGGTTCTGCAACCACAACGCATCCGACGTCGCCTGTTCGGTCTGCACAGCTTTGCTCTGCCCCTTGCCCGGCGCCTTGTCCATTTTGATTTCGTCGGGCTTGACCTCGGGGGCGTTCTGCTCGGCGCTCTCGGTGTCTTTCTGCAAGGCCATGGCCAACGCCAGATTGGCGGTGGCCTCTGGAAACTGCGGCTGCAACTTCAGCGCCTGGGTGTACGCCGCAATCGCCTGATCGAACTTGAAACGCCGCACATAAATGTTACCCAGGTAGAAATACGCCTGGGGCGTCTCCAGACGCGCAAAACTTGCCAGCGCCACGTCGAAATCCGCCGCGTTATAGGCGGCAATGCCTTTCCAGTACGGGTCGTGGAAGAGCGCGGCAGCCTGGGGGAAATGCTCGTGTTCGAAAGCCCAGCGGCCTTGCTGGTCCGGGGTGAAAAACGCGTCGGTCAAGGCATTGGCTTCGGCGCGGGTCGGCTGGAATCCAACGCTCAGCGCCAGCAACATCCCGGCCATCCAGTTCAGGCTCCAGCCCTTGCGCACGCTAAAGAACGCGATCAACAGCAGTGGCCAGCACAGCCAGTAACCGGCGTCCTTCCAGTGCAGTTCGCGTTGCTCATCACTGGCCGCCTGAAAATGCTGCCGGGCGTGCAACTCGATCCAGTCCAGGTCATCGGCATTGAGCGTCAGGCTGCCCAGCGGCGCATCCGTGGCTGAAGCCAGCTGCTTGAGCGCGGCCTGATCAAAACTGCCGAGCGCGGGGCGACCATTGCTGTCGGTGCGTGGCTGGCCATTGGCGTCGTGGATGATCCCGCCGTCCTCGCTGCCAACGGCGAGAATCAGCACTTGCAGTGCGCTGTCGTTCAGTTGCTTATCCAGGCCGCTAAGTTGCGAGGTGTCTGCACCGTCCGTAATCAGTAACAACGTGCCGGGAGTTTTCTCGGCGGCCAACAGACGTTTCGCTTCATCGATGACCGCGCCGACATTTTTCCCCGGTCTGGCTATCAGGTCGGTGCTCAGCGCTTGAATGAAGGTGTCGAGCAACGCCGGATCATCGGTCGGCGGCAACACCAGATGGGCGCTGCCGGCGTAGGCGATCAGCGCGTTGCGCGCACCGGCACGGCGCTGGATCAGGTCGTGCAGTTTGTGTTTGGCCGCTTCCAGGCGACTGGGCGCGACGTCGCTGGCGTCCATGGACGGCGACAGGTCGATGGCAATGATCAGCGGCGCACGGTTCTCGAGAAAATCCGGGCGGTCCTGTTCCCAGGTCGGGCCGGCAGCGGCGATGGCGCCCAGCATTAACACCGCGCAGACCAGATGCACGGGCCGAAAGCGCTGTTGATCCTGCGGGGTTATCAGCAAATGCGGCAACAAGTGCGCGGCAATGTTGCTGCGCAAGCGCCGCCGCAAATCACGACTGCGACGCCACAGCACGGGAAGCAACGCGGCGAACGGCACCAATACGAGCCACAGCGGACGCAGGAAATGGAAGTCACTGAGGTTGATTTCCATCTCAGGCCTCCTGCCGCTGTCGGGCGAGTGTCAGGTGCGGACGGAGCAGGGCGCCAAGGTGGTAGAGCGCCAGCAATGCGGTGGCGGCACCCAACGGCCACCAGAACAGATCCTTTTTCGGCTGGTGGCTGAGGGTTTTCACCTGATGCGGGGTGAGGGTGTCGAGGGTGTTGTAAACCTGATCCAGCGCGTTACGGTCTTCGGCGCGGAAGAATTTGCCGCCCGTGGCGTCGGCGATTTGCTGCAAGCCTTGCAGATTGACCTTGGCTTCACCTTCTGCGGTGGGGTCGCCGATGCCGATGGTGTGAATCACCACACCTTTAGCCGCCGCCATCGATGCGGCGTGATCCGGGGTAATGGCGCTGCTGGTGTCGTTGCCGTCGGTGAGCAGGATCAGGACTTTTTCCCGTTCACGGGCCTGATCGAGCAACTTCAGGCTCAGGCCAATCGCATCGCCGATGGCGGTGTTCGGCCCGGCCATGCCGATACCGGTGTCGTCCAGCAGCAGCGACAGGCTGGCGTGATCCAGCGTCAGCGGTGCCTGCGGATAAGCGCCGCTGCCGAAGACGATCAGGCCCAGGCGATCATCTTTGCGTTTGTCGATAAAGCCGTGGACCACTTCCTTGACGGCGGCCAGGCGATTGATTTTCCGCCCGCTGGCATCGGTGAAATCGGTGGTTTCCATCGATTGGGAAATGTCGATGGCCAGCATCAGGTCGCGCACCGGTTGCTGGCGCTCGATGGGTTTCTCCACCAGCACCGGGCGTGCAACCGCCAGCAGCACCAGCGCCCACACCAGCAGATTCAGCAGTAACTGCCAGCGATTGCTGCGGGTGCCCACTGCGCTGGGTGCCTGGCCGACCGCGCGGCTCATTGCGCCAAAAAACGGCACCCGCACCGCGCTGCGCGCTTCGCGGTAATCGGGCAGAAAGCGGTAACCCAACCACGGCAACGGCAGCAGCAATAACAGCCAAGGGTAATCAAGCTGCCACATGATGATGCTCCACCCAGCGTCTGCAGGTGTCGAACAACTGCTGACGCTGATCACCGGGCAATGCCAACAAAGTCGCATCGGGGGCGTAGGCCAGCTGTGCCAGTTGCTGGCTGAAATCCGCAGGCAATGGCTGGGCGCTGTGCCGCTGCAAAAAAACCTGCCAATCCGTTCCCCCAAGTACCGCAGGACCTTGTGGGAGCTGGCTTGCCAGCGATGGCGTCCGTAAGGGCAGTGCAAACTTCAACGGCCCCATCGCTGGCAAGCCAGCTCCCACAGGGGTTGTGATCCGGGTTGAGGGCATCGACAGGGCTACGCGTTTAAGCAGTTCGGGAAGTTCGCGCAGGGCACTGATTTGATCAGCGCTACTTTGCAATTCCGCCAACCGCACCAACGCCTCCCGCCGGTACCGATCCCGCCGCCATTGCCAATACCGCCGCGCGCCGACCCCCAGTCCCGCGCCAATCAACAGCGCCAGCAACACCCACCAACCCCACGTCTGCGGTGCGTAACTGACCGGTGCCGGCAGGGCAATTTCCTTGAGTTGTTCGATGCTCGGAATGTTCGGGTTCATCGTCGACGCCTGCCCAGTTCCGTGCGCAGTTGCTCCTGCGCTTCGGTCGCGGTGCTGAACATCATCAGCGGCACCTGACTGCGGCGCAGCAGGGTGGCGACGTCCTTGAGGCGACCGCTGAGAAAATCCCCCAGTGGCTGATGAACGTTGCGTTGCTCCACCGCCAGCTCCACTTGCAGCTGACCTTGAGTAATCAGCAAGCGGCCGTTTTTCGGCAGATTCAGCGCCAGCGGGTCGTAAACCTGCATGGCGATCACATCGTTGTGCGCCGCCAGTTGCCGCATCAGTTTGAGGGTGCGTTCACCCGCGCCGGCAAAGTCGCTGACGATGCAGATCAGGTGGTCGTGACCGGCCACCGCCAGGCAGTGCTGCAAGACGTTGTCGAGCTGGTCTTCGCCCTCGGCATCCGGGTTCGCCGCGTTTAATGCCTGGTTTTGCTCGACGATGCGACTGCACAACGCTTCGATGCGTTTACGGCTGCGTAGCGGCGTAATCGCGTCGATGCGTAAATCGTTGAACACCAGCCCACCGACCCGGTCACCGGCGTTGAACACCATCCACGCCGCCAGTGCGCCCAGTTCGGCGGCGAGGGCGGATTTGAAGCTGCGTTGCGAGCCGAAGAACATCGACATGCGCTGATCCACGAGGATCAATGCCGGCCGGTCGCGCTCCTCGGTAAAGGTGCGCACCACCGGTTTGCCGGTACGCAGCGAAGCCCGCCAGTCGAGGTGACGCAAATCGTCCCCCGGTTGATAGCGGCGCAGCTCATCGAAATTCAACCCGCGACCGCGCAACCGCGACGCATGGTTGCCGGCGAGGATGCTGCCCTGCGGCTGACGCGCGAGAAAACTCAGGTCACGGGCCTTGAACTCCAGTGCCATCAACTGCGCCAGAGAGACATAGACCAGACCGTCAACACTTTCCATTTCAACCTCAGGCCGGGATCGCGACTTTATCGAGAATGCGATCCAGCACCTGATCGGCGCTCACACCGTCAGCCACCGCGTCATAACTCAACTGCAACCGATGCCGCAGCACCGGATGCACTACGGCGCGGACGTTGTCCGGCGAGACAAAATCCTGCCCCTGCAACCACGCATCGGCCCGGGCGCAACGGTCAAGGCCGATACCGCCACGCGGGCTGGCGCCAATGGCGATCCACCGCCCAAGGTCGGCGTCGTAATCGGCAGGATGGCGAGTGGCGTTGATCAGGTCGATCAGGTAGCGGTCGATGGCCGGAGAGACGTGCACCGCGCTGACTTCCCGGCGCGCGGCAAAAATCACCTCTTGCGACAACGCGAAACCCTGCATCGGGGATGTTTTGGCGCCCAACGCAATTTCTTCTTCACGCAACAGCCGCAGCACCTGGCTCTCGTTTTCCGCGCTCGGATAATCGAGCAGAACCTTCATCAGAAAACGGTCCATCTGCGCTTCCGGCAGCGGGTAAGTGCCTTCCTGTTCAATCGGGTTTTGTGTCGCCACCACGATGAACAACTCCGGCAGGACGTGGCTGTTGCCGGCCACGGTGATCTGCCGCTCTTCCATCGCTTCGAGCAGCGCAGCCTGCACCTTGGCCGGCGCGCGGTTGATTTCGTCCGCCAGAATCAGGTTGCCAAAGAGCGGGCCGGGCTGAAACTGGATCTCGTTCCTGCCATCGATCTGGTGCAGCACTTCGGCACCGGTGACGTCCGACGGCAGCAGGTCGGGGGTGAACTGGATGCGGCTCATTTTCGCGTCCAGATGTTTGGCCAGCGCCTTGACCGTGCGGGTCTTGGCCAGGCCCGGCAGGCTCTCCAACAGCAAATGGCCGTTGGCCAACAGACCGAGCAGAATCTGCCGGATCACCTGATCCTGGCCAAGCACGGCTTCGGCGATGCTGGCTTGCAGGGCGTTGAGATCATTGAGTGCAGTCATGGGGGCTCACTTTCTCTTTGAAAACCGTCCGGGCGCCGGCGCCAGTCGGGAACTGATCATGTCTAGAAAAACGCCAGGGTCAGGTTGACGCTGAAGCCATTGCCTTCAGGCCGGTTCTTGGTGTCGAACTCCGGCACCCAGCGGGCGTTGACGCTGGCCTGGGCGTCGGCGAATTTGCCCGCTCAGCCCACCGTCGGCCCGGCACCCACCGAACGCCCGCGAAAGCCGCTGTTGGCGCCTGACCCGGAGTCGTCGGTGAGCTGCTGGATGTACCCGGCCACCATCCCGGCGTTCCAGCCGTTGCCGAGGCCATGGGTCCAGAGGGCATCGAGGGTGAAGAGGTTGCCGTTGCGGTAATCGGTGGCGTCGTTTTCGGTGTAGATTTCCAGCCCGCCGGACAGGGTGAACTCACCCCCCTTGCCGTCGAGATGGGTGAAGGCCACCGTGGGCATGAAGGTGTAATTGTTCTGTCCGGCGTTGGCCAGGCGATTATCGTTGTAGGCACCGGTCGGCAGGTAGATCGGCAGCGACAGCGAGAGGTGATTGACCTCGTCGAAGTGATAGCCGGCAGCGATCGGCGTCACCAGCATGTCGGCGAACTGGGTGCCGGTGTCCCCGGTACCCAGCGTCCGGCCGCGCGGCCCGGTGATGCTCGCCGAAATGTCGGTGTACTGCACGGGTATGCCGAAGGCCGACGCGTAATTCCAGCGACCCTTGCCGGTGTCCCAGACATGGGTGAAGTTGGCCATGGTGTAGGAAACTTTCAGGTCGATGCCGGTACTCAGGGCGCCAACGATGGGCACCTGGACGTTGCCCTTGAGCTCGCCGTCATACCAGAAACTGCTTAACGACATGGCCCAGCCGGGTTCAGGTGGCACGATCCCGGCATTGGAAAATACCCCCAGGCCGGTCATCGGCCGGCCGCCACCGCCTTCTGCCGCCAGCAGCAGCGGACTGCCGCCGATAATGCACAGCGCTAACAAAGGACGTACTACAAAACGCCTGACCATTACGGACTCCGTTTACTGTTTTTGTGGGACGACCGGCGTCAGCAACGGCATTTTCCAATCACCGCTCGCTACTTCCGGTTTTGGCAGATACAGGCGCAGCACCCCGTAGAACGGCCCGTTCGGCGCCGGCAGCCAGTTGCTTTGCAGGTCTTTGGCCGGTGCCTTGTTCTGCACGTACAGGGTCAGCCCGCCGTCGGCATCCAGCTTCAGGTCGGGTAACATCCGCGAATTGATCAGGTAGCGATTCAGAGGGTTGGCCACCAGCAACTTGTTCTTGCCGTCATACATCGTCAGCGACCAGAACGCGTCGGCCGGGGGCAGGGCGCCCTTGTCGAAATGCAGGGTGTAATTGTGTTTCGAGGCATCGGCCGGCTGACCGTCCTTGTCGACGAAATAGCCGATGTAATTCGCCTCTTCGGCGGAGTTGCCGAAGATGCCCATGTTGGCGCCGGCGTAGCGGTACAGGTAATTACCGTTGATATGGTCGCGGGTGCCGAAGAAATCGCCGCTGCTGACTTCATGGGTTTCGACCTTAGTCTTCTTGAACTCGGCGAATTCGGCCTTGGCATCGGCAATCCCGTCTTCCAGGGCTTTGCGCTGGCTGGCCGCGAGTTCACCCGGCTTGAACGGCTGGCCGGCGACGATGCCGATCTTCGCGAAGCGCGCCAGCAGGTCTTTTTCCGCGTCCTGGGGCGGGGCGAACGACAGCATGAAGTTGAGGTAGCGGAACAGGTCCGGTGTTTCACTCATGTTCGGTGTCGGTTTCGGCCAGTCGATTTTCGCCGGAGCAGGCGGGGCCTTTTGTTTGACGTAGTGGCTGAGCGGTTCGACGGTGTAGCCTTTCTGGATGTCCTTGACCTTGCCCACATCCTTCTCATCAAACAGCTGCGTGCGGTACAGCGCGTAAGCAATGTTGGTTTCACTGCGCAGCAGGCGGTCGATTTCAACCGGTTGCTGGCCTTGCCAGTTCGGGCCGGCAATCATGAAATGCCCGCCGTTGTTGCCGGTGCTGCGAGTGCCCAGATAAGCGAAGTTCTGCGTGTAGGCGTCGATCAATTGCACCGAGTAGTAACGATGCTCGTCGATGGCTGGCAGGGTCAGCACCACGGGTTCGGCACGCAGGTCCAGCCAGACGAACGAGTAAGGTGTATCGGCGTTGGGTGTGACGAACGCGGTGTCCTTGGCGGTGAACGCCTTGGCGGTGTTGCCAATCTGGTTGAACGGTGCCTTGTAGTTCGGGCTTTTCTTGTCGATCGCCTGGGTGTAAAGCGTCTTGTACATTTCCACCACCGGGAAGCCATACAAATAGGCCTCTTTAGCGATGGCCCGCGCCTCTTCGGGTGTGGCGGTGAAGTTGGCTTTGTTCGTGGTGCTGACGTCCTGAGCGCCGACCCCGCAACTGACAAACATGCTCATCAAGCTGTAACCGGCTGCCCGAAGTACACCGTGCATAGATAAACCCTTATTTACCGAACGTGACGTTGATGCCGGCGAACAACGTGAATTGCGGCAGACCGTCGCCTTTGCGTTCCACGGTCCACTGCGGCTCGATGAAGGCATTGAGGATATTGGGCCCGGATTTCCAGACCTTGCCCCCACCCAAACCGAGTGGGATGTAGTGGGTGTCGTTTTTCAGGTCGAAGGTCCAGGTGGCGGTGGAGCGCAGGTACCAGCCTTTGTCCAGGTTATGAATGACAAAGGGTTGAAAGGACGCGGTTTCGACGTGCTCGCGATCATGGTCACCGGCAAACGAGCTCTGGTATTGAACCAGCGCACCGAGCAGGCCACGGGGTGAAGAGTCAATCGCGACCGCCGCCAGCCCTGCCTGCCATTTCCCGGTGCCGAGTTCGTCTTGATCGGCAGTGGGTGCGGTGATCTGCGGGCCGATGCCCAGCTGCACGCCGTCGGTCTTGAGCAGGAAAATATCGAACAGGTTCAGGTCGCCTTCACCGGTGCTGTAACCACCATTCGGATCGGGGCGCGTGCTGATCGGCGCAGTGGCGCGCAGCAATTGCGGAACGCCGATGAAGTCGTTGGGCGCGATCGGCAGGGTGCCGCGCACCAGCAGATCATTGGTGTGGATATTGGAGTCGTAGTATTTCGGCGTGTAGTAGTCCTGCAGGTTCATCCCCGGTGCGAGGTTCAGCGGGTTGTTACTTTTGTTGGCCGTGTCGGCGTCCTCGGCCTGGGCACAATAGGCGGACGTTATTGAAGCCGCCAACAACAAGGCGTTTGCTCCTGAATGCTTGGACATGATTCCCCGGTTCCTTGGTGGCTCATTGGGCAACCCGGCACTTGGCGGCCGTAACTGCGTAATCTCTTTCCTATCAAGCCTGTAGGACACGTCTGATGACGTTAGCAGCTGGCACCGGGTTCGCCAGTCGAAGGGATTAATTCGTGGGTTCTGTGAGCCGTGGCAACGACAAAACGCGCGCAGGGCGGGCGCAAATCCTGTGGTGAGGGGATTTATCCCCGCTGGGCTGCGCAGCAGACCCTGATCTCTCGATTTTGGGGTGGCTCCGCCACCCAGCGGGGATAAATCCCCTCACCACAGGGGATCCGCGTCACTCAGCCCTTGCCGCAACCGACTAGCAGGTCAGCTACTCTTGATTTCCGCACGCAGGCGTTCTTCCTGCTCGCGCAATTCTGGCGTGAACTCGTCTCCGAAATCCTGCGCCTCAAACACTTGGCGAATTTCGATTTCAGCGTCGGTGCCCGGCATCGGGTTGGGGCAACGCTTGACCCACTCGATGGCTTCCTCTTTTGAGTTCACCTGCCACAGCCAATAGCCGGCGATCAGTTCCTTGGTCTCCGCGAACGGGCCGTCGATGACCGAGCGCTTGTCGCCGGAGAAACGCACACGGGCGCCTTTGCTGCTCGGGTGCAGGCCTTCGCCCGCCAACATGATGCCGGCCTTGACCAGTTCCTCGTTGTAATTGCCCATCGCGGTCAGCAGTTCTTCACTGGGCATGACACCGGCTTCGGAGTCGGCGCTGGCTTTGACAATGATCATGAATCGCATGGTTGTACTCCGTGAGAGTCAGGGTATTCACAGCATGGTCGAATGGCGCTGGTCCGAATCGACAAGTCACCCCAATAAACACTGGATGTACCCCGGACCTGTGGGAGCGAGCCTGCTCGCGAATGCGGACTTTCAGCCAACATCACTTCTGGATGACACAGCGCATTCGCGAGCAGGCTCGCTCCCACAGGAGTTGTGCAGAATTGCCACACTGCCTCACCCCGGTTATCCGCGATCTGCGGCCAGTTATCACGATTTGTATCCGGGGTAGGTCACCGGACCATTTCATGGTTAACTTCTGCCTCGTCGAATTTCTCCACAAAAACGTCAGAAGGACTCCGTTCATGGCTCAAGTCACTCTTAAAGGCAACCCGGTTCAAGTCAACGGCCAACTGCCACAAGCCGGTTCCAAGGCGCCAGCCTTCTCCCTGGTAGCCGGCAATCTGTCCGATGTGACCCTGGCGAACTTCGCCGGCAAGCGCAAAGTGCTGAACATCTTCCCAAGCGTCGACACGCCGACCTGCGCCACCTCGGTGCGCAAGTTCAACGCCCAGGCCAATGACGTCGCCAACACCGTCGTGCTGTGCATTTCCGCTGACCTGCCGTTCGCCCAGGCCCGTTTCTGCGGCGCCGAAGGCCTGGAGAACGTGCAGAACCTGTCGACCCTGCGCGGTGCAGAGTTCATCGAAAACTACGGCGTGGCGATTGCCGATGGTCCCCTCAAAGGCCTGACCGCGCGTGCTGTTGTGGTGCTGGACGAAAATGACAATGTGCTGCACAGCGAACTGGTCAGTGAAATCGGTCAAGAACCGAACTACGAAGCTGCACTCGCTGTTCTGAAATAAGCTAGTTATTACAATTGTTAACGGCCTGGCCCTGTCCAGGCCGTTTTCATTTGTGCTTCAGTGTCTTAGATAAATCTCCTGTTACGTAAGCCAAAGGTAAATTGCCGGTAAAGGCGCTTTGCTAAATACCCGCCAGTGCTTATCGTTCAGCCTCCCGTAGAAGATGCCCACGCGCCCAATGGTTGATCATTCAATGCAATCCTCCGCTTCCCGTAGTCCCCGTCGCTGGCTGTTCGGCCTGCTTGTCCTGTTGGTCATCGCTGGCCTGTGCTGGAAATTCTGGCCCGGCAGTGCTGCGCCAAAAGAAGGCGCAGGGCAAAAAGCCGTGGCCGGGCACACCGGCAAGGCAGGGGGCATGCGTCCAGGTTTTGGCGGCGCCTCCGGGCCGGTTCCGGTGCGTGTGGCGCCCGCGGTCAAGGGTGACTTCCCGCTGTACTACAAGGCGCTGGGCACGGTGACTGCGCTGAACACCATCAACGTGCGCAGCCGGGTGGGTGGCGAGCTGATCAAGGTGTCGTTCGAAGAAGGGCAGATGGTCAAGGCCGGTGATTTGCTCGCGGAAATCGACCCGCGTCCCTACCAGAACGCCTTGCTTCAGGCGGAAGGCACGTTGCTGCAGAATCAGGCGCAACTGAAAAACGCTCAGGTCGATGTCGAGCGTTATCGCGGCCTTTATCGCGAAGACAGCATCGCCAAGCAGACGCTGGACACTGCCGAAGCGCTGGTCGGCCAGTATCAAGGCACGGTCAAGACCAATCAGGCGGCGGTCAATGACGCCAAGCTCAATCTCGAATTCACCAAAATCCGCGCGCCGATTGCCGGCCGTGTGGGCTTGCGCCAGCTCGACGTCGGTAACCTCGTTGCCGCCAATGACACCACCGCGCTGGCGATCATCACCCAGACCCAGCCGATCAGTGTCGCGTTCACCTTGCCGGAAAACAGCCTCGACGTGGTGTTGGCCCGCTACCGCACCGGCGCCAAACTGCCCGCTGAAGCCTGGGACCGTGGCGACACCAAAATCCAGGCCACCGGCGTGTTGCAGAGCCTCGACAACCAGATCGACGTCACCACCGGCACCCTGAAATTCAAGGCGCGTTACGACAATCGCGATCAGGCGCTGTTTCCCAATCAATTCGTCAACGTCCATTTGTTGGCCGACACCCTGAAAGACGTGGTGCTGGCGCCTTCGGCGGCCATTCAGTTCGGCAACAACGGCACCTTCGTCTACGCTCTGGACGGCGACAAAAAAGTCACCATTCGCCAGTTGAAAGTGGGCGCCAGTGACGGTGAAAACACGGTGATCACTGAAGGCCTGGCGCCGGGCGAGCGCGTCGTTCTGGAAGGCACTGACCGCCTGAAGGAAGGCAGCGAAGTGGAAGTGGTCAACGACAGCAAAGATGTGCCGACCACGCCGACCGAACACCTGCAAGGCAAGTCGGCCGCCACCGCGCCTGACGCAACAGTCAGCGACAAGGCGAAAAAGGGCGGCGCATGAATCTCTCGCGGCTGTTCATCCTTCGCCCGGTCGCCACGACCCTGAGCATGCTGGCCATTATTCTGGCCGGCGTGATTGCCTATCGGTTGCTGCCGGTGTCGGCCTTGCCTCAGGTGGATTACCCGACCATCCGTGTGATGACCCTCTATCCCGGCGCCAGCCCGGATGTCATGACCAGCGCCGTGACCGCGCCGCTCGAACGCCAATTCGGGCAGATGCCCGGCCTGACCCAGATGGCCTCGACCAGTTCCGGCGGCGCCTCGGTGCTGACCTTGCGGTTCAGCCTCGACATCAACATGGACGTCGCTGAACAACAGGTGCAGGCCGCGATCAATGCCGCGACCAACCTGTTGCCCAAGGACCTGCCGGCGCCGCCGGTGTACAACAAGGTCAACCCGGCGGACACCCCGGTGCTGACCCTGGCCATCACCTCCAAAACCATGCTGCTGCCCAAACTCAACGACCTGGTCGATACGCGCATGGCGCAGAAAATCGCCCAGATCAGCGGCGTCGGCATGGTCAGCATTGCCGGCGGCCAGCGTCAGGCGGTGCGGATCAAGGTCAACCCTGAAGCCCTCGCGGCGAATGGGCTGAACCTGTCAGATGTGCGCACGCTGATCGGCGCGTCGAACGTCAATCAGCCCAAGGGCAATTTCGACGGCCCGACCCGGGTTTCGATGCTGGATGCAAACGATCAACTGACCTCGCCCGAGGATTACGCCAACCTCATTCTGGCCTACGCCAACGGCGCGCCGTTGCGACTCAAGGACGTCGCGGAAATCGTCGACGGCGCGGAGAACGAGCGGCTCGCGGCCTGGGCCAATGAAAACCAGGCGATCTTGCTCAATATCCAGCGTCAACCCGGCGCCAACGTCATCGAGGTGGTCGACCGGATCAAGGCGCTGCTGCCGAGCATCACCGACAACCTGCCGGCCGGGCTCGATGTCACGGTGCTGACCGACCGCACCCAAACCATTCGCGCCTCCGTCACCGATGTGCAACACGAACTGCTGATCGCCATCGCCCTGGTGGTCATGGTCACGTTCCTGTTCCTGCGCCGGGCCAGTGCCACGATCATTCCGTCGGTGGCGGTGCCGTTGTCGCTGATCGGCACGTTTGGCGTGATGTACCTCGCCGGTTTCTCGGTCAACAACCTGACGTTGATGGCCTTGACCATCGCCACCGGCTTCGTGGTCGACGATGCCATCGTCATGCTGGAGAACATTTCCCGCTACATCGAAGAGGGCGAGACCCCACTGAATGCGGCGCTAAAAGGCGCGAAGCAGATTGGCTTCACCCTGATCTCCCTGACGCTGTCGCTGATCGCGGTACTGATTCCGCTGCTGTTCATGGCCGACGTGGTCGGGCGCCTGTTCCGCGAATTTGCCATCACGCTGGCGGTGGCCATTCTGATTTCCCTGGTGGTTTCCCTGACCCTGACGCCGATGATGTGCGCGCGTTTGCTCAAGCGCGAGCCCAAGGAAGAAGAGCAGGGCCGTTTCTACCGGGCCAGCGGTGCCACAATTGATTGGATGATCGCAGCTTACGGGCGCAAGTTAACGTGGGTTCTCAAGCACCAACCGCTGACATTGCTGGTGGCCATCGGCACCCTGGCGCTGACCGTGGTCCTCTACATGATGGTTCCGAAGGGCTTCTTCCCGGTGCAGGACACCGGGGTGATCCAGGGTATTTCCGAGGCGCCGCAGTCGATTTCCTTCGCGGCCATGAGCGAGCGACAGCAGGAACTGGCCAAGGTGATCCTCGCGGACCCGGCGGTCGAGAGTCTGTCGTCCTACATCGGTGTCGACGGTGACAACGCGACGCTCAATAGCGGTCGCTTGCTGATCAACCTCAAGTCCCACAGCGACCGCGACCTGGGCGCGACCGAGGTCATCGCCCGGCTGCAACCGGAACTGAACAAGCTGGTCGGCATCCGTCTGTTCATGCAGCCCGTGCAGGACCTGACCATCGAGGACCGGGTCAGCCGCACCCAATACCAATTCAGCATGTCATCGCCGGATTCCGAGCTGCTCAGCCTGTGGAGCAGCCGTCTGGTCGAGGCGTTGGCCCAGCGGCCGGAGCTGACCGATGTCGCCAGTGATTTGCAGGACAAAGGCTTGCAGGTCTATCTGGTGATCGACCGCGATGCGGCGTCACGGGTCGGCGTGTCGGTGTCGAACATCACCGATGCACTGTACGACGCCTTCGGCCAGCGGCAGATTTCCACCATTTACACCCAGGCCAGCCAATACCGCGTGGTCCTGCAATCGCAATCCGGGGAGAAGATCGGCCCGGATGCGCTGAATCAGATTCATGTGAAAACCACCGATGGCGGGCAAGTACGCCTGTCCAGCCTGGCACGGATCGAGGAGCGTCAGGCACAACTGGCGATTACCCACATCGGCCAGTTTCCGGCGGTGATGATGTCGTTCAACCTGGCGTCCGGCGTGGCGTTGGGGCATGCGGTGGAGATCATCGAGCAGGTGCAGCAAGACATCGGCATGCCGCTCGGCGTGCAGACCCGGTTCCAGGGCGCGGCCGAAGCGTTCCAGGCGTCGCTGTCGAGCACTTTGCTGCTGATTCTGGCGGCGGTGGTGACCATGTATATCGTGCTTGGCGTGCTGTACGAGAGCTACATCCACCCGATCACCATTCTCTCGACCTTGCCCTCGGCGGCGGTCGGCGCCTTGCTCGCCTTGCTGTTGAGTGGCAATGACCTGGGGATGATCGCGATCATCGGCATCATTCTGCTGATCGGCATCGTGAAAAAGAACGCGATCATGATGATCGACTTCGCCCTCGACGCCGAACGCAATCAGGGCATGGACCCGGAGACCGCGATCTATCAGGCGGCGCTGCTGCGGTTCCGGCCAATCCTGATGACCACGCTGGCGGCGCTGTTTGGCGCCGTGCCGTTGATGCTGGCCACCGGTTCCGGCGCGGAGTTGCGACAACCGTTGGGTCTGGTGATGGTCGGTGGCTTGCTGCTGAGCCAGGTTTTGACTTTGTTCACCACCCCGGTGATTTACCTGTACTTCGATCGCCTCGGCCGGCGCTGGGGTCGTAAATCCGGCGCTGTGGAAGTGGTCGAACAGCCATGAACCTCTCCGGACCTTTCATCAAGCGCCCGGTGGCGACGATGTTGCTGAGCCTGGCGATCATGTTGCTGGGCGGGGTGAGCTTCGGCCTGTTGCCGGTGTCGCCGTTGCCGCAAATGGACTTCCCGGTGATCGTGGTCCAGGCCAGCTTGCCCGGCGCGAGCCCGGAGGTGATGGCGTCGACCGTGGCCACGCCGCTGGAGCGCTCCTTCGGCGCCATCGCCGGGGTCAACACCATGAGCAGCCGTTCCAGCCAGGGCTCGACCCGGGTGATTCTGCAATTTGACCTCGACCGCGACATCAACGGCGCGGCGCGGGAAGTGCAAGCGGCGATCAACGCTTCGCGTAACCTGCTGCCGAGCGGGATGCGCAGCATGCCGACCTACAAGAAGGTCAACCCGTCCCAGGCACCGATCATGGTGCTGTCGCTGACCTCGGACGTGCTGGAAAAGGGTCAGCTCTACGACCTGGCTTCGACCATCCTGTCGCAGAGCCTGTCCCAGGTGCAGGGCGTCGGCGAAGTGCAGATCGGCGGCAGCTCCCTGCCGGCAGTGCGCATCGAACTCGAACCGCAAGCGCTGAACCAGTACGGCGTGGCACTGGACGATGTGCGCAACACCATCGCCAACGCCAACGTGCGCCGGCCCAAGGGCTCGGTGGAAGACGGGCAGCGCTTGTGGCAGGTGCAGGCCAACGATCAACTGGAAAAAGCCAAGGATTACGAGTCGCTGATCATTCACTACGCTGACGGCGCCGCCTTGCGTCTCAAAGATGTGGCGAAAGTCAGCGACGGTGTCGAGGACCGCTACAACAGCGGATTTTTCAACGATGACGCGGCGGTGTTGCTGGTGATCAACCGGCAGGCCGGTGCCAACATCATCGAGACGGTCAACGAGATCAAGGCCCAGCTTCCAGCCTTGCAAGCGGTGTTGCCGGCCAGCGTCAAACTGAACCTGGCCATGGACCGCTCGCCGGTGATCAAGGCCACCCTGCACGAAGCGGAAATGACCCTGCTGATCGCCGTGGCGCTGGTGATTCTGGTGGTGTACCTGTTTCTCGGCAACTTCCGTGCCTCGCTGATTCCAACGCTTGCGGTGCCAGTGTCGCTGGTGGGCACCTTTGCAGTGATGTACCTCTACGGTTTCTCGCTGAACAACTTGTCGCTGATGGCGTTGATTCTGGCCACTGGATTGGTGGTGGACGATGCCATCGTGGTCCTGGAGAACATCTCCCGGCATATCGACAAAGGCGTGCCGCCGATGAAAGCCGCGTACCTCGGGGCTCAGGAAGTCGGTTTCACCCTGCTGTCGATGAACGTGTCGCTGGTGGCAGTGTTCCTGTCGATCCTGTTCATGGGCGGCATCGTTGAAAGCCTGTTCCGCGAGTTTTCCATCACGCTGGCGGCGGCCATTGTCGTGTCGCTGGTGGTTTCGCTGACCCTGACACCAATGCTCTGCGCCCGCTGGCTCAAGCCGCATACACCGGGTGAAGAAAACCGCCTGCAACGCTGGAGCCAGCGCGCCAATGAATGGATGGTCGGCAAATACGCCACCAGCCTAGACTGGGTGTTGCGTCACCGGCGCCTGACTCTGCTTAGCCTGATCGTGACAGTTGGCGTGAACATCGCGCTGTATGTCGTTGTTCCTAAGACATTTATGCCGCAACAAGACACGGGTCAGCTCATCGGATTTGTCCGCGGTGACGATGGCCTGTCGTTCAGCGTGATGCAGCCAAAGATGGAAACCTTCCGGCGTGCCGTGCTCAAGGACGATGCCGTCGAAAGCGTCGCCGGCTTCATCGGTGGTTCCAACGGCACCAACAACGCCTTCATGCTGGTGCGCCTGAAGCCGATCAAGGAGCGCGGTGTGTCCGCGCAAAAGGTCATCGAACGCCTGCGCAAGGAAATGCCCAAAGTCGCCGGTGCGCAGCTGATGCTGATGGCGGATCAGGATCTGCAGTTTGGCGGTGGTCGTGAACAGACGACGTCGCAATACACCTACATCCTGCAAAGCGCGGACCTTGGCGAATTGCGCCAGTGGTACCCGAAAGTCGTAACGGCCCTGAAAGCGTTGCCGGAGCTGACCGCGATTGATGCCCGGGAGGGACGCGGTGCGCAGCAGGTGACGTTGATCGTCGATCGTGATCAGGCGAAACGCCTGGGCGTGGACATGGACATGGTCACTTCGGTGCTGAACAACGCTTTCAGCCAGCGGCAGATTTCGACGATCTACGACAGCCTCAACCAGTATCAAGTGGTGATGGAGGTCAATCCGAAATACGCCCAGGACCCGATCACCCTTAAACAGGTTCAAGTGATCACCGCCGATGGCGCACGGATTCCGCTGTCCACCATTGCCCATTACGAAAACAGTCTGGAAGACGACCGGGTCAGCCACGAAGGCCAGTTCGCTTCCGAAAGCATTTCTTTCGACATGGCGGAAGGCGTGACGGTGGAGCAGGGAACGGCCGCCATCGAGCGGGCGATTGCGCTGTTGGGCATGCCGGAAGATGTGATCGTGAAAGTGGCCGGCACTGCAGACGCCTTCGCCGCGACGCAGAAAAGCCAGCCGTGGATGATTCTGGGCGCGCTGGTGGCGGTGTATCTGGTGCTCGGCGTGCTGTACGAAAGCTACATCCATCCGCTGACCATTCTCTCGACCTTGCCGTCTGCCGGGGTCGGTGCCTTGCTGTCGATCTATGCGCTGGGCGGCGAGTTCAGCCTGATTTCGTTGCTGGGCCTGTTCCTGTTGATCGGCGTGGTGAAGAAAAACGCCATTCTGATGATCGACCTGGCGTTGCAACTGGAACGGCATCAGGGCCTGGAGCCGCTGGAATCGATACGCAGCGCGTGCCTGCAACGTCTGCGGCCGATTCTGATGACCACACTGGCCGCGATCCTCGGCGCCTTGCCGTTGCTGCTCGGGCGTGCCGAAGGCGCCGAAATGCGCCAGCCGCTGGGCCTGACCATCATCGGCGGGCTGATTTTCAGTCAAGTACTGACCCTTTACACCACCCCGGTGGTTTACCTCTATCTCGACAAGCTGCGCCATCGTTTCAACCAATGGCGTGGAGTGCGTACCGATGCTGCTCTGGAAACTCCGCTATGACTGACCGTTCGCTTATCAACCTGCCGGCATCGCTGATCACCGCCCGAGGCTCGCGTTTGTTGAGCCTGTCGCTGTGCGTGGCGTTGCTCAGTGCCTGCGCCATCGGCCCGGATTACCAGCGTCCGCAAGCCGCCGCGCCAGCGCAGTACAAGGAAGCGGCCGGCTGGCGTCAGGCCAATCCGAGCGATTCCCTGGCCCGCGGCGCCTGGTGGGAGTTGTATGGCGATCAGCAGCTCAACGGCCTGATCGACCGGCTCAACAGCGCCAACCAGACCGTCGCCCAGTCCGAAGCCCAATACCGTCAGGCCCAGGCCCTCGTGCGCAGTGCCCGCGGTGCTTTCTTCCCGACCGTGGACCTGACGGTCGGAAAAAACCGCTCCAGCCAGGGCACCGGCAGCAGCAGTTCGAGCCTGAGCAGCACCTCCAGCGGCATTCGCGATACTTACACGGCCCAGGCCGGGGTCAGTTGGGAGGCCGATGTCTGGGGCAAGCTGCGTCGGGGCCTTGAGGCCGACACCGCCAACGCCGAAGCGAGTTTCGCCGATCTGGCGGCGATGCGTTTGAGCCAGCAGTCGGAACTGGTTCAGAACTACCTGCAACTGCGGGTGATCGACGAGCAAAGACGTTTGTTGCAAGCGACGGTCGAGGCCTATCAACGCTCGTTGAAAATGACCGAAAACCAGTACCGCGCCGGTGTGTCCGGCAAGGATGCGGTGTCCCAGGCACAGACTCAGCTCAAAAGTACCGAGGCTGACATGGTCGACCTGATCTGGCAGCGTGCGCAGTTTGAAAACGCCATCGCCGTGTTGATCGGCCTGCCGCCCGCCGAGTTCAGCCTGGCGGAAACCCCCGACATTCCAGAATTGCCGAGCGTACCGCTGAACCTGCCGTCGCAGCTGCTGGAACGGCGCCCCGACATTGCCTCCGCCGAGCGCTCGGTGATGGCGGCCAACGCCAACATCGGCGTGGCCAAGGCCGCGTATTACCCGGACCTGACGCTGAGCCTGAACGGTGGTTACAGCAGCAGTACGTCGTCCAACTGGATCAGCGTGCCGAACCGTTTCTGGTCGGTCGGTCCGCAACTGGCGATGACCTTGTTTGACGGCGGGCAGCGCTCGGCGGAAGTGGATCGCAGCGAGGCGGCCTATGACGAAACAGTCGCCAAGTACCGCCAGACCGTGCTCGACGGTTTCCGCGAGGTAGAAAACTACCTGGTGCAGCTCAAGGTGCTGGAGGACGAATCCGCTGTGCGTCAGCAAGCGCTGGATGCGGCGCGTGAATCGCTGCGCCTGATTCAGAATCAGTACAAGGCCGGGTTGATCGCGTATCTGGATGTCGTGGTGGTCCAGGCGACAACACTGAACAATGAACGCAACATGCTGGATTTGCTGCAAAGTCGTCTGATTGCCAGCGTGCAGCTGATTGCCGCGTTGGGTGGCGGCTGGGACGGTCAGGTCAACCCACCCAACTGAGGGGCGCAGAACCTGCGGAGTGTAGGAGCTGTCGAGTCAAAGCCATTTTACGGGTCAAACAAGCGTTTCATCGGGTTGATGGCCCTTTGCTAATTTTGTCAGTGCGTTCTCACGCGCAATCAGTACAATCGCCCGATTTGCCCTCCGAGAACGGAAGCAGTACGGCGGGTAGTCTCGAGAAGTCTCATGCTCATCGGTAGCTATTCCCCCACGCTGGTTATCATCTCGCTGATTGTGGCGATTCTCGCCTCCTATACCGCGCTCGACATGACCGGGCGCATCGCCACCGCCAAGGGCCGCGCCGTGCATTTGTGGACGGCCGGCGGCGCGTTTGCGATGGGCATCGGCGTGTGGTCGATGCATTTCATCGGCATGCTCGCGTTTGAATTGCCGATCGATCTCGGTTACGACCTCACCCTGACACTGCTGTCGCTGCTGACCGCGTTCCTGTCTTGCGGCTTTGCCCTGTGGCTGGTCAGTCAGCCTCGCTTGCCGGTCTGGCAACTGGCGTTCGGCGCGTTGGTCATGGGTGCCGGCATCAGTGCCATGCACTACACCGGCATGGCCGCGATGCGCATGCAGCCTGGCATTGATTACGACCCGATATTGTTCGGCGCTTCGTTGCTGATCGCCGTCGGTGCGTCCGGCGCGGCCTTATGGATTGCCTTCCGCCTGCGCCGACACACGCCTCACGTCAGTCTGATCCGGGCGGGTGCGGCAGTGATCATGGGCATCGCCATCGTCGGCATGCACTACACCGCCATGGCGGCCGCGCGTTTTCCGGACGGCAGTTTCTGTGGCGCGGCCGTCAATGGTCTGAGCGGCAAGGGCCTGGACAGTCTGGTGTTGATCACCACACTGGCGGTGCTGAGCATTGCCTTGCTGACGTCGGTGCTCGATGCACGGCTCGAGGCTCGCACCGCGCAACTGGCCCAATCCCTGACCGAAGCCAATCGCGAACTCACCCAATTGGCGCTGCACGATACCCTGACCGGCCTGCCGAATCGGGTACTGCTGGCCGACCGCATTGATCAGGCGATGTCGAGGGTGCAGGAGCAGGGCGGCTGTTTTGCCTTGATGTTCATCGATCTGGACGGTTTCAAACCGGTCAATGATGCGTTCGGGCATCACATGGGCGATCAACTGCTGCGCGAAGTCGGCCTGCGTCTGCGTGAGGATTTGCGCAGTCATGACACGCTGGCGCGGATTGGCGGCGATGAGTTCGTGCTGCTGGTGCAACTGGCTGATGAAAATGACGTACTGAATCTGGCGGCGCGTCAGGTCGGGTTGATCGCCCGTTCATTTCGCGTCGCCGAACATCATCTTCAGATCTCCGCCAGTATCGGCATCGCTCTGTATCCGGGCAACGTCCAGACCGCTGAGGAATTGCTGATGAATGCCGACGCGGCCATGTATCACGCCAAGGGCGCGGGCAAAAACGGCTATAGCTTCTTCGACGCCTCGATGAACACCAACGCGCGCAAACAGCTGCAATTGCTGCAAGACCTGCGCAATGCGCTGGATCAGCAACAATTCAGTCTCTATTACCAGCCGAAATTCGACGCCGGCAATGGCCGTCCGGTCGGCGCCGAAGCATTGCTGCGCTGGGAGCACCCGACCCAGGGCATGCTCCTGCCGGACAAATTCATCGATCTGGCGGAGAAGACCGGGCTGATCATTCCGATTGGTGACTGGGTGCTGAACGAGGCCTGTCGGCAGATGCGCGAGTGGTACCTGCTCGGCTACACCGACTGGCGTATTGCCGTGAACCTCTCCGCTTTGCAGTTTTGCCACTCAGGCTTGGTCAAAAGCGTGGCCAGGGCGCTGGCCACGCACCAGCTTCCGGCCAACAGCCTGACCCTGGAAATCACCGAAACCACCGCCATGAGCGACGCCGACGCAAGCATGGCGGTGCTCAAAGAACTCTCGGGCATGGGCGTCGACCTGTCGATTGATGACTTTGGTACGGGCTATTCAAGCCTGATGTACCTCAAGCGTTTGCCGGCCAACGAACTGAAGATCGACCGGGGCTTCGTCCGCGATCTGGAGCGGGACAGCGACGATGCAGCCATCGTTTCAGCAATCGTCGCCCTCGGCCAGGCGCTGGGCTTGCGGATCGTTGCCGAAGGCGTGGAAACCGATGTGCAGCAGGATTTTCTGACCCAACTGGGGTGCGACTCGTTACAGGGTTATCTGTTGGGGCATCCGCTGCCTGCCGAGCGCTTCATGATCGATATTCTTCGTGCCGAGCAACTCGCTGCCGGTTGACGCACCCTGTGGCGAGGGAGCTTGCTCCCGCTCGGCTGCGCAGCAGTCGCAAAACGATGGATGCGGTATAGCTGATGAGCTGCGGCGCATGGTTATGGGGCTGCTGCGCAGCCGAGCGGGAGCGAGCTCCCTCGCCACAGGGCACCACCCCATGCAAAAAACGTCGATGGCGGTTATTCTTGGCCCCGACTGCTTACGCTTGAACGGGGAAAAGCTCGCATGGACAAAGTCATCGTCATCACCGGCGGCAGCCGCGGCATCGGCGCCGCCACCGCACTGTTGGCCGCCGGGCAGGGCTATCGGATCTGCATCAACTATCAGTCCGATGAAGAAGCGGCGCACCGCGTGCTCGAGCAAGTCCGCGCACTCGGTGCCCAGGCCATCGCGGTCCGGGCGGACGTCAGCATCGAAGACGAAGTGATCGCGCTATTTCACCGGGTCGACACCGAACTGGGCCGGGTCACCGCACTGGTCAACAACGCCGGCACCGTGGGACAGAAGTCCCGGGTCGACGAAATGTCCGAATTCCGCATTCTCAAAACCTTGAAAACCAATGTTCTGGCGCCCATCCTCTGCGCCAAGCACGCCCTCCTGCGCATGTCGCCCAAACATGGCGGGCAGGGCGGCAGCATCGTCAACGTCTCATCGGTCGCCGCACGTCTTGGTTCACCCAACGAGTACGTGGATTACGCCGCCTCAAAAGGCGCGCTGGACACCTTCACCATCGGCCTGTCCAAGGAAGTGGCCGGCGAAGGCATCCGCGTCAATGCGGTGCGCCCCGGCTACATCTACACCGACTTCCATGCGTTGAGCGGCGACCCGGACCGGGTCAGCAAACTGGAATCGGCGATTCCAATGGCCCGCGGTGGGCGGCCGGATGAAGTGGCAGAGGCGATTGTGTGGTTGTTGTCGGATAAGGCTTCTTATGCGACGGGGACTTTTGTGGATTTGGGCGGTGGGCGTTAATCCTCAAGATTTGCTTTGTCTGTTCTGGCCCCTTCGCGGGCAAGCCCGCTCCCACAGTGAGCCATGGTGTATCTAAACTTTGTGGTCGACACAAAAAACTGTGGGAGCGGGCTTGCTCGCGAAGGGGCCGGACCTGCCAACATCAAACCCTCAGAATGACCGAACAATCCGCCCCAACGTCTCCATCGCCTTCTCCGAAGCCTCATCCCAAGGGCTCCCGTAATTCAGGCGAATACAATTCCTGAACCGCTGCGTCGGCGAGAAAATCGGCCCCGGCGCAATGCTGATGCCCTGCGCCAGCGCCATCTGGAATAACTTCAACGAATCCATCTGCGCCGGCAGTTCCAGCCACAAAAAGTACCCGCCTGCCGGTTGGCTGACCCGTGTCTGCGCCGGAAAGTATCGCGCAATCGCCGCCAGCATCGCGCTCTGCTGCTCTTCCAGCGCGTATCGCAATTTACGCAGATGCCGGTCATAACCACCGTGTTGCAAGTAATCGGCAAGGGCCGCCTGTGCCGGCATCGAGGCGCACAGTGAGGTCATGAGTTTCAGCCGTTCGATTTTCTGCGCATAGCGCCCGGCCGCCACCCAGCCGATGCGATAACCGGGGGCCAGACTTTTGGCAAAGGAGCCGCAATGCATCACTAACCCTTCGGTATCGAATGCCTTGGCCGGTTTCGGTGCCTGTTGGCCGTAATACAGCTCGGCGTAAACGTCGTCTTCAATCAACGGCACCTGATGGCTGCGCAACAACTCCACCAGCTCCTGTTTCTTCGCCTCGGGCATGGTCGCGCCCATCGGGTTCTGGAAACTGGTCATGCACCAGCAGGCCTTGATCGGGTGGCGTTCCAGGGTTTGCGCGAGCACGTTGAGGTCGATGCCGTCGCGCGGGTGCACGGGGATTTCCACGGCTTTGAGTTTCAACCGTTCGAGGATTTGCAGGCACGCATAAAACGCCGGGGCTTCGATGGCCACCAGGTCGCCGGGTTCGGTTACGGCTTGCAGGCACAGGTTCAGCGCTTCAAGCGCGCCGTTGGTGATCAGCAGTTCTTCCATGGGCAGCATCAGGCCGCCGACCATGTAGCGCAGGGCGATTTGCCGACGCAGTTGCGGGTTGCCCGGCGACATGTCGGTGACGACCATGCGCGGGTCCATGTCCCGGGCGGCGCTGGCCAGTGAGCGCGACAGGCGCTGCAGCGGAAACAGGGTCGGGCTGGGGAAGGCCGAGCCGAAGGGGACGGTGTTGGGGTCCTTGATCGAGTCGAGGACGGAGAACACCAGTTCGCTGACGTCGACTTCGGTCGATTCGTTGACCTGGCTGCTGATCACCGGCTCGGAAAACGGGCTGGGCGCGTGGGTGTTGACGAAGTAGCCGGAGCGCGGGCGGGCGCGGATCAAGCCGCGGCGTTCCAGCAAGTAATAAGCCTGGAACACCGTGGACGGGCTGACGCCGTAGGTCTGGCTGGCGTAACGCACCGATGGCACGCGCTGGCCCGGGCCGAGAACGCCGGAGCGGATCAGTTCAGCGATGTCATCGGCGAATTTTTCATAGCGTTTCATCAAGTGCCCAGGTTGGTGTGATTCAGTTGGTGCGCCGCTGTGGCGAGGGAGCTTGCTCCCGCTCGGCTGCGTAGCAGTCGTAAATTTTTGGGGGCGCTTCGCTCCCCAGCGGGAGCAAGCTCCCTCGCCACAGCCCACCGCAGTCTAAGGGATCAGCGATTCATCGGCGCAACAAAGCGGCTCTCGGCCACGCTGTAGATATCCGGCTCATCGCTGTCGACGATCTTGAACGTGATCGTCTGCGAGCTGCTGGTCGGCCGTTCGGCGGTCATTGCCACGGACACCGGCACGTCGACAATCTCGCCGGGCGCCAGGCTCAGCTCGGTCTTGCCGTGCAGCTCGAAGCCGTCGCCATCGACCAGGGTCAGGCGATAATCCTGACGTTGCTGCGTTTTGTTGATGACCTTCAGGCTGTAGATGTTTTCGATTTGCCCCAGGCTGTTCTCGCGGAACAGGCCACGGTCCTTGCTGACGTCCAGCGAAACCATCGGCCGCTCGACGAGGGCCAGGGCGAGAGCGCCGATCATCACCAGCAACACCGCGGTGTAGCCGATCAGTCGTGGCCGCAGCAGGTGAGTTTTGCCACCCTGCAATTCATGCTCCGAGGTGTAGCTGATCAGGCCGGGGGCATAGCCCATTTTGTCCATGATCGAATCACAGGCGTCGATACACGCGGCGCACCCGATGCACTCCATTTGCAAACCATCGCGGATGTCGATGCCGGTCGGGCAGACCTGCACGCAGAGCTGGCAGTCGATGCAATCGCCGAGGCCGACTTCGGCAGGTTTCACCTCACGCTTGCGCGGGCCACGGTTTTCGCCACGGACGACATCGTAGGAAATGGTCAGGGTGTCTTTGTCGAACATCACACTCTGGAACCGCGCATACGGGCACATGTGCATGCACACCGCTTCGCGCAACCAACCGGCGTTGATGTAAGTGGCGCCAGTGAAGAACAGCACCCAGAACAGGCTGACGCCGCCGATCTGCAAGGTCAGCAGTTCTTCCGCCAGCGGCCGGATTGGCGTGAAATAGCCGACGAAGGTCAGCCCCGTCAGCACACTGATCGCCAGCCACAAACTGTGTTTGGCTGCGCGACGCAGCAGTTTGTTCAGGCCCCAAGGCGCGGCTTGCAGCTTGATCCGCTGGTTGCGTTCGCCTTCGGTGATCTTCTCGCACCACATGAAAAGCCACGTCCACGAACTCTGCGGGCAGGTGTAACCACACCAGACACGCCCGGCAAAAACAGTGATCGCAAACAGACCAAACGCCGCAATGATCAGCAGTGCCGACAGCAGGATGAAATCCTGCGGCCAGAAGGTCGCGCCAAAAATGTGGAATTTGCTTTCGGAAAGGTCCCAGAGCACTGCCTGGCGGCCACCCCAGTTCAGCCACACCGTGCCGAAAAACAACAAAAACAGAACTCCGGCACCGCTCAAGCGCAAGTTGCGGAACAGGCCGGTGAAGCTGCGGGTGTGGATCAGGTTGTCGCTGGATTTGGCCTTCATCTTTGGACGCGAAGGCTCATGGCTCTTTACTACAGGGGCGGGTTCAACGATTCGGACGGGGATTCTTTCGCTCATGGTCTTTCGCTCATCAGCCTCCATCAGGCGAGGCCACTATGAGCGTCGATCTGTTTGCATAACAGACTCAGGTATTGCAATAAAAAGCGGATCAGATGACCGCTGAGCCGTTGCCTGCGACAACTTGCTGCACCCGCCATAGCGGCGCGCGGGTGCCTATCGCAGGCACCCGTCGGGGATGTTGATCCGGGTCAGTCAAATCACCGAATCACTGTCCGTAGCCTTCAAATGCCGGCGACCGTCCACGGCACCTGCTACGGTCAATGCATCGGCTTCTGCTTCGGTGATGTAGATGCGCTGGCCGTTGATATCCACGGCTGACATGGCTTTTTCGCCGTCGGTGACGACGGTCACATCCGGGCACAGACGGATTTCTTCACCGTTTTCAGTGGTGAAAAAGCAGGTTTCGTTTTCGATGCGCACAGTCATGGGAGGGTCCTTTTGTCCGCGGGGTTCTACTGCGTTAGGGCACAACCGGCGTCCATCGTTCTGTGCAACCGATTAATGGTCGGCACGGTCCATCCTCTACCAACAACACAAGGATCGCTCGATGGACGCTTGGCTACATGAGGTTTGGGTAACGCTGCAAGCAGAGTTCGCCGACATTGGCGACGCCGCACAACTGACACGTATAACCGTAAGACTGCTGATCGCCGCCGCGCTCGGCGCAATCCTCGGTTTTGAACGGGAAAACAAGGGCAAAGCCGCCGGTGTCCGCACCCACATGCTGGTCGCCCTCGGCGCCGCATTGTTTGTGCTGGTACCGCAAACGTCCGGCTCCGAGCCCGACGCGATGAGTCGGGTAGTGCAAGGCGTCATCGCCGGCATCGGCTTCCTCTGCGCCGGGACCATCCTGAAAAACCAGGAAGGCGAGGACGGCCACGTCAAAGGCCTGACCACCGCCGCCGGCTTGTGGATGACCGCGGCCATCGGTGTTTCAGCCGGGTTGGGGCGCGAGGCGACGGCGGTGCTCAGTACGCTGCTGGCGTTGGGGATTTTCAGTGTGATGCCGAGGATTGTCAGGTTGTTTGAGAAGAATGGGGATGAGGATAAGCCTTGAGGTAACCGATCTTGATGATCGCCCCCACGCGGTGGGAGCGACCATTAACGAATATCACTTCGGCGCCACAATCACCGGCGGCATGGTCTCCGGCGGATCTTCCCGTGCTGGCGGGGTGGTGCCTGGCGGTTCCTGCTCGGGCACCGGTTCCGGTTCGGTGGGCGGAATGGTCGGGCTGTCGATGTTCGGATCGGGGGTTTCGGCCGGGATTGGAATGGTCATTTTTGAAGCCTCCAGTGGCACATGGCGTGAGTCGTGCTTAAGTTTGTTGACCCTTGCTCGCTGGAATTGATTCCCCCGGGATCGAGGCAAATGCCCGTGAACTTTTAGCGAGGCCTGCCGCTCGGAACCTAAGTGATTTAATTTCAGGGCCGTCGGTTTTGCGCGAATGGCGACCCTGTACCAGAGCGTCCATGGGGCGTACAGGAGAGATGCTCGATGACTGCTGAAAAACCGACAGAGCTCAACTACAACCCTCATATGCCGCTGTCGCAGGCGTTGCTGCTGCCGCGTATCGCTATTGAAGACACCATGCCGACCCTGGATGGCGGGCAATTCGCTGTCAAGGCGGTGGTGGGGCAGGACGTGGTGGTGACCAGCAAGGTTTTCGCCGATGGCCACGACAAGCTAGCCGTGCGCGTTCGCTGGCGCGCCGAGGGCGAGGAGTCGTGGCAAAGTGAGTCCTTGGCCGAACTGGGCAATAACGGCTGGCAGGGGCAATTTCGCGTGAAGTCCCAGGGCCGCTATGTGTTTTGCATAGAGGCATGGATCGATCAGTTCGCCAGCTTCTGCTATGAGCTGGAGAAGAAGCACGCGGCGAGAGTGCCGGTCAGTCTTGAGCTGCAGGAAGGACGCAGTCAGGTCCAGTTGGCGGCCGAACGCAGTGAAGGGCCACTCAGCGAATCATTGGCGGCGCTGCATCATGAGTTGTCGGGTTTGCTCGAAACGGAGCAGGTTGCGCTGTTTTTGCACCAGCGTAGCGCCGACCTCATGGCCCAGGCCGATCACCGCGCCTATTTGAGTCTCAGCCCCGAGTACCCGCTGGATGTCGAACGTGAGCTGGCGCAGTTTGCCAGTTGGTATGAGCTGTTCCCGCGCTCGATCACCGACGATCCGTCCCGTCACGGCACCTTTAATGACGTGCATTCGCGGCTGCCGATGATTCAGGACATGGGCTTCGACGTGCTGTATTTCCCGCCAATCCACCCGATTGGTCGCAGCTACCGCAAGGGCCCGAACAATTCCCTCACGGCCGGCCCGGACGATCCGGGCAGCCCGTACGCGATCGGCAGCGAAGAGGGCGGGCACGAGGCGATTCACTCGGAGCTGGGCACCCGCGATGACTTCCGTCGATTGGTCGCCGCCGCCGCCGACCATGGTCTGGAAATCGCCCTCGACTTCGCGATCCAGTGCTCACAGGATCACCCGTGGCTCAAGCAGCACCCGGGCTGGTTCAACTGGCGGCCGGACGGCACGATCAAATACGCGGAGAACCCGCCGAAAAAATACCAGGACATCGTCAACGTCGACTTCTACGCCGCCGACGCGATTCCCAGCCTGTGGGTCGAGTTGCGCGACATCGTGGTGGGTTGGGTCGAGGAGGGCGTGAAGATCTTTCGCGTCGACAATCCTCACACCAAACCGCTGCCGTTCTGGCAGTGGTTGATCGCCGATGTGCGCGCCCTGTACCCGGAAGTGATCTTCCTCGCCGAAGCGTTCACCACGCCGGCGATGATGGCGCGGCTGGGCAAGGTCGGTTACTCCCAGAGCTACACCTACTTCACCTGGCGCAACACCAAATACGAGCTGTCGACGTACTTCAGCGAACTCAACGAATCACCGTGGCGTGAATGCTATCGCCCGAACTTTTTCGTCAATACACCGGACATCAACCCGGCGTTTTTGCATGAGTCAGGGCGCGCCGGTTTTCTGATCCGCGCGGCGCTCGCGACCATGGGCTCCGGGCTCTGGGGCATGTACTCGGGCTTTGAACTCTGTGAGGCGGCGCCGGTGCCGGGGAAAGAGGAATACCTCAACTCCGAGAAGTATGAAATCCGCCCGAGGGACTTCAACGCGCCGGGCAACATCATCGCCGAGATCGCCCAGCTCAACCGCATTCGCCGGCAAAATCCAGCGTTGCACACACACCTGGGCCTGACGATCTACAACGCGTGGAATGACAACATCCTGTACTTCGGCAAACGCAGTGCGGATGGCAGCAACTTCATTCTGGTGGCGGTCAGCCTTGATCCGCATAACGTTCAGGAAGCGAGTTTCGAATTGCCGCTGTGGGAAATGGGCTTGCCGGACGACGCCGATACCCGGGGCGAAGATTTGATGAGCGGGCACCGCTGGACGTGGCACGGCAAATACCAGTCGATGCGGATCGACCCGGCGCATCAGCCGTTCGGGATTTGGCGCATAACGACGTCCTGAATCTACTGCGCAACCCCGGTAGGAGCTGCCGAAGGCTGCGATCTTTTGATCTTGATCTTCAAAGGCAAAATCAAAAGATCGCAGCCTTCGGCAGCTCCTACCGGGGTTCATCGGGGTGAGGGTTTTATCGAATTCAACAGGAGTTTCAAATGGCGAAGAAACCCAAGGCTGCCACCTTTATCAAGGACCCGCTCTGGTACAAGGATGCGGTGATTTACCAAGTACACGTTAAGTCTTTTTTCGACTCCAACAATGACGGGATCGGCGACTTTCCCGGTCTGATCGCCAAACTCGATTACATTGCCGACCTTGGCGTCAACACCATCTGGCTCCTGCCGTTCTACCCCTCGCCACGCCGCGATGATGGCTACGACATCGCCGAGTACCGGGGCGTGCACAGCGATTACGGGACCATGGCCGACGCCAAGCGCTTTATCGCCGAAGCCCATAAACGCGGGTTGCGGGTCATCACCGAACTGGTCATCAACCACACTTCGGATCAGCACGCCTGGTTCCAGCGGGCGCGCAAAGCCAAGCCCGGCTCGGCGGCGCGGGATTTCTATGTCTGGTCCGATGACGACCAGAAATACGACGGCACCCGCATCATTTTTCTCGACACCGAAAAATCCAACTGGACCTGGGATCCGGTCGCCGGCCAATACTTCTGGCACCGTTTCTATTCGCATCAGCCAGACCTGAATTTCGATAACCCGCAAGTCATGAAAGCGGTGCTGTCGGTGATGCGTTACTGGCTCGACATGGGCATCGACGGCTTGCGTCTGGATGCCATTCCGTACCTGATCGAGCGCGACGGCACCAACAACGAAAACCTGCCCGAGACCCACAGCGTTCTCAAGCAGATCCGCGCCGAAATCGACGCCAACTACCCCGACCGCATGCTGCTCGCCGAGGCCAACCAATGGCCGGAAGACACCCAGCTGTATTTCGGTGACACCGATAAAAAAGGCATGAACGGCGACGAATGCCACATGGCGTTCCACTTCCCGTTGATGCCGCGCATGTACATGGCGCTGGCCCAGGAAGACCGTTTTCCGATCACCGACATTCTGCGCCAGACCCCGGAAATCCCGGCCAATTGTCAGTGGGCGATTTTCCTGCGCAACCACGATGAATTGACCCTGGAAATGGTCACCGACAAGGAGCGCGATTACCTGTGGAATTACTACGCGGCGGACCGTCGGGCGCGGATCAACCTGGGCATTCGCCGCCGCCTCGCACCGCTGATGGAGCGCGACCGTCGCCGCGTCGAACTGCTCAATAGCCTGCTGCTGTCGATGCCCGGCACGCCGACGATGTACTACGGCGATGAAATCGGCATGGGCGACAACATCTACCTCGGCGACCGCGACGGCGTGCGCACGCCGATGCAGTGGTCGATTGACCGTAACGGCGGATTCTCCCGCGCCGACCCGGCCAGCCTGGTGCTGCCGCCGATCATGGACCCGCAATACGGCTACCTGTCGGTCAACGTCGAAACCCAGGCCGGCGATCCGCATTCGCTGCTCAACTGGACCCGGCGCATGCTCGCCGTGCGCAAGCAATCCAAGGCGTTCGGTCGCGGCACGCTGAAAATGCTCTCGCCGAGCAACCGTCGAATTCTGGCCTACACCCGCGAATTCACCGGGGCGGACGGCAAGCACGAAATCATCCTGTGCGTGGCCAACGTGTCGCGCAGTGCGCAAGCGGCGGAACTGGACTTGTCGGCCTACGTCGGCATGGTTCCGGTCGAAATGCTCGGCGGTAACGCGTTCCCGCCGATCGGCCAATTGAATTTCCTCCTGACCCTGGCGCCTTACGGCTTTTACTGGTTTGCACTCGCCGCGGAGAATCAAATGCCTAGCTGGCACGTAGAACCGGCGCAAAGCCTGCCGGACTTCACCACACTGGTGCTGAAAAAACGCATGGAAGAACTGCTCGAAGCGCCGTCCCGCGGCACGCTGGAGCAAAGCATCCTGCCGAACTGGTTGCAGAACCGTCGCTGGTTTGCCGGCAAGGGCGCGGCGATCGACACGGTCAGCCTGGCTTACGGCGTGCGCTTCGGTGACGCCGAGCACCCGGTGCTGTTGAGCGAAATCGAAGTCACCAGCGGCGGGCTCACCAGCCGTTATCAACTGCCGTTCGGCTTCATTGCCGATGATCATGTCGGCCCGGCATTGCCGCAGCAACTGGCGCTGTCACGAGTACGACGGGGGCCGCAGGTGGGTTTGATCACCGATGCGTTCAGCCTCGAAAGCTTCATCCGCGCCGTCCTGCAGGGCATGCAGGACAACACCGTGTTGCCATCCGATGGTGGCGAGATTCGTTTTGAACCGACCGCCGAGCTGGCCAAGCTGGGCCTGACCGCGGAATCGGAAGTGCGCTACCTGTCCGCCGAGCAGTCCAACAGCTCAGTGGTGATCGGCAAAAGCCTGGTGCTGAAACTGATCCGCAAGGTCGCCTCGGGCGTGCATCCGGAACTGGAGATGAGTGCCTACCTGACCAACGCCGGTTTTGCCAACATCTCGCCGCTGCTGGGTTCGGTGGTGCGCCGCGATGCGCAGGGCGAAGACAACCTGTTGATGATCGCTCAGGGTTACCTGAGCAATCAGGGCGATGCATGGGAGTGGACGCAGAACAACCTCGAACGGGCGTTGCGCGATGAATTGGCAGACGCCATCTCCGAGCAGGAACAGCATTACAACGCCCTCGGCGAGCTGAAGGATTTTGCCGGGATGCTCGGTCAGCGTTTGGGGGAGATGCATCAGGTATTGGCAGCGCCTACCGATGACCCGGACTTCGCGCCGCAAGTGACCTCGCAGAAAGACGCCCTGGCGTCGGCCAAGGACGTCGCGGCGCAAATGGAGCACGCGTTGAAGTTGCTCAAGCAGCATCAAGGCGAACTGAATGCGGCGGACAAAACCCTGGTCACGCGTCTGCTGGACAACAAAAAAGCCATCCTCAGCCACGTTCAGGAACTGGGCAAGAAAGCCGCCGGCGGCCTGCGGATTCGCGTGCACGGCGACTTGCACCTCGGGCAAGTGCTGGTGATCAAGGGCGATGCCTACCTGATCGACTTCGAAGGCGAACCGGCGCGGCCATTGCCTGAGCGGCGCGGCAAGCACAGCCCGTACAAAGATGTGAGTGGCGTGTTGCGTTCGTTCGACTATGCGGCCGCGATGGCGATCAACGTGCACAACGTCGACCACACTGCCGAGGCCCAAGCGGCACGCCAGCGCGTTTCCGAGCGCTATTTAAATGAAGCGAAACAGGCATTTGTCGACGCTTATCGGCTGGCGGCAGCTAGTCTTGCTCATGCGTGGCAAGATCCGGAAGGCGAGGACGCCGCGCTGGCGTTGTTCGGTCTGGAGAAGGCGGCGTATGAGGTGGCCTATGAGGCAGAGAACCGGCCAACCTGGCTGCCCGTGCCTTTGCACGGTTTATATGGATTATTGAGTGGGCTTAAACCCTTTTCCGATCTTGGTGGAGAGTAGTCATGAGTTTCTCGAACAAGGAACAGGGTCACGCTAAAGAAGCGTTACTGCCCGGATCGCGGGACATCGACGCACTGGTGCGCGCCGAACACCCGGACCCCTTTGCAATTCTCGGCCCGCACGGCGACGACGCCGGCGGTCAATTCATCCGGGCGTATCTGCCCGACGCGTTAAGTGTGCAGGTGTTGGCCAAAGACTCCGGCGAAGAACTCGGCAGCCTTGAGGCGACTGAAACGCCTGGGCTGTTTGTCGGCCATTTCGATCGTGCGCAGCCGTATGTGTTGCGCACGCGCTGGGCGGGTGGCGAGCAAACGTCGGAAGACCCCTACAGCTTTGGTCCGTTACTCGGCGAGATGGATTTGTACCTGTTCGCCGAAGGCAATCACCGTGACCTGAGCAGTTGCCTCGGCGCGCAGCTGAAAAACGTCGATGGCATCGACGGCGTGCGTTTCGCCGTGTGGGCACCGAACGCCAAACGGGTGTCGGTGGTCGGTGATTTCAACAACTGGGACGGCCGTCGTCACCCAATGCGCCTGCGTCATCCGACCGGCGTCTGGGAATTGTTCATCCCGCGCCTGCAGGCGGGCGAAGCCTACAAATACGAGATCCTCGGCGCCCACGGCATTCTGCCGCTCAAGGCGGACCCGATGGCCCTCGCCACCACGTTGCCGCCGGACACAGCCTCGAAAGTCGCGTCGCCGCTGAACATCGATTGGCAGGATCAAGAGTGGATGGCGGCGCGGGTCGAGCGTTCGCAACCCAGCGCACCGCTGTCGATCTACGAATTGCACGCCGGTTCCTGGCAATGCGAGCTGGACGATCTGGGCGAAGTCGCTCGCCAGTACACCTGGCACGAGTTGGGCGAACGCTTGATTCCGTATGTGAAGGAACTGGGCTTCACCCACATCGAACTGATGCCGATCATGGAGCATCCGTTCGGCGGTTCGTGGGGTTACCAACTGCTCTCACAGTTTGCCCCCAGCGCCCGTTACGGTTCGCCGGATGACTTCGCTGCGTTCGTCAACGCCTGCCACCTGGCCGATATCGGCGTGATCCTTGATTGGGTGCCGGCGCATTTCCCGACCGATACCCACGGCCTGGCCCAATTCGACGGCACCGCGCTGTATGAATACGGCAACCCGCAGGAAGGCTTCCACCAGGATTGGGACACGCTGATCTACAACCTTGGCCGCACCGAAGTGCACGGCTACATGCTCGCGTCGGGGTTGCACTGGCTCAAGCATTTCCACATCGACGGCCTGCGTGTCGATGCGGTGGCGTCGATGCTGTATCGCGATTATTCGCGCAAAGCGGGTGAATGGGTGCCGAACCGTCACGGCGGTCGGGAAAACCTCGAAGCCATCGACTTCCTGCGCCACCTCAACGATGTGGTCAACCTCGAAGCGCCCGGCGCACTGGTGATCGCCGAAGAATCCACCGCGTGGCCCGGCGTCAGCCAGAGCACGCAACAGGGCGGCCTGGGTTTCGATTACAAATGGAACATGGGCTGGATGCACGATTCGCTGCATTACATCCAGCAAGACCCGGTCTACCGCGGGCATCACCACAACGAGTTGAGTTTCGGTCTGGTGTATGCCTGGTCCGAGCGCTTCATCCTGCCGATCTCTCACGACGAAGTGGTCCACGGCAAACACTCGCTGATCGACAAAATGCCCGGCGACCGCTGGCAGAAGTTTGCCAACCTGCGGGCGTACCTGAGCTTCATGTGGGCGCATCCGGGCAAGAAGCTGTTGTTCATGGGTTGCGAATTTGGTCAGTGGCGCGAGTGGAATCACGATCAGCAACTGGACTGGTATCTGTTGCAGTACTCGGAACACCAGGGCGTCAAGGCATTGGTCGGCGACCTCAACCGGCTGTACCGCGAAGAGCCGGCCTTGCACGATCAGGACGACAAACCGCAAGGCTTCCAGTGGTTGATTGGCGATGATGCAATCAACAGTGTTTACGCGTTCCTGCGCTGGAGCCGGGACGGGCGACCGGTGTTGGTCGTCGCCAACTTCACCCCGGTACCACGCGAGGCCTATCGCATCGGCGTGCCGTTCGCCGGGCGGTGGGAGGAGGTGGTGAACAGTGATGCGGAGAAATATGCGGGTTCCAATTACGGCAATGGCGGCGGGGCGCTTACGGAGGAAGAGCCGAGCCATGGGCAAGCGGATTCGCTGGTGTTGAATTTGCCGCCGTTGGCGGTGTTGATGTTGCGGCCGGCGGGGTGAGTTAGAAACCGAGTTGCTGCCATCGCGGGCAAGCCCGCTCCCACAGGTTCACGCCGAACTTGTGGGAGCGGGCTTGCCCGCGATGGCTTTCTATCGACACCGAATCTCTCACGGTAAAACGCTCACCACCGCATCCGCACACCCAGACTGCCAATCAACCCATTCAGATCATTGTCATCCACGTCACTGCTGTAATCGGCGCTGACATACAGGCTGACTGCGGGCGTTACCCTGGCGACCAGTCCCAACCCCACTTCGACGGTGGAGGAATTGCGGCTGCTGCTGATCTTGTCGACCTGATCCAGGGTCACGGTATTACCGGTGTACACCGTGTGCCACAAGTTGGTCCGCACATAGGGTTCGACCCCGAAGCCGTTGATGTCGTAACTACCTTTCAAGCGCGCACCGACCCGGCCGCTCCAGGACGTGAGGTCGCTGGACGATGCCCTGCCGGAACCGGCATACGGCGTGTCGAGGGTGATGCGCTGGTTGATCAACTGCGCCTGCGGTTCAACGACCCAGTTGTCACTCAAACCGATCGGGAAGCCACCTTCCACCGAGAACCTCACCGCGCTGCCTTCGGTTGCCTGCCGTGCACCCTGTTCGTTACGGCTGAAGCCGTTGACGCGTCCGCCGCTGGCCGACAGATCCACGTGCCAGCCTTGGGGCCCGGTCAGGCTCCAGTAGGCGCCGAGGCTCTGGCCTTGCAGGTTAAGGGTGTCGGTGGTGGGGTCGGCGAGGGCGCGACTGGTGAGCAAACCGTTGCTGTTGCCCTGAATCTGGCTGTAGCCGCCGATCAGGCCGACCTGCTGGGTGTGGCCGCTGCCACTTTGCAACGTGAGGATCGCCGGGCCCTTGTTCTGGTTGGCGTCAGGCAGGGTTGATCCCTGGGTTTGATAATCGGTTTGGGCCTGGCGCGATGCCTGCCCATAGAGTTGGTCCCAGGCCGACGGTGAGGCGTCTTCGATGGTCAGGCGCGAACTTCGTACATCAGACGCGGCGCTGAACCGGCCGGCATACGTTGTCGCGAGGGCCGGCAATGTCAGCACCGGGACCTCCTGGTCGTACCAGGGGGCTGTTTCTTCCTCGGCAGGCGAGGCCTGCAGTTCCATGGAGGAGCACAGCACGAGTGAACTCGAGACAGTGCAAAAAGTGACTTTGATCTCTTGTGGGGTGAAAGAAGTTTTCATGGAGGTCTACCTTGCAGTCGCATGCGGAATCTCGCTCTGGCGTCTCTCCTACCCCGATTGAGGGGCGACCGAATGGATTGGGGCAAGCCGCTGGCCTCCCGTTCTGACGGGTGTCTGGTGGGTTGCTCCGGGTGGTACTTCCGGGGGTAGTAAGGTGTAGCTAAGAAGACCGCAGCCCCTGCGTCAAGAAAATGGCCGATAAGTGGTCGTGCTATTTCAACAACTGCAAGTGACTGATTTGTCGGCGTGATCTAAGTGTTTGTTTGTGCGAAAAAACATCCACAAAACCCTGATCCAGAGGCTTTTGGGTAGCTGGCTATCGGCTTACCAACTCATGCGCAGGCCCAGATTGCCGACCACCCCACTCATTTCATTGCTGTCGATATTGCGGCTGTAGTCGACGCTGGCGTACACGCTGACGGAACGCGCGAGGGTCGCCACAACGCCGACGCCAACCTCTGCAGACGAGGATTTTTGCCGGGTGGTGATCGGGTCGTTATCGAATTTCACGGTGTCAGTGCCCGAAAGCGTGTGCCAGAGATTGGCGCGCAACCAGGGTTCGACTGGCAGCCCCTTGATCGCATAGTTGCCTTTGAGTCGAGCGCCCAGGCGACCCGTCCACGCACCGTCGGAATCGAAGGCGACGCGGGAGATGCCGTCGTCCTGAGTGTCGAGTTTTACTTTTTGATAGATCACTTGGGCCTGGGTTTCGATCACCCAATCATCGGTCAGCGAAAACGGCTTCCCGGTTTCCGCAGACAGGCTCAAGACCTGACCGTCGTTGTCGATTTTTAACCCGCGTTCCGAGCGATTTTCGCCGTCGAGCCAGGTTTGCATTGCCACGATATCGAGGTAGCCACCGGCGCGATCAGTCAAGGTCCAGTAGGCGCCGAGACTTTGCCCTTCGAGTTCTAGCTTGCCGGCGCGCTTGCCTTTGAAACCCTGATTGAAGCCGTCGACGTCACCTTTCAAACGGCTCTGGCCGATGAACAAACCGCTGCGCTGGGTTTGCCCGCTGTCCAATTGGGAACTGAACAGATCGTGGCCGACTTGAAAGCCCTTGAGTGAACCGTCGAGTTTCGGTGAAACGGTACCTTCCCAGGTCTGCTCGAAACGCTTGCCGTAGACCCGGCCCCAGCCGGCAGAAAAGGCTCCGGTTTCCGTGAGCAGGCGTTGGTCGCCCTGGCGGTCATGAAAGGTGCCGAGCGCATCCATGGCCAACCGCGCGGCGGCGGGCGGCAGCACCGACCAGGTAGGGACCTCGGGTCGATAGAGGGGGATTGGCGCAGCACCCGGTACCGCGGCGGGCAGTGCCGGTGTGCCAACGGCGGCGACCGGCGCAGCCACAAGGGGAACCAGAATCGGCGGCAGAGTCGGGTCGGGATTGGCCATCAGAACCAGCGGCGGGGCCACCACGGATGAGCGCAGGTACCAGCTGTTTTCGCTGCCGGCTGTGACGCCGCCCTTGAACAGCCGGTAATCGTAGGCCCCGGCGGATACCTGATTTTTCAGCGAAAACGCTGTGTTGTCGCTGACAGCCGAGCCCAGAGCCTGCACTAGTTGAATACCGTTTTGCTGAGTCAGGGCGCCCGCGCCGCCGACGTTGGTCACTGTGATTAGGGTGTTGCCGGTCAAGGTGCCATTTTCCACCACCAGCTTATCGCTGGCGGAGGCGTCATCAGCCACCGCCGTTTGCAGGAACAACTGGCCGCCGCTGCCCACGTAATTACCCTGCACGGTCAGAGTGTCATTGGTTCGCGAATTGCCGCTGGCGAGGTCGATCACGCCGCTGTTGTTCAGGGTCACAGACTGGCCGGGGGTGAACGCTGCGATGCTGCCCTGAACCGACGTCAGCGTGCTGCTGCCGTCGATATTGAACACGCCCGTGCCGGTGGTGCTGTCGCCCAGGCGGAACGTGCCGTCCAGGTCCAGGCGCGATCTGTTGTTCAGGTTGACCGTTTCCCAGCCGGTATAGCGGGCAGCGCCGGCCGAGGTGCTACCGTCGAAGGTCAGCAGGTCGGTGCCGTTTCCACCGTCGACGTTCGGCGTAATGCCCAGGGTGCTTTCGCCGAGATTGTCCAGGGTAGCAGTGTCGTTGCCGTCACCCATGAGGACCGCCGAGCGGAGTGAGCCGCCGCCATTCCAGACGAACGTGTCGTTGCCGGTGCTGGCGCGAATCTCACCGACGATTTCGCCGCCGGTCACGGTGATGCTGTCGTTGCCGCCGCTGACGCTGAGGTTGCCGCCAATTTTGCCGCCGGACACGATGATCGTGTCGCGGCCGAAGCCCGTCACCAGATTGCCCAGGATGGTGCCGCCAGACAGGTCGAATCGATTATCGTCGAGCTTCATGTCGACCCGGCCGATGGTGCCGGCGGTCATTGTGGCGGTGTCGCCATCCTCGAACGCATCGGTAATCGTGCCTCCGGTCATCAGAAAAAAGTCGCGGCTGTCACCTTGCGCCAATGACTTGAGGGTACCGCCGCTCATCCTGAAATTATCGACGCCGTTGCCCTGTTCGACCGCGCCCGTAATCTGGCCGGCGCTCATGCTGAAATGGTCGGCGCCATCACCCTGAATGACAGCGCCCACGATCGTGCCGGAACTTAGATTTACTGTGTCGGTGCCGGCGCCAAAGGTGACATTGCCATTGATGACGCCGCTGCCGTTACCAGGGAAAGTCAGGGTGTTGTTGCCTGACAAGTCGGTCAGCGGCCCACTGCTGCCGCTGTCACAGGTGAAGTTATCGTTGCCGGCGGTGGGTGCAAGCGAGCAGGCCGCCTGGGCGGTCTGGGACCAGCCCACACATAACCAAAGGGAGACGGCGCAGGCCGAATAACGATACTTGGGCAACTCTGCCGAAAATGTCATTGCTCGCCACCTCGCTGTTACGGTAGACGCACCGTAACAGCAGGGATTGAGCGAGTGTCCTGTCATAAGTGACAGGTAGAGCAACTATTTTTTTACATTGGGCGAAAGGAGTCTGGCTCGCAGGTGCGTCAAATATGCACCTCGACTGCCAACGGCAAGTGATCCGACAGGTGCGTCCACGGCTTGTTGCCCAGGATCTGCGGATCATGGCTAGTGGCGTTGCGCAGGTAGATTCGGTCCAGGCGCAGTAGCGGAAACCGCGCCGGATAGGTTTTCGCCGGACGACCGTGATGGCGTTCGAAGGCTTCATGCAGGTAATCGCGGCGGGCGAGGGCGGCGTTGCCTTGCAGCTGCCAGTCGTTGAAGTCGCCGGCGATGATCACCGGGGCATCGTCGGGCAGGGATTCGAGCAGTTGGCAGAGCAGTTGCAGCTGCAGTTGGCGATGGCTTTCCAGCAGGCTCAAGTGCACGCAGATCGCGTGGACTTCGGCGTGGCCCGGCACATCCAGCACGCAATGCAACAGCCCGCGACGCTCGGGGCCGGTGATCGAGACATCGAGGTTGCGGTACTCGCGGATCGGGTACTTCGACAGCAGAGCGTTGCCGTGGTGACCATGGGGATACACCGCGTTGCGGCCGTAGGCGAAATCGCTCCACATGCTGTCGGCCAGAAATTCGTATTGCGAGGTTTGCGGCCAATCGTTGAAGCGAGAGGAATGGCGTTCGTGTTCGCCGACGACTTCCTGCAGAAATACCAGATCCGCCGAGGTACTGCGCACCGCTTCACGCAATTCCGGGAGAATGAAACGCCGGTTGAAGGCGGTAAAACCCTTGTGGGTGTTAACCGTCAGCACACGAAGGCGGTGGATCGCCGGGGGCATGCTCAAGGGTACCGACGTGAGAGGTTGGCGTTTGGGATCACTGGTCACGTTTACTCCTCTGAATCGGGTTGCTTATGCATGCGACTGATGCGGCGGCGGGCAGTTCAGCGTGATTCGTCGTCAAGCGAAAAGATCGCAGCCTTCGGCAGCTCCTACAAAGTGCGAACCCGATTTCCACGTAGGAGCTGCCGAAGGCTGCGATCTTTTGATCTTTTGATCTTTCGATCTTCAAACAAACACAATTTCATACGGCAAGCGCATCCGCTCCAACAACACCCGGGGCAAAAGAGGAGCAAGGCCGATGGCAGGTTCGCCGTCGAGCTGGCTGGCGTAGGCATGGGTGGCGTGGCTTTTGCGCGCAACGGTCCAGCTGTCGAGGCGAACCTTGCGGGCGCGGTGCCAGGGGATCAGCGCCTGATCGCGCGACGGCCAGTGCCAGGCACAGACCGGCACTTCGGTGAATGCCGCCCCGATCAATGCGGCCGCTTTCGCGCTGGCGCGGCCGACCGTGTCGTGATCGACATTGCCGTCCTCGCACCAGGTACTGAACACCACGTCTCCCGGCCGCAGGTAACGGGCAATGAATTCAGTCAGTTGAAGCTCGCGTTCGGCCAGGGCGTTGTCGGTGAAACCGCCGCGAATCCACTTCAGGCTGTGCATCGGCAAACCGAGGCGGCGCAAGGCCTCGACGCTTTCCTGCGGACGAAACACGCTCAGGCGCTTTTCCGACCATTGCTGCGACCCCGGATGACTGGCGCTGCCATCGGTGATCGAGATCAATTGCAAGGGGTGGTCCAGCGCACTGAGCAGCTGCAGCAGACCGCCGCAGGTCACGACTTCATCGCCGGGATGCGGCGCGATCACCACGGCGCGCGCGCCCGCAGGGACCAGGGCCTGAGTGTTGATGACGGGGATATTGTCCAGCTGAAGCGCGCTGTTCCAGATCTGTGCCGACGGGCTGTGGTCGTTGATGGAAACGGATTTCATCGGGCTACGTCCTTGTGCTGATTGATAGCAGTGTGGCGCTCTCCAAACCCTGGATTGCCGCGAGCATGAGTATTGCTCAAGTCACGCTATTCGTCGCGTCGATGTTCCAACCAGTTCATTTTTATCCGGCTTGCACCAGCTCCCTTAGGTAATCACCGAAGCCGCCCCGCGCCCGACTGTCCAATCGGGCGCTGGTCAACACCTGAGGGCGATGACTCCAGGCAATCGTCGCGCCGCTGCGCTCCAGTTGCCGCACCAGTTGCACGTCTTCATCGCACGCCAGCGGTTCGAAACCGCCGGCACGCTGATACGCCTCGGCACTGATGCCCAGATTGGCGCCGTGTACATGCCGGTGGCCTTCACGCGCTTGGTAATGCTGGTGATAGCGGATCTGCGCCGACTCATCGAATGACTCATGCCACGCCTCCACGGTGACCGTGCCGCACACCGCGTCCGCCTCGAGTGACAGTTGCGCCACCAGCCAGTCATGGGCGACACGGCTGTCGGCGTCGGAGCAGGAAATCCAGCGCACCCCGCGCTCCAGCAGATACCGTGCCCCGGCGGCGCGGGCCTGACCGACATTGCGCGCATCGATCTCCAGGCAATGCACCGGGTAGCTACCGACGATGTCGGAGGAGCGGTCGGTGCAACTGTCGAGCACCACCAGCACTTCGACCGTTTCACCGCCGAGCAGCTCATGTTCGGCAGCGCGCAGTGCGGCTTGCAGGCAGTCTTCGAGTAAATCTTCTTCGTTGTGCGCCGGGATCAAAATGCCAATCATCGCAAGCCCTCCAGAGCCGCCACCGAGCGCGGTTCGCGGCTCCAGAGTTCGAGCAGAAAATCGGCCTCCTGATGCAGCACCAGGCGCGGCAGATGCAAATGCTCGTGCAGCAAGTCATGGACCTGGCGGGCGTTCAGCGGGCAGCCGTCAATCGGAGGGCGCCAATGACAGGCCAGCAGCTGGCCGTCGGCGGTGAGTGATTGGCTGGCTTGCAGGATCAATTGCTTGAGGTCATCGGCGTCCAGGTAGTAGCCGACTTCGCTGAGGACGATCAGGTCGAACTGTTCGTTGGGCCAGTCGCCGGGCAAGCGGCCCTGGCGCACTTCGGCATGGTTGAACGGACTCAGTCGCGTGCGCGCCAGAGTCACGGCAGCGGCCGCGGTGTCGCAGCACAACAGGCGGTCGCAGCGGGCGGCCAGTCCGGCACTCAGTTCGCCATTCGCGCAGCCGGGCTCGAACACCGAACGGTAGCGCGGGCGGGGCAATGCGGCGAGAGTGATCGCGCGTTTGCGCTGTTCGTACCAGCGCTGACGAAACGCCCAGGGATCGTCGCTGCCGGCGAACAATCCGTCGAAATAGCGATCCTCGACGCTCATAGAAACACCACCTCAAAAGGTTGCAACAAACGGTCGAGCACGTAGGGAGCGAGCACGGGCGCCAGGCCGATCTGTGGGTCGCCTTCCAGTTGGCTGGCGAAGGCATGGATCGCGTGGCGCTTGCGGGCAACCAGCGCCGGGGTCAGGTGGATCTTCCGCGCTCGGTGCCAAGGGATGAGACTGTCTTCGGGTGTTGCCCAGTGCCAGGTCCAGACCGGTAATTCGTGCAGTGTCGCGCCGACGCGATTCGCCGCTAATGCACTCGCCCGGCCCACCGCTTCGTGATCGCAATGACCGTCTTCGCGCCACGTGGTAAAGACCACATCGGTGGGGCGCAGGTAACGCTCAATGAACTGGGCTAATTCGCTTTCACGTGCCGCCACCTGACTGTCCGCGAAGCCGCCGCGCAACCATTTCAGGCTGTGCAGCGGCAAGCCGAGACGACGCAAGGCTTCGGCCGACTCTTGCGGGCGCACCGCGCTCAAGCGTTCCACCGGCCAGCGCCGGGAGCCGGGGTGGCTGGCACTGCCATCGGTGACCGAGATCAGTTGCAACGGCCGGCCAGCGGCGGCCAACACCTGAAGAAAACCGCCACAGCCCAGCACTTCATCGTCCGGATGCGGCGCAATGATCACGGCGCGAGCGCCTTCGGGGACCAGCGCCAGAATGTCGATCATCGGCAATTGCGTCAGGTGGCTGGAGGTCTGCCACACGTGCAACGGCGTACCTTGACCGACAATGGGGTTGGATTTCATAACGTCCATGTTCCGTTGGTAACGTGGCTGCCGAGGGCGGCGAGATCGCGCTCGGCGTGGCTTTGACGCAGGAAGACCGGCAGATCGGCGATCAGTCGGGCGAACTGCCGGTCCTTGCAATAGGGACCGGCACCGAGGGCATGGCCAACGTGCCGGATGACTTGTTCGACGGCGTTTTCCACCACCGCTCGGGCGCGCCGGGCGAGGCGTTCGGCATCGTCCTGGGGCGCGGCATCAATGCTCAGGGCGCTGAATCGCAGTACCGTGGCGGCGGCGTGCAACGCGCTGTCGACCGCGCCCAAATGGGCGAGGGCGTGAGGTTCGTCGCGCTGGGCGCAGTGACTGCGCAGGCGTTCGGCAAGGCTTTGCGCAGCGCCATACCAGCACGCCGCGATACCGATTCCGCCTTGCCAGAAACCCGGCCGTTGCAAGTAGTCACCGGGGTTGCCGATGGCCTGCGCCTCGGCAGCGTCGAACAGCACCTCGACGCTGCCGGTGGCGTTCATGCCCACCGCTTGCCAGCCGACATCGGTGACGGTCACGCCGGGTTGGTCCAGCGCCACCGCCACCAGTTGCTGTCGATCCTGCTCATCCCACGCCGTCAGCAGCGCGTGGCTCAATACCGCCGCCCCCGAGCACCAGGCTTTGCGTCCGTTCAGCACCACTAATTGACCGTGAGGACTGACCTGCACCCGAGCGTCCGGCGGCTCGGCGGCCCACATCCCCCAGGTGCTGGAAGGCGTGGGCGAACCACCGAGTTGCTGGATGATGGCCAAGGCGTCGGTATGCCCCTCGTACAATTTGCACAGACCCAGATCGTGCCCGCCGACCTCGGCCAGACGCTGAAACCGCTCCAGTGTCCGCCCGCTGCCCGGCAGCGGAAGTTGATCGAGACCCGCCTCGACCAACGCCCGCAGACACCGTCCTAACGCCTGAGTGTCGGCGTAATCCGGTGACTGTCGATCAAGAAAGGCCTGTAGCTCCATTTCACTCTTCTTCCTCATGCTGCAATTCGAACAGCAGCAACGAGCGGCCGGTGACCGAATATTCGTGGCCGAACTCAAACCGTTCCTGACCGCGAATCGACGGTTGGTTGGTGTCGATCATGCAGGTCCAGAAACCGCCGTCCGGGACTTCCGGCAAGGTGAAGTTGACGACGTCGTGGTGCGCGTTGACCACCAGCAGCAAAGTCGCGTCACCGCCCTTGCGGCGAATCCCGGTTTCCTGTGCGCGGCCATCGAGCAGCATGCCGAGGCATTTGCCGTGCGCTTCTTCCCATTGTTCGATGCTCATTTCACTGCCATCCGGCGCGAGCCAGGTGACGTCTTTGACGCCGATGTCTTCGTTGTAGTTACCCACCAGGAAGCGCCCGCGACGCAGGATCGGGTAGGTCAGGCGCAGCTTGATCAGGCGTTTGACGAATTTCAGCAAGGCCTTGCCGTCTTCGCTCAGGTCCCAATTGACCCAGCCGATCTCACTGTCCTGGCAATAGGCGTTGTTGTTGCCGTCCTGGGTGCGGGCAAACTCGTCACCGGCCACCAGCATCGGCGTGCCTTGGGACAGCAGCAGCGTGGCGAAGAAGTTGCGCATTTGTCGCTGGCGCAGTTCGTTGATCTCGGGATCGTCGGTCGGGCCTTCGACGCCGTGGTTCCAGGACAGGTTGTTGTTGCTGCCGTCCTGATTGTTCTCGTCGTTGGCTTCGTTGTGTTTGTCGTTGTACGACACCAGGTCATTGAGGGTGAAACCGTCGTGGGCGGTGATGAAATTCACCGACGCGTACGGACGGCGACCGCGCTGGTTGAACATCTCGCCCGAGGCCGTCATGCGGCTCGCAAAGTCGGCCAGTTGGCCTTCGTCACCTTTCCAGAAGGCGCGCACGGTGTCGCGGAATTTGTCGTTCCACTCGACCCAGCCCGGTGGAAAGCCACCGACCTGATAGCCACCGGGGCCGCAGTCCCATGGCTCGGCAATCATTTTCACCTGACGCAGCACCGGGTCCTGACGGCAGGCGACGAGGAAGCTGTGACGCTCGTCGAAGCCATCGTGATAACGCCCGAGAATGGTCGCCAGGTCGAAGCGGAAACCGTCCACGTGCATTTCCGTGGCCCAATAGCGCAGGGAGTCGGTGACCATTTGCAGCACGCACGGGTGACTCAGGTCCAGGGTGTTGCCGGTCCCGGAATCATTGATGTAGAAGCGCTTGTCGTCGGGCATCAAGCGGTAGTACGAGGCGTTGTCGATGCCGCGCATTGACAGGGTCGGGCCTTGTTCGTTGCCCTCGGCGGTGTGGTTGTAGACCACGTCGAGGATCACTTCCAGATTGGCCTCGTGCAGGTGCGCGACCATCTCCTTGAACTCGGCGATCTTGCCGCTGGCCAGGTAGCGCGGGTCCGGGGCGAAGAAGGCGATGCTGTTGTAGCCCCAATAATTGGTCATGCCTTTGTGCAGCAAATGCTGATCATTGACAAAGGCGTGAATCGGCAGCAATTCCACGGTCGAAACGCCCAGCTTGCGGATGTGTTCCAGCACGTCATCGACCATCAACCCGGCGAAGGTGCCGCGCACGTTTTCGGGGACGGAAGGGTGGCGCATGCTGATGCCGCGCACGTGGGTTTCATAAATGATTGTCTTGTCCCACGGCACGCTGACGCGATGGTCGTTGCCCCAGGTGTGCGCCGGGTCAATGACTTTGCATTTGGGCACAAACGGCGCGCTGTCACGTTCGTCGAAACTGAGGTCGGCGTCAGGATGGCCGATGGTGTAGCCAAACAGGGCTTCGGACCATTTCAATTCGCCGACCAATTGCTTGGCGTACGGGTCGATCAGCAGTTTGTTGTGGTTGAAGCGGTGGCCGTTCGCCGGGTCATAGGCACCGTAAACGCGGTAGCCGTAAATCATGCCGGGATGGGCGTCGGGCAAGTAGCCGTGGTAAATCTCGTCGGTGTATTCCGGCAGCTCGATGCGTTCCAGTTCGACTTCACCGGCATCGTCGAAGATGCACAGTTCGACCTTGGTCGCGTTGGCGGAAAACAAGGCAAAGTTGACCCCCAGGCCATCCCAGGTGGCGCCCAGCGGGAAGGGCAGGCCTTCGCGGATTCGCGAGGCCTCGGCGCGAGGTTCGGGCGCGGATTTGTTTGGACTGGTCATAGATGCTCCTGCAAAAAAGGGGATAACGATTTATTACCGGTGGGCCTCAAACGCTCGTGTCGGGTGAACCTCAATCGGTAGGAGCTGCCGAAGGCTGCGATCTTTTGATCTTGAACATCAAAAGATCGCAGCCTTCGGCAGCTCCTACCGGGACGACCGCATCGGCCGCGTTCAGGATTTCCGGACGAGCGCGTCCACAATGGCGAGGGGGCTCGCCACGGGTTCATTCTGGACAGTGCCGGGAAGCGTCAGACCGCAGGCGGCTTACGCGCTGCGCGAGGTTTCTTCTCGGCGGCTTTTTCGCCAGGCGGAATCACCGTCGCAGCAGCGGCCGGTTTAGCCTTGGCTTTGGTTTTTGGCTCGCCGGCCTTGCCATTGGCGGTCTTGCTCACGGCAGGTTTAGCGCCCGCCGTTTTGCTACCGGCCGCTTTCGGCGATTTACTCGGCGCCAGGGCTTCGGCTTCCGCCAGCTTGCGGGCCATCGCCCAGTGACGGGCTTCCTCGCCCTCGGGTTTTCCTTCCGATTCCCAGATCTGATAGGCAAATTCGCGAACGCGTTTTTCGTCGGTACTCATCGCTAGACTCCTGAACTGAACTCAAGCTTTTGTGCAGAGTTGGATAAAGAGATTGACCGGGAAATCCCCCAGCGCGGCGCTAATCATCAGCTCCATGTTTTCTGTGACTGCGACGCTGGAAAAAAGTCCCTTCAGATGTTCGTTGGGGGCGGTGAACGGTAATTTGATCCGCGTATCGCCCCACTGCAGCGCGCCGACCTGAGGTTCCGCAGCGTTATCCAGCAGCTCGGCGCAGCGTATCGGCACGATGACAATGGCCCGCTTTTCATTGTGCGAACGCACAAACGCCAACACGCGATGTGCCTCGCTGCCGAGCACTTCCAGCGCTTGATACGACCCTCGCTGAAACAGCTCGGCATGCTCGGCGCGCAGGTTCAAGGTGCGCGCGATCAAGGTCTGTTTGATGCGCCCGTCGTGCCAGTTTGCCAATAGGTCAGGCAGGTCCAGAGGGATTTGCAGGGCCTGCTGGCGATGGGCGTAATCCACCGGGCGGCGGTTGTCCGGGTCGACAAGCGTGAAGTCCCAATACTCGTCGCCCTGATACAAATCCGGAACGCCCGGTACGGTCATGCGCAGCAAGGTTTGCGCCAAGCCGTTGACCGCCCCTGGCGTGGCGATCGACATCGCGGCTTTGCCCAGCGCTACGCGCAGCTGTTCACCTTCGGGGCTCAGCAGCAGGCGTTCGAGGAATTGCCGCGCCGCCTGTTCGTAAGCGTCGTTGGGCGCGCTCCAGCTGCTTTGCAACTTGGCTTCGCGCAAGGCTTTTTGTTGCCACTGCCACACACGTTGAGTGTAGTGCTCGAGCGCGGCGTGATCGTCGCTGCGCAAGTCGAGTGGCCAGCTGCCGAGAAGCGCCTGATACAGAATCAGCTCGTCACCCGTGGACGGCATCTGGTCATCGACGCGCAGCGGCCGAGCCAGCGATTGCCACAACGGCACCTGTTCGGCAAACCAGGCGCTGCGCTCGCTGATCACCGCCAGACGGGCGCGGGTGTCTTCGCCACGCTTGTGGTCATGGGTCGCAGTTGCCAACAAATTGTCCGGAAACTCTTCGAGGCGATTCAGGCAAACCGCGTGAAAGTCAGCCACTGGCGCGCTGAAATGCTCCGTGTTGAACCCCACGTCATTGCGCGACAGCAACACCGCCGAGCGATAGAACGCAGTGTCTTCAACCGCTTTCGCTGCCGCCGGCGAGGTCAGTTGCTGGAAGCGCACGCAGGCATGCTTGAGAATCTTGCGCGCACGGCCCACAGGGCGCTTGCGCCACGGCTCGCCGCCGAGCCGTTTGGCCAGGCAATCGAGGACCGGCCAATCCGCCTCGCCGAGTGTTTGCCGCGCACCGTCCATGGCTTGCTGGAAAAACACATCGTCTTGCGCGGACCGCCCCCGAGGGCTGATGTAGGTGCGATACACCGGGAAATGCACGATCAGTTCCTGCAACGCCCGCCGAATCGCGCCGAGCGTCAGGTCGCGGGTCATCAGGTCATCCCGGGCCACTTGCAACAGCGCCTGGGCGACACTTTCGAAATCGCCGGCCAGCGAGCCGTTGAGGATTTGCTGACGCGCCAGTTGCGCTTCCTGACGGAAATCGGCCGGCCTTTCGCTGTAGCGGCTCCACAATTCACCGAGGGTTTGCGCACCGGCGGGATCATGTTGCAACAACGACAATTGATTCATGAATTCATAACCGGTGGTGCCATCCACCGACCAGTCACGGTGCAGGGTTTCACCTTCGCCGAGAATCTTCTCGACGTAGATTGGCAGGTGTCGGCCCGGTGCCAGGCTATCGACCCGACGGCGCAGTTTGCGGCAATAACCGCGCGGATCGGCCAGGCCATCGATGTGGTCGATGCGCAGGCCGTCGATCAGCCCTTCGGCCACCAGCTCGAAGATTTTCGCATGGGTCGCTTCGAACACCGCAGGACGCTCTACGCGAAGACCACCGAGTTCGTTGATATCGAAAAAGCGCCGCCAGTTGATGTCGTCTCCGGCCGTGCGCCAACTGGCGAGGCGATAGCTCTGACGTTCCAGCAGCTGGTGCAGACGCTCAAAGCCTTCTGGCATTTGCGAGTCATACGCCTTCAGATTCTGCTCGATGACGTGAAGCACGGCGGGATCGCTGGCCAATTCGCGCAGCTCGTCTTGCAACGGCTTCGCCAGTTGGTGGGCATCCTGCTGGTAATTCAAGGTGCGGAAACGATCCGCCAGGGCTTTCAGTGCATCAATGTCGCCCCTGAGCAATTCGCCGTAGTGCATCGGGCAAATCGGGAAGCGGTGATCGTAGTGCTGAACGTAGAACTCGCCATGCTGCGCATCGAAGTGCAGGGGCAGGGTGCCGTCCTGCAACGCGACGCCGTAGTCGCTGCCGAGGAACGGCAGCAGCAATTGGCCCTCCATCAGTGGATCCGGCGAGTGCCATTGAATGTCGAAAAACTCGCCGTACGGACTCAGGCGTCCCCACTCCAGCAAATCCAGCCACCAGGGATTGTCGCCACCGCCCACCGCCATGTGGTTGGAAACAATGTCGAGGATCAGCCCCATGTTCTGCTCGCGCAATGCGCCGACCAAACGGCGCAACGCCGCTTCGCCACCGAGTTCCGGGTTGACCGTGGTCGGGTCCACCACGTCATAGCCATGCATGGAGCCGGCGCGAGCGCTGAGCAATGGCGAGGCGTAAATGTGACTGATGCCGAGGCTGGCGAAATACGGCACCAGCGGCACCGCCTGATCCAGCGTGAAGTCTTTATGAAATTGCAGGCGCAGGGTCGCGCGCAGCGGTTGAATGAGGTGCTGATTCATCGGTCACGCTCGGTGGCCTGAAGTCGCGCGCAGGCGAGCAGTTCCAGGCGCCGCGCGGCATCCGGGTGATCGAGCAACGCTTCGGCATCGCCGGGCAAACGCCGCGACCAGTTGGGGTGCGCGTCGATGGTGCCGGGCAGGTTGGCCTGCTGTTCGATGCCCAAGGCATCCTCCAGCGGCAGCAACACCAGTGGCGCGCGGGTATGCCCGAGAAAGCGAATCGCCGCGTCGAGCACCTGATCGGTTTCGTGGGACTCTTCGCGGAAGTTCTGCGGGTCTTCGCTCAACACCCGGCGCAAGCCTTCGCGCTCGCGTTCGCGATGATGACGCCACTCGATTTCGCCGGTGGCGTCGACCAGGCCGAGGCGGGCGTTCCAGTCGATGTCACGGCCATGCCACCAGCCATTCAGCGTCGGCAAGTCGTGGGTGCTGGTGGTTGCCAGCGCGTTGTCCGGCCAGTCGAGAATCGGTTTGAAATGCGCGTTGTCCTGTTCGAACAGCATCACACGCATGCCGAGGATCGAGCGGGCGATGAGTTTTTCCCGCAGGCCTTCCGGCACGGTGCCGAGGTCTTCGCCGAGGACGATAGCCTGATGACGATGGGACTCGAGCGACAGCAAGCGCAGCATGTCGTCGATCGGGTAATAAAGGTAAGCGCCGTCAGCGGGTGAGGCGCCATTGGGGATCACCCACAGCCGTTGCAGGCCCATGACGTGATCGATGCGCAGGCCGCCGGCATGAGCGAAGTTGGCCCGGAGCATTTCAATAAAGGCGCGGAAGCCGTTGCGCACCAGCCCTTCGGGCGAGAACGCGGAAATCCCCCAGCCCTGACCCGTGCGATTGAGAATGTCCGGCGGCGCGCCCACGGTCAGCGAGGCCAGCAGTTCATCCTGACGGCTCCAGGCCTGGCTGCCGCCGCCGTCGGCACCGACGGCCAGATCCGCGATCAGGCCGATGCTCATGCCACTGCTGCGAGCGGCAGTTTGCGCACGCTCCAGGCAACGGGTGATCAGCCATTGGCAGAACGCAAAAAAGCCGATCCGGCCGGCGTTTTCTTCGGCAAATTCAGCCAATGCCGCGCTGCGCGGGTCGCGCCATTGCTCTGGCCATTCGCGCCAGTCGAGGTTTTCGCCCTTGGCGGCGCGAGCCTCTTGAATGGCCTCGAAACGGCAATGGTTTTCAAGGGCTTCGCCCGCAGCGTGGCGGAAGCTGCTGAAGTCGGCATGCAGCGGGTGTTCGCCCTGCACAAAGCCTTCGTACAACGCCTGCAACAAGCGGTGCTTGGCTTCGGCCGCGACGGGCCAGTCAATCAGGGGCTGTTCTTCGAGATGCTTGAGTTCAGCGGCAAGGCCGGTGGCGTCAATCGCCGTGCGCACCGCGCGCTCGCCAAGGATCGCGCCCGGCGCGGCATACAGGCTGTTGAGAAACAGACGGCTGGAGGGCGAATACGGGCTGTAGCGCTGGGAGTCGCTGCCGAACATCGCGTGCAGCGGGCTGATCGCCAGCGCTTCGGCGCCCCGTTCACCGGCGACCCGGGCGAGCTCTTCCAGCGCTTGGGTGTCGCCGAACCCACCGTCCCCGGGACGTCGCAATGAATACAGTTGCACGCTGAGCCCCCAGGCGCGGGGGATCGGGCTGTCCACGGCATCACCGACGCTGTAACAGCGGGTCGGTGCCACCGCCAGGGTAAAGGATTGTCCGTCGATGCTGACGTGCTGATAACCGACCGGAATCAGGCCGGGCAGCATGGCCTCGGCATCCAGTTTCAAGCTGAGTCGCGAACCGTCTTCGAGGTGAATCTCGCAAGGGGTCTCTGGTGCAAAATAATGCGCCAGGCTAAGGCCGATTCCGAAGTCTGCGGTCAGCAGTGGCGGCAAATGCCGGGTTTGCTGTACCTGCAGTAATTCCAGCAGGCTGGCGTCAATTTCCTGGGCGCTGCCGGCAGGGTGGCCGAGTCCGGTGAGGACGTTGCGCAGCACGGACGGAGCGACTTTCTGCGGGCGGCCGTTGGCGTCGATCCAGTCGACCGCCAGGCCTGCCCGGCTGGCCAGTATTTCAAGTTGCGCATCACTCATTGGCGCTCTCCATCCAGGGGTAGCAAAGGGGCTGCGGCCGTGAGGCTGACTAGCGCGCAATACGGGGCAAGCGTGCCCCGTTCCAGCAGGTCGGCGGACCCCGAGGGATGTTCGAACAACAACGAGGCGCCGGCCTGTGGGGAGTGGACCACTGGCGTGTCGCGGAGGTTCAGGTCAATGCGCAGCTGACTGCCATCGCCCAGTTGCCAGCGCGCCATTACCGCACCGTTGGCCAGTACGTCGGCACCCAGCGGAAGGGCGCCGGGCACGCGTGGAATGATCTGTTGATGGCGGATTTTCAACAGTTGGCGATACAACTCATAGATCCCGGATTGTTGACTCGTGGTCAGATCGGGGCGCGAATCCTCGAACGTCTGCTGCGCGTTCGGGTCGGGAATCCGTTCACGTCTTTCCGGATCGGCAAACGCATCGAACGCGGAAAACTCGTTGCGTCGACCTTCACGAACCAATTCCGCCAGCTCACCGTGATGGCTGGTGAAGAACAGGAACGGTTGTTCGGCGGCGAACTCGTCGCCCATAAACATCAGCGGGATCATCGGCGACAACAGCAACAGGACGGTCGCGGCTTTCAGTGCGTCCGGGTGGGTCAGTTGGTGCAGCCGTTCGCCAAATGCACGATTGCCGATCTGATCATGGTTTTGCAGGAACAGGACGAACGCGCTGGGCGGCAGGTGCCCGCTGGGCTCGCCCCGGGCTTCACCGTGCTGGTTAGTGTGGCCCTGAAACACAAAACCCTGGCTCAGGCAGCGCGCCAGTTTTTCCGTGGGATCGTCGGCGTAATCGGCGTAATAGGCATCAGTTTCGCCAGTCAGCAAAACGTGCAAGGCGTTATGGCCGTCGTCGTTCCACTGCGCGTCGTAACCTTCCTGGAGCAAGCTGGCCTGGTTGTGTTCGTTCTCGACGGTCAGCCAGACGTGTCGCGCAGGGTCAGTCTGCTCGCGGATACGTTGGGCCAGTTCCTGGAGAAAATCCGGACTTTTGATCGCGTGCACCGCGTCGAAACGCAACCCGTCGAAGCGGTATTCGAGCAACCACATCAGGGCATTGTCGATGAAGAAGTCACGCACCTCGCGTCGCTGGAAGTCGATGGCCGCACCCCATGGCGTGTGTTTGTCTTCATTGAAGAACGCCTTGGCATAACGATGCAGGTAATTGCCGTCCGGGCCGAAGTGGTTGTAGACCACGTCAAGCATCACCGCCAGGCCATGGCCGTGAGCGGTGTCGATCAAATGTTTGAGTTGTTCGGGGGTGCCATAAGAGGCCTGGGGCGCGTAGGGCAGCACGCCGTCGTAGCCCCAATTGCGCTCGCCGGGGAATTGCGCGATGGGCATCAGCTCGATGGCCGTGATGCCCAGGCCCGCGAGGCGCGCCAGTTGCTGTTCGACCTGGCTGAAACCGCCCAGCGCACCGACGTGCAATTCGTAGATCACCGCCTCGTGCCAGGGCCGCCCCAGCCATTCGCGGTGTCGCCAGGTGTAGGCGAGGGGATCGACCACGATGCTGTGCTGCTGAACGTCCCCGGCCTGTGCGCGGGACGCGGGATCGGGGACTTCGATTTCACCGTCGATGTTGTAGCGATATCGCGTGCCGGCGGGGCAGCGGGTGTTGATCACGAACCAGCCATCGGCCTGAGGCAGTAGCGGCAAGGATTGTCCATCTTCCAGTTCAACACTGACAAAAAACGCATCTGGCGCCCACAAGGCAAAACGCGTGTGCTCTGCGTCCAGCATGATTGCGCCGTGGGGCCAGGTCTCAAGGGTCCGTAACGGCATCTTCAAAAAAACTCCTTACTGATGTTTCGATTTCCCCAGCGCCTTGGCGACAAGCTGTTCGTAAAGTTCGGCGTAGGGTTCGACCGCTTTGCACCAGTTGAATGGCGCTGCCATGGCGCGGCAGCGCATGGCGTTGAGCAGGCCGGGAAAGGCGAATACCTTGAAGGCGCGACTCAGGGCTTCCTGATAGCTCTCGACCGTGGATTCGTTGAACAGGAAGCCGGTGACACCGTTCTCAATGGTGTCGGCCAGGCCGCCCGTATTGCGCGCCACCGGCAGCGAGCCAAAGCGCTGGGCATACATCTGGCTCAGGCCGCAGGGCTCGTAACGCGATGGCATCAGGAGGAAATCGCTGCCGGCAAACATGCGGCGGGCGTCGGTTTCGTTGAAGCCGATGCGCACACCGATCTGGCCCGGGAAGCGCAGGGCCAGTTCGCGCATGGCTTGCTCTTCCTCCGGCTCGCCACGACCGATGATCGCGATCTGGCCACCCGATTTCACGATGTACTCGGAGACGGCTTCGGTGAGGTCCAGGCCTTTCTGGTAGACCAGTCGCGACACCACGGCAAACAGCGGTCCTTCGCAATCGTCCAGGCCAAACAGGTCGCGGACGTGGGCCGCATTGACCGCTTTGCCTTCCCAGTCACCGATGCTGAACGGGCGGAACAGGTGCGGGTCAGTCGCCGCGTCCCAGCTCTCGTCGATGCCATTGGGAATCCCGCTGAGCAGGCCTTGCTGGGTCTTGGCGGCGAGAAAACCGTCGAGACCGCAGCCGAAGTCCGGCGTGGTGATTTCCTGAGCGTAAGTGGCGCTGACCGTGGTGATGTGGCTGGAATAGGCCATGCCGGCCTTGAGGAACGACATCTTCCCGTAGAACTCCATGCCTTCCTGTTGCAGGGCATGCGCAGGGATGCCCAGCTCCGGGCATGAGCCAAGACTGGTCACGCCTTGATAGGCAAGGTTGTGAATGGTGAACAGCGTCGGGGTGCGCATGCCGCGCCAGTGCATGTAGGCAGGCGCCAGGCCGGCGGGCCAGTCATGGGCGTGCACCAGGTCGGGCCGCCAGTGGATTTGCGCGAGGTTGGCGGCGATGTCGGCAGCCGCGAGGCCCAGACGGGCGAAACGAATATGGTTGTCCGGCCAGTCGCGACCATTGTTGGCGCCGTAAGGCGAACCTTCGCGCTCGTAGAGTTCAGGGCAAATCAACACGTAGATGACCAGACCGTCGGGCATGTCCATGCGCCCGATCTTGCACGGTGGCAATGCGGCATGACCGCCCAGCTCACCGACAATGTGAATTGGATTTTCGCTGTGCATCACCTGCGGGTAACCGGGAATCAGCACCCGCACATCGTGCAAGTGGGCCATGGCCCGGGGCAGCGCGGCAGAGACGTCGCCCAGACCGCCAGTCTTCACCAGGTCGGCGATTTCCGACGTCACGAACAACACTTTCTTTCGGTTGGGATTCTGGTTGGCCGCCGGTGTCAGCGTCTTGGTGCCCGGAACGCTGATGGATTGGGCACTTGGGGCACTCACGGCGCTCGATTCGCCGACCTGCTGATGAGCACGTTCTCCCTGAATATCTAAAGCCGCACTGATCATGTGAATCTCCCGTGTTTTTTAATCTAATTCTCAGGTCTGACAAACAGTGTTTCTTGACCAATTCCTGTGGCCGGGCGCAAACGCGCGACGCATAGACGAGCAAGCGCTGGCCATGCGCTGAGGCAGAATGGCTGGATGAGACATTGCAAGGATTGCACCAGTCGCAACGCACCTACCGTTCAGAGGACCGACCACGAACGACAAAAGTTTCGATTATTTTTGCGCTTTGTGACCGACCGGTTTTCCCCCGCGAAAATGAGTCTAGGCCAGAACTTAGAGCGGTGAGAGGCAGATAGCAAAATTGTTCGACAATCGGTCCAAAGAGGTACGGACGTGCCTGATTGCGACGAAAACGCCCCGACGAAGTGCATGTTTTTTTGCGATTCAGCGCCAAAATGTCACTCGGTGGTCACCTCAATGTGCGAGCGCTTGCACGTTGGCGCACCGTCGTGGTGCGCACACGGGTCCCGCTTTTGGCCGAACCGCTGCCTTACCGCCCGCAGGTGTGCCTTGTTATAGTTCGGGCCTCTTTTTTGCCCGGTAAAGGATCACTGCCATGTCTGAGTACACTGCGTTCACCGTCGAACTGAACGACAAAATTGCCCATGTGCAGATCAATCGCCCGGAGAAGATCAATTCGATGAACGCTGCGTTCTGGAGCGATATCATCGAGATTTTCCAGTGGATCGACGACACCGACGAAGTGCGCGTGGTGGTGCTCAGTGGCGCCGGCAAACATTTCTCTTCCGGCATTGATCTGATGATGCTCGCCGGCGTCGCCAACGAGCTGGGCAAGGATGTCGGCCGCAATGCGCGCCTGTTGCGCCGCAAGATTCTCGCGCTGCAGGCGTCTTTCAACGCTGTCGATAATTGCCGCAAACCGGTACTCGCAGCGATCCAGGGCTATTGCCTGGGTGGCGCGATTGACCTGATCGCCGCCTGCGACATGCGCTACGCGGCAGAGGATGCACAATTCTCGATCAAGGAAATCGATATCGGCATGGCTGCCGACGTCGGCACCCTGCAACGCTTGCCGCGGATCATCGGCGACGGCATGCTGCGTGAACTGGCTTACACTGGTCGCTCGTTCGGCGCTGATGAGGCACGCAGCATGGGGCTGGTCAATCGCGTCTACAGCGACGCCGCCAGCTTGCTCGACGGTGTCATGGGCATCGCCCGCGAGATCGCCGGCAAATCACCGATTGCGATCACCGGCACGAAAGAGATGATCAGCTACATGCGTGATCACCGCATCGACGACGGCCTCGAATATGTCGCCACCTGGAACGCCGCCATGCTGCAATCCACTGACTTGCGCGTGGCCATGGCCGCCCATATGAGCAAACAGAAACCCGAATTTCTGGATTGATTGAAAAATGACTTCACGCTGGACCACCGCAGTACTGGACACCGATCAACCGGGCGGCTGGGCCGTTGCGCGCAGCCCCGAAGGCTTTCTGTTCGATGACAATGGCGCGCTGTTCCCGCGCGAATGGCTCAAGCGTCAGGACCTGGCGATTCTCGCCGAGCATGGCATTGGTCATCTGGATGGCGAGCCGGTGTACCTGCTGGAACTGCGCAGTCACAGCGACGTGCCGGGCTGCAACTGGAAAGGCCTGCGGGCGTTCATGCTCGAGGGCGACCACACGGTGTATAAGGTGCTCGGTTATGCCGCGCAAATCGGCACCTGGGCTCGCGAACACCGTTTCTGCGGCCATTGCGGGCAGCCGGCCAGGCAGGTGCCGCGTGAGCGGGCGATGTATTGCGAACCGTGCGATTTGCGTGCTTACCCACGCATTTCGCCGAGCATGATCGTGCTGATCACTCGTGGCGATGAAATCCTTCTGGCGCGCTCACCGCGGTTTGTCACCGGGGTCTACAGCACGCTGGCGGGTTTTGCCGAGCCGGGCGAATCGGCCGAAGAGTGTCTGGTCCGCGAGGTGCGCGAAGAGGTGCAGATCGAAGTCAAAAACATCCAGTACCTGGGCAGTCAGTGCTGGCCGTTCCCGCACTCGATGATGCTGGGCTTTCACGCCGAGTACGCCGGTGGCGAGATTGTCTGCCAGGAAGACGAGATCGAAGACGCCCAGTGGTTCAATGTGCACGATCTGCCGCCGTTGCCGGCGTCACGCTCGATTGCCCGTTACCTGATCGACGTCTATGTGGCGCGGCGCTTAGGCCACGCTGAACCAGTGTTGCCAGGCTAGGCGCACGGTCAGGCCGAGCACCACGGTAATGAACACCGGGCGAATGAATTTGGCTCCGCCGCTGATGGCGGAGCGCGCGCCGAAGAAGGCGCCGACCATCACCGACAGGCCCATGCTCAGGCCGATGACCCAGTCTACTTGACCGGAAAAGATGAACACCGACAGCGCCGCAATGTTGCTGACGAAGTTCATGCTGCGGGCCACGCCGCTGGCCTTCACCAGATCGATGGGGTACATCAGCAGGCTGCTGACGGTCCAGAACGCACCCGTGCCGGGGCCGGCCACGCCGTCGTAGAAACCGAGGCTGAAGCCTTGCGTCGATTGCCACTTTTTCCTGATCGGTGCGTTGCTGTCCAGCGGCGCTTTGGGCGTGCCGCCGAACAACAGGTAAAGACCGCAGGCAAACACGATCACCGGCAGCATCTTATTCAACCATTCGGCGGGCAGATAATGCGCGACCACGGCACCGGTCAAGGCACCGATCAGCGTACCGACGATGGCGTGCACCCACTGCCGGGGATGGAACAGCTTGCGTCGGTAGAAGGTGAAACTGGCGGTGGCCGAGCCGAAGGTCGAGCTAAGTTTGTTGGTGCCGAGCACCAGGTGCGGCGGCAGGCCGGCGGTGAGCAACGCCGGCGTGGTCAACAGCCCGCCACCGCCAGCAATGGCGTCGATGAAACCGGCAACAAAGGCGACGACGGCCAGAATGGCCAAGGTGGTGAGGTCAACACTGAGTTCGAAAGGCATGGAATCGGCTTATTCGGCAGGGTGTGCGGGGAGGGCCGATATCTTACCTATATCCAACTTCAGCGGCGACCGATTGCTTTTCTACGCGGTGTCAGCGGCTGAAACAGCCCGCCGCAATCCACCCCCCCCCCGTAGGAGCTGCCGAAGGCTGCGATCTTTTGATCTTGAAAAACAAAAATCAAAAGATCGCAGCCTTCGGCAGCTCCTACGGGGGGATTGTGCCAGGTGGTTACAGGCCCAGGTCCGAAAGGCCCGGATGATCATCCGGCCGACGCCCCAGCGGCCAGTGGAATTTGCGTTCGCTTTCCTTGATGGGCAGGTCGTTGATGCAGGCGAAACGGTTGGCCATCAAACCGTTCTCGTCGAACTCCCAGTTTTCGTTGCCGTAGGAACGGAACCAGTTGCCCGAGTCGTCGTGCCATTCATAGGCGTAGCGCACGGCGATACGGTTATCGGTGAAGGCCCAGAGTTCCTTGATCAAGCGATAGTCGAGTTCCTTGGCCCATTTACGCGTGAGGAAACCTTTGGCCTCTTCACGGTTGTAGGCGAATTCGGCGCGGTTACGCCATTTGGTGTCCAGGGTGTAGGCCAGGGACACGCGCTGCGGGTCACGGGAGTTCCAGCCGTCCTCGGCCAGACGGACTTTTTCGATGGCCGATTCACGGGTGAACGGCGGCAACGGCGGACGAACTTCGGTATCAGACATTCAAGGTTCCCCTTTCAAGTTAACGTTCAAGCAAGTTGTCGGGCTTGGTTAAAGTGTTACAGGTCCAATAACTTTCGCGCCATGCATTGCGCATTATCGGCGGCACTGTGATCACCCATGACAAGCGCCACGGTAATAGCGCCATCGATCAGGATCAGCAGCTGTCTGGCCAGCGTCTCCGGATCGTCAGCGCCATATTCGCTGCAGAGCTCGCGCACGTAGTCGAGCAGCTTCTGTTTGTGTTCTTTCGCAACCAGGCGCACCGGGTCCTGCGGGTCGCCGGTTTCGCCGCTGGTGTTGATGAAGGCGCAGCCACGGAAGCCTTCGCTGGCAAACCAGGCCTTGAGCACGGTAAACAGGTTAAGCAGGCGATCGGCCGGGGTATCGGCCTGGTCGACAGCGCTTCGGTACCAGTGCATCCAGCGCTCGTCGCGCCGTTGCAAGGCAGCGACCACCAGCTCCTCCTTGTTGGCGAAGTAGCGGTAAACGCTTTTTCTGGAAACGCCGGCGGTTTTCACCAGAAGGTCCATGCCGGTGGCGGCGATGCCACTTTTGTAGATCAACTTTTCAGTGACGTCCAGAATGATGTCGCGTGTGAGTTCGTTCATGGGTCGTACAGTAGAACGATCGTTCTTCAATATCAAGTGGATGCTTGTGGTGTTTATAAAATCTATTTCGCGAGCAGGCTCGCTCCCACAGGGGAATGCATTTCAACTGTGGGAGCGAGCCTGCTCGCGAAGGGGTCATTACAGACACCAACAAGACCCAACCCTACCGATGGTGTAAGCTCTCAAACTCTTCGGATTCGACCCTTTGCGAGCCCTATGCCGTCGCTTTTCAAACGCTCTCTGCTGCCCAAACTGCGCAGTTTTCCGCTGACCGCCGATGCCGTCACCATCCTCTCTGGCGCTGCCGAGTTCCGCCGTTGCCTGCTGGAAAAAATTGCCGTAGCGACCCAGCGCATCTACATCGTCGCGCTGTACCTGCAACAGGACGAAGCCGGCCAGGAAATCCTCGATGCCTTGCACGCCGCCAAACTGGCGCGTCCACAGCTGGACGTGGTGGTGGTCGTCGACTGGTTGCGCGCCCAGCGCGGGTTGATCGGTGCCGGCAAGCAGCCGGGCAACTCGGCGTGGTATCAGGAAATGACCCGCACCCATGAAAGCGTGGTGCCGGTGTACGGGGTACCGGTGCAGACCCGCGAGCTGTTCGGTGTCCTGCATTTGAAGGGTTTCGTGATCGATGACTGCGTGATCTACAGCGGCGCGAGTCTCAATAACGTCTATTTGCACAAGTTCGACAAATACCGCTACGACCGTTATCACGTGCTGCAGAACGGCCCGTTGGCCGACTCGATGCAGCACCTGGTCCAGCACGGGCTGGTGGCTTCCAAAGCGGTGCATCGCCTCGACCTGCCGAACCTGCCGACCACCCGCAGTCTGCGCAATGACATCGGCGACCTGCGCAGCCGCCTGAAGCACGCGGCGTACGACACCACCACGGGCAGCACGGCCAAGGAGGGTTTGTCGGTCAGTCCGTTGCTCGGTGTCGGCAAGAACAACCCGCTGAGCCGGGTGATTTGTGAGTTGATCGCCAGCGCCCAGCATCAGCTGACCATCTGCACGCCGTATTTCAACCTGCCGCTGGCAGTGACCCGGGAAATCAACCGGGCACTGGCGCGGGGTGTAAAGATCGACATCGTGGTCGGCGACAAAACCGCTAACGACTTTTATATTCCGCCGAGCGAACCCTTCAAGGTGATCGCGGCGTTGCCGTACCTCTACGAGATCAGCTTGCGACGCTTCGCCAAACGCCATCATCGCAGCGTCGACAGCGGTCAGTTGAACCTGCACCTGTGGAAGGACGGCGACCACACCTATCACCTCAAAGGCATGTGGATCGATCAGCGTTACACCTTGCTCACCGGCAATAACCTCAATCCCCGCGCGTTCCGGCTCGATCTGGAAAATGCGCTGCTGATTGATGATCCGAAAGGGGAATTGCTGGAGCCGCGCAAGCGAGAATTGGCGGAGATTTTCCAGCACACCACGCGCATTGCGCGGTATCAGGATCTGGAAACCCTGCCGGATTACCCGGCCGGTGTGGCGAAATTTCTCAAGCGCGTGAGTCGTGTGCGGATTGAACGGTTGCTGTACCGCATCCTTTGATAGTGCCGCGCGGCCAGGGGATCTGTGGCAAACACAAATCCCCTGTGGGAGCGAGCCTGCTCGCGAATGCGGTGTATCAGGCGATTTTGATATTGACTGGTTTGGCCCCTTCGCGAGCAGGCTCGCTCCCACAGGGTTCTGCGGTAAGATTCCGACACTTAAAACTACAAAACGGCTTCCCTCGCGCAAATGTCGGAAAAAGACACCATTTCCATTCAACTGGTGCGTGAAGCGCTGTTGCAAAGTTGCGCGCCCGGTGCCGCCACCGACGAGGTGCTGAACAAAGTCGGCATCGATCCGGCGCAGCTGAAATTCTCCGACGCCCGCGTCCCGGCCACCGCGTACGCGCGACTCTGGCGGTTGCTGGCCCGGCGCCGGGACGATGAGTTTTTTGGCATGGACCCGCGCAAGCTCAAGTCTGGCAGCCTTGAGTTTCTGTGCCGTAGTTCGATGATCCAGCCAAGTCTCGCCGCTGGCCTGACCTCGGGGCTGGGGTTTCTGTCGCTGATGCTTGAACACCTGCCTGCGCAACTGGTTCGCCAGCAAAGCCTCGCGGAAATCGTCCTGCTCGAAGACGATCAGGACCCACGCCGCGCCTTCACCTATTTCACGTACTGGATGATCGTGCACGGCGTCGCCTGTTGGCTGGCGGGGCGGCGGATTCCCATCCTGGCCATTGAGCTGCGGTGCCCGGCACCGGACTTTTGTGATGACTATCGGGTGATGTTCTCGCAAAACCTGCGGTTCGACCGGCCACGCACGCGGATGATTTTCTCGGCCGAGTGCCTGGACCTGCCGATCAAGCGCAGCGCTGACGAACTCAAGCGCTTCCTGGCCCATGCGCCGGCGAACATTCTGGTCAAATACCGCGACCCGCAGAGCCTGGCCAGCCGCATCAAGCAGGACCTGCGGCAACTGCCCGCCGAACACTGGCCGGAGACCGAAGCGCTGGCGCAACAACTGTGCATGTCGGCGTCTACCTTGCGTCGGCGGCTGGCGGAAGAAGGGCAGACCTATCAAGGTCTCAAGGACAGCGTGCGCAAGGAATTGGCGATTGTCTGGCTGGCTGAGCCGAGTATCAGCTTTGCCGAGATCGCCACCCGTCTGGGCTTTGCCGATGCCAGTTCGTTCTACAAGGCGTTTCGCAAGTGGTCGGGGTCGAATCCGGGGCATTATCGGAGTTTGATTCTCAACGAAGCCCATTGACGAATGCGCCCCCCGTAGGAGCTGCCGAAGGCTGCGATCTTTTTATTTGAAGATCAAAAGATCGCAGCCTTCGGCAGCTCCTACGGGGGAGGCGTAAACAGTTCGATCTTGGCCAAACCAGTCAACCAACTTGATAGCTTTGACCATTGCCCCGCACCCCGAGTGGAGCGAGTATTTCCCTGTTAATTACGGTTCCCCCAACCTAATAAAAATACAGAGGGATTCTGGCAATGCGCGATTACTTGTCTGCCAAGTCACAATTCAATTATCAGCACACCGTCGATGCCGCACTTGCGGGCAATCTGACGGCGCTCAATGCCTGCGTCGAGTGTTGCGACCGGCACGCGTTGCCGGGTCGCATCGCGCTGTTCTGGGAAGGCCGCGACGGCGCCAGCGCGACGTACACCTTCAGCGACTTGCAGGACAAAGCGGCGCGTTTCGCCAATTTCCTTCTGGCCCAAGGTGTGGAGAAAGGCGACAAGGTCGCCGGCCTCCTGCCGCGCAATATCGAATTATTGATTACGGTGTTTGCCACCTGGCGCATCGGGGCGGTGTATCAGCCGCTGTTCACCGCGTTCGGTCCGAAAGCCATCGAACACCGTTTAGGCAGCTCCGGCGCCAAAGTGGTGGTCACCGACGCGGTCAACCGTTCCAAACTCGCCGAAGTGGCCGACTGCCCGACCATCGTTACCGTCGGCGGTGCCAAAGGTGAGGGCATCGTCCGTGGCGATTCCAGTTTCTGGGCGGAACTGGCCAATTATTCCGCCGAGTGCGAGCCGGTCCTGCTGACCGGCGAAGACCCGTTCCTGTTGATGTTCACCTCCGGCACCACCGGCCCGTCGAAAGCCCTGTCGGTGCCGCTCAAAGCCATCGTTGCTTTCCAGAGCTACACCCGCGACGCCGTGGACCTGCGCCCCGAAGACGCGTTCTGGAATGTCGCCGATCCGGGCTGGGCCTACGGCATCTATTTCGGTGTCACCGGGCCGATGGCGATGGGGCATCCGATCACGTTCTACGACGGCCCGTTCACCCTCGAAAGCACCTGCCGGGTGATCAACAAATACGGCATCACCAACCTCACGGGTTCGCCAACCGCCTATCGCCTGTTGATTGCCGGAGGCGAGGCGTTCGCCAAATCGATCAAAGGCAAGCTGCGCATCGTCAGCAGTGCCGGCGAGCCGTTGAACCCGGAAGTGATCCGCTGGTTCGCCGACAACCTCGGCGTGGTGATTCACGACCACTATGGCCAGACCGAATTGGGCATGGTCCTGTGCAACCACCATGGCATCGATCATCCGATCCACATGGGCGCCGCCGGTTTTGCCTCGCCGGGCCACCGCATCGTGGTGCTCGACGACGAGAACAAGGAACTCGGCGTCGGCCAGCCGGGCATTCTGGCCATCGACCGCACCCAGTCGCCGATGTGCTGGTTCAACGGCTACGAGGGCGCGCCGACCAAGGCCTTCGTCGGCAACTATTACCTGAGCGGCGACACCGTCGAGTGGAACCCGGACGGCAGCATCAGCTTCGTCGGGCGCAGCGATGACGTGATCACCACCTCCGGCTATCGCGTCGGGCCGTTTGATGTGGAAAGCGCCTTGATCGAACACCCGGCCGTGGTCGAAGCGGCCGTCGTCGGCAAGCCCGATGCGGAGCGCACCGAACTGGTCAAGGCCTTCGTCGTGCTCAGCGCGCAGTATCGCGCCGCTCCCGAGCTGGCCGAGGAACTGCGCCAGCACGTGCGCAAGCGTCTGGCCGCGCACTCATACCCCCGTGAAATCGAATTTGTCAGCGAATTGCCGAAAACCCCAAGCGGCAAATTGCAGCGCTTTATCTTGCGCAACCAGGAAATCGCCAAGGCTCAAGAGGCCGCCGCGAAGAACGTTTCAGCTTGAATCCAAGGAAACAATGATGCAGATCGAAAACAAGGTTTTTCTCGTCACCGGCGGGGCTTCCGGGCTGGGTGCAGCCACGGCGGAAATGCTGGTCGCGGCCGGCGCCAAAGTGATGCTGGTGGACATGAACGCCGAGGCGGTCGCGGCCCAGGCTGAACGTCTCGGTGCGCAGAGCGTGGTCGCGGACATCAGCAACGAAGCGGCGGCTGAAGCGGCGGTGCACGCCACGGTCAAAGCCTTCGGCGGCCTGAACGGCCTGGTCAACTGCGCCGGCATCGTGCGTGGCGAGAAGATCCTCGGCAAGAACGGCCCGCACGCGCTGGCCAGTTTCAGCCAGGTGATCAATGTCAACCTGATCGGCAGCTTCAACATGCTGCGTCTGGCGTCGGCCGCCATCGCCGAGACCGCGCCGGACGCCGATGGCGAGCGCGGCATCATCATCAACACAGCGTCTGCTGCGGCTTATGACGGCCAGATTGGCCAGGCCGCTTACGCCGCGTCGAAAGGCGCGATTGTCAGCCTGACCTTGCCTGCCGCCCGTGAACTGGCGCGCTTCGGCATCCGCGTGATGACCATCGCCCCCGGCATTTTTGAAACGCCGATGATGGCCGGCATGACCGCGGAAGTCCGCGAATCCCTGGCCGCCGGCGTACCGTTCCCGCCGCGACTGGGCAAACCGGGCGAGTACGCCTCGCTCGTCAGACATATCATTGAAAACAGCATGCTCAATGGCGAGGTGATCCGTCTCGACGGTGCCTTGCGCATGGCCGCCAAGTAAGGAGATTTTTGTCATGACCCTTTCCAACGATCCAATTGTCATCGTCAGCGCCGTTCGTACCCCGATGGGCGGCTTTCAGGGCGAACTGAAAAGCCTGACTGCGCCGCAACTCGGTGCAGCGGCCATTCGCGCCGCCGTTGAACGCGCCGGTGTCGCGCCCGACGCCATTGAAGAAGTGCTGTTCGGCTGCGTCCTGTCGGGTGGCCTTGGCCAAGCACCGGCACGACAAGCTGCACTGGGCGCCGGGCTGGACAAATCGACCCGCTGCACGACTCTGAACAAAATGTGCGGGTCGGGCATGGAAGCAACCATGCTCGCCCACGACATGCTGGTGGCCGGCAGCGCCGAGGTGGTGGTCGCCGGCGGCATGGAAAGCATGTCCAACGCGCCATACCTTCTGGACCGCGCCCGCAGCGGCTATCGCATGGGCCACGGTCGGGTGCTCGATTCGATGTTCTTTGACGGGCTCGAAGACGCTTACGACAAAGGCCGGCTGATGGGCACCTTCGCCGAGGATTGCGCTGAAACCAACGGGTTCAGCCGCGAAGCTCAGGATGCGTTTGCCATTGCCTCGACTACCCGCGCGCAGCAGGCGATCAAGGATGGCAGCTTCAAGGACGAGATCGTGCCGCTGACCGTGACCGTCGGCAAAGAGCAGGTGCTGATCAGCAATGACGAGCAGCCGCCGAAAGCCAGACTGGACAAGATTGCCGCGCTGAAACCGGCGTTCCGCGAGGGTGGCACGGTGACTGCGGCGAACTCCAGCTCGATTTCCGACGGCGCGGCGGCACTGGTGTTGATGCGCCGTTCCGAAGCGGAAAAACGCGGTCTGAAACCGCTGGCGGTGATTCATGGCCACGCGGCGTTTGCCGACACCCCGGGCCTGTTCCCGGTGGCGCCAGTGGGCGCGATCAAGAAACTGATGAAGAAAACCGGCTGGTCGCTGGATGAAGTCGATCTGGTGGAAGTAAACGAAGCCTTTGCCGTGGTCAGTCTGGTGACCATGACCAAACTGGAAATCCCCCACGAGAAGATCAACGTCCACGGCGGAGCTTGCGCCCTGGGTCACCCGATTGGTGCGTCGGGCGCGCGAATCCTCGTGACCCTGCTCTCGGCCCTGCGCCAGAAAGGCCTGAAACGCGGCGTTGCAGCGATCTGTATTGGCGGCGGTGAAGCCACGGCAATGGCGGTTGAGTGTCTGTACTAATGCGATTCCTGTAGGAGCAAGCTTGCTCGCGATGGACGTAAACGATGACGAGCGCTTCCTGGATGTGCGCGGTGCCCTCTCGTTTATCGCGAGCAAGCTCGCTCCTACAGTGAAGGCGATTCAATTTTAAGGATTTGCCATGATTCCCAATGACGAACAACTGCAGATCAGCGACGCCGCCCGGCAGTTTGCCCAGGAACGGCTGAAACCGTTTGCCGCCGAATGGGACCGTGAGCACCGCTTCCCCAAGGAAGCCATCGCCGAGATGGCCGGGCTGGGCTTTTTCGGCATGCTGGTGCCAGAGCAGTGGGGCGGTTGCGACACCGGTTACCTGGCCTACGCCATGGCGTTGGAAGAAATCGCCGCTGGCGACGGCGCCTGCTCGACGATCATGAGCGTGCACAACTCGGTCGGTTGCGTGCCGATCCTCAAGTACGGCAACGACGACCAGAAAGAACGTTTCCTCAAACCGTTGGCCAGCGGTGCGATGCTCGGCGCCTTTGCCCTGACCGAGCCTCAGGCCGGCTCCGATGCCAGCGGCTTGAAAACCCGTGCCCGGCTGGAGGGCGATCACTACGTGCTCAACGGCTGCAAACAATTCATCACCTCCGGACAGAACGCCGGGGTGGTCATCGTGTTTGCGGTGACCGACCCGAGCGCCGGCAAACGCGGAATCACGGCGCTGATCGTGCCCACCGATTCGCCCGGCTACAAAGTCGCACGGGTCGAAGACAAGCTCGGCCAGCACGCTTCCGACACCTGCCAGATCCTGTTTGAAGACGTGAAGGTGCCGGTCGCCAATCGGTTGGGTGAGGAGGGTGAAGGTTATCGAATCGCCTTGGCCAACCTCGAAGGCGGTCGCGTCGGCATCGCTTCGCAATCAGTGGGCATGGCCCGCGCCGCGTTCGAAGCGGCCCGCGACTACGCCCGTGAGCGCGAGAGTTTCGGCAAACCGATCATCGAACATCAGGCTGTCGCATTCCGTCTGGCGGACATGGCGACCCAGATCGCCGTGGCCCGGCAAATGGTGCATTACGCGGCGGCCTTGAGAGACAGCGGCAAGCCGGCACTGGTCGAAGCGTCGATGGCCAAGCTGTTCGCCTCGGAAATGGCCGAAAAGGTCTGCTCCTCGGCGTTGCAAACCCTTGGTGGTTACGGTTACCTGAACGACTTTCCGCTGGAGCGAATCTACCGCGACGTACGGGTGTGCCAGATTTACGAAGGCACCAGTGATATTCAGCGCATGGTTATCTCGCGCAATCTTTGAGAAGGACTGATTTATGAACAACAGCCTTGTGAATTACGAAACGATTTTGCTGGAAACCCATGGCCGCGTCGGCCTGATTACCCTGAACCGTCCGCAGGCACTGAACGCGTTGAACGCGCAGATCGTCAGCGAGCTTAACCACGCTCTGGATGGCCTGGAAGCCGACTCGAACATCGGCTGCATCGTGCTGACCGGCTCGAAAAAAGCCTTCGCCGCCGGTGCCGACATCAAGGAAATGGCCGAGCTGACCTACCCGCAGATCTACCTCGACGATCTGTTCAGCGACAGTGATCGCGTGGCCAACCGCCGCAAGCCGATCATCGCCGCCGTCAACGGCTTCGCCCTCGGTGGCGGCTGCGAGCTGGCGTTGATGTGCGACTTCATCCTGGCCGGCGACAACGCCCGATTCGGCCAACCGGAAATCAACCTCGGCGTGCTGCCGGGCATGGGCGGCACCCAGCGCCTGACCCGCGCCGTCGGCAAAGCCAAGGCCATGGAGATGTGCCTGAGCGGGCGTTTGATTGATGCGGTGGAAGCCGAGCGCTGCGGGATTGTCGCGCGGATCGTACCGGCGGATGAGTTGCTCGACGAAGCACTGAAAGTCGCGGCGCTGATCGCCAAGAAATCGTTGCCGATTGCGATGATGGTCAAGGAAAGCGTAAACCGCGCGTTTGAAGTGAGCCTGTCGGAGGGCGTGCGCTTTGAACGTCGGGTGTTCCATGCGGCGTTTGCGACGCAGGATCAGAAAGAAGGCATGGCGGCTTTCATTGCCAAGCGTGAGGCTGAATTCAAAGGGAAGTGATGCGGCGTTTTCAGTGACGCCATCGCTGGCAAGCCAGCTCCCACAGTTATCTCAGGTGTTCACAAATTATGTGCACACAGGAGAACCCTGTGGGAGCTGGCTTGCCAGCGATTTTCAATGGTTACACCAGATAGTTTTTCAGCTCGCGGGCAATCACCATGCGCTGGATCTCGCTCGACCCTTCATAAATCTGCGTGATCCGCGCATCCCGGTAGTAACGCTCCACCGGGTAATCCTCCAGATACCCATAGCCGCCATGAATCTGCATCGCCGATGAGCAGACTTTCTCGGCCATTTCCGAGGCAAACAGCTTGGCCTGCGAAGCCTCGGACAGACATGGCTTGCCGGCACTGCGCAAGCGCGCGGCATGCAGGATCAGTAACCGCGCCGCGTTCAGGCGGGTGTGCATGTCGGCGAGCAGGTTGGCGATGCTCTGGTGTTCGATGATCGGCTTGTCGAACTGCACGCGATCGCGCGAGTAGGCCAGCGCCGCTTCGAACGCTGCACGCGCAATACCAAGTGCCTGCGCAGCGATGCCGATGCGCCCGCCTTCAAGGTTGGACAGGGCGATGGCCAGGCCTTTGCCGCGTTCGCCGAGCAGATTGGCCTCAGGGATCGTGCAATTGCTCAGGGTCACCGCGCAAGTATCGGAGGCCCGGATGCCCATCTTGTGTTCGGTGCGGTCAACGATGAAACCCGCCGTCTCGGTCGGCACTAGAAACGCTGAAATACCGCGCTTGCCCAGGCCCGGATCGGTCATGGCGAAGACAATCGCCAATTTTGCCCGTTTGCCGTTGCTGACGAATTGCTTGGCGCCGTTGATCACCCATTGGCCATCGCGCAGTTCAGCGCGGGTGCGCAGGTTGTGCGCTTCGGAACCCGCCTGCGGCTCGGTCAGGCAGAAGCAGCCGATGGCCTGGCCGCTGGCCAGATCCGGCAACCAGGTCTGTTTCTGCTCTTCAGTGCCGTAATTCAACACCGGCCCGCAACCCACCGAGTTGTGGATACTCATCAGCGCGCCCGTGGCACCGTCGCCCGCGGAAATCTCTTCCACCGCCAAGGCGTAGGCGACGTAATCGACGTAAGTGCCGCCCCATTCTTCGGGCACCACCATGCCCAGCAGGCCGAGTTCGCCCATTTTCGCGACCAGACCGTCATCGATCCAGCCGGCCTTTTCCCAGGCTTGCGCGTGAGGGGCGATTTCGCCGCGGGCAAAATCCCGGGCCATGTCGCGGATCATCACTTGTTCTTCGCTCAATTCGATATCGTGCATGGCTCAGCTCCCGCTCCGGTCAAAACCACTGAAGAAACTCGCGACGTGCCCGGCGTCCAGCGCCTGCAGGGTCGGCGGATTCCAGCGCGGAGTTTTGTCTTTGTCGATCAGCAAGGCGCGTACGCCTTCGATCAGGTCGCCGCGCGCGAACCACTGACGGTCCAGGTGCAGCTCGAGCGCGAAGCAGTCTTCCAGGCTCAAGTGCCGACCGCGCCGCAACATTTCCAGAGTCGCTGCCATGGCCAGCGGCGAGCGGCTTGCCATCAGGTCAGCGGTGGTGACTGCCCATTCGTGACTGTCGGCCACGGTGACTTCGCGCAGTTGCTCAACAATACTCGGCACATCGGGCAGGGCGAAGAAATGATCGATGGCCGGGCGCAGTGCTTCCAGTGGCGCATCGGCCAGTTGCTGCACCGCGAGCCGGGCCAACAGACCTTGCAGGTCCTTCAGGGGCGTTTCGTGCCATTCCAGCTGATCAAGTTGGTCGTCGAGGGCGCTCAGCTTTTCACTGTCCAGGTACCAGTCGGCCAAGCCGCAATACAACGCATCGGCGGCGCGAATCTGCACGCCGGTGACGCCCAGGTAAATCCCCAGTTCGCCGGGGATGCGCGGCAGGAAGTAGCTGCCGCCAACGTCCGGGAAGTAACCGATGGCCACTTCCGGCATCGCCAGGCGGCTTTTCTCGGTGACCACCCGCAAATCTGCGCCTTGCACCAGGCCCATGCCGCCGCCGAGGACGAAACCGTCCATCAACGCCAGTACCGGTTTGCGGTAATGGTGGATGGCGAGGTCGAGGGCGTATTCCTCGACGAAGAAATCTTCGTGCAGCGTGTCGCCATTCTTGAAGCTGTCGTAGAGCGAACGAATGTCGCCGCCGGCACAGAAGGCTTTCTCGCCGGCACCACGCAAGACCACGGCGTGGACCTGCGGGTCTGTTGCCCAGGCGTCGAGTTGGCGATGCAGGAGGCGGACCATGTCCAGAGTGATTGCGTTGAGGCCGGCGGGGCGATTGAGGGTCAGGTGGCCGATGTGGTTGCGGACCTCGGCCAGCACGTCATTTTGCGTGGCCTCCATGGACTGAGTCCCCTGCGATAAAACCTGAGCAGTCATCACTAACTCCCTGCTTTTATTGTTCTTTATAGAGAAGCTCGCGCGCGAGCGATGCAGGATCGTACCAGTGCAAAATTGTGATGTACAACCGGGATATGTGCAGCGTTAATCTGCATTTATGCTTGGGGTGAATCAAAAGATCGCAGCCTTCGGCAGCTCCTACGGGAATCACATACCAATGTAGGAGCTGCCGAAGGCTGCGATCTTTTGATCTTCAAAGCCTGGGACTTAACACTTCACCAATACTGCGCCGCTTGGCCTGCAATTCGCTGGCATGTATCAGTTGCTCAAGGTCTTCCGGGGTGATGTCAATAAACGCCTCCATCTCCGCCAGCGCCAGTTTCAGGTCCTGAGCGGTAATGGCCTGGCGCTCGGGCGGCACCATCGGCGGCGCCTCACTCGCGCGTTTGGGGTAACGAATGCGCGTCAAGTTGTTGTAAGCCAGCGCGCTGAGCAGCAGGGTCGTGGCGCCGAGCATCACCGGGCCAAGCGCTTTCCAGTCCAGCGCAATGGTCGCCGGGTCGGCCAATACCATCAGCAACGCCAGGGCGCCGGCCGGTGGGTGCAGGCAACGCAACCAGCACATCAGGATCAGCGCCATGCCCGCTGCCAGGCAAGCACTGCCGAGGGTGCGGCCCAGCACGTGAGCGACCAGCAGCGCGATCACCCCGGCGCACAAGTAGCCGCCGATGATCGACCAGGGTTGCGCCAGTGCACCGGACGACACCGCGAACAGCAGCACAGCCGATGCGCCCAGCGGACCGATCAGGTGCTGCGCCACTTCGATGCCGAAGACCTGCGCACAGAGCCAGACACTGAGCAGGGTGCCGAGGCTCATGCCAATGGCGGCGCGGCTCCATTCCGAAGGGCGGGTGTTGATGGCGGCGGGGAACCAGCGAGCGAACATTGGGCAAACGATCCGTTGAAAAACCGAGGTAAAAAAAAGGCTTGTCTGGGAAACCCAGAAAGCCCTTGAAGGTGTTCCAACTATTGGGGGAGGAACGAGGCACAGTGTGCCGTTCCTGACCGATGCCGACAAATTCATATTAATGCAGCTTGAGTGCATTAATTTTGCTGCAAGGCGACTCGCCGACCACTCATGAAGCACAGAAACCCGCCCATGGCCGTCAGCGCGCTCAGGGCATAGAACATCGTCGGCGCCGGCGTGTGCATCAGCAGGAAACCGCAAATCACCGGGCTCAGCGCACCGCCTAGAGCAGCGAGGTTCTGCGCGCCGTAATAGCTGCCGCGCAGTTCTTCCGGCGCGAGGGTGTCGACGAAGAGGAATTCGGCGGGGTAAATAATCATTTCGCCGAGGGTGAAGATGAACATGGCGATGCACCACGACACCAGGCTATCGGCCAGGCTGAAACCGATCAGGCCGACGATGAACAGGCTGGTGCCGCCGGCAATCCAGTAGCGCAGTTGTTCGCGCTTGAGGAACCGGCCGATCTGGTATTGCAGCAGGATCACGCTGACGGCGTTGCAAGCAAGCAGCGCGGCCATGGTTTCCAGCGCGCGTTTGGCGTCGTGGGTCACCAGCAGGTATTGCGAGAGGTACAGAGTGAAGCGCCCGTGAACCACCGTGCTGAGCAGGCAGCCGCAGGTGAACATGATCAGCGTGCGGTCGTTTTTCAGGGTAATCAGGGTTTTCAGGAAGCTTTGCGGCTGGCCGATAGCGGGGGGCGGGGCAGCGTCTTTGGGGATTCCGCTCATCAGGAAGATGCTGAAAAACGCAATGCCGCCGGCAATCAGGAACGGTGCAATCGGGTACACCCCGGCAATCACCACGCCGAGCATCGGCCCGGTGGCGTAGCCGATATTGGTCAGGGTGTAGCGCAGGGAAAAAGCCTTGGCGCGCTGGCCCACGGGCAGGTTTTCGCTGAGGATTGCCTTTGAGCCGATCAGAAACAGCGCCGACGCCGTTTCGGTGATCACCAGGGTCAGGGTGGTCAGGTAGAGGTTTTCGGCGAAGGTCAGCAACACGAAACCGATGGCGCTGGAGAGCATGGCGAGGATCAGCAACCGACGTTTTTCCAGGCGGTCGATGATGTACCCGCCGTAGAGCGCGAGCAGGGTGGCGATAAACACCGCGATGCCCAGCAACAGGCCGACGTCCTGTTGGTTGAGGCCGAGTTTGTTGCTCAGGAACAGGGTGAGCAACGGACTGGTGATGGCGCGGCTGACGACGATAGTCAGCGAGACCATCATCAGGCGGCGGATGACAAGCGAGTAAGTGGCCACGGTGGGGCGGATGTCCTTATTCAGATTTTAGGGTATTCGACGGTGAACCGTGTCGCGGCCATTCGCGAGCAGGCTCGCTCCCACAGGGGAATGCATTTCAGATGTGAGAGCAGGCTCGCTTCCAGAGGCGCATGCATTTCAAAATGTGGGAGCGAGCCTGCTCGCGAAGAGGCCGGAGCAGACACCCTGGAAAGCCGCGATTGCCCGCAACAGTGCGTCATACGACTTAATCCCGATAATGCCGCTCATACACCGACGCCGGATGATCCTCGGTCACCTGCACCGCGCCATCCCTCCACCAACGAGCGACTTGCGCACCGGTGGCGATCCACACGTCCTCATGTTGTTGAATGCCCAGTAGCAACTCGCGCAACACGCCAATCCGCCCCGGCGTGCCAATGATCTCCGGGTGCAACCTCAGCACATAACACAGCGGCGACTTGATCACGGCTGGCCACAGCGTCGATGGAGTTTTCACAAACGCCGCTGTAGCCCATTTCCCAGGCCGACTGTTGCGGCATCCGTGCAATGGCGGAACCGGCCATGGACGATTCGTCGGTTTTCTACCGCAGCATTACGCTGCATCCATGGTCGCCCAAGGCCAAATTCGCGCAGTGCGACCGGACCTCATTCACATCAGCACGCCGTTCAATCTGATCCTGCGGCACAACACTGTGCGCAGTCCGCTGGTCAAGGCATTCGCCGAGGCATTGGGGGTGGATTTAAAGGTGCCGGTCCAAGGCTGAAGCGCATCGCACAACGTCGTTCGCCGGGTAAGCCGTGGGCGATTTCGTCGTTTAATACCTGGGTTAAACGCGGTTCTGTTTCAGCAGGGCTCAATGTTGCAAAGCCCATGCGCCGATAAAACAATTCATTCCACGGCAAGTCACGGAACGTGGTCAAAGTCAGACCCGCGAGTTCTTGCCCGCGAGCGTATGAAACTGCGGCTAACACCAACTTCCGGCCAATGCCCCGGCCCTGAAATGGCTGGCTGACCGACAGTTCCTGAATATGCAGTTGGTTGTCGATTTCCCCCGCAGCGAGAAACCCCGCAAGTGCACCTTCGGCGGACTGCGCAACCCAAACCTGCCCGGCCTCGATTGCCCATCGATGGTGTTCGGCTCCGGGCACCGGGCTGTCGGCCAGCCAGGCCAATGAAGGGTCGTCGCGAAACAGTTTCGCAGCGCAACGTTCGATGTCAGGGAGGGCGGGGGCGTCGGCAACCAGGGCGCGGCGCACAATAATCGTCATGTCTGTCACGGTACAGGAGCTGCCGAAGGCTGCGATCTTTTGATTTTAATCTTCAGCGATCTTTGAGGCACTGAAGAGCAAGGGCAAAAGATCGCAGCCTTCGACAGTTTCTACAAGGGTTGTGTGTGCCGGGGGATCAGGCTACATCCGAAGCCGCCGGCCATTGCTGATGCGGAATCGGTAACGTGCGCGATTCTCCGCGACCCATCGGGAAGTATTTGAACCCGCCGCGTGCCAGGCGCTCGGCGTCGTACAGGTTACGGCCATCAAAGATCACCGGGGCTTTGAGCCGTTGCTGGATCAAGTTGAAATCCGGCGCCTTGAACTGCTGCCATTCGGTGCAGATGATCAACGCATCGGCACCGGCCAGCACCGATTCCGGTGTGCCCATGAGCATCAACTTCGCTTCGTCCGGGTACAAATGCTGGGTTTCCTGCATGGCCTCCGGGTCGAATGCCCGCACGCTCGCGCCCGCGGCCCACAGCGATTCCAGCAGCACGCGACTCGGCGCGTCGCGCATGTCGTCGGTGTTGGGTTTGAACGCCAGGCCCCACACGGCAAACGTCCTGCCGCGCACATCGCCCTGATAGAACGCCTTGATGCGTTCGAACAATTTGTGTTTCTGGCGCTGGTTGATCGCTTCCACCGCTTGCAACAAGTCACTGGAGCAATGCGCCTGTTCGGCGCTGTGGATCAATGCGCGCATGTCTTTGGGGAAACATGAACCGCCATAACCGCAGCCGGGATAGATGAAGTGATAGCCGATGCGCGAGTCGGCGCCGATGCCCAGGCGCACCGATTCGATGTCGGCGCCGAGGTGTTCGGCCAGTTCGGCGATCTGGTTGATGAAGCTGATCTTGGTCGCCAGCATGCCGTTGGCCGCGTACTTGGTCAGTTCGGCGCTGCGCAGGTCCATGAACATGATCCGGTCATGGTTGCGGTTGAACGGCGCGTAGAGATCGCGCATCACATCGCGCACGTCATCGCTCTCGCAACCAATGATGATGCGGTCCGGGCGCCGGCAGTCGGCGACGGCCGAGCCTTCTTTCAAAAACTCCGGGTTGGAGACGATCTCGAACTGCAGCAACCGGCCGACCTTGATCAGGCATTTGTCGATGTGCGCGCGCAAGGTATCGCCGGTGCCCACGGGCACGGTGGATTTTTCCACCAGAATCACCGGGTGCTCGCGATGACGAGCGACCGCTTCGCCCACCGACAACACGTGACGCAGGTCTGCCGAGCCATCGTCCCGGGACGGCGTTCCCACCGCGATAAACAACACCTGGCCATGTTGCACCGCGCGTTTTTCATCGGTGGTGAACTGCAGTCGCCTGGCGTCGAGGCCTTCGCGCACCAGGCTGGCAAGCCCCGGCTCGAAAATGCTCACGTGGCCCTGTTGCAGCAGCTCGATTTTGCGCTCGTCGATGTCCATGCAGACCACGTCATGCCCGACTTCAGCCAGCACTGCGGCTTGTACCAGGCCCACGTAACCGCTACCAAATACACTGATTTTCATCGATCACTCCTGAGTGTGGGGTGCGTGAGCAGGTCGAGCGTTGATGAGGATGACGCCGAGCATGACCAGAGCCACCCCGAGGCTTTTGGTCAGGCTGAAGTCTTCGTTGAACACTGGCAGCGCGGCGGCGAGCAGGTACACCAGCGCGTAGCTGATGCTCAGAAGGGAATAAGCGCGGCCCAGCGGCACGTCGCGCAGGGCGGCGAGCCAGCTGAACATCGACAGGGCGTAAGCGAGAATGGCGGTCAGCACCACGGCAACGGCGGTTGGATCAAGAGTGGTGGCGAGCCATTGGTCGGGGGGCGGCAGGCGCATCATGCTCCAGCGCATGCCCAGTTGCGCAGCGCTGCCCAGCAGTACGCTGGCGAGGGCGAACGCGAGGCCACGGCGCAGGCTCATGCGTGCAGCCCCAGCAGGATGACGCCGGCAATCACCAGCGCCACACCCCAGCCGTGACGACAGTCGATGGTTTCGTGGAAAACAAAACGGGCGATCAGGGTGATCAGCACGAAATTCAGGCTGAGCATCGGGTAGGCGACGCCGACTTCAAGCCGTTGCAACACCAGCAGCCACACCAGCAAGCCGGCGCTTAACGCAGCAATCGCCAGCCACAGCCATCGCGAACCGAGTGTTGCGCGCCAGCCAGACGGCCCGGTGCGCCAGCTCTCCACGGCAAATTTCTGGGCAATCTGACCCACGCAGGTGAGCAGGCAGGCGGCCAACACCAGCAACAGGCTCATGGCGCAGCCCGAAGAAAAATCAACTTCACGAGGTTGCCCAGTCCATAGCGTTTCTCCTCACTCTGACCGTCGCGCATCCACTGTTGCAGGATAAACGAGGGCATATTTCAGTTCGGCTATCGTGTTTTGGACATCGTTGAACGACCGAACTTCGTTTGACTTTCGCCGCCATGGTCGGCAGGTTGGGACGCTGTTCAAACGTGCGTCGTTTAGCCGTCGCTTCGTCGAAAAGTCTTACGGAAGTGTCCTGCTTCATCTTGAAAATGTTTCAATCCCCCATTGTTTTAATGACCTCTTTCCACTCAAGGCCGTTTTGTTTTGACTGACTTACCCGTTGCCGATTCAAGTGCTGCAAAGCCCAATCCCATGACCCTCTACCTGGCGCGCCTGGCGCCGTCCAGCCAACTGACCATGCGCTACGTTTTGCAGGACGCCGCGGACCGCCTGGGCTTCGAAGACATGAACGTCGAGGAGATTCCCTGGCATCAGCTGCAGCCCGAGGATGTGATCGCGCTGGTCGCGGCATTGCGCACGGACGGCTACGCACCCAACTCCTCTTCGCTGTACGTCAACGCCGTGCGAGGGGTGATGAATGAAGCCTGGCGCATGAGCCTGATCAGCCAGGAACACTTGCTGAAGATGCGCTCGGTGAAGGCCATTGCCGGTACGCGGCTGTCTCAGGGGCGCAATCTTCGACGCTCGCTGATCCAGGAGATGATGGCGGTGTGCGCGGCAGACCCGCGGCCACAAGGTTTGCGCGACGCGGCAATCATCGGGATTTTGTATGGCTCGGGCATGCGCAAATCGGAGTCGGTGAACCTCGATCTGAATCAGGTGGATTTCACCGAACGCAGCCTGTTGGTGACCGCCAAAGGCAACAAGCAACTGATCAAATACGCACCGGCCTGGGCGTTCGCCAAACTCGATGCGTGGCTGGAACTGCGGCGCTCGCAGCTCAAGGAAGGCGAAGTTGACGACGCGTTCCTGTTCAACCGCATCCGCCGCGGCAGCCACATAACCCGTGAGCGCATCACCAAACACGCGATTTACTACATTGCCCGCCAGCGGGGTGCACAGGTGGGGGTGAAAATCATGCCCCATGATTTTCGGCGCTCGTTCATTACCCGGGTCATCGAGGAGCATGACTTGTCGATCGCGCAGAAACTGGCGCATCACAGCAACATCCAGACCACCGCCAACTACGACGTGCGCGATGACAACGAACGGCGACGCGCCGTGGACCGCTTCGATCTTTAAGGCTCGCTGAGCACATGGGCGTGGCCGATGGTCGAAACGTGAACCGCGCTGCCGGTCGGCGGCGCGTACAGGCCCGAACTGCGCACCATCAACGAGCGGCCAGGCTGGTGGCCGGATTTCAACGGCTCCAGCTCCACGGTCAAGGTGCAGGTGTTGCCGCTGAAATCGCGCTCGGTCACCACGGCGCGACATCCGGCGACCTGCGCCGTATCGGGGACGAAGCTGGCCAGTTGCAACTGCTCGGGCCGCAGCATGATCTGCGCGCAGCGGTTGTTGCGATGGTTGTTCACCGGGATCCGGCCCAGATCGCAATGGGCCCAACCGGCCTCGATTCTGGCCGGCATGACCACCGCCTCGCCGAGGAACAATGCGGTTTGTTCGTCGCCAGGGTAGCGGTAGAGGTCCAGCGGATGGCCTGACTGCACCAGTTCGCCCCCGCGCATGACCGCCAACTGATCGGCAAACGACAGCGCTTCACTCTGGTCATGGGTGACCAGCAGGGTGGTGACCCCCGCGTCTGCCAGCAACTGCGCAACCAGTTTGCGCATGGCGGTGCGCAGCCCGGTGTCGAGGGCGGAAAACGGCTCATCCAGCAACATCAGGCGCGGCTGTTGCGCCAGGGCCCGTGCCAGCGCCACCCGTTGCTGCTGGCCCCCGGACAGCTCGTGGGGCCAACGCTTGGCCATGCTCGCATCCAGCGCCACGCTGTCCATTAATTCAGCGATGCGCTGTTGTTTCCTTGCGCCCCTGATCGACAGTCCGAAACCGATATTGGCGGCCACGCTCATGTGCGGGAACAGCGCACCATCCTGCGGCACATAGCCGATCTGGCGCTGGTGCGCCGGGACCTCGTGGGTGGCGTCGACCAGGGTCTGGCCATTGAGCGTCACGCGGCCAGAATCCGGAAATTCGAAGCCGGCGATCATTCGCAGCAGCGTGGATTTACCCGAACCGGACGGGCCGACGATCACCGTACGGCTGCCTGCAGGTATCGACAGGCTGACGTTTTCCAGGGCCCGGTGTGCGCCGTAGGACTTGCTCAGCGAATGCAATTCAAGAGCGTTCATCGGCCCGCCGTTCGTCTGGATTGGTGATAGAGGAGCCCGGTCAGCGGGAGTGACAGCACAATCATCAGCAAGGCGTAAGGCGCTGCGGCGGCGTAGTCGATTTCGCTGGTCAACGCCCAGAATCCGGTGGCCAGGGTGCGGGTACCGTTGGGGGCGAGCAGCAGGGTGGCGGTCAACTCATTGGTGACCGCCAGGAAGACCAGCGCGGCGCCTGCGGCAGCCCCCGGCGCGGCCAGCCGCAGGGTGATCAGCCACAGCGCCCGACCCGGCGAACGGCCGAGGCTGCGGGCGATGTTCTCCAGCTCGATCGGCGCCTGGGCGATGCCCGCCCGCAAGCTCACCAGCGCGCGGGGCAAAAACATCAGCAGGTAGGCCAGCAGGACGGTGATCGTAGTCTGATAAATCGGCCGGGCGAACTGCACGGTGACCGTCACCAGCGCTAGCGCAACGACAATGCCCGGCAACGAGCTGGTGATGTAATTGCAGCTTTCGAGGATCCGTTGCAGTCGCCCCGGCGAGCGGATCGACAGCCAGGCAATCGGGATCGCGGCACAGGTAGTCAGTGCCGCACCGGCGATGGCGAGGAGTAAAGTTTGCTCCAGCGCCGGCATCAGCTCGGCCATCTGCCAGACCGTCGCGCCACCGGCGACCAGCCACTTGCCCAAGGTGAACAACGGCACACCCAGCGCGAGGGCGCACGTCACGACCAGCAAGGCCAGCGCGAGCGCCATTGCCCGGGGTTTCAAACACACGACGCGCTGTTCGCGGGCCGTTCCCGACCCGACCCGGGCGTAACGTGCCGTGCCCCGAGCTGCCGACTCCACGGTGAGCATCGCCAGGCAGCACAGCGCGAGCACGCCAGCGAGCATGTGCGCGGCGGGGCCATTGAAGGTGGATTTGAACTGATCGAAGATCGCGGTGGTAAAGGTGTCGAAGCGGATCATCGCGTACAGGCCATATTCGGCCAGCAGGTGCAGCCCGACCAGTAGAGCGCCGCCGCAGATGGCCAGGCGCAGTTGCGGCAACACCACCCGGAAAAACACCGCCCAAGGCTTGAGGCCCATGGATTGCGCGACATCTTCGATGGCCGGATCAAGCCGGCGCAGGGTCGCCGCAATCGGCAAGTAAAGAAACGGGAAGTAGGCGATCACCGAGATCAACACCCCGGCGAACAGCCCGTGAATGGGCGGCACCAGGCTGACCCAGGCGTAGCTGTGAACGAAGGCCGGGACGGCCAGCGGTGCGGTGGCCAGCAGCGACCACCCACGGCGTCCCGGCAGATTGCTGCGTTCGGTCAGCCACGCCAGCGTCACGCCCAGCGCGACGCACAAGGGAATCGTGATCAGCACCAGCAACAGGGTGTTGATCAGCAGCTCACCGACCCTTGGCCGCCAGACCAGCGTTGTCAGAGTGGTCCAGCCGGTCTCCAGGGCAACGCCAATGATGAAAGCAATTGGCAGCAGTGCCAGCAGGGAAACCAGCACCGACAGGCCGATGACCCACACACCGCCGCGGCCCGCAAACAATCGGCGGGCGCGGCGATGCAAATGTTCAGAGGGCGCCGCAGCGACGCCCGCCGGTAGCGTTTCAGGCATCACTTCAGAGCAGTCCGGCCTGTGTCATCAGCTCCACGGCTTTCTTGCTGTCGAGTCTGGACGCATCGACTTTCGGCGCGTCGAGCTGTTGCAGAGGCACCAGTTTGGGGTTGGATTCAGCGTTTTTGCCCACCGCATACTCGAACGAATTACCGGTCTTGAGGATGGCCTGGCCGTCTTTGCCGGTGACCCATTTGAGGAACGCCTGGGCTTGGTCCTTGTGTTGACTGGATGCCAGCACACCGCCACCGGAAATGCTGACAAAAGCGCCCGGATCCTGATGTTTGAAGTAGTGCAGGGCGGTGTTCTGGCTGTTTTCGCCGGTTTTGGCCTGATCGCCAAAGCGGTAATAGTGATAAATGACGCCGCTGTCGACCTGCCCGGCGTTGACCGCCTTGAGCACGGAACTGTTGCCCCGATACGCAGTGAAGTTGTTTTTCATGCCCTTCAACCACGCCAGGGTCGCGGTTTCGCCCTTGAGCGCCAGCACCGCCGCGACAATCGCCTGAAAGTCGGCGCCCGCCGGCGAGGCCGCCCAGCGTCCTTTCCATTTAGCCTCGGCGAGCTCCATCAGCGACTTCGGCAACTCGGCCTCCGGCAGCTTGCCCGGGTTGTAGACGAACACCGTGGAGCGCGCAGCGATGCCTACCCACTGGCCGTGGGCCGGACGGTACGCCGCGTCGACTTGTTCCAGCGTGGTGGGTGCCACCGGCGCAAACAGTCCGGCATTGTCCACCAGCACCATGGCCGGGGAGTTTTCGGTGAGGAACACGTCGGCCGGCGACGCCGGGCCTTCCTGGACGATCTGATTGCCCATTTCGGTGTCGTCGCCGTTGCGCACCGTGAACTTGATGCCCGTCTCCTTGGTGAAACCTTCGATCCAGGCTTTGGTCAGGCTTTCGTGCTGGGCGTTGTAGACCACGATACCGTCGGTGTCAGCAGCGTACAGCTGACCGGCGCTAAGCAAGGTAGTGGCGAGCAGGGCTTTTTTCAGGAACGAAGGGAGAGGGCAATTCATGCGGTGGCGGCTCCGGTTATTATTAGAATCGTGCACGCGGACAGACCAAAAGAGTCGTCACTGAGTGTAGGCCAATACGAATGATTTGCAGGCGCTAGGGCTCCGATGGGCAACCTTTTTGTGTGCTGCTCGCCGCCCGGCTGATCAAGGCGGCCAATCGCCTGACGTTGTTCTGTTGGGCAATCACCAAGTCATCGATTGAAGGCCCGGACGGCGTTTGCAAACGGCTGCGGCAGCTGACCAGCGCACTGTCGCCTTCGCCGGTGCCGCGCAGGCGCCATTTGACGTCCATCAGCGCGTACTGACCGGGAATCGAATCGAAACGCTGCACATCCACGCGCACCGACACCTTGCGTTGCGCAGGGCTGCTGGCCAGTTGGTCGACCAGAGCGCTACGCAATTCATCCACCAGGCTTGCGGCCCACCATTGGGTCTCAAGTATGGCCAGGCCGCTGTTGCCCTGACGGATGACAAGCTGCGGCCGATCAACCTGAGGCGGCACGCTCAGGCCCTCGATCTGGATCTCCCCGCCGTTACCCCGAGCCGTGCCACCGGGCTGCGCCGGGGTCAGGGTGTGAAACTGAATCGGCTCACTGCGACAGGCGGCGAGTAGCAGGAGCGTAGCGACCAACGTGATCTTCAACGAAACAGCCATGGGTGAAGCTCCTGTGGTCATTTGCGCGGTGGCGCCTTCAAGTCAATCGGCTCGGCATTGTCCGGGCGCCCGCGGATCAGCGATTCCGGATGCCGGCCCAGGTAATCCGAGAGCTCACGCAAGGAGCGCGACATGCGTCCGAGTTCGTCCAGGGTCTGGGTCAACTGTTCGCGTTGCGGCGAATCTTCGGCGAGGGTCGAGCTGGCCGATTGCAGGGTCTTGCTGACATCCGCCAGCGTGGTCTGCACGCCGGGCAGGGTCTTGGCATTGAATTGCGCGAGGCCTTTGCGCAGTTCGACCAGGTTGCTGTCGAGATTGCCGGCGATGCGACCGATTGGCAGATCGTTGATTTTGGTGACCATGGCTTCGAGTTTTTCCTGCAACTGCTCGAGGCTTCCGGGAACGGTCGGGATGGAGACGGGGCGGGCGGAGGGGTCGAACACGACCTTCTCGGCTTTGGGATAGAAGTCGAGCGCGATGTACAGCTGACCGGTCAACAGGTTGCCGCTGCGCGCCTGGGCCCGCAGGCCGTTTTCGATGAACGTGCCCATGAGCCTGACGCCGGCGGCTTCATCGTTGGGGTCATGTTTCAACACCTCAAGCATTTTGATGTGCGCCTGACCGAGCCGTTGCGGGTAGATCACGATGCCGACATTCACTGGAAAACTGCGTTTTTTTGCATCGAAATCCAGATTGACCGACACCACCCGGCCGAACTCGATGCCGAGAAATTCCACCGGTGCCCCGACCTTGAGCCCGCGCAAAGCCTGGTCGAAACGCAAGCTCAGGTATTGCCCCTTGCCGTTCGGTGGGGCAAGGGCGGTTTGCTGGTCTTCAAACAGCTCGAAGGTTTTTTCTTCGTTGGCCGCTACATCGTTGGGGCTGTATTCCGGCGCGCGGAAAGCGATGCCGCCGACCAAAATAGAGGACAACGATTCGGTCTTCACCGCAAACCCGTTGGCGCCGACATTCACGTCGATCCCGCTGGCGTTCCAGAATCGGGTGTTTTCGGTGACGTAGGCATCATTGGGCGAGTGAATGAACACTTCGATATTCACGCCTTTGCCGTCAGCGTCCAGGGCATACGCCACCACTTGTCCCACCGGTATCTTGCGGAAGTAGACGGGCGAGCCGATGTCCAGCGACCCCAGGTCCTCGGTGTGCAGCATGAAGCGTTTGCCGGGCTCGCCATACGTGATCGGCGGCGGGTTTTCCAGACCGATGAAGTTCTTGGCCCGGGCATTGGCCTGGCCGATGTCGGCGCCAATGTAGTCCCCGGACAACAGGGTATCGATGCCGGACACACCGCCGGCGCCGATACGCGGCCGCACCACCCAGAATTGCGAGTCTTCCCGGGTAAAGCTTTCCGCCTGCTTGGCGAGTTTGATCGTGGCGTTGACGCTCTTCTGGTCGTCGCTCAGCTCGACGTCGGACACATGCCCGATCACCACGTTGCGGTATTTGACCTCGGTCTTGTTGGCGGTCAGGCCGCTGCCGGTCTTGAAGGTTACGGTGATGGTGGGGCCTTCCTGCAGGATGCTGTGCACCACCAGCGAAATGCCCACCAATACGGCAACGATAGGCACGATCCATACCAGCGACACGCTGAATCGCCGCGTTTTGATCGGGGCCTGCCCGGGGACCAGCGGCCCGTCAGTGACTTGCGACTTCATCCATGACCTCCTCATTGTTCGAATGTTGTTGGTCCCAGATCAGACGCGGGTCGAAACTCATCGCCGAGAGCATGGTAAACACCACCACCAGTCCAAAAAACAGAATGCCCAGGCGCGGTTCGATATCGGCCAGGGCTTGAAATTTCACCAGCGACGCCACCAACGCGACGACGATGACGTCGAGCATTGACCAGTAGCCGATGACCTCGACGAACCGGTACATCTTCGAACGTTCCTCGCGCGCCCACAGGCTGCCGCGCTGTACGGTGACCAGCAACAGGGTCAGGGCGACGAACTTGATGCCGGGCACCGCGATGCTGGCGATGAAAATGATCAGGGCGATGTCCCAGGCGCCGTGCTGCCAGAAATCCAGCACACCGCCCATGATCGTGCTGTCGGCGCCGTTGCCGACCATTTTGGTGTTCATCACCGGCAACAGATTGGCCGGGATGTAGAACACCAGCGACGCCAGCAGGTAGGCCCAGGTGCGGGTCAGTGCGTTGGTTTTGCGCCGATGCAGCGGCTCACCGCAGCGCTCGCATTCGCTGGGTTCACCGGTCATGTCACAGGCCAGGCCGCAGCTGTGGCAGAGGCACAGGTTGAGTTCGCTCGCGACCGGAGGCGTTGTCATAAAACGTCCCATAGTTCACGGACATCGCGCCCGGCAATGCGGATCATCATCAGGCTGAGGATGGCCAGGGCGAACAGGCCGATGCCGGGCAACACGTCGAGCAATCCGGCGAGCTTGATCACGGCAACCATCGCCCCCAGCAGGCAGACCTCGAGCATGCTCCAGGGCCGCAGGGTTTCCAGCCAGCGCATACAGAATCTGAAACCCGGCGAGCGCCGCGAGGCGAGGGCGTAGCTCAGCACCCAGATCAGCAAGAGCAACTGGATAATTGGCGCGATGATCATCGAGATGGCCGCGACCATGGCGATGAACGTGATCGGGCCCAGACTCAGGGCCAGCACCGAATCCCAGAGCGTCGCACTGTTTTTCAGGCCCTTGAGACTGATGCTCATGACCGGATAGAAATTGGCGAAAACCCACAGCATCAAGGCGGTGACTGTCAACGCCAGCCGCTGCTGCACCGTCAGGCCGTTATAACGCTGAAGCACGCCGCCGCAGCGGGTACACAGGGTTTTCTGATGTTTGGCGAGCGTGACTTTTTGATACACACAGTCGCAGTGCTCGCAGATGATCAGTTGGTCAGTCGTAGCCATAGGCCGCACTCGCCAGGAGATGGGAAAGTCAGAGCACTCCCTCAATATAGAAGTGCATCGCGAATGAGCAAATCGAAAGACTCAAACGCCTGATCAATCGCGTGATCGTTGTTTGCGGCCACTGCGGCGCCAAACTGCCGGAGGCACTCTATTACTCTGGATTTGCACCGTTCCCATGTGGGAGCGAGCCTGCTCGCGAATGCGGTGGGTCAGCCAACAGCAATGCTGAATGTGCGGCCGCCTTCGCGAGCAGGCTCGCTCCCACCGCCAAACTGCCGGAGGCACTCTATTACTCTGGATTTGCACCGTTCCCCTGTGGGAGCGAGCCTGCTCGCGAATGCGGTGGGTCAGCCAACAGCAATGCTGAATGTGGGGCCGCCTTCGCGAGCAGGCTCGCTCCCACAGGGGAACGCGTCAGCCGAGGATTTCGCGCAATCGATACCAGGCCATGCCAAGCGCCAGCAACGGCGAGCGCAGCATCGGGCCGCCGGGGAAGGTCATGTGCGGCACGGCGCTGAATACGTCGAAACCCTGACTGTGCCCGGCATGAATCGCTTCGCCCAACAGTTTGGCGCACCAGTGCGTGACGTTCAGCCCGTGCCCGGAGTAACCCTGGGCGTAGAACACGTTGGGGTGCTGGCGCAAGCGGCCCACCTGTGGAAAGCGATTGGCGGTGATGCCGATCTTGCCGCCCCATTGGTAATCGATGCGCACGTTTGCCAGTTGCGGGAAGACTTTGAGCATCTGCGGGCGCATGTAAGCGCTGATGTCCGCCGGATCGCGCCCGGAGTAATGACAGGCACCGCCGAACAGCAAGCGCCGGTCCGCCGAGAGCCGGTAGTAATCCAGACCGACTTTTTGATCGCACAGCGCCAGGTTCTGCGGGATCAATTGCGCAGCAACCTCTGGCGCCAAAGGCTCGGTGGCGATGATGTAGCTGCCCGCCGGCAGTACCTTGCCACTGAGTTTCGGTTCGAGGTCGTCCAGATGCGCGTTGCACGCCAGCACCAGACTGCCGGCGCGGACCGTGCCACCGTCACAACGAATCTGCACCGTGCTGCCATGGATCAACTCCAGCACCGGGCTCTGCTCGAAAATCTGCACGCCGAGGGATTTCGCCACTCGCGCTTCGCCCAGCACCAGATTGAGCGGATGCAAATGACCCGAGCCCATATCGACCAGACCACCGGCGTACACGCCGGAATTGACCACTTGCTCGCGGATTTGCTCGGGCCTGACCAATCGCGTTTCATGGGCGTAACCCGACTCGGCAAGGCCTTGTTGCTCGGCCTTGAACGCCGCGAACTGCGCCTGAGTGTTGGCCAGTTCGCAGAAACCCCAGCGCAGGTCGCAGTCGATGTTGTGCTCTCGAATGCGCTGGCCCACCAGCTCCACCGACTCAATGCCCGCGTGCTCGAGGTAACGCACGCCGTCGTTGCCGACGTGTTTGGCGAAACCGCTGACGTCATGGCCGATGCCGCGAATCAGCTGCCCACCGTTGCGCCCGCTGGCGCCCCAGCCGATGCGCCGCGCTTCCAGCAGAACCACCGAAAGCCCGCGCTGCGCCAGTTCGATGGCGGTGTTGACCCCGGTAAACCCGCCGCCGATCACACAGACATCGGCCACCAAGTCTTCGGCCAGCGCCGGGAAGGGCGCCAGCGGGTTCGCCGACGCAGCGTAATAAGAGTTCGCGTGCTCGTTGGTCATTGGTTGGACTTCACTTTGCTCCAGGAACGGGTCATCAGACGCATGATCGCCTGGGGCGGGGTGGTTGAGATGTAGAGCTTGTCGAGGACTTCCTGCGGTGGGTAAACCTCTGGATTGTTCACCAGTTCAGCGTCCATGTATGGCTTGGCGGCCGGGTTCGGGTTGGCATAGCCGACCGAGGCGCTGACCTTGGCAATCACTTGCGGGTCGAGCAGGTAATTGATGAAGGCGTGGGCCTCTTTCGGGTGGCCGGCATCGGCGGGAATCGCCAGCAAGTCGAACCACAGGTTGCTGCCTTCCTTCGGGATCGCGTAGGCGATGTTCACGCCATTCTTGGCTTCCTTGGCGCGGTTGGCGGCCTGGAACACGTCACCCGAGTAACCGAAGGCCACGCAGATGTCGCCGTTGGCCAGGTCCGACACGTATTTGGACGAGTGGAAATAGGTGATGTACGGCCGGATGCTCAGCAGTTTGGCTTCGGCTTTTTTGAAGTCTTCCGGGTTTTCGCTGCGCGGGTCCAGCCCCATATAGTTGAGGATCGCCGGGAACACTTCGTCCGCCGAGTCCATCATCGAGACGCCGCACTGGCTGAGTTTCTTGATGTTTTCCGGTTCGAACAACACTGCCCAGGAATCGATGTGATCAAGGCCCAGCACTTGCTTGACCTTGTCGACGTTGTAACCGATGCCGTTGGTGCCCCACAGGTAAGGGACGGAATGTTCATTGCCCGGGTCGTTCTTCTCCAGCAGCGCCAGTAACTTGGGATCGAGGTTTTTGAAGTTGGGCAGCTGTGAACGGTCCAGTTTGAGGAACGCGCCGGCCTTCACCTGTCGGGCGAGGAAGTGGTTGGACGGCACCACCACGTCGTAACCGGTGCGACCGGCGAGCAGTTTGCCTTCGAGGGTTTCGTTGGAATCGAAGACGTCATAGGTCACCTTGATCCCCGATTGGGCCTGGAAATCGGCGAGGGTGGTTTCGCCGATGTAATCGGTCCAGTTGTAGACGCTGACGGTGGGCTGGGCCTGAGCGACGGCGCTGAACAGCAGGGTCAGGGCGAGCGGAACCATGGATTTCAATAGACGCATATCGACACCTCTTATAGTTGTTGGATTTTTGTGGGAGCGAGCTTGCTCGCGATGACGTCCGAACAGTCAAACAATGACGTTGAGGCTACTGGCCTCATCGCGAGCAAGCTCGCTCCCACAGGGTGTGTGAAACGCAGATGGTTTCAGACACTCAGCAGCAAAAACTCCCGCTCCCAGGAGCTGATCACGCGCTTGAAGTTTTCATGTTCAGCGCGCTTGACCGCGACATAACCACGGACGAATTTGCTGCCCAGATACCGGCCGATGGTTTCGCTTTCTTCCATCTGTGTCAGGGCGTCTTCGATGGTGATCGGCAGGCGCAGGTTGCGCCGCTCATAGGCGCGGCCCTGCACCGCAGCGCTTGGCTCGACCCGTTCGACCATGCCGAGGTAGCCGCACAACAAGCTCGCGGCAATTGCCAGATACGGGTTGGCATCGGCGCCGGGCAAGCGGTTTTCCACGCGCATCGCATCAGGGCTGGAGGTCGGCACACGCAGGCCGACGGTGCGGTTTTCTTCGCCCCATTCGACGTTCACCGGCGCCGAGGTGTCCGGCAGGAAGCGGCGGAACGAGTTGACGTTGGGGGCGAACATTGGCAGCACTTTCGGAATGTATTTCTGCAAGCCGCCGATGTGATGCAGGAACAGCTCGCTCATCTGCCCGTCGGCATTGACGAAAATCGGCTGACCGGTGGCGATGTCCACCACGCTCTGGTGAATGTGCATGGCGCTGCCCGGCTCGTCGCCAATCGGCTTCGCCATGAACGTCGCCGCGACGTTGTGCTTGAGCGCCGCTTCGCGCATCGTGCGTTTGAACACGGTGATCTGGTCGGCCAGGTCCAGCGCGTCGCCATGGCGGAAGTTGATTTCCATCTGCGCCGGGCCGTCTTCGTGGATCAGCGTATCGAGGTCCAGGCCTTGCAGCTCGCACCAGTCATAGACGTCTTCAAACAGCGGGTCGAACTCGTTGGCGGCGTCGATGGAAAACGACTGACGACCACTTTCCGCGCGGCCCGAGCGGCCCATCGGTGCCTTCAGCGGCAAGTCCGGGTCTTCACAGCGTTGGGTCAGGTAAAACTCCATCTCCGGCGCGACAATCGGCCGCCAGCCTTTGTCGGTGTACAGCTGCAGCACTTTCTTCAGCACGTTGCGTGGCGATAACTCGATCGGGTTGCCGAACTTGTCGAAGGTGTCGTGGATCACGATCGCAGTAGGTTCGATGGCCCATGGAATCACGTAGACCGCGTCGGAAACCGGTTTGCAGACCATGTCGATGTCGGCGGGGTCGAGCAGGTCGTAGTAGATGTCGTCGTCGACGAAGTCCCCGGTTACCGTTTGCAAAAGCACACTTTCCGGCAGGCGCATGCCTCGCTCATGCAGGAACTTGTTGGTGGGTGCAATCTTGCCGCGTGCAATGCCGGTCAGGTCACTGACGACGCACTCGACTTCGGTAATCTTGTGATCTTTCAGCCACGTCAGCAGCTGATCGAAAGGGACATTCATAAAGACCTCGTTATTGGTTTTATTAACGCCGGGGAGGGTGGTTTCATCCGCCACGCACTTCCCCTGGAACGCGTTGACGACTATCTTGGGCGAGCCTTGCCGATCCATCTATCCACTTTCAGCAGCACCAAAACGCACCAAACGAGTGCGTAAGGTCACCCATGACAGCGTTCAATCCCTTACACGTTCAAGCGTTCAACACCGCCGATGTCGCCGAGCAAATCCGCGCTACACCGGGGTGGGTCCAGCATTACCAGCAGATGTCCCCGGGGCATTTCGCCGGGCGAGTGCGCTATCTGGACTTGCAGGGCGTGGAGATTTACGAAGAACACATGAACACCCGCGTGGAGCAGAATTTCAGCGCGCCGGAGGGGTCGTTGGCGTTCTGTTTCGATCGCAGCGACAACGCGCTGTACGTGTTGAACGAAGAAAGCCGCAACATCTGGATCACGCCGGAGAACTATCAGGAAATCGCCGTGGTGTTCGGGCCGGCGTTCGTTCAGCGTCATGGTCTGAATGTCGCCCGGCTTGAGGGGCTGTTCATGGCGCCGCTGAATTCGCAGCAGAACGCGCTGTTCAGCCGCTGGCTCAGCGGAACCTTGACCCGCTTGGCCCAGACCCTCGATCCACCGAGTCGGGAAGCGTTGACCCAGCAGTTGCTCGAAGACTGCCTGTACATTCTCGACAACGCCTGTATCTGCCTCGATCGCGGCGGTTTGCAGCGCCGCGCTGAAGAACGGGCGGTGATGAAGCGCATCGGCGGATGGGCGGCGGATTCCCCGGAAGAAACCCTCAACCTGATGGAGCTGTCCCAGGTCGCCGGGGTGTCATTGCGGCAGTTGCAACATGCGTTCAAGGCCTATACCGGCATGACGCCCACCCATTGGTTACGCCTGCGCCGGCTCAACAGTGCTCACCGCGAATTGCTCAATCGCTCACCGATGGACACTACCGTGGCGCAAGTGGCGATGCAGTGGTCGTTCTGGCATCTGGGGCGTTTTTCCAGCAGCTACCGCGCGTTGTTCAAAGAGCTGCCGAGTGAAACGCTCAAGCGTACCCGCGCTTGACTCATTCCCCTGTGGAATTGCACAGCAATCCTGATGTGGGGCCACTGCGTGACCCGGCGGGAGCGAGCTCCCTCGCCACAGGGATTTTTGTGAACTGATGGCCGTCAGTCTTAAGTCGGGGGAGGGCGAGCGGGGCTGATCTACACTTTCTGATGGCTGAGCATTGACCGGAGGTCATCATGAACAGGTTGTCTACCCTTGGCTTGTGTGTCGCGCTGTCGATGGCCGCCACTCAGGTCCGGGCCGAAACGGTTGTCCCGATGCAGGGGCAGACTTCGCAACAAACCCAACTGGATATGGACGCTTGCCATAACATCGCGGCCAGTCAAAGTTCAACGACGGCGCCTGCCAGCGGCGGTCGCCTCAAAGGTGCGGCGGCGGGTGCCGCAGCCGGGGCCGCGGGAGCTCAGGTTCGCGGGCGTCAGCATGATGAGTTTTATGATCGTGTGGATGACGACGTGAAGCAGGACTATCGGCAGAACCGGGCGAAGGAAACGGCCGTCGCGGGCGCTGTCGTCGGTGGGTCACGTCAGCGCCAGGAGCGCCGGGCACAGCAGAAAACGTCGACCGCCACCGCCTCGACGGCCTACAGCAGCTGCCTGCAAGGCAAGGGTTATCAGGTCAATCCCTGAGCGGGTTTTGGTGGTCGCTGATCCAGCAGATAAACCATCAGGCAGGCATACAGCGTCACCAGGATAAACAAGCCCATGCGCACCGCGAATGCGGTGTAGACGTCTTTGCCCGCGAGGCTGTCCTGCACCGATTGGCCGAGCAGGATAATCATGGTGATCAGGCTGTTGAGCCAGAATCCCGGGCTCAACCGGGTCGGGCTCAGCGCGTACAGCTTGCGCGCCAAAATCAGACCGAACAGCAGCATCCACAGAAAAAACATCCATAAGTGCACAAACAGGCTGAGGGCACACCAGAACAGCACGGCCAGCACACCGCCGAGCAGGGTCGAACCGACCAGTTCGCGCGCGGCATGGTGCGACGATGGGGTTGAGCTCTGCTGCCCCAGGCTGACCGCCTTCAGGATGATCGGCAGGTAACGCGCCGGATCAATCATTACGAGCAAAAACGTCGGCATCACGATCAGGGTTGCCCGCAGCGCCACCCGGCTCACTTCCTCCGCTGGCAACAATGGCGCGGCGGGGGGCGACGGCGCATTGGGCGGATCGGGAAACAGCCAGTGACTGAGCGCAAGCACCATGACTGCAAGGAGCAACCCCTTCACCAGTGCCCCGATGACCATCGCCGCCAGGTCGAACTCGGCGACGCCGGCCGATGAAATCATGGTGAGGCCAATCACCAGAAAGGTGACGATCAGGTTGTTGCCGCCGCGCAGCCCAAAACGAAACACCAGAAACAGGCAAACCCCGACCAGCAGCACGCCGCTGACCGGGTAGTAACGCAGGATCGGGATCAACAGCAAGCCGACAGCGGTGGTCAGCATCGCCGCCACGGCCAGCACCAGTGCAGCCTTTAACGGCAGCGGACGATTGACGGTGGCGAGCAGCAACACTGCGAGCACCGGCGCGATAAAAGGGATCGGCAACCCCGCCCCGAAGCTGATCGCCAGACACAACGCGGTGCCGCTGGCCAGGCGCAACGCACGTTGCTCCCGGGGCGTGCGCTTAGTAGACATACGACAGCCAGCTCATCAAGCCAAGAAAAACCCGGCCGAGAGGGTTTAACGGATTGCTTTCGGTGGGGAACGCCATGACCTCAGCCTGGCCGCCGGCGCGAATCGCGCGACTGTCGCGCAGCTGCGCTCTCGACGCCTCGGAAAACTCGATGATCACCGGAAATCGCTGGGCAGGGCGCAGCCAGTCGCGGCTGTTCTGCACACTGGGCAAGGTACCCGGCGGCGGTGCCTGACCGACGCTGACGCCGTAGCCGACACTGCGCACGCGCCCGTCAAGCACTTCGCCGGGCAGCGCATCCAGAACAATCATCACCGGCGTATCGGGCTTGACCAGACCGAGGTTGTTTTCAGTCATGTCGGCGCTGATCCACACGTCGTGGATCGCGATCAGCGTCATGACCGGACTGCCAGCCGCGGCGAACTGCCCGGCGTCGGTGCGCAGGTCGGTGATCAACCCAGCCGAGCGTGCGCGAATCTGCGTGTTGGCCTGGTCCAGCTCGGCTTTCGACAGGGCGGTGGCGGCGCTGCGCAACAAGGCATTGTCTTCCGCACTACCACCCTCCTGTTCGCGGGCGCGCTGGACTTCGGCGCGGGCGGCGGCGACCTGGCTGACCGCCTGTTCGCGGTTGGCGCGGGACACTTCGAGCAAGCGCACGGAAATGGTGCCCGGGTCGGCGCGATATAACCCTTCGAGGCGGTTATTGTCCTGTCGCGCCTTGAGCTCATTAGCCTGGGCGGCGCGCAAGTTGGCTTGTGCCGACGCAATGCCGGCGGTGCTCGCACCGATCTGCCGGCGTGTGGATTCGAGGTCTGCCCGCGCCCGATCGACGGCAATCTGATAGGGCAGGGGATCGACTTCGAACAGCACGTCGCCGGCCTTGACGTCCTGATTGTTGCGCACGTTGACGCGAATTACCTGACCGGCCACTTCCGCCGCCACCGGTATGACAAAGGCGCCCACCCGCGCCTGTTGCGTATATGGCGTGAAGCGGTCAGCCGCGAGGTACCAGGCCAGGCTGAGGACGATCACCAGCAGCACCCATTTGATGCCTTTTTTAGCAGGGTCGGCAGGCGGCTCGGGCGGCTTTGGGGCGGGCAGCGGGGCTTCACTCATGGTCGTTCACCTTTTTTGTTTTGCGCCGCTGAAGGCTCGTCCAGCAGGTCGCCCCAGTCCGTGCGTTTTTCCATTTGCTCGCGGGTGGCCGAGTCGACTTTCGGCTCGGCGCTGTACCAGCCACCGCCCAAGGCTTTGTACAACGCAATCGCATTGCTCACGGCGTTGCTGCGGCTGACCAGGTAATTATCCTGTTGTTCCAGCAGCGCACGTTGCGCGTCAAGCACGCGCTGGAAATCCGAATAACCTTCGCGATATTGCGCGTTGGCGAGCACCAGTGAACGCTTGGCGGCGACTTCCGCCTCGCGCAGGATGCGTTCGCGCTCCAGAGATTTGATCAAGCCGCTGGCGGCATCATCGGCCTCGCGGGCCGCTTGGCGAACCTTGTCGCGGTAGGCCTCGATCAACTGCTGCAAGCGAGCGTCCTGCACGCGCACGTTATTGCTGATCTGGCCATGATCGAACAGGTTCCAGCGCAGGCTGGGGCCACCGATCAGATCCAGGCTTCTGGACGTGCCGTTCAGCGTGTCAGCCGACCAGACGATGCTGCCCAGCAAGGTCAGCGAGGGATAGAAATCGGTCACGGCCACGCCAATCAGCGCCGACTGGGCGGCAACATTCAGTTCGGCTGCGCGCACATCCGGCCGACGCAGCAGCAGATTGGCCGGCACATCCTGCAATACGGCGCGGTCGACCAGCGGGATCAATCCTTCATTTTCCAGCAATTGCGGCAGTGCGCCGGGGGGCTGGCCGATCAACACAGCCAGCGCATTACGGGTGCGCTGAACCTGGTCTTCGAAGTCGGGAATCGTACTCAACGTTCCGAGGTATTGGGTACGCGCCTGCTGCAGGTCGAGCTCGGCTTGCTGGCCGCTGATGAACAGCTTTTCAGTGATCTCGAAGTTGCGCTTTTGCTGCCTGGCGTTTTCCCGCGCCACGCGCAACCGCGCCTCGGTGGTGCGCAACGAAAAGTAAGTGTCGGCCACTTGCGCGCGCAGCAGCACGAGCGCGTCTTCATAGTTGGCCTGCGCGGCAAAGTAACCGGCATCGGCCGACTCGATGGCGCGACTGAAACGGCCCCAGAAATCCAGCTCCCAGCCGACATCGAAGCCGGCACTGTATTGCCAGAAATGACTGTCCTGGGGATTGATTCCGCCGGATTGCCTGCGGTTGAAGTACAGGCTGTCGGCGCTGGCTTGCTGCAATTGCGGGTAGCGTCCACTTTGCGCGATGCCCAGTTGGGCACGGGACTCCATCACGCGCAGACCGGCGATTTTCAGGTCGGAGTTGTGGGCATCCGCTTCCACAATCAACCGATCAAGGACCGGATCGCCGAAGACCTGCCACCACTGACGCAGATCCGGATGCTGGCTGCGTTGGCTGGATTGCTCGAGGGCAGGGGAGTTCCAGTGGTCAATCCACGTTGGCTTCGGCGACTGAAAGTCCGGCCCAAGACGCACGCAGCCACTCAAGCCGAGCACCCACATCAATAGCAATTGGCCGGATCGCGTCAGGAGCATGCGTCATTCCAGTCGAGAAAGATTACAGGAGCATAGACGGCCTGATGGGCAACTGACTGCTAAGCTTTTCGAGCGTCTTCACATTCGATACAAACTGTCAAAAAGGACGGTAGCCATGAATGCACCCCATACCGCTGGATGGCGTTTCAAACTGGGCATAGTGATCATCTGCTTGATGCTGGGTTCGTGGCTGATGGTGCCCATCGCCGCAGCGTTGGGGGTGCCGGGTTCGAAAGTTGCGGCACTGACAGGGGTGTTGTTTATCAGTAACAAAGTCCTGCTGATCCTGGTCATTGCCGTCATGGGCAAGTCGGGCTTCCAACAGTTGAAAAGCCGGGTGTTTGGTTACGTCTCCTCGCTCGCGCCTACCGCGGAAACCGAAGTGGGGCCATGGCGTCATCGAATCGGCGTGGTGATGTTTTGCCTGCCGCTGATCTCGGCGTTTCTGGAACCTTACGTGGACAGCATCTGGCCGGGGCTCAGGCCGAATATCTGGCAGCTGCAGTTGCTGGGCGACTTGATGCTCATCGGCAGTCTGTTCGTGCTGGGTGGCAATTTCTGGGAAAAAGTACGGGCCTTGTTTATCCGCAAGGCGCGGGTGGTGAACGAACCGTCGTGAGCGTTCGCAGCACGATGCTTTGCGGCGCCGTGGACGCGCCGCCGGACAAGCTAGGGGCGGCGTTCCGACGATGGACGATAAAGCGTTCCTCAGTCTTCTTTACGGACGGTGGCCACTTCATCGGCCTTGACCTTCACTTTGGCCCCGGAAATATCTTCGAACTCGTAAAAACCGTCCTCGGTATTGGCCTTCGGCATGTCCTTGGTCAAATACTGAGTGCCGTTCTGCAGTGTCACGACCGTTGGCGTCGAGCAGCCGGCCAGAGCCAGGAAAGCCAGTGCCGCCAAGGGTAAACCCAGAGTCTTGATATTCATAACCACCTCACTTGCTCCAAATAAACAGTGCGACTGCCTCGAATCCTTCAATCGTCACTGTACCTCTAACGCGGTTGGTGCGACGGATCGGCGGAAAGTTCGACAGGTGGCCGAAAAATTCCCGATTACGTCGCCGCTTATCCTTTTCCGTTTGCGCCGCATGGGGTGTAGCTGGTATCTGTACGCATAACCAGTACTCGCTCGCCATGGCCCTGTTTCCCTGTGACTTCCAATCCCCTCGATGATCCGTTCTATTACCTGAACAACTTCATGCAAGTCATTGATTGGCTTGAACATCGCTATGCCGATGTGTTGAATGAAGAAGAGCAGGCCTTCATGGCTGATTTCAATCGGCTACCCAGGGAGTCACGGGCGTTGCTGGTGCGGATGGTGATGCGCAAGGGCATTCATTTCCGTGCGAGTAAATTGCATTACCTCGAAATTGGCGACATCACGACCGCTGCCGCGCCATTGCTGACGCTGGGCTGGATCGATGAGCAATGTCCGTTGCCGCTGCCATCGTTGTTCGACGTGTTGCTCAAGGCTGAGATCCTCCAGTGCTTCGGCCACGCCATCGACCAGCCCAAAGGCAAGAAGACCGACTGGTTACCCACGCTGGGCGAGCAGTTTCCCGAGGCCCGCAGTTTTACTCAATGGTGCGGGCCGCTGGCGGATCGGTTATTCAGCCTGACCATCATGAGCCTGTGTGATCGTCTGCGTCTGATGTTTTTCGGCAATCTTTACCAGGACTGGTCAGAGTTCGTGCTGGCTGACCTCGGCATCTTTACCTATGAAAAAGTCGAGTTCTGCGCCGAGTCCCGGGGCTTGCGCAGCCGCGAGGACGTGGATGCCTGTCTGTTCCTGCACAACTGTCAGCAGCGGTTCGAGGCCGGAGAGGCGGTGGCGCAGATCGTCGAACAGATCAACGGGCTGACTCTGGCCAATCCCTGGCTGCACAAACGCCGGGGCAAGCTGTTGTTCCAGATCGGCCAGCATTGCGAGCGCCAGGCCGATTTCGCCAATGCCCTGAACATCTATCGCGAGTGCGCCTGGCCCGGAGCGCGAATTCGGCTGATTCGGGTGCTGGAACGCTGTGGCGAGTATCAACTGGCCCTGGACCTGGCCGTCGTCGCCGGGCAATCCCCGGAAAGCGCCGCCGAACACCAGCATTTGCTGCGAGTATTGCCCCGGCTGCGGCGCAAACTCGGTGGGCCGCCGATGAAACGTGCCTCTCCAAGGCAGATGCTGCGTCTGGACTTGCAACTGCCCAGGACCGATCCCGGGCTTTCGGTGGAATTTTACGTGCAGGCGCATCTGGCGCAGGCGTCGGCGCCGGTGCATTACGTCGAAAACAGTCTGATCAACTCGCTGTTCGGCTTGCTGTGCTGGCCAGCCATCTTTGCGCCGTTGCCGGGCGCATTTTTCCACCCGTTCCAGCGCGGGCCGGTGGATTTGCACCATGAGGATTTCCATGCGCGCCGGGCTGATCTGTTTCAGGCCTGCCTGGCGGAACTGGATGACGGTCGTTACGACCAGACCATCCGCGAGCGCTACGCCGCCAAGTGGGGTGTGCAATCGCCGTTTGTATTCTGGGGCGCCTTGAACGAGGAACTGCTTGAACAGGCACTCGATTGCCTGCCGGCCGAGCACCTCAAACACTGGTTCAACCGATTGCTGCTGGACGTCAAGGCCAACCGCGCCGGTATGCCCGACCTGATCCAGTTCTGGCCGCAGGAAAAGACCTACCGCATGATCGAGGTCAAAGGCCCCGGAGACCGCTTGCAGGACAACCAGTTGCGCTGGCTGGAGTTCTGCCATGAGCACCAGATGCCGATTGCCGTGTGTTACGTGCAATGGGCGGAGCAGAGCGCTTGAGCTACAGCATCGCGGTGCGGGCGTTGTGTGAGTTCACCGCCAAGGTCGGCGACCTTGACCTGCGCTTTACGCCGTCGCCGACCGCACTGGAAGGCATTGTCGGGCACCGCACAGTAGCGTCCCGCCGCAGCGACAGTTACCAGAGTGAAGTTGCGCTGGAAGGTCTGTTTGAAACGTTGAAAGTCAGGGGCAGGGCGGACGGGTACGATCCGGCGCAAAACTGTCTGGAAGAAGTCAAAACCTATCGCGGAGACCTCAACAGGCAACCGGCCAACCACCGTCAATTGCACTGGGCGCAGGCCAAGGTCTACGGCTGGTTGATGTGTCAGAAGCTGCAACTGGCGCAGATCAACGTGGCGCTGGTGTACTTCGACATCGTCAGTGAAAAGGAAACCTGTCTGGTCGAGGCCTTCAGCGCACCAGAGCTGGAGCAGTTTTTTGCACAGCATTGCCGCCTGTTCTTGCAGTGGGCCGAACAGGAAATGACCCACCGCGAGGCGCGCAATCTTGGCGCACAGCGGTTGGCGTTTCCCCACGCCGACTTCCGTCCGGGGCAACGGCATCTTGCGGAATCGGTGTTCAAGGCGGTCAGCACGGGCCGGTGCCTGATGGCTCAGGCACCGACCGGTATCGGCAAGACGGTGGGCACGTTGTTTCCGATGCTCAAGGCCCTGGCGCCGCAGCAACTGGACAAGGTGTTTTTCCTTACCGCGAAAACCCCCGGCCGCAAACTGGCGCTGGACGCGGCGCAGGTCATTCTGGACGACGCCAATGCGCCGCCGTTGCGCGTGCTGGAAATGATCGCCCGGGACAAGGCGTGCGAGCATCCCGACAAAGCCTGTCACGGTGAATCCTGCCCGCTGGCCCAGGGTTTCTATGATCGCTTGCCGGCCGCGCGGCAGGCGGCCAGCAAACTCACGTTACTGAACCAGACCGCCTTGCGTGAGGTGGCGCTGAATCACGCCGTTTGCCCTTATTACCTCAGCCAGGAAATGGCCCGATGGGCTGACGTGGTGGTCGCCGACTACAACTATTATTTCGATTTCAGCGCGCTGCTGTTCGGGCTGGCCCAGGCCAATAACTGGAAAGTCGCGGTGCTGGTGGACGAAGCCCACAATCTGGTGGAGCGCGGACGGCAGATGTACAGCGCCAGCCTCGACCAGGCGAAACTCAACGGCGTGCGCAAAACCGCTCCGGAGCCGTTGAAGAAGGCCCTGCAGCGGGTCAATCGTGAATGGAATGCGCTGCATAATCTGCAATCCGGTACGTATCAGGCCTACGACAAACCACCGGAAAAGCTGCTCCAGGCACTGTCCTCGTGCAGCGCCAGTATCGGCGACTACCTCAATGATCATCCTCAGGGCCTGGACAGCGCCCTGCAGAATTTTTACTTCGACATGCTGCAATTCTGCCGGGTCGCCGAGCTCTTCGACGAACAGTTCCTGTTTGACATCAGCAAGCGCGACCTCGACCGCAAACGCGCCTTGTCACAGCTGTGCCTGCGCAATGTGGTGCCCGCCGGTTTCATCCGCCCGCGCCTGACAGCGGCCCGCAGTACCGTGCTGTTTTCCGCCACCTTGAGCCCTCGTCATTACTACGCCGATCTGCTCGGGACGCCGGCGAACACGGTGTGGATTGACGTCGAATCACCGTTTCACGCCGACCAGCTGAAAGTCCATATCGTCAGCCAGATCTCGACGCGGTTTGTCCATCGGCACGCTTCTCTCGCGCCGATTGTCGAGCTGATTGCCGCGCAATTCAGCCAGCGCCCCGGCAACTACCTGGCATTTTTCAGCAGTTTCGATTACTTGCAGCAAGTGGCGCAGTTGCTGGCTCAAACACATCCGCACATCAATCTGTGGGCGCAAAGCCGAGGTATGGGAGAAGGGCAACGACAGGACTTTCTCGATCAGTTCACCGCACACAGTCAGGGTGTCGGCTTCGCCGTGCTGGGCGGGGCGTTCGGCGAAGGCATCGACTTGCCCGGAGCGCGGCTGATCGGTGCATTCATCGCGACGCTGGGACTGGCGCAACTGAACCCGGTCAACGAGCAACTGAAACACCGCATGGCGGCGATTTTCGGTGCCGGTTACGACTACACCTATCTGTTTCCGGGGGTTCAGAAAGTGGTGCAAGCGGCGGGGCGTGTGATCCGTACCCAACAGGACGAGGGGGTGGTGATGTTGATCGATGACCGTTTTGGCGACAGCAAGGTCAAGCAATTGCTACCGCGTTGGTGGTCGGTTGCTCCGCGGATTTAGCACTCCGTCGCGTAGGATCATTTACCTTGAAAATCATCGATATATCTTGAAAACCACCACCGTTTGCACAAACCGGTGATCGCCGCTTTATTGAGAGGACAAGCCATCACTTTCAAACCCGTCTTCGATAAGGAAATCAAGATATGTCGACACCGAAATACACGTACACCCCCGAGCAGGTCACAGCAGCATTCGATGAGATAAAAACGACGCTGTTTCGCAACATTACTGTCGAGGACCCACCAAAAATGCTGGTGGTTGCCGGGCTTCAGGCGTCGGGTAAAACCTACTTGCTGGAAAAGAACCTCTTACCTTCAAAGCGCTACGACAATTATGTGCGGTTGTACCTGCCCGGCTACCGGGAAAAACATCCTCAATACGCAGAGATGATCAAACTGGGCGTTTTGCATGCGTATGAGCACACAGATGCGTTTGTCAGGGAAGTCAGCACGAAGATTTATCTCCACGCATTTGCCAGCAAGTACAACATCATCATGGAGTGCGCGTTTGACAGCATCAGTTTCGCGACCTTCCCACTGGACGCAACAGCCAACGGTTATCAGTTCGAGAACCGGATTGTCGGCTGCACCCAAGAGTTCGCTCATGTCTCAAGCATCAAAAGAGCGCTGAAAGCCCTGGCAGATAAAGAACTGGAACGGTTCCTCCCTGTGTCGAAGCTGGAGATCAGCATGGGTTACGCGCAAGCGGTCATTCTTGCTCTGGATAACGCTGCGAAGACGATCAGCGGCGGGCAAACCTTCTTGTACGAGCGCGGTTTCGATGCCTTGAACGAGCGAGTGCTGGTCGCTCAGAGCGCCTACTTGAGGACTATCGGCGGCGCGGTCACCACGACGACCATCGAAAAGACATTTGCTTTCAGCGACTACTCCAACATCATCGACAACCATGTCTTCGCGATTCGTGAACGCGACCATGTCGTAAAGGAGTGCCACGTTGCGCTGCACACAACCCAGAGCCATGCGAAGGAGGTGCCTGATTTTGTATACAACGACCTGTATGGCTACATCGTCAAGTACGTACAGCGATAATACCTCTCGCCCGGGTGTGTTTTTTCGGCTTTCCAAAATCGCGGTTTGTCGCATACTCCAAAAAACGAGACTGATGTGAGGGCTCAATGAGCGAAGATCGAACCAAAGCCAGCACCATCGACGACAGCCGCTTTCGCCTGTTGATCGATGCTGTGGTTGACTATGCGATCTACATGATTGATCCCGATGGCATCATCAGCAGCTGGAACGCCGGCGCCAGGCGCTTCAAGGGTTACGAGGAAGCGGAGATTCTCGGCCAGCACTTTTCGCGTTTCTATACCGAAGAGGATCGCCTGCGCGGCATGCCGCAGCGGGCGCTGGACACGGCCATTCGCGAAGGACGTTTCGAGGGCGAAGGCTGGCGGGTTCGCAAGGACGGTACGCATTTCTGGTCCCACGTCGTGATCGACCCGATTATCGATCCTACGGGGAAACTGTTGGGGTTCGCCAAGATCACCCGCGACTTGACCGACCGCAAGATGGCCGAAGAAACCCTGAAGCAAAGCGAGCAACAGTTCCGGCTGCTGGTGCAAAGCGTTACGGACTACGCCATCTATATGCTCGCCCCGGATGGCCGCCTGACCAACTGGAACCCCGGTGCCCAACGCATCAAGGGTTATTTGCCCGAAGAAGTGATCGGCAAGCATTTTTCGATGTTCTACACCCCTGAAGATCGCGAGGCCGGTGAACCGCAACGCACGCTGAGTATTGCCACGCGTGAAGGGCGATTTGAAAACAAAGGCTGGAGAATGCGCAAGGACGGCACCCGGTTCATGGCGCATGTCGTGGTTGACCCGATCTGGGGCGACACTGGCACGTTGCTCGGTTTCGCCAAGATCACCCGAGACATCACCGAAGCGACCCACGCCCAGCAGGCGCTCGAACAAACCCGCGAGGCGCTGTTCCAGGCGCAGAAAATGCAAGCCATCGGGCAGCTCAGCGGGGGCATTGCCCATGACTTCAATAACTTGCTGACGGTCATCCTCGGCAATCTGGAAATCGTCCGCAAGCGCATAGGCGACGACCCGAAACTGACCCGGTTGCTGGACAACGCCACTCAGGGCGCGCAGCGCGGGGTTTCGCTGACTCAACGCATGCTGGCCTTCGCCAGGCGTCAGGAATTGAAGACCGAAACCGTCGAACTACCGGCGTTGATCGACGGAATCACCGGCCTGCTGCGCAGTTCCCTCGGGCCATCAGTTGTGCTGGAAACCCGTTTTGCGCAAGCGATCGAACCGGTGGTGGCCGACGTTAATCAGCTCGAGCTCGCAGTCCTGAACCTGGTGACCAATGCCCGCGACGCCATGCCCCACGGCGGTAAAATCGTTATCAGCGCGAGGGATGAAGAAGCGGGCGATCAAGCGTCGCTCAAGCCAATGACCGGCCCCTTCGTCTGCCTGAGCATCAGTGATTCGGGGGAGGGCATGGATGAAGCCACGCTCAAAGTGGCGATGGATCCGTTCTTTACCACCAAAGGGGTTGGCAAAGGAACGGGGCTGGGGCTGTCCATGGTTCACGGTTTCATCGAGCAACTGGGTGGGCGATTCGTGCTCAAGAGCCGGAAGGACGAGGGCACCACGGCCGAATTGTGGATACCGGTTGCCAAACGCGGTTCGGTAGCCAAGGCCATGCATGAAGAAATTGCACCGCCAGTGCCGCGTTTGTGTGTGCTGGTGGTCGACGACGACAGCCTGGTACTGACCAGTACCTGTCTGTTGCTCGAAGACCTCGGGCATCGGGTCATCAGCGCGGTGTCTGGAGCAGAGGCATTGCAAATGCTCGATGAGGACCGGACCATCGATCTGGTCATCACCGACATGGCCATGCCGAAAATGGACGGCGCACAACTGGCGCAGGCGATCCGCAATAAAAGGCTGAGCCTGCCAATCATTCTGGCCACGGGCTATGCCGAGCGGCTGGAAGGCTTCGCGACCGAGCTGCCGCGTCTGTCCAAGCCGTTTACTCAACTCAATCTGGTTGAAATTATTGCTTCGACGATGAAATGATCGGCGTTTGCCGTGGGATTGAGCTGAACTTGTGAGTGGACGTTTCTTCTAAACGTTTTCCATCCAGTGTGTGACGCCCGTGCCAAGAATACTGACAGACGCTTCAGCCGACGATGCCCTGACCGAACACAACGCAAAGATGTTTGGCTCGCCCAAGGAACGTCTGGATTTCTACCGTCGGGAGATCCAGTACGAAACCAGTATCCTGGCCAACCGCACCGACGCCTACCTGGCGGCGCAATCGTTTTTGGTGATTGCCTTTGCGTCGTGCATGGCCAACCTCAATCCCGAATGGGGCAAGCTTTTCACTTTGGTGGTGCCGCCATTTCTGGCGCTGTTGGGGTTGCTCAGTTCGCTGAATGCCTGGCCGGGCATACGCGCAGCCTATGACATCATTGATCATTGGCATTTCAAACAGAGTGAGTTACTGCGCAGCGAGCCGTTGATGGGGCTTGCTTATGACGAGTCGCCGTTGTTCAGTGAAATGGAGTCGTCGCACAAGGGCTACCGCAAGTCACTGTTGTTTTCGGTGCGAACGCCGTGGATTTTTGCCACGTTCTGGGTCGTGTTGGGGTGTTATGCGGTGTTTATCCAGGTGACCAATCCTGGGGGGTAAATCCTTCCGGTCAAACCAATAACATGTGGGAGCGAGCCTGCTCGCGAAGGCAGTGGATCAGGCACTGTAAATGTTGCCTGACCCGTCGCCTTCGCGAGCAGGCTCGCTCCCACAGGGGGTTCAAGCCGCCATATTCGCGCCCATTTCTTTCTTGTGCTGGGCTTTCATGGCCTCCATTTGCGCGCCCAACTCTTCCAGCTTCGCCTTACCCAGCAACTTCTTGGCCTGAGGAAACATCTCCGTTTCTTCCTCTTCGATATGGTGCTCCAACAGTTCCTTGACCACTTTCACGCGCCCGGCAAATTCCAGGCTGGACGGGTCAGTCACTTTCAAATCGGGCAGCACCAGCGAATCAACCGTACGATGCTCTTCCTTGGCCTCGTAATACATGACGTCCTGTTCCTTGCCGCCGGCTTCCTTGAACGCCGGGTACAGAATTTCTTCCTCGAGACGCGTATGGATAGTGATCTCCATTTCCAGCTTGGCCAGCAACTCAGTGCGTTTTTTCACACCCCGTTCGGTGGATTCACTCAGTTGGGTCAGGATGCCTTTTACGCGTTCATGGTCAGCTTGCAACAGGTCGATAGCGTTCATGGTCGAGTCTCTCAATTAATCACGGGGAAGTGCGCAAACGGTCTCAAGGCCGAAGGTCGCTCACAGTAAGAGAGCATTTGTCGTGCCGCTTTTTACGCGGTTGATAAAGTTATAAAAATCAATAAGTTGAAATAATTGATGGCGAAATGCGCTCGTGCAGGCTGCATGAAGGGTGCCTTTGATTCATGCAGTTCGCGGCTCTGCATTTCGCGGCGCTGTAAACCCGGTAATGCTGGCGTAACCACTGATCCGATTCGCTCCTGATGCAACTGAACTCGCCGCTCAACGTCGCTCCCTTAATACAGACAACCAACGTCTTTATTTCCCTCTCGAGGAAGCAGCCATGCGAGCAATGACCTACCACGGTGCCCATGACGTCAAAATCGAAACCGTGCCCGACCCCGTCATCGAAGCCCCCGACGACATCATCCTTAGGGTGACCGCCACTGCCATCTGCGGCTCGGATTTACACCTCTACCGAGGCAAGATTCCGACCGTCGAGCATGGCGATATCTTCGGCCATGAATTCATGGGCATCGTCGAAGAAACCGGCTCGGCCGTCACTGCCGTGCAGCGCGGTGACCGGGTGGTGATTCCGTTCGTGATCGCCTGTGGCGAATGCTTTTTTTGTCAGCAGGATTTGTTCGCGAGTTGTGAAACCACCAACAGCGGGCGTGGCGCGATCATCAATAAGAAAGCGATCCCGCCACCGGCCGCGTTGTTCGGTTTCAGCAAGTTGTACGGTGGCATCCCGGGCGGGCAAGCCGAACTGGTCAGGGTGCCCAAAGCCAACACCGGGCCGTTCAAGGTGCCGGGGACGCTGGCGGACGAAAAGGTGTTGTTCCTCTCGGACATTCTGCCGACCGCCTGGCAAGCCGTGTTGAACACCGGGATCGGGCCGGGTTCAAGCATTGCCATCTATGGCGCCGGGCCCGTGGGGTTGTTGAGCGCCGCTTGCGCGAAAATGCTCGGTGCCGAGCAGATCTTCATGGTGGATCATCACGACTATCGGCTGGCGTACGCCCAGCGTACCTACGGGGTGATTCCAATCAATTTTGATGACGACGATGACCCCGCTGACACGATCATTCGCCAGACCGCCGGCAGCCGCGGGGTGGACGGGGTGGTCGATGCGGTCGGATTCGAAGCCAAGGGCAGCACCACGGAAACTGTGCTGGCGACCTTGAAACTGGAAGGCAGCAGCGGCAAGGCACTGCGCCAATGTATTGCGGCCGTGCGACGCGGCGGTGTGGTCAGCGTGCCGGGGGTGTATTCCGGATTTATCCACGGATTCCTGTTCGGCGACGCGTTTGATAAGGGCCTGACCTTTAAAATGGGCCAGACCCATGTGCAGCGCTATCTGCCGGAGCTGCTTGGGCACATTGAAACCGGACGTTTGCAACCGGACGCGATCATCAGCCATCGGATGTCGCTGGAGCAGGTGGCCGAGGGTTACAAGATTTTCGACAAGAAACAGGAAGAGTGCCGCAAGGTCATTCTGACCCCGGGTTCAAGCGACGTGCCGATCACCGAAAACCTCGAATTCACCCCAATACCGGCTGTGTAGATCGGCTCTTGTGGGAGCGAGCCTGCTCGCGAATGCTTTACGCCCGTCGACATCATTGTTGACGGTAGATCCGCTTTCGCGAGCAGGCTCGCTCCCACACTGGATTAGGGTTCAGTGTCAGGCGCTCACTTCCAACTGCGACGACAGGCGCACAGACATCGGAATCGGTGGAAAATCCTCGTTAATCACCCGTAAATGCTCGATGGCTTCCTCGAACTTCAGATCGGCCTTTCTGCGCAGCGATTGATAACAATCGAACACTTCTCTATCAAGATCGCCGCCTTCCAGCAACTCGAAGGCATGGCGGCTCAGCGCCTGCGCCTCTTCGAACATCTGACGGTTACGCTCCAGGGCGAGGGTCCGGCAGGCTTTGATTTCATCGCGGGTGGAATAGTGGATCATGACCAACACCTCAAATGTCCAATACGTTTCGACGCCACGAGCAGAGAGCGGGCGAGATAATCTTGTGACTGGCCGGGTCACTAAAGGATTTCAAATTTATGAACGTGAAAAACTGATGGGTTTTGACGGAGATTCGGCGCTATCGAATCAGTTAATTTGTTTTTTGCGCCGCTCATACCAGGCCAGCATCGGTTGAGTGCTGATGCCATGGACGAGAATACTGAGCGCCACCACCGACAACGTCAGGTCGGTACACAACGCGGCAATTGAAGGGTTGAGCCCGTGGTTCAACGCGTAGAAAAGGTAATACAGGCTGCCGATGCCGCGGATGCCGAACCAGCCGATCAACAGCCGTTGATGCCCGTTGAGCACGCCACGCCAGGGCAGGGCGATGACGCTCAGCGGACGGATCAGGCAAAACAACGCAGCGCCAATCAACAGCGCGCGCCAGTCCCAGTGGCCGACCAGCACAACGCCGAGCAGTGTCACCAGAAACACCTCCATTGCCCGTTCCACGAGGCTGCCGAACGCGAGCATGTCGCCCATCATGATGCCGGCGGCGACCTGGGTGTCTTCGAGGCTTTCGGTGTCGCCATGTACCGCTTGGTGCGGCTCGACGTTTTGATGGCCGACCACCGGCTGGACCAGATGCTCGGCGGGCAGGGCGTCGTCGCCAGTGGATTTGACCTCCTCGTGGCGCAGGCCCAGCCCGGCGGCGAATACAGCCAGAAAACCGTAGCCATGGATCGCTTCGGCGCCGACGTACGCCAAGGCAATCAAGGCAAGCGCCAGGTAATCGTTGGGCGAGAGGGTGCTGTCGTCATTTTTGATTCTCAGGGTCAGTGTCACGCGCCCGATGCCGCGCCCCATGCAGTAGCCCATCAGTAATCCGGCAGGAACCGCCCATAGCAGGCTTTTCAGTACCCAGTCACCGAGCCAGCCGGGATTGCCGTCGTGCTGCAATAACAGCAGACCGAGAATCACAAATGGAAAGGCAATCCCGTCATTGAGCCCGGCCTCGCCGGACAGGCCGAAGCGCACACTGTCATCGTCCCGGGCGTCGTTGACTTGCACCAGGGCGGCAAGTACCGGGTCAGTGGGCGCCAGGATCGAACCGATCAACACAGACGCTCCCCAGGACAATCCGAGGGCGTAATGCAACAGCAGGCACACGCCGGCAATGGTTAGCACCATCACCGGGCCAGCCAGCCCGACGGCCACCCGCCAGTTTTTGTTCTTGAACGGCGAGCGCAATTTCAGACCGCAGACAAACAGCGAAAACAACACCGCCACTTCCGTCAGGTGCTCCATCCACGTGGAGGCATCGGCCATGTCCAGTTTCAACCAGCCGAGCGCCGCCGGGCCGATGGCGACACCCAGCGCAAGGCACACCGCCGACGTGGTCACCGGCATCCAGCGCAGGTACGAGGACGTCAGTGCCAACGTCAGCAGCACCGCCCCCAGCACGGCCACCCAGACTAGAAAGCTCATGCGCAGGGTTCGCCGGCTGTTGCCTGGAAGGCGATCAACCGACGGTCGCGCGCAAGTATTCAGGTGTCAGCACGTTGAACCACACCAGAATCATTTCCACCAGGATGGTGACCAACACCAACAGCCCGATACCCCAGACGCAGGCGGCATTGAGCAAGCCTTGTTCCTTGCGCTCATGCATGAAAGTCGGCAAGCCGACGAATAGCAGAAACGTCGAATACACCGAGGCGGCACCGAGCACGATGATCGCCAGCCAGCGACTGGGGTACAAACCGCCAAAGCCGGCGAGGAAAAACGGCGTCACGGTGTACGCAGCGAAACCGATGCATTGATTGAGGGTAGGGCGCGAGTCAAAGGTGCGCGACATCCATCGGATGAACCCGCCCATCAACGCCACACCGAGGATGATGCTCACGTAGAGCAATACACACAATTGCAGCGCGCTACTGCTGCTGAGTTTCACCGTTTCATTCTCGGCCAGGCTCCAGCCGACGTAGGTAGTCCCGATAAACAGGCAGACCGGTGGAATCAAGGCGAGCAGTAACAGATGCGCGAGGTAATGGCGGGGATGCGCTTCCTCTTTCTTGCGGATATCCGTCCAGGCGAAGTTGGGTTGGGTAAACAGTTTGACGATAGGTGCGGACATGGCGACCTCCTGATCTGGAGCGGCCCGTGACCGGGTCTCATAACGTTATGAGGGGCGACTTTTGTCGGGGGTTCCGTTTTTTTCCAGGTTGGATGTGGCGAGGGTAATCCTGTGGCGAGGGAGCTTGCTCCCGCTGGGCAGCGCAGCGGCCCTATAGGTTCAGGTGAGCGATGCGCACTAAAGCGCGAGCAAGCTCGCTCGCCACGGGTTTACAGCATTGGCTTGCCGCCGGTGATCCCGTAGCGCTGGCCGGTGATGTAGCTGGCTTCATCCGACGCCAGCAGCACATAAATAGGCGCCACTTCTACCGGTTGGCCGGGCCGTCCCAACGGCGTTTGCCCACCGAAATTCTCCACCTCGTCATCGGGCATGGTCGAGACGATCAGCGGCGTCCAGATCGGTCCCGGCGCCACGCAGTTCACCCGAATGTTTTGCGGACCGAGCATTTGCCCCAGGCCAGCGGTGAAGTTGGCAATCGCGCCTTTGGTCGTGGCATAGGCGAGCAGGGTCGGTTTGGGCATGTCCGAGTTGACCGAGCTGGTGTTGATGATCGAACTGCCGGGTTTCATGTGTTTCAGCGCGGCCTGGCAGATGCGGAAAATGGCCGTGATGTTGACATCGAAGGTCATCACCCATTCATCGTCCGGAATGTCCTCGAAGTTTTCGTGGGTCATCTGGAAAGCGGCGTTGTTGACCAGCACATCGATGCGGCCGAAGCGCTCGACGGTCTTGTCGACCAAGGCCTGGCATTGCGCTTTCTGCGCGATGTCACCGGGCAGCAACACGCATTGACGCCCGGCCTGTTCGACCCAGCGCGCAGTTTCCTGAGCGTCTTCGTGTTCATTCAGATAGGCAATGGCGACGTCCGCGCCTTCCCGGGCGAAGGCGATGGCAACCGCGCGGCCAATGCCGCTGTCGGCGCCGGTGATCAGTGCGATCTTGCCGTCCAGACGACCGGAGCCTTTGTAGCTCTGCTCGCCACAATCCGGGTACGGGTCCATTTTCTTTTGCGAGCCGGGGACTGGCTGGCCCTGTTTCTTGAAGGGTGGTTTTGGATAGTCGGTCATCGGGAAATCTCCGTTCTCAAGGCAAAGGCGTCAAAGGGTGGACCTTTGGCGTTTGGCGTGAGTTCGGTTGGATTTCGCAGGGTTGCGCTAACTTTCTGGCCTAGTGATATCCCTGTGGGAGCGGGCTTGCCCGCGATGACGTCGGCGCCCTCATGATAAAGGTGTCTGACACAGCGCTTTCGCGGGCAAGCCCGCTCCCACAGGGTTTTTGTCGTGTTGCGTGGTGGGGATCAGGCCTGGCGATTGCGCAGGCAGCGCTCCATCCGCGCAATGCCTTCTTCCAGCAATGCCCGTGGGCAGCCGAAGTTCAGGCGCACGAACTGTTGATGGTCATCACCGAAATCCAGGCCGGCACTCAAGCCGACTTTGGCCTGTTCCAGGAAGAACTGCTGCGGATTATCCAGGCCCAGCGCGGAGCAATCGAGCCAGGCCAGGTAGGTGCTTTGCGGCACGTTCATGCTGATGCCCGGCAGCCGCGTACGCACCGCATCGACCAGGTAATCGCGGTTGCTTTGCAGGTAACCCCGCAGCGCCGCCAACCAGGGACCGGCTTCGGCGTAAGCCACGCGAGTGGCCTCCATGCCCAGTGGGTTGACGCTGTCGACCAGGCCGCAACGGGCATGATTGACCCGCTCGCGAACGGCGCGGTCCTGAATGATCATGAACGAGGTCTTCAGCCCGGCAATGTTGTACGCCTTGCTCGCCGACATCAGCGTAATGGTGCGCCGGGCGATGTCCGCACTCAATGAGGCGACGGGAATGTGTTGACGGCCGTCGAAGCACAGCTCGGCGTGGATCTCGTCAGAGATGATCCAGGCATCCTGTTCCAGACAGATGTCGGCCACCGCTTGCAGTTCTTCCCGCGCGAATGCCTTGCCCAGCGGGTTGTGCGGATTGCTCAGCAACAGCGCACCGCCACCGGCCAGCGACTGGCGCAAGGTGTCGAGTGGCGTTGCGTAGGTGCCATCCGCCTGCGTGTCGAAATTCAGTTCTACCTTGTTCAACCCCCAATGCGCAGGCGCATGGCGCAGTGGCGGATAGTTGGGGACCTGGACCACAACGTTCTGTTGCGGCTGCACCAAAGCGTTCAGGGCCATGTTGAAACCGGACTCCACCCCCGGCAGGAAAATCAATTCCTGGGGTTCGACACGCCAGCCGTACTTCGCCCACAGATCGTCGACGATTGCATTGCGCAAATCGTCCGGAGCCAGGCTGTAGCCGAACAGCGGGTGTTCCAGACGTTTTTGCAGGGCCTGGATGATCACCGGCGGGGCGGCGAAGTCCATGTCGGCGATCCACATTGGCAATACCTCGGCCGGGTAACGGCTCCACTTGGTACTGCCGGTGTGGTGGCGGTCGAACACCTGATCAAAATCGAAAGTCATGCTCATCTCATAAAGGCCGGGATTAATCCGGCAGACATGATAAGCGCCAAGCCCGGTGGGAGCGAGACGAATTGTCCTGCCTTGGGACGCCCTGTCCTTACACCGTCGAGCATGCCGCCTGATGATGCAGCTTCACGACAAAAGGAGAGGATGCTGTGAACACACCCATCGGCTCGTTACTTCTGATCACGTCACTCGAGAAGTTCGCCACCTGTGCGCTGTATGGCCAGGCGCGAGCACTGGTGACCCAGCGTCAGCAAGACGCCAGTACCTTCATCGACGACCCCGCCACACGAACGTTGGTCAGTGGCCTGCAGGGTCGGCTGCAGGATTACGCCAGAGACTTCCTCGACAACCTGATGCCCGATTCCATTGCCAGCATCGTCGACGTGGAATCCCTCAGCCTGGTGATCAGCACTTTGCGCGCGTCTCGACAGACTGGCGGCGACGATGAAGTGGCCACGGCGGCTCAGCAGTTCTATCAAATGATCAGATCCGATATTTCCCGCGCCCAGCAGAACATCGCGGCACTGGTGGAGCGCACTGCTCAGTCGGCGGAAGAAACGGACAAGGTCATTAACCGGTTGCAAGCGAGTATCGACGCGCTGACCGACGAGCTGGCGGGTGATAAAGGCAAGATCGCCAGCATTCAGGCAGCGATTGAGAAAACCAGCCGCGACATGGATGAGGCCGTCAGCCAGATGCTCCTGGCCTCACAGTCGATAGGCGGTAATACCAAGGCCATCGCCACCTGGGTGTTTTCGCTGTTCGGGGTCAAGGATGAGCCGAAGAAGACCAACGATGAGCCTAAGAAGATCAAGGCTGGCGACAAAAAGCCACCCGCTTTAGATGACACGCCCGGCGAGACCCGCAAGACCGAGTCCTTTCCGGTCGAGACAATAGGCGAGATCGCGCGCGGCGCCACTGAAGTGGTGGATGCCATCAACAGTTTCAGCGCCTTCACCGATCTGCTTCAGGACCAATATCAACAACTTTACCGCCAGAAAGCCGCACTGTCGGTCGCGATCGTGATCAAGCAACAAGGCCTGGATCATCAGCTGGCCATCGAGCGATTCAGCGAGGCTGCCTCTTCCCTGAACGGAGCCTGGACTCAGCTCGATAACAGCTGGCAGCAGGCGCTCAAGGACAGCAGCGCTGTGGATGATCACCTGCTCGATGCCGGATGGGAGCGTATGGCCGAGCGGGTGGACAGAATCAAAAATTCCCTGACCGGCACCGAGGGCCAGATCCCTCGGTTGCAACGCAAGGCTGCACTCGCTGTTCTACCCCAAGGAGTTACAAAATGAACGACATCAACATTTCCACCCACGATGAAGACTACGGCCAGACAAGCATCGCGCTCAAGGGTCAGTCCTCCGCCGCTATGCTGGTTCAAGCCCATTGCCTGGGCGTCCAGAACCAGATGTTTTTGGACTTCGGCAAGCAGGACGGGCTCAAAACCCTCCAAAACGAAATCAACAGCGGCTTGGTCAAGGCGAAACAGAGTGCGGTCTACTACCTCGATGACCTGCAACCGCGGATTATCACCACGGTGACCAACATCGAAGCCTTCTTCGAACTGCACAACGTACTGCCTCAAATATTGCTGCCAGGCACAACGACCGCCGATGCCATCGCGATGCTGCGGGAAATGGAAAGCAGCGTCGAGGTGTACCGTCGCCAGGCGTCCGTCATCCAGACCGACTTGTCGAAAATTCGCACCGGATTTAGCGACGACAAGGCATTTTTCGATCGCTGCACCCTAGACCTCAGTGCGCTGCTCAATGGTGACAAAGGCGTGCTGGAAAGCATCAACAGCGAGCTGTCAGGCATCAACGGCAAGATAGCCGGAGTGGCAACCGGCATCGCCCTCAGCGGATTAGCGGCCATCGGCGGCGTCGTGTTGCTCTTGATCGGGGCGGTGGGTTCCGTCGTCACAGGGGGCCTCGCCACGGCTCTCTGCGTCGGTGGCAGCGCGTTGTTGATCGGTGGTGTGGCCGGAGCGGTGGGGTCTTCTATCGCGCTGGCAGGCCTGCTCAATCTGAAAACCGACTTGATCACTCGACGCGAACGGCTCAATGCCGAAGTCGCGGTCGCCACCGGCCTTGCTTCCGGCTTGGGCGAGCTGGCTGTCAGTGCCAGCCAGGCCCAGGAGAGCGCGCAATTGATGGCGAACGCCTGGGGCTTCATGGGCAGTCATCTGGAAATGCTGCGTGACCAACTCAAGCGCGGGCAGATCGACAGCCCGATGTTGCGTCAACTCTTGATCCGCGCAAGTCAGGGCGGCGTGCGCCTGATCCAGGCTGATACGGACACGATCAAACGGCAAATGACCACCCCGCGGGCCACCCTCGACCCTAAAAAACACATCGGTGATCTGATCACCGAACAAGCCGCGTCTCTGGAAGAAGCTGCCTGACAGCATCATTACGGAACACACAAGGAGTTCATCATGTGGCAAGAAATTACGGCTCACATTAATGACGTGGTGCAGGAAACCCGCTCTCTGCCAGCTCCCCCCGGTCAACTGGGCGAGGTCAAGACGCATATTGATCAGTTGCCTGCGGCCATGCAGCAGGTGGCGGACGTTCAACATCGCATCATCCAGCACATTGAACGCTCCACCGAACTGATCAACACAGCACTGTTGCAAAGTAGCCAAAGCACCACCGACAGCAACGATGCGCTGCAGTCCTACACCTCACAGGCCGGTGCCGAAATCGAGCTGGTCAGCGGTGAGTTGCAAAGCGTGATGCAGACGATTGCCAACTTCCGAAACCTGCTCGGCCAGGACTCCGGGGCCCTGAAGAGCGAGGCCATGCAGGCACGCGCACGAGTCAAGGCACTGGAGGAGCGTCAACGGGAATTAGCCGACAAGGCCCAGGAGTTGCGCAATCGATCGATCTGGACGTGGCTATTCCCGGCGGCCAAGGCAATCGATGAGTTGGTCAGCCTGTGCCAACACGGCAAGTCTACCGAGGCAGCTCTGGAGGATGCGATCCGGGACCTGGGTGACAAACGCCGTGAAGCAAGCAACCTGATCCGTATCAGCGATGTGTGCGAGCAAGTGCTTAGTCTGCTTACCGCCATGGCCGAGGGGTTGCAGGGGGTGATCAACCAGCAAGCGCTGCTCAAGGGTTACTTGAATAACGAGGACCGTCTGGCGTCGTTGACGACACCTGAAAACGCGCGCCTCTACCTGAACACTGTGCTCGGCATCCTGCGGATTATGAGAGCCCAGGCCAACTGATCTACTAGAAGAAGGAGTTTCATCATGATGTTATTTTTCGGCAAACCCAAAGGCAGTGCAAACGCCAGCGACGAAAACGCTTCCCGCGCAGGCCGCCTGCAAGCGCTGCGCAGCCATTTCTACGCATGGAAGCAGTGGAAGGAATTTGCACCGGACGCGTCGTTCCAGCCCCATGCCATCCAGCAAATGCTCAATGCTCTTGACGAAAAGCCCGCCAAGCACCTGAGCGACTACAGCGGTGACCCATCGAGACTGGTGCTCAATGCCCACGGCAACGACACCGTGTTCAACGGCTATAGCGGTCAAAAGGTAGCGACCATGCTCGAAAACCTGGGCATTCGCGAAGCCGGCACCCGGGAAATCTGGGTGGCCGCGTGCAGTGTGGCACTGCAGAAGCAGCAGCCAGGACCGACCGTGATCAGCCGCTTCGTCAATGACTTGCGCTTTCACTTGCTCCAGGCAGGGCTGAATATCAAGGTCTACGGGCCGCGCAATATCCTTTGGTACCGTGGCGGGCTAGTGCCCGTTGGTGATCAGCAGAAATACGAGTACAACGAGGTTTACATTGCACCTTTGCCGCCCGAGCTCGCTTCAGGCGAAGAACGCGAATACGCATTCAACGAGGGGTGGTTGCTCGCCCATCCTTGATTCGGGCATTGAGGGGCCGTCGGTTTCAATGCCGACGGCCCCGCTCAAGGATCAGCAAGCTCACGCAGCGCCTTCAGACTTTCGCCGATGCGTGTCTGGCGGTAGCGGCCGGCCGACATGCCAAAGACTTTGCTGAAGCAGCGGTTGAACGTCCTGACCTCCTCGAAGCCGCAGCGGTAGGCAACTGTCTCGATTGGAATGCTGTAGGGCGGTACGGCCAACATTTCGCTTGCACGTAACAGGCGCAGCATGCGAATTGTCTGGGCCACTGTCTGTCGGCGCTGTGCAAAGGCGCGGTACACAGTGGTGCGTGAACAATTGATCAACTGCGCGACAGCACTTACGTTCAACGACGTATCTGCCAGGTGCTGTTCGATCATCATGCACGCTGTCTGATAGATCCATTCATGCTCTGGCTTGACGCATGTCGTTGCCAATACCGAGGCAGGACGCGGCCTGAGACGTGCCCAGAAACAAGTACCCTGATCACTGCTCGCCCACACACACCGCAATTCGGACACGTCTGCTTTGACTTTAGTCTCCATTGTCTTCCCCTGTGCATCCTGCAAAACCTCCGTGTTCGTCTGGGGTAATCGTCCAGAATCCAGCCGATCGCTGTTAGCTCAGCTAATGACCTGCGAGCAGTTGTGCGACGTTTCTTGATCGTGCTGGGAGGTTGGCGTGGTTGGCGACGTCGGGCCAAGCGTAGACGCAGCGTGTATCGAGACTCACATTTGCGGTCTTTGTCGGATCGATTCATCCGGCATGGCACTGGTCAATCAGGCGGGCTGTGTCTTGGTTGAGCGAGGGGAGGAGCTTGGCGGCCACCCTCCGTAGAATCGAAGAACTCGCCTGCGCGAGTGATTACGCCGCTTGACCCACTCCACTCGGGTGGGGGGCGAGGACGTGATGGAGGATTAACCTGCAGACCTCATAAAACGCATCCGCCGCACGTTCTGCAAAGGTGGTGCGAATTCAAAGAGGTGTCTGTCGTGAACCGTTGTTTATCCACTCTGGCCGGTAATAGTCGCAAGCTTGATGGTGGCGTGATGTTCGGCAATACGCCGCGCCAGCGGTGGGCGGACTGGATCAAGCCCGACCAGGACAACCTGGTGGATCTTGCCTCGCGAGGGCTGTTGGTGCAGCAAGGCGGCAGGAACATCCTGGTTCTGGCGGGTGCCAGCGCTTTACTTGCGCCATTGCGTCGGACCTGTAGCTGCCAAAAACATTCCTCCGGGTTGCTGGACAGCCTGGCGCAATACGGACTCGCTGAAGGTGACATCAGCGCGGTGGTGCTGACGCACTTACATGCGCAACTGACGCCCGAACTGTGTGCGGCAATTGATGATGGCGATACACCTCGCTTGCTGTTTCCTGCTGCGCATTACATTACCGGTGAGCGTCACTGGTCCCGTGCGCTTCACAATCATCCCCATGATCGCGCCTTGTTCGTGCGGCAGATCGTGCGCAGGCTTGAAAGCAGTGGTCGACTGGTGCTGATCGATGGCGCCCGATGCAATGAGCTGGGCGACGGCTGGCAGTTCCACTACAGCGATGGTTACACCCCCGGGCAATTGATCCCGGAAATCACTATGCCAGGCGGGCCGGTGGTCTTTGCCGGTGACCTGATTCCGGGTACTCATTGGCTGCGTCTGGATGTCACCACTGCCAACGATCGCAATCCTGAAGGATTGGTCGGCGAGAAAGAACGGCTACTGGATCACCTGGTGGCCAATGGTGGTCGCCTGGTTTTTTCCAGTGACCCGGAGATCGCGATGATCAAGGTCATGCGTGATCGACAATCGCGTTACCTGCCATTCGATCCGCACGCCACGTTGAGCCGTTTCGATTCTTGAGCTGTTTCCCAATCCATGTCGTGGTGGGAGAGGTGCGCGAAGTGCACCGTTGTCTTACTGGAATTCATCGTACTGTTGAATGCAGTAGCGATAAACGGCCTAAAACTATAATCTCGGTAGATCAAAACTCTACAATAGCGGGCGCAGCATGGTACCTATCGATTCCTTCCAAGGCGTAATCACCTTCGTCGTGGCGGCGCGCTCGTCCAGCTTTACCCAGGCAGCCGATCGGTTGGGACTGTCGAAATCTGCCGTGGGCAAGGCCGTTGCGCGCCTGGAGGAGCGTTTGGGCACGCAGTTGTTTCATCGCACGACGCGGCGGATTTCCCTGACCGCCGATGGCGAGGCCTATTTCGCGGCGTGCTCCACAGCCTTGGAGGAAATCGGCACCGCTGAAAGCGGGCTGGGCCCCGGTGGTGGTGAGCCTTCTGGACGTTTGCGGGTTGATGTGCCGGTGGCTTTTGGACGCCGGGTCGTAGCGCCAATGTTGTTCGAGATCGCCAACAAATACCCATCACTGCAACTAAGCCTGACGTTTTCCGATTACCTAGTGGACCCATTCGAGGAAGGAATCGATTTGTTGGTACGGTTCGGCGAACTGCAGGACACCAGCGGCCTGGTAGCGCGGCGATTGACTCGCCAACGCTGGGCCGTCTGTGCCTCCCCTGAATACCTGGCGCGCTTTGGCACGCCACAAACTCTGGAAGACTTGAGCCAGCATCGTTGTATCGTCGGCCATCGACGCGGTCAGCCGCTCGCGTGGCGAGTCATGCAGGCGGGGCGGACAGTTCGTTACGCTCCCCCCTCAGCACATCAGATTGGCGATGGCGAAGCCATGATTCTTGCTGCAGTTGCAGGAACCGGCTTGTGTCAGATGCCGCGGAGCTTATTCCAGGATGATTTCGAAGCGAACAGGCTAGTTGAGGTGCTGCAAGCCTATGAGCCTGAGGCCGTTGATGTGCATGCAGTCTGGCCCAAGGTTTCGCATCTGCGTCCCAAGGTTCGGTATGTAGTCGACGAGCTGGTAAAGTTGTGTGCGCATTGGCAGTAAAACGCATGCAAACCCGGTTAGCACCGGACTGTCGATCACTGTCTGGCTAATTTTCAGAATCATCGCCGATGGTAGGCAACCGCCAACCGAAGTGAAGTGAAGCCATCCGCAGCACCGTACATCCTCCTGCGGTCAGCCACGAAATCACCACCGTATTTGCGCCGCTGTAACTGAGCAAAACTTCAACACCTGCGCCTGCCAAAGCGGCAGACGCGTAGATTTCCCGCTGCAGGATGCCTGGCACCCGCGATAGCAAAATATCTCTGAGTACTCCGCCTCCGACTGCGCTGACCATCCCCAGTAAAATCGCGACCTCGGCACCGGCCTGGACGGCCAATGCCTTTTTCGCGCCTGCCACTGCAAACAGCCCAAGGCCAATGGAGTCGAATAGTTGTACGGGGGATTTCATTCGACACACCATCGGGTAGGCACACACCACCCACGCTGCAGCGATCAGCGACACCACCAGATAGCGCCAGCTCGACAGCCCGGCCGGCGGCAGTGTGCCAAGACACAGATCCCGAAGAATCCCGCCACCGCACGCGACGATGAACGTGATGGTAGCGATGCCGAACAGATCCAATCGTTGCTGACGTGCGGCAACTGCGCCGCTTACACCAAATGCAAACGTGCCGAGCAGATCCAGGACGGTGTAAATCAGGTGAGTGTCCATTGCTGTGTCACTTAGCGGTCCCGAACCAGGCGAAGGCTGCGCAAAGCATCGTTTCGAGACCCGTACGCAAAGTAGGGTGCAGTAAAGGTGCGAACTGAGGCGAGTGATTGCTCGGGATGTTGTTTATTTTTCCCTTGGCCTTGGCCTGTTCGTACACTTGCGGGTCTGTACAACCTACAAACCAGAATACGTAGGGCACCTTCCATGCGCGGCCGAACACACTGAAATCCTCACTCGCCGCGGCCGGCGCCGTTTCATAGGCTCTGTCGCCAAACCAGGCTCCAAAGGCCTCAGCCAAACGGGTAGAGGCGCGCTCATCATTGACCGTCAACGGGTAGCGGTTGATTGTTGTGATCTCGGGGTCGCGTGGAGCATTGGATGCAGAGCATTCGGCGCAGCAGATCCGTTTGATGGCACCCAGCATGTGCTCGCGCACACCCTCGTCGTAGGTGCGCATATTGAGTTTCAACGTCGCATTGTCCGGGATGATGTTTTCCTTGGTGCCAGCCTGTAACGAGCCAACCGTCAGGACTGCCTGGTCCAGCGGGGAGATTTCTCTCGACACAATGGTTTGCAGGCGCAGCACCGTTGACGCCGCCATGATCACCGGATCTACCGAGGTTTGTGGCTGTGAGCCATGGGCGCCTCGGCCGAACATCTTGATTTTCAGGCTGTCACCGGCCGAAAGAATGGTGCCGCTGCGGTGCCCCACAGTACCGGCTGGCCCCACCATCACATGCTGACCCAGAATGATGTCCGGCTTGGGGAAGCGATCAAGCATGCCGTCGTCGATCATGTTCCGCGCGCCCACACCCACTTCTTCACCCGGTTGGAAAACAGCCAGGAGGGTACCCCGCCAGGTGCTGCGGTTTTCGGACAATACCCGAGCAACCCCCATCAACCAGGTGACATGCATGTCATGCCCACACGAGTGGCAGACAGAAACCTCCACACCATCTTCGTCGCGGGTGACCACGTCGCTGGCGTAGGGCAGGCCTGTCGCTTCGGCCATGGGCAACGCGTCCATGTCGGCGCGCAGCATCACCACCGGGCCTTCACCGTTGCGCAGCACGCCGACAACGCCGGTGACACCTATTTCGCGTGTCACCTCGTATCCGTAACGCACAAGGTAGTCGGCGGCGATTTTCGCGGTGCGATACTCATACATCGACAGTTCAGGATGACGGTGCAAGTCCTTGTAGACTTCTTCGAGCTCAGGCAACAAGGCATCAAGATCTGGAATCAACTTTTCGAGAGACGACATGGGGTACTCCTTAATGTAAAAGAGGGCGGAAAAAGTGGGGGAGGGACGGTGTCAGGAAGGCGGAAGCAGACTTTCCATCAGCTTTGAAAGCAGGCCATCCAGTGCTACGCGTTCCTTGGTCGAGAGCGCGCAAACCAGTTGATCTTCCAGTTCAGAACCAACGGCAGAGGATTCGTCAGCGATTCGTGAGCCCTCGGCAGTTGTGCGCAAACCAACGCTGCGGCGGTCGACAGGGTGAGGGGCGCGCGCGATCAGATCACGCGACTCCAGCAGCGCCAACGTTTTGGAGAGCAGTGTTTTTTCCAGAAAGGCGCGTGATGAAACTTCTTTTGGAGTGATGTCCGGGCAGGCCTGAATCAGACGCAACACCCGCAATCCCCGGACATCCAGATCCCAATGCTGACGGTACACGGTGTTCGCGTGATCCATCAGCAGCGCACTGGTCATGTCCAGTTTGAAATTCAGAAAGTCGGAATACATGGCAGGCTCCAGTCGAATGGCTGAAGTATAAATATATAGTTGAAATATTCAACTATTATTTCAGTGACTGGCCGCTCTCTGGCTTGAACCCTGGAGACGTGAATACACGTTGCCGGACAAGCCTAAAGCCGTCCGGCACATTGTTGCGTGCCAGGCAGAGTCAATCCGTTATCGGATCAACGGCACGCCACTGAGCGTTTGCAATGCCTCAAAGCTGATATCAGCGACAATCTCCCGGACCTTCAATCCTTTCGCAGTGACATCCAGAATAACCAGGTCGGTATAAATCCGAGTCACGCAGCCAATGCCGGTCAGCGGGTAGGTGCATTTTGGCACCAATTTGCTTTCGCCCGTCTTGGTCAGGTGATCCATCATGACGAACACTTGGCGTGCGCCTGTCGCGAGGTCCATCGCGCCACCCACTGCCGGAATGGAACCTTCGGCGCCGGTGTGCCAGTTGGCTAGGTCGCCGTTGACCGAGACCTGGAAGGCGCCGAGCACGGCAATATCGATGTGCCCGCCGCGCATCATCGAGAACGAATCGGCGTGGTGAAAATAGGCGCCACCGGGCAGCAGTGTTACATGCTGTTTGCCCGCGTTGATCAGGTCATCGTCTTCCTCACCCGGCGCAGGACTCGGGCCCATGCCCAGTACACCGTTTTCACTGTGCAGGAAGACTTCCTTTTCACCCAGGTAGTTGGCCACCAGCGTGGGCACGCCAATACCCAGGTTCACGTACGAACCTTCGATAATATCGTCGGCCACACGCTGGGCCATTTCGCTGCGCGATAGTTTTTTCATGACAGTCATGGCAGGCCTCAGTTGACGTTGGCTTTCGAGATAGGGGCGAGCGGCACGGCGACCACGCGCTGAACGAAGATCCCCGGCGTGACAATGTGTTCAGGGTCCAGATCTCCCAACTCGACGACCCGATTAACCTGGGCGATTGTCGTTGTCGCTGCCATCGCCATGATCGGTCCAAAATTACGCGCGGCTTTACGATAGGTGAGATTGCCCCAGCGATCACCTTTTTCCGCCTTGATCAGTGCGACATCGGCGCGCAACGGCATTTCAAGCACATAGTTGCGACCGTCGATCACCCGGGTCTCTTTGCCTTCGGCGAGCAACGTGCCATATCCGGTGGGCGAATAAAACGCACCGATTCCGGAGCCTGCCGCGCGAATACGTTCGGCCAGATTGCCTTGTGGCACGACCTCAAGTTGCACCTTTCCTGCCAGGTAGAGTTCATCGAAGACATAGGAATCGGATTGGCGTGGAAACGAACAGATGACCTTGGCAACGCGCCCGGCCTTGAGCAATGCAGCAAGACCGATTTCACCATTGCCGGCGTTGTTGCTAATGATGGTCAGTTCGCGAACGCCCGAAGCTATGACGCCATCTACCAACTCCGACGGCATCCCGGCAGTGCCGAAGCCACCCACCATGATGACCGAACCATCGGCAACGCCGTCTAGTGCGGCAGCGATAGATTCAAATGTTTTATTGATCAAGGCGTACTCCTGTCTTCATTTGGCTGAACAGAATGATCCGACGGCACAACCGCATGAATAACGATTAATGCAAGGTGTGCATAGCCTGCCAAACAACGAGTGAAGGAGGGTGTCCCGGCACGAGATGTCGTGCGATTAGCGAACGAAACCGTGAGTAGCCCCCCTAAAAATCCCGCCACACTGATAGGCCACATCCGCGCATAGATGACGCTATTCGCGAGCAACACAAATAATCGAACAACAAAAAAACCGGTCTGGCGCCGGCTTTCCTGTTTCTTTGAAGCTCCCCTGATCGAGAGTTCAGAGCGCAGCTTTCACCTGCAAACCGAGCACCAGCGCATTGTCGATGTCTTGCCCGGAAAACGCGCCTGGTTCGATGATGTATTGCACATTCGGGCGCAACGTCAGCCAAGGAGTGGCTTGGTAGCCATAGCCAAGCTCGATCAGTTGTTCGGCACTGTCCAAATTCGGGAGCGTTGGGCCATTGGCGAGCGCGGCGTCCTGCTGCACATCCCGGCTGCGTGGATTGGGCACGGCCCTGCCGTAGCCCAGAGCGACGGTGTCACGCGGCCGACCTTCAAACGGTTTGTACAGAACCACGCCGGTGCCGTACCACTTGCTGAACGGTGAAGCCGCTTCGCTGGCCGCCGAGTATTGGCCGAAGGCGTGCAGACTGCGACCGTCGGACGACTGCGAGTTCCACACGGCCTGATCAATCAGCAGGTAATGACCGCCGCGGCCGGCCACTTCCTCATCGCTGCCGATGCGTTTCACGTCGGAACTGTCGTAGTAGTAGCCAACCTTGTACTCGCCGGGCAACTCACCCGCATGCTTGTACACTAATTCGATCGGCACCACGGTGCCGGTCGTATGTTTCGGACCTAGGTGCCAGGCACGGCTGGAATTACCGTTGCTCTCAGGATCGACATTGAAGGCTGCAACACGCAGCTGCAAGGACGACGACAGGTCGTACTTCACGCGCACGCCCAGGTGAGCGTTGGGGTAGTTGGTCCAGCCACTACCGCCGGACATGTTCAGCGGATGGCCGCAGAAACCGGCGTTCATGAAGTTGCAGAGAATGCCACTGTCCAGGCCACCGAGGTCGTTGCCCATGGCCATATAACCCAGCTTCACGTTGAGCTCCGGGGTGAACAGGGTGCGCTCGTAACTCAGTTCAGTGAGGCGAGTGTAGAGACCGCCGTAGTTTTCCTGGATGGGCAGACGGTTGCCGACCAGATCCTCGGAAGCGCTATTGCCGCGTCGGTCGTTGATGGTCAGTTGGATCTTGCCGGCGTTATTCACGCGATACAGTTTGCTCAGGTCGAACTGCGCGCCGAGCTTGATGTTCTGCGAGTAACGGGCCGAACGGTGCAGGCCGCCATCGGCGTTGTAGGCGGTTTCGCCGCTGTAGTCGCCGGTGAATTTGATACCGCTTTCGTCCATCTGGTGGCGTAGACCGCCCCAATCGCCGGACAAGGTATTGCGGGTCAAAATGTTCAAATCGGTATCGGCGAAGGCGGGCAGGGTGGCGCTGCAGGTCAGGCCCAGTAGCAAACCGTTGAGCCAGCCTGCATAAGAAAAGCGAACAGCCAAAAACATGTGAGTCTTCCTGGTGGAATCTTGAATGATTTCGCAAAGCGGCGCGGCACCCGCAGGTGCCGCGCACAGAGAGATTGCCCGCCGGTTAGGCGGGCACAGCGGCTTACGGCAAGGCGTAAGCCATTACGGAGTCGCCGCGATCGGTCGACTGGCGCGCACCACCGGCGGTGATGACGATGTACTGCTTGCCGGTCTTTGGCGAGACGTAGGTCATCGGGCCGCCCTGACTGCCCACTGGCAGGCGTGACTTCCAGACTTCTTCGCCATTACCGCTATCGAAGGCGCGCAGGTAGAAGTCCTGAGTACCGGCAATGAAGATCAAGCCACCTTGAGTCGATAGGGTGCCGCCCTTTGGAAAGGTGTTTCGCTTGAGCCGGGTTCCGCTGTTGCTTTTTACATTGCGGTTAACCGTGCACAGCAGAAGGTAGCGATCATCGTAGAGCAGGCCGGGCGGGATTGAAATTTTTGCGCCCCGTTTAATAGCTCAATTAAATAGATGTTTAGTTGAGTTGAACTAAGACTAATAACGATACACCTTCGAGAAAACGAATGCGAGACAAGAAAACGAAGCTAAAAAGGCCGCTGATGAAAAGCAGTCGTGGATAATCGGAACAGGAGAAGTCGGCAATTCCCAATTGCGTTGTTGCCAGCTCGGAATACGCCGCAACGGCTTTAAACCGGGCATTCAGACTAAGCGAATCGACATTTCAAGACACGTTTAGACTGCTCACATAGTTGTATGTTTTCATAATGGCAAAAGCATTCTTCATCGTATCCACCACATGGGAGCCGTTGCCTTTACCTATTACATGAGGGTCCGCACACGTGAGCTCCAGGCATTTTGTTTGCTGTGTCAGGACTGAACCGAAAATCGCTTGGTATGGAATCGTTTTAGCTGGTGAAAAAGCATCAAATGAAGTCATGCTTCCAGGCGATTTTCCGATCCAGGAATGCTCAAGCAGTCAGATCAAGCAGTTCCGCTTGCCGGAAAAAGGCGCCTACATTGCCGACGGATTCATACTTAAATAGTGTTTCAGAGCAATGCTTGGTGCATGCGTCGCTAGGAGCGTAATTTTCGACGGCGTCGCCAGGCATTGGCCAATTCCGGTATGGCTGTCCTTGAAATCCGTGCACCAACACCATGCCGAAAGCCACAGATTTCACACAGCGTCGTGATTGGTGACATTCCTGGAAGCGTTGTTCATGCAGACCGATTAGGTGCGACGGATGCGGGAAGATCAGCTCTAGACCTTTGAGAAATCAAACGACTGCCTGGCAGGTGATCTGCAAACAGCTCCGGCAACGAAGGACTCTAGACTCGATTCACACGCTGACGTTTTAAGGATTTCCTATCCCGGTATGAAAGCTGATGCGCATATTTAAACAATATTTTTCTGGACGAAGCAGTGAGCAGATCTCACTAAGGGGCTGATTTTCAGGCCGTTTCATATTTAGCTGTTTATTCGCATATTTAAAAAATCTCGACAGCTCTCGACATGATCACAAGAGCCCCCAGCCCCGCATAGAATGATACGCATAATGTATATTATGTTAAATCATGTGTTATGTCAGATAGGCTCGTCCCTACCGAACTCGATATCGAAGCCTTGTCAGTGTCGTGAATTAACCGGAAAGCCCTGCTATCACCTATGTTATTGAAATTTCTGAGAAATATATTCTTTCGCATGGAGCACGGCCCCAGGTCGTCGTTAATTAGCCGGAAACCACGGCCTTAAATGGTGAGATGCACAACGCTGTTAACGTATTTCCGGTCAATTTCGGTCATTTTTCCGGTTAATTTATGGTTTTTTCCGGTTATCTAGATCCTCATTTATGAACATCAATTTCTCTCCAGCCCTTACGGGGAGGGGTTTGCAGCCAATTTCACTGGTGAAATATTCGATAAAAAAATGACGATGGTTTGCGCGTTTTTTCCGGTTAATTACTGCACGCCCCTCAATAACAGTTTTAAATGAGGATGGTTTGAGAGCTGGGATTTACGGTCCGACGTCCAGTGGTGGATTATGGCTATGTTTTTACACAGGAGCCTACTATGGCAGCGCATCGGGATACCGCCTTTCGGGAGCAGCAAATGCTCGAGGCCGCGAAGAAAGCCATCCTAGATAGTGGTGACTTTCTCTCTCTGGACCAAACGGCTCATCGGCTTGGTCTACCCCCTGGGAATCTGGATGATTGGAAAGCGGAGGGAAAGATTTTTTCAATTCAGCATGGCGGCTGCTCACTGTTTCCGAAGTATGCCTTCCTGGCCGACACTGGTCATGGGCCGGTACCTGGACTGAAGGTGATACTCGATGTTTTGAGAACGAAAAAAGGAGGATGGGGAATCGCATTTTGGTTTGCTTCTCCCAGCTGTTACCTCGGAGGCAGTCGACCCCAAAATGTGCTTTTTTCCGATGCAGATGAAGTGTTGCTTGCGGCCCAAGATGAGGTGTCAGGTGTCACCCACGGTTAGCCAAGAAGGGTTCGACACATGTGAAATAACCGATAACGCGCAGACCCGGTTGTTGCAGATTGCTAGGGCGTTGCTTAACATCACATCAAGCCGTTTCACTCTCTACCTTGGTTATCACATGCCTGCGTCTCCGATTCCTTTGTTTGACACCTACAATCGTTTTAGAGACCTGAATTTCAGTCGTGTGTCTGATGAGCAGCCTGTTGTCACTCAGTACCTTTTCTCCTTTCCGTCAGAGATAAAGGCTCAAGAGGGTTACTTGGCGGTTCGCGGATTCCTAAAGTCCTATTCAAACAACGAAGCCACGTTCAATTCATACCGTACCCATGTTGAACGTCTTCTGCTTTGGTCTCTCCTGATAGCCAAGAAGCCACTTCTCGAGCTCAGACGCCACGATTGTGAGAGTTTCCTGGAATTTTGCTTACAACCTCGCACTGAGTGGATCGGTCCTATCGTTAAATCGAGATTTTCCCGGGTTGGGGGTCGTAAGGCCGCTGAAACTGACACCTACGTTATCAACGACAAATGGCGGCCTTTTAACGTCAAGATCGATAAGCAGATTCGCAAGGTAGCTGCGGAGAACAGTAAAGATGTAGAAGACAAAGCGTATAAAATGTCTGCTGGGTCGATGGGCCAGGTGTTTGCCGTTTGTGGCAGTTTTTTTCAGTACACCATCGACGAAGGTCTTACCTCAGAAGCCAATCCAATTCGGTCAGTCAAACAAAAATCCAACTATAAACAGCGCAACACGGTGATGAGTTCCGGAAAGGCGCTGACTCCGCTCCAGTGGAATTATGTTATTGAAACCGCAGAAGTCATGGCCGCAGAGGATCCTAGGCACGAGCGAACGTTATTTATTGTGGCCACCCTCTTCTCTCTCTATCTCCGAATTTCTGATCTCGTCGGTCGGGACAATTGGAAACCTACAATGGGTTCGTTCGAATTCGACGGTGAGAATTGGTGGTTCAACGTCGTGGGTAAAGGTAATAAGTCTGCGAAAGTTAGCGTACGTGACGAATACATCGAAGACTACTTGAAGCGATATCGGACCACCCTCTCCCTTCCGCCGCTGCCGTCTTACAAGGAAAGTACACCACTGGTCACAACGGTCAGAGGTCGGGCTGGCCTGTCAGATCGTTACATTCGTGCCCTCATTCAAATGGTGTTTGATAAATCACTTCAGCGCATGAAGGATGAGGGTCAAACTGACTTAGAAATGGATAAACTTCGTTCTGCGTCCCTGCATTGGCTTCGCCACACTGCGGCTACATTTGACGCGCCGTTCCGCGATATCAAAGATCTTCAAGCAGACTTGCGCCACGAGAGTATGTCAACAACGCAGAACACGTATTACAACGCGCTGGATCAGAATCGTGCCAAATCGGTCAAGGGCCTCGGAATCAAAGACAGGGGTTAGGATTCTGGGATAGTACAAATTACGTTTCTAGGTCTCTCTCCATCTGCAGCTGAGTTTCTTGGATATAGGCCTCCTGCAGCCGTTGACGCTTTTTGAGACGTTTGTTCCCTTCTAGCGTCAAGACCCATGAGCAACCGCTGCGATGGCCAAGACCCGGGCCAATGGACACCTTGCGGAGTACCAGCCTACCTGCGCCAGTGCGTTGAACTTAGCCTGCGCCGACGTGGCGTCGATGCCATCGACATTTACCACCTGCACCGAATTGACCCAAACGTCCCGCTCGACGATCAGGTCGGAGAGCTGGAGCAAATGCGCACGGAGGCTAAAATCAAAGCGCTGGGACTTTCCAAGGCGACCATCGCGCAAGCGGTGGAAGTATCGAAAATTGCTCCAATAGCTGCCATCCAGAATTCTTTCAGTTTGATCAATACCGACTCGGATGACGTTGTGCGATGGTGCGAGAGCAACCACGTTGCCTTCGTGCCCTATGCCCCCTTGGGAACTGGTCGATGCTTGGCAGTAGAAGGCTCCAGGGAACCAGCGAGCCCGGCTCTAGCGCAGGACACCCTCCGGTGGCGGCTGGATTACTCGCCCGCAATGTTCCCCCTCCCAGGGACATCAAACGCCTCGCACCTGCTGGAGAACATGAGGGTCGCGGACGCAGACTAGACGACTAGTCACTCATCAACTGGGCTTGGATCAGCCTGAACAGTTCGGCCTGGTAAACCGCGTCATGGAGAGCGTCATGGTCACCTTTCTTGCGAGGGTTGACGATTTTGGCGATTTCACTGGAGCGGGTCTGCTCCCAGGTGCTGCGCGCGGCGCCGAAGTACATCGATTTGATATCCAGAGCCGCGATACCGAAAGGGTTTTCCCCCAGGAAGTAATGGAAGTAATGGTTCACGAATGCCCAGTCGAACGAGGCGTTGAAGCCGACAAATACGGCCCGCGTGCCCTCAGGTGCCACCTGTTCAACCCAAGCCTTGAATTGCTGCATGGCTTCGCGGGGATCTAGCCCTTCGGAACGAAGCTTCTCCAAAGACAACCCTGTAACCTCCAGCGCCTCCGGGACATATCGGTCACTGGTAGGTTTGAGGTAACAGGAGAACGTCTGGGTGTCATCAGATACAAGGCACGCCCCGATCGACAGCATGCTGTATTCCCCGGGGATAGGCCCTGACGCCTCGACATCCACGGAAATGAAAACTTCAGGTGTTGCAGTCATTAGCTACTCCTCGGCAATCAGTCATCGAGTCAGCCCGTTCGCAACTCGATTGCGGTGCGCGGCCGAGGTACATCAGCCGCGCAGGTGCAACAGCACTTACTTGTCTTCCATAACAGGCGAAGGACGCAGTGACTCAATGGAGTCCTTCAAGTCCTTGAACGTCAGCGCGCGATCCGGATAAGCCAGTGCGAGCGCTGCCGGATAGAGACGGGTGCGAAGGTCAGAGTACGTCCATGCCGGCCGCTCGCTACGCTCTCCGGTCAGCGCGGCCAGCTCTTGGAACTGCTTGTCCGTCAAGCGCAACCCCTGCAGATCCATCTCGAACAGGGCTTTGCGCTCATCAGCGTCGGGCCTGCGGAACTCTTCGACGATCGCTGCACGGCGCTGGAGCGCGGCGTCGACCACCGACAGTCGATTGGTACAGAGGAACACGACCACTCGCCCCTTGTACTTACGCATCTCGTCCACGCCTTGGATAAGCGTGTTCACCGCAACCTTGTCTTCATGATGGCTCTGGCTTTGAGAGCGGGATGCAGCGATGGAGTCACCCTCATCAATCAGCAGAATCGCTCGCCGGTTTTTACCGGCCGCGTCCGCGACCTCCGCCCAAACTTGAGTCAGCAACGTGCCCATTTCACCCACACGCCCGCTACCGCGGACACGGTTGCTCAGTTTGAGCAGCATCGAATCTTCCGCCCCGGATTCGCGCACGATGCGATTGGCGATGCACTCGGCCATGGCCGTTTTGCCCGTACCAACGTCACCGTGGAAGATGACCAGTGGGTACTGATCTGCAACCAGGCTGCAGATCGGCAAAACACTTTGGTGGTAATCCTTGCTCCAAGCCCCTAGTTGGCCGACATCGAGTAACAGCCGGAGCTGGTTATAAACCCGGTCGTATCGCTTGGCGAATCCCAGAAGGCCTGCCTCACGCGCAGACAGTTCACCATCGGGCAGCATCGTTTCGGTATCAAAAACACTCACTTTGCTCATTGGCCAAAATCCTTGCGCTGTACGCCGTAACCGTTGCTGGAATATTCGCGGCCTGGCTTAGAGGCCAGCGAGGCATGGCTGATGTCAGCCGTGGAGGGTGACCAGGTGCGCTTGAATTTAGGGGTCAGCTTCTCCTCAGCTGCAGAGTCGTAATGGCGGGTGTAGGACAACACAATACGCAGCCTTCCTTCTGGGCACCTTGGCCACAGGCTGTCACCAGGCCGCTCATTGCTCAACGTTCCCGACTCCGCGTCGATGGTGAAGCATGTTGCCTTCAACTCCTTTTTGTCGCTGGAGAGAATGGTAACGTCCACCGATTTCAAGTAGCCGCCTTTGGCCAGCAAGTCGATATCGTGAGCCCACTCCTTCGCGCGCTCCTCAGTGACGGCGCCAGTGCTGGATGCGATCATCATCAAATCCATCTTCACCCGCCGCATCACGGTCTCGATGTCTGCTACCGAGTAAGTTTCTGTCCGAGTAGCTGTCTGACTCATGCCGCATCCTCCACACTGAAGTTTTTGCCGAAAAGCTCTTTCCATACGTCAAAGTCATCGTCTACAGATGCCAGGTAGGCGGTTTCCCACGACGACTTAGCGAGCGCGACGATTTCCTGACGTTCCGCCTCGGTGATACGGCTGGCAACATTGTTGGCGTTGCACACCGGATCTAGGATGACGACCGCGTCATCGAAAGCAGGGATTACCCCAACGTTTTCGGGGAACTTGATCACCTCCTTCAGCTCGGACTGAGCGATGTAAAGGAGGAAAGCGCGGAACCTTTCTTCCAGCGACCCCTCCTTCCCGTTGACCTCCAGCACGTGAGCCATGATGAGCTCGATGGCGAACGATTTGAGGGTGCACTCCGTGTAGTTGCGCCACCGTTTGGCCAGGCGCACTAAGGTGCGGAAATCGGCGTCCTCGTTCTTACGATCAGCGACGAACTTGATCTGGCAGTAGGCGCATGTCTCGACCTTCGAGCCATCCACACGATCAAACTGCCAGCCGTAACCTTCTTTGTTCGGATTGGCGATTACCGGGACGATGTCTACATCAAGCCCCGTGCCCTTGAAGGTCACCGTCGCTGCCTTACGCTGGATGACAAAATCGTCAACCGCCTTGTTTGGGTACATCTCGATCAGCGCGGCGTGGATCAAGTCGCTCAGGCTTTTGTAGGTCTCCTGGCTAACGCTCTTACCCGAGATGTAGAAGACCACATCCACATCGACGGGGTTGTCGCTGCTTTTGCGCAAGATGGTGTGCTTAGCGAAGGAGCCAGCCTTGGAGGCAAAGGCGTTCTCGACCGTGCCCAACGCGCGCTCAAGCTTAAGCTTCCAGTTTTTCCTTTTGACATTGATGTCGGGGCATTCTGCGATGATGGCCCGGGTGCCCCCCTGCTCCACCGGCAGTTCACACAAAATCCAGCCGCCTACCTGCCTCATACCGGGGAGAGCGTTCGTCGCAAGATGCTTGGGCTATCAGCTCAACATACCCTGGGTGACCTCCAGCCACTGGCCGCCAAAACCATTCAGCTCTTCGTTGATGAATTTGCGGCGAAGGACGCGGCAGCGTCCCCGGATGTCCTGGTGCTGACCGCGTTGCCTGTCGAACTGGCCGCAGCTAAGCATGCCCTTGGCATCGATGAAGACGATTACGGTTTTCAGAGCGAGCACGGCATCCATGTCTGGCGAGTCAAGGTTGAAGGCCGGAACGGCCCTCTCACCTGTGTTGTAGCGTCGTTCAACGGTGCCGGGAATACCCAGGCATCAGCAGTGACATCAATGCTCATTTCCGAATTCCGACCCCATGCGGTGTTCATGATGGGCATCGCTGCCGGGATGCGATCGAAATTGAAGCTCGGCGATGTGATCTTGTCCGAGCGCGTAGTTGCTTATGAAGGTGCTGCCGCGCTTTCGGGCGGTGTCATGGTTGCGAGGCCAGACATGTCCAAGCCCGAGTTCAGAACCCAACAAGACATGGGGGCTTACCTTGCCAGCGGTTCCCGCTTAGCACGCCTAGCACGACACGCTGAGTCCGTGGGACTGGTGTTCCCGCTTTCATCAGCCGCCGGCGAAGTGTCAACGGCCCTGAACCCAACACTCACCACGATTGCGGCAGGCGAAAAGCTCGTACGCGATGAGCAGCTCTTCAAGAAAATGCAGGAGCTGCATGGCAAGGTGTGTGTCGCTGAGATGGAGGCCCACGGTGTATTTGAAGCCTGCTCTAGACATGAAGTCCCCGCTCTTGTGATTCGAGGGATCAGTGACCATGGTGACCACCTCAAGGACGATGCACTTCATGATGTGGCATCGATGGCCGCGGCAGTCGTGACTGCTGACTACATCGCTCATGGGCTTATCTTGCACCGCAAATAGGTCGATTTGCGATTGGCTGGAGATGCAGCAAGTCGTCACCAGCCACCTCGCTGCCACCGACCGACACGGACCTGACTACTCTTAGATAAGCCGATGCTCGCGCAGAAACCTCACCTCCCCGCTGAAATTTAGGAATGTGCATGACCGCTGCCATCAGTGATTCAACAGCCCAAATCGCGTTTTCAATGTTTGAGAACAAAGGCGTCTACGCAGTGCTTCTTGGCTCGGGCGTATCACGCTCGGCGGGCATACCGACCGGCTGGGAAATCACCATGGAGCTGGTGAAACGATGGGGCATAGCGTCTGGTGCCGGCGAACAGGAAGATTGGCTCGCGTGGTACGTAGGTCAAACAGGAGAGCAGCCCAATTACTCCACGTTGCTCGAACGCCTGGCGACAACCCAGACTGAACGGCGAGCGATCATTCAAGGCTTTCTGGAACCTAACGAAAACGAGTTAGAGGATGGCCTTAAACTGCCTACCCCCGCACATCGAGCGATCGCTGCGATGGTCAAAGCGGGTCATGTGCGCGTTATCATCACGACGAACTTCGATCGACTCATGGAAAATGCGCTGCGCGATGTCGGCGTTGAGCCAACTGTCGTCGGCTCAGAAGACACCCTCGCAGGAGCGGAGCCACTCACTCATGCGTCCTGCTACATCCTGAAGATCCATGGTGATTACAAGGATGCCAGGATCCTCAATACCGATGGGGAGCTGGGCAAGTACCCGCCAGCGTTCAATACGTTGCTTGACCGCATCATCGATGAGTTTGGGCTGATCGTCGCGGGCTGGTCAGGTGAGTGGGATCATGCGCTGAGGGCGGCGTTTTTGAGGGCGCCCTCCCGTCGCTACCCGACCTACTGGCTTTCGCGAGGAAAATTGAGCGAGCGTGGCCAAGAGCTCATCACTCAGCGGCGCGCCAACGTCGTGACGGGCCTGGATGCCGATACCTTCTTCGATGGGCTGAACCTCAAACTGGAAACCATCCAGCAATCCCGCCTGCAGAACCCAGCCGGCATCGAGCTGACTCTCGCTATGGCCAAACGCTTTATGGCCAGACCCGAACACAGGATTCAGCTCGATGATTTAGTGACCAGCCAGGCTCATCAAGCGATCAGCCATCTGGCTCCTCTCTTCGCACAACGACCTCAGGGCAGCACGCCCAAGGATTTTACCGACCTAGTTGAGATCTACGAAGCGGCCATCGAGCCACTAGCACGCCTTTGTGCAGTGTTAGGGCGATGGGGTGCAGGTGCTGAGCATACGATCGTTTTGGATGCAATCAAGGGCCTGCACGCTGCGTCTCAGGTCGAGCAGTCAGGGTGGGTAGCTGGACTTGCATTGAAGAGTTACCCGATAGCACTTGTTACTTATGCGTATGGCATGGGACTTGTGCGGGCCAATCGCCTGAGCGAGCTAAACGAGCTGTTTAACACGACACTTATCAACCGGCGCGAAATGCCTTTCCCTGTGGGACTTGATCTATCACCGTTCTACGTTGAGGGAGCCAATGGCCTGTTTGAATTATGGAAGAGCTTCGAAGACCAAAGTGGAGCTCTTACCCCCTTGTGCAACCGACTCCATGACCGTCTTACACCTCGGTGGGCGCCTGACTTCGCAGGTCTGCAGGATCACGGGCTGCTTTACGAACGGTTTGAGTTTTTCAGTTTCCTGTTCTTCTGCGAGCAACGCGGAGTCAGTGAAGAATCGCTCGCGGATGCGGTGAAAAACCACGGTTTCAAGAAAATCGCATTAGGCCGGGTTTCCTGGCATTCAGAGACCATCAACCGCTTCGCTCACGAATATGCGACCGAAGAGTACAGGGCCCCGTTGCTGGCAGCAGGGTTCGCACTTGGGTCGCAAAGCTACCTGGAGCAAATGCTTGAAGGACTGAAGCGGCTGTCCAGGTACTGACGCCTCACGCATTCCAATTAATGCAAATACGATTCAAATGGGGTGCATGCGTTTGCTGGTGAAAACCCAGGACAAGTTTGGATTCTGGCAGCGGGCATAGAGGGAGGTGATTTATGCGTTCTTCATCGGGTCACTGCTACTCCTGGCCACCACCTCACCAGAAGCGGTGAGCGTTTTGGTGACCGCGCTACTGACCGCACCCGAGCTCATGGCCAGCACAGATGCCTGGCGCGCGGTCATTACTTGGGTTAACCCAACGACAGACTGAGAAGCTCTGATGACCGAAAACCTCTGTCCCTGCAAGCCCGAGTTTTCGGCCAATGGCTACTGTTTGGCCTGCGACGGTACCAAAATCAAAAATGCTAACAGAGAGAAAACGCTGAATAGCAATCTGCTCCGGCGCATTCCTAGCTGGGAGGAATACCTGAGCTTTGTTGGCGCCCATTGCCACCGGCTATGGGCGAAGCTTAATGATCATTGGCGATGCCCGTGCTGCGAACGGACACGATACCAATTGCTACGTTGGACGATGCTTTACCCGAACAAACCGCATAGGCGAGAAGGCTGGGCTGTAGGTCTCCATATTCACCATGACCATGGAACCGGCCCTTACGTACGAAAACCGCTTCCTGGAGAACCTCATCGGATCGCCACATTTGCTCCCGTCATCATCTGCGAGCAATGCAACAGTGCTGACGGCACGGTTAAGAGACGCCTAGGCCTTCCACCTTCCTTTACATTTGCGCCACTTGAGATCCGTCAGTTTGTGTGGCCAACGCCTCACGGCAAGCACATCATTCATTACGAGCGAGCCCGAATGATCTACCACCATGCCACGACTCGAGCACCGTTGTTTTTTGGCTGACAGGTTCAACTGAAGGACATCCAATCAGCAGTCAAGCCAAGCCCACGTCTGTACTTTGCAGCCAAGCTGCCCGTAAGATCGACATCGCACCTATCCGAGTAGGAGTGACCCTTTTGCCGAACGTGTTCTTTTCTTATTGCCATGCTGACGAGGCGCTGCGCGACCAGTTGGAAAAGCAGCTTTCGATGCTCAAGCGCCAAGGCGTCATTGAGACTTGGCACGACCGCAGAATCGGAGCAGGCCAAGAGATCGATGCTGCCATTGATGATCACATCAACAGCGACGAAATTATCCTGTTGCTGGTAAGCCCCGATTTCATCGCTTCCGACTATTGCTACAACATCGAGATGGCTCGCGCGATGGAGCGCCATGCCGCTAAAGAAGCGACTGTCATTCCTGTAATTCTTCGCCCATGCGATTGGCATCATGCCCCCTTCGGCAAGCTGCTTGGCATGCCCCAAGATGGTAAGCCAGTGACCCTTTGGCCTGATCGGGACGAAGCATTCTTGCAGGTTGCGAAGGAGGTTCGGAAGGCCGCCGAGCGACGCAGCCGTGGCCAACCGAACACTGCTCCGGGAGCTGAACGCAACGATTTCAATGGAGGTTCAGCGCCCTCCCTTATCGCCCCGGCTGGCCCTAGGTCGAGTAACCTTCGAATGGCTAAGAGCTTCACCCAGCTGGACAAAGACCGCTTCTTGCTCGACAGCTTCGAGTACATCGCCCGCTATTTCGAGAACTCGTTGCTGGAGCTTCAAGCGCGCAACTCAGGGTATGAAGGGGTGTTCCGTCGGATAGATGCAAATCGCTTTTCTGCGAATATCTACAAGGACGGCCACGACGTTGCAAAAGCGGCAGTGTTCACTGGCGGCCAGATGGGCGCCGGTATCTACTACAGCCATGGAGACTCGTTTGGCGGCGGCTCGTACAACGAGGCGCTCACCGTAAATACGGACGACCAGTCCATGTACCTGAAAAACTTCGGCATGGCGTTCCACGCTCGGCAAGACCATAAGCTTTCCCAAGAAGGCGGTGCCGAGATGCTTTGGGGCCTTCTCATCGCACCGCTACAACGCAATCGGTAAATCATTGCTGGGTGCGAATTAGCCAGAACCCAGGGGGGGCACCAGGCCTTGACGCTGCCCCCTACTACAAAGAAGTAAGACTCACATAGAAGGTTCAGACCATGGAAGTAGTCCTGCTCGCCCACATCACATTTAACCGAATAGGCTCCGCCAGTGGTGGCGGAGGCTTTCAAAGCCAACGCCAGGTCAAGTTTTCCGCTGAGCTACCAGACACCGACCAATCGGCCTTAAGGGAGTTGGTGATCGAGATCGCCGAGGCACATGGTGAAGCGGCGGGAGCCTTGAGAGAATTGAGGTACGAGCGAAGGTACGGAGGGGAATTGGTACTCAACATCCAAGGCCCGAGCACCTCGTACGGCACCGCTTATGCCCAATGTCGCATCATCCATGCGCTGAAAGCCAGAGGGCAGTACTTCGAGCTTCAGGCGGTAGAAGACAGAGACGTCACACCATATGTCTCATTTCGGCAGGCTAAGTAGTTCGCATAAAAGGCACAGCTGCGGCGCTAGTAGTGTAACGGCATAACTCCCCCAGCGTGCTGAGGATGCGCTCAAACCATTGGGCTGGGATCTCCTGCACCACCTGCGCTTACAGGCCAATTTCTTCGCCATATTCCGCGTACGCTTGTATTGGGCCAAGCGACGGCCATTTTGATAAACCTCTACCTGACCGCGTCCGCTTGCATACATGGCCAGCCCACCAGCAAGGTATTCGACATCTAGCTTCGGTGTTGTTGAGGTACCCCTAACCAATACGCGCACGGTGGCGCCGCTCTCGATCCAAAACTCGCTGGATCGCGGCTCGATTACCAGCAGAATGCGCGACGGCGTACCTTTAATGAACTTGAGCTCCTGACTGTCATACATGAGTTGACTCTGATAGAGAACGCTCGAGAAAAGCACACATAAGCGAGTAATTCAGGCCTTCACTGCTGCGACGACGATGAGCTCCAGACGAATGTCTGCCTCATCAAATGTCACTTGAGATGTTGCTCGAGCTGGGGTTTCACCGGGGGTGAACCACTGACTCCAGACCTCGTTAATGCGATCAAAATCCGCCACCATGTCTTTCATCCATATCTGGGCACTCAGGATCCTGGAACGGTTGCTCCCTACGCCCTCGAGCAATTCATCCAGGCGAGCCAACACTTGCCGGGTTTGCCCTGCGATATCCTCACTCCAGTCGGTGGCGACGATGCCACTGAACCACGCCACCCCGTTATGAACTACAGCGCGACTCAGTTTCGGATTACTTTCAATACGGGTGATGGCGTTCATCATTACCTCACTGATACTTGATGCAGTGCTGGTCAATCAAAGGTGTACACCAGCCAGCCAACGGGCTGTCTGACTAGTTGGAGGCGCTCTCGTTGAACCGGCGGACAAACTGATCAAACCTGTCGCTGACGCCGCCCGCAAACAGTTTTTGTGGTGCACCCTGGGCTTCTATACGGCCTTCCTCAAGGAACAGAATTCGGCTGGATACATCACAAGCGAAGGCCATTTCGTAGGTCACGATCAGCATCGTTCGGCCTTCTGCAGCGAGATCGCGCATGACCTTGAGTACTTCGCCGACCAGTTCGGGATCGAGGGCGGACGTCGGTTCGTCGAACAACAGCACGCGAGGCTTCATCACCAGAGCGCGAGCGATGGCTGCTCGCTGTTGTTGACCGCCCGACAGCTGCGCCGGATAGGCGTCAACGCGATGAGTCAGTCCTACGCGCTCGAGCACAGTCAGTGCCTCTTCGCGTACTTGCACGCGATTACGCCCTTGAACGTGTACAGGTGCTTCCATCAGGTTTTCCAGAACTGTCATGTGGCTCCAAAGGCAGAAGTTCTGGAAGACCATGGCCACTTCGATTCGTAAATGATCTACCTGTTTGCGGTCAGCAATGCGCGGTTCGGACGCTCCCAACTTCAGTTTGACTTGCTCGCCAAAGATATCCAGCGAGCCGGCTGAAGGAAGTTCCAACAGGTTGAGGCAACGAAGGAACGTGGACTTTCCTGACCCCGAGGCACCGAGGATCGAGACGACCTCGCCCTCACGTGCAGTGAAATCGATGCCTTTCAACACCTCGATTTCACCGTAGCTTTTACGTAGACCCAGTGTCGCAATCGCAGATGCGCGGGTGCTCAACTCATGGACGACAACAGACATGACATGCTCCTTGGCAGTGCATTGGCAGGATTAGTGACGGCGATGAGCGAGATGCTGCTGCAGCCGTCGCTCGATGAGTGAAAACGCCAGACTGATAAGGAACGTCAAAGTCAGATAAAGCGCCCCGGTGACCGCAAAAACTTCCATGACCCGGTACGTGGAAGAAATCAGTTTGTAGGCGATCCCTGTCACCTCTGTCAGCGTGATGATGCTCGCCAGCGACGTGGCCTTGAGCATGAGGATGACTTCACTGCCATACACTGGCAGGCCCTGACGAAGCGCGATGGGCCAGGTCACCCTCCTGCGCAACAACAAGCCGGACATCTCGCAAGCTCGGCCAGCTTCGATTTCACTGGCCGGTACGGCCTGGATCGCACCTCTGATGATTTCAGCCGTGTATGCCGAAGTATTCAAAGCGAGTGCAAGGATCGCGCACCAATAGGGCTCGCGCAGATATGACCATAGAAACGACTCTCGCAACCCCGGAATCTGCCCCAGCCCGTAGTAGATTAGGAATACCTGTACGAGAAGCGGTGTGCCGCGAAAAACTTCTACATGCGCATTGGTTATCCAACGAAGTAACCGATAACGGCTGCTATGGGTCGATTAGCGACTACTACGCATTGCGACTGATCCACCCTTGTCTTCCCTCAACCTGAAGGACACGCCATGAACACTATTGCTTTACGTCGCCATCAGTCTTGGAACAAGGGAAAGCTTGTAGGCAGAAAGCCCCGCTCCGAGTCGGAGATATCTGGGCCATTCGGATCAGGCTTCAGCTTGCTGATAAGACACGGGATCTGGCTCTCTTCAACTTGGCCATCGACAGCAAACTGCGTGCCTGTGACTTAACAAAGCTGCGAGTACGAGACATTGCGCATGGGGAGCATGTTTCGTCACGGGCCATGGTGATGCAGCAGAAAACTCAGCATCCAGTGCAGTTTGAAATCACTTAGCAAACAGGACACTCCGTTGCTATCACAGAAGCCAAATTCAGTGACAGCTACCTGTAATCGCCCTAATCGTCACTGCCTCAAATTAGGGGCCCATCTGCCGCTCGACCAGGTGAATGCATCTGGCTAAAAATCCAAAGCAGCACCTCTGGATGGAGCAATCCGGCGACAAATATTGAGTACCAGGTGTTCTTACCTCGATACAGATCGTCGAGTAACGCGAGCTCTTCCTCGAGAGTCAGCTTAAGCGCCTGTGCGCTCTGTGGATTGCGCTTAAGTGCCCGTACTATGAGACATGGCTTGCGACAGAATTCAATCCAACGGTCTCGAAGGAAATTCACAATGGACGTTCGCTGCACTATAGAGCGTACGTGGAAATCGATGGCTGCATAATCGGGATGGGTGCTATCTACGCATAACTGCAGCCTTACGTCCGGTATCGCCCCCAGCTTCTCAAATTTGGCCGCGATCAGTCGTTCAGCCAAACAGTCGTCGAAATATGGGTGCAAGATACGCTCGCCGGGATTGGGCCCCTTCAACAGCTCTTTGCGCTTGCTGTTACATTTGCACGCTGGCACGAGATTAAGCGAGAAAACCGCGAACGCAGGGTAGTTTCCTTTCGGCAACAAATGATCGAGCGTTCCTCGGTGAGACGAACCGCACATAGGACACGCAAGATGCTCGGTTTCCGCACGCAAGTCAGTGATGTGTTTCAAATCTGCGGGTGGGCTTTTGTAGTGGGACTCGAGATGAGCCCCAATTTGCTGGGAAAGCAAAACGGGCATCACGGCGTGTGCATTCCCTCTCGCCGCAACATATTGGAGATAGCCCTGTTGGATGACAGCTCTGACTCCCTGTAAGTCCGGATAGCTGCCAAGCTTGGAGTTGTTAGAAACGGCCTGCAACGCCATGGCATCGTCGATCCTGGGCGATGGAATTTTATTCATCTACCTGGCCAGCCTCCATCGAATCCTTGATGATCCCTAAAATTTCCAACGACAATTCATGTTTGTAACGCTCGTACACCTCTTCCCACGTCTTGAAACGGCTGCGTAGCTTTGTCTCGACTCGGTGTGCAAGGACAGATGGCTCATCCTCACCGAATACAAAATAGGAGATGGCACCAATATCAGCCCCGAACGTCCTCAGCGTCGGAGTCTCGCTTCTGACGTAGCCATCGTCATCGTGACGCAACACCGTCACCTGGTCTTGAAATACTTCACGCACAAAATAGGCCGAATGAGTCGCAATAATGGCGGCAGAACCCGTTCGATGCAGGAGCTCGTCCAACAGAGCAACAAATTGGCTGATGAAATTGGGATGAAGATGGGTTTCTGGCTCATCCAGCAGAAGTAAGGAGCCATTTTCCACGTACAAGCTTGCGTGAGCAGCAAATCGGAGGAAAGAAATCTCTCCACTGCTAAGAGGATAACTGACGTCGTTGACCAGTCGAACCGGTTCCTTATGCAGGTTCACAGCGGCGAACGTGTCAATATTTTCTTTCTCGCCTTTCCCTTTCAAGCGGGACAATAGGATCGGTAATACAGTTGGCGCCTTGACCGGCAACGCGATCTGCTGCCAATTATCGATGGCCTTTAAAGCCTCAAAGAAGATCGCCCAACGAGATAATTCACCAATGTGCTCTTCAGATCGCGCAACCTGGAGAATATGATCCGCTAAACCGTCCTTTTTCCGGTTGGCAGCACCGCGATTCAGGGTAAAACGGCGGTACCATACTCGCGGGGTTTTTGTTGACTGCCTTGGAAACACGGTTCCTGCTTCGTTGGTTGGTGCAAAAGCCAAAATTCGGTTAAGCAGTACTCGGTTTCCGTCTTCACCTTCCGAGAAGCTATCGTCACCCTTCAGTGCCGCAGTCACGATACGACTCAATGCCTGACTTTTGCCGACTCCGTTTTTGCCAATAATCACGGCGATGCGTTTTGGAAGATCGGTATCGTGCTCGAATCGAAATTTGAGCATATGTTCGTTGGACCTGCCCGCAAGCTGGAAGCGAATTGCCAACGATCTTGGCAGCTCATGAAACTCCTCAAATTCGAGTCCCTTGAGCACAGCACCCGCTTTTTTGTAGGCAAAATAAGATTCCGAGCTCCTGATAAAAGATTTCAGGAACACGTCAGTGTTGACCGCCGATTCAACCCAGCTTGAATTCCCCCTGGTCTTATTGAAAGCAACGACATCCCTCATTGCCGTCAGCAACGCCACAGCGCGAGTCACACCGCATTTTTGCACCAGGCGCCGATAGCTTTCCATGTCAGGCAACATGGTGAAAAATCGCTGCGCATCCAGCGGGTGCAATGAATCACCCTCAGCCTCTTCGACCAAGCTATCCAATTTTTGTGAGCCATTGCGTTCATCGGCGCCGCCCATAAAACCGATGTACGCTTCAAAAACGAGCTCGAAATCGTCCTTTACCAGTCGAGCCCGTACTTCCACCCGTGTCTTGAAGCCATAATCGTCCTGATCACCAGCACTCGGCACAATCAGGACTGACCCATCGTTCATTCGGCTGTCGATAGAAGCTCGAGTGCCAAACCAAATAGAAATCTTACTCCCTGGGCTACTAACCCTAATCTTGCTCTCAGCCACTTCGCACCTTCACGGTTAATTTTTTTAGTTGCTCTGATCACGCTCAGGCTAGATCTACCTGATACTTCAGTAAGTGCTCGACGTTGTTCCCCTGATCGCATTTCATGGTAACGATCCACCGTCCTTGAGCGGTCGCTCGCAGCCTTTTTTCTTTGCGAAGGCGATAGCGTTATGTCATGAAATCCACACCATAACTACTCGCTCGCAGGAATCTTGCCAGCCAATTGGCAACGGTTGCATCTGCGATAGATCGGTAGCCGTTTCTACCCGAGGACGAGCATGGTTCGAGATGTGCAAAGCCGGAAATTAAGCACGTCTCTACAGTGATGCACGGTATGAATGACACCAACAACGAACTCAAGCATCTCATCGCCCCTGTGGCTTTTTTTGTTCAATGCCCTATCGATGACATTACCAACCACGAAGGATTGCCGTTGGCAGTGGCAGTACCTAGATACTTTAATCATCAGCCAGCGATCCGGACGCAGGTACGCTCACGAGGCATGAACTCGTGCCTGTTGATGTGACGACATTTACGTACGTGAACCAGGATTAGCGGCCCTGCCGTACACCTCTTTTATCTACCCGCAGCGATAGATTTCACCCGTTTTTTTTAAAACAATTCGAGCATTGCTCTCCCTCTCCAGCGACTTCTCACTACGTTCACACAATTCGCCTTTACCCAATTGGATCTGAGGAGGCGGGACTAACGACTGAATAAACTCGCCATGCTGATAGAATTGCACTCGCTGCTCATAACCTCCCCCTCTTGAGAATTGGCATGAATTCAGATTTAACTGAAGAAGAAATGCGCCGGGCGCTGTTCGGTGGTAGCGAGCATGCTCCGCAATGCTGTGAATCCCCAGCGCAGAAGCCCGTCTCGGATATCGTGATCAGGCAACCAGCAAAAGTGGCCGAGAAAAAGAAAGTCGCGAAAACATTTACACCCAGGTTGAGAGTCACGCTTCGAGTGTGCAACGAATTTGAAGGCGAGACGCACGAGATGGTCCATGAGGCCGATACGCTAAGTACCCTCCTAGCCGAGCAAGAAGCTACTAGGGCGGCCAAGAAAAAATTCCGATTTGTGAAAGTGGTTTCGATCAAGTCGATGTAAGAGAGTTTTCACGAGGCTTGCGGGCTGGGCGTGGAACGCCTTTCATTTGGTGGCGGACCCGAACGATCTCTCTAGGATGGGGGATCCAGGCCTGACGTCACTGGCGGAAATCGCCCCAGTACGGCCTGTCGCCGTCGCAATTTATGCCCGATTGCCATCGCTGATATGTGATGGTCGCTTACAGTTAAAGCGCTGTGCAAGCGAACGCGGAATGTGTACTTAGTATGCAACTCAAAACGATACCTAGAAATTCACAGCGGCGTTTCTTTACCCTTATACGCATCAAGACTCCCCCTGCTCATTTTGGGCGCCACCTTCTTCGCTTGAGACTTGAGTCGCCCGGCGCGCTTCAGTGGCCCCGAACAATCGTCCGAAAACCATCTGACTTAGGCGCTCATGCGCATATTTGAGGTCAAGAGTGCTTGCAAGCGAACCGCGGCACACCGCGTCAAATGTGATCAATTTAACTCTCCTCTGGCCTTATCTCGTGGAGCTTTCATTGTCAGTGTGCGGATGACCCGCGGCTTGTCGTAGCTGAGTGAGCTCCGCTGAATAGTGCAACGACAACCTCGTGGCTTCGACCAATTGCGCACTTGCCCGTGAAAGGCCCTCCTCTAACCGCTTGGATTCCGCGCGCGACATACTGAGCTGTTCCAGAAGCGCTTCTTTCGCACCGTCAGCCTTGGCGACTGCTGTCTTCATGGTGGCAATCTCACCGGACAATCGAACCGCCGCATCTTCATGCGTCGCCGCCGCTTTGGCCAGCTGCCGAGCCTCACTCAGCAAGCGCTCGTTATCTCTGTTGAGTCGAGTCAGTTCGTCCTGCTTGACCATCAACGTCTGCTGGAGTTGGCGCAGCTCAACCTGAACTTGCTGCACCTGCCCTTCGTGTCGTTGCTGTTCCTGGTCACGCTGTTCCTTGACCGCATTGCGGTAATGCTCTAGCGCCTCGCGGGAATGAAGGTGCTTTTCTTCCAGAGAACGGATCTGCTCATCCTTCTCCTGCACGCGAATTTCCAAGTCACCGCAATTTTGGCTCAGGCGTGCATTGCGGGTGAGCTCGGCTTGCAGGCTTGTCTGACAAATCTGCAACTCATCCGCTTGAAGCACTAACGCTCCTTTCTGACTATCTATTCACGCTGTAATGAGGTGAGTTCGGCACTCAAACCGTCGAGCTTTTGCTCCATCTCGCCGCGCTGCTCGTCGAAACGCGCCTGGGCGTACGCAAGAGCTTCGCCGCCCTCCTCCGTCATTCGCTCTAAGAGGCCGGCAACAAGCTCAGTCAATTCGTCACTCAGCCGCTCTCTGGAGGCCCGCGGTCGAGGGTCAAAATCTTCTATTTCCTTCAAATAACGGTGAATAGTTGTCTTTGAGCCGGTAGTTCCCAACTCGATGCGCACGGCGTCGATGCTCGGATTCTCTCCCCGAGCCAGCAGCGATTCCCGGGCTTTTTGGACAATCGCCTTATTAATTCCGCCGCGTGCCATTTTCTCTCCTACGATTTCGTACTGTTTTACATACCACGTATATACATAGCATTTTACCAACCAAAAAAGAACAAAACGAAAAGCGTTATTTGATAAAATAATGGAGCGTTATCGCATCATAAAGCCGGTTTTGCCTTGTCCGATTCTGGAATAGGTACGTTTGAAGTGGATGGGTCGACATGAGCAAGGCGGATCAGTACCTGCAAGCCGGCACCCGGGACAACACCCGGCGCAGCTACCGTGCGGCGGTGGAACATTTCGAAGTAACCTGGGGCGGGTTTTTGCCAGCGACCGGGGATGGCATCGTGCGCTACCTCGCCGAGTACGCGGACAAGCACACCATCAGCACGCTGAAGCAGCGCCTGGCCGCCTTGGCCCAATGGCACATTACGCAGGGATTTCCCGATCCGACCAAGACACCCACCGTGCGTCAGATGATCAAGGGCATCCGTGCATTGCATCCCGCCCAAGAGAAACAAGCGACTCCCCTGCTCCTGCAGCACCTGGAACAAGCTGTTCAGTGGTTGGAGCAAGACGCAGAGCAAGCCGCAGCCCGCCAGGATTTGGCAGCCGTGCTACGCAGCCGGCGTGACATGGCCTTGGTGCTGATCGGGTTCTGGCGCGGTTTTCGCGGGGATGAGTTATCGCGCCTGCAGGTTGAAAACACCCAGGCGCAAGCCGAAGTGGGTATCACCTTCTACCTACCGCACAGCAAGGGCGATCGCCAGCACCGCGGCACGACGTTTCGTACGCCCGCCCTGAAGAAGCTCTGTCCGGTGCAGGCTTACATCAACTGGATTACCGTCGCCGGCATCGCACAGGGGCCGGTCTTCAGAAAGCTCAATCGCTGGGGGCAACTGGCGGATGACGGTTTGAATGCCAACAGCCTGATTCCACTGCTGCGACGAATTTTCAATCGCGCGGGCGTGTCTGGTGATCTGTACACCAGTCACTCACTGCGTCGCGGCTTCGCCACTTGGGCGGCGGCGAATGGCTGGGACATTAAGGCGCTGATGACCTACGTCGGCTGGAAGGACATGAAGTCCGCCATGCGCTACATCGACACGACAGACTCATTTGGGGAGTTGGCGATGGGTCGGTCGGTCGCGGCGCTCCCCCGCGCCGCTAGGTTGCCGCTGACTGAAAACGCCGAGGACGCTGCACATAAACGCCCGGATGAGCTCCCGTCCGACAGGGGCGCGACATGACCAACATGTGTACTCATGCGACCGCTACAACTGATGGCCACAGCTATGCGTCACATTGCACAGGGTGATGGCGATCTCACCCAGCGCTTGGCCATTCAATCGCGAGAAGATTTTGGGGATTTGGGGACATCGTGGGGAAGGCATGGAGAACCTGCAGTCCACGCTGCGTTCCTGCGGAGATCTCGAGCAACAGGCTTCCCGTCTGACGCAACTGGTCAATGGCTTTCGTATTTGAGAAGCACCCTGGTATGGCGGGCTGATTAAAACAATCAGTCGCCGCTACCGTCAGCCTTTGCGAATCATGAACACCGAGTCTGCTCCGGGGATATTTGATGAGCGTGCCCCTAGAGCAACCTCACTTTTTCTACACGTCGGCTTTATATTGTTTGAGCTTTTTGTAAAGGGTCGGTCGGGTTATACCGAGTGCTAAAGCTGTTTGAGTGACGTTATTGTCAAACGCCCGAAGCGCACCAACGATCGTTCGACGCTCGCTCTCGGCAAGAGTGATCACGGACTCCGTAGCATCAGTAGTGAAGGACACAGGCATGTCAGACCTCTCGTCCGGTAGCCAGCCAGGCGGCATCTCTGCGACATGATCTCCATCCGTCATATTGACCAAGCGCTCGATAACATTCTGGAGTTGCCGGACATTTCCCGGCCAACTGTAGTGGCGCAACATATGGATGACGGCCGGGCCGAGCTCGATAAGTGAACGATGTAGCAACGTGCACGTTCTCTGAACGCACTGGTCGACAAGCAGCTCGATATCATCATGCCGATCTCTAAGGGACGGCAGGTCGATGCGAAGCACATTAAGGCGGTAAAACAAATCGTCCCGGAACGCCTTCTTGGCCACCATTTCAGTCAAATCACGGTTAGCGGCAGCGATGACTCGCACATCAAGTGCAATGCTCGTGGCGCCGCCGATCCGTGTCACCTGCCGCTCTTGAAGCACCCGGAGCAACTTGGCCTGCACATCGAGTGGCATCTCGGATATTTCATCAAGAAAAATTGTGCCACCTGCAGCGAGCTCAAACCGACCCAAGCGTCCAGCCTTGTCCGCCCCAGTGAAGCTTCCAGGACTGTAACCAAACAGTTCGCTCTCGATCAGGTCCCTCGGGAGCGCCGCGCAATTAACTGCTACGAAGGACGAGCCGGCTCGCTTACTCTCATTGTGAATCGACTGCGCGAACACTTCCTTACCCGTACCACTTTCTCCATACAGTAAAACGTTCGCATCCGAGTTGGCTGCTCGCTTTGCGATGGCGACTGCCTGAGTGAGGTTTGGAGAACGACCAATGATATCGGTGAAATGGTACCGAGCCAGGTCGCCGGCCATTCTGTTGGAAAGTCGTTTTGCCCGTGCGATCTCGTGAAATGTATTGACGATGGAAACGACTGTTCCTTCCTCGTCGATAATCGGTACTGCGGTATCAAGGATATGAAGATTCAGCCGGCTCGAACGAATTTCAAGTTCGCGATCGACGTAACCTTTTTTGGAAGAAAAAATGGGGGTGATAAAGGGTTCGAAGTCGATGACTTCACGTAATTCGCGACCAATGCTTTTTTTTGGGTCTACACCCAGCATTCGCCCCCCGGGGGCGTTAAGGTAACGCAGGACGCCGAATCGATCCAAAACCAGCAAGCCATCCGACATGTTGTCCATGATTGCTTTCTGCTCTCGGAAAAGCTGCTGCGAAGCACTTGCCTGATCAAGCAGGTCAAGCGTTCGGGCCACGAAAGCCGAACCCATATTGCATAACCGGACAAGAACCTCTTCAGAAATCGGTTCTGCCGCACACACCGCGAAGTAGATTGCCCCTTGATACGCCCCCGTCGCCATTCTGACCAGGGCCAGAACGCGGCCACTGCACTCTCCCATGACAGGAGTATCCCCCACCGGGCGCCTGCTTGTTGGCACCACGGCAGGAAACCTGATCAGACCCGCGGAGTTCCTTAATCGATAACTGTCATCGTAAATTGCGACACCCACCATTGCCTCAGGAAAAATGGAGCTATACAGATCGCATAGCTCGTTGAGATGGGCAACTAGTGGGTCCGCTTTCACCATTTCCATTGCTATCGCACTCTCAAGAATCGATCAACTCACTTACCATCACTGGCCTGTCAATGGAATCATGGCACTGCCATCCCTTCAAGATAAGCATTTCTAATCTCGGATTGGGAAGCCAAGACTTCAGCATCTCCAGAATGCACAACGCGCCCCGTCTGCAACACATAGGCGCGGTCTGCTATTGCGAGCGCCATTGCCGCATTTTGCTCGACGAGCAAGACGGTGATGCCATCCTCTTTATTGATTTTCTGGATAGCATCGAAGATCTGACGAATGACGAGCGGTGCCAATCCTAGTGATGGTTCGTCAAGCAATAGAAGTTTAGGCCGCTGCATCAACGCCCGTCCGATAGCGAGCATTTGCTGCTCACCGCCAGACATTGTCCCAGCGCGTTGCCATGCACGCTCCTCCAATCGAGGAAACAGGCGGAAAACCTTTTTCAAGTCATTCTGAAAGTGCTTCGGATCGCTCAAGAATGCACCGATCTGCAAATTCTCCAGAACGGTCATCTTGGGCATGATACGGCGCCCTTCTGGAGAATGCGCAATACCCAGGTCCGCCACACAGTGGGACTGCAAACCCTTCAACGGAGTACTACTGAACGATATCGCCCCCTCTTCAACAACTGGTGAGCCGAAAATGGACTTGAGCAATGTCGACTTGCCCGCGCCGTTAGCACCCAACAACGTGACAATCTCACCCTGTCGAACTTCCATGTTGATACCGTGCAGTACCTCAACCGCACCATAGCTGACATGGAGATTTTCAACGGCAAGAACTGGCGGTGCAAACGTGGTGGGGACCCGCCCGTCACGTGGCAGACGCTGCAGCGATGTCGAGCTGTCACTGTGGCCCAAATAAGCAGCGATTACACCGGGATGTTCCTTTATGTAATCGGGGGGGCCCTCAGCCAGCTTCTTGCCGTAATCAAGCACTACGATGCGGTCCGATACGTTCATCACGACGCTCATGTCGTGTTCAATCAACAGCACGCCGACGCCATCCTCCAGCTTTAGTCGTTGCAGATCCTCGCCCAGTTCTCCTGACTCTCTCGGGTTCAGCCCCGCAGCAGGCTCATCGAGGCAAAGAAACTCGGGGTCAAGGCACATTGCGCGTGCAATCTCCAGTCGACGTTGTTGGCCATATGAAAGATTGCCCGCGAGGTCATCTGCACGTGCGACAAGGTTCATCCGCCGGAGCCAGGTCAAGGCTTTCGCCACGGCTTCCTCCTCTTTGTCACGATAGGCCTTTAACCCGAACAAACCAGCGACTTGCAACAGTCCGCCACCGCTGAGCACTGTATGTTGGGCGACCAACAGATTTTCCAGAACAGTCATTCCTTTGAACAAACGTATATTCTGAAACGTACGCGCAATGCCCGCTTTCGTGACGATCTGATGGCCCGACAGGCTGTCGACCCTGATGCTGACCCCGCCTCCTTCAACAGTTATTTTTCCGGAAGTCGGTCTGTAAAAACCAGTAACGCAGTTGAAAGCCGTTGTTTTACCCGCACCGTTGGGGCCAATGACGGCGGTGATCTCACCACTGGCGGCTTTGAAATCAAGGTTCTGGATCGCCTTGATCCCACCGAAATGCATGTTCAAACCTTTTACAGACAGCAGTCTGGAATTCTGTGCCTGTTTCATCGCAGCGACTCCGAAACTTGAAGATGGGGTAATTTCGTGGGAGCTAAAATCGACGGCTTTCTTCCGGCAATCAGACCTTGTGGCCGCCAGATCATGATGAATACCATCGCAAGGCCGAACAAGACCATCCGATACTCAGCGAAATCGCGTCCTAGTTCTGGGAGGCCAACAAGTAAAATGGCTGCTAGAACGACTCCCAACTGGCTGCCCATTCCGCCCAGCACGACAATCGCAAGGATGATCGCGCTTTCTGTAAAGGTGAAACTCTCGGGGCTGATAAACCCCTGCCTCGCGGCGAAGAAGCAACCCGCGAACCCACCCAGCATTGCACCTACCGAGAACGCGCTCAGTTTCACAGATGTAGGATTGATACCCACCGCCTGACAGGCAGTTTCGTCTTCGCGCAAGGCTTCCCATGACCTGCCGATAGGCAAGCGACGCAGTCGTTCAGTGAAGAGAAGCGTGAGAGCTGCCAGGCCGAGAATGATGTAATAGAGCCACATGAAGCGATGGTCCGGCGAAAAGTCCAGGTGAAAAATATCGGCAAACGTCGATACTCCATCCTTTGCGGTAGCTGCGAACGGGTGGCCAAAAAAGGTTGGTCGGGCGATGCCCGCGATCCCGTTTGGTCCGCCGGTGATGTCCGTCAAGTTAATGATGAATATACGAATGATTTCTCCAAAGCCAAGCGTGACGATCGCGAGGTAATCACCCCTGAGCCGAAGCACCGGAAACCCGAGCAAAATGCCCAAAGATGCCGATACTAGTCCGCAGAGCGGTAACGCCACCCAGAAGCTGACGCCGTAATTGACGGAGAGGTAACCGAACGTATAGGCGCCTGCGGCATAGAACGCGACATAGCCGAGATCAAGCAGACCTGCCATACCAACGACTATATTCAGCCCCCATCCCAACATCACATAGATTAAAAACGTTGTTGCCAGATCAAGTTCGTAGCGACTTGTAAACGGCAACATCGGAAAGACCACCGCTACGATCCCGATCATCAAAAATAGGCGTGGTGAAACACGAGCGATATATGTCGATGCTCGTGATTGACGTGGAGCTTTAGGCTGGAGCTTATTTCGATCCCTCAGCAATTGCACAAGGCAATGGCCGATGAAGGCAATAATGGTTGGAACAATGACCCAAAGGGGTCTGATGTTCAGTCCATTCTTGCCGCCAAAATCTTGAAGCTGCAAACCCGCCAGGGGGAGTGCAAGCAGAGCCGTAATCAGCGCGGGGAGCACTGCACTCTTAAGGGTTTGGGCGATTGTTGTTTTCATTTCTGCCTCAGACTTTCTCTAAATGCGGGCGACCAAAGAGGCCGGAAGGCCGAATCGTCAGTACCAAGATCAGCACGGCGAACACCGAAACGTCCTTGTAGGCACCAGACACATAACCTCCCCAATAAGCCTCGACCAACCCGATGATGAGTCCGCCGATCATCGCGCCAGGAATGGACCCGATACCGCCGAGCACGGCAGCCGTAAACGCCTTCACGCCGGCAAGAAAACCGATGAAAAAATCCACTGAGCCGTAGTACAGAGTGGTCATCAATCCCGCGGCGGCTGCGAGCCCTGCCCCCACCATGAAAGTGACAGAAATAGTCCGACTCACATCAATGCCGACCATGCCAGCCATTTCCATATCCTGCTCACAAGCGCGTTGTGAACGCCCGAACCGGGTCTTCTCGACAGCGTGATATAGCAGCCCCATAAGGCAAAAGGTCAGTACAACGATGGAAATCTGGATGGCAGTGATCTGCACAGAAAAACCATCATGTTCCCAGAGCGAATAGCCTCCGGATAAGAGTTGCGGAAGCGTCCGAGTTCGTGCGCCTTGGACGATCTGGACATAGTTTTGCAGGAAAATTGACATGCCTATCGCTGAGATCAGCGGCGCGAGACGAAACGATCGACGAAGTGGGCGATAAGCGATGCGCTCAACCGCCCAGCCATAAATGGCAGTGAAGACCACAGCAATTATCAAGACCAAGAGAATTGCTAGAGGCACCCAAGTTATCCCTAACAACCCCAAAACGGTGAAGGCAATCAAAGAGATGAAAGCCCCGATCATATAAATCTCGCCGTGGGCGAAGTTAATCATTCCGACGATCCCGTAGACCATCGTATAACCGAGTGCGATCAACCCGTAAATAGCCCCCAGCGTAAGGCCGTTGATCGTCTGCTGAAGGAAGTAGCCCATTACAAACTCCAAAATTAAATTAATCGAAAGTCGGCTTATGTCAAACGCGACATAAGCCGATGGTCACAATCTTAATTAAGTGGTTTGTACTTGCCACCTTCCCACGCATAGATGATAAAAGGTTCGGTACTCGGGTCACCCTTTTTGTCAAACTTTATATCACCGAGGACAGTATTGAACGAATCAGTGTGCAACGATTTCGAAACCTTAGAGCCATCTGTCGATTTTGCATTATTCGCAGCGCTGGCATAAGCCTGGATAGCGGCATAGGTGTAAAGCGTATAGCCTTCTGGTTCATAGCCCGCGTCGCGGAATTTTTTGACGATATCAGCGGCTTTAGGGTTATTGCGCGGATCTGGATAGAACGTAAACAGGAAACCATCCCCGGCTGCCCCCGCGATAGAGGCAAACTCTGTCGACGCCATACCGTCACCACCCATAAAGGTTGCCTTCAATCCCTGTTCCCGTGCCTGCCTTACAAGAAGCCCCCCCTCTGCAAAGTAGCCACCGAAGAAAACAAGGTCGACGTTAGCCAACTTAAGTTTGGAAACCAGAGTCGAAAAATCCTTCTCGCCTTGCGTCAGCGTGTCATCGACGACCACTTGCAAGCCGGCAGCAGTGATACCGGCTTTAACATTCTCCGCCAGTCCACGTCCGTAAGTAGACTTGTCGTTAATGATGGCGATTCGGGTGCCTAGCTTGCGCTTGATAATTGCTTCATAGGCAACAACAGCGGACAGATCGTCACGCCCTGAAGTGCGGAACACGTTCTGCAAACCACGTTCAGTTATGATCGGACTACTGGCGGCTGAGGCAATCATTGGAATTTCAGCGTCAGCATATATTTCCGACGCCGGAATGGCAGATGACGAACAAAAGTGTCCAATAACGGCCGCAGTTTTTTGAGCAGCATATTTGTTGGCAACGGCAACTGCCTGCTTCGGATCGCACGCGTCATCTTGGATATCCAAAACTAGCTTGTCGCCGTTTACACCGCCATTAGCATTAATCGTCTCTACTACTGACTTTGCACCGTGGGTGATTTGGTCAAAAAATGATGCATATTGACCGGTGGCAGGCCCCACAACACCCAGAACCACATCCTTGGCTTGGACCAACGGTGTATTCAATGCCATGAGAACGGTAGATACTGTGAGAATTTGCTGGATTTTCATCTTGCTATTTCCCTTTTTATTTGACGTTTATACAACGTTAGGGTTTATTTCTTTCTTGCGATAAATCCTTGAACACGTTCAGATGCACCAGGCTGGCTAAAAGCCTCGATGGTAACTTCCTCTTCCAACTTCACCGCATTCCACAGCGAATCGCCCAAACCTTTATTAATAAGATTTTTCAGGCGAGAGACCGAGAAACGGGATTTCGTAGCAATTTTCGCCGCAATTTCGAATGCGACGTCATGCATGTCTTCAAGTTTGGTAACGCGGTTCACTAATCCCAGTTTCAGAAGTTGGTCGGCCGACTGCCGCTCACCGAGCAATAAAAGTTCCATTGCTCGCTGATAACCAATGGACTGGGGTAATAGATGTGTCACGCCACCTGTGACAAATTGGCCCCAATCCATCTCGGGAAAGAAGGCAACAAGGTTGTCAGCGGCAACAATAATGTCACAATTCAATAACCACTCGAAACCGCCGCCGACGGCAAAACCATGGAGAGCCCCGACAATGGGTTTGTCACAACCCATCATCAAATGGGTAATTTCCTGGATCGCACTAATATGTGCTTTGATTGATGCCGCATTTGCGCTCTGAAGACCGAATTCTTTCAGATCATCGCCGGAGCAGAATGCTCGACCCTCGCCGTGCAGTACGATAACCGCCGCTTTCGAGTCGACAATTGCTGCTTTCAGGGCTGCCGAAAACGCTGCCAACAACTCTCCACTGATGGCATTTAATCGTTCAGGCCGATTCAATTTCACGACACCAATAGCGTCACGTCGCTCGTACAATGTGTAACTCATGACGATTTCCTCTCGATCAATGCTGTCTTGCCATCAGTGCGGGGGAGACTGTCGATCGGCAGAATCATTACCTCAGCGGTTGCACCCGCAAATGTTCGAATGGCATCTTCGAGGGACTTTCTGGCGTATTCCCAGGACTCTTCGCCTACCCCTGCCGCCGCTTCTGCCTTGACCCGAATACGGTCCCAAGGACCTGAACCTTCCAATACGATTCGGAACTGCCCCGAGGCGAGATCTGGCCGGCTGAAAATCGCTTTCTGAACAGAGCTTGGAAAAACGTTGATCCCGCGAACATTGAACATATCGTCGGTACGGCCGGTTACCCGGAAACGGAAACCGGTACGGCCGCATTTACAAGGACCGGTACCAGTAACAGTGATGACATCGCGCGTCTTGAAGCGGACCAGCGGCTGGCATTCTTTTGCCAGATGGGTGCAGACGAGCTCCCCGGTGGTACCTCCGCGAATAGATTGACTGCGATCCTGCGCGTCCAAAACTTCGATGAAAAGCGCGTCAGCACCATGAAAATGAAGGTCATTGGAGTGATCGCATTGGCTCGCGAAGTTGCTCAGTACTTCGGACATGCCATAGTTGGCGTTTCGAACACTGAAGCCCCAGATATCTTCCATCGCCGCGCGGAATTCGATGTTATCGAGACCGGCTTCACCGCCGAACAACCCTAAACGCAGCTTGAGGTCCCGAGGGTTACGACCCTCTGCACGCAAAAGTTTTTCAAGCAAAGCTGGATATGAAGGAGTGCAGGAAATTGCGGTGACACCAAGATCGGTAATGGTGTCCAGGAGCAGTTTTGTATTGCCAACGCCAAACGGCACGACTGCCGCCCCAGCCTCTTCAAGTGTCATATGGTCGGTCACACCACCCGTCCACTGACAGTAATTCAAACAATGTACGACGCGATCGGATGGTCTCAGACCTGCGGAGTACTGAGCACGGCCACCAACAAGAGCAATAAGATCGACGTCACGCCGACTATTTGCCAGTTGCAACGGTTTTCCTGTTGTGCCCGAAGTTCTGTGAACACGAACAACTTTGTCTTTGCTGCAAGCAATGTAAGTGCCGAATGGGTAACTCAGTTCCTGGCTACGCCTAACTTCTTCTTTTCCTGTAAAAGGCAGGGTCTGCAAATCATCAAGACTGATCTTCTGACCGACTGTCGCCCCAAACTTTTCTTTATAAAAAGCTGACGTGCGACATACATAATCCCACTGGTGTTCCCACAGACCATCCTGGAGATTGCGGATGGCATGTTCCGGCAGTGTTTCGAATTCCGGGTGCAACAATTCGGGCTGCATGAAAGTCTCCTTATTTTTGAGTTGTTGAGGAACTGCGTGAGGCAGCACGTGTTTCAATAGCCGAGAGATCGACAATGGCTCGAGCATGTTTCCCACGTCCGATCGACCCTGCTGGGTCTTCGGACCAAACTTCAAACCAATAAAGTTTTCCTTCTTGCCCGATAAAGCGCGCGTGAGAACGGATATTCAAACCCACAGGGGTCGGTGCCAAATGCTCGATAGCTACAGAAACACCCACCGATACTTTGCCCTCACCCAGCAATGGCACGAGCATGTCCGCAGCAACACGCTCAAGTTCACTTACCAAAAAGGGCGTGCTCAACACCGCGGGATACTTTTCTCCTAGGCGGGTAGCGAATGAACTGGCGGTCATACTCGGCGTAACCTGAGTATCCACGTGATGTGTTGAATCCTTTGCAATCCCCATGAAACACCTCTCTTGTTGATGTAATTTACATTTAGCAAAGAGGGTGCCAAACAAGGCGATAGCTGCAAGCGATTGATATATAATTATTTTTCTGCGAACTTGAATTGTAAATTTAAACTACCGTAAAAATTTTAATCGATTAATATTTTTACACTGTAAATATTTTGTGCAGCTAAATAGGCTACGAAATGATCCGCGATGCCGAAGTCAAAGCCCAATCATTGAGCTAACAAAACAACGACCTAAAAGTTTGATGCTGGAAAATCCGTCCATCCTTGCCCTACCACATCAAATGCTTTCGCAATACTTCACCCCACCTAAAAAAGCCAAAAAAAAGGCGCTGCAGCGGCCAGGCGATACTGCTCCATGTCCACTGCAACGCGAACTCACACCACACTCAAACGGAAAATATGGAGAGCACAACGCACTCACGAAAATTAAAAAAGCTCACCCTTACCAAGCAGCCTCAATCACGTCGCGCAACCCCAAGAGATTTCTGAACTCGTAGAGTGGAGCGGGTGTAAATCGACCTCTTGGTTCGCCATACCGATTGATCCAGGCGACTTGCATGCCCATCGGCATGGCACCTTCAAGATCTGCGAACTGAGACAGAGATATGTGTAGGGTCTGATCCGCGGGCACTCCAAGCTTTTCAATTGCATGCTTGAAAATCAATGCCGAAGGCTTGAATGCCTTCGCTTCTTCGGCGGTTGTCGCCAGGGAGAACTCAGCCCTGAAAGGATTCAAATCAAAAAACCGATTATCCATATTGGTGATCGGCATCAGCGGATAGTGCCGCTTCAGGACGGAGATGATTTCGCGCACCTCTGTATGGGGCTTCGCATCCCGCGTCATCGTTGATAGCAATATCTCGGTGAGTTGACGCCAACGCTCTGCTCCAGCTTCAAATCCCAAAGGCTCCAACACGTCCCGAAGCCCAAGCAGAGCGTAGTTAAAGTAAGGCTGCCAGACCCCGGAGCGATAACGCCGTACGGTTGCGTCATCCCATTTCAAATAGAATTCTTGCGCATCGAAACCAGCCAAGCCACATTCGCCGAGAACTTCAGCCACACCGGCTTGACCGCTCGTATCAACATCGACCAGCGTTCCCCAGAAATCGAAGGTAATAGCCTTGAATGCTCGCATGTCATTGACCCTTGTTTAGAATTTAATTAAAGTTCAACGTCACTACAATGATTAACAACACATTGATTGACTGCCAAACTTTCTCAACCACCCATAAAACCTAATACAGACGACACCACAACCTTCACCTCAATGGGGTGCCACGTGTCGATCGCAGAGCCACTCAAGCAGCAATTGTGCCACAACTCCATTTTTTACGAGTTTTCACGCCCTGGAGACTAGTGATCCTCCAGTCCGTATTAAATTTTCCAATTATTTCTGTCTTATAAATTTACAGTGTAAGATTTTCTTACGTAAATTTTTCATTCTAAACAGCACTGCTTTGGTGTGATTGAGCCCTCATCAGCTACACCGAGCAGAATGCAGTCATTTCATCAGGGGATTGTCTTTTGAAGCCTGGCGCTGCGACGTAATGTTGTATTTTTTCATCTTAGAATAAAGTGTCGATCTTGACATGCCCAACACTTCTGCGGTTAGTGTCAGATTAAAATTCATTGATTGTAGGGCGAGGAATACAGCTTGTCGCTCAGCATCGAATGAACCAATTTCAGTAAACTCATGATGGGTAAATGGAGTGAATTCGCCCGTGGATGAACTCTGCGCGTTAAGGACCTCCATCATTACCTCATCCTCCCATCGACTCATATCAGTGCCGGATAATCGATCATTGACGCCCCTCAACTGAGAGATATTTCCTGGCTATGGTTGGCTTGTTAGAAACCTGAAAAATACTGGGAGGCTTTTTATTAGGATGAGCTCTGGAGAAAAAATGTCGTGCAATCAGATCGATATCGTTGATTCTTTTCAGCAACGTGGAAGCGCAATAGAGCATTCGCTGAAAAATGCATGTAACCCTTTGTAAATCGCTGCTCCCTCAATATCTTCGGAAGGTCACTAGTAGTTGATGCTACGAATCGAAAACGCGTGCCCCCCCCCTCACTCAAGGGCCGCCTATGCTTCCGCAAGGCAGCCAGAGATTCGCTGCGCCGGCACGGGAAGCGCGTCGATGCTTTCAAAGAAACTGTGCCCCTTACGTCGACGGGTACACATGCTCTAAGCAGGTGGCTGAGGGGTTCAATCAGCAGCTAACAAATGTTAGAGGATGAAATTCTCAAACTCACTCATTGAAAAGGTGGCGCACATGTAAAAGCCACCTAAGCCCCAGGGCCAACGGGGGCTTTTTTGCATAAGCGGTTTAAACGTAACCGTTGAACGGGCGCGCATGTGCTGGTTGGTTGCCTTCCGACATGCAACTACCCTATTTGAACGGGCACCTCTATTGACGGAAGGAGGTTCGATCCATGAGCGAAAGCGGACAGTGGATCGCCTCTCTGCCTCCTCACTACACCAAGCGCCACAGATGGACCAGTCATGCTCTTGTTATTTTCTGAGGTGGACACCAGTGACAGCGCGTGCTGTCTGAGGGAACGTGATGTCCAGGCGTTTTGCGCTACAAGCTGGTTCCTACAGGGCGCCCGCGTCCGCGATTACCTTCTACCACTCTCCAGGTCAAGCGTTAGCTCGCCTACAGCGCTTGATCTTGATGTTGCGACCCTCCAGAGGCCGAACGCAGGTTCTGCGGAGAGGGCAATCCGGCATGATAGCCGGGTAACCGCGCACCTCCAAGGATGGCCGCTCGCGGCGGACCCACGGAACAGGGCAGAGCGAGGCACTGAAGAAAGGGGCAAAATCCCTTTTATATTTGCGGCTCTTCCAAGTGACTCTCCAAACAGCGAAACCTATAGCAGCCACAACCACAAGACCGACTATGTATCCAATCACTGAAACGTCGAATGTTACATTTGCTGCAGCGCAGAATGGGAGTTGCCCACTTTAAGCACCGGCCGTATCGCAGCAGGCATAAGGTCTCCAAAACGAATACCGCATTAGTAGTTCTTCCGCAGATCGAGTCCTGCATATAGAGAAGAGACTTCATCCGAGTAACCATTGAACATCTGTGTGTCACGCACGTTGGGCTTGAACAACCCGCTCGGCAAGCGCCGCTCCCGCGCCTGCGTCCAGCGAGGATGATCAACCGTTGGGTTCACATTGGCGTAAAAACCGTATTCATTCGCAGCAATAGTTTGCCATGTGGTTTTTGGTTGCTCATTGACGAGACTAATCCGCACGATGGATTTGACGCTCTTGAAACCATACTTCCATGGCACAATAAGCCGCAGGGGCGCGCCGTTCTGGTTAGGCAGTTCGCGTCCGTACATACCCACTGCAAGAATCGCCAATGGATTCATCGCCTCATCCAGACGCAGTCCCTCTACATAAGGCCAGTCGAGCAAGGCAAAACCCGATCGTTGCCCAGGCATGGTCTTGGGATCCTGCAACGTTTCGAATCGGATGAACTTGGCGTTGGACGTCGGCTCCACTTCCTTGAGCAGTGCAGCGATGGGAAAACCGATCCACGGAATCACCATCGACCAGGCCTCTACGCAGCGAAGCCGATAAATACGCTCTTCCAATTGATAAGGCTTCATGAAATCTTCCAGCGCATAGCGTCCCGGCTTGTTCACCTCCCCGTCTACGACCACGCTCCACGGTTCGGTTTTGAGCGAGCCAGCATAGGCTGCTGGGTCACCTTTGTCAGTGCCGAACTCATAGAAGTTGTTGTAGTGGGTCGCATCTTTGAAGGGCGTGTTCGCTTCATCCTTTACGTTCACCACTCCCCACTTGATAGAAGGATGTTTCTCGGCGAACCAAACCTGCGCATGGCCCGGCTCGACATCGGCATAGCGCGCCGCATCCGCAGCACTGACCCAGCGCGGTAAGCTGCTGACCGCCAATCCAGCGGCGGCGAGACCCAAAACACTGCGACGCGATATATAGAGGGATTCAGGCGTGACGTCCGACTCGTGACAGTCAGACGCTTTGGCAATTTTGATGAGCATGGCAACTCCGCAGCATTGAAGAATAGATAACTATGACGGAAGTTAAGCGTTTTGAGACGACGAAAACGTATCAGTCATTGCACCGGACCTGAGGTTGTGTAGGCAAGAAAACACCAACAGCAGTATCCGTGACGTCGTACCGGCGGCCATGGTAAATCGAGCATCAGGATCAGCCCCATCGCGTGATATACCAGGTCATGGACAACTGTATGAGCAACCTGTAACACGGGCACTTACATAATCATTCGGTTCGCCTGCAGCGCCAGCTCATGCAAACCGACCAGACGCGCCATGATTCGCTCGACCACCTCTACCCTGGTCACCGCGCCGCTTTGCACTTCCTCCATCGAGTGCATGGCCACTCCAGCCTTTTCCAAACCCAGACGGGTTGAACAGGCCAATTGCTGAAGCCCTTTGCGCGCCTGCTCCGCGGACTGTTCCAGCCCCGTGGCGATTTGCCGAATTTGCGCACTGGAATCCGCCGCCTGACGCGAAAGATTGCGTACCTCATCGGCGACCACCGCAAACCCTCGGCCATGGCTGCCCGCCCTCGCCGCCTCGATCGCCGCGTTCAGCGCCAACAGGTTGGTCTGACGGGAAATGTCCTGAATGCTCCCGACAATCGCACCAATGCGCATAGACTGACGGCCAAGCTCGTCGAACACTTGATCCAGACGCTGCATGTAGAGGTTCAGATCCTCCAACACACCGGCCGAAGACTGCATGCACCTCGCACTCGCCTCGACCTGTTCTCCGGCCGTACGCGCCAGTTGATTGGCAAAATGCATGTCTTTCTCGGTCTGTTGTACGGAGTCAGACAACTTATCCAGCGTAACCTGCAGTCCAGTTTTATATGTGTGTTGTTGCTTTTCGGTAGTCATAGCAGCGTCCAGGTGTAACTGAGGATCAGGCGGTTTTCGTCGATATCACTGCGGTAGTTGGAGCGGGCCATCACGTTGCGAACGCGTATTCCGAGGCCTTTGAGGCGACCACTCTGCACCGCGTAGCCAAGGTCCAGGTCACGCTCGCGGTCCTTGCCCTCGAACCCTTGGCCGGTGTCGACGTTATTACCGGAGATATAACGCACAGTGGTGGTGAGTCCCTGAATGCCAAGGGCTGCGAAGTCGTAGTCATAACGCGCCTGCCAGGAACGCTCATCGGCGTAGGCGAACTCGTAGGTCGGCACCTCGTTGCCCAGCGGCGAGATATTGGCAAAGACTCTCGGGAAGGCGCTGTCGCCGAACATACCCTGATAACCGACATAAAACGTATGGCCGCCACGCTTGGCCGACAGCAGGGAAAAGAACGCCTGGTTGTCGATGTTACCCAGCAGCTTTTTGCCATCTTCGCGCGAATCGTAATAGCCAAGGTTGGCGCCCAGTACCCAGTCGCTCATTGGTTGACTGTGTTTGAGGCCGAGAAAACGCTGGTTGTAGATATCCTCCAGTTGCCCAAACCAGGCGCTGACCGAACTGCGTTTATCGTTAAAGGCGTAATCGGCACCGGCAAAATTGAAGCCGTCGCTGCTGACCTGGCGCTGCGGCACATGACCCAGCAAGGCTTGCATTTTTTCGTCCCCGGCCTCGTTGCGCAGGCTGGTTGAACTCAAGTGACCACCCTGCAACGTCAAGCCGTTGATCTCATTCGAGCTGATGCTTGCGCCTTGATAGCTGGGCGGCAACAGACGGATATCGCTAAACGCCAGCACCGGCAGGTTGGGTTGAAGTTCACCCACCTTCAACTCGGTTTTTGAGTAACGCACCTTCACCGCGCCTTCCAGTCGGCTGTAATTATTCGCCGCGCGCCCGTCCTCCTTTACCGGGAGCAAACCGGTATTAACCCGGTCCGGACTGCTGTCGAGTTTGAGACCGAGCAGGCCGATCACATCCACGCCAAAACCCACGGGCCCCTGGGTGTAACCGGATTTGACGTTGAGAATGAAGCCCTGCGCCCACTCTTCTGCCTTCGACTGTTTGCTGGTCCCGACGATGTCGGAGAAGTTACGGCTGAAGTAGTAATTGCGCGCTTGCAAAGTGGCGGTGGTGTCTTCGATAAAGCCGCCCTCGGCCGCCATCGTACCGGCGGAGAAACTCGAGACGAGCGCCGTGGACAACACTGAGCCGGTTGTTAGAAAAATCTGTTTCATCGTTTTTTCTCTTGTTTTTATTGATCGACAGTGGGAAGTGCTTCAGCCGCTACGCTTTCGCGGCGGGCGTGCAACAACAGGTGGGTGGCCATGCCGAAAAACAGGCCCCAAAATCCAGACCCACGACAACAGCACTTCTCGCGAAAGGTTTGCGTTTTCTGTGGCCTGGAAAATGATCACCAGCGGGCCGGCGTAGAAAATCACCGTGGCGATGAATCCGGCTACGAAAAGTCCCGCAGCAACGACTTCATTACGCGCCGCCTGCCGCCTCGCCAGGAGAACGGTGGCGAAAAGGCTGAGCTTGTCTGGCGCTGCGCTGATGGCTGATGGCAAACACAGTCATGGCAATTGCAGCCACCGCGCCGGGCAAGGCAAATGCCATGAAATTCAGTTGCAGCGGCAGGCTGACTCCCAGTAAGGCACCGCCTAGCAACGGACCGACAATCGCGCCGTTGCGCCCGATGCCCGAGGCCCAACCCAAACCGGTGGAGCGAATGGTCATCGAGTAGAACTGCGCAGCGCAGGCATACAGCAAAATCTGCGAGCCGATGGTCGTGGCGCCGGCGATAGCGATCAGCAGGTACAACATCGGTGTGGGACTGTTAAAACCGAGTAGGGTGATCGATACGGCCGCCACGGTGAAGAACACCGCCAACACTCGCGGCAGGTTGAGCCTGTCACCCAGTACGCCGCCGCCGACCGCGCCGAAAATCGCGCCAAAATTGAGCACCAACAGGAACGACAGGCTCGAACCCAAGCTGTAACCGGCGTTGGTCATCAGTTTCGGCAGCCACGAACTTAGCGCGTAGACCATCAGCAAGCAGCAGAAAAATGCCAGCCACAGCATCAGCGTGCGCAGTGCCCGGCCCTCGCGAAATAATTGCAACACCGGGGCGCCGGCCCCCTTCACCTCGCTCATATCGAGTTGATCGCTGGATTGCGCGACATAGGTCGGCTCCACCCGCTGCAGAATGTGGCGCGCCTCCTCAGTGCGTCCCTGGCGCAGCATGAAACCCACCGACTCAGGCATGAAATACATGATCAGCGGCAACAACAGCAGCGGGAGCACCGCAACGTAGAACACCGGCTGCCAACCGAAACTCGGGATCAGCACGATACCCAGCCCCGCCGAGAGCATGCCGCCCACCGAGTAGCCACTGAACATGATCGCCACCAGCGTGCTGCGGATTTTCTTCGGCGCGTACTCGTTCATCAATGCCACGACGTTGGGCATCACCCCGCCGATGCCCAGGCCGGCAATGAAGCGGCAAATCCCGAATTCCGTGGGGTTGCGCGCGAATCCGTTGAGCACGGTAAAGCCACTAAAGAGCATCACGCAGATAGTGATGGCTTTCTTGCGGCCAATCCTGTCCGAGAGCGGGCCGAAAAACAGCGCGCCGAACATCATTCCGAACAAGGCGTAGCTGCCCAGTGCACCGGCCTGCAAGGGACTGAGCCCCCACTCTTTCATCAGCATCGGCAGCACCACGCCGTAAATCACCAGATCGTAACCGTCGAAGATGATGATCAAGGCACACCAGAACAGCACCATCCAGTGGAAGCGGTTGAATCGTGCGTTGTCGATAACCTCATGTACGTCAATTTTGCGCATGGCATTTATCTCTTGTTGTTGTTTTGTCGGAGCGTCGACAAAGCGGCTAACGTCCCGTAAAGCCGAGGGTAAAGTTCCTAGGCGTTAGGTAATATCCGCTGTGCGCAGATTGCTATCCGTTTTGTGCATGGGCCTGAACGGCTCGTGGGGGAGAGGTTTCGCGAGAAGCCTCTGTCCCTCTGCGACAAACTGTCTTTTGCGAACGCATTTGAGCGCTAAGCGTTGGCATATGAAGGACTCTGATTACGGTCGAGCAAGCCAAAGCGTTTCTTTCTAACGCGCGTCAACGGGAGCGCGGGCATTAGGTGTGCCAGCGCCTGCTGCAGGCTCGAACGTTTGTCCCCGCCGGAGAGTCGTTGGACGTACTGTTTTTGAGGTGCCAATTTCAACGGATTTGTCCTAAGTTTATTGATCAGGTTCCGCCCGATATCTGTGGGCCCTGTCTTGCCTAATTGGGCCGCACTTTTGGGCTTCAACGAACTAGCGCGGAGCATCTACCTAGCACCTAACCGCTCAACCCGGCCGGCGCGTCCAGCGCGATGTAACCGGCGTAACCATCAGTCATGACGTAGCCGCGATTGCCATCGAGCAGGCGCCTCAGTACGCCCCGTGCTCGTCTGCATGGAAGAGTCAAAAAGCATCACCGCTTGGTCTGCCCGGCCGCCGATCGGCACCCACATCTCCGATTGACCGCTTCGCTCCCGGTAAGCCCCTTTCAACACCTGCAGCGTGTTGCGTCGCCGTGGTTGACGCGGCAAGCCAGTAGCCTATTGCGCGTTGAAATCGTCAGCGGCTGCGAGTGTTGGCCGCGCTAGATAACCCAGTGCGCCAGGGTCGGGCGCGGGATATCGAGGTCATGGCAGCCCGGTACTTTTTCAAAACGGTGATGCGGTAAACACACACGAACTTCGTTCGTCAGTAGCATCCCCGGAACACCTAGGCTAACCATGCTTTTTTCAATCATTAAGCCGGCTTGTCCGCGATAACGGACCGCACCCGTCGCAATGCAGTCCATTTAAGAAGACTTTCGAGCATGCTGAAAATCTGTGGCGAGTCCATTTATCTCTGTTCGGCTGCGTAGCAGTCGCGAATCCAAGTAACTTAATCAGCAAAGTCGACCCTAGGGGTCGCTTCCGCGACCCCTAGGGATATCCTGTCATCACACCGTCAGTGCTATCGCTTAAATGAACAGCGTTGCGACCCCCATTCGGGGTTTATAATCGGGTTTTAACATTCAATCGATGTTCAGAAGATGTTAATCGGGTAATCCACGAACACACGCACTTCGTTGCCGCTGACGTTGTACTCGCTCGACTTCTGCGATACCCGCAGGATCGAGCTGCGCAGTTTCACGCTGAGGTCTTTGGCTGGGCCGCTTTGGACGACGTATTTGAACTGGTTGAAGATTTCGCGCTCGGTACCGCCTTCGCTGGTGGAAGTGGTGATGTTGTCGCCGCGCACGTAGGCGAAGTTGTAGCTCAGGCCAGGCACGCCGAAGGTGCCGAAGTCGAGGCCGTAGCCCAACTGCCAGCTGCGTTCGTCTTCAGCGTTGAAGTCGGACCAGTAGGAGTTCGCCAGGTAGATGGTGTTGCCGCCGTCACCCACACGACCTTGGCCGCGCTGATAGCCGCCGTAGGCGTAGCCCAGGTTGCTGTCGCCGGTGCTGCGCTGGTGGGCGATGGTGAACGAGTGCGGGCCGGTGGCGAAGGTGGCCGCCAGGCTCCAGATCTTGTTGTCGTCGCCGGTGGCGCCGCTGTCACGGACGTAGGAGTCTTCCAGCTTGGTGCGATAGCCGTTGAAGTCCAGGGTCAGGGACTGATCCTTGTCGATCGGGAACACGTAGTTGGCGTTGAGGTACTGTTTCTTCAACACGTCTTCAACGTCGGAAGCGTAGACCGCAGCCTTGAATTGCTCGGTGAACTGGTAGCTGCCGCCCAGTACGTTGATCGACTTCAGGCCACCGCTGTCACGGCCTTCAGCGCTCTTGCGCGATTCGGCGGTAAAACGACCGGCGTTCAGCTCCAGGCCCTTGATCTCCTTGGAGGTTATCAGGGTGCCGGTGTAGCTTTCCGGCAGCAGGCGCGAGTTGTCGTAGCTCAGTACCGGCAGGGCCGGCATCTGGTCGCCGTAGGTCAGCGTGGTGCTAGAGAGTCGGAATTTGACCGCTGCGCCGGCCTTCGATAGGTCGTCAGCCGCGTTCCCGCTGTCGCCTTTTTTGAAGAAGTCGATACCTTGAGCACCAGTACGACCTTTGCCACCATCCAGACGCAGTGCGTACAGACCGAAAGCGTCCACGCCCACACCGACGGTGCCTTGGGTGAAACCGGACGAAAACGTACCGATGGCCGCTTGGCCCCACTCGACTTTGTCAGGATTGCCGTCTTTGTAGTCACGATTCATGTAAGCATTGCGAAGGAGCACATTGAGGCTGCTGTCTTCAACAAAACCCTTGGATGCGGCCTGGTCGTTAGCTATGGCCTGTGTGGCGCTCAACATCCCCAGAGCAATCAGGCTGATTCGATAATTCAACATTTTGGTCTTTTCCTTATTATGCTTGGTAAGTGCTGTATCGAACGGCTCGAACGGTCTATCGCTTTTTTTCCGTTGATATAACGAGTCCGGCCATCAGGACACCATGGCGAGCCTTATTATTGTTTTATTAGTAATGGCGGTTGGCCACAGGCGTTAGGTCAGCTGTTCAGCGCTCATCGGCAAGTCGAAGACTGGGTCCTGGCCGGGGTGATCATTGTGGCGCGAGCTACCCTATCCGCCGGATCCGCCTCCCCCCAGCGAAGCCTAAATTGCCCTGTTCTTCGGATCTGGATCATGCCATTCATCAAAAATCTTGCGGTCCATCGAGTGAGTCTTGGCCAAACACACGGTGTCAATTTCGCTAAAAAAAACGCATAGCAGATCGTAGCGCATGAGCAGATGGAGCAATGTTTGCAGATGCTCACTTTCATAGTGATGCCTTCTTGCCTCATCGCTGTTCCAGACTCCGCAGATGGACCAATCATACTGGTGTGTTTTTTTTTCACAAAGCGTGTAGCTCAAACAATCAGGCATAGCATTTAGAGTATCCATGACGCACTGAATTTCGTGCAGTTCGAAAGGTGGCGCTGCCCGGAATGAAATTTTGATCACGTTGGAATGTTGTATTAATTCCATACCACTGGATGAATTAATCATTATCTGACACCTCGACTCCTGCCTTGTCTTTTGCTACTAGACGTCTTCAACTAGCAGCAGGGTATGGAGAGAATGAAGGTCAACTCCAATGTTCTAGATTTTTTAAGCTCAAGAATGAAACCGCTCTACCCTGTAACAGGACTAATTCTTCGACTGCCCCACCTATTCTGCAGATTGCTCGATAACAGGGATTACGCGTTACTTAATGCGCTTGACTACGTTGCTGATCTCTTACGCTGAAGCTTACTTCGGCGTTTCGACGTGGCGCTAAAACAAGCGCGCGAAGGCTCATCTACTCACATAGTACATCTCCTCTGTGCATACACCCCAAATCACGCATCGGATGTAGCGTGACAATGGCAATATCCGGGTTGGTACCATAGGTGTATGTGCTCCAGGTTTGGCATGTCTTTGGTCCCAGAGTTACCTGTGACTGCGATGTTTCGAAACGACAAGGTTGATTTAGGGCAATGGTTTCGAGAATGAGTTGGTGTACGCTTTGTTTCTCTTTAGCTCGTATGACGCAGACGAGAACAGGTTATTCCATGGCTAACTGACAAATTTATGAAACGCGTAGGTATTGATGCGCGATAGCTGCCAGGAGCAACAATCCAGGGAGGCTGTCGAACCATAAAATGGGTTTCCTGGTTCACGGGGGGACACCACCAGCGGCAGGTCCATAGAAAGAGATTTGACGTATTCGGTTACAACGCTCATTGGACTCCGTTGGGCATGCGACCTTGAGAGCATGCGCGAGTCGTCGTCAATACAGAATGTCCTAGCACCAACCGACGTAGGTCTTTCGACCGAGCAATCGAGCTAGCAGCCCCGCGAGCCAACCCCGTCGTATCTTAATTTAGGTGTAGATACTTGTAGCCCTAAGTTCCAAAGCAGGCTTCGTGTGTGACCCTGGGCATCTTAAGGTGGAGAAGCGGACAAAGGCTATGTCAGAGAACGGGTATCCAATGCCAGAGGATCCTTCACTGACGAAGGCTGTGAACGAGCCACTTGAAAGACAGGGCACCGTTTCCCCCTTAACATTAGGGATAGGCAAACGATTGTGTTTATGACTAATAGAAACGACAAGAATGTAGAACTACTTGGCCAGGAGCGGCGCCGCCGCTGGAGTCCGGAGCAAAAACTGACGATGGTTCGCGAGAGTCTTCAACCGGGACAAAGTGTTTCGGTGGTGGCTCGGCAGAACGGCGCTAATGCCAACCAGCTATCAGTGGCGCAAGCTCTATCAGAGCGGCAGTCTCTCGGCCGTCAGTGCCGGAGAGACCGTGGTGCCGGCTTCTGAGTTGTAATCTGCGTGACCTGACCATCGGGGGCCACGGCATTAAGACGGGCCACCAGTTGCCCGCAGGTGGTATCGCTGGCCACTCGCAGGCTCAAACGCACGTCGCCCAGCAGAGCCAGCGGCTCGGTCAGCGGCAGGAAGTCTAAGAACAGGGAGTGAGCATCGTCGCGGCGCTGATCCGACGGGCGGTAGGGACCCAACCGTGGCGCCATAATCATCGAGGGTCTGGTGTTGCAGCCAGGTCTTGGCCAGCAGCGGTATGGCGTCCAGGCGCTCTTGCCACATGGCTTTCCCGTCTTCGCCCACCAGCGAAGGATCGGGCACCGCAGCGCTGAAGTTGAGCATGGTGGCGGCCCAGCCGAAATTCTCCATCAGCAGGTTGCCACCCTTGGATCATCCCCGGCAGCCGCCGAGGTTAGAGAGTATCTTCACTTCGTCGATGCCGACAAAGGCCACCATCACCCAAGACACGGTGCCGATGATTACGCCCCAGACGATCTTGAGCGCCGCGTTGCCGTCCAGATCGGAATCGGCGGTGACGCCCTTGCTGCAGGTTGGCAATGACATCGGTGCTGGAGTCGGGGGGTGACGAACGAATTAAAGGCGACAACAACAGGAACGCGATCATCAGGCCACTGGCCGGCAACTGGTGAAACATCTGGTACAGCGCATGCTCGATGCCCAGCACATCGAAATACAGGCTGCACCCGGAGAAGATGCAGATCCACGCTGCGGTGAACAACGCCGGGTATAGCATGTTGACATGGATAAATTCGCGCACCGTGTAGCCCCGGCCGATCTTGCCGAGGAACAGCGCGCTCACCGACGCCCAAGCGAACCACACTGACCAGTAGAACATCGTCCAGCTTTGCGGCCAAGTGTCGCTACTGGCGGCACCGGTAAACAGGCTGCGTCTTAAGAAATTGTCGAGGTGAACACCCAGGATTCGACGCCGAAACTGATCATGTACAGAGTCGGTCCACAAAACAGCACGAGCAACCCCAGGGCCAGCTTGATCCAGGTATTGAACGAAGACAGCATGACGATCCCGCGTTGCAAACCAATGGCGGCCGAGGCGACGAAGGTGATGAAGATCAAGGCGATGATCAGCCCCGGAGAAAGGGCATGGTTTCGCCGCCGATGTGCTGGCTCAGGCCGCCGGACAACGTCAGTGCGCCGGTGCCCAGGAACAAGGCCGTGGCGGCCACCAGGGCAAACATCGCCAGGGTATCGATCAGCCCCGCGTAGCGTTTGACCCGCTGCTCGCCGAGCAATGGTTGCAGCATGGCGCCAATGGAAACATTGCTGCGCAGGTTGTAGAACACCGACGAACGCCAAGGATGGCACCACGTAAATGGTATAGGGGGGATGGTTCAGTGCAGGAACATCGTTGACATCGCAAAGCTCTTGGCAGCCGCGCTACCGGCCTCGATCGGCAGGCTGGTGGGGGGCGAATACAGGCGATAGAGCGGCTCGGCCGTGGTCCAGATCAACACCCCCACTGCCAACGTGGTACACAGCGCGACCATGAACCAGCGCCATTTACTCAGCATGGGCTTGGCGTTTTCACCGCCGATGCGCACCTTGCCCAGTTGCAACAGGTAGACGATGCCCGTCAGCACCACCATGGCAAACGAGCCAGCGCTGAACAGCCAGGAGAAGTTATCGAGAATCGTCGTATTGAGCTGTTTGCTGACCGCAAGGAACGCATTCAGGTCGACATAACTGGCAATTACCGCCGCCAGCAAAATCAGAAAGGTTGGCCAGAAGACCAACGGACGCAATGGGTATTTCATGTTGTGCGATTCCCCAGACAGACTATTTTTATTGCCTTTGCAGGCCATTTTTAGAGGGCGAACGCCGCGCATCCCGCGTCGGGTGGCTCGCCTTGAAGTCTTCGCGCGGGTATAGATAACCGTTTATGCACAACCGCAATCGATCAATGCGTATGGGGAGCATTCCCTCAGGTCATGACGCACCCATACAGATCAAAGTGACGTTGGGGGCACAGTTGCAGTGCCATCACGAATGGAAGTGCAACGATCAGGTCAAGACTGGGGCTCGAAATACCGCGTAAAGAACGCATATAAAAAGGCTATTGGCCATAACGATTACGTCACCTCTATTGAACCACCGCCAACAACCCCACTACCGTGACTTTCTGCACACTCATCTATACGCCGTCTTAATACCCGCACCCGCAATCAGTGCCTGAGCTTGATACCCCGTCCCTTAACCTCCCCGCGTCCGCTATTGCGGCTTATTAACAAGGGGAGCTTTGCCGTGTTGACACTCACATTCATATATATCGCCAGCGGCTTATGTGCCGTGGGCCTGTTCGCTTATCTGGGTTATGCCCTTATTCGCGCCGAAAAATTCTAGGGAGTTCGCCATGTACGACTTGATCTTTGTAGGCATCTCCCTGGTGTTTTTTGCTGCGACTGCCATGGCCATTGTTGCCATGGGCAAGATTTGAACGGAGGCTCAATATGTTAAGCACTTTGCTGGAATTTGCGCTGGTCTTGGGGTTGATGACCGGGCTCGCCGTGCTGATGGGCAAGTGGCTGGCCCGGGTATTTACCGGGACCCACCACGCCCTGCCGGAACGCGCGACGTTTCGCCTGCTGGGCATTGATCCCCTGGAGACCATGGGCTGGGCCCGTTATGGCTCGGCGCTGGTGTTGTCGAACGCGGCGATGATGCTGCTGGGTTATTTCATCCTGCGCCTGCAAGCAGTCATGCCGATCAACCCCCTGGGGTTGGCGGCGCAGGCACCGGACCTGGCGTTCAACACCGCCGCGTCCTTTATTACCAACACCAACTGGCAGGCGTACTCGGGCGAAACCAGCCTGTCTAACTTCAGCCAGATGGCGGTCATTACCTTTCTGATGTTTGTCGGCGCCACCTCCGGCGTGGTGGCTGCGGCCGCGTTTATTCGCGGACTGAGTCGCGCCAGTTCGGCGGACATCGGCAACTTTTGGGTCGACTTCACCCGCACCCTCTACCGGGTGATGCTGCCGCTGTGCGTGGGCATGGCGCTGGTGTATGTCTGGCAAGGCATGCCGCAGACCTTCGCGTCTCAAGCCCTGGCTACGACGCTGGAAGGCGCGCAACAACAGTTGATCGTCGGCGCAGTTGCCAGCTTTGAATCGATCAAGCACGTCGGCACCAATGGCGGTGGCTTTTTCAGCATGAACGCCGCGCACCCGTTCGAAAACCCGACGCCGCTGACCAACATCCTGCACATCCTCAGCATGTTGCTGATCCCATCGGCACTGACCTACACCTTCGGCAGCATGCTGGCACGTCGGCGTCAGGGCTGGGTGTTTTTCGGCACGTTCCTGGTGATGTTCATCGGCTTTTTGGCCCTGGTCTACGGTTCGGAGCAGAACGGCAACCCATTTCTGACCCAGGCCGGCGCCAATCAGACACTGTCGATAGAGCAGAGCGGCGGCAATATGGAAGGCAAGGAACTGCGCTTCGGCGTCGCCGACAGCAGCTTGTTCATTGCGACTACCACGGCTGCAACCACCGGTTCCGTCAACACCATGCACGACTCGTTGACGCCCATGGGCGGCTTCGTGCCACTGGCGCAGATGATGCTCAACTGCGTGTTTGGCGGCGACGGCGTGGGCTTTATCAACCTGATCCAGTACGCACTGCTGACGGTGTTCCTGGTGGGCATGATGATCGGCCGCAGTCCCGAATTCCTCGGCAAGAAGATCGAGGCCCGGGAGATGAAACTGGTGATGCTCTCGGTACTGGCGCACCCCATCAGCATCCTTGGTTTCACCGCCCTCGCCTCGGTGTGGCCCGACACCATGGCCAGCCTCAACAACCTCGGCCCCCACGGTTTCAGCGAGGTGCTGTACGCCTACACCTCGGGTACCGCCAACAACGGTTCGGCCTTTGCTGGCTTAAACGCCAACACGCCGTTTTTCAACACCACCATTGGCCTGGCGATGCTGATCGGACGCTTCTTTACCATGCTGCCCATGCTGGCAGTGGCCGGTTCCCTGGCGATGAAGAAAACCGTACCTGCCGGTGCTGGCACCATCCCCACCGCCACACCGCTGTTCATGTTGCTGGTGGTGTTCGTGGTGCTGGTGGTCGGCGGTCTGACTTTCCTGCCGGCGCTCGCGCTTGGCCCGCTGGTGGAGCAACTGCAGTTGCTGTCCGGCCAGACGTACAAATAAGGACACGTTGATGACGACTCAATCGATATTCAAAGGGCTGTTGCGTCCGGTGCTGGTCTCGGCAGTGTTTTTCATGGCCCTTACGGGCCTGGCATACCCGATATTCACCACCTTTGCCGCACAACTGTTGTTCCCATTCCAGGCCCAGGGTTCGCTGCTCGAGCGCGACGGCCTGGTAATCGGCTCGGCCCTGATCGGCCAGTACTTCACCCGCCCGGAGTATTTCCACGGCCGCCCAAGCATGACCCTCGGCGCTGACCCGCAAGACCCGAGCAAAAGCGTGTCGCAGCCCTACAATGCCGGTTCCAGCGGCGCCAGCAACCTGGGGCCGACCAACCAGAAACTGATCGACCAGGTCAGTGCGCGGGTTTTGGCGTATCGCCAGGAGAACGCCCTCGCCGCCGATGCGCAAGTGCCGGTGGATGCCGTCACTGCCTCTGCCTCCGGTCTGGACCCACATATCTCAGTGGCCAACGCACGGATCCAACTGGCACGGGTGGCCCTGCTGCGGCAGATGCCCGAAGCCGAATTGCTGCAACTGGTGAGCGACCACACCGCTGCCCGCACCCTCGCCCTGCTCGGCGAGCCACGGGTCAATGTGCTGCAACTCAACCTCGCGCTGGACGCTCGTCTGCCCCTGCGTCAGCCCCCTATCGCGGCCAGTGAGTAAGAGATTCCCCTCATGATCAAGAATGCTCGTTTACCTCTGTTTGATCGGCGCATTGTGCTCACCGCCTGCATCGACGCTTTTAAGAAACTGCTGCCCCAGGCCCAGTGGAAAAATCCGGTGATGTTCGTGGTGTACCTGGGCAGCATTCTCACCACGCTGCTTTGGTTCCAGTCCCTGGGCGGAGCGGGTGAAGCCCCCAGCGGCTTTATATTAGGCATCACCCTGTGGCTGTGGTTCACCGTACTGTTCGCCAACTTCGCCGAGGCCCTGGCCGAGGGACGCAGCCGCGCCCAGGCAGCATGCCTGCGCAGCATGAAGCGCCAGACCCTGGCCAAATTGCTGCAACAACCCCGGCACGGTGCGGCCTGGTTGCCCACTGAAGCCAGTCTGTTGCGCAAGGACAGCGTGGTGCTGATCGAAGCCGGCGACCTGGTGCCCCTGGACGGTGTGGTAATCGAAGGCGTGGCCTCGGTGGATGAGAGCGCGATCACCGGCGAATCGGCTCCGGTGATTCGCGAAGCGGGTGGCGACTTTTCCTCGGTCACCGGCGGCACGCGGGTGCTGTCGGACTGGCTGGTGGTGCGCATCAGCGTCAACCCCGGTGAGTCGTTTCTCGATCGCATGATCTCCATGGTCGAGTCCGCCAAGCGCCAGAAGACGCCCAACGAGGTAGCCCTGAACATTTTGCTGGTGGGGCTGACCCTGTTGTTTCTGCTGGTGATCGCCACCCTGAGCCCCTATTCGATTTTCGCCGTAGCCATGAGCGGCACCGGCAGCGTGATCAGTGCCACAGTGCTGGTGGCGTTGCTGGTGTGCCTGATCCCCACCACCATCGGCGGCCTGCTCTCAGCCATTGGCGTGGCGGGGATGAGCCGGATGATGTCGGCCAATGTAATCGCCACTTCAGGCCGGGCCGTCGAGGCGGCTGGCGATGTCGACGTGTTGTTGCTGGACAAGACCGGCACCATCACCCTGGGTAATCGCCAGGCCAGCAGTTTCCTGCCGGCACCAGGCATCAAGGAAGCCGAGTTGGCGGACGCCGCGCAACTGGCGTCCCTGGCCGATGAAACCCCTGAAGGTCGCAGCATTGTGGTGCTGGCAAAACAGAAGTTCGACCTGCGGGCGCGAGACATCAACGCCCTGGGTGCCAGCTTTGTCCACTTCACCGCACAAACCCGCATGAGCGGCGTCGACCTACCCGAGGGCCGGACCATTCGCAAGGGTGCGGCGGATGCTATTCGCAGTCATATCGAAGCCTTGGGTGGGAGCTTTCCGGCGGCGTTACAGGCCAAGGTCGATGAAGTCTCACGGCGCGGCAGCACGCCGCTGGTGGTGTCCGACGGTTCCAAGGCACTGGGCGTGGTAGAGCTCAAAGACGTGGTAAAGGGCGGTATCAAGGAGCGCTTCGTGGAACTGCGGCGCATGGGCATCAAGACGGTGATGATCACCGGCGACAACCGCCTGACCGCAGCGGCGATTGCCGTGGAGGCTGGTGTCGACGACTTCCTCGCCGAGGCTCGCCCGGAGGACAAGCTGCAACTGATCCGCGACTACCAGGCCCAGGGCAAGCTCGTCGCCATGACCGGCGACGGCACCAACGACGCTCCTGCACTGGCCCAGGCCGACGTGGCGGTAGCAATGAACAGCGGCACCCAGGCAGCGAAAGAGGCCGGCAACATGGTCGACTTGGACAGCAACCCGACCAAGCTGATCGAAGTGGTCGAGGTCGGCAAACAGATGCTGATGACCCGTGGCGCCCTGACCACCTTCAGCGTCGCCAACGACGTGGCGAAGTATTTCGCTATCATCCCGGCGGCATTCGTGGCGACCTATCCGCAGCTCGGTGCCTTGAACGTCATGCACCTGACCAGCCCCAACTCGGCGATTCTCAGTGCGGTGATTTTCAACGCGCTGATCATTGTCGCGTTGATTCCACTGGCGCTGCGCGGCGTGACCTATCGGGCCATTGGTGCGGCGGCGTTGCTTAACCGCAACTTGCTGATCTATGGCGTGGGTGGGGTGCTGGTGCCATTTGCCGGGATCAAGGTAATTGACATGGTGTTGACTGGACTAGGTCTGGTGTAACGGACCAACTCCCCTGTAGGAGCAAGCTTGCTCGCGAAGGTCGTTAACGATTACGCGGGAAACCTGACACCCAACGGCGCTCTCAGGTTTTGCGCGAGCAAACTCGCTCCTACAGACTCTCTTGAGGAATGACATGCCCGCATTAAACGAAGATCGCCCCGACCCCGACGCCTTGCTGGCCCGACTCCAGCAGGAAGAACAAGCCTCCTTGCGCGGCAAATTGCGTATCTACTTGGGCTCCAACGCCGGCGTGGGCAAGACCTGCGCCATGCTCGCGTCAGCGCAACGAGAAGTCGCCCTGGGCCGCGACCTGCTCGCGGGCGTCGTGGAAACCCACGGTCGCAAGGAAACCACCGACCTGCTCCATGGTCTGGAACAACTGCCCCGCACCGCCCTGTTACACCGCGAAGTCTCCCTTACCGAATTCGACCTCGACGCCGCCCTGCTCAGGCATCCGTCGGTGCTGCTGGTCGACGAACTGGCCCACAGCAACGCGCCTGGCTCGCGCCACCCCAAACGCTGGCAAGATGTTGAAGAACTGCTCAGCGCCGGCATCGACGTATGGACCACCCTCAACGTCCAGCACCTGGAAAGCCTTAACGATCTTGTCAGTGGGATCATTGGTATCCGCGTGCGGGAAACCGTACCCGACCACGTGTTCGACAATGCTCACGAAGTGGTGGTGGTCGACCTGCCGCCCGATGACCTGTTGCAGCGCCTGAAGGACGGCAAGGTCTACCTGGAGCCTCAGGCCAAGCGTGCGTCACGGCATTTTTTCCGCAAGGGCAACCTGCTGGCCCTGCGCGAGCTGGCACTGCGCCGCACGGCCGACCGGGTCGACACGCAGATGCGGGTGTATCGTCGGGAACGCTCAATCAAAGCCTTGTGGCCAGCCCGCGAGCGTCTGCTGGTCGGCGTGGCGGGCGACGCCGGTGATGAACGCCTAGTGCGTGAAGCGGCGCGGCTGGCGCAGAAGCTTGAGGCAGACTGGATCGTCGTGCATGTGGCTTCGGCCCAAGGTCGCGGTGCCGAGCGCTATCTGACGGCCATGAAAACCCTGGCCCTGGCCACCGAGTTTGGCGCCGATACCGCAACGCTGCCAGGCATGGACGTCGCCGAGGCGCTGGCAGCCTGTGCCCGTGAGCACAACGCCAACCGGCTGGTGCTTGGCCATCATCCCCGCCAGGCCTGGCGGTTCTGGCACCAGTCAGTCAGTGATCGAATCAGCCGTCACCATCCGCAGATTGATCAGGTCGTTATTGCCCACGGTGTATTACCCGCCAGCGTCCCAGTCAAAAATCTTCAAAACCCACCACCTGCGCCGGGTCGCACCTTGGCCTATGTCTGGGCTAGCCTGGCCTGCTTCACCGCCAGCGCCATCGCCGCGCTGCTGCTTCAGGTGTTCGACCTGGCCAACGTGGTCATGGTGTTTTTGCTCACCGTGGTGCTGGTGGCCCTGCGCTATGGGCGCGGTCCCGGCGTCTGGGCGGCGATGCTCGCGGTGCTGTGTTTTGACTTCTTTTTCGTGCAGCCGCGCTATTCCTTCACCGTCAATGACACCCAGTATTTCTTCACCTTTGCCTTGATGCTCGGCATCGCCTTGATCACCGGGCAACTCACCGCCCGCCTACGCCATGAAGCACGCACCGCCGCGGCCCGGGAACGGCGTGCAACGTCGTTGGCGCGACTGGCCCGCGACCTGTCGGCGGCGTTGACCGTGGAGCAGATCAGCGAAGTGGCACTGCGCACCTTCAGCGGCGTGTTCGAGGCGCGGGTGGGCCTGGCGTTGCCAGATGCGCAAGACCGTCTCCGTAGCGTTGGCGCGGACGTGCTGCCCATCGATGAAGGCATCGCCCAATGGAGCTACGACCATGGCCGCCCGGCGGGCCAGGGCACCGACACCCTCGCGGCCGCCAAAGGTTGCTACCTGCCATTGAAGGCACCGATGCGCGTACGCGGTGTGCTGGTGCTGGAACTGGCCCAGCGCGAACGCCTCAGCGAACCGCAAGAGCGCCGGTTGCTGGAAGCCTGCATGAGCCAGTTGGCGATCGCCCTGGAGCGTGTGCATTTCGTCGAAGTGGCGCAAAGCACACTGGTGCAGATGGAAGGCGAGAAAATGCGCAACACCCTGCTCGCCGCCATTTCCCACGATTTGCGCACGCCCTTGACCACGTTGATCGGCGCCGCCGACACCGCACTGCCCCACGCCCCACCCGGGCCGCTGACTGACCTGCTGCACGACATCCACGAACAAGCCACTTCCATGCAACGGCTGATTGAAAACCTGCTGGACATGGCCCGCATGCAAGAACACGGAGTGCGACTCAATCGGCAATGGCACTCCCTGGAAGAAATCGTCGGCAGCGCCCTGCGCCAGTTGCGCGGACCGCTGGCCCGGCACGTCGTGCACACCGCCATGGACGCGCAGTTGCCACTGGTGGAGGTCGATGGAGTATTGATCGAACGGGTGCTGGTCAACCTGCTGGACAACGCCGCCAAGTACACCCCCGACGGCACCTGCATTACTGTTGGCGCCCGCCAGGCTGGGGACAAGATCCTGCTGGAAGTCAACGACACCGGGCCGGGCTGTGCTGCTCACAACCTGTTCGAACCCTTCACTCGCGGCCAGCAGGAGTCCGCCGTCGCGGGCATCGGCCTGGGGCTGGCACTGGTCAAGCGCATTATCGAAGCCCATGGCGGTCGCATTGAGGCCAACCCCGGTACCGAGTGCGGCATGCATTTCGTCATCACTTTACCGGCGGGCACCCCGCCATCCATGGAAACCCTATGAGCACTGCGCGCATTCTGATTGTTGAAGACGAGGCCAATATCCGCCGTTTTGTCGGTATCGCCCTGCAAGATGAAGGCTTCCAGGTCTTCGAGGCCGACAGCGTCAAGCGTGCCTTGATCCATGCCGCCAGCCGCCAGCCAGACCTGGTGATCGTCGATCTCGGCTTGCCGGATGGCGACGGCAAACAGTTGATCAGCGAATTGCGGGGATGGCTGGCGGTGCCGATCCTGGTGTTGTCGGCGCGGGATCGCGAAGAGGAAAAAGTCGCCGCCCTGGATGCTGGTGCCGATGACTACCTGACCAAACCTTTCAGCGTGCCCGAGCTGCTGGCACGTATCCGCGCACAACTGCGTCGACATGGGCAAACCGGCACCGTAACAGCCACCAGCAAAGTGGCGTTTGGCGAGATTGAAGTCGACCTGGCCACCCATGAGGTATGTCGCCAAGGCCAGCCGGTACACCTGACGCCCATCGAGTACCGCCTGTTGTGCGCGATGATTCGCGGGCAGAGCCGAGTGCTGACGCACAGGCAGTTATTGCTGGAAGTCTGGGGTCTGGATTACGTAGAACGCGCCCATTATCTACGCGTACATATGGCCCATCTGCGCCAGAAGCTGGAGGCGAATCCCGCACAACCGCAGTACTTTATTACCGAGTTGCAGGTGGGGTATCGACTGGTAGGGCTCTAAATTCCAGGATCGAGTAGGAGGCATTTACAGCCGGCGTCCTCTCACATTCATGGACGCCCCCAGTTTGCCTAGCGCTCAATTCGTGAGAACACTGACGGGGTTGAGATTGCAGCCGTACATCCGGACTTTATGTGTAGCTCTGCTTCTGTCCCTGATGGAATTCGCTGATCGGGATCTTATCACCACCACGCGCTCGAAGCGCCTGTGAGAGGGCAGAGTTACCCGATCCCGGTCCTACTTGTCTTGCCATCCCGTCATGATTGCCGGGGCAACCTTGGAAGTACTCCTTCTAATAACGCATCATCACCTGACTCCGCCGCCTCGATTAAACCCCTGTGACGACAGGGGTGTAATCGGAGCGGAATCTGCGATCGTGAGTCAACAGCCCCAAGGCAGTCCGAGCTTTTTTGTTGGCCTGACCAACTACTGCCACATTCGTGTTGTGGCGTCCCAGCAAACCCTTCAACAATCCGCCGAGGGATCAGTTTTACTTTCGGCGTAGCGAACCACAGCTCCTGCGCTATGAACCATCAAGGTGCGCAAATAACAGTCACCCCGCTTGCTAATACCCAACAGCGTGGACTTGCCTCCAGTTGAATGCTGTCGTGGCACCAGCCCCAGCCATGCCACCATCTGTAGACCATTGGCAAAGCTCTTTGAATCACCTACGGATGCCACTAGGGCGCTCACTGTGATCGGTCCAACGCCTGGTATCTGCGTAAGCCGACAACTGCCTTCGTTTCCGCGATGCCACTGTTGAATTTCCCGTTCAAGCTGCACTACCTGTCGGTCCAACTCTTTTAGATGATCACCCAAGCGCTGTATCAGCTGCCGAAAAGCTCCGGGCCGGCCGCTTTCTCCATTCTTCAGAATGCCCGGCAGAGCACTGGATTACAGCCTGAAACGCTGGGCAGCGCTGTCGCGCTACCTCGATGACGGGGCCGTACACATTGACAACAATTGGGCGGAGAACCAGATCCGGCCGTGGGCACTGGTGCGCAAGAACTGGCTCTTCGCAGATTCGCTGCGCAGCGGCAAACGGGCGGCTGCGATCATGAGCTTGATCCAGCCGGCGCAGTTGAATGGTTATGATCCGTATGCCTATCTGAAGGATATTCTCACGCGCCTGCCGACGCAGCGGGCGAGTGAAATCGACCAGCTACTGCCGCATAAGTGGCAACCAGTTTAGTTACGCAAGGCGTGATGGCCGGAGGCATACGCTCAAACAACCAGGCGTAGCATTTAGCATTTCCATAACGCACTGAAATTAGTGCAGCACGAACGGTGGCACTGCCCGGAATGAAATTTTTATCTCGTTGGAATGGTGTATTAATTCCATAACGCTGGGTGAATCAGTCATTATCTGACATCTCGACTCCTGCCTTGTCTTTTGCTACTAGACGTCTTCAATTAGCAACAGGTTATGTCGATAATGAATGATCAACTCCAACGTCCTAGATTTTTAAACGCAAGAATATAACCGTTCTACACTGTAACAGGAGTATCTCTTCGACCGCTCCACCAGTTCTGCAGATTGCTCGATAATAGGGATTTCGCGTTACTTAATGCGCGCGACTATGTAGTTGATCACTTACGCGGAAGCTTACTTCGGCGTTTTGGCGCTGCGTTAAAAAAAGCGCACGAAGTCTGGCGCCAGCATTGGCGAAGGGGCAATCGAAAGGCCCGTCATACGCCTAGCGAACGTTTGGGTCAAGACAGCCGATGCCGAGGACTTCCCAACACCTCGCTTGATGCTTTGCTCGTTTGCTCGTTTGCTCAAATAGCACTTCTCCTCTGTGCAGACACCTCAAATCCCGCATCGGATGTAGCGTGACAATGGCAGTCTCCGGGTTGGTACCATGGGTGTATGTGCTTCAGGTCTGGCATGTTTTTGATCCCGCGAAACAACAAGGTCGAGTTAGGGGTGTGGTTTCCAGAATGATTTGGTGTTCGGTTGTCTCTCTTAAGCCCCTAAGACGTAGACGAAGACAGGTTATTCCATGGCCACTGACAATTTTATCGAACCCCGTAGACATTGGCGCGCAATAGCTGCCAGAAGTAACAATCTAGGGATGCTGTCGAACCATTAAAAAGGGTCTGTTGGTTCACGGTGGACGCCACAAATGACAGGTCCGTAGAAAGAAATTTGGCGTATTCGGTTACAACGGTCATTGGACTCCGCTTGGCATTCGACTTAGAGAGCATTTCACGGGTCGTCATCAATACAGAATGTCCTGGCACCGACCGACGAAGGGCTTTCGGCAGAGCAATCTCGCTAGTACTACCCATAGCCAACCCCGTCGTACCTGATTTTAGCTGTAAAAGTTTAGGAATAAATACGGCCCCGCATCGTCTCCCTCTTATGCGCTGACCTGAGAACACTTGCAGACAGGGTACCGCTGGCCATCACTGATGGCGTAATAATCCTCTGCCCTGCGGAATTTGAAATGATTAATCTGCCCCCTAGTGATTACGCGCTGAACGCCTATATCGATCATCAACTCAACGATGTTGACCGAGTGATGTTGGGAGCGTGGCTTGCCGGACATCCAGATGTAGCCTATCAGGTCAAGGATTGGCAAACAGACGCCTATTTTTTACGTGCCGCATTAACCGGTAACCTTCTGCGCGGGGTAAATGCTGCGCTAGATCCCGCTTTCATCCGGACAGGCATCCGCCACAACCGCTACAGGCGTTTCGTTATGGCTTTTGTATTGGTCATAGCCACCGCCGTCGGGGGCATGAGCGGCTGGCAGAGCCGCGAATCGTCTATTACAAGTGCCGTCCCGCCCATGGCGGATGCGGTGCAGGCGTACCGGATGTTTGCGCTAAAAGATCAGTTTTCCGGAGATTGGAACGCAGGAAATGCAAGCAACGCACAGCAATGGCTGGACCGAAACTTCTCCAGAGCGGAGCGTTTGCCTGACATGGAGCTTGCCGGATTTAAACCAGTGAGCGGGCGTATGAACAGTACTGAACAAGGAGCGGCAGCGATGATTATTTACAAAGATCAGAAAGGCCGCACCCTGAGCTTTTACATCCGCCCTTCGGGTGAGAATGTCCGTATGCTTCCACGGGGCAGTCGCCAAGACGGAGATCTGCAGGCAGATTATTGGTCAAGCGCTGGCTACAACTACGCGATTGTGGGACCTCTCCACGATGAAGCAATTCAACGCGTTCGTCGGAAACTACGTGCGTCTATTTGATCCAATGCTTGGACGAGCCCAGTTGCTCAAACAGCGCCGTTTTTCGACCTTAGTGCGAGTGCACTGTTGGGTCGGTTTAAAGTTCGGCTAACTAACGACCGCGCGGTAATAAGCGGTTTACCATAGTAAACCGCGAATTCCCTAGCACCAAACAAGTGTCTAAAAACGGACGTCTTGCTATATCCGAAGGACGAAATGGAAACTGCCTCATGAATGGTCTGGATGAACAATTGCGTGAACTGCTGCCGCGCATGCGGCGGTTTGCTTTGTCATTGACGCGAGATGCCCCCAGTGCAGATGATTTAGTGCAATCGAGCCTAGAGAAAGCGTTGACGTCGTGGGGTGGTAAACGACCAGAGGGTGATCTGCGTGCATGGCTGTTCGCCATCCTATACAGACAATTTCTCGACGCCCACCGGCGCTCACGCCGGTACAGCCGCATGCTTGAACTCTTCACACGCAGCAAGGAAGATGATTTCGAGCCTTCCGTGGAGCGCACTGTCGTAGCCAGGTCGACTTTGGATGCGTTCCAGCGGCTCAATACCGAACAGCGGGCTTTATTGCTTTGGGTCTCAGTCGAAGGGTTGAGTTACAATGACTGCGCGGAAATCCTTGGTGTGCCAGTGGGAACGGTGATGTCGAGACTTTCTCGCGCACGCCAGGCGCTGCGCCTGCTTAGTGATGGTGAAATTAACACTACAATGTTGGGGATAGTGAAGTGATTACGTTGCCCCCTTCCGAATGCGATTTGCACAGTTACGTCGATGGTCATCTCAGCGAAACCGATCGGCAGGCCCTTGAAATATATCTGGCGTCCAATTCGGTTTTATATGCACAGGTTCAGGCCTGGCAACTGGACGCGCAACGCTTGCGCGCGTTGATGAGGGATGAGTTACATTTGGCACCAAACCCCACGCTTGATCCAGCTTTCATACGCAAACGCCTTCTGCCTAACCGCGCCAGACAATATGCAACTGCCGCGGTGGTACTGATGGCTGTGAGTGTCGGGGGGCTTTGCGGCTGGCAAATGAGAGGAATGAGCATGTCAGGCACGCCTCCTATGGCGGACGCCGTTCAAGCCTATCGTATGTTTGCACTCAAAGACGATGTGGCATCCGACTGGAAACCCTCGGAAAGCAGTGACGTTCAAGACTGGATTGATGCCAATTTCGCTTCGGCCAATCGACTTCCTGATCTTCTGGCAGCTGGTTTCAAGCCAGTCAAAGGGCGGTTGGTGTCAACCGAACAAGGCGCAGCCGCAACGGTGATATATAAGGACGCATCGGGGCGAACGGTGAGCTTCTTCATTCGACCACCTGTCAGCCGCCGCCACCCGCTCCCCCATGGAACCCGGCGAGACGGTGAGCTCCAGACTGACTATTGGTCGGGAAATGGCTATAACTATGCAGTTGTGGGATTGGCGGACGACCGGGCTACCCAAGCAGCACTACGGTCGCTCTCCCCTCCCATATAATGGGCCTTCACACTCTTAGTGCACTGGCGGCCAAGCCGCCCACATTTGAGTGCTCCGAGTTACATACTATCCCATTCGGTTATCGTGCTTCGCAGCAGGCCGAATCCTAACAAGTCCACGCCTATCGCGAACGGATTGGCATATTTACATCCGCCGCTCTCATACAGCAGGTGCTGTCCAAGGCGGCTCAATGGCAATGCGTACGGCATGGCAACGACGACTCATAGGCGTGCATGGTGTGAAAGTAAATTTAGACAACAGACTTACACGAGCCAGACAGTTTGGCACGCTTATCCAAAAAACATCGGATGAATAAATTATGTTCAACTGGGTTATAGCCTTAGTCGTTGCCCCTGCTGTCTCCGTCCGAATTCTTCCAGTCTGACGATCAGACTTTGAGGCAGTGTGATGTGGGTGTGATGGTTGCTCCGGGCGGCATAACGACGCTCACTGGGCAATCGCACGCCCTCTTGGGCCAGCATTGCCTTGAACAAGGCTTCAACATGCCCGGGATAACCGGGGCCGAAAAATGGCGGGTCAATGATCAGCATCAGGTGCGCGACATTCGGCGCGTCACCTTCGGCATCGAAAAAGGAACTGGCTTGATAGCCGAAATGACAACCGGTCAGTCCGGCGGTCAGCAACTCAACCATCAGCGCCAGGGCTGCGCCCTTGGCCTCTGCGGCCGGGACCATGCTTCCTGCCAGCGCAGCGTCCGGATCGGTGGTCGGATGTCCATCCGAATCGATGGCCCAGCCTTCGGGAATGGAGGTGCCGGCTTTTTTTGCCAACATGATTTTTCCGCGTGCGACTTTTGATAACGAAAGGTCGATGACGACGGGTTCTGCATCCTGGCGTGGCGATGCAAAAGCAATGGGATTGGTGCCAAACAGCGGAGTGCTACCGCCCCATGGCGCCATGGCCGAGGGGGCATTGCTGAAGGCCAGCGCAAGCAGCCCCTGTCGCGCCACCTGCTCCACATGATAGCCAGCCACACCAAAGTGATGAGAATGAGCAATCGAGACCGCCACCAACCCAAGCTCACGGGCTAGGGGTATCGCCTTTTCAAGACCGGCGCTGACCGCAGGAAAAGCCAGCCCGTGCTGGGCATCGACCCGTACAACGGCTCCGCGAACACTGACCTGCGCCTGCGCCTTCGGATTAACTTTGCCGCTCAATGCCTGCTCCAGATAAAAAGGCAGGCGCGCCAAACCGTGCGATGACAATTCGTCACGCTCAGCCGCTACCAATGCCCGGGCAGTAATCTGCGCCGCTTCTTCAGGCATTCCCACACCGCGCAACGCCTCAAAGGCCAACTCATGCGCATCTTCCACTCTGATGATTTTATTCATGGCGATCACCCGACAATTGCACTCGATACATTGGTTTTGCGGCTGACAGCGACCCTGCCCAACAAGCAGGCGGTGTCGCTTCCAGCCAAGACGCTGTTGCCAAGGGCTCAACTCTTGGCGGCAAGCTCAAGTTCGGCTTGAGGATCGGAGTCGATCAAACCCGCAGCGCATTTCTCTGCCGCCAACTGATCTTCTCGAGAGGAACTCAAGACTTTCCTGGCCATCTCGATATCGAATTTACCTTCCCAGCGCGCAACGACAATGGTCGCAACCACATTGCCAAGCATGTTCACCAGCGCCCGAACCTCATTGAGAATCCGGTCGATACCCAAGATAAGCGTAATGCCTGCGACCGGGATGATGCTATGCGAGGCCAGGGTCGCGGTGAGTGCAATCAGCGCGGCACCGGCAACTCCCGCACCGCCTTTTGAAGTGATCAAAAGAATCGCCAACAAGCCCAATTGCTGAGTCCAGGTCAGATCGATATTCATTGCCTGAGCGATGAACATCGAAGTCATCGTCAGATAAATAGCGGCGCCATCCAGGTTGAAGGAATAACCGGTCGGAATCACCAGCCCGACGACTGATCTGTTACAGCCCAAGCGTTCAAGCTTGTTCATGAGCCGTGGCAACACTGATTCCGTCGTGGAGGTGCCCAACACGATAAGCAGCTCATCACGGAAATACTTGATCAACCCCCACAAACTCACCCCGGCATACCGGCTGATGCCACCCAGGACAATCACCACAAAAAGAATGCTGGTGACATACAGGCAGATAATCAACATGCCCAGCTGCTGGAGGGTTCCGATACCGAATTTGCCGACCGTGAATGCCATTGCGCCAAAAGCACCCAAAGGCGCGAGACGCATGATCATTTCGACGATACGCATCAAAGCATCGCCAAATTGCTCGACGACTTTGGAAATGATCTGACTGCGTGTGGACATGATCGACAGGGCCACACCAAACAATACCGAGAACAGCAATACCGGCAGCAAGTCGCCATTGGCGAAGGCGCCGACTACGGAGTTCGGCACTATCTGATCCAGGAAACTGACCGACCCAATGGAATGAGCCTTGTTGACCAGGTCCGCCACGGAATGGGGATCAAGTGACGCAGGGGCTATGTTCAGGCCGGCGCCAGGTTTGACCAGATTGGCAACCACCAGACCCAGCACCAGGGCCACGGTCGTGATCACCTCGAAATACACAATCGTTTTGAACCCGACTTGACCTACTTCTTTGAGGCTCTCCATACGGGCAATGCCAACCGACACCGTACAAAAGATCACCATCGTGATCAGCATCTTGATCAAACGAATGAACGTGTCACCCAAGGGCTTCATCTGAACGCCGAACGTGGGTGCCAGATAGCCCACGAGAATGCCAGCAAACAGCCCGATGAGGACCTGGATGTACAGATTTTTGAGAAAGCGCAAGACGGTATCTCCTGTTCAGGAGCTACCCTGGGCCCATACCGAGTACCGATTCGCGGTACATGCCAGCCGTACGGAAAAGGGCAGCGTTATTTTTATTATTCCGTAGCTCTTCAGCCGAACCTGCAACGACTGAGTCTTGTCGATGACAACGACTCAATGTCGACTGATCCAACGTGGTACCTGACTCAAAATCACAGCGATTGTGTGCATCGAGCGGTGCGACTCACTGCCGTCACACCGCTCAAGACAAAGCACTGGCTGTTTACTTCAACGACTGGCGTGTCACGCGCTTTCGAAAAGGCGAGTCAGTACGAACTCGCGATGCCCGAGCGCTTCGGCACAGGTGTTTCTGCCGTTGGCGGTGCGCAGTGTCATTTCCAGCAGCTTGTTACCGGCTTCATCCATGTTGATTTCCCGACGCAACAACCCAGACACATCGACGTCGATATGCTCACCCATGGTGCGGAAGGTCCGTGGGTTTGCGCAAATCTTGATGACAGGAAGAATCGGATTGCCGATCACGTTGCCTTGTCCGGTCGGGAACAGGTGAACGACATAACCCGCAGCAGCGCACAAGGTCACCATCTCGGCGGCAGCGGATGATGAGTCCATGAACCACAATCCCGATCCGGTCGGCGCTTCGGCTTTATCCAATACACCATCGACCCGGCACTGCTTGCCGATCTTCTGGATATTGCCCAGGGCTTTTTCCTCGATGGTCGTCAGCCCTCCTTCGATATTGCCCTTGGTCGGCTGCGACTCGGACAGGTCGCTGGTTTTCCAGCGATCGATCATGGCGGCGTAGCGATCGAACATGAACTGAAACTTCTCACGTACCGCCGGTGTGCTGCAGCGCTCGGCGACCAAATGCTCGCCGCCGGTCAGTTCGGATGTCTCGCCAAATACCAGCGTGCAGCCTTGCGCATAAAGCTTGTCGAAAGCGTTGCCGACCGTGGGGTTGGCGCCGCAGCCGGAGGTGGTATCAGACTCGCCGCACTTGGTGGATACCCACAACTCGCTGATATCGCATTCTTCGCGCTGCAGTTCGGTAGCGTTCTGGACAAATTCCCGAGCCTTGCGTGAAGCCGAGCAGATGGTGTTGTGATCGCCATTCTGTTCGATCCAGAACCCCTCGACCGGTTTTCCGGAAGCGCGAATGCCGTCCACGACGCGACCGGTCCAGCCGGGCTCGATACCGATGACAATCACAGCCGCGACATTTGGGTTGCAGCCGGTTCCGATCAATGTCCGGAAATGCAGCTCAAGGTCCTCGCCAAATTGCAGGCGGCCATAAGGGTGAGGCAGCGCGATGGCGCCTTTGATGTTATTGGCCACGGCTTCGGCGGCGGCATTGGAAATATCATCCACGGGCAAGACGATGACGTGGTTGCGGACCCCGACGCGTCCGTTTTCACGACGATACCCCATGAACTTGCGGTCTTTGATTTCCATGCTCACCACCTCTTGGTTTTTACGTTGTGGACATGCAGGTGTTCACCCTTGCGAATGGGCTTCACTACACGACCAATGTCCACGCCATATTTGATGACCGCGTCGCCTTCCTGAAGATCACGGATCGCCAGTTTGTGGCCGATCGGAATAGCCCCAAGCACGACAAAATCTGCCAGCGTCTTGTCTTGATCCATGATCCAGCCGGTCAGTTTCTGCCCCGCCGTAACCCCCTCCACCACCACAACCCCGACGGCATCGTCAGCGTCGTGAACCACAAAATCGATACTCATGATTCTCTCCTGTTTGACATCATTAGCTCACGCCAAGTCATGTATAAGACATAAGACATATGATAGTCAACGAGATATTCTTCATGCGGGATCACCGGTATACTTTGCGACACCTCTACATCTCGCCGCGCTCAAGCACAGGACACGCTATCCATGGAAGCCCTCAAGGGACCCACTTTTCGGCCTTTGTACCAACAGATCAAAGAGTTGCTGCTTGAACGCATCGCGTCAGGCGAATGGTCTCCAGGGACTTTTATCCCCAGCGAAGCAGCCTTGGCCGCCAGCTACAACGTGAGCGTGGGCACGTTACGCAAGGCCCTGAACGAGCTGGTCGCAGAGAGCATCGTGATCCGGCAGCAGGGCAAAGGCACAGCAGTGGCCACCCATGACGCCGACAGCGCGCTGTTCCGTTTCTTCAACATCAGACGTCATGACGGCAGTCGCTGCCTGCCCGTTTCACTGGTGCTCAGTCGTGTATTGCGCAAGGCGAACGCCGACGAAATTCGCGAACTGAATCTGGAGTCGGGCGCCAAAGTCATCTACATCCAGCGGGTGCGTGAACTGGACGATAAGCCGGCGGTATTGGAGAGCATCGCACTGGATGCCAAACGTTTTGGCGAACTGCGCACGCAGCCCGAAGTGTTGCCTAACACGCTGTATCACCTCTATCAGCAACGTTTCGGAGCGACAGTGGCGCATGCCGACGAGACCCTCGTGGCAATCAAGGCCAACGATACGGAGGTGAAGTACTTAGGCGCCGAGCCCGGCGAACCCTTGCTGGAGATACGACGAATCGCGCGCGACTATCAGGATCAGCCCATCGAACGGCGGATTTCAGTTGTCCTGACTCGCGATTACTCATACTCCAACAGGGTGTGACGTACGGACGGCCCTCAGGCCGTCTCGCGTAGAAACACCTTGAATGCCTGCCAGACCGGGCTGCGATAGCGGTCAGGGTGCCAGATCAGGGAAAATGTACGACTCAGGTGCAGGTCGTTTTCCAGACTGACCAACTCACCCCTTTGCAGCTCGCCCGCCACGGTCAGGCGTGACATGCAGCCCAATCCGAACCCGGCACGAACCGCCTGCTTGATAGCTTCGTGCTGGCTCAATTCCATGCGCACCCTTAACCGCGCGGCGCGATGCAGGATTGCCGCTTCAAACATGGCCCGGGTACCTGAGCCAGGCTCGCGCAACACCCAGTGCTCGCTGCTCAAATCTTCATCGTTGAGCTGGCCTCGTTCCGCGAGTCGATGATCGGGGGAACAGATGACCACCATTTCATCTTGCCGCCACACCTCAGACGCCAGGCGAGACTCGGTGCACTGCCCTTCGATCATCCCCAGGTCCGCCTCGAAACGCATGATCTCGCCCACCACCTCATCGGTATTGAGCAAACGCATGTGCAGATCCACCTGTGGATAACGCTCCACGAACCGTCCAACGAGCGGAGGCAAAAGGTAGTTACCGATGGTCGCGCTGGCGGCGACATTCAGACTGCCCTGCAAGTGGCCTTCGGGCTCAACCGCTGCGTCGACAAACTGATCCAGATCACTCAGCAGCGCTTCGGCACGCGGCAATAAACGACGTCCGGCGTCGTTGAGCAGCAGCCGTCGTCCCAGTCGTTCGAAGAGCATCAGGCCCAATTGCCGCTCCAGATCGGACAACGACTGGCTTGTGGCCGACTGTGACAAATTGAGTTTTTGCGCCGCTGCGCCGAGGCTTCCCTCCCGGACCACCGCGACGAAAACCTGCAACTGCCGGAAGCTTATGTTCGTGTGCATTTCAGTTTTTCCGATTGGTTATATCGTTATAACCGTTTACTCATTCCCTTCTATCTGCCCATACCCTGAGTCCATTCGCAAGCTCAGGAGAATATTTTTATGTGGCAGGGTCTGGTGTTATGCGCGGTGCTTACGGCCGCCGGATATGTGCTCAAGCAGCTCCCCATGCTGGCCAACAGTGGTTTCAGCGCCCTGGTATTCGCCTTGTTGCTGGGGCTGGCAGTGGGCAATCTGCCATTGGCAAACCACCTGACATCCGCGCAACCAGGACTGCGCTTTTCCATGCGCTGGCTGTTGCGTGGAGGGATTGTCTTGTTCGGCCTGTCTCTGACCCTGCAACAGATCTTTGCCCTTGGCCCGGCGGTTCTACTACTGGACATGTCGGTCATCACCACTGTGCTGGTGGTGGGTTATCTGTTCGGCACTCGCGTACTCAAACTGGACCGGGAAACGACACTCCTGACCTGCGCAGGCAGTGCCATTTGCGGTGCCGCAGCGGTGCTGGCAGCAGAGGCCACGATTCGCTCGCGCCCGGCAGCCACCTCGATGGCGGTGGCGACGGTGGTGTTATTCGGCAGTCTCTCGATGTTGGTTTATCCCCTGCTCTATCCGCTGACCGGCCTGAATGAAAGCACCTTCGGCATCTACATTGGCGCGACGGTGCACGAGGTGGCTCAAGTGGTGGCCGCAGGGGATGCGGTCGGTCCACATGCGCTGGCCAATGCGGTCATCGTCAAGCTGGTCCGGGTGATGTTGCTGATTCCCTTCCTGCTGATCCTCAGCCAATGGTGGAACGTTCGCAGGTCTGGCGAGCAGAAAACCAAAGGCGGGATCGTGATCCCCTGGTTCGCTTTCGGTTTTTTGGCACTGGTGATTTTCAACAGCTTTATCACTCTGCCCGTCGACCTGCATCACGCTCTGGTATTGATCGGACAAATCGCATTGGCCATGTCGATGGCCGCGCTAGGTTATGAAACCCGCCTGGAAAAATTGACCGCCTTGGGTATCAAACCTTTTGTTCTCGCGTTGTTCCTCTTCATCCTGCTGATGGGCGGGGGGTTACTGTCAGTGCATTTGTTGCCTACGGATGTGAATTAACAGCTGATCTCACAACTTTTCTCGTGCCCGCTCAGGAGTTCTGTTCTATGACGTCAGACAGGCTGTTGATGGCGGCTAGATCGAGCACGTTTAGTACGGCTGAGCGCGTTAATCATAAAGGTCTAGTAAGGCCATAGACAAAAATCACGTAACCCAAGAAAAAATTTCGCATGAGTGGACCAGGATGATCATTGCCGTCGCCTGTTGCACTTCCCGGGGTAAGCTTTGCGCTGCCGCCCTTCCATCTCGAGGCTCGCCGACGTATGGAGCTTTGCACTTATGTATATGTTCATCGTTATTAATAGTTGTTGTCTAGAAATAAAAAATCGGATGATTAGTTCTTACCAACCGCCAAAGGCTCCTCGGTTCGTTTGATTCTTAACTAAAAATCTTCCCAAATTAAACCCGCGGAGGGGCAGAATCATCGCAAGTCAGTAAAGGCTGGATTTTTTTTAGCCGGCTACGTCTATGCCGCATCCGCCGCCAACTGAGCACGATGCCCGTCACGCTAATGGCTAGACCACCCAAGCTGAAGATGATGATCAATACCTCTCTTAATACCGAGCGCTCCAGTAGCGGTAACCAGTCCCAGCTATGCAGTAGATTGAACACCCAGCGACCGACGCGTCCTCGTTGGTCGAGCAGTTCGATCAGTGCGCCGTTATTTGGGTCTATGTGGACCCAGGTTCCAGCAGGGTCATCGAAACGAAGACGTAGTATCGGCAAACGCTTGTTTTTGTTTCCAGACATACTCTGTTGGGTGCGTGCGTAATAATAAAAATCATAGTTAGTCAGCCATTCGTGTACCACCCTCGTTCCTGGCGACATTGCTTCAGCGGAGGGGATGAGCAAAGTTGCTGGTAGTCGAGCCTTTGGCCCGGCATTGCCGTCGATTGACATTAATAGGCTGTTCCCCGCACCGTCGTAAGCCACTAGGAAACCTTTGCCACCAACAAACCGCCATTCCAGCTCCCTGGGCTTTATACCGGCTTGCTCAAATCGTGAGATCGCTTCCGCAATCGGCAGCGCCGCCTCACCTGCGTGCATTTCGGCTCCGTAATAGGCAGCCCGCGACAACTCCGACTGGCTGTCCAACAAATGCCAAGGACGCATCGACATTAATCCACTGAATATCCACGCAATCAGTACCATACCGAATATTAAACCAGTGATATGGTGCCAATGGTAGAAGCCTGTGGGATAAGGTGATCTTGAGCCGCTGCGATAGCGTTTGGAGAAGCGCCAGCGCAGAAAACCGATCGCCTGACCAAGAATTGCTAATGCAGTCCCCGCCAGCGATAGGTAAATGACGACATCCGCTGCCCAAGTATCAAATACACCTCCGCGCAGCGGATAAAGCCAATGCAGCCAAGCACCCAGCCAATTCCAGATCCTTTCGGTCCGTGTGACATCGAGCATTACGCGGCCGTTGTGTTGTGATACATACAATCGCTGTTGTTGTAGATCATCTACTTGTACAACATGGAACGGTCGCTCTTGCTTCAAGCCCCTTGAATGGCTCCACATGTCCTCCTGCACCAATCCCAGATAACTGACTTGAGCATCTCCTGCAAAAGCGTTCGCAACAGCTATAGCGGCATTTTCGTCGACAGGTCCAACGACTTGTCCATTACGAGCGTTGATCGCTACTTGCGCTTTACCGGGGAAATCCAGCAGATAGCGCGGCTCGTTGCCGACTGAAACTAGCTTTATACTCCGTGGCGCCGACAACTCTGTACTGGCTGCAAGCGCGGTTTCGAGGCTGACACAGCAGTTTGCAGTCGAGAGTTTTGGCAACCCGGCGAGATGTTCCTCGTGTGTTAGTTTGGGATAGCCGACATACAGCATGACCATCCCCGATACCAACCAAAGCGTCATAAACAAGCATAACGCAATACCGAGCCAGCGGTGCCAAAGGTATAAGTAACGTTTCATGGCTGTCCCTTGCTCAGAACCGAGTGTCCAAAGTTAATTCAAAGGTTCGCGGTGCACCTTGGTAATACATAGTGCCATAGGCCTGCTTGGCATAAATTTCGTCGGTTAAGTTACGCACACGGGCTGTAACCGCCGTGCGCTCGTCCAGTTTGACGCGAGCGAAGGCGCCGTAAAGCGTGTAAGCGGAGGCCTCCAAAGCGTTGGCATTGTCGGCATAGACCGAAGCAACATTACGCGCGTCTAGTCCCACCTGCACCGCCGGCAAGATTTCATAGGTTAACCAGAAGTTGCTAACATGCTCGGGAACGTTCGTCGGTGTGTTGCCTTTGCGCGAGACTGCCCTTCCGCCAACGTTCTCTGTAAAGTCGTCATACTGAGCATCGACGTAAGCGAAGTTAGCCTCAGCCATCAACTTCGACGTGATTTGTAACTTGCCGGCCAGTTCTATTCCCTTCGAAGTCTGTTGGCCAGCCTGAGTAGTATTGTTGATATTGTCAGGATCAGTAACTAAAAAATTTTTGCGAACGATCTGATAGGCAGCGATGGTCGCCGCGCCCCGACCATCGAGAAAGTCAAATTTGCTGCCAACCTCTATCTGTGCTCCAGTGGTTAGGTCGGTGTTCTGCGATTGAGTAAAGTTCGCCGAGGCCAGGGAGCCGGCAGGCGGATCAGCCGCTGTACTGTATTGCACATAAACATTGACAGCGGGAGTGAAGCTATAAACCAACCCTACACGTCCAGTGATAGGGTTCCAAGTCCGCTCGAAAACAGCTGGGCTGGTGGGAGTGACTACGCCGTAGTTGTTAACCTCCAAGTGCAGGTAGTCGTAGCGCAGGCCCGTCAGCAGCGCTAATCGATCCGTTAATTCAAGCCGATTTTCCAAGAATCCAGCGAAAGTGGTGACTTCATTTTTTCGGACTTTCTGTAACCCTGTATTGACCCCAGGAATGTCATAAAAGCTGCCTGAATCAAAAGTGTCAGGATCAACCGCGTCATAAGAATAATTCGTAAATTTGCTGTTCGGATGCAGCGTCTGCTGGTTCAGCGAATAGTCAACGCCGGCTGACCACTGATTGCTTAAACCAAACAAGGTATTGTCGTGCCGCAGCTCAAAGCGATTACCGTCGACTTGCTGATCGTGCCGTTGTAGAACGGCCGAGCCGCGCATCACACGAGTGTTATCGGCATTGTAACGGTAGTTTTCCAGGTTGCGGTAGTCGCGTTGGGCGTCGTAGTGATACAAGGTATTTTGCCAGCTGGTGCTGTCATTGACTTGGTAATCAAGGATCGAACGGACCCAGCGCACGCGCTGTTCGTAACGACCATCCGCCACATTGTAGTTTTCAAAGCGTCGACTTTTATCGATCTTCAGAGTATTGCCGACTGGGTTCAGAGTCGGTGACCCCCAATAAGGGCTATCCTCTGTATCTACTTGGTATTCAAACGCAAGGGTGTGGGACAGTTGTGGTGTTAAGTCGCTAAGGATGGAGAACGCCGTAGTCGTCGACTCTCGCTTGTTGCGGTCTATGAAACCATTGCCGGATGTGCGGCTAATATCCAGACGAGCGAAATGATGTGGGTCCTTACTATCACTTAGGGCATGATTAACCCCAAGGGATACCTCCGAGTAATCATAGCTCCCGTAGCGTACGCGGCCTTCTACTGTCTGAGTCTCACGGGTGGCCAATTTAGTGATGTAGTTGATTGATCCGCCAACGGCTCCAGCGCCGTAGAGGAAAGTGGATGGCCCCCCGATCAGTTCCACACGATCGTAAATCCAAGCATCCATCGGACGGGCGGCGTTGCCGTAGCTCATACCTATGCCGTTATAAAGTTGAGTAATCTGGTTAGACGTAAAGCCCCGGTATGCTACGAAACCGCCATGACCTGGATTTGCCGAAGCGTTGATGCCAGTCATGGAGTTGATTATGTCCTGGGTATCCTTGGCTCCACGCTCTTCAATGATTTCACGGTTGGCAACACTCACCGATGCAGGCGTTTCGCGAGCGGTTAGACCTAGACGTGAACCCGTTTTGATCGGTTGGTCGAGGATCACGCCTGATGGCTGTTCCAGGCGAGCTGAAATTGTAGTGACCGGGAGGTTGAGCGCATTTTCTTCAGCCCAGGTCAAATCGCACGCACCGACCAGCAGCATAAACAAAGGGCGTTTCATATTCATGAATAGCTTCCACGCAAAAAAAGTGAAGATCGATCCTGAAAGCCATACGACTGTGCAATTCCATCGGTAGGCAATATCAAGACGAGAGGGTCATTGCGGGTAAAGTGTTAGGGGAAGCGCGAGGATTTAAAGCAGGCCGCAAATAGCGTGGTGGTGGCTGTGCAAAGCTATCTACAATGAATGCGCTCACAGTCACGCGCAATAAATAGCCAAGCGCACACGGCAATCTGCTGACGGCCGCTACTAGGGTACAGGACGAACATAAAGGGCAAGAGAGTATAGCCAATGACGGCGCTGGATCAGCTGCATCACTGGTACCTACACAATGCCGCGCACTGCTGTCATTGCAAAATTCGCAGTGAAGCCCGCTCAAGTTTAGAGCGTTCATCTGACCGTGATGAACTCCGCATACATGCAAAGCGAACTGTGAACAGTTTTCATAAGCAGCCACTCTAAAAAATAAAATTTGAATGGAGGATAGTGGGGAGACGACCGACTAACTGGCAAGATAATGAAACTTATGAAACGCTTTTTTGCTGATAGAAATAAGTGATATCAACTGCAATGAAAATCTCTAATTTATCTGTGCAGCAAAATACACGCTGTTATTTATTAATCGTGCTGAGACAGGTAAATGCGCCGCATGTATATTTATTTAGATCATAACGTCCTACCTAAGGTACTGAAGCACGGTGCCTCACCCTTCCTGCAAGGCACCGCGCAATCCAACGCGTTATTTGGTCTGAATCTGAACCACCGATCCCAGCTGATCAGGCTTACCAGCCGCAATCACCAAATAACGGCGTTGTTCCACAGCATCGCTCTGCACAATCTGACGGATAGGGCCGATAGTGTTGACAATGGCCGCCCCTGCTGGGTTGGACATGAAGCCAGCCAGCGGTTGCAGCGCGCCGGTACCATCAGGTTTTTCTGCCAGCGCCAGCGTGTAGGGCTGTTTAGCTTCCAGTCCAGTAACAGATGCTTGTAGTACCTGCGTCAGGCCTTGATTAAATAGTGTTACGTTGGTAGGTACCTGATCACCTGATTTGCCCGCGACCTGCAATTTAAAGTTAACAGCCTGCCCCGCGAGGCCTAGTGGTTTGAGATTGTCCGTCCCCGGTCCCTTCGTAACAGCATTAGGCACGTAAGCGACCGCCTGGGGCCCTTGACCGATAGGTATATTGGCGATGACTTTATTGCTCATCGTATCAATCACGTCAAAGGCGTCTGCGTTTTCCAAGCCAACATAGATACGGCTACCATCACCCGACGGCCATATGCCGTGGGGAAGATTGCCGACGGGAATCGTCGTAACCTTTTCAAATGTATCGGTGCGGTAAACTTGTACCTCGTTCAAACCGCCAACTGTAATGTAAGCGAACGAGCCATTTGTGTTAGTAACCATGTTTACATGGTTAGCAATAGGACCAATATCGAGCGTCTTGATCAGCTTAAACGGTGGAGTTGCCTCGAACACTTGAGCTTTGCCAATGTCTTTTAAAGTGAACCATACTTGTTTGCCGTCAGCGGAAGCAGCGATGTTGGGACAGAAAGGGCTGGCTTGCTTGACGCGTCCAACGATCTTATGGTCGGCAACGGAAATTACAACTGTTTCTGGGTTGAATGATGAGCACACGTAACCGTATTTACCGTCGGGAGAAAAAATCTGCATACCCGGTCCGGCTGGTGTTTTGATCCTCGTTTTTTCCTCATAAGTAGTGGCATCAATTACCGACACATAGTCCTCTCCGCGGACGGTGACCCAGACCTCTTTGCCATCAGGCGTAAAGAACGCCTCGTGAGGCGCGCGACCGAGGTAAGTCTTGTGTTTAACAGTGTTAGTTTCGGTGTCGATAAAAGAAACCGAATTGGTCCCGATGGATACCGCCGCTAAGGTTTTGTGATCGGGGGAGAACCCCAATCCGTGGACCAGTACTTCGCCTCGATAAAGTGGAGTCAGATTACCCGGTTGCGGATCGCCCAGACTAATAACCCCGAGCAACTTGTTATCCACTGGGTCGGTGACCGATATAGTATTTGAGAACTGTTCTGCCGCATACAACCGATCTTGATGGGAAATCGGAATATTTTTGTCAGATATTTTGCCAGGAATCTGCCCGGCGTAACTTGCAGTCGCACTGGCGAGTAAGGCCAACGAGAGGATGGTCAGAGGAAAGTTTAGTCGCATCATAAAAATGTCCTATATCTGTCGGTGAATCACGTTAGTTTGGGGTTACAGCGAAAATCCGGTAGGGGGGCGGCCGAGGGATGCCGTGTTTCGGATTCCCTGCGGATAGGAATAGAAACAATCCAGCCCCCGCCACAAGCAGCGAGGCGCGGTGTGAGCTGGAAAAGGGATTTGTGAAAGCTCGGTTTCGGCATTTTTTTCTACTTAATGATGGTATTGAGAGAGAGACGCAGTGAGAAAATCTTTATTCCATCCACTGCGCATAAAATCTCAAATATTTTCGGACGCACACGCGCTATTCGTTTGAGGTTGACGCATATGGTGATCAAGCCTATTTTTGTGTGGTTGGTGCAGCGCCCTAATCGGCCCAGGTCTAAGACTCTGCATCTCAACCATGAAGTAAATACCCCGGCCTTGTGCCGGGGTTTTCTTTGCCACCCGAAAGCACCGCGTTAAAAGCCCGAGATCGTGTGGCTATCAAACGATCGGAGAAATGTGTAAGGCGAAAAATCTAAATTTTCGTTTTGGGAATAAATCGTTTAGTCATTCGTCTAAAAATGGGTGCATGAGCACGCTGTGCGAACGCCCACCCTAATTCGGCTTGATAAAGATGATGGAGCTATCCCATGCAAAAAAAATATTCTTCGGCCCTCGCTGCTTTGGCGATTGGAATCTCCACGGTGATTTCCATGTCTGCCGTAGGCGCGGACGAAAAATGGACCTTCGACGGCAATATCCAAAACAATTCACTGGCGATCAGCCCTGATGAGTCCACAGCTGTAGTGTCATACAGTCAGCGATCTGACGTGGTGGTATACGACCTAAAATCTGGGAAGGTTCGAAAAGTCTTGAGTGGCTATGTCACTCCGCGAAACATCGTGTTTGCGCCATCAGGAGATGTTTTCTACCTCTCCGACAGTAGCTTAGGTATTGTCCGGAAAATCGATACAAACTCTCTAGAAACTCTGGCTGATCTTCCGTTGGGCGCTGGCGCGTTTGGTACGGCATTGAGTAAGGGTGGCCGCTTGTTATACGTCAACAACCAAGCGGCGAGCACCCTCTCGATTATCGATTTAGAACACCAGCGCCCAATCGCTGTAGTTCCTGGCTTCGCTCAGCCACGGCAAGGCATTCGTGTCAGCCCGGATGGCGATACTGTTTACGTCACAAATTTTTTGGGAGACAAAATTACTTTGGTCGATAGCAAGACCAACAAAATAAAAGGTGAAATAAACGGTTTCAACAAATTGCGGGCTATCTCCATTTCGGCTGATGGCAATACCCTTTATGCCGCTAACAGTGGCAGTAATACCATTGCTGTTGTCGACACGCAAAAGCGCGCGATTACCAATACGGTCAACGTGGGTAAAAACCCCTACGGAGCCGCGTTGTCGCCGGATGGCGCGCATGTGTATTCGGGAAACCTCGGCGACAATACCCTTTCTGTTATCGACACAAAAACGATGAAAGTGACATCGACCGTCGTCGGGCTAAAAGAGCCGCGACAAGCCATTGTATTTACCAAGGACCAAAACAAGGCATACGTCCTGAATAAGGATCTAAGCATAGCCACTGTGGATCTGAAGAGTAATAAAGTAATAGCCACGATTAACGCCGACAATGAATAGCCTGCACCCAACGTGTTAAATGTGCTTAAGTCGTAAAAAAGAACTTACCCATGGCACTTGTTCACCGCAGGATCATCACAGAGGCGACGAGGATCAACTTTTCCTTACTGGGGTTGGAGTTCAAGAGTTTAGCGTTTGCGGCTATTTCAAAATTATAGAAAGCTAAGCGCACTCACTGTTAAAGCATTTCACTCGATCCCCCCCGTAGTTGTACTCACTTTAAACCATTAGAGATCCATCATGAAAAAGATTATGTTCGGTTTCGCCGCTTTCCTATTTATTGGCTCGGCCTCTGCTGACACTCCGCCAGCGACGCCGATCATCCACGACCAAGCTGGATTTTTTATGCATTTGGATATAGCTAAGGTGCTGTTTAGCACCGACATTTCGCAAGAGTGCGGCATCATCCCGGCAAGATTAAATTATCTCGACCATCAAGGGCGAGAGCATGTGTTGGACTATCAGGTCCAGGGTTCGGGTTGCACCAACCAAAGCTAATAGCTTACGACAGGGATGGTAACTAAAGTTACCTCCCACCCCGTAAGTCGTAGTCGCACTGACATTGTATTAATGGCTTAGCCCATGATTCCCTACCGTTTTTCGATAGCGTCGATTGACGAACCTGACGACAATCAAAAAACTGGGGGAGATATTAGGCTCTATTCACTGCGTTTGGGACTCCAAAATCAATCTGGTAACGGTGCAATGTGCAGAGAATGTAATTAACCAGCAGCATGCTGTGTTAAATCGTGTAGCGCAACGAAAATACAGAAACTTCGAACACTGAATTCTGTAATGTTTCACCGCGATTAGAGAGATAAAGTCTCGCACGCATACTCAATCGTACGCTGTTACTGGAGTCTATCGATTCTGGTGTATGCTGTACTATTAAAAGTATAATCAGACACACGATATATATTTCAGGGCGCGTTGTCGGAATAACGTATGTGCGAAGTTTTAATTTTCGATATGTTTTACCCGGCTCGGGGAATGATATAGCTTCAAATATTCACTGTGCTCTGGCCTCTATCTAAAACACAACCGGTTATGACACGCGCTATTTCCAAATGTTTCGGCCTGGTCTCGAAAGAGCAGGATCTGCTCCAAGCCATAAGCAACATCGGACTAGCCGATTCGCAGCGTCGCCTTCCGTGCAATGGTGAAGAGCATGGTCGGCCCAATTTAGGGACCTACGCCGGTATTCGTGAGGAAATAGGGTCAAGTGTAAAACTCGTTCAGAGCGTAATCTGCGATGAGGGCAGTTTGATTCATTACTGGCCCCACAGCAAAATGATTAAGCCATAAGGAGCTTAGGGCTCCAATTTCGAAGGAGATTGCACAGGAACAACCATTGTAGCGGGAAGCGGATCACCAACAGCCAGTCGCATGGCAGCGATTTCTTGCTGCTGAATAACCACTATTTCCTGCGCTAAACGCTTAAGTCGTTCGTTGTGACCATACTTTAGGAATGCTATGGCCATATCGATACCACCTTGATGATGGGGAATCATCATCTCCACAAAATCACGATCTACATCACCAGAAGGCTTCGAATGCATGTCGGCCATCATTTTTTCCATGGCGACTTCATTTTCTTCCAGGAACAACGCTTCTTCTGTGGCAGCTTGCGTCCCAGTCGATACGGATGCTGAAGCCGACGTCAAATGTGAAGCCGATGCGTCATGTTCGGTCAGCTCATGAGCCGATGCGCCGGACGCGACTGTCAACATTGTCAAACACATAATAAGTCCAGCCCGATGCAACCTGCCAGCTTTTGTTATTCCACTCATCTTTGATTCCTCTGCAGATAATGTACTGAAGGATGACGTTCGGGTGTAGAAATTATTCCTTTTGGCAATAGAAAAACTGATCGAAAATTATGAAGCAGCGACGAATATTTTATAGATCCGATAGATAAACCCAGCATTTAGGGTGTGGGGCGCCACCAGCATGACAAGGAATGTACGCCTGAATTAGCCGTTTCTACCTCATCAAGTGGGCAGTTCAAGTGAGTCTAAATCTACGCAGGCGGCGCCCAACTGAAGCGGCATAGTGCGTGCGCGTAACGTGCGACCGAATCAATTAATCTTTAACAATCATTGTTTCCTTCGATAGACATGCGTGATTCATCGTTTACACTGAATCGTTTTTGATAGTCACTAGGACTAACTCCAATTGATCGCAAAAATGCTCGCCTCATTATTTCAGCAGAGGTAAATCCACAATGATCGGCAATGACCTTGGCCTTTAATTTTCTCGACTCAAGCAGTGAACAAGCTTTTTCCACTCGCATCCGCTCTAATGCACGTGCGGGAGTCCCCCCGGTTTGCTTTAAAAAGTAACGATTAAACGTACGAGGAGTCATATTCGAATATTCTGCCAAATCCTGTACGCTGAAAGAATGCACATGTAACCGTGCACGCGCCCATTTATATAAATTGGTAATCCTTTCGTCAGAAAGGCACTGCCCTAACAGCTCACCACTGAACTGAGACTGACCGCCCGGTCGCTTATAGAAAACGACAAGCTTTCTCGCCACTGCCATAGTGATTTCAGTGCCTAGATCATTTTGGACGAGAGCCAAGGCGAGATCTATACCTGCGGTAACACCTGCTGAAGTCCAGACGTCTCCGTCTCTAACATAAATCGCGTTTTGATCAACATTAATGTCGGAACTGAATAGTCGCAAAGAGTCATACGCCAACCAGTGCGTGACTACTTTTCGACCGTCCAACAGGCCAGTAAACGCTAGAAGAAAAGCGCCTGTGCAAACCGAACACAAGTTTCTAATTTGCGGTGAAGCCTTTCGAACCCAATCTACTAAATTCTGTGTAGACGAATTCAATCTAGGACCAGATTGCGTCCAGAGCCCACATCCTCCCGGCGCTATGACTATGTCAATGTGTGTCTCGACATTATCCGGTAGCCGAGAAACGCTCAGGGAAACGCCACTGGAACTACCTATAAAACCATTTTTTGTACTATAGAGCTGTGTGTCATAAGCTGAATGTTTCCCGCGCGCACGCAGTTCATCATTGGCGCTCGCGAATACTTGCAATGGGCCGCAAACATCTAACAACTGAAAATCTTCGTAAAGGAGGAACCAAACAGATTTCATCTTTCTACGCCTTGTCTAAAAAAGTGGGCTTTTTGTCTATCGTGGCGTCTGTCTTGAGGTTAAAGTTGCCACGCAAACGCGTTGAATGGGCGATTACAATATCGTTCAGCGCACTAAAACATAACAGCAGAATCCTCACTGAATGGGAGTTGTTTAAATGAAACGTAGGCAGGTCGTCGCGAGTTTAGCTGCTAGCGGATTAGGGCTCGCCCTATTTTCTTTTCAGACTCATGGTAGCGTCCGCGCGCCTGCTGTGAAGAACAAGCTTGAAATACCGAATAATTTATCCGGAAGCACCCCTCCCCTTATACGCATAGGAATGATTGTATACAATGAACTAACTCAGCTCGACTTCACGGGTCCATTCGAAATATTTGCGAGAATTCCGGAGGTGGAGGTTCTTGTGGTATCACAAACGCTAGATCTTGTAACTTCAGACGTAGGGCTGCGTCTAGTACCGACCCACACATTCGAAACTGCTGGTAAAATTGATGTTCTTTTTGTACCCGGAGGGCCTGGACAAAGCGCACAGATGGATAATTCTGTTCTTCTTGATTATCTGAGACGAACTGCAAGTCAGGCAAAATATGTGACATCTGTTTGTACAGGTTCTTTGTTACTTGCAGCAGCGGGTTTGTTGACTGGATACAAAGCTACCTGTCACTGGCTTCTGATGGATCAACTGGCGATATTTGACGTCCAAGTAACGCCACAGCGCATTGTGATAGACCGTAATCGTATTACCGGCGCGGGGATAACCTCAGGTATGGATTTCGCGCTCACGGTTGCAGCCTTACTTAGGGGTGGAAACGTTGCTAAACTTATAGAGCTCATACTTGAGTACGATCCAGCGCCGCCTTTCGGGACGGGAACACCTACTTTGGCCGGGCCTGAATTAGTCGCGAAGGTAAAGCAGTTGTCAGGTCCCATGCTGGTAGAAAGGCGTGCCCAGTCTTTGGCTGCATACAAACGACTACACTCGGAAAATCGGTGAAACTTCATTGTATTGAAAACGTATTGTTTTCAGGATTGATTTCGTAAATAGGAGTTTGACGGGTTTACAATAGTGATTAATTGGTTCATTCGCGCCGTGCCCCCTCAACTAACAGCGCGCCGGTACTACCTCTCGTCAGTCCTTCGATGTCCGATGCCTGTGGCGCCGGCTGTCTAAACGGAATTTCGAGCGACCTGCAATTTAGAGATTGATGGTTTACCGCGCGCAACACACGCTGTGATTATTAGTGCTTGACCTTTCGGGGAGGGCTGTCGAAACAACGATCTTCCGCAGCGGTGGGCAATACCTTGATCTCGCAGGTCGTGGATCATTTTTAGGCGTCACTTTTTCTCCACTTGGCCGTAAATTGAGTCTTCACTCAGATGAACTGGTGACGTCAGTTTACTTAGCTACCTGTTCGTTGTCGTAAGTGTAGCATCGCCGCCTCTGATTTGGTTTACCGCACGATTTTTTATGCTACACCGCATCAATAATACAAAGCCTGCGTATGTGACACTCTGGCGCGCCGTATAACCGCAACGCTTGCCATGTGGCCGCCCAAGTGGAACGTCACCGCCGAGAGGATCCTCAATGCTATTGTTTGAAGCGCGCAATATGTGACAGTGGGATTATCCAGCAATCAGCACAATCCAGTTAACGTCCGCTAATTTGATATCCTGATGAGGCTCCACTCCACCGGTTAATCAATGGTCAGACCTCTCGCTAATCAAAGAATATTTTACAGGAACGTCCTCCTTCTAAAAAATCCTCCCAGTAAGCGCCTTACTGTACCCGGAGCTAGTCGAATTCATCCCGCAGTCGATGTTTTTCCCGAAAGCGCTTTATCAAAACCAAGTTCTCCCGGTGCATCCTCGTGCTGGGATTGTGTGACAACCGCAGGCAACGTACTGTGGTGGTTCATCTCATAGGCAAATACCGCGGCTACAAATGCCAGCCTTATTAAATTTTTAACCCACACCGAATCGCGCCGTCCAATCACTGTCAAGCATTCAGTCACTTTTGATTCCTCGATATGATAAGTGAGTAAGCAAGACGTCCCGTAACTCAAAATATTCCGTTATGATATGAAAAAAGACAATTGATAAGGATGAATGAGCCCCATGAAAGACAGGACACCGTTTCCCCCTTACGATAAGGGATAGGCAAACGGTTATGTTTATGACTAACAGCAACGATATTAGTGGGGAGCTTTTGGGCCAGGAGCCGTGGCGCCGCTGGAGCCCAGAGCAAAAATTGGCCATGGTTCGCGAGAGTCTTGAGCCAAGGCAAAGCGTTTCGGTGGTGGCTCGGCGTAACGGCATCAATGCCAACCAGTTGTTCCTGTGGCGAAAGCTTTACCAGGACGGCAGGCTGTCGGCGGTTCAGTGCTGGCGAGCCGTGGCTGAGCGATGCGCTTAAGAAAATTTGTGAGCTGCAACGGATGCGGGGCAAGAAAACGATGGAAGCGGAAATACTCAAAGAGGCCGTGGAGATCGCCCGGTCGCGTAAATGGATTGCGCACTCACCCTTGTTGCCGGGGGACGACCAGTGAAACTGGTCAGCGAATGTCTCAGTGTGGCGCGCTCACAATTAACGGTTCGAATCAAACAATCGGCATCGCCAAAAGTACGGCGAAGCAGGCCTGTGGACGATGCTGAACTGGTGGTTGAAATCCAGCAGCTAGTCAGCGAGCTGCCCACCTACGACTACCGTCGTGTCTGGGGATTACTACGTCGCCCCCGTGAAACCCAGTCGCTACCGGCGATCAACGTGAAGCGGGTTTACCGGTCATGCGGGATCACAACTTACTGCTGGAGCGGCGCATCAACAGCCCGGGGTGCCGCTTCGGCACGAAGGCCGTATTCCGGTGCAAACCAATGATACACGTTGGTGCTCGGACGGCTTTGAGTTCCGCAGCGAGGACGGCGCGAAATTGAGCGTGACCTTCGCCCTGGACTACTGTGATCGCGAAGCCATCGGTTGGGTCGCGAGCCTGACCGGGTACAGTGGCGATGACATCTGGGACTTGATGCTGGAAAGCGTTGAGAAGCGTTTTGGTGACCAACTGCCGCCAACGCCGGTGCAATGGCTAAGCGACAACGGCTCGGCCTATACCGCCGAACAGACGCGCCTGTTTGCTCGGTAGATCGGCTTGCAACCGGTGACCTCCGCAGTGCGCAGCCCGCAGAGCAACGACATGGCCGAGAGCTTCGCGAAGACGATCAAGCGTGATTACGTGGCGCATATGCCCAAGCCGGATCGCGAAACGGCGCTGCGCAACCTGCCAAGTGCCTCCGAGCATTACAACGAGCAGCATCCGCACAGCGCCTTGAACTATCGCTCGCCGAGGGAGTTCAGGCGCTTGGCAGTAGCATCAATTTAACGGGGAGTTGGTGTCCGGTTTTGTAGGGGCAAATCCAAAGGAAAGGCTCCCCTCATATTGAATGAATAACTGGTGGGCGGCTATGCGTAGATAAGCGAGAAGCGCGCACTGTGCCTGATCCCTCTTTGCCCTGCCCCTCGAACAGAAGAAACCACGATGAACGCTATCGCGACATCTAGCCATCAGCCCGGGAACACCTTTGAGGCATAGCGCAGATACCTCCGGCCGATCTGACAGGCCTTCGACGCAAAACGACTCAAATCGCCGGGGCTCCATAGTGCTAACCAAGGAAACGGCTGATCTATAAGCGTCTCTTCGTTGGCATCTACGATCTCAGTGCAAGGATAGCCGTCGGTTATAAATCTGATCAGAAATTGGTGTTTGTCACTGATTACCCCATGCCTTCCTTTATAATTGACGTTTTTTCATCTTCTAGCCCTGCCGTCACGCCTGAGCTTTTCTACGGGATCGCTTTTCTCTCTGCGCGGCGAATGTCGGGCAGCAGCCATCGGAAACTCCACACCGAACGATCATGGAAAATGCGGGAGTTGTACGGCCCTCGGGTCAGTCATGTTCGTCGATCTTAGAGTCACCACCGCGGCACTCAGTAACTGTAAGTGACTTCTTGATGATCCAAATGAGCAACCCCTCGCACAGCGCTGTGTCCGCCTGCCTAACTGTGCTAACGAAGGTTCAGAAAAATCGGAACGTCCGCACGTATCGCGATACAACCCGCGTAAAGCCTGCAAGCCTTGACGCCGGCCGACTCGGGGGGCTCCGATAACTGAACGGTCAACAACAGCAAAAACAGGATAAACAGAGGAACGGAGTAGCCGAGAAGACCTTTTATTTTCATTGTCTGTGCTCTCATCACTGTTAGAACGGACCAGCATTACTGCCATTCATCGAAGGTTGCAGTGTCTTTGCAAGAGGCGCCTTCGGCCGACAAAATGCCTGTCTCTCGAAAGCGCCGGCATCTTGGTCAGCCCTCGTGAACGGTAATGAACTCGCGACGCTGCGCCATGAACTCGGGCACGCTGTCTTCATCGGTGAAGAATTGCTCGTACCATTCGCGCAACTGGTAGACCGGGCCGTCGGTTTCCGCCAGCACCGGCTTGTCGATTCGAATCTTGTGCTTCCAGATCACCACGTCCTGATAAAACGAATCGCGGTTGCCCTGGACATACGCCCTGGCCACTTCCATGTTCTGTTCTTCAGTCCAGCCGGGCACGCGCTTGACCATGCACCCAAAGCGCAGGTCGAAACTGTTGGGTGTCACCGGAACGTGGCTGTTGAGCAGGATGGCGTGGATGCGTGCGTCGCCGAACATCGAGCTGATGTGGGTGAAATGGGTGGCAGGCCCGTAGTAAGCCGACGGCGCGATCAGGTCGCCGCCCAGGCGCTCGGAGTCACCGTGGAAAATCTGATGCCCGATATGGCCTTCGAACACGTTGGCGAAGTACTTGGTCGGCGTACCGTGCACAGGCCCGAAATGCTGGGCATCCACCAGGTTATCGACCAGCTCCCGCGGGTTGGTTTCGATATGCATGGTGTCGATGTTCCAGTCGTGGATCCAGTCCGCATCGTCCATCTCCGGCAGGTGCGGGATGATCACGTTGTCTTTCGGCGGGCGGCCTTCAGGGTTGTTCCAGACGAACAGCAGATTGTTCTCTTCGCAGGTCAGCCAGCTGCGGGTCTTGGCCTTGGGCGGAATGCGCTTGCAGTAAGGAATCTCCACGCATTTGCCGCCGGTGTCGTACTTCCAATGGTGGAACGGGCACACCAGCCGGTCGTTCTCGATGGTGCCCTGGGACAGATCGGCGCCCATGTGCGGGCAATAGGCATCCAGGATACTGATGGCGCCCTTGCTGTCGGCAAAGGCCACCAGGCGCGTGCCAAAAACTTCCAGGGTATGTGGCTTGCCATCGCGGTAATCGTTGGCATTACCCAGGCAATGCCAGCCGCGGGCGTAACGGTGGGTACGCTGGGCATTCTCGATATTGATTTCAGCGAGTTTCGTCATTGTTATTGTTCCTCGATTGCAGACTTCGGGGGCCGGCTCTAACCCAAGAAATACAGGGGCCAAAAAATACAGGCCCTAGGAAATACAGGGCGATCCCATGTCAAACATCATTGGTCAGCCGCGCAAGATCCGCATCATTCACTTGGACTAGATCAAACGCGAGCCGCTCTCAGCCGCAGATCTACTGGCCGAAACGGCGAGCGGCTTCCGGGCCGAAATCCTTCGGACTAAAACCGGGTTTGTTCAACATGTAGCCGTTGCGCTGCTCATTGATCAGGTTGAACGCCAGGTAACTGCCGGCATTGAGGTCGTAGTACAGGCCCACGCCGGCTTGCAGTCGCTGGGTTTCATAGGCGTAGAAGAAGTTGAGCATCGAGGTGCGCCACAGCTCGCCACGGTTGTCGTAGTTGTCCGCGAGCATCGGGTACCAGGTGTCTTCGTCGATGTACAACTTGCGCTTGCCGTAGAGGTGGCGATAGCCCGGTTTGAGGGTGCCTTCCAGCTCCCAGACCCGATGACGTTCGAAGCGCAGGGCATCCGGGTTGATATGCCCCGGGATCAACAGGTCGGCGTATTTGAGATTGGGCGAATGCAGGCGATAGGTGTTGTAGGGAATGAACATCTCGCGCTTGCCGACGATCTTCCAGTCGTAGCGCTGGCCCGAACCGTTGAACAGACGCACCTCATCTACGGTGAGCGAACCGCCGCTGCCGGGGAACGACATGTCGAAGCCATAACCCGGCGACTGCCGCACCCGCCGCGTACCCGGATCGTAACGCCAGGACTGGCGCGGCTCGGTCTTGTCGTTCCAGAATTCGGTGCCGGTATTGATTTCGCCCTTGTCCCGTTGCGGTAAGAGGGTTTCGTTGAGGTAGAACGACGAGTTGCCGGTCGTTTCGCCGATCTTGCCCGGTTCCAGCGCCGGCGCCAGGTTACGCGAATGCACCCGCCCCCAGTTGATGTTGCCGTCCTTGAGCACGTAGGCGTTGTCGGAGGTGTATTCCTCAGTCCAGGCGCGCAAGGTGAAAGTCGAGGCATTCTTCAACAATTCCAGACCGCTGCGCGGTACCGGGAACGGTGTGCCACCGGTTTTTCCCACCACCCCTTCCCCCTCGTCCACCAGACGCGCGACGCTGGCATTTTCGCGGGTGGCTTTGCACACCGTGTCGTCCATGCGGAAATCGCGGTGCGAAGGATAGACCGGCATTTTGTAGGTGTTCGGGTACAACTTAAACAAGGCTTTTTGCCCGTCGGACAGCTGATCGGCGTATTGCGCCATGTTTTGCGCGGTTATCACGAACAGCGGTTTTTCGTCCGGGTACGGATCCAGCGGGTGGTTGCCGGTGCCCTTGAAATCAACATGGGGCGGTACGCCCAGCCATTTGCCGCTGAACGCCGGGATGCTGCCGTCGGCATTGCCAGCCTTCTGCGCGCCCATGCAGGTCAAGGCGCTGCCCAAGCGTTCAACGTCTTCCGGTGCCGCATTTGCCATGCCCATGGCACAGCATCCCACCAACAACGCCAGGGCCCGGCCAGGGAGCTCATTACTGCCGATCATTCTTATTCTCCTTATCAAGGTTCGACATCGGTTTCCCAGTATCGACAGGCCATGATCCCGGCAGCATCGTCCGCACGGACTAACGCATTTTGGCGCCGATCGCCGTCACACTCGTGACACCGCAGGTGGCTGCGGCGCGCCCAGTGCTACCACGCTGTTGAGCATGATCCGCACCAGTTCGGTCTGGCGCCGCACACCGGTCTTGGAAAAGATCGAACGCAAGTGGGCACGGGCGGTATTGCGGCGGATATTGAGGATCTGCGAGGCCTCCTCCAGCGAGAGGCCGTTCGCCAGTTCCAGCGCAAGGCCGGTTTCCGCCGGGGTCAGGTTGTACAGTTGCGATGTCAGTACCGAGCTCACCAGGGACTTGCCCACCGCATCGCGCACATACACCACCACCGTGGGCTTGCCGTTGCCTTCGAGCAGTTCTTGTGACGGAATCAGCTCTACCACTACGCCCAGGCTGACCTGGCCCGAAGGTCGGGAAATCGAGGTTGCCTCGGCGATCTGGACACCGTGTTCCGCGCCTTGCCTGGAACGTTGGAAGGCGTTACGCACCAGGCGCGAAAGCTCGCGATTGTCACTGGGGTACGTCGCCTCCAGTCGACCACCCACCACTTTGAGGCCGTCCTGGCTGTCGAGAATTTCCCGGGCCACAGGATTGAGCTGCACCACGGTGCCGTTTTCATCGAGGACGATGGTCGCCACCGCGAGGCGATTGATCGTCTGCGAATACAGGCTGCCCAGGGACTCGCTGCGGTCGAGCAACGCATGCATGTGCAGGGCCCGGCGCAAGTGCGGCAACAACATCGCACACATGGCGCGCTCGGTGTCGCTGAAACGCGGGTGACTCTGTGGTCGGTTGATGCGAAACCGTACAGTGCCGCCATCCGGCATGCGGATGTCGGCACCGAGCATGTGGTAACAACCGTAGGGCTCGCAATACAGCAGATAGAACGCTGAACGGCCCCATTCTTCATCGCTCATCAGTTCGTCGATGGTGAAGACCTTGTCGGTGACCAGGCCGTCGAACAGCGAGGATTTGGGGTAGTAGGCGTAATGGTTGATCCCGCCCTCCCCCAACTCGACATCGCCGGCGACGATCATTGGCGAGAGCAGCGGCTCTTGCTGCTCGCGCAGAATCAAGGTGACGAAATTGGCCTTGAACAACGACCGCATCTGGTGCAACGAATCGTTCAGGCAGCGGGTATCCATCGCCGAGTCATAGATGTTGCCGATGATCAGTTCGTACTCGGCCAGTTCCAGGCCCATTTGCGCCAGGACCTGTGCGTTGGGCAGACTACTTTGCATAACCATTCCCCAGCAGAGGGCCCGACCGCCAGGCCCCCATGGTTTCAGTTGAAGGTGCGATGCTTCACGGCAATTCGAACAACCCGGCGGCTCCCATGCCCCCCCCGATGCACATGGCAATCACCACATAACGCACGCCCCGACGGCGCCCTTCGAGCAAGGCGTGGCCGACCATCCGCGCGCCGGACATGCCAAACGGATGACCGATGGCGATCGCCCCGCCATTGACGTTCAGGCGCTCGGCGGGGATCTGCAGGGCATCGCGGCAATGCAACACCTGGCTGGCGAAGGCTTCGTTGATTTCCCACAGTCCGATATCCGCCACGCTCAGGCCAAATCGCTTGAGCAACCTGGGAATCGCGATGACCGGACCGATGCCCATTTCTTCCGGCGCGCAACCGCCCACGGCAATACCGCGGTAAATGCCCAACGGCGTCAGGCCACGGCGTTTGGCCTCGCCACGACTCATCAACAGGCTGGCCGCGGCACCGTCGGAGAACTGCGAAGCGTTGCCAGCGGTGACGAATTCACCCTGCTCGATCCACTTGCCGTCCTTCCATACCGGTTTCAGTGCCGCCAGATCTTCCATGCGCGTGTTGGGCCGGTTGCATTCGTCACGCACCACCTGCACGCGCTCATGACCGTTGGGCTGGCCATCGGCGGCGAACAGCAGCTTGTCCACGCTCAGCCCGACAATTTCCTCGTCGAACAGACCGTCCCGCTGTGCGGCGGCAGTACGCAGCTGGCTTAGCAGGGAATACTCATCCTGGGCAGCACGGCTGATGCCATAACGACGCGCTACGATCTCGGCGGTTTCGATCATCGGAATATAGGCGCTGGGCATTACCTGCAGCACCGCTTCGGACTGGGAGCGGAAGATGTTCTTGTGCTTGGTCTGGGTCAGCGACAACGACTCCACTCCGCCGCCGATGGCGATGTTCATTTCGCCGGTCATGATGCCCTTGGCGGCCACGCCGATGCTCATCAATCCCGAGGCGCACATCCGGTCCAGGGCCATGCCCGGCACGCTGTCGGGCAGGCCACCCGTATAGGCGCAGAGCCGGCCGATGTTGTAGGCCTGGGTGCCCTGCTGCACCGCCGCGCCCATGATCACATCCTCTACGTCAGCGGGGTCGATATTGGCGCGCTCGACCACCGCGCGTACTACATGGCCGCCGAGGACCGGAGCTTCGGTATCGTTGAACGATCCGCGAAACGACTTGGCCAGCGCGGTACGGGCGGTGGCGACGATAACGACTTCATTCAGGTCCATGGTTCACTCACTTGGAAATTGGATTGAAGGTGTAGCGGCTGATGGTGTCGATCACACAGCCAGGACGGGCCTGGCCCTCGACTTCCATGGTCATGCGCAGCACCAGTTGTACGGCGTCCCCCAGTTGTTCGGCGCGCAGGATCTGGCCGCTGCCGCGCACCCGCGAGTCGACCCTGACCGGCGCCGGGAAGCGCACCCGGTCGCTGCCGTAATTGACGCCCATCGCCATGTTTTCGAGGATCAACAACTGCGGCATGAACAGATTCGCCAGGGACTGCGTCAGGTAGCCATGAGCAATGCAGGCGCCAAACGGGCCGCTGGCAGCGCGCACCGGGTCGACATGAATCCACTGGTGATCACTGGTGGCTTCGGCGAACAGGTCGATGCGCTGCTGGTCAATGGTCAACCAGTCGGTATGGCCCAGGTCCAGGCCTTCGGCAGCCAGTAGATCCTGGGCGGTGCGGAACACGTGACTCATGATTGAACCCTCACGCCTGCTGTGAACTGACGGACAGCACTTCGCCCACCATGTAGGAGGCGTAGTCGCTGGCGAGGAACATCATCACGTTGGCCACTTCCCAGACTTCGGCGGCGCGACCGAACGCCTCGCGCCCCGCCAGGCTGGCGAGCAGTTCTTCACTCGAGGCTTTCTTGAGAAAATCGTGCAACGCAATCGATGGCGAGACCGCGTTGATGCGCACCCCGAACTCGGCAGCTTCCAGGGCACTGCAGCGGGTCAGCGCCATGACTCCGGCCTTGGCGGCGGCGTAATGTGCCTGTTCCTTCTGCGCGCGCCAGCCGAGCACCGAAGCATTGTTGACGATGGCTCCGGCACCACGCTGCTGCATGTGCGGCAACATCGCACGGGTCATGCGGAACGTACCGGTAAGGGTGACGTCCAGCACCCGCAGCCATTCTTCGTCGGTCATGTCCACCACGCGTTTCTGACCGCCAAGGCCGGCGTTGTTGATCAGCACATCGACCCCGTCCAACACCTCTTCAGCTGCCGCCACCAACGCTTGGACTTCGTCCTCGACGGTGACATTGCACAACTGGCCATAAATCGCCTGCAGGCCGGTCTCGGCCTTGAGGCGCTCCACCGCTTCTTCCAGCCGGCGCGGATGGACGTCGGAAATCATCAGCGCCCGGCAACCCTCCTCGGCACTGCGCCGGGCCGCCGAATAACCGATGCCGGCACCGGCGGCAGCGGTAATCAACACCGACTTGCCGGCCAGCAATTGATGTCCAGGAACATAAGGGGGGGCGTGTTTCACAGCGTCTACCTCCGAAGAAATGTATACGCTGCATTTGTACGGACGAGGCCGGTCGGGCGCATCGTCAAAATGGGGTAGAAAGGCTCAGCTCCCCCAGACCTTCTGGGCCTTTGGTGCTTCGGCGAGGATTGCATCCACCACGGGGCCGATTTCTTCGACCTGCCACATCGCGCCCTTGTCGCGAGTGACGCCCGTACGCCAGCCGTCACCGAGGGAGATTCTGCCGCCCTGGCTCTCAAAGATATGGCCGGTGACGTGAGCCGACGCCGGGCTGCCCAGCCACACCACCAGCGGGGCGACGTTTTCTGCGGCCCAGGCATCGAAGCTGCCGTCTTCGGGTTTCTTGACCATGTCGGGCATCGCGCTTTCGGTCATCGAGGTCCGTGCAGCCGGCGCCAGGGCGTTGGCGGTAACGCCATAGCGCGCCAGTTCCGCCGCTTGCACCAGGGTCAACGCCGCGATGCCGCCCTTGGCCGCCGAATAATTGGACTGCCCCACCGAGCCCTGCAGCCCAGCGCCGGAGCTGGTGTTTATGATGCGCGCATCAACCGGCGTGCCGGCCTTGGCTAGGTCGCGCCAGCGCCGACCGAGGATGTTGGCAATGCAGTAATGCCCCTTGAGGTGCACGCGCATGACCATGTCCCAGTCTTCTTCGCTGAGACTGATGAACATGCGGTCGCGCAACACACCGGCGTTGTTGATCAACACATGCACTTCACCAAACCTCGCCAGCGCCGCATCGACGATGCGCTGGGCGGTGGCAAGGGTGGTAATGTCATCGCTGTTAGCGATGGCCTGGCCACCCTTGGCGCGGATATCCCCCGCCACATCTTCGGCGGCTTCGGCGCGAATATCGTTGACCACCACATTGGCCCCTTGCGCGGCGAATGCCAGGGCGTAAGCGCGACCGAGGCCGCCACCGGCCCCGGTGATGATCACGGTGCGGTCTGCACACATCGTCATGTTTGACTCCTCAGATTTTTTAGTCGGCCGCTCACTTGAAACGGCGGCCCGCAGCAAAACTACAAGCGTTCGATGATTGTCACGTTGGCCTGGCCGCCGCCTTCGCACATGGTCTGCAGGCCATAACGACCGCCGCTGCATTCCAGCTCGTTGAGCAGCGTGGTCATCAAGCGTGCCCCAGTCGCGCCCAACGGATGCCCCAGGGCAATCGCGCCGCCGTTGACGTTGGTGCGCGCCGGGTCGTAATCCAGCTCCTTGGCCCAGGCCATCACCACCGAGGCGAAAGCTTCGTTGATCTCGACCCGGTCGATGTCGGCCATGCTCAGGCCACTTTTGGCCAAGGCGCGGCGGGTGGCGGCTATCGGCGCGGTGAGGTGCCAGATCGGATCGTCACCGAGCACGGTCAAATGATGAATCCGCGCCCGCGGCGTCAGGTCATAGCGCTTGAGGGCGGCTTCCGACACCACCAACAGCGCGGCCGAGGCGTCGCAGGTCTGGCTCGACACCGCTGCGGTGATCGAGGGGAACTGCGGGTCCACCGGTTGCAACTCGGCCATCTTCGCCAGGCTGCTGTGACGCGGCGTTTCATCCACCGCCAGCCCTTGGCACGTGACGATTTCCCGGGCGAAGCGGCCACTGGCGATAGCGGCCAACGCCTTTTCATGGCTTTGCAAGGCAAACTCCTCCATTTGCTCGCGGCTGATTTGCCAGTGGTCGGCAATCCGTTGCGCGGCGTAGAACTGGTTGACCTGTTGCTGACCGAACCGCGCCTGCCAGCCGACGCTGCCCGAGAATGGATCGGCAAATCCCAAGGGCTGACCGGCAAGCATCGCCGAGGAAATCGGGATCTGGGTCATGGTTTGCACCCCGCCCACCGCGACCACATCCTGGGTCCCGCTCATCACCGCCTGCGCGGCAAAATGCAGCGCCTGTTGCGACGAGCCGCACTGGCGATCCACGGTGGTACCGGGCACCGTCAGCGGCAACCCGGCGGCCAGCCAACTGGTGCGGGCGATGTCGCCGGCCTGTGAACCAATGGTGTCGACGCAACCGAATATCACATCATCGTAATCCTCGGCGGGGATCACATTGCGCTCCACCAGCGCCTTGAGCACGTGGGCACCGAGGTCAATGGCGTGGATCTGGCTCAACGAGCCCTTGCGCCGGCCGGTCGGGCTGCGCAGTGCATCAACGATATAGGCTTGGGCCATGGGTCATTCCTCGAAAGTGTGCCCCGGCCCCAGGCCGGTGGTGTCGGCGAACAGGTAGTCGCTGACACGGGTTTTGTGAAAGCCGCGATCACCCCAGGATGGATCGAGGGCCCAGGCGCGCTTCATGAACATCTGCAGATCCACTTCCCAGGTGTAGCCCATCGCGCCATGCACCTGAATGCCCTTGCGCGCAGCAATCCAGCTCGCTTCGTTGGCTGCCAGGCGCGCCTGGGACACCCACACGCCGGCGTTCACATCGCCCCGGGCGATGGCATGGGCGGCGCGGTACAACACGGGCTTGGCCTGTTCGATGTAGCGCGCTACATCGGCCAGGTGGTGCTTGACCGCCTGGAAGCTGCCGATCGGCTTGCCGAACTGTTTGCGCTGGGCCACATAGTCCACCGACAGGTCGAGCATGCGCTGCGCCAGCCCGAGCAATTGCCCGGCCACCGACAGCGCACCACGGTCCAGAACGCACGCCAACAACGCACGCCCCTGTTCACCACTGGCGATGCAGGTGACCGGCCCAGGGTTCCAGGTCACCTGGCCCAGACGCCGCGAGGCATCGATGCTCGGCTGGTTTTGCACATCCACGTGGGCGCGCGGCACCACGTGGATGTCATCGCCGTCGCTAAGGATCAGCACTTCAGCCGAATGCGCATCGCTGACCAGGGGATTGACCGGATGACTGATCGCCAGACGCAGGCTGCCATCGGCAATCCGTGGCAACAGCGCGGCGCGGGCCGGATGCTGCGCCGGCAGGGCCGCGAGCAGGCCACAGGCAACATAAGCCGTATCGGCCAATGAATCGGGAATGGCGTAGTAGCCCAGCTCCTGGCTCATCAACGCCCAGGTCACGTCATCCATGCCCAGGCCACCTTCCGCCTCAGGCACCGATAGGGCCGTCAGCCCCTGCTCGGCAATTTTGTTGCGCAGATCGCGGGAACGCCCGACATCGGTTTCCCAGATTTCCCGGAGCATTTCAGGGGCGGCTTCGGTCATCAGGAAGCGACTGATGGCTTCGCGGAACGCCAACTGGTCGTCGTTGAAAGTGAAGTCCATGGCGGTTCCTTATTTCGGCAAACCGAGCATGCGCTCGGCGATGATGTTGCGCTGGATTTCGTTGGTCCCGGCGTAGATCGGCCCGGCCTGGGCAAACAGGAAGCCCTCCAGCCAGCCCGCCGCATCGCCCGCTTGCGCACCTTTTGCCAACAGCTCGCCACGGGTGCCGAGAATGCGCATGGCAGTCTCGTGCAGCTTCAGGTCCAGCTCCGACCAGATGATTTTGTTGATGCTTGATTCGGCACCGATTTGCTCACCGCGGCTCAAGCGCCCCACCGTGTGATAGGCCGACAGCGCATAAGCTTCGGCCGTCATCCAGGTGTCCAGCACGGCATCGCGCAGGCCGGGATCACGGTCGGCACTGGCGCGATTGGCTTTGTACAGCTCGACCAGTTTGCGCGCCGGAGCCAGGAAGCGGGCGGGCGAACGCAGCAGCAACCCGCGCTCGAAACCGGCGGTGGCCATCGCCACATGCCAACCCTGCCCTTCGCCGCCAATGCGGTTGGCGACCGGCACGCGCACGTCGTCGAAAAATACCTCGGCGAAGGATTCCTTGCCGTTAAGCGCCTTGATCGGGCGAATGCTGACCCCCGGCGTATCCAGCGGCACCATGACAAACGACAAGCCATGGTGACGGGTCGATCCCGGCTCGCTGCGGAACAGGCCAAACAGCCAGTCAGCAAAAGTCGCCCGGCTCGACCAGGTTTTCTGCCCATTGATCACGTAGTGGTCGCCATCGAGCACAGCCTTGCTGGTAATCGCCGCCATGTCGGACCCGGCATTAGGCTCCGACCAGCCTTGCGCCCACATGTCCAGGCTGGCGGCCATGCGCGGCAGAAATCGCTGCTTCTGCTCCTCGGTGCCAAACTCCATCAGGGTCGGCCCTAGCAGCAACTGGCCATTTTGGTTGATGCGCATCGGCGCGCCCGCACCGTAATACTCTTCTTCGAAAATCAGCCACTCGATCAGGTCGCAACCACGACCGCCGAGATCGGCCGGCCACATCACCATCGACCAGCGGCTCTCGAACAGCTTGGCCTCCCAGGCGCGGTGCTGTTCAAAACCCTCGCGGGTGTCGTAACTGGCCAGCGGTTCGTGTGGCAGGTTGGCTGCCAGCCAGGCGCGGACTTCGGCGCGGAAGGCGGTTTGCTTGGGGGTGTAAGTCAGGTCCATGGCGTTATCTCAGAACTTGGCGTCGCGTTTTTCGACGAAGGCCCGGCGCGTTTCCGCAGAGTCCGGGCTGCTATAGGCCTGCATGGTGAAACCCTGCTCCCAGCGGTATTTGTCTTCCAGGTTGCCGTCTTCGATGCCGTTCAAGGCTTCCTTGGCGATGCGGATCATGCCCGGGCTTTTTTCAGCGATTTTCGCCGCGATGGCCAACGCGGTTTCGCGCAGTTGGTCCCTGGGCACGATGCGTTCGATAAAGCCGTATTGCAGGGCATCCGGTGCGCTGATGCTGTCGCCGGTAAAAAACAGGTAGCGGACTTTTTGCACCGGGAACAACCGCTGCAGGTGCGCACCGCCGCCCATGGCACCGCGGTCGACTTCCGGCAGGGCAAAGGTCGCGCACTCCGAGGCGACGACAATATCTGCCGCACCGGTGATGCCAATGCCACCGCCGAGGACAAAACCATGCACCGCGACAATCACCGGCACCGGGTTGCGGTGCACGGCCTTGAACGTGGCGTAGTTACCCGAATTGACCTGGACGATGCGCTCCGGGTATTTGTCCAGTTCCTTGATGTCGACCCCGGCGCAAAAACCGCGACCTTCAGCGCGAATCACGATCACCCGCACTTCGGGGTTGGCACCCAGAGCTTCTATCTGTTGCGCCAGGGCGTGCCATTCGCCGCTGTCGAGGGCGTTGACCGGAGGTTTGGCGATCACCAGTTCAGCGATCCCCTGATTGAGTTGCGTGGTAAATGCCTGGTTCACAGGAGTTCTCCGAGACTGGCGGGATGAATTGAGGTGGGCGATTGGCTGCGTGCCAGTAGCGCATCCAGGCATTGCCGGGCTTCGACGGCGATGCTTTCGATGACTTCGCCACAGGTGAGTAACTCACCAATGGCCGCCGCGACCTGGCCGCTGGACAAGATGCCTTCGTCCGGGACGCCATCGACCATCGAGCGCTGCAACAGCACCGGCTGGTTTGCCGCCATGACGACCTGCGACAGTTGCGAGGGGTCTTCACGCAAGGCCCGGATAAACACTGAAGCCATGTGACTCAGGCTCATGCCGGTCTGCTGCTTCCATTGCCAGGCGCTGCCCAGGGCAATGCGCAGGCGCCCGAATGAGCCGGCCCGCTCCAGATGATTGATGAAGCGGTTTTCGATCATGCGGTGGCGCATGCCATCCACTGCGGTGGTCACGCGGACATGCTGCGGATCGTTGACCTTCAGGTAGCGTTCCAGGGTCGCAGCCGGTGTCGGCGATTCGCGGGTCATGAGAAACCGCGTACCCATGGCAATCCCGGCCCCCCCGGCGGCCAGCACCGAAGCGAGGCCGCGGCCGGTGGAGAAACCGCCCGCTGCGATCACTGGCACCTTGACTGCCGCCAGCACCTGGGGCAGCAGGATCGAACTGGGCACACCGCCGGTATGACCGCCACCTTCGCCGCCCTGCACGGTGATCATGTCGGCGCCCAGTTCGACGGCCTTGAGCGCGTGTTTCAAGGCACCCACAGTCGGGATGCACAACACATTGGCCGCCTTGAACCGCGCGATGGTCTGTTTGTCGGGGCCACGGCCGTAGCTCACGGCACGCAGGCGGTATTGAATCGCCAGGTCGACGCACTGGGCGGCGTTGTCCTGGAACATATGAAAGTTGAGACCAAAATTGCTGCCGCCGGTGGCGTCGATCACCTTGCGGATTTCGCCTTCCAGTTCATCGGCGGCAATGGTCGCCCCGGCCAGGAAACCGAAGCCTCCGGCTTGCGTGGTACCAATCACCAGGTTGGCATCGGCGACCCAGCCCATGGCAGTTTGAATGATCGGGTAACGGCAACCTAGGGCTTCGGTCAGCGGCGTCTGCAGCCAGCGGTTCATTGGCTTTTGTCCTCGGCCTGCTTGTTGGCGCGGGCCATGCCCTTGGCGTCGAAGCCGCCCAGCTTGTCGCCGGACAACAGCTCGTTATGAGCGTGGGCAAAGTGGTGCCAGGCGAACACCGCATCCATCGCCGTGCGCTTGCCTTGCAGGTCTTCGACGTGGTTGATCGCCTGCTTGGTCAGGGCCAGCCCCATACGTGGCTGACGGGCAATGCCGGCGGCCAGGTCGTAAGTCGCCTGCTCCAGCTCTTCGCGCGGGACCATGCGGTTGACCATGCCCACTTGCCAGGCGCGGCTGGCGCTCATGCGGTCGCCGGTGAAGAGAAACTCCTTGGCGATACGCGGGTTCATTTCATAGGGATGGGCAAAATATTCCACCCCCGGAATGCCCATGCGCACCACCGGATCCTGGAAAAACGCATCGTCGCTGGCGACGATCAGGTCGCAGACCCAGGCCAGCATCAGCCCGCCGGCGATGCACGCACCATGGACCATCGCGATGGTCGGCTTGGGCAGTTCGCGCCAGCGCCGGCACATGCCCAGGTACACCTCTTGCTCGCGAGCATACAGTTGCTCGCCACCGGGCTTGTTGGTGTGATCCCACCACAGGTGTGCGCGCTCGAATGGTTTGTCGATATCCCGTCCTGGCGTGCCGATATCGTGGCCCGCCGAGAAGTGTTTACCGTTGCCACGCAGGACGATGACCTTGACGTTGTCATCGTTCACCGCCTCGCGGAACGCGGCGTCGAGGGCGTAGGTCATCTGCGAGTTTTGCGCATTGTTGAAGGTCGGCCGGTTCAGCGTCAGCGTGGCGATGCCCTCGGCCACGCTGTAGAGCACCGGGGTGTCCGTCTCGTAGACGGCGTTGTCCGGGCGGACGATGAACTCACTGTCGCTGCTGTGCATGCGCGCCTCCTTGGGTCAGGCCGTACGGATGCCGGGCGGGTTGCCCTTGATCGCCGTGGCCCGATAATCGTGGGGGTCGAGTCGACGGATAAGCGCCAACTGTTCGTGGGTCGGTTGCACGGTTTCATGCAGCTGTGCCGACTTGAGCAACGGGAAACCGGTGTTGTCCTGGACCTGGTCGAACGTCACGCCGGGGTGCAGCGAGCGCACTTGTACAGCCCGCTCCGGTCCGTCGAAGTCGAGAACACAGAGGTCGCTGACCACGCAACGGATGTCCATCAAGTCTCGGCGAGCGCCTGCTGGCCAACGGTCGGCCTTGAAGCCGACGCCGGAGACCATGTCCACTTCGCCGCTGACAAACACCCGGGTGTTGTGGCTGGGCACGAAGAAGGAGTTAAGGTGGTTGATGCTGTTGCCGGGCAAGCCGCGCACACCGAGGATCGCGGTCCTGGGTTTTAGATAGTCACCGACACACGACAGGTTGGTCTGGCCCCAGCGGTCGATCTGGGTCGGCCCGATCATCGCGTGACGGCGGCCGCCCCACACGCATTCGAAGACCCGCTCGAACGACATGTAGCCGGAATAACGCGGCACATAGTCGCCACGTGGCCCCAAGGGGATAGGCTCTTCGATCAGGAACGCCTCGCTGTCGGTCATCAACAGTTCCGGGCTGTGGGTCAGTTTGGCCAGGCTGGCACCCAGGCGCGGAATCACGCCCAGGCCGGAAGCAATCACTTCACCGTTACCGCGCCAGGCTTCAGAAGCGGCAACGATCATCAGTTCAGCCAGGGTGAAATCACAGGTTGCAGTCATAATCGCTATTCCTCAGAACACGGGAAGGGGCAAAGCGCCCATGGAATCGGCACCGCCGTTCTGCGCCTGATAGGCCTGCTCGCCACTGGCGATGTAGGTCTGCACATAGTCGTGCCAGCCGTTTTCAGCTTGGCTGCTGGCGACGTAGTTCTTGAGGTGCTTGATGTCCCAGCCGTAATCCGGGGCGCAGAGCGTCGGGTGTGCACCCAGAGGCGCGTGCACTACACCACTCACCAGGTAACGCTCGAACGTGTTAAAGCGGGCCATGTCGGCACTCAGCGCCAGGCGATCTTCCAGACGTTCGCAAGAAACGAAACATTGGTTGGCAGCACGAGCGAACAGGTGATCGAAATACGGGTCCGGCCCGGTCACCAGGCAGTTGCCCAAGCGGTCGGCCACGTTCACATGCAGGAATGCCACATCGAGGTTAAGTGCCGGCATCGCCAGCAGCACTTCGCCATCGGCATAGGGCGACTGGATGGTTTTTATTTGCGGATTGAGGCGCGCCACATCGGTGGCCAGGCCGCACCGGGTTGGCAGGAATGGCAAGCGCATACCTGCAGCCCGCAGGCCCCACTGGAACATGCCTTCATCGAGTTCCATCAGCTCCAGCTCACCGGCTTCGCGGGCCATGCGGTAGTAAGGTTCCAGCGGTATCGCGTCGAGGGTGGCGAAGCCGAACACAAGTTTTTTGACCTTGCCGGCGGCACACAGCATGCCCACTTCAGGACCGCCATAGGCCACCACGGTCAGGTCCTTGACCGGCGACCGGAGGATCTCGCGCACGATGGCCATCGGCTTGCGCCGCGGACCCCAGCCGCCGAAACCGATGGTCATGCCGTCACGTAGTTGGGCGACCGCATCGGCCGCCGTCAGTTGTTTATTCATCATGACAATTCCTTACTGTTGGCCGACCGAAAAGTCGTGCCCCCAAATGCTCACGCGGGTGAACTCGAATGCCGAGTGCTCGGACCAGTCGACCTGCAACCCGCCGAAGCCGTATTCCAGATCGAAACCGGACGGCGTCTTCATGTAGAAGCTGGTTATGCGGTCGTTGAGGTGTTGCCCGAGGGTCGCCGAGAGGCTTACGTCATGGGCGTGCAGACGGTCGTGGGCACGCCCGACCTCAGTCATCGAATCGACCTCGACCATGACGTGCACGCAGCCCGACGGCACCGGGTATTCGGCCAGCGCGAGGCTGTGATGGCGGGCGTTCTGGCAATGCAGGAAGTGGATCCGGATCGGCGGCGCCGACGGGTCGGGGCGAAAGTTGAAAATGTCCGACAGTTCGAAGCCGAGCACATCCTTGGCGAACGCTAGTGTGGCGTCGAAATTCGGCGCCGGCAGCACGGTGTGGCCCAGGCCCATGTCGCCGGTGATAAAGCGCGGCACGCCTTGCGGCGAAATGAACGGCAGGCAATCGGAGCGATGCCCCCAGCTCAACTCATGGGTGTTGCCCGACGGATCGGTGAGTTTGACCAGTGCCTGCACGCCGCGCTGGTCGATCTCCGCGGCGGTACCCGATTGCCACTCGATACCGGCAGCGCGCAAGTGCTCAAGCGCCGCCTGGAATGCCCGCTCACTCGCCAGCTCCCAACCGGACGCCAGGTACTTGGCCTCGCTGCCTTCGACGACGAGCATACGGAACGGACGCTCGTCCATTTTCACGTACAAGCCACCGCCCGGTGCCGGCTGCACTTGCATACCCAGCACATCTTCGGCGTAACGCTGCCAATGGCTGAGGTTCTCGATCTGCGAGACGAAATAGCTCAAACCGCGAATGTCGATCATGCCTTGGTCCTCGTTGGCTGAAAGGCTTACGTGGCTGGCATTGTGCAAAGCGCTGCCCAAGGCTTCATCGTCCGTTGAGACTAAGCAGCTGCAGGAACGACGGCGCGCCGCTTCTAGTCCGTTTTAGTGATTCGAACACCGCCCCCCAGCCCCAGACTTTGCGCACACATCCGCCTTGCAGAGAAAGCCCCCCATGGAGTTCGCTTTTACCGAAGAGCACCTGATGATTCGCGACAGTGCCGAGCGTTTTCTCGCCCAGGTCAGCGACACACATGCCGTGCGCGCCGCAATGATCCTTCCGGACGCCCATGACCCCGAAGTCTGGCGCCGGATCAGCCAAGAACTCTACTGGCCAGCCCTGATGGTGCCCGAGCGTTTTGGCGGCATGGGCCTGGGATTCGTCGAGCTGGCGATCCTGCTGGAACAGAGCGGTCGCTACCTGCTCGGTTCGCCACTGTTTGCCACGGCGTGCCTGGCCACACCGGCCCTGCTGCTGGGCCACAACGAGGCGGTGCAGGAACACTGGCTGGGGGCGATTGCCGCTGGCCAAACTCGCGCCACCCTGGCCTTCGCCAGTGTTCCCGGATTACAGGCCAGCAGCGTGCAAACCGTCGCCGAACCGCAGTCGGGAGGCTGGACGCTTGACGGCCAGTACGCCCAGGTTATCGATGGCGCCTCGGCCGACCTGTTGATCGTCGCCGCCCGCGCCCCCGGCTCCCGGGACGAACAAGGCATCAGCCTGTTTGTCTTGCCGGCTGATTCGCCAGGCGTGATGCGCACTCCGCTGGCCACCCTGGACCAGACCCGGCGCCTGGCTCGCATCGAATTGCATCGGGTGCAGGTTAGCGACGCCCAACAACTCTGCGGCCCTGTTCACGGTTGGGCGGTGCTGCGCGAGACCCTGCTGATAGCGGCCATCGGCCTCGCCGCCGAGCAGACTGGTGGGGCCCAACAGGCTCTCGACCTGACCCTGGCGTACATTGCCGAGCGCCGCCAGTTCAAACGCACCATCGCCAGTTTCCAGGCCATCAAACACCGCTGCGCCGACATGATGCTGCAAGTCGAATGCGCCCGATCGGCAGCGTACTACGCGGCCTGCGTGGCTCAGGAACATCTGCACCCGCAAGGCGATGCAACGGTGGCCCAAGAGCTTGAGCAAGCCGCAGCCACCGCAAAGATCCATGCCAGTGAAGCGTTTTTTCACTGCGCCGCCGAGTCGATCCAGCTGCATGGCGGCGTCGGTTTCACCTGGGAATACGATCCACACCTGTACTTCAAACGCGCTCGCGCCAGCGAGCATCTGCTGGGGAGCCCGGCGCTGCACCGCGAGCGTCTGGCCGCGTATCTTTTAGGAGAGCAAGCATGAAAATCGGTTTCAGTCGTGCCGACGAAGCATTCCGCGAAGAGGTCGCCCAGTGGATGGCCGAGCACCTTTGCGGCGCGTTTGCGCCCTTGCGTTTTCGCGGCGGTCCGGGGGATGAGCACAGCTTTCCCGAAGAACGCAAAGCCTGGGAACGCGAGTTGGCCGCCGGTGCCTGGATCGGCGTTGGCTGGTCCAAAGAACACGGCGGCCGCGGACTGTCGATCAGCCAGCAAGTCATTTTTCACGAGGAATATGCCCGCGCCGGAGGTCCCGGACGCATGGGCCATATCGGCGAAGGTCTGGTCGGCCCGACGCTTGCCGCGTTCGGCACGCCAGCTCAGCAGCGGTGCCTGTTACCCGGCATTCTCGACGGCAGCCATTTCTGGTGCCAGGGCTATTCGGAGCCGGGGGCCGGTTCCGACCTGGCCAATGTGCAAACCCGGGCGAAACTGGCTGAAAGTGGCGATCACTGGCTGATCACCGGGCAGAAAGTCTGGACATCCCTGGCCCACGAGGCTGACTGGTGTTTCGTATTGGCGCGAACCGAGCCTGGCAGCCAGGGCCATCACGGTCTGTCGTTCCTGCTGGTGCCAATGGCCCAGGACAGCATCCGCGTGCAACCAATCCAGCAACTGACCGGCACCAGCGAGTTCAACGAAGTGTTCTTCGAGCAGACCGTCACCCACGCCGACAACCTGATCGGTCAACCGGGCGACGGCTGGAAGATCGCCATGGCACTGCTGGGTTTCGAGCGCGGCGTATCGACGCTGGGCCAACAGATGCAGTTTCACAACGAACTCGATGAAGTCATTCGCATCGCCCGCGCCAATGGTGCCGCCCGTGACCCGCTATTGCGCCAGCGCATCGCCCAGGCCTGGGCCGGGCTCAAGGTGCTGCGCTACAACTCGCTGCGCATGCTTTCCGGTCCGCAGGACGGTAACCTGGGGCGCGAGGCGATGATCTATAAACTGGCCTGGTCTACCTGGCACAGCGACCTGGGTAAGCTGGCCATGGATGTGCTGGGCGATGACGCGGAAATTCTCGACGCGGCGCCGTATCAGCTCAATCGCCTGCAGTCGCTGTTTCTGTTTACCCGCGCCGATACCATCTACGGCGGCAGTAATGAAATCCAGCGCAACGTGATTGCCGAGAGAGCGTTGGGGATGCCGCGCGAACCGCGCATCACGAATTAAACACCGCCCTTTGTAGGAGCCAGCCTGCTGGCGATGGATTATTTAACGCCGCGTTCATTCAGGAAATACGCATCTTCGTTAACGTCCATCCCGAGCAGGCTCACTTCTACAGACAGGTGTTCAGCGCACGCGGATTTTCGGGGTGTCCGCTCCACGCCGCAAAGTGTTGAGAAAGCCCTCCAGCGGTGCCGGTTCGGCGATTTGCGGCAAGGTGTCCTTGTCCGGCCGTTGTGCCCAGAACGCATCCCACGACGGGAACAGCTCATGAAAGCTGCCCGCATAGGGCTCACGCCCCGGCCAGCGCATTTTCCGACCGCCAATCGGTGGCTTGTTCAGGTCCGTCGCATACCAGTAGCACGGCAGGCGCCGGCGGAAGCACCAGCGCCCGTCGATGCGTTCGTAGTCGTCCCAATACAGCATCTGCATGATCACCCACTCGGGACCGGTCTCATGCTCGTTCTTCGAATAGACCACGCCGGTGGCGTGATCGGCATCGCTGAATTCGATGATGTGTTGGCCCAGGTGATGAGCCGTACCGTGGAACTGCTTGCGCATGGTTTCGTCCAGCCAGGCCTTGAGGTGCGCGCGACCGCTCTTGTCGCGACCCACACGCACGTCCGGGGCAAAGCAGTTGGCCATGGCATCCATGTCGCGCATGTCCAGGGCCAGGGCGTATTTGCCGGCCAGTTGGCGGATCGCGTCCAGCGACTCCAGGCGGTCGATACGCCCCAGAAAGGCGTTGCTGTCCTCGCCCATCACTCGAACACCGTGTACAGGTCGGAACCGCGTCCACCGTCCACCGCGAGGCTCGCGCCGGTGACATACGAAGCTTCGTCGCTGGCCAGGAACAGAATCGCGTTGGCCAGCTCCACCGGCAGGCCGACCCGTTTCATCGGGATGACTTTTTCCGTGTTGGCGCGCGCCTTCGCATCCCCGAGCATGCCCGCAGTGGCCGGGGTGTCGACCACGCCCGGGATGATCACGTTGCAGCGGATGTTGTGGGGTGCGCCTTCACTGGCCGCCGCCCGACTGAAGTTGATCACCGCAGCCTTGGCCGCCGAGTAACCGGCCATCGACGCTGTGCCGAACAAGCCGCAGATGGACGCGATGTTGACGATCGAACCGCCACCCTGCGCCTTCATCAACTGCATCGCCGTGCGGGTGCCCCAGAAGGTACCGTCGACGGTGGTAGCGAAGTTGGCGTGCCAGTCAGCGGTGGTCATCGAGTCAATGCCCCCCCAGGTGTAAGCCATCGCATTGTTGACCAGGATGTCCAGGCGTCCATGACGCTGCGCGGTGGCTTGCAGGGCCTCGACGTAGGCTTGCTCATCGCTGACATCGGCCACGGTGATCTCGGCCTGAGCACCCAAGGCGTGGATCTTTTCCTGCACACCTTGCAGCGGTTCGATGCGACGACCACAGAGCACCACCGTGGCGCCCTCTTCGGCGAATCGCAGGGCCGTGGCTTCCCCGATGCCGGAACCGGCGCCGGTGACGAAGGCGATTTTTCCTTGCAGACGTTTGCTCATACGTTTCTCCCTGATCAGATAAAGGCCATGCCGCCGTTGACGGCAATGTTCTGCCCGGTCATGAAGCTGGCGTCTTCGCTGGCCAGGAATACCGCAACCCTGGCGATCTCGTCGGTTTCGCACATGCGGCCCAGGGGCACGTTTTTCAGCAGCGCTTGCATGTAGTCATCCGGAATGCCAGCCATCATCGGCGTGTTGGTCGGCCCCGGCACCAAGGTGTTGACGCGAATGCCGCTGGCGGCCAGTTCGCGGGCAATCGAACGGGTCAGGCCCATGACGCCGGCTTTCGAAGCGCAGTAATGGCTCGGGCCTTCGCCCGTGAGCGCGGCGGTGCTGGACAGGTTGATGATTGCGCCTTTGCGCCCGCCCTTGACCATCAGCTTGGCGCCTTCGCGGCAGCACAGGAATGTGCCGCCCAGGTTCACGCCGATCACTCGCGCCCAGCTCTCGTCCGGTGTTTCGAGAAAGCTGTCCAGCGCCCCCACGCCCGCGTTATTAACCAGGATGTCGAGGCCACCGAAGTGCTGCTCGGCCTGGCCCATGGCATCGGCCACAGAAGCTCCGTCACCGACATTGCAGGCCACGGCCAGGACCTTGTCGCCCAGGTCTGCGAGGCTCTTGGCCAAGGTGTCCTGGTCCAGGTCGACCGCCACGACCCTAGCGCCTTCGGCAACGAAACCGCGGACGATAGCCTGACCCATGCCCTGCGCTGCGCCGGTCACAAACGCCACTTTGTTGAGTAACTTCATTAGTAATCTCCAAATGAGCCAATACGTTGCGACCTGCTGCCCATGCAGTAGCGCCGCTTCCTGAATGATTAGCGGCAAGTGCCCTGGCACACATCGTCCGATGGGACTATCGCCACGTGGTCTGAACGGACGATGCAGGCATCCCCCCGCACGCCCAGCATTGGCAAGTGCACGCCCCGTCAGGTGCAGCGTTCCCCTTCAACCCGCTGGCGCGCCTGACGTGGCTGTGCCTTACGAATCCGCAGAACATGGAGAACCTCATGAACCAACCCGTAGACTTGCCATTGCCGGTAGGCCATTACGCAACGCTGCCCAACAACGGTTTGCGCCTGCACTATCTGGATGAGGGCACCGGCCCCGTGGTGCTATGGCTGCACGGCAGCGGCCCGGGCGCCAGTGGCTTCAGCAACTTCAAGGGCAACTACCCGCAGTTTGTCGCCGCCGGGTATCGCAACATCGTGCTGGACCTGCCGGGGTTCGGCCGTTCAGACAAGCCCGAAGACGTGCAGTACAACCTGGATTTTTTCGTCGATTGCGTGGCGGCGTTCCTCGAGTCCATCGGCGTGCGCCGTTGCACGATCCTCGGTAACTCGCTGGGTGGAGCGATTGCCCTGGGCCTGGCCCTGCGTCTGCCGCAACTGCCGCAGAGCCTGATCCTGCTGGCACCGGGCGGTGTCGAGGAGCGGGAAACCTACTTCAAGATGGAAGGCATCGTGCGCATGGTCAGCCTGTTCGCCGCCGGCCCTATCGGCATGAACGAAATGCGCAGCATGATGAGCCTGCAATTGTTCGACCCCTCGATCCTGCCGGAAAGCCTGCTGCAGGAACGCGTGGCGGTGGCAGTTCTGCAGCCGCAGACCCTGTTCAGCACGATGAGGGTGCAGAACATGGAAGCACGCCTGGGTGAGATCCAGTGTCCAATTCTTGGCTTCTGGGGCAACGACGATCACTTCAATCCAATCAGCGGTGCCCAGCGCATCATCGACGGGGCAGCGAATGCGCGGTTTATTATCTTGAACCGTTGCGGGCACTGGGTGCAGGTCGAGCATCGCGAGTTGTTCAACCGTAGTTGTGTCGAGTTTCTGCAACACGGGTGATCGGCAAACACTGCGCCCCCCCTTTGTAGGAGCGAGCTTGCTCGCGATGGGCTCAAGAACAACGCGCTCATGCAGAAAACACGCGCTATCGTTAACGACCTTCGCGAGCAAGTTCGCTCCTACAGAGAGGTTAGCGCCCAGCCGCCGGTTGGCTGTTCAACTGTGCATCCCCTGGCTTGCCCAACACGCAAGACGTTCCACCAGGCGTGTACATCATTGCCACACAGCGGTTGCAAGCCGTGCAGATCGAATCACGACTGGCACCACTGGCCAGCTTGTTGACGTAGTCGTTTTCCGCCAGCAGCACCCGCCCCATGGCGACCAGGTCAAAACCTTCGGCCATTATCTGCTCGATGCTCGCCAGGCTCTTCGCACCGCCCAGATAGGCCAGCGGCATCTTCACCGCCGCACGCACCTTGCGCGCATGCTCCAGCAGATACAGCTCGCGAAACTCTACGGTCGGCTCCTTGCGGCGCTGAATGGCCATGGCCAGGGCGATGATCTTGTTCTTCTGCTGCACGCGGTTTTCCTTGGGAAAGGACGAACCAAACATGGTGGTGATCGACTCGGCATTCATCCCGGCGCTGAGCACCAGCAGATGCGCGCCCTCCTCCTCCAGCATGCGCGCAATCTGCGCCCCGTCCTCGGCGCTGTTGCCGGCTCTCACGCCCTCCGTGACGCTGTATTTGCAGATCACCGCCATTTCCTGGCCGACTGCATCGAGCACTGCGCGAAGCACCCAGCGCGGGAAGCGCAGACGGTTTTCCAGGCTGCCGCCGTACTGGTCGCGGCGCTTGTTGTACATCGGCGAAATGAACTGGCTGAGCAGATAGCCGTGGCCCATGTGTATTTCCACCGCATCGAAACCGGCCTGGCGGGCCAGCCGCGCGCCCTGCGCGAAATCGCGCACCACCTGTTGCATGTCGGCTTCGTTCATCGCCTGCTTGAGCAACATGCCGCTCATCAGGCCGATCTTGTTAAAGCCACCGCTGGCGGACAACGGTCGCTTGGTAGAACGCTCGCGAATAAACGTGAAGCAGCCACCATGGGTGATCTGCGCACTGGCCAGGCCACCGGCCTGATGTACGCCGTCGGTCAGGGCCTTGAAGTGTGGCAGGCTGGACGGGTTCAGGGTCAGCTGATTGGGCAGCGTGCGCCCATCATTGCTGACCGCACAGTAGGCGACAGTGGTCAGGGCGATACCCCCAGCCACCAGGTCCGAATGCAGCTTGACCAGTTGCCTGGAAGGCACGCCCTGCACACTCATGCCCTCGTTGGTGGCGGCCTTGATAAATCGGTTTTTCAGGGTCAGCGGGCCAATCGCGACCGGGCTGAACGGCGACGGGGTCGGACAAGGATTCATGAAAGGCCTCTCTTTATTGTTATCAGGCTACAAAGGGCGGCTGCGTCGCCACATCGCCACGCAACCAGGTTCATCAGAAGGTGTACTTGGCGTTGAACGACAGGTAATCGCGATCCGCCAGCAAGCGGCCCTGGGCGACATCCGGCGAGCTCAGGTAGGCGACATAGGTCATGCCGACCTGGAAGTTGCCCAGGTACTTGAAGTCGCCACCCACAGTCAGGCGTTTCTCGTCGCGACCCAGACCCTGATAGGCACTGCCGTCGACGTTCTGCGTCCACACCACTTTGGTGCTCAGGTCCACACCAGTGGCGATGGACGGATAGTCCATGTAGGCGCCGATGCCCAGCAGTGTCGAGCCACGGGTCTGGGTTCTCGACTCGAAATCATCGAACGTGCCGTCTACGCCAGGCCCGCCGCCGGTGATCGTCACGCTGTCCACGCCGGCAATGTGTTGATGCACCACTTCGCCCATGAACGTGGTCTGCTGGGCGAGGATGCTTGGGCCAAGGATGTAGGAGGCGTTGAGGTTGCCTTGCCAGATTTGCCCGGTGGTCGGTGCGCCGTTGTCCAGGTAGACCGAGGCACCGTCGCGGTAGCTCAGGTCACCGGCGTACTGCACCGAGTCACCGACTTTCGAGCTGAAACTGACGCCGGTCAACTCGACGTCTTCGAAGTAACCCATGCGGTAAGACAGCGCCTGGCCGGTGTGGCCGATACTCTTCATTGAAGAATATTGGGTGGCACCGCTGAAGTCGAAAAACAGCGAGCCGACACGCTCGTTGTAGCGATAATGGAACAGCCCGACTTCGGTGTTTTCAGTGATCCGGTAGCGCACGCCCAAACCCCACTGACCGCTGTCGCTGGCGTCTGTCTCACCGGCATAGGCAACCGCAGCACCATTGGGCAGGCTGCTGACCTGGCCGCTGCCGAGACGGAAGAACTCCGCGCCCGGACCGAAGGTGTCACTGCCGAAATAATCACCCACCGGGTTGAGCTGGGTCTTGTCCCACTCGTATTGGTAGTAGCCCACCAGCGCGAGATCTTCATTCAACGACCACGACGCCGAAACCTGGCCCACCGGCAGATACGAATCCTTGGCCTCGGTACCCGGCACGTTGAACTTGGTGGCATCGACCGGTGCCTGGCCCTGGCTGATGTTGGACCAGAACAGGCTCTCGCCCCAGGCCACCAGATGCCGTCCGGCCTTGAGCGACAGGTACTGGGTTTCGCCTACATCAAAATTGCCATACACATAGGCATCGAGCAGCCGTGCAGTGCCGCCGCTGAGCTGGCGGGTCTTGTCGCTGAAACCGTCGTTGTGCCCGAGCTTGTTCACCGTGTCCGGCGAGTCGTTGGCGTTGGGCTGGTGATAGGCGTCGTCATAGAAGTCACTGCCGCGCAGCACCGCCCCGAGATTGTCGTGCTTGAGCTGCAGTTCGCCGAACAGGCTCAGGCGGTTGTTGATCAACGAGCCGCGCTTGAAGTTACGGGTGCCGTCGTCGTTGTTGAGGTCGCCGAGGTACTGGTTCGCCTGCTTGGAGGTACGCATAGAGGCGGTGTAGTTGACCGTCAGCGACGAGTCCAGCGTGGTGTTTTCCCCCAGCTGAATGGTCGGCGCGGCGTAGGCCGTGGCACTGCCGAGGGTGATGGCCGTGGCCAACAGTTTGCGACGGGCGATCAGGCGCCCCGAATGGCGCGCAACAGTGTTTCGCATAAACATGCTCCTCTCCTTTTTTGTTGTTTTTCACGGGTGCCGTTCATTGGCCACTGCAGCACGCAGTTCGTTTTTTGCCACCTTGCTCGACGGGTTCAGCGGCAAGGCGTTGAAGAAGCGCACCTGGCGCGGCACTTTGTAATTGGCCATCTGCTCGCGGCTCCAGGCGATCAATTGCGCCTCGTCGAGCACTTCACCTTCGCGCAACACCACGCAGGCACAGCCGACCTCACCCATGCGTTCATCGGCGATGCCGATCACCGCCACCTGGGCAATGGCCCGATGCCTGATCAGCGCGGCTTCGATTTCCGCCGGATAGCAGTTGAAACCGCCGACGATGAACATGTCTTTCAGGCGATCGGTGATGATCAGGTTGCCGGCCTCGTCCAGGCGTCCGACATCGCCGGTGTGCAGCCAGCCTTCGCTGTCAATCGCCTCGCGAGTCGCTTCCGGGTTCTGGAAATAGCCCTGCATGACGTGAAAGCCACGCAGGCAGATTTCGCCGGTCTGCCCGGCGTGCAGTGCCTGGTTTTGCGGATTGCGGATGCTCACCTCGGTGCCTGCGATCGGCCGCCCGCTGGTGCCGGCGATCACCTGCGCCGAGTCTTGCGGATCGCAGATCGTCGCCAGGCCGCCGCACTCGGTCAGCCCATAGGCGGTGGTCACCACGGCAAAACCCAACTCGTTGCGCATGCGCTCGATCAGGCTCGGCGGAATGCTTGCCGAGCCTGTCACCGCGATGCGCAGGCTCGACAGGTCAGTCTGCTTGAGCTGCGGATGGGCCAGCAGTGACAGGTACAGCGTCGGCGCGCCGGGCAGCACGCTGATGCGCTCGCGGGCGATGCGCTGGTACACCTGTTCGGCATCGAACACGGCGTGAGGGAGGATGGTCGCGCCGCCGATCAGGCACGTCAGCCAGCCGGCCTTGTAGCCGAAGGCATGGAAAAACGGATTGACGATCAGGTAACGGTCGCCCGGCACCAGGCCGATGATCTTGACGTATTCGCTGAAGGCCCGCAGGTTCTGACCATGCCCGCTCATCACGCCTTTGGGTTTGCCGGTGGTGCCGGAAGTGAATAACAGATCGCACATGGCTTCTGGACCGATCGCCATGGCGCGGCGTTTTGCGCTCTCTCCATCGATGGTTGCGGCGCCTTGCAGGAACCGGGCTAGCGTCAAATCTGCGGGCAATACGGGAGCGTCGCCACCGAGAATCACCAGATGTTCCAGGCAGGCCGGGCGATGCGCAGCGAGCAGTGCCGGATAGTCGGTGTCGAGAAAACGCTGTTGGATAAACAGCAGTCGGCAGCCGCTGCGCTCCAGAACATCGGCGGCCTCAACGCCTTTCATGCGCGTGTTGATCGGCACCAGCACCGCCCCGGCGCACTGAATACCCAGCGCCGCGAGAATCCACTCGCCACTGTTCGGAGCCCAGACACCGATGCGGTCGCCAGCCTGGATTCCCAGGGCCATCAAGCCGCGGGTGAACGCCATGACACGTTCGGGCAACTGCGCGAAATCGAGGCGTTCGCCGTTTTCCTCGATGGCCGTGCGCCCGGCAAAACGCTCGGCGCTGCTGAAGACCAATTGGGCCAGGGTGACAGGCGCGGCGCTCAGTGGCGCGGCAAGGTTCAAGCTCTGATTCATCGTGGGCTCGTGCTCATCATTCAGGAAAACGGATACGCAGTTGTGCGCTGGTGGGCACCGCCTGACACGCCAGAATCCAGCCCTCGGCCAGTTCGCCCGCATCCAGCGCGTCGTTGTGCAGCAACTCGACATCGCCGCTTTCTAGCGTGCACATGCACGAGGCGCAACCGCCGACCCGACAGGCGCTGGGCGGGTTGAGGCCGGCGCGTTCCATGGCCGCCAGCACGGTTTCGCCGCTGTCGCAGGACAATTCGAATTCTTCGCCATCCAGGCGCACCGCCAGCTGCGCAGCCATCGCCGCCTCGCTGCTGGTCACCAATGACTGCTCGCCTTCGCCGGGCAGCGAGACGAACCGCTCGACGTGCACCCGCCGATCCGGCATGCCGAGGCTCTTGAGGGCGCTGACGGTCGCGTCCATGAACGAACCCGGCCCGCAAATGAATGCCTGGGCATCCATGAATGGACGTGCCAGCTCGGCCAGTTGCCCGACACTCGGAATGCCTTGCACCGAGTCGAGCCAATGGACGATCTGCAAACGTTGCGGATGAGCGCTGGCCAGGGCCTTGAGTTCATCCTTGAAAATCACCGAGCCTTCATCGCGGTTGGCGTAGATCAACAAGACCCGACCGGTGCCGGCGAGCAACGCCGAACGCAGGATCGACAGCACCGGGGTCACGCCACTGCCAGCGCCGAACAGCAGCAAATCGCTGTCCAGACTGCGCGGTACAAATACCCCAGCCGGGGGCAGCACCTCCAGGAACTGGCCGGCCTGTAACTCTTCGCATAGCCAGTTCGAGGCTCGTCCGCCGTGCACGCGCTTGATCGTTACCCGCAGTGGCTCAGCCAGCAGCGGTGTGCTGGACAACGAATAACAACGGGGCAGCCAGCCACCCTCGAACGGCACGCGCAGGGTCAGGAACTGCCCGGGTTGATAGCGAAAGCGTTCGCCCAGATGCTCCGGCACGTCGAACACCAGGGAGCGCGCATCGGCGGTCTCCTCGATCACTCGCGCCACGCGCAGGGCAAGATAATTGTTCATAGGTCAGGTACTCATGACCCCCTGCCCGTGCATCACGGGCAGGGGTAAATCCAGGGGCATCGAAATGGGCACCATGGCCTTAGACATACGGGTCCGGGTTGGGCAGACCGAGCATCACCGCGCCGTAGCTGCGTCCGTAGGCCATATAGTTATTGGCGATGTGGCCGCGTGCCTGATGCAGGTCGCGGAACAGTCGGGCCACCGGGTTGGTGTTGTACAAGCCCGAGGCCGCCATGCTGCGCAACAGGTCGTTGGCCCGTTCGGCGCAGACGTTGGTGACATAGGCCGATTGGTAGCGATATAGCAGACGGGTCTCGGTATCCGGGTATTCGCCGGCACGCGCCAGGCTCATGAGGTGTTCGTAGTTGCGCTCCAGCACCAGGCGCAGGCTGTCGACCGTGATCATCGCTTCGGCAATCGCGGTCTGGGCGACCGGGTCTTCAGCGGTGCGCGCACCGTGCTTGCCGATGTGTTTGGCGGCGTTGTCACGGAACTCGTTGATCGCACCTTGCAAGGCACCGATCGCCGAGGTCGAGACAGCGCGCGAGAACACCTGGGCGAATGGAATGGCGTAGATCGGGTTGGTGTTGACCTGCCGCCCCGGTGTCGCTTCAAGGGTGAAGTTATTGGTGCGCTGCACCCGGTGGGCCGGGACGAACACGTTCTCGACCACGATGTCGTGGCTGCCGGTGCCGCGCAGGCCCAGCACGTCCCAATTACGTTCGATCTGATAGTCGCTGCGGGGCAGCAGGAAGGTGCCGTGTTCGGCAGCCAGGTCGCCATCGGGTGGCAGGATGCCGCCGAGAAACGCCCAATGGCAGTGTTCGCTGCCACTGGAGAAACCCCAGCGCCCGCTGATGAGGTAACCGCCCTCCACCACCGTGACCTTGGCCGCCGGCATATAGGTCGAGCAGATCAATGCGCTGTGATCATCAGCCCAGACGTCGCGCTGCGCTTCGATCGGGTAACGCGCCAATTGCCAGGGGTGAACCCCCATGACGCCGTAGATCCACGCCGTGGACATGCAACCTTCGGCGAGGATGGTCTGGATTTCAAAGAAGGTCCGCGGATCGACTTCATAGCCACCGAACGCCCTGGGCTGCAAAGCACGCAACAGGCCGGCGGACTGCAACTCGACGATACTCTCTACGGGCACTTTCAAGTCTCTGTCGGCCTGCGCGGTACGCGCCTTGAGTGCCGGTACCAGGCGCTGTGCACGTTCCAGCAGATCACGCTCGTCCTGGGTCTTTTCTCGCATGCTGTGCATCACTCAATTCTCCCGATCTCACTGCGCCACTGCGCGAGGTGTGATGAATCATCGGTTTGGGCGAGCAATCATTCATCGTCAAAGCGGACTAGGGGGCGCTAGTCCGTTGAGACGATGCTGGCGGCAACCCTTGCGGCGATATTGAGTGCATCGACATTCGACCCCACGGAGCAAGGGCCCATGAGTATTTTGCAGCGTTTCCAGATGCACGGCAGCGTCGCCATCGTCACCGGCAGCGGACGTGGCATTGGTCGGGCGATTGCCTTGGCCTATGCCGAGGCCGGCGCCGATGTAGTGTGCTCGGCGCGCGGGCTCGACGACGTACAGGCAGTGGCCGAAGAGATTCGCGCGCTGGGACGGCGCGCCGTGGCCATCGCCTGTGACGTCAACGAAGCCGAGCAGCGCCAGGCGCTGGTTCTTCATGGCCTTGAACAGATGGGCCGTATCACTCATCTGGTGAACAACGTCGGCGGTGGCGGGCCCAACGATCCGCTAACCATGACACCTGAACAATTCGCCCAGGTGCTGAACTTCAATGTCGCCACCAGCTATGCCTTCTGCCAGTTGTGCGTGCCGCTGATGCGCGCGGCCGGTGGCGGCAACATCATCAATATCAGTTCGGTGGCCGCGCGTTATGCCCAGCGCCACTTCAGCGCCTACGGTGCGGCCAAGGCCGCCCTCAGCCATCTGACCCGCTTGCTGGCCCAGGACTTCGCGCCCCAGATCCGGGTCAACGCCGTCGCACCCGGCCCGACCCTGACCGAAGCGCTTAATGGCGTGATGCCCGCCGCCATGCGTGAAGTCATGGAAGCCAACACCCCGCTCAGATGCCTGGGCACCCCGCAGGATATCGCCGCCGCTGCACTGTATCTGGCAAGCCCCGCCTCGGCCTGGGTCACCGGCAAGATCATCGATGTCGATGGCGGCGCCGACTCATCGGTATGGCCTGGCTGACCGCCCCCTTCAGGCTCGCCCCTGATGATGTTCGGGCGGGCCTTTTTTCTTCCCATATGCTTTGCGATCCACTTGGAGCCCTCGCCATGGACACCCACTTGATCAATGCGCTCGGCGACGAACTGTTCAACGCCCTGCGCAACCGCAAGACACTGACGCCCCTGACCCGCCGCTACCCTGAGATCACGCTGCAGCAGGCCTACCAGATTTCCCTGCAATTCCTGCAACGCCGTGAAGCGCTCGGCGAACAGGTTATCGGCAAGAAAATCGGAGTCACCAGCCGCGCCGTGCAGGAGATGCTCGATGTCCACCAGCCCGACTTCGGCTTTCTCACCAACGCCATGCAGGTAGAGGACGGCAGCGATGTCAGCTTGGCTCGCTACCACCTGATCCAGCCGCGGGCCGAAGGCGAAATTGCGTTTATCCTCGGCGAAGACTTGCACGGTCCGGGCATCAGTGCCGAGGACGTACTCTCTGCCAGCGAATGGGTGGTGCCGTGTTTCGAAATCGTCGATTCGCGGATCGATGACTGGCAGATCCGCATCCAGGACACCGTGGCGGACAACGCGTCTTGTGGCGTGTTCGCCCTCGGCACCCATTGCACCGATCCACGATCCCTGGACCTCGCCGCCGTGCATATGCAATTGCTCAAAAACGGCCAGCCGGCAGGCTCGGGCCTGGGCTCGGCGGTGCAAGGTCATCCCTGCGCGGCGGTGGCGTGGCTGGCCAACACCCTGGGCGAGCTGGGCATCCCGTTTCGCCGCGGCGAAATCATTCTCTCAGGAGCCCTGGCACCACTGGTGCCCGTGGTCGCAGGCGACCGCATCAGCCTGTCCATGAGCGGGCTCGGTGCAGCCAGCCTGCGCTTTGTCCCTTGATTCCCCCTTCTCCCCTGGAGCCAAAGAGCATGAGCAAAAAGATCAAATGCGCGCTGATCGGGCCGGGCAACATCGGCACCGATCTGCTGTACAAACTGATGCGCAGCGAAGTGCTGGAACCGGTGTGGATGGTCGGCATCGATGCGACCTCCGAAGGGCTGGCGCGCGCGCGCGAACTGGGCCTAAAAACCACAGCCGATGGAGTTGACGGCTTGTTGCCCCACGTACTCGCTGACGAGATCCAGATCGCTTTCGACGCCACTTCCGCCTACGTGCACGCGCAGAACTCGCGCAAGCTCAATGCCCTGGGCGTGTTGATGATCGACCTGACCCCGGCAGCTATCGGCCCGTATTGCGTGCCCCCGGTCAACCTCAAGGCGCAACTGGGCCTTGGCGTCATGAACGTCAACATGGTCACCTGCGGTGGCCAGGCGACCATTCCGTTGGTGGCAGCGGTGTCCAGCGTGCAACCCGTGGAGTACGCCGAAATCATTGCCACTGCGGCCTCCAAATCGGTCGGCCCCGGCACCCGCAAGAACATCGACGAATTCACCCGCACCACCTCCCGCGCCGTGGAAAAAGTCGGCGGCGCGAAGAAGGGCAAGGCAATCATCATCATCAACCCTGCCGAGCCGCCGCTGATCATGCGCGACACCGTGCATTGCCTGACCGCCAGTGAACCCGACCAGCCGGCGATCACCGCCGCCATCGAGGCCATGATCGAGCAAGTGCAGCGCTACGTGCCCGGCTACAAGCTGGTCAACGGCCCGGTCTTCGACGGCAATCGCGTGTCGATTTTCATGGAAGTCGAAGGCCTGGGCGACTACCTGCCCAAGTACGCCGGCAACCTTGACATCATGACCGCCGCCGCAGCACGTACCGCCGAGATGTTCGCCGAGGAAATCCTCAAGGGCGAGCTGGTGCTGCAAGCCACTGCCCAAACCGCCCACGCATAAGGAGCCGACCATGGATCTTCGCGGCAAAAGCATCACCGTTCACGACATGTGCCTGCGCGATGGCATGCACCCCAAGCGGCACCAGATCAGCCTGCAGCAGATGAAAGACATCGCCTGCGGCCTCGACGCCGCCGGCGTGCCGTTGATCGAAGTGACCCACGGCGATGGCCTGGGTGGCAGCTCGGTGAACTATGGCTTTCCGGCGCACACCGATGAGGAATACCTGTCGGCAGTGATCCCGCTGATGAAAAAAGCCAAGGTCTCGGCGCTGCTGCTGCCGGGTATCGGCACGGTTGACCATCTGCAGATGGCCCATGAGCTGGGGGTCAATACCATTCGCGTCGCCACCCATTGCACCGAGGCCGACGTCAGCGAACAGCACATCTCTCACGCCCGTGGCCTGGGCATGGACACCGTCGGCTTCCTGATGATGGCCCACATGAACAGCCCCGAAGGCCTGGTCAAGCAAGGCCTGCTGATGGAAAGCTACGGCGCCAATTGCATTTACCTGACTGACTCGGCAGGCTACATGCTGCCCCACGACGTCAGTGCCCGGGTGGAAGCGATGCGTGCAGCCCTGAAGCCGGAAACCGAGATCGGTTTTCATGGCCACCACAACCTGTCGATGGGCGTGTCTAATTCGATCGCCGCGATTGCCGCCGGGGCCAACCGTATCGACGCCGCGTGTGCGGGCCTGGGTGCCGGCGCCGGTAACACGCCGATGGAAGTGCTCGTAGCGGTGTGCGACCGCATGGGCATCGACACGGGTGTCAGCGTATTCGGCATCCAGGATGTGGCTGAAGACCTGGTGGTGCCGATCATGGACTTCCCGATCCGCAGCGACCGCGATGCGCTGACCATGGGTTATGCCGGGGTCTATGGCTCGTTCCTGTTGTTCGCCAAACGCGCAGAGAAAAAGTACGGCGTCTCGGCCCGGGAGATCCTCGTGGAAATGGGACGCCGCGGCATGGTCGGCGGCCAGGAAGACATGATCGAAGACACCGCCATGACCCTCGCCCGCCAGCGGCGCCAGGCGTAAAGATCCCGGCGCCAGTTCCGACGCCTTCGCGGGCAAGCCCGCTCCCACAGGTTCCGTGATGTACGCACGTTTTGAGTACGGTACGGAAACTGTGGGAGCGGGCTTGCCCGCGAAGGGCAATGTCAGTCACCTTCATCAGCGGCTGGCACACTGCGTCGCAAGTAAATCCCGCCCGACAAAATGTCAGCGCCAGTCCGCGACAATCCCGTGTTCCAGCGCAAACGGCTGTGCCGCAATGGTCCGGCGTTGAAACGCTGGCGCCTGTTCGGCAGTCGCGAGCCACAACATCACAGCCGCCGGAACATGCGGTGGCGCGCTGCCGGCACGCAAAGCGATCAGGCCTTTGTCACCGATAGTTGCCTTCAGCGCCTCGGTGGTGACGACTCCCGGATTCAGGGTATAAGCCCGTACGCCGTCCGCGCCCAGTTCCGTGGTCAGCACCCCGGACAGTCGCGACACCGCCGCCTTGCCCGCACCGTAGGCGTACCCCCAGCCACCCTTGCCCGCTGCCACCGGTGGATCACTTTCGCCAGCGCCGGAGGTGACATTGATCACCACCCCGCCCCCGCGCTCCACCATGTGTTCGACCACTGCCCGGGTCAGAAGGAATGGCGTGAGGATGTAACCCTGGAACATCCGCTCCAAGGTTTGCGCCTGCAGGTCCATGAACCCGGCATTAAGGTCGCTGCCCTGGTAAATCGCATTGTTGATCAACACGTCGATGCGCCCGTATTCGGCCAGCACTGCTGCGCAGGCGGCCAACGCCGAGTCACTGTCGAGCAGGTCCATCGGCACCACGAGCACCCGACAACCGAGTTCACGCAACGCCTGCGCCGTACCGTTGAGACTGCCAGCCAACGGCGCCCCGGTCGCGTCGCGCAGGGCATGCTCGTGTTGCTCACCCTCATTGAGCGTACGGGCGCTGATCGCCACGTCAAAACCGGCGCGGGCAAATGCCAGCGCCGCCTCGCGACCAATCCCACGGCTGGCGCCGGTGATGAATGCCACTTTGTTCATGCTGATTTCCTTCAAAAACGCGCGGCGCGAACCATGGCGTCGATGCCACCGTCGACGAACACCACGCTGCCATGGACGAAAGATGCTTGTGGTGACTGCAGGAAAGCGACCACTGCAGCGATCTCGTCTGGACGCCCGGAGCGCCCCAGAGGCGCAACAAAGTCGCGGGTCGCCTGACCAAACCGCGCATCGTCCAGCGACGCCTGGTGCAACGGTGTTTCCACCGCGCCGGGCGCCACCACGTTCAAGCGCAGGCCCTGCTTGCCCCAGCTCACCGCCAGAGTGCGGGCCTGCTGGCTGATGGCGTATTTTGAGGCTGCATAGGCTACGTGCGGTTGACCCAGGGCATTGGCCAACGCCAGCGCCTGGGCTTCATCGCCCTCGAGCATCGCCTCGACCATGGCTTGGCCGTCCGGCCCGGAATGCGTCGCCGCCACCGAGCCGATCACCAGCGCCGCCGCTTGTTTGCCCCGGGCCAACGCCCCTTGCAGGCCTTCGAGCAACTGGCTGACACCAAAGTAATTGACGGCCAGGACCAGGCCGCAGTTTGGCGCCGTGACTCCGACCCCGGCGCAGCAGACCAGTCCGTCAAGAACCCCGCCGCTGAGCTCCAGCACTTGCCTGATGGCCGCGTCCCGACCTTGCGGGCTGGACAAGTCGGCGATGACTTCGGCGTTGCTGCGATCGATACCGATGACCTGGTGCCCGGCGTCACGCAGGGAGTCGCGAACAGCAGCGCCAATTCCCGAGGCACTGCCGGTGATGGCTGTAATAGGCATTATTATTCTCCGTGGATGGTCCGCGCAGTATCGGCAGAGCGATAACGCGACGGCATCGTCTGAGCGGACTAAAACTATGGCGAAGGCGTGGTGCTGGTTCCTGATATACGGCGTTATTGTTGATCGCCAGCAAGCCGGCTCCTACAGTGACCCGTGAATGCAGGGGGCGTGGCCACGCCGATACTGTAGGAGCCGGCTTGCTGGCGTTGGCGTCCGAATGATCGCCTTCTCCCGCAACCAAATATCAGGCGTGGCCATACACCGGGACGGCCAGTCGCGGCGGTGGGATTCTGATTTTATCGGACACTTTCATGGCCATTTTCGGTTTCCCCAGGGCTACCACGCTGTTGAGCATGATGCGCACCAGTTCGGTCTGGCGGCGCACACCGGTCTTCGAGAAGATCGAGCGCAAATGCGCGCGCGCCGTGTTACGCCGGATGTTCAAGACCTCCGCGGCTTCTTCCAGGGACAAGCCGTTGGCCAGTTCCATGGCCAACGCCGTTTCCGCCTTGGTCAGGTTGAACAGCTGCTTGGTCACCACCTCACTGGCCAGAGATTTGCTCGACGCATCGCGGATATAGACCAGTGCAGCTGGTTGGCCCTTCTCTTCCGCCCAGTCCAGGGAGGGAATCGATTCGACGACCACGCCCAGATTGACCAGCCCGGATGGCCGCGTCACCGACATGGCCTCGGCGCTCTTCGGCGCATCGGGGTCGAATGCGCTGCGGATCAGGCGTTGCAGCTCGCGGTTGTCGCTGGGATAAGTCGCCTCGAGGCGCCCGCCCACCAGCTTCAAACCATCGGAACGGGCCAGGATCTCCTCGGCCACTGGGTTGATTCGCAACACGCTGCCGCTCTCATCGAGCACCAGAGTAGCGACCGACAACCGGCTGATGGCCTGCGAATACAGATCGCTCAGGGATTCGCTGCGGTCCAGCAGGTTGTGCAGCTGCGAGGCACGCCGCAGGTGCGGCAGGAAACTGGCACACAGCGCCCGCTCGTGGGCATTAAAATTAGCGGCGTGTTTTGGTCGAGTTATACGAAAGCGCAGCTTGCCGCCGTCCGGGGTGGAAATGTCGGCGCCCATCAGGTGATACACGTCAAAAGGGCCGCAGAACATCTTGAAGTACGCGTGATGCTCCCACTCGCGGGAGCTCATGATGTCGTCCACGGTGAATACCTGGTCCAACGGCTGGTTGGCGAACGGCGTATTGGTTTGCGGGTAGGTCATGTAATTGACGTCCCCGGCGCCTTCGATATCGCCGACGAGAATCATCACCCCCGTGTCCGGTTCGTCCGGCACCCGCAAAATCAGGGTGACAAAATTGGCCTCGTAGAGCTTGAGAAAGCTTCTGAGGGCGCGAGCCATCAGCTTCGGATCGAGCGCACCTTCATAGATCTCGCCTACCAACTCACTGTAACGCGTAAGGTCCAGGCCAACGCTGGCCAAGGTTTCCTGGTTCAAGACAACATCTTGCATAGTCTTCTCCTGGCGCGGGTAAGGACTGAGTCCTTCCCTTATTATTTTTATAATTTCGGCTGGGGCGAGCCCCGAGGCTCGCCCTTTTTGACCGCTACCTGCCAGTGCAATCCAGCATCTGGACCGGCTTCAGTTTCTCCATCACCTGCGCACTCCACAATAGGCCCGGCAGGTTTATTTTTAGCTACCTTGAATCACGTGCAGCCGGGCTGTTTTTCAGGTGGAACTGGCCTTGCGCTGGCGACGGCTGGCGGGCCCGTTCGGTGACCAGCGGGCGTCCGCGGTTGAACCAGGCCGCCAGTGCCGGCAGGAGAAAAATGGCCCCTAGCACGTTGACCAGGAACATGAACGACAGCAATACGCCCATGTCGGCCTGAAATTTCAGCGGTGCGAATGCCCAGGTGCACACGCCAATCGACATGGTCACGGCCGTGAACACCGCCGCAGTGCCGCGTTGGCACATGGCTTCGTAAAACGCTTCGCGCAGGTCCGCACCGCGCAGCATTTCATGCTGGATCCGTTCGTAAAGGTAAATGCCGTAGTCGACACCTACGCCGACACCTAACGCCATCACCGGCAACGTAGCGACTTTCAGGCCGATCCCGAGCATCGTCATCAACGCGTTGCACAGGATCGCCACGATCGCCAACGGCACCAGAATGCACAGTACCGCGCGGATCGACATGAAGGTCAGCCAGCAAAACAGCGCCACTGAACCGAACAGCGCACCGAGCATGATCACTTCTGCGCGCTTGACCGCCTCGTTCGAAGCCGCCATCACCCCAACGTTGCCGCCCGCCAGAAGGAATTCAACCTGCGGTGTGCTGACTTCAGCAATTATCCGCTTGGCTTGTTCGATGGCATGGCTGACAGTGCTGCCCTCGTGGTTGGCAAGAAACACCAGGATCTGCATCTGCTGACAACCGTCGGTAACCAGCCCATCATCCGGCATGTAGGCCCGTGCGCCCTGGCTCAAGCCGCGGGGCGAACCCGGGATAGCTGCCCAGCGCGGATTGCCTTCGTTGTTGCCGGCGATCACCCGCTTGCCCATGTCCGCCACACTCTGGATCGACTGAACGCTTGCGACGGTGCGCATGCGGAAGTCAAAGGCTTCCACCGCCCGCATCACCGCCGGCGACAGGCAACCTTCGTCGACACCCTTGACCTGGACGAACACCGACATCACATCGAGGCCGATGGAGTAGCTGTTGATGATCTTTTCGTTGTCCTGGTTGTAGCGTGAATCGGCCCGCAGTTCCGGCGCACCGGCGCCGATATCGCCCACCGCCAGGTCGCGAGCCTTGTAGGCCCCGGCCGCCAGCAGCAATAGACTGACCACGAACACGCCGATGGCTGGCCCCGGTTCGGCCAGCGCCGACAGCCGCCACCACAGGCGGTGCCTGCCCGCCGGCCGGGATTGCGCCCGACGCAACAGCGCAGGCTCCAGGCGCAGGTAGGAGATGATGATCGGCAACATCAATTTGTTGGTGATGATCATCAGCATCACGCCGATGCAGGCAGTCACCCCCAGTTCGTGGACGATCGGGATGTCGATCATCATGATCACCGCAAACCCCAAGGCGTTCATCAGCAAGGCCAGGGAGCCGGGGATGAAGATCTTGCAGAATGCCGAGCGCGCCGCTTGCATCGAAGAGCTGCCGGCCAGCACGTCCTGTTTCCAGGCATTGGTCATCTGCACCGCATGGGACACGCCGATCGAGAAGATCAGGAACGGCACCAGAATCGACATCGGGTCGATGCCCAGCCCCAGCAGAGGCAGCAGCCCCAGCAACCAGACCACCGGCAGCAATGCCACCAGCAGCGCCACCACGGTCAGGCGCAATGAGCGCGAATACAGCCACAACAGCAAACCGGTGATGACGAAGGCCACGACGAAGAAGCCGATCACGGTGTTCAGCCCCTCGACCACGTCGCCCACCAGTTTGGCGAAGCCGACGATGTTGATCTCGATGTCAGGGCTGTTGTACTTGCCGCGGATGTCTTCCAGGCGCTTGGCAATGTCGACATAGGACACCGGTTGGCCGGTCTTAGGATCCGTGTCCTGAAGGTCGGCACGCACCATCGCCGATTTCAGGTCGTTGGCCACCAGCCGGCCGACCTGGCCGGACGCCGCGGTGTTGCTGCGCACCTGCGCCAGGTCTTCGGCGGTGCCACTGAAGCGTGGCGGCACCACTACATCGCCAAAGAAGCCTTCCTCGGTGATCTCGATGTAGCGCACGTTGGCGGTGAACAGCGACGTTACGCTTGGACGGCTAACACCGGAGATGAAAAACACGTCGTCGGTGACCTTGCGCAAGGTCTCGAGGTACTCGGTGTTATAGATGTCGCCCTCGCCCTTCCAGCGCACGCTGACCAGGAAACGGTTGGCGCCAGTGAAGTAGCGACTGAACTTGAGAAAGTTGACCATGTAGTCATGACGCACCGGGATCTGTTTATTGAACCCCGGATCGAGCTGCGTATGGGTGGCGCTGTAGCCCAGGCCCAGCGTCACCAGCACGAACAGCAACAACAGTCCCCTGCGCCATGCCATCAGCAGGTCTGCGGATGTTTCGACGCAGCGCGTCACCCAGTGTTTAGCTTGATTCATTGCCTGCCTCTCATTTACTGGGTGGCCTGTGTGGCCGCTAGGGCAGCCACGCTGCCACTTGAACCTTGCAACACACCACGCTCACCTCCTACCAGCAGGCGCGAGCCGACCATGGTTGCCGAGGTCAACGTGCCGAGCCCGGCCAGGCGCCCGACACCGACCAGTTGACCTTGCGTGTCCAGACGTACCACCGAGCTGCCGGCACCGACAATCACCAGCCCCGTTTGGTCCGGCAGCACTACGTGGCCGTACAGCGGCAGATGATTGCCGACCTGGATCTGGGCCCAGGTGTCGCCGAAGTCATGGCTGATGAATACATGCCCGCGCATGCCGTAAGTCACCCAGTTGTCAGCGCTCAGGCGCACGATGCCGAACAGCGAGCCGCTGTAGAACGCCGGCAAGGTGTGCCAGTGCTGGCCGCCGTCGGTGGTGCGCAACACCAGCCCCTGCTCGCCCACCAGCATGCGCCGGCCATCGTTGCCGCCGTCCATGCTGTTGAGGTGTGCGCTGTCGATATCCAGGGTTCGCGGCGACCAGGTCTTGCCGGCATCGACGGACTGGTAAAACTTGCCAAAGCTGCCAAAGGCCATGACGTTGTCGCCGCCACTGGTCCAGATCCCCAGCAGGGGTTCGCCAAGATCGCTGTCGTAACGAATTTCCTGCCAGCTGCTGCCGGCATCATCGGAACTCAGGATCCAGCCGTCATGCCCCACGGTCAGCAAGCGTTTGTCATCGAGTGCAACCACAGCCGTCAGGGTGGCGTTGCGCTGAGTGGCGACGCTGGCTGGCTGCCAGCTGACGCCCTGATCATCGCTAAGCAGAATGCTGCCCCGCTCGCCCACCGCGACCACGCGTGAGCCGAGATTTAGCAGGCCGTTGATCTGTACCCGGTCCGGGCGAGTGGCAACCACTTCGGCTGGGGGGAGAGTTTTCGGCGAGAAGGTGTAGCCAATGGTCAAGGCGACCACCAGGCAGACTGCGTAGCCGATCACAGAGCGCATACACAATGCTCCTGTTCAGGACACGCGTGCATAGGGCAGGTCATAGGGCCAATCCTCTTGTTCTTGTCAGGCACCAAGGCAGGTGAAGCAATCGAAACGAGCGTTGCTGAAGAGATATTCAGCGCAAGGCCGGGGGTACACATCGTCCAAACGGCTTATGCATTGGCAGGAATGGCATCTCGGAGGGGGTTTCGCGGGGAATGCGGGCGGATGGCGGCCTATCCGTTGAAGCCGGCTTGCTCCCTCTGTGGGAGCGAGCCTGCTCGGGATAGCGGCCTCACCGCCACCCCATCAACCATCAAGCGATATAAAGAATCACCAGGTCATTGATCACCGACGGCCGATCCTGCCCGACCACATGGGTGTTGAGCTCCAGGGTCAACTGGGTCCCTCGGGGCATGATCTCCACCTTTTTTACCCGTGCCCGCGAATGAATACGCGACCCCGCCGGTACCGGCGCCGGGAAGCGCAGGCGATCGGAGCCGTAGTTGATCTGGGTGGTGAAACCGCTGATCTCATAACCCAGGTCCAGCTTCATTCGCGACTGCAGTACCTGCACCAATGCACCATGGGCGATGGTGCCGCCGAACGGACTTTGCAGGCGCGCCCGTTCCGGATCTGTATGAATCCAGTAATCGTCACCCGATAACAGGGCGAACGCATCGATCAGCCCCTGGTCGACGACAACGACATTACTCCAGCCGCTGTACTCCTCGCTGACCAGCGCCTGCAGCGCCGGCCCATCATTAAGGTCAATCTGCCGCACAGGCACTGAGCCGGAGGCAGCGGGTGCCGGTTCGCTGACCTGCGCAGGCAGCGATTCGAGGCTCAGCGCATCCTTGTCCACGCCGGTAAAGCGCAGCAGACGGTTACCCTTGGCGTCGACTTCAGCAAATACCGCCTGCAACGGCATGCCGATGCTGATTTCATTTTCTTCCAGGCCGACCAGATTGGTATTGATGCGCACACCCTGAGCCAACTCGACCACCGCCAGCTTCTGCGGCATCTCGTCGATAAAGTCGGGCAGGGTCGCGATGCGCGTCACGGTGTAGCTGTACAGCGTTGCGCTACCGTCGACTTCGCGCCAGGCCAGGTCGTGTTCAAGGCATGCGGTGCAATGGCGGCGTGGATAGAAATTCCAGTGCTCACAGGGGTTGCATTGCTGGATCAGCAGGCGCCGGGCCTTAAGGCCTTCCCAAAATGGCGCGGATATCTGCGTCGGGACCGGCATCGGTTTGTTGTTGGACATGTGCTTATGCTCCCTGAAGTATCAATGCGCCCTGCTCGCTCATCACGCCGCCGGTACCGGAGACATAGACGTTGTCGCAAAGCCCCAATTGACGTTCACCGGCGGCGCCGGCGATCTGCGCCACCGCCTCGATCACCTGGCTCATGCCACCGGCAGAGGCCGACTGGCCGAAGCTGAGTTGCCCGCCGTGGGTGTTCATCGGGAAATCGCCACGCCAGGTCAGGTCGTGTTCGCGCACGAACGCCATGCCCTCACCCTTGCCACAGAAACCGGCATCTTCCAGGGTCAGCAAGGTCGTGATGGTGTAGCAGTCGTAGATTTGCGCAGCGTGGACGTCCGCCGGTTTTAGCCCGGCCATGGCGAAGGCACGTTGGGACGCAGGACCGATCGGCGTGTTGAGCATGTCCTCGGCATAGGACGGCGACTTGAACGCCAGATGCTCGCCAAAACCAGTGATGAACGCCGGACGCTTGCGCGAGCGCGCCGCCACATCCTTGTTGGTAATGATCATCGCCGCGCCACCGGCCACCGGCATGACGATCTCCAGAACGTGCAACGGATCGGCGACCATTTTGCTCGCCAGGACCTGTTCGATGGTCAACGGCTGGCCGTAGAACATCGCCTGAGGGTTGGCCAGGGCGTTGGTGCGCTGATCGACGGCGATCTTGGCCATCGCTCGCTGGTCATAGTCGTACTGCGCGGCATAACGCTGGGCGATCATCGCGTAGCCGGTGTTCTGGCCCATGTGCCCGTAAGGCAGGTCGAACTCGGCTTCAGGCGCACCGAATGCCGTGCTATGGCCACCGAAGCGCATGGACCGGGCCATCCAGCCCGGATCCTCGTCCGGACCGAACGGCGCCATACGCGCGGGAATCACACACAGCACTGCCTGGCACAGCCCCAGTTCGATGGCCGCGGCGGCACGCCAGACCATGCCCACCGAGGTGCAGCCGCCCAGGTCCACCACTTCTGCAAAGTTCAGGCGCAGGCCCAGGTACTCGGCGGCCATCGCCGGTACGAATACCGAAGCTTCGTGAAAGTGCGGACCGTTGATGACCAGTCCGTCGAGGTCCGAGGCCTTGAGCCCGGCATCGCGCAGGGCCTGGGCCGCCAGATCGGCGACTTGCTCAAGATGGAACATCCTGGGCGCGGTGGCGTACTTTTCCGGTTTGTATTGTGCGGTGCCAACAATGGCCGCATGCCCTTTGAGCCCCATAGTGCCTCCATGTCGAAGCGTTGGGCTTCGAACGTTTTCAGTGTGTGTTGAAAGGCCCGGCACCGTACTGGACGGCCCGGACCTATGGCGTCGATCAGAAGGTGTATTTCATCGAGAACGTGGCGTAGTCGCGGTCGGCGAACGGACGATCAACAGGCTCCGCCTCGCCCAGGTAGGCGATGTATTTCAAGCCGACTTCCAGGTTGCCCAAGTACTTGAATGTGGTGCCCATGCTCAGGCGTCGGTCGCCGGCGACGCCGGAGATGCTTCCGGCCATGGGCGTCGATCCGCTGAAGACGTTGGAGAAACTGAAGGGCACTTCCAGATCCCAGCCTTGGAAAACTCCCGGATAACTGAACGATGCGCCCACGGTGTAGGCGCTGGATGATTTGGTGCGATAGCCTGCGGCGGTGCTGTAGGTGAAGTCATCGGAAGAGGCCACTAGAGGTGCCACGGAAGGCAACAGGTTCAAACCTTGCAGGTTCGGCGCCGCCGAAGTGGATTCGACGCTGTCGACCTGCACGCGGATGACTTCGGCTGTCAGCGAAGTCTGACTGGCCCAGGGACGGTCCCCCAGAATACGCACTGCCGACAATTGCATTTGCTGACCCTTGCCCTTGGCCGGTACCGCACCAAGTCCGGTATTGACCATGACCGGCGCACCATCGCGATACGACCATTCGGCGCCGACCTGGGTGTCACCAATTTTGGTCGTGGCACTGATGCCGGTGAGCTTGATGTCCTCGAAATACTTGATCCGGTAACCATTGAGGGCGAAGGCGTTAAGGCCACCGCCCACCGGCAGCGGGTCGTAGCCAACCAGGGCGGTGGCCGGGTTCTTGTCGTGATAGTTGACGTGAAACAGGGACAATTCGATCGCGGGTACCGGGCGGTAGCGCATTTGCACGCCCCACTGGCCACCATCGCGCGGCTCGTCGGTGCCCAGGTATTGGACCCTGCGACCGTTGGCGTAGATGAACTCGCGCCCCGGTCCGACCACGTCGCTGCTCGACAGGTAGCTGCCCACTGGCGGCAGTTCGGTGCCCTTCCATTCGTATTGCACGTAGGCACCGAAGGTCAGCTGAGGGTTCAGTCGGAATGAGCCGGAGAACTGCCCCACCGGCAAGAGTATTTCCTTGACCTCGACACCCGGCTGCGAGGCTTTTACCGCGTCAGACGGGTTCTGTACGCCGTTAACACCTGGGTAAAACAGGCTCTCGCCCCAGGATTCGATGTGCCGCCCGGCCTTGACGTCCAGCATGGTGTCGTTGTCGAAGCGCCAGCCGCTAAACACGTAGGCATCGAGCAGTTTGCTGCGACCGCCGCTGTAGTAACGGGTGTCACTGGTGAACTCGTCGTTGCTGCCGTTCTTGTTCACGGTGGCGGGCGAATCGTTATCGTTTTTGCGGTGATAGACATCGTCGTAGAAGGTACTGCCCCGCACCACCGCGCCGTAGTTGTCCTTGCGCAGGATCATTTCCGCCAGCGCGCCCACGCGGTTGGTGGTCAGGCTGCCACGATCGAAGTTGCGGTTGGCATCGTCGGCGTTGATCGTCAGCAGGCGATCGCTCTGGCTGCCGGTGCGCACGCCGATGCCATAGCTGGTGGTCACCGACCAGTCGATGGTCGCTCCGTTGTCGAATTCGAAGGTCTCACCGGCCCATACCGGTGTAGACACCAGTGCTATCGCCGCCAGGCTGCTGACCTGAAATGTGCTCGAAGCCATGACCGTAGCGTTATTTTTGTTGTTGTTGTTGATCACACAGACTCTCCTGAAGGGCAACCGGTTGGCTGCCTGGAATGTTCAACACTGCTGCCGTGTCGTCCGCTCAAAACACCTTGAGCGGATCAACTCCGCACGCTCCCCTTACAGCGCACCGGTAGCGATATCGCCCCCGGTCCTCTTCTCGCTCCAGCGACCCTTGAGCCACGAGGTAATTGGCATGGGCCAACGTTTCGCCAAGCGCCATCAATTCGTCGAAACGCCCCGACAACCTGGGAAATAACACGGCCATCAGTTCGAGCACGGTGCACGGCTCGTGACAGCTGGCCAGCATCAGCGCCAGATGCCCTTTGTGGTGGGCTTCCAGCTGATCCAGGCGATGATGCAGATTGAAGAACGGGCGCTCGTGCGCTGGCAGCACCAGCACGCTGTCCGGCAATGAGCGCAGGTGTTCGATGGAGTCCAGCCAGTCACCCAACGGATTGGCCATGGGCTCGGTGGCATGTACGCCGACGGTCGAAGTGATGCGCGGTAACACCTGGTCGCCGGAGATCAGCAAGCCGTCTTCGGCGGCATACAGACAGGCATGCTCCGGCGAGTGACCGCGACCGATGACTACCTGCCAAGTGCGACCCCCGATATCCAGCACGCTGCCTTCGTGTAAACGGCGGTGGTGATTGAGTGGCGCCGGCAGGAAGTGGGCGTTACTCATCACCGCAAACATCTCGCGGCTCTGCTCGTCAGCCACGCCGGCCTTGCGGTAGAAATCGAGGAAGTCCCAGCCCGGAAGCTGATCGGCGGGAAACTTGACGTGCAGCGACTGGAACTCACTGGCAGTCATGTACACCGGGCACTGAAATCGCTCGCTAAGCCAGGCGGCCACCCCGGCATGGTCGGAGTGAAAGTGGGTGCACACCACCGCCACCACCGGCAAGTCAGCGCACACTTCACTCAACACCCGATCCCATACTTCGCGGGTCTGCTCGGTGTTCATGCCGGTGTCGACCACCACCCAGCCATCGGTGTGACGTAACAGGTACAGGTTGATGTGGTCCAGGCGAAACGGCAGCGGCATGCGCAACCACCACACGCCCGGCGCCACTTCGCGAACCTGCCCGGCATCCGGCGCCTGCGGCCAGGGATAACGCAGGCCGCTGCGCAGCTCGTGACCGTTGGTATCGAGATCGGTCATGACTGGGTCACCGCGAAAGGCGCGAGGCCGACACGCGTCAGGACCAGCGCCGAATAGGGCACATACGTCCCAGCCTGTTCGTCGCGGATAAACAGTGGATCGCTGCACCGTGTCGGGCAATAACCTTGACGTTGCAGATCGACCTTGCGCAGCTTGTAGCTGGCCGTCAGGTCCGCCGCCTGCGTGACCCTCACAAATACCGGTGCGGCATAGCGCGGCAACCGCGCTTCGGTCAGCGCGAACAGCGTCTGTGGATCGAACGCCCGGCCTTCCTGCATCAGGACCGCAGCCATCCCGGCGCGGCCTTCATGGCCCGGGACCTGGACGCCATAGACGTTGATCAGTTCCAGGCCTGGCAGATCTCCCAGCGCGTTGGCCACTTCCAGGGTCGAAACGTTCTCGCTCTTCCAGCGATAGGTATCGCCGATGCGATCGATGAAATAGCAGTAGCCGTCGGCGTCCACACGCAGCAAGTCACCGGAGCTCCAGTAGGCGTCGCCCTCGCGGAACACGTTGCGGCGGATTTTGCTCTCGGTGGCTTCGGCCGAGGTGTAGCCTTCGAAACGCCCACCGCCAATGTCCGGATGGTCGACGATAAAGCCCATGACTTCGCCGATCTCACCGACTTCGCAGAGCTGATAAAAACCGTTTTCGTCCCGTGGATGGCAGTCGTTTTCAACGTCGTAGCGCACCAGGCGCACATTGGTCTTGTTCCAGTCCGGCACTCGCCCGCAGGAACCGAGATAGTTGTCGACGTTAATGATTGCGGCGTTGGCTTCGGTGGCACCCCAGCCTTCGAATACCTGGATCGGACCGAAGCGGTCCAGCCAGCGTCGCCAGGAATCCGCTGACAACCCGGCGCCGAGCATGCAGCGCAAACTGTGCTCACGCTCGCCTTGCCGCACCGGTTGATTGAGCAGATAACGGCAGATTTCGCCGATGTACTGGAAGATGCTGATCTGGTGACGCGCCACGTCGTTCCAGAACTCGCGCACACTGAACTTGCGCCGCACCACGATGGCCGCACCCGCGGTCAGCGCAGTCGAGGTGACCGAAGTAGCGGCGGCGCCGTGGTACAGCGGCAAGCAGCAATAGAACACATCGTCGCGAGTGACAGGCAGGGTCACTTCCATAGCGTCGCCTGAAGACATCCAGCGCATGTGGCTGTAGCGCGCAGCCTTGGGTAAACCCGTGGTGCCCGAGGTAAAAATCAACAGAGTGGTGGTCTGGGCATCGATGTGCGCACGGATATCCCGAGGGAATGGCGTGCGCGGGGCCTTCTCCAGGCGCGCAGCGAAATGTCCGTCGATGCCTTTGGGCAGAGGTCCGGTCCAGGTATTTTCCGCATCGCGGATCAGCCAGCACGGCAGGTCCGGGAAGCCTTCGGTATCCTGCACATTGGCCAGGCATTCTTCGCCAATGACCAGCGCCCTGGCGTCGGTGGTTTGCAGCGCATGCAGCAACGGGCGACCGCTGACTTGGGTGTTGATGAACGCCACCACCACCCCGAGTTTGACAAGGCCGAACCAGGTGCAGAAGAACTCGGGGCGATTTTCCATGGCCAGGGCACAGACATCGCCGGCACGCAGGCCATTGGCGTAGAACGTGTGGGCCATTTGATTGGCCCGGGCATCGACCTCCGAGTAGCTGAAGGTCTGCTCGCCATAGATCAGAAACGGCCGTTCGCCTAGCTCACGCGCCTGATGTTCCAGGCGATCGGCCATGGTGTAGAGGTCACGCGGCTTGATCTTCGCGACGGCAACGGAGCGCCGGTCGAGCAGCGCCTGGGTCTGTTCGCGAGCTACCGGCTGAGAGGGCAGGACATTCGGCAAGTCGTTAAGGTTCATGGCGCCACCTCCTGGGCACTGGTTCGATAGGTGGGATAGTCCGAGTAGCCGGTCGCACCCGGCGTATAGAGGGTCTTGCGATCAAAGCGGCTCAGTGCCAGGCCATGCCTGAGGCGTTCCACCAGATCAGGGTTGGCAATAAAGTGACGGCCAAACGACACGGCAGCCCCCTCGCCCGACGCGAGAGCAGCACTGGCCGAAGGGCCGTCGAAACCATCGTTGAGGATCAACGCATGCGGGCTGTGCCGACGCGCCAGGGCAAAGGCATCGAGCCCCTCCAGCGGCGAGCGCATAATGTGCAGGTAGGCCAGGGGCAGTGGCGCCACGGCCTCACACAACGCAGCTGCCGTGGCCGCCGGGTCGTGGTCTTCGATATCGTTGAAGGGGTTGCCAGGACACTGGCGAAAACCGACCCGACCGGCGCCGATTGCGCTGGCCATTGCCTCGATTGCTTCCTTGGCGAAACGCACACGCCCGGTCACGTCGCCACCGTAGGCATCAGTGCGCAGGTTGCTGCCTGACGCCATGAACTGCATTGGCAGATAACCGCTGGTGCAGTGCAGCTCAACGCCGTCAAAACCGGCCTGGCGCGCGTTGATGGCGGCCTGGCGATAGTCCTCGATGGCGCTGCTGATGCCTTGCAAGGTCAGCGCTTGTGGCTCGTCGGTGTCCACCAGGCCATGGCTGTCGCTGAACACTTGCGTGCGCGCCCGCAATGCCGAAGGTGCAACCGTGGCCGCGCCCGCCGGTTTGTTATAACGGCTGGCGGCACGGCCGACATGCATCAGTTGCAGGACGATGCGCCCGCCCTCGGCGTGCACCGCCTCGGTAACCCGCTGCCAGCCGGCCATTTGTTCGGCACTGTAAATTGCTGGGGTGCGGCAATAGCCCAGGCCACTGGCGGAGGGTGCGGTGCCTTCGGCGACGATCAGCCCGGCACCGGCTCGCTGGCGGTAGTACTCGACCATGTCGCTGCCGGGTATCGCATCGACGAGCGCACGGCTGCGGGTCATGGGCGCCATGACAATACGGTTGGCCAACTGCAGCTCGCCCAGGGCGACCGGCTCGAACAATGCGCTCATTGCAATTCCTCAGCTTCTTATTGTTTTCAGGCTGCCGTCGGTTTGCCGTTGTATGGGCAAGTGCCGGGGCCTGCGAATATGGGCTGGATGATTGACCTTGAGCGCGAGCGAAACATCGTCCGACAAGACTAGGTCGGCTATCGTGCGTTCAGTCCGCTGACGACGCAAAATGGTCTGAACGGACGATGAGAAAAACCCATGGCGGGCTGAGCATCAGATAACCAGAACAAAAACGGGAGCACCCGCAGTGAATCAATCCAACCCCGTCACATGGCGTACGCACTACGCGCTGTTCATGCTTGCCACGATCTATGTCTTCAACTACATCGACCGTCAGTTGATGGCGATTCTGATCGAGCCGGTAAAGCTCGAATTTGGCATTTCCGATACGCAGATCGGCTTGCTGTCGGGGGTGACCTTCGCGGTGTTCTACACCGTGTTCGGCTTCCCGCTGGGGCGTCTGTCAGATCGCATCGGGCGCAAGCCGGTCATCGCGTTCAGTTGCATTGCCTGGAGCTTGATGACGATGCTTTGCGGCATGGCCGGCAATTTCCTGACGCTGGTGCTGGCGCGTATTGGCGTCGCCGTCGGCGAGGCAGGCGGCACGGCGCCCTCGGTGGCCATGGTCTCGGATCTGTACCCGGCTAACCGCCGCTCCACGGCCCTGTCGGTGCTGATGCTCGGTTCCAGCCTGGGCGCAATTGTCGGCCTCGGCCTGGGTGGCTGGATCGCCCAGCACCACGGCTGGCGCTTCGCCTTCTTGCTGATCGGCGCACCTGGAATTGTGCTTGGGCTGATATTGCTGCTGACCGTGCGTACCCCCAAGGCGGTAGTGCCGCTGAGCAGCGTTGCGCTGCTACAGGATGGTTGGCTCAAGACGCTCGTCGAGCTGTTTCGCATGCCCTCGTTCGTCTGGCTGGTGCTGACCGGCGGCGTGGCGGCGATTGCCGGGTACGCCATCGGCACCTGGAGCCCGAGCTTCCTGATCCGTTCCCACGGCCTCAATATGCAAGAGGCCGGTTTCCTGGTGGGGGTGGTAGGTGGCAGCGGCGCGACTATTGGCACGTTGTTGTGCGGCATGCTCACCGACCGCCTGGCGCGTCGTGATGTTGCCTGGCAAATTGGCGTCCCACTGCTGGGCACGCTGATCAGTATCCCTTTTGCCCTCACCTATTTCCTGTGGCCCCAGGGCACGGCATTCCATATCGGCAGCATCGCCGTGCCGCAGGCGTTTCTGTTCTACAGCGCGTTCTCCTTCTTTGGCGTGTGGTGGGCAACACCGTGCCTGAGCGCGATTACCCACCTGTTCCCGGCAACCCGACTGGCTCAGGCCACGGCGATCTTCGTCATGTCCATGACGCTGCTGGGCGTTGGCGTCGGGCCATTGTTCGTGGGCATGCTCAGTGACTTTTTCGTACCCACGCTGGGCAGTGAATCCCTGCGTTATGCCCTCGCCTCATCCGTGTCGATGCTGGTGCTGGCCAGCGTATTCCTGACCCTGGCACTGCCCCGTTACCGCCAGCAGATGAAGTGCCCTGCCCCACTTGCCACAACGGTCCGCGCAGCCACGGCGTGACCTGTTTCATAGTTTGAGCACCAAAAAAAAGCCTCGCCGTGAACCGGCGAGGCTTTTGCTTTTGGTGAGTCCTGAAAGCGCTTAACGCCCTATCGCACGCGCCGCATCCGCGGTGTACTGATCGGGAGTGAACTTGCCTTCGTTGAGGATCGGACCTTTCTTAGATTCATTGGACATGCCATAACCGGTGTACTGCCCGGAGTTCAAGTCCAGGAAGAATTGGGAACCGGCCTGCCAGCCGCTCATGTCCGGGTGGTAGTAGTAATTGACCATGGCGTGCTTCCACAGCTGCCCGCGAGCGTCGTAGTTGTCGGACATGACTGCGTTCCAGGTGTCTTCGTCGATGAACAGTACACGCTTGCCATACACATGGCGATAGCCTTCCTTGAGGTCGGCCTCGAGCACCCACACCCGACGCAGTTCATAGCGCATCACATCAGGATTGGGGTGGTTAGGCGTCAGTATGTCGGCATACTTGATGCTCGCGCTGTTGGGTTTGAAGGCGTTGGCAGGGCTGTAGATCTCGCGCTTGCCGACGAGCTTCCAGGTGAAACGCTCAGGTGAACCGTTGAACAGGCGGTCTTCATCGACGGTCATGGTACCGTTGGTGCCGATCATGGGTTGGTCGTAGCCATAGCCCGGGAGTTGCCGCACACGTCGGGTTGACGGGCTGTAGGACCAGGCCTGGCGCGCGTCGGTACCGAAGTTGTAGGGTTCATGGGAAATGCTGAGGGTGCCGTTGTCGCGGGCCGGTTTGAGGGTCATGTTGTTGCTCATTGCCGAAATCTTGTCTTCGGTCCTCGAATCGACCGTCGGCGAATTGCCCAGCGACAGGTTACGGGCGTAGGCACGTCCCCAACCGATACTGCCATTAGGCAACACCGAAGCCAGGTCGGTGGTTTTTTCCTCGGTAAAGGCACGTGCTGGCTGCTGGTGGTTCCACAGCACTTCCATGCCGTTCTTGGGAATCGGGAACGGCACCTGGCCCAGGCCTGTGAACCCCGCACCGTCATTCACCAGCTTGGCGTTTAAAGCATTGTCCATCGCGCGGCGGCACACATAATCCGGATAGCGGAAATCCCGATGCCCTGGGTAAATATTCATCTTGTAGGTGGTCGGATATTTTTTCAGCAGCGCTTTCTGACCTTCGGTCAGGTGCGACTCGTACTGGCTCATGTTGGCCGCAGTGATGACCAGGATCGGCTTCTCTGCCGCGTAGGGGTCCACCGGCTGGTCGCCGGAAAACTTCACGTGCTTCCAGCCCGGCACTTCTCCCAGATACTTGCCCGTATACGGTGGGATGGTGCCCGCAGCGTTACCGGCCTGCTCGGCGCCGACACAGGTCAGCTCCTTGCTCAGTTTGGCGGCTTCCTCCGGTGACACCGCAGCGTGCGCATAACCCATCAGCCCACTATTGGCTGTGACTGCGACCGTGAGCATGAGACCTGTTCTTGTTATTTTCATGTAATGCCTCCTTCGCTGATAAGGCTTTGTGGTTTGGACCCATTGTTCGTGTTCTGCCGGCCCCGACATCGTCCGGAGAGACTACCCAGAGTTTATGCCCCCAACTTTTCCTGCAGCTGTGCCTTGAGCACTTTGCCGGTGGCATTGCGTGGCAGGGGTTCGAGTGAGCGATAAACCCGCGCAGGCACTTTGTAGCCCGCGAGGCGCTCGGCGATGAACGCGCAGACTTGCGCCTCCTGGGGCAGCGACGAAGCCTGGCCATGCACGGCCAGCCCCACTACCTCACCCAGCAGCGGGTCGGCAATGGCGAACACGGCCGCCTCAAGGACGCCGGGCATATCAAGGACGCAGGTTTCGATTTCAGCGGCGGAAATCTTCTCGCCACCGCGGTTGATCAGCTCTTTGATCCGGCCGGTGATGCTGAGGAACCCTTCGTCGTCCAGGTAACCGATATCGCCGGTGTCGAGCCAGCCGTCGCGCAGGCTTTGCGCGGTGGCATCGGGCAGGTTCCAATAAGCGCTCATCAAGGTCGGCGAGCGCAGCCAGATCAACCCGCGAGTGCCCGCCGGCTGTGGCTGGTCGGGGCTGTCGCCGATGCAGATATCGACGATTGGCAACGCCCATCCGCAGGTCGCGGGCTTGTAGGCAAACTGATCGCCACCCTGCGCCGCACCGATGCCGTTGGATTCAGTCAAGCCGTAGCCGACGCCGCCAATGGCCTCGGGTTTCAGCCGAAGCATGGTGTCGAGCACCCCGGCGGACGACGCTCCGCCGCCCAACCCCAAGCCGGACAGGCTGGCGGTCTGCTCAGTGGCAAATCGCGGCGAGGCGAGCAATTGCTGCATCATTACCGGTGCGCCGTTGAACTGGGTACAGCGCTCGTCGCGAATCAGATCGATCGCCTGTTCGACATCCCACTTGTACATCAACATTAAACGCCGCCCCCCGCGCAACGCCGACAGAAACTGCGCATGCAGGCCGCTGACATGGAACAGCGGAACAGCCGCGAGGGTGGTTGGCGCAAAGCCGCTGTTGATCACCACAGCAATGCGTTCGGGTGAACTCATGGCGCAAAACGCGCTCTGGAATTCCAGGGCAAACAGCGCCTGGCAGATGGCCCGGTGCGACGATACTGCACCTTTGGCGCGATGGGTGGTGCCCGAGGTGTAAAGGATCATTGCTGGTCCGTTCGGGTCGATGTCCAAAGCAGGAAACGGACTTGCCAGGGCGCTGATCAAGTCTTCGTAACGCAGGCAATACTCAGGCAACGATGCGTGCTGGCTGCCGACGACAATCGTCGCCTGCTGCTCACGGGCCAGGTCTTCGCGTAGGGAGTCGAGACGCGCTTCGTCACACAGCAGCAGGCACGCACCACTGTCCTGCAGCGCGTATTGCAACTCGTCGCGCAGCCCCCAGCTGTTGAGCGGCACACACACCGCGCCGCAGCGCAGGATCGCCGCGAAGGCCACCAGCCACGCCGGCTGGTTGCGCATGGCGATCGCCACCCGCTCGCCGGGTTTCAGGCCGAAACGGACGACCATCTGCTCGGCGAGCCGATCAACCTGTTCGTAGTATTGGTTGAAGGTCAGGCGCTGCGTTTGCCAGACCAAAAATTCGCGCTCGCCATGGACACGCCCGGCGTCCAGCACCTGCAGCAGGTCGTGGGCAGCGTGACGAAAATAGCGTGGTTGGCCGTCATCAGGCGTCACCATTTCAAACGGCGCACCGGGGGCGATCAAATCGCGCCACGCGGTTTGCCAGCGTTCAATGCTCATTATTGTTCTCTCCAGGACAGCCGGTGTAGCGGCCTCTCTGTAGGAGCGAGCCTGCTCGCGATGGTGGCGTGTCAGTCAACATTGATGTCGACTGACACGCCGCCATCGCGAGCAGGCTCGCTCCCACAGGACCGCTGCAGTGCTTTTACGCGTTGGCCGAATAGCGTTCGCAGTGGAAATCCCGGTCACCCAGGCAGCTTTGTGCGACGCGCACCCGCTTGAGGTACAAGCCAACATCCAGTTCGTCGGTGACCCCAATTCCGCCGTGCATCTGCACCGCCTCGTTGGCCACTTTGATGGCCGTGTCACCGGCCTTCCATTTCGCCAGGCTGACCAGTCGGGCACGGGTGCTGGCATCCTGCTCAGCCTGATCGAGCGTCGCCAGCGCAGCCATCAGCGCACTGCGACTCAGTGCCAGGTCGATGTAAAGCTTTGCGGCTCGATGCTGCAGGGCCTGGAAGGTGCCAATCTGCGTGTCGAACTGCACGCGGGTCTTGAGGTACTCCAGCGTGGTCTCGAACAGCTGCTCGGCCATCCCCAGCAGTTCCGCTGCCAGGCAGGTGCGGCCACGATCCAGCGCGGTTTCGAGTGCAGCCCAGCCGTTGCCCAAGGTGCCGAGCAAGGCTTCGCCGCCCAATTGCACCTGATCCAGTTGCAGGCGTGCGCAATTGCGCGAATCTATCAGCGGCAAGGCACTGACCGTCAAACCCGGCGCATTGGCCGGCACCAGGAACAGGCTGATACCTTGCGTGTCACCGGCTTGCCCGCGGGTGCGTGCGGCCACCACATAGGCATCGGCCCCGAGGCCATCGACCACCCAGAATTTGTCACCCTGCAGGCGATAACCGTCACCGCTGACCACCGCCTCAAGCGCAACCCGACTCGGGTCGTGACGGGCTCGCTCGTCTACTGCCAGGGCCAGGCGCCGTTTGCCGGTGATGATCGCTTGCAACCAATGCGCCTGCTGCGTCGGGTTGCCCGAAAGGTGCACCAGCGAACCGCCCAGCACTACGCTGGACAACAACGGCGTGGCCGACAGATTACGCCCCATGGACTCGAAGATCGGACCGAGGCCCTGGCAACCGAAATCCAGGCCGCCGAAGTCTTCGGGAAAAGGAATCGCGCTCCAACCCAACTCCACGGCGTCACGCCACACTTGTGGATCGAAGCCTGGGGCCGCAGGCTCATCACGCAGGCGACGCTGGGCGCTGACCGGGCTGCGGGCAGCCAGGAAGTCCCGAGCGCTGTCGGCCAGCAAACGCTGTTCATCGCTATACCGCAGACTCATGGGTTGACTCCTTTTTTTGCGTCGGACAAGCCCAGCACGCGCTTGGCAATGACGTTCAACTGGACTTCCGAGGACCCTCCGGAAATGGTCAGCGCATAGCTGTTGAGCCAGGAACGGGACACCGTCATCTGCTGTTCGCTGAATACTTCGCTGTCCCAGCCGAGAGCATGCCCGGCCATGGCATCGATCAGCACTTCGAACTTGTCGCGCTCCTGTTCGGTATGCACATACTTCATGATCGCCATCAGGCCACTGATGTCATCGCCGGCCCGTGCCTCTTCTCCCATGCGCTGCACGGTCAGGTTGTAGGCATGCTCGTTCATTGCGCAGGTCGCGGCCCGCGCGTGCAATGCGTGTTCGCTCCTGCTCTGTGGCGCCGGTACGTACTCGCGCATCAGCCCTGGCAGATCGACGTGCGATGGCAGGCTGAACTCGCCAAATTTCGACATCGCCTTGCGTTCGTGCTGCAACAGGTACTTGGCCAGGTTCCAGCCACCGTTCAACGGCCCGATCAACTGGCTCTTGGGCACTTTCACGGCGTCGAAGAACACCTGGCAGAACGCCGATTTGCCGCTGATCAGATCGATCGGCTGCGGCTTTACCCCAGGGCTGCGCATGTCCAGCACGATCAGACTGATGCCTTCGTGTTTCGGCACACTGAAGTCAGTCCGTACCAAGGCATACATCCAGTCGGATTTGTCGCCGTAGGAGGTCCAGATCTTGCTGCCGTCCACCACGAAATGATCGCCGGCATCGCGGGCAGCCATTTTCAGGCTGGCCAGGTCGGAGCCAGCGTTTGGCTCGGAGAACCCCTGGCACCAGCGCACTTCACCGCGTGCGATAGGTGGCAGCAGATCACGTTTCTGCTGCTCGCTGCCGTAGGCCAGCAAGACCGGCCCGAGCATCCAGACACCGAGGCTGATCTGCGGCGGGCGGCACTTGATGCGGCGCATTTCGCTTTCCAGTACGGCCACCTGTTGCTCATTCAGTCCGGCGCCGCCGTACTCCTCGGGCCACTCGGGGCAGAACCAGCGCTTGTCGCGCATGCGTTCAAACCACAGGCGTGCGTCCTCACAGGGAAACTGCGGGTTCTGGCTGCCCCACACCACATCGCCTTCAGCCATGCCAGTGCGCATCGACGGCGGGCAATTAGCTTCCAGCCAGGCACGGGTGTCCTGGCGGAATTGCTCGATAGTGCTCATGAATGTCCCCTTCGACTCGCCCCGGAGCCGGGGCGAGTGCGTTGTTGTTTTTGATGGACGAACTTCAGCGCTGGGTGCGCGGCATGCCAAGGCCGAACTGGGCGATCAGCTCGCGCTGGATTTCATTGGTGCCGCCTCCAAAGGTCAGGGTCGTGGCCGAGCGCGTTTCGTACTCCAGGTCACCCTGCAACAGCGTCGCCGCCGAACCACTGCGCATCGCGCCATTGGCACCGACGATCGCCGACAGCTTGCGCAGGATCTCGATAGCCGACTCGGAGCCATAGACCTTGGTGGTCGAGCTCAGCGCGACACTCATGCGGTCGAGCTCGAGGTCGGCGGCGATGCGCATGTTGATCAGGCGCATTGTTTCCAGGCGTGCATAACACTCGGCCAGAGCGCTGCGCACCCAGGCCTTGTCCATCGCTCGACGGCCCTGTTCATCCCTGGCCCGCGCCCACAGGTAGACTCGGCGAAACAGCGCTACGACCTTGTCCGACCAGGTGCCCAGGCCGAGGCGCTCGTGGTTCAATTGCGAGGTGATCAGCTTCCAGCCACCGTGCAACTCACCCACCAGCATTTTATTGGGCACGCGCACGTTGTCGTAGTAAGTCGCCGCAGTCGGAGTGCCGACAGTACGAATCAGCGTGTGGGAGAAGCCAGGCGTCGTGGTGTCGACGATCATCACTGAAATGCCCTTGTGCCGCGCCTGGCTCGGGTCGGTACGGGCGGCCAGCCAGATGAAGTCAGCAGATTCGGCACCCGAGGTCCACAGCTTGTTGCCGTTGACCAAAAAGCCATCGGCGTCCTGGCGAGCGCTGGTTTTCAACACCGCCAGATCGCTGCCCGCCCCCGGTTCGGAGTAGCCGATGGCAAACATGATCTCGCCCGCGGCGATGCCCGGCAGGAAGCGTTCCTTCTGGAACTCGCTGCCGTGCGTCATCAAGGCCGGGCCGACGGTGCTGATGGTCACAAACGGCAGCGGCGCCCCGGCAATGTTGGCCTCTTCAAAGAAGATCAACTGTTCGGTAGCGGCATAACCCTGACCGCCATGGGCCTTGGGCCAGCCGACCGCGAGCCAGCCATCACGACCCATCTGGCGGATGGTCTGGCGAAACAGCTCGCCGCCCTCCTTGCCGCGCAACTCGTCGCGCTTGTCCGGGGTCATCAAAGCCTGGAAGTAATCCCGCACCTTGAGGCGCAAGGCATGTTGTTCGGGAGTGAGGTCAACGAACATGGTCTGCTCCTTAGGCTGCGCCGAGTATCAGGCCGCTGGTGGGTACGCCGGTACCGGCGGTAACCAGTACATTCTCTACATCCGCCACCTGGTTGACCGCGGTACCGCGCACCTGGCGCACCGCTTCGGCGATGCCGTTCATGCCGTGGATATAGGCTTCGCCCAGTTGCCCGCCATGGGTGTTGATCGGCAGTTTGCCGCCGCGGGCGTGGTGGCCGGCGCGGATGAATTCCTTGGCTTCGCCGCGTTTGACGAAGCCGAATTCTTCCAGCTGCGGCAGCACAAACGGAGTGAAGTGGTCATAGATCACAGCGGTCTGGAAGGACTCGGGGCCGAGTCCGGACTGACGATAGAGCTCGCGAGCAACCACGCCCATTTCCGGTAGCCCGGTGATGTCCTCGCGGTAAAACGAAGTCATGCTTTGCTGGCCATGACTGATGCCCTGGGAGCCCGCCTTGATGGTCACCGGTTTTTGCCGCAAGTCACGCGCACGCTCGGCCGAGGTGATGACCAGCGCCACAGCGCCATCGGACTCCTGGCAGCAATCGAGCAGGTGCAACGGCTCGCAGATCCAGCGCGAGGCCTGGTGCTCTTCAAGGGTAATGGGCTTGCCGTGGAAAAACGCCTGGGGGTTGGTCGCGGCAAAATCCCGCGCGGCCACGGCAATCCGGCCGAAGTCTTCACTGGTCGCGCCATAGGTGTGCATGTAGCGCTGGGCGAACATCCCGACCCAGGCGGCCGGCGTATGAAAACCGTGGGGCATGTACCAGCCGTAGTTGACGTTATCGAAGGTCGGCGTCGAGGCGAAGCCATAGGCTCCGGTGCCGAAGCGATACCACGAGCGCTCGTTCATCGCGCGATAGACCACGACCACCTTCGCCACGCCGGTCGCCACTGCCATGGCCGCGTGCATCACCGGCCCGCATGCAGCGCCACCGCCATGGGGCACTTGCGAGAAAAACTTCACGTCCTTGCAACCGAGCAGGCGGGCAATTTCGTATTCCGGCACCTTGTCCACCGAGTAGGAACTGAAACCCTCGACCTCACTCGGATCGATGCCGGCATCCTTGAGCGCGCTCAGGGTGGCCTCCAGGGCCAGGCGCAATTCGGTGCGTCCGGAGTTTTTGGAAAATTCGGTCGCGCCCAGACCAACGATCGCGGCACGCCCGGAAATCGATGAATCAGTCATCTGTGTCTCTCCGGCTGTCAGGGCAGGACCAGCGCGACCGTACCGGTCACGTGGTTGCCCATGGAATTTTTACCGCTCAAGGTGATTTCCACCGAGCGGGTGTCCGCATCAACACCGGTGACGCTGCCATTGAAGGTCATGCAATCGCCGGGATAATTCGGCGCACCGAGCTTGATTTTCAGCGCGGTGAACTGCGCCAGCGGTCCGGCCCATTGCTCGATGAAGCGCTGCACCAGCCCGTTGGTGGTGAGGATGTTCATGAACACATGGGGCGAGCCCAGGGCACGTGCAGCCTCGGCGTCGTGGTGCCCGGGAAAGTAATCACGGGTGGCAATCGCGCCACCGTTGATCAGGGTCACCGTGATCGGCACCGCCAGCTCCGGCAGCGCTTCGCCGGGGCGCACGTCGTCAAAGCGCTTGGTGTTCTTCGAGGTCATATTTCCATCCCAGCTTGTCGTTATCGTTGAGCCAGTCGCCCAGCCGTTCGAGGTTTGCCGCCGCACCACCCAGGGCCAGGCCAAGGCCACGGCTCCAGTAGAGAAAACGGTGGATCGGGTACGTCAGGTCGACGCCGATGCCGCCATGCACGTGTTGCGCGACGTGGCCGATGCGGTGCCCTGCTTCACAGGCCAGCCAGGCCGTGGCTAAGGCTTCGCAAGGCGCGAGCAAACCGGCATCGATGCGGTAGACCAGTTGCCACAGCGCCGTGCGCAAGGCTTCAACGGCGATATGGTTGTCGGCCATGCTCATCTGCACAGCCTGAAAACTGCCGATGCTGCGCTCGAACTGCTGGCGCTCGCTGACATAGAGCACCGTGCGGCGGATCTGCTCTTCGCTGACCCCCAATTGCAGGGCGGCGAGTGCCGCCACACTGCGCAGCTCCAGCCAGGCAACCGCCTCAGTCGGCAACAGTGCCGCAGCGTCCACGGTCAAGCCGTCGATGTGCAGATCGGTGACTGCTTCGCCGTGGGTCAGCACCGCCGATATCCGTTTCACCGCAGGCGCCGACAGGTCCAGCAGCAACAGACGCGGTACGTCCTCGGCCTGCACCAGCACCAGTGCGGCCCGGGACTGATCCCCCAACGACAACGCCGCAACCCGACCGCTGATCGTCCAGCCTTCGACGTTCGGGTGCGCTAGCAACTCAATGCCCAAGGCACTGTTCAAGCCATCAAGAGACAGGCTGAGCAGCGCCTCGCCCGCGGCCGCTTTGCCGACCCAACCTGAACTGTCGCTGGCATCGAAGCGGGCCAGCGTCGCAGCGGCCAGTTGATGGCGCCACAACGGCACTTGAGCCAAAGCTTTGCCTTGGGCCTGCAGCACCAGCATCAGTTCGGTCATGCCGAGTCCGCTGCCACCGTGTTCTTCGGGGATGGCCAAGCCATGCAGCCCGGTCTCGATGCATAGCGCCCAGAGTGGCGCCATCATCGGTTCGCCGCTGGTGTCCCACTGGCGCATGTAGTCGTCATGGCAATGGTCGACAAACAGTCCGTCGGCCATTTGCGCAATGGCGCGCTGGTCTTCGCTGAATTCGAAATCCATAGTGGCTCCTATGCCTCTACCGGCCGGAACATCGGCAAGGTCAACTGATCATCGAAGGTCTGGAACTCGACTTGTAATGCCTGGCCGATCTCGATCCGGGCAGGCTCGATATCCACCAGGCCGGCGATCAGGCGCACGCCCTCAGCCAACTCGATCAGACCGATGGGGTTCGGGTAATCGAAAGGCGGCACTTCGGGGTAATGCATCACCACGAACGAATACAACGAGGCGCGACCGCTGGCCTGCACGGTGTCCCAATCGAAGCTGTGGCAGTCGATGCACACCGGCGCCGGTGGATGCCGCAAGGTCTGGCAGGCGGTGCAGCGCTGGATCAGCAATTGCCCCTTGGCGCAGCCCTCCCAGAAGAACCGCGTGTCATCACTGATACCCGGCAGCGGACGCTTGGCTTTGACCGCTGCGGTTTCCACCTTGGCGGGCGCCTGGGCATTGGCCGCACGGAACTTGAACACCCGAAACAGCAACTCGCCCACGGGTTCGTCGCCAGTGGCTTTTTCGACGAAATGGCTCATTACCAGCGTGACGAAGAAACCGGTGCCAAGAGCGGTGGTTTTCTCATCGCTGACCGCATCCAGACGCGTCGTGTAGTAAAGCTTTTCCCCTACGCGCAGCGGCCGGGTGAACGTCAGCTCGGAGTTGACGGCCACCGTGGACAGGTATCCGTGCGCCTCCATGATTTTGAGTACTTCATAGGGGTTTTCGTCAGTGGAACCAGGCGGATAGTTATTGGCGTGCAATCCCTCCATGGTCCATACCTGCAGCATTGCCGGCGGGGCGATCAGCCCTTCATGCGCGGTGCCCAGAGCAAAATCGCGATCGGTGTAGACCGGGTTGTCCACGCCCATGACTTCGCACCATTGGCGAATCATCGGCGCGTTGACCTCGTCCCAGGCGTACACGCGGCCGTATTGGCGCCCCACCAGGGCGCGCGCATCGGAAAGCATTTGTGGATCAGCCAAAGTCGTCTCCTTCACATTGAAGGCGGCCACCGAACCCGGTCGCCGCAATAGGTCGATCAGGTGGGCAAAACTTGCGCGGCACCGAGAAATGCCGGGCGTTCACCACCGCCATGCAACAGCAGGTTGCAACCACTGGCGTAACTGGCCAGCGGTGATGCGATGTACAGGCAGGCGTTGGCGATGTCCTCGGCCACTGCCATGCGCGCCGCCGGAATACCGGCCGCGACGGCAGCTATCCCGGCCTCGGAGCCGTAGTGCAGATGTGCCTGCTCGGTCAGCACCAATCCCGGGCTGACCGTGACCACCCGCACCTTCGGGCCCCACTCCACAGCCAGCGATTGCACCAATGCCAGCACCCCGGCCTTGGCCGCGCCATACGCGGCGGTGCCTGGCGACGAACGTAGCGCACTGATGCTGCCGATAAAGACGATGCAGCCGCCCTGCCCCTGGGCCTGCATCAGCCGGTTGGCGTGCTGGGCGACGTTGAGCGGCGCGATCAGGTTCAGGCCGATGATGCTTTCATGGAACCGTGGCGAGGCCGTGGCCGCGTCGGCGGCAGGGCTGCCGCCGGCGTTGTTGATCACCACGTCGAGGCGGCCGAAGTCGCGCTCGATGGCGGCGAACAGGCGTTGCAGGGAATCATGGTCACGCACATCGGCAGGGATGAAGGTTGCGCGCTTGCCACCGAGTGTCGGCACCTGTTCCGGTTCGCGCCGGGCGCAGACAATCACCCGCGCATTCGCCGCCAGGAACCCCAGTGCAATACCCGCGCCGATGCCTTTGGTGCCACCGGTGATCAGCACCACCTTGCCGCTGTAATCAAGACCCGAATGCAGCTCCATCATGTGCTCCTTTTCTACTGACAAGGATCACTCTAGGGACGAACTGCGGGCCAAACTACGTCTGAACGGACGATGAAAATTCATCCTCGTGAGCAGGACACTGCCGTTGTTCTTTTGTAGGAGCCCACCTTGTCGTGTCTTCGAGGATGCCCATGTCCGACTCATCCGCTGCACCGGTTCTGCTCGAACGTCCACTGCCTGGGGTGGCGCTGCTGCGACTCAATCGCCCGCAGGCGACCAACGCCTTGAGCCTGGAGTTGCAGGCGCTGCTGTCGCGTTATTTCAGTGAACTGGCGATTGATCCCGAGGTGCGTTGCATCGTGCTGACCGGTGGCGACAAGGTGTTCGCTGCCGGTGGCGACATCAACAGCATGGCCGGGGTCGGCGCCATCGATATATACAAGCGACACACCGAACGTGTCTGGGGGCCGATCCAGCACTGTCCGAAACCGCTGATCGCGGCAGTCTGCGGGTACGCCTACGGTGGCGGATGCGAATTGGCCATGCACGCCGACCTAATCGTCGCCGGGCGCAGTGCGCGCTTCTGCCAGCCGGAAATCCGCATCGGCATCATGCCCGGCATCGGCGGGACCCAACGGCTGGTACGCGCGGTGGGTAAGGTCAAGGCCATGCGCATGGCGCTGACCGGACAGCCCATCAGTGCCGAGGAAGCCTGGGTGGCGGGGTTGGTCAGTGATCTGGTGGACGATGACCAGGTGCAGGCCCATGCGCTGGAACTGGCGCGGGTCATCGCCGCAATGCCGGCGCTGGCTGCAGAGCAGATCAAGGAAGTGATTCTGGCCGGGATGGATGCGCCGCTCGAAGCTGGCCTGGCGCTGGAACGCAAGGCCAATGCGCTATTGTTCGCCTCGCGGGATCAGAAAGAAGGGATGCAGGCGTTTATCGACAAACGCCCGGCACAATTCGAAGGGCATTGATTAGTCGTCACCAGACTGTCGGAGTGCGCTGGCTCGACCGGCGCGCCGGCCGGAAAACACGCAGTCAGCCAGGGACAGGCCGCTGATGTACAAGTGCGAAGGAATCCCCAGTGCAGCGCGTCCGGCCGCGTATAAACCAGCGATGGCCTGGCCTTGCTCATCCAGTACGGCGCCGCTGCGCTCATCCACACGCAGACCGCCGAGAGTCAACGCGCCCAGCGGAAACACCGGGTTGGTCACCGAAATATCGCAGGCATAAAAGGGCCCCTGATTGAGCACCTGGCGCCCGCCTTCAGATTTTCCAAACGGCTCCGGCGCCTCGCCACGGGCGGCGGCGTTGGCCGCCAGCACCGACTCACGCAGCACCGCCGCATCCATTGAAGTGGCGCTGGCCAACTCGCTCAGGCTCTTGCCCTTGCGCACTTTGAACAGCATCAGCGCCAAGGCTGGAAAACTCTGGAACCACCAATAGCCACCGAACAGCGCCTCTCGGATGGCTTTCTTGCGCAGCGGCGCATCCAACACCAGCCAGGCTTTGCCGCCCTGCTCTTCCATCAACGGCTGACCCAACGTGGCGCCATAGACTTCCTCATTGCAGAAGCGCCGACCTTCGCGGTTGACCACAATACCTTTTTGCCAACTGTAGGGCGGGTTGAGGAAGCGCCATGCCGATACCCGCTCCAGCCCGTGCCCTTGCCCGCCGACGCTGGTACCCAGGCGCAAACCGCTGCCATCGCAGCCGGTGGCGCCGACCTTGAAGTTGCGCCGAAACTTCGGCGCATGCTGCTCAAGCAGCTGGCGATTGAAGATAAAGCCGCCGGTGCTCAGGATCACTGCGTTGCGCGCCTGCACCCGCCGTGGACGGGCAAAATCGCGTTCGAGCTGGCAGACCTTTACCCGCAGTTTGTTGCAATAGCCTGGCGCGAAGTTCTGCAATCGTTCGGCCCGGGCCGCCAGTCGTGCATGCAGCTGCGCTTCTTTGCTGCCTTCGGGCAGACACCAGAACTCGACTCCGAGCACACGTCCCTGCGCGCCGGTCACCAGGCGTCGCGCCGCCGCCTGCAGGAGAGGACGCGCCCCGGCTTTCAGGCACGCGACCTTGAGATGGGAATACAGCACTGCTCCGCCCTGGCCTTTGCCGACGGTGCGATGACCGCGTGGTGCGGGAGGCGAAGGACCGCCATGAGCGGGCACCAACTCATTGCCTGAGTAGTACAGGAAATAGCCGTCTTGCGGGTATGACGTCTTGCCTCCCGGCGGCATCTGGTGGGCGTAGGGGGCGCCGTGGCTTTCCAGCCATTCAAGGTTGCTGACGCTATCGGTGCAGAACCGTCGCAGGGTATCGTCGCTGATTACGTTTTGCGTTTCGTGCCTGAGGTAATCAAACATCGCTTCAGGGCTGTCGTTGAAGCCAGCCGCCTGCTGATGACGGGTGCCGCCACCGGCGTACACGACCCCGCCGCTCTTGACGCTGGCGCCACCACCGGTGAAACGGTCGGCAATCAGCACATCGGCGCCCTGGGCACGAGCTTCCAGCGCAGCGCAGGCACCGGCCGCGCCCCAGCCAACGACCAGCACATCGCAGCGATCGTCCCAGTGCACGCTTTCGCCGTCGGCCACTTGCAAGGGCGGCAGCACATCGGTGCTGGGGAGGTTATCGAACATGGACATTGGCACTCCTAGGACTTGCGGGCTAAGTGGTTGGCAGCGACATAAGCGAAGGTCATCGCCGGGCCCAGCGTGCCGCCGGCGCCCGGGTAGCTGGTGCCCATCACCGACGCCGAACAGTTGCCGATGGCGTACAACCCGGCGATGGCCGTGCCGTCATCGCGGACCACCTGAGCATGCTCATTGGTCAGCAAACCGCCCTTGGTGCCGATGTCTCCGGCGTCCAGGCGCATGGCGTAATACGGCCCCTTACGCAGCGGCGCCAGGCATGGATTGGGTTTGATGTTGCTGTCGCCGTAGTAGCGGTCGAAGACGTTGCCGCCCCTCGCGAAGTCGAGGTCCACGCCTGAATCCGCATAGCCGTTGACCTTGTTCACGGTGGCTTCCAGACCCGCACTGTCAACGCCAATCTGGCGGGCCAGGCCCGCCAGGGTGTCGGCCTTCCAGTACAGGTTGTTCAGCCACTCCTTGCGCAGGCGGCTGTCGGGAACGATCTGGCCGGGCATCAACGGGCCCATGGCATAGTTAAACCGGAAATGGCCATCGAAGATCACCCAGGCCGGCACCGATCTTCCGCCGGTCACCGCGTTGTCCTTATGCATGGCATCGACGAATTCAAGGTACGGAGCCGCTTCGTTGACAAAGCGTTGACCGAGACCGTTCACCACGATCGCGCCGGGGAATGCGCGCTCGGCAAAGATCCCCCGGGGTTTTTCTTCCCCGGGTACGGCAATGGTCGGCGCCCACCAGGCCCACTCCAGCAGCGCGGTAGCTGCCCCTTGCTGCATGCCGGCGATGAGCGCCGCGCCGGTGTTGTTGCCCGGCGGCGTCGCGCTCCAGGCCTTGCGGCTGGGCTTGGGCAGATACTGGTCGCGCAGGTCCTGGTTTTGTTCAAAACCACCGGAGGCGAGAATCACGCCGTGGCGCGCATGCAATTGCCGTTCACTGCCGTCACGCTGCACGGTGATGCCGGTCACCCGCCCGTTGTCGGTGATCAGCGCGGAAAAATCGGTGTTGAGCCACAGCGGTACGTTGCGGTCCATCAGCGAGCGGCGCAACGAAGCCACCAGCGAACTGCCCAGGGAGGCGCGACGATCGATTTTGCTCTTGCTCTTGCGCCGCCAACTGAAGTCCAGCTTGTAGCGCAGCATCAGTTTCATGATCAGCAGACGCCAGCCGAAACTGCGTGCCATGACCTTGTGCGCGTCTCGCGCAGTCCAGGCAATGCATCCCATCAACAGGGTGGAAGGCGACGGTTTGCGCAAATTCGCTAGTTCGTCGCCCAACAGGCTGGTGTCGAACAGCTCCGGGTCCAGCGTACGCCCGCCGGCAAGCGAGCCCGACAGGTGGGGATAATAATCCGGATATTTGGCTGCAACCGCATAACGCACGCGGCTGATGCGGGTGAGCGCTTCGATCATCTTCGGCGCATTGTCCAGGTAGGCACGCAGGCGCACTTCGTCCACATGCTCGCCGGCCGCCGCTTTCAGGTAGGTCAGCGCCGAGGCATAGCTGTCGTTGCCGCTGATGCGGGAAAAATAGTGATTGTTGGGAATCCAGATGCCGCCCCCGGAGATCGCCGAGGTGCCCCCGTACTGATTGCTTTTTTCCACCACCAGCACGCTTAAACCCTGGTCGGCGAGGAACACCGCCGAAGTCATCGCACCTGCGCCCGAACCGACGACGATTACGTCGTAGTGGGTCTGAGACTGAACTTGAGCCGTCATTGTTGTTATGCCATTAGCTGAGGTCAGAAAAAAACCGCTGTCGACGCAGCGGGGTTTGAATCAAACAGTGGCGCGTTTGCCCGCCCATGGGTGGGCCTGTTCCAATTGGCTGGCCAGGCGCAGCAGCACGTCCTCACCGCCCAGGCGCGCGGTGAACATCATGCCCACCGGCAAGCCGCTGTCGCTCTGGCCCAGAGGCAGGGAAATGGCTGGCTGGCCGCTGACGTTGGCCACCACGGTGAAACCGGCGCTGCCCATCGCGTGGTGGACGTAGCTGTCCCAGGGCTGGTCAAGGGACAACAAGCCGAGTTTGGGGGTCAGGCTGCCAGTGACGGGGGACAGGATCACGTCAAACCGCTCGAAGTGCTGTTCCATGGTGGCGCTGATACTTTCGAACGCTTGCCGCGCGCGGTACAGGTCTTCCCCGCTGGTGCTTTTGAAGCGTTCCAGGTTTACCAGGGTGACTTTTTCCAGATCATCTGAGTTGACAGCCCGCCCAAGCACCTGTTCACGATCGTGAATCTGCACGCGCAATGCTGTGCCGAGCGCCGTGCCATGGGCACCGAACAACTGGCGCGGATCGACGTTCAGGTTTAACTCCTCAAGCTCGTGCCCCAGGGCCAACAGTTGCTTGATGGTCTGTTCGAGAGTGGCAGCAATGGCCGGCTCCAGTGGCGCACCGGTCAGTGACTGACGCACCACGGCCACGCGTAACTTGCCCGGTTCACGCTGCAGTTCTTCCACGTAGGGCCGAATCAACGGCGGGCACCAGTAAGCACTGCCCGCCTCATGGCCTTGACCCGCATCGAGAAACAGTGCGGTATCGCGCACGGTGCGCGACACCACATTAGCCACGCTGGCACCAAATGCGCCTTCAAAATGCAGCGGTCCGCTGGGGGTGCGATAACGGCTGGGCTTGAGCCCGATCACGCCGCAGTACGAAGCGGGAATGCGGATCGAGCCGCCACCATCGGTGGCATGCGCAACGGGCACAATTCCCGCCGCCACCGCAGCGGCCGAGCCCCCGGACGAGCCGCCGGCACTCATGGCCAGATTCCAGGGGTTGTGCGTCTGGCCCCAGGCCAGGGATTCCGTAGTGGTGGTCAAACCGAACTCAGGGGACGCGGTCTTGCCGAACGGCACAGCACCGGCCTGCTGGTAGCGGGCGATCAGGGTGCTTGTGTGGGCGGCAGGGGGTGAGTCCTTGAACAAGCGGCTGCCGTTACTGGTGATCGTGCCCTGCAGCGAAGTATTCAGGTCCTTGAACAGCAACGGCACACCCGCTAGGGGGCCCTGGTTGTGGCTGCCGGCAGAGCGGCGCTGCGCCAGCAAAGTGCGCGCGTAGGCCTCATGCAGCATGTTCACCGCGTTGATCCTGGCATTGACCTCGCTGTAACGGGACAGCGCCGCCGCCAACAGGTCTTCGGCAGTCAACTCGCCGCTGCGGATGGCCTGGCTCATGGCCCAGGCATCCATCGACTGATAGTCGCTAGCCGCCAGCCCTTGCGCGCGGGCATCGGCAAATCGCCCCAGAAGCCCGACGCCGATCGCGACGGCACCCGCCTTGAGCACGCTGCGACGCGGCCAGTCAGTGGTGGAGTTGAGTGGTACGGACTCGTGGTTATCCATGGTAATGCTCGCGCCCTGATGAATTACTATTTTTGCGATATGCACTGTTGCTGCACAAACCCCTGCGCTGGCATCAGTCGCGGGTGACACCGGCCAGCATGGTCGCCAGGTACTGCTCGCCGTAAGGCGGCAACAGCCCCCACTCCCGGCGCGGGTCATGGGCTGACGCCTTGAACACAGTGCGCATGTGACTGAATTCGAGGAAGCCTTCGCGGCCATGGTAGTGCCCCATGCCCGAGGCGCCGACGCCACCGAACGGCGCATCATGCAGGGCCGCGTGCATCATCACGTCGTTGATGGTGACCCCGCCGGACACGGTGTTTTCCAGCACGTGAAGTTGCTCCTGGGCATCCTCGCCGAAGTAGTACAGCGCCAGTGGACGTGGCCGCCCGTTGATTTCAGCGATGACCTGGTCGAGGTGGTCATAGCCGAGCACAACCATGGCCGGGCCAAAGATTTCCTCTTGCATGATCAGGCTGTCCGGGACCGGATCAACCACCACCCGCAACGGGCGCCGACGGTCCTGCGCATCCACCGGCAACGGTTCTGGCAGGCACTCGATGCGTGCACCGCGTGACTCGGAGTCACGTACCAGGCCTTCGACCCGATCCAGATGGCGCTGATTGACGACCGCAACCACATCCGGATTGCCGGCCACCGTCGGGTTGAGGTCGCGGTAAGCGCTGCGCAGGGCATCAAGGTATTGTTCGACCTGGGACTTGGGCACGTAGACCAGGTCCGGATTGATGCAGATTTGCCCACCATTGGTCGACTTGCCCGCAGCGATGCTGAGTGCAACCTTGTTCAGGTCGGCAGTGCGCGAAACAATTACCGGTGACTTGCCACCCAATTCCAGGGTGACCGGCACCAGGTTCTTCGCGGCGTTGGCCATGACGTTTCGGCCAATCGCCGTGCCGCCGGTGAACACCAGGTGGTCGAACGGCTGGCTGCTGAACGCTTCGCCCAGCGCCTGCCCGCCATTGACCACCGCCACCACCAGCGGATCAAGATGCCGGGCACACAGTTGCGCCACCAGCTCAGCGGTGCGCGGCACCACTTCCGAAGGTTTGAGAATGGCCCGGTTACCGGCGGCAAGCGCCGAGGCCAGCGGGCTGAATAAGGTATACAGCGGCGCGTTCCAGGTCCCCATGATGCCCACCGTGCCTTTCGGCTGATGCATCACCCAGGCCCGGGCGCCGAGCTGATCATAGGGAGAAAACATTTCCCGCGGCTCGTCCTCCATCCACCCTTGCAGATGATCACGGGCGTACTTGAGCGAAGCGAGGGAACCGAGCACATCATTCATCAAGGAAAAACCGACAGGCCGTCCGCCAAAGTCCTCATCGATAGCCGTCGTCAGTGCCGCATGATTGTCGACCAACAGGTCGATGACTTGCTGCAGACGCTGGCGACGGGTTTCGGCACTGACGCTGCCGGCACTGGCAAAGGCGCGTTGCTGTTGCGCCAGCAGGCTGGAAAGCACGTGGACAGAAGACGTGTCTGAACTCATTGTTATCCCCTTGCAGGTTGGCTCGATGGCCGGTGAGCGCCCGATGCGCCTGCTGCCACCCTAGCGGCGCGGGCCGCTGCCGCGCCTCGTCCAATCGGACGAGGTGGGTGCATTAGTGTTAGTCCGTTGAGACGATGTTCAACGCCCGCCTTCGCTCAATACTGGCCATACGAAAATCCCCACCCCATGAGGCCAGTCATGGCAATGCAAAACACCAGCTTCGACCCCCAGGCATTTCGTGCCGCGCTCGGCACGTTTACGACCGGGGTCACGATCATCACCACCCAGAGCGAAGACGGCTCACCTGTAGGCATTACCGCCAACAGCTTCAATTCGGTCTCACTCAATCCGCCACTGGTGCTCTGGAGCCTGTCCAAGCAAGCGCGCAGCCTGCCGGTTTTCAGCAACGGCAAGCATTGGAATGTGCACGTGTTGTCCACCGAGCAAGAGACTTTGTCCGGACGCTTCGCCACCCAGGGCGGAGACAAGTTCGCCGAGATCGAACTGGACAATGGTGTCAGCGCAGCACCGCTGCTGCAGGATTGCACGGCGCGTTTCCAGTGCCGCACGGCGTTTCAGTACGAAGGCGGCGACCATGTGATCTTCGTTGGCGAAGTCCTCGCTTTCGATCACACCGACCGCCCCCCGCTGGCGTTCCAAAGCGGTCAATACGCCTTGGCCACGCGCAAGCCACGCAGCGAACTGCGCCTGGCGACCACGCCACCGCCACCGGAATGCAGCTACACCGAGGACTTGCTCGGCTACCTGTTGGGGCGCGCCCACTACCAGGCGCTCAACGCACTGCGGCAACTGTTGAACAGTCAGCAACTGGACGAACAGACGTTTTTTGTCCTGTCGATCCTGTGCATTCGCGACAATATGACACTCGAGGAGATCAACACCTTCGTGACCTACACCGGTCGCGAAGTGACGCTGGCCAGCATGCGTTTTCTCGAACGCCAGCGTCTGGTGGCGTTCGAAGGTTCGGCTGAATCACTGCGATTCGTCCTCACGGCCCAAGGGCGTGAGGTGTCACTGCATCAATTGGCGCTGGCCAAGGCCGTGGAAGAAGACCTCTCGGCCAAGCTCGGCGCGGCTGACGCACAAGCCCTGAAAGTCTTGCTCAAGCGGGCGATTGTCGTCAGTGATCCCGGCTTGCCAGACCTGTGGGCACCGCGATGAACGCTTCAGCGGGCGTATTGCCGCCTGTCACGGTCGGCTGGGGCAGTCATGGCCTGCTGTTTCTCTTGGCCATGGTGTTCGCCGACAACTTCGTAGGGCGACAGATACTCGCGGTGATGGTCGAGCCGATCAAATCCGAATTCGGCATCAGCGATACAGCCATCGGCTTGATTTCCGGCCTGGCATTCGCAGCCGTCTATGCCGTCGTGGGCCTGCCAGCAGGTCGACTGGTGGACCGCATGCCGCGTATTCGCCTATTGGCCATGACTTGCCTGCTCTGGGCCGTGGCGACGCTGGCTTGCGGGTTGGCCGGCAGCTTCATTGCCCTGGCGATTGCGCGGATGCTGGTTGCAATCAGCGAATCGCCGACGACTTCGGCTTCATTGTCATTGATCTCGGACTTGTATCCGCCGCAACGACGCTCGTTCGCCATCAGCTGTTTCACCGCTGCACCGACATTTTCATCGATTGTCGGCCTGAGCATCGGTGCCTGGGTGGTCGAACATTACGGCTGGCGCAGTGGATTTATTGCCCTGGCCATCCCGGCCCTGGCATTCAGCGCCATTCTGGCTTTCTTCGTGCGCGAACCCCTGCGTGGCCGCTGGGACCCCACGCCACACGCTCACATACAACCCGCGCTCCTCGGCATGGGCGCCGAGGCACGCAAACTCTGGGCGCTGCCCGCGTATCGCTGCCTGATCCTTGCGGGCGGCCTGACGACCCTCAGCGCCTATGCCATTGCCATGTGGAACACCAGTTTCCTGATGCGCTCCCATGGATTGTCACTGCAGCACGCAGGATTGCTGGTGGGCATTGTCTGCGGTATCTCGGCCGGAACCGGTGGCCTGCTCAGCGGTTGGATGAGTGACCGCCTGTGCCGCCGTCATCCGCACTGGCAGGTTTCCATTCCGGTGGTGGGCCATCTTGCCGCGACCTCCGCGCTAATTCCTTATCTGCTGTGGTCCGACGTCCTGCTGATGCGCGCCGGTGATGTACCGATTCCAACCGCCATGCTCTGGTGCGCACTCTATTCATTCTTCTCGGTGTGGTGGGTCGCACCGTCCTACAACCTAGTGACCCAATTGGTCCCGGCGAGTCGGCGTGGCACGGCCATGGCGCTGCAAACGATCGTCAGCACGCTGCTGGGGATCGGTGTCGGGCCGTTGTTGACCGGATTGTTCAGTGACATGTTGCTTCCTGTGTTGGGCCACGAGTCGCTGCGATATGCCCTGTTGCTGGTCAACCTGCCAGTGATCTGTGCTGTGCTGTTGCTGCTACGCACCGCACACCATGCCTCCAGAACGGACTATCGCCACGCGGGATAATCTCGCGTGCCAAGTAGGAGCGTTTGATGGCAAAATTTTCAGGTCAAGTTGACGGGTTTATATGCCAGCTACCAGTGCGTCTGTCCATCCAGCTATTAGCACCCGCGATCGTCTGCTCGACGCCGCGCTAGAACTTTTCGCCACGCGCGGCTTCCAGGCGATAGGTTTGCGCGACCTGGCAAGTCATGTGGGGCTGCATGCGGGCTCGCTATACCACCACATCGAGAATAAGCAGTCGCTGTTGTTCGAACTGATAGAGTCCGCATTATCGGATTTATTATCGGTCACCATCAACCGGATGAGGGGCGCGAGAAACCCTGGCAAGCGTCTGCAGCTATTCATTCAAGCCTTCGCGACGTTCAACATGAACGAAAAATACAAACTAATCTTAATCACCCAGGAGTTTGCCAATCTCGATGAAGACCAGAAACTGAGGATCGTCGAGCTGCAGAACAGGTACTCATCGCTGTTAAGCGGAGTCCTCACTGACCATTACCGCGAAGAGGGCAAGCCTCCCGCCGATGTCTGCATGAAAACCAATACAATCATTCTAATGTTGTTTGGCCAATCGCAATGGTATGCCACCGAGGCTACCGAATCACAACTTGTCAAAACACTTACAACACTCGCTACATCCATTATTTCATATAACTAAATATTCGCCTTTCAACGGGGTTGAACCCTCGACCGATACTTCCCCGGACTCTCCCCCGTCCATTTCTTAAAAGCTCGGTGAAAAGTGCTGGATTCCTGAAATCCCAGTTGTTCAGCAATGACACTGATTCTGTTTTTGCTCTCGCGCAGTTGCTCGAACGCCATCTCGCGCCGAACTTCATCCTTGATTTCCTTGTAGGAGCCGCCCTCGCGCGCCAGCCTTCGGCGAATAGTGCTCGGGCTGAGGTGCTGTTCAAGGGCGAAGGCCTGCAGCGTTGGCCACTGGTCGTATTGGCTGTTGCGCAGACGCTGGTGCACCTGCGCGGCCAAACCATGCTGATTCCGAAATCGAATCACCAGCCATTGCGGCGCTGTGCGCAAAAACACTTTCAATGACGTCAGGTCCTGGAGCACCGGGAGGTGCAAATAGTGGCTGGCAAATGCAATTTCAGTACGTTCGGCACCGAACGTCAGGTTTGGCCCCCAGAGAAGGCGATCATCGCTGAGGGAAACGCGCACATGTCGAAAATCTGCACGTTCAATAGGGATGCGTCGCCCGCCGAGCCAGCAGAGGAGACTGATCATCAAGATCATAAACGTCTCCTCGCCGAATCGGCGTGTGTCAGAGTTTTGCGCGTGAGGGTCCAGCCCGATAATGGCGCGCTTGCCGCGTACGGTGAGCGTGCCGCGATAGTCGCGCAGGAACAACGTGAAATTGGCCAGGCACTGGCGCATGGCTTTGCGCAGATCGGGTTCCTGGATCAAAGCGCGACAGATTAATGCGAAGCTGCCAGGCGGCATGCCGTGGGAGTCCAGCCGAAAAAACTCATCGTTTAACTCGCGGATTTGTATCAGCCATAGTGCGGCAAAGGCGTCCGCGGGTACTCGTGCGGTTGGCTCCCCGATCAACGCCTGGTCGATACCCGCCTCGTCCAGCGCAGCGAGTGAACGCTGCGAATCGTTCCCTTGCACATGCGTCATTGCCTGCACGAAGTAGGCGGCCACCGAGTCCTTTTGCCGCATTGGAAACCCTTCTGCTCATCGCTCGAATGGTCAACGCACAATGCCGTTGAACGGATCTGGCACGGGACGCCTGCCCTTCCACTTTTAGACCGGCGAACAATCGTACGCGTTGGACTTTCTCGGCTGCGAAGAGATTGCATCCCTGAATCGCAAGGATGGTAAGGGCTGGATAGGCAAAATGCCAATATCGAAATGCCTGGGCATTTGCGCCTCGCTGAGCGCGACAGCGGCTGGCTGGAAAAGCACCAATGGTTGACCGTTTGGTGCGATTTGGATTTACCCCTCTCTGCAGCGGCCGTGGCCACCCCCTCCAAAAGAAAGAAACGCCGGGCTTAAACGCGTTCGAAAATCACCGCAATCCCCTGACCACCACCAATGCACATCGTCACTAGCGCAAAACGGCCGCCGGTGCGGTGCAGTTCGTGAACAGCTTTAGTAGCGATGATTGCTCCGGTCGCGCCGACCGGGTGGCCCAACGAAATACCGGAGCCGTTCGCATTGACCTTCGCTGGGTCAAGTTCCAGTGCCTGGCTGACGGCACAAGCCTGAGCGGCAAATGCGATGTTAGCTTCGATCACGTCCAGGTCCATCACGGTCAAGCCAGCGCGCTTCAATGCCAGACGCGTCGCCGGTATAGGCCCGAGCCCCATCAGCTGTGGTTCGACACCTGCATGCGCGTAGCTGACCAGACGCGCCAACGGTTGCAGATTACTGGTTTGCACCACGCTGCCAGTGGCCAAGACCAATGCCGCGGCGCCGTCGTTTACGCCTGAGGAATTGCCGGCAGTGACTGAGCCGTCTTTCTTGAACGCCGGCTTCATTTGCGCTAGCTGTTCCAATGACGTGGCGCGAGGGTGCTCGTCGACGCTGAATAATTTTGTTCCATTACGATCACGCAGTTCAACGGCAACAATTTGCTCGCTGAAGTAGCCGTTGGTAATTGCGAAAGCTGCGCGATTCTGATCCTCGAAGGCTAAAGCGTCCTGCATGTCTCGCGTTATACCGTTGAGTTCAGCTACGTTTTCGGCGGTGATACCCATGTGGATGCCGTGGAATGGATCGTGCAAAATGCCAAGCATGTAATCGACCGTCGGGACATTCCCCATGCGCGACCCCCAGCGTGCGGAGGGCATCAGGTACGGGCCGCGGCTCATGCACTCGGCACCGGCGCCGATAGCGATTTCCGTATCCCCCAGCAATAAAGCCTGGGCCGCGCTGATAATAGCTTGCAAGCCGGAGCCGCACAGGCGATTGACGTTGTAAGCAGGAGTCTCTATTGGGAGGCCAGCGTTAATCGCAGCGACACGGGAGAGATAGGCGTCATTGGGTTCGGTCGGGATCACGTTGCCCATCACCAAGTGTCCAACCTGCGCGGGGTCCACGCCGGAGCGTTGGAGGGCTGCCTTGACAGCAGTGGTCGCCAGATCAGCGAGGGGAACGTCTTTGAGCGAGCCGCCAAAGGTGCCGATAGCGGTACGGGCGGCGCTGACAACGAAAATCTCCTGGGTGTTCATGACTGCGCTCCTCTCGACGTGCTGTTTTCGTAGCTGCGACTAATGATGGCCTTCAACGCTGTTTGCGCTTCCTGGCTTTTCAAACGGTCGATGAACATCAGATTTTCCCGGCGGATGGTCGCTTGCAGTTCTGCCATCAACGGTTGTTTAAGTAATTGCCGAGTCAGGCGCAGGGATTCCTGAGGCATGGCCAGCAGCCGCAGGGCCAAATGCCGCGCGGCCGCGAGGCATTGCGTCCCATCGTCGAAAACTTCATTGGCCAAACCACAGACGACCGCTGCTGCTCCATTAAGGCTGTCTCCCCATAGCAATAGACGTGCAGCTCGGGCATGACCGATCAGCCGTGGCAATAACAGGCTCGCGCCAAACTCAGGGCACAACGCCAAGTTTACAAAGGGCATCCTTAGTTTAGCGTTTTGGGTGACCAGCACTTGATCGCAATGCATCAACAACGTAGTGCCGATACCAATAGCTGGGCCGCAAACCACTGCAATCAACGGTTTTTTCAGATGGATGACGACGTGCATCAGCTGAAATGCGGGGGAGCAGAGCTCAGTGGGCGGATGTTCAAGAAAGTCGACAAGGTCATTGCCACTGGTAAAGCATAAATCACCTCCAGTAAGAATAATCACACCAACTCCTGCGTCTTCGTCTGCGCTCTGTAACAGGTTAGCCAGTTGCAGGTACATAGCGTTATTCAGGGCATTGAGCTTGTCAGGGCGGTTGAACGTCAGCGTCAACACTCCGTCGTCGCGGTGTTGTTTGATCAGGTCGTTCATCGCAGGGCCTTTGTCAGGTATGGGGAAAACTCTAGCGACGGCCGCGTGCCAACGCTATGACGAAATCAGTCAACCCTGTTGCCGTTTTTTGCCATGGCACGCTCATGTTTCTGCAGCTGATTTTTCACTTCGGTGAGTGATGGTGCGGTCCGAAGATCCGTGAAGATGCCGTCGCCGCACGGTGACGTTCATGTGAGGGCAATAAGTTCACGGCGACCTGACTGACCATTTTTGACCGATTTCTGCCTGTCGCCACCCTAAGTTATGTGGCTTGGGGCTGGTGACCAGTTAGACACTGAGAGTTGGATAGATGATGGTGTTAAATCCAGTCTGGGATACGACTAACGCTCCCTAATGTTTGAAGCTTTAATCAACACAAACCTGCCGGGTACCCGCGGTGCGTGAATGCGGTTTAATGCCCGGCGGGCGAGCTAAGGGAGAGTACCCACACATCGATTGGACCGAGACTACTTGCACAAACCTGGATTTCTTTCTCGCCGTCTTAGTAGCTTTTTGTTTATCTATAACCTGACCGTTTCTTACAGGATGGCCGGACTCTGTATTAAAGCTCGCTGAGGTCAGACACTGAAGTGGTTAAGCTCCAGCAGATACCAGCGAGCGTCCGCGTCTGTGCAACCGCCACCTATCATGGCGGGCAGCTGTAGACCAACAGAGGACAAGTTGGGTCAACCGTTAAATTCTAATGTAATAGCTGACACACCTGTACTGCGTGCTCAACCATATGTGCGCGGGACCTGCATTTACTGCACTCGCTCATTTTAGAGAGTAATACTCCCACCTAATATCGACCTAGCAGGTTTTGAGAAATCTTTGCGCTATCCCACAGCAACGGCAGGTGGTCGATGAGCCCTCCGAAGCTCTATCATTCCAGCCGGTTCCGCGGGATACACCGCTCGAGAGCCTGACGCTAGTAGCCGCGCTATTAAGTCAGCGCCGTCCAACGCGGGGGCGCGATATCCGCGCTCTGCCAGCTACGTGTAAACATGTCCTCGATCACATATGCCGTGAACAGCTGCAATGTTCCCAAATTCGCGACTACATCTCATTGATGCATCTGAAATACGTCGGCCACTGTCCACCCTCCTGCATCTGCGCCCTTGAATATTTCTCTCCAATATCCTACAGCTGTCGCGGTAAGGACGCTTGGAGCGGCTGGAAAAGTATGTGGGAGCGGCCCAGGACTCTGCGAACCGAGCGGCAACATTGACGCAACGCCTGCTTGCTTTTTCTCGTCGCCAAACGCTGGATCCTAAGCCCACCGACGTGAACCGACTGGTTTCGGGAGTCGACGTATCTTTCTATCATGACGTCCCGTTGTTGCCGGTCGCCATGGCCTTTCTAACGCTCTTATTGCTTACCGCACAACCGTTCTGATCATGACCAAAAGTAAAAGGTTTGAAGCATGGATTGATGGTTTGCCTATAACCGTTATTACGCGATGGATTATATGAAATCAAGGCATTTGAAAAGCTGAACATGTCATCTAACGAACTATTGCCGGAGCTTCGACAGCGAGGCGTTGAACACTTAGGTCAAGTTAAGTTAGGACTGGTAGAAACTGAAGGGAACATCAGCCTGTTCTTCTATGACGAGGAAGACCTGCGCCCTGGGCTATCGGTTCTAACTGTAAAGCATCGCGAGGAGTTTAAAAAATCGCCTGCTTACGGACTTTATTGCTGCGTCAATTGTGATTCGGACAATCTACTCATCAAAACCGAGAAGCGTTTTGCCCACGGTGTAATCATGACATTTGGTCAACGGCTCTGAACACTCGACGTTGTAGGTGAGTTATTCCTTACCTTTACAGCAGGTTGCGTGGGCGAGACTCACGACGCTACCACTTGGGATCTCGATGGTGGTGAGCGATGGCGCACGATAAATTTGCGAGCGCCCGCCCTAGCAAGCTGCAGCCATGAGGCCTATGCCACACGTCTTTCAGTGGGTTTGAGACCAATCGCGAGTTGCCTTGCGCACCCCACGCCCCATGCCAAGGCACGAGTCATAGACTCACCCGGCCTGGAATCTACTGCCTCTTCATGCAGAGCCGTGCCACTAGCTGAGTACACTCCGATGAACATCTGCGTGGTGCCCGAGAGCGACAGTCTTACCTGGACATCGATAAACGTACCGTCATCCAATGTCTCGTCGTGTGTCCGATGGTGAAGCGCTGGATCAGCCCATTGCCAGAACACATCCCCTCGAATTCGCATGCCGCGCCCTCCTACGACTTTAGTCATATATGGTGGAAACCCCACCATAGCGCATGGACGTAGTGACGCAACGTGTTGCCCCATCAGTGGCCGCTAAATCGGATAACCGGCCCTATTTGCTATACGCGGCTTCACTTTTTGTAGAGGTTTTGAGTTTTCCGGTCTATATCAATCGAGGGTAGGAGAGTTTTATCCCAACGGCGGCGCTAGGAGTAAGTACCGCCTCTGTAGATTTTCCGACGCCCATTATGTGGAAGACTTCGACGCCTTGGGTCAGCAGGTAGTCAGCGACTATTCGACGATGGCATCGCCACCAAACGGCCTCTGAGCACATGATGGCGCAACGCTTGGGTTCGCTTAGCTCTAGCAGTCGGCCAATCCCTGCCTCAAATTCGACCGAGAGAGCGTAGTCAGCATACTCGACGATTTTTGCTCGGCGTGCACTGCGTTTTCAGCGAGCAGCCCTGGCATTTCGAGCTCCAATAACAGTGCATATTCATGCCTTTCTCAATACTGGAGAAGCGCCAGGCCAGCGCCTCTCCAGCCGGACAGATGTATTCGTTTTTCGTCGCGTCATAAACGAAAGCATCTTTGTTGAATCGACCATCCGCCTTGGCGCTTGAAGTCATCGGCTTTGGCACGTAGGCAGTGATGTCCGCGTCGTGACAGGCAAGGATTTCTTCACTCTTGAAGTAACCTCGGTCAGCTACCACCGCCAGCGTTTCGGACGCCATGGCATCGCGAGCCTGCTTCGCCATCGAGCTGAGTTGATCGCGGTCGGAACCGAAGTTGGTCACCTCATGAGCAACGATCAAATGGTGCTGGGTATCGACCGCTGTTTGCACGTTGTAACCGACGATTCCTGTACCGCGCGTCATCATGGAACGGGCGTCTGGATCGGTCAGCGAGACTTGTTTATCCGGCGATTCATTGAGCTGGATTTCGATCGCTTGAAGCTCTTTCATTTGAGTTTTGAGCTTGGCGATTTTCTCCTCCAGCCGCACGGCGCTGGGCTCGGAGGCTGTTGGTTCTTGCCGATCGGCAGCATCGAGTGCCGTCAGGTAACGGTTGATGCTCGATTCAATTTCTTCCATTCGCCGCTTCAGTTTGGCGCTGGTGAAATTGCGGTCGCGGTTGTTGACTGCTTTGAATTTACTGCCATCGATGGCGACCAGATTTTCTCCGAACAGTCCCAACTGCTGACACAGCACAACGAACTGGCGACAGACGCCTCGGATGGCCTTGCTATTGTCTTTTCGGAAGTTGGCGATGGTCTTGAAATCCGGCATCAAACGCCCGGTCAACCACATCAGCTCGACGTTGCGTTGAGCTTCTCGCTCCAAACGTCGGCTCGACTGGATGCGGTTGAGATAGCCGTAGATGTAGATCTTCAACAAGATCGCGGGGTGGTAAGCCGGCCGGCCAGTATCGGCTGGAATGGCACCTTCAAAACCCAGATTGACCAGGTCCAGTTCGTCGACGAAGACGTCGACTACGCGCACCGGATTGCTATCGCTGACGTAGTCGTCGAGGCTCTCGGGAAGTAAGGTGCTTTGACCTCGATGTTCACCTTGAATAAAGCGCTTCACGAGGCGATCCTCCTTTGGAACCCGAATGCTGGATGCTACTTTGAAGATAGTGAAATCTGCTCGCTTTGATGATGTCGACCATGATCTTGGATATGAATACCGTGGTTATACCTACGACATACAGAACGAAGAGGATATGTTTCTGGTCAGAATTTACGATGACGAAACCGGACAGGCGACGGTAGTGCATCCGACTTCGATGTCTAAAAACGGTAACCTCAGGAAGCTTGTTGAGTTCTTACAATCCGAGCTAGGAGTGTCCAGGGTCTCTCTCTACAAGGGAGATTTGGGGAGCTACGCCGAGATCGATCTTGATAGCTTGGCATTCTGCTCCGCCTGAAGTCGGCTGCGAGAGAGTACCAGGCGTTTTTACACACTCTGGGCCAGAAGCGGACTGTCCTCCAGAATGGGGGATTGGCTTTAAACAAAACGGCTGGTTGGTTGAGTAGACCAATACACATTGGTGTGACCATCGATGTGATAGGGGTATCCTCAAAGTCGCTTTCATGTACCCCCGATCTGGATACGCGACACTGTCGGTAAATACCGCCTGCATTTAAGGCCATACGATGAACGATATTGAGTTCGCGCACAGCGTCAACCCTCAGCTAGGCAACCTGTACGAACAGGCAAAGAACCTAGGCGCTTCGACGCCGGGTTATGCAGTTACTTTCTTGCGTAGCTTCGCCGAAGCGTTCTGCGAAACGCTAGTTCCGAATATAGATCGGGATCTGAATCTTGATCGCAAGATCGCGTACCTGCGAGATAGACGTTTGGTAGACCACAGGGTGCTGAACCCGTTACGCATCCTACAAAAAAATGGGAATGTTGCGGCTCACCCTAAGGCGTTCAGCTATACGCCCCACAACGCCACTGAAATGCTTAACCAGGCGCTGCCCGCTGCCCTCGGATTGCTTGAGTATCTGCATTCCTTGAGCCCAGTGCTCGGTGAGTCCCCTGAATACACGGTCACACCATTCACACAGCACAACCTTCGAGAATTGAGCTACAGCGCTGTTTTTGAGGAGGATGCTGAGGCGCGTTACACGCTCGGGATCCATTTCAAAGAAAAAGCTGATGCACTAAAAACCTCGGAGGTAATGTTCAGAGCTGATGACGGTTACGGCTTTGAATCACGTAAGTCTATTGTTCAAGCCAATATTTGGTTCAAGCTCGCCGCAGACAGTTCGCATGTCGAGGCAATGTATGAGTACGGGGTTTACCATGCGCGTCTCCAAGGCGATGAATTTCAAGAACAACGCCAAATAGGTGAGCATTGGGTTTGGCGGGCAAGTGATAGAGGCTATGCTAATGCATTGGCTTTTATTGGCGACTGCCACTTTTGGGGATCGGCTCGATACGAGCAAGATCTCGAGTACGCAAGAGAGCTGTATCAGCAGGCTGCCGCCCAGTCTCACCCAGGTGCACTTGCTCAATTGGGGGAAATGCATGAGCGGGGGATCGGCGGCCCGAGAGACTTCAACGCTTCATTCGAATGCTCTCTACATTCTGCCGAGGCTGGATTTCCGCAGGCACAATTTCACTTGTACACGCTGCATCACCAAGGTCACGCTTTTGCCAGTGACCGCCTGAAAGCTATCGCCTGGCTAATCGAAGCGGCGGAACAAAAGTATCCAGAAGCGATGCTTGAGCTCGGCAGACTAATCAGCCAGAAGCTCATTCCGGGCCGAAGCGAAATTGATGCTCAAGCTCTTTATGAACAATGCCTCAACAGCGAAAAAACTCGAATAAAAGCCCGGTATGCGCTGGCTCACAGCCTGGTAAAGCAACTAGACAATCTAGACGCACTGCAATCAGCGTTGGCGCACATTACTAACTGCCAGGATGAAATCACTGCAACGTCACAACATAAGGATCTGCTTCCTGCGTGCCGAAGGCTTGCCGCATATATCTGGGAGAAGATGCAGAGAGCTATGGCTAACGCATACCCTCACCTTACGTTTCAAATAAGTGCCCCGCCCCCCCCAATCGCAACCGAACCGTCCCAACGGGTCTACGTTGGCTCGCCGGTAGGCCGGAACGAACAATGTCCCTGCGGCTCGGAGAAAAAGTACAAGCACTGCTGCCGTTGACGGCAGCATGGGCTAATGATCTGTATCTCCCAAGTTTCGTGAACGCCCTCAAGCCTCAATTGAGGTCGACTAAGCTACAAAAGGCCGTCCGCATTTGGCCGATTTCTGCCCGTCGCGAAGAGTAGCTAATGACCCTTTGCAGGCATTCATGACGTTTGTGCTAGAGGATCGTTCAATTGCTCAGGCGGTGCGAAGTAAATGTCAGACTTCTCAAGCTCTCCCGGCACAGCCTCCTTGGTCTCGGTGGCATCTTTTCCGAGCAGACGATCCGCTGTCCTAAACCTGTAGAGATGTCGCTCCATAATTACCCCGCTTCTGGCTACGAAAAAAGGCCCCGCAGGGCCCTCATTTGTACTCAAACCGATCTTACTGAGTGCGCCAGGACTCAACAATGTCCGCGCCGAATTCAGTTTTCCATTCCTTGAGCTGGCGATGGTTCCCGCCCTTGGTCTCGATCAACTCGCCCGAATTTGGGTTTTTGTAGATCTTGACGTCACGTGCTTTGCGGACACTTTTCGGGGCAGCGGTAGTAGAAGCACGGCTTGCTGCCTGGGGATCGAGGAGCGCGATGACGTTGCGGAGGCTATAACCGTACTCGGCAAGCAAAGCCCGCAGCTTAGTTTCGAACTCAACTTCTTTTTTCAGGCCTTCGTCGCCTTTCATGGCTTCAAGGGCAGCGAGTTGTTCGGCCAAGTGTTTTTCGAGTTGACGGAATTCAGCAAGACGGGACATGAGATGACCTTTATAAAATAATTGAGCAGTATAGAATTGACAAATCTAGCGCAACAACTGAAATCTTGGAAATATCAGAATTAATTGCTGTCCCCATGTGATCCGCTTAGCGACCAACCTGGCACGTAAATTATGCTCTTTGAGGCTTTTTCAATTGGTGTAGTGTGTTCGTCAAGAATCACGCTGTCCCTCTCGATTTTCCGTGGACGGAAGGTGCTTTCTAAGCCAAATCCAATTTGTACAAACATAGGCGTCTTAACTTTCGGCTTTCGGACTTTGGGAGCTTTCGGTTTCCGGTGTTCAGGCCCTACCGACGTCTTAGGGGGAACATAAGGCGCAAATTGCGGGTATATATCATCAAAAAGCTGAATCTGCGCGGATACTGGAGTTACCCTAGTTACCCCGACCTCACCGGACTTACGCCTAAAGTGATCGTCAGACGAATTCATTCTAGCTACGAAGTCCCGAATCGTCCCCCGAAGAGACCGCCCTGTCACAATGCGACGATGAATTCGTTTCCAGCCATCTTTCAGATTTCCCCTGGTCACGTCCCACTGCTCTGGTGACAAGAACCCCAACTGTTTCGCGAACTCTATGTAATCTGGTGGTAAATCGTTTGCCATGTCCTTAGCCTCCGATTTTACAAGCATTGATGATGGCATAGAAAAATCAAGGGAGGCTATACCAGTTCTGTCGAGAGCCTATCCGCTAGGTGATTGCACAGACTTGCCCAGCCATTTGCATTCGATTTGACCAATAATTTGCATCGGATTTGACCTGCAGGCCTCGTGGCCATGACCGGCAGAGACGGCCAGAAGCAGCCTCTCGGGATTAACCCCTTTTGACCCAAAAGAGACATACGTCTTTAGCCAAAGCGGCCATACCCATCCATAGATGATACTGATGGCTGACTGTTCACAGGCATGGTTGGGCGGTCAATACTCTCTTTTGGTTGAGGCGTCCAAAGAGCCTTGTTGGCCTTCACAGAAGAGCCGCCTGTATGCAGAGGGGGACGTGTGCAGCTGGCTTGCAAAGTGTTGACGCAGTGACAGCGCTGTGCCAAAGCCTACCTCGCTCGCAACGCGCTCAATCGACAAATCCGTGGTTTCCAGTAACTGCTGTGCCCTCGCAATACGCTCGGCAGCCAGCCACTTGACGAAGGTGGTGCCCGTAGCCTCACGAAACCGTCGGGTGAAG
>NZ_CABVHK010000005.1 GCF_902497785.1 Pseudomonas fluorescens
CGCCATCGCACTTTCTGGACACCTCCATGCCCAACATCCTCCTGGTCGAAGACGACACCGCGCTCTCCGAGCTGATTGCCAGCTACCTGGAACGCAACGGCTATAGCGTCAGCGTGATCAGCCGTGGCGACCACGTGCGTGAGCGGGCGCGGGTCAATCCGCCGGACCTGGTGATCCTCGACCTGATGTTGCCCGGGCTCGACGGCCTGCAAGTCTGCCGCTTGCTGCGCGCCGATTCGGCGACGCTGCCGATCCTGATGCTCACCGCCCGCGACGACAGTCACGACCAGGTCCTGGGCCTGGAAATGGGCGCCGATGACTACGTCACCAAACCCTGCGAACCCCGCGTGCTGCTGGCCCGCGTGCGCACGCTGTTGCGCCGCAGCAGCCTCAGCGAACCGCAGACCGCCAACGACCGCATCCTCATGGGCAACCTGTGCATCGACCTGTCCGAGCGCACCGTGACCTGGCGCGAGCAGTTGGTCGAGCTGTCCAGCGGCGAATACAACTTGCTGGTGGTGCTCGCGCGGCATGCCGGTGAAGTGTTGAGCCGCGACCAGATCCTGCAGCGCCTGCGCGGCATCGAATTCAACGGCACCGACCGCTCGGTGGACGTGGCGATTTCCAAGTTGCGGCGCAAATTCGACGACCACGCCGGCGAGGCGCGCAAGATCAAGACTGTGTGGGGCAAGGGTTACCTGTTCAGCCGTTCCGAGTGGGAATGCTGAGGTCATGTTCAGGATCCTCTTCCGCCTGTACCTGGTGACGATCGTCTCCTACAGCGCGGCCATTTACCTGGTGCCGGACGTGGTGATCAGAATCTTCCACGAGCGGTTCACCACCTACAATCTCGATTACTCCCGGGGTCTGCGGAACCTTGTCGTCAAACAGTTTCACGCCGTGCCCGAAGCGCAGTGGCCGGCGCTGGCGATTGAGCTGGACAAGGCGTTCGACCCGCTGCATATCGTTCTCAGCCGCAATGACGACGCCGGCTTGACCGCGAACGAACAGCAGCGTTTGCAGCGCGGCGAAGACGTTGTGCGCATCGGCGACTGGGGCGGCCACACGTTGTCGGTGGCGCCGCTGAACGCGCAGTCCGTGGTGCAAATGGTCGTGCCGCCGGACCCGCTGGACGTCAATTTGTTGTACTGGAGCATCAACGTGCTGATCGGCGCGACCATGCTCGCGTGCCTGTTGTTGTGGCTGCGCCCGCACTGGCGCGACCTGGAACGTCTCAAAGGCACGGCAGAACGCTTCGGCAGGGGGCACTTGAGCGAGCGCACCGAAATCCCCGCGAACTCCAACATCGGCAGCCTGGCCAACGTCTTTGACACCATGGCCGGCGACATCGAGAACCTGCTCAACCAGCAGCGCGATTTGCTCAACGCCGTTTCCCACGAACTGCGCACGCCGCTCACGCGCCTGGATTTCGGCCTGGCCCTGGCGCTGTCCGACGACTTGCCCGCCGCGAGCCGCGAGCGTTTGCAAGGTCTGGTCGCGCACATTCGCGAACTGGACGAGCTGGTGCTGGAGTTGCTGTCCTACAGTCGGTTGCAAAACCCGGCGCGGGTGCCGGAGCAGGTCGAGGTGTCGCTGGATGAATTCATCGACAGCATCCTGGGCAGCGTCGATGAAGAACTGAACTCCCCGGAGATCGTCATCGATGTGCTGCTGCACGGCCAACTCGAACGCTTCAGCCTCGACCCGCGCCTGACTGCCCGCGCGATCCAGAACCTGCTGCGCAACGCGATGCGTTATTGCGAGAAGCGCATTCAGATTGGCGTGCAGGTGTGTGCGAAGGGGTGTGAAATCTGGGTCGATGACGATGGTATCGGCATCCCGGATGACGAGCGCGAGCGGATTTTCGAGCCGTTTTATCGGCTGGATCGCAGCCGAGACCGGGCCACGGGCGGGTTTGGCCTGGGGCTGGCGATCAGTCGTCGCGCACTGGAAGCCCAGGGCGGCACGCTCACGGTCGAACCGTCACCGCTGGGCGGCGCGCGGTTCCGGTTGTGGCTGCCGACCCCGAATTAAGATCACCTGTGGCGAGGGAGCTTGCTCCCGCTCGGCTGCGAAGCAGTCGTGATTCTCCGGGGCCGCTTCGCAGCCAGCGGGAGCAAGCTCCCTCGCCACAGGAGCGCTGTTGCAGCTAGCGTATTTGTTCGATGCGCTCAGTGATCGGCTCCAGACGGCTGGTTTGCATGACGCATCGCTGCGATTTGCTGTCCCAGACATGGCCTTTGGGGCAGTTGGGTTTGGCCGGTTCTTCTTTCTCATCGCTGGCCAATGCGAAGGAACTCGATAACGCGACGGCGAGCAGCAGCGGCGCGGTAAAAACAGCAAGACGGCTATTCATGGCGATGCTCCGGAGAGTGGGTACATTTCTCGGCTGATCAAGATTGGGACAGCGGTTCGGCTGGAAAAGTCGAATGGCTTTGAAGGCGGGCGAGCATGGTTCTGTGGGAGCGAGCCTGCTCGCGAAAAACTTCTGGAGAACGTGTTCTTTCAGACAGCACGCGTCATCGTTGTCGTCCTTCGCGAGCAGGCTCGCTCCCACATGGATCGGCGTCCGGTTTTGCATTTCACCATTGATCAGCCTAACAATCGGACCGGTTCTCCGTCTGACCACGCCCGAATGTCCTCAATCATCTGCGAAAAGAATTGATGATAGTTCTGCTGGCTGACATAGCCGACATGCGGGGTCGCCAGTACGTTCTCCAGCGTGCGGAACGGGTGATGAGCCGGCAGGGGTTCCTGGTCGAACACGTCCAGCGCCGCGCCGGCCAGGCGTTGTTTTTGCAGCGCCTTGATTAGCGCCGCTTCGTCGACAATCGGCCCGCGCGCGGTGTTGACCAGCAACGCCGTCGGCTTCATCCAGCCCAGCGCCTCGGCGTCGACCAGCCCACGGCTGCGGTCGCTGAGCACCAGGTGCACGGAGAGCACGTCGGCCTGCTCGAACAACTGCTGTTTGCTGACGCAGGTCACCCCGACTGCGGCGGCGCGTTCGGCGGTCAGGTTTTCGCTCCAGGCGATCACCCGCATGCCGAACACCTGGCCGAACTGTGCGACCCGTTGGCCGATGCTGCCCAAACCGAGAATCGCCAGGGTCTTGCCATGCAGGTCGCCGCCCAGCCCTTGTTGCCATTTCCCTGCACGCAAGGCATTGGCTTCGGCGACAAGGTTGCGCGTCGCGGCCATGATCAGCGCCCAGGTCAGTTCCGGTGCGGCGTGCTTGTAACTGTCGGTGCCGCTGACGTGAATCCCTAGCGCCGCTGCGGCTTTGAGGTCCAGTGCCGCGTTGCGCATGCCGCCCGTGACCAGCAATTTGAGTGTCGGCAGCCGGCGCAACAAGTCTTCGTCGAACCGGGTGCGCTCGCGCATCACGCAAATCACTTCAAACGCGGCGAAGCGTTGTGCCAGCGTGTCGTTATCGGCAGGGTAGTCATGGACAAAATGCACCTGACCAATGTCGTCCAGCACCGACCAATCCACCACATCCCGCGCGACATCCTGCCAATCATCGATTACTGCGATCTGCAACGTCATCAGCCTTACCTCATCAACGAACAGGATGGTTTGTGTTCAGCCAGGCGAGCAGGGCCTGGTGGAATTTGTCCGGTTCCTCCATTTGCGGCGCGTGGCCCATGCCGGGGAACTCCACCAGCGTCGACTGTGGAATCAGTTTGGCGACGTCCTTGCCCAATACCTCGTAGTGGCCGATTTTGGCCTTCACTTCAGGCGAGGCAATGTCCTTGCCAATGGCGGTCGTGTCGGAGGTGCCGATCAGCAGCAGCGTCGGCATCTTCAGGTCCTTGAACTCGTAATACACCGGTTGCGTGAAGATCATGTCGTAGATCAGCGCCGAGTTCCACGCGACCTGGGTTTTGCCCGGGCCTTTGCTCAGGCCGGCGAGCATGTCCACCCAGCGATCGAATTCGGGTTTCCAGCGGCCGCCGTAATAGGTGTTGCGTTCATAGTCGCGAATGCCTTGCGCGGTAACTTTCAGCTCGCGTTCATACCATTGGTCCACGGTGCGATAGGGCACGCCGAGGGCTTTCCAGTCTTCGAGGCCGATAGGGTTGACCAAGGCCAGTTGTTCAACCTGCTCCGGGTATTGCAGGGCATAGCGGGTGGCGAGCATGCCGCCGGTGGAATGCCCGAGCAGCGTCGCTTTCTGGATGCCGAGGGCTTTGAGCAGTTGTTGGGTGTTGCTGGCCAGTTGCTGGAAGCTGTACTGATAGCTCTCCGGTTTGCTCGAGGTGCAGAAGCCGATCTGGTCCGGGGCGATGACCCGGTAACCGGCGTCGCTCAAGGCTTTGATCGAGGTGTCCCAGGTGGCGCCGCAGAAATTCTTGCCGTGCATCAACACGACGCTGCGCCCGTTGGCCTTGCCGTTCGCCGCGACGTCCATGTAGCCCATCTCCAGGGATTTTCCCTGGGATTCAAAGGCAAAGTGTTTAACCGTGTAGGGATATTCGAAGCCTTGCAACTGCGGCCCGTATTCCGGACCGTCGGCAGCGATGACGGGCAGGGCAGCGGTCAGCAGCAGGCTGGGCAGCCAGCGGGAGAGTGCGAGGGGCATGGGTAGACTCCAGAGGAAATCGGCCGATGCTGGATCGGCTTGATTAGGACGACATTAAACACAGGCAATGGCAGCGAGTGATGGTTCAACCCATCCAGCCCAGGGTTGCCAGCGCCAACACGCCATAGCGGGCGCCCTTGGCCAGGGTCACGATCAGCAGAAAGCGCCCGAGCGGCTCACGCATCACGCCGGCCACCAGCGTCAGCGGATCGCCGATCACGGGCAGCCAACTCAGCAACAGTGACCAATGACCGTAGCGCTGATAATGAACCCGGGCTTTTTCGAGGTGGGTCGGGCTGACCGGAAACCAGCGCCTGTCGCGAAAACGTTCGATGCCACGCCCCAGCCACCAGTTCAGCAGCGAGCCGAGGACATTGCCCAGGGTGGCGACCGCCAACAGCGACCACAGCCAGTACCTGTCGCTGAGCAACAACCCCACCAGTAGCGCCTCCGACTGCAACGGCAGCAGTGTCGCCGCCCCGAACGCGGCGAAGAACAGCCCGATGTAGGCACCCGGCATCAATGGGCAGGGTAGTCCGCCACCACCACGTCAGTGCCGTCTTTTTTCAGGCCGATCACCTGATAGGCATCGCTCATGCCATCCATTTCCATGCCCGGCGACCCCATGGGCATGCCGGGGGCGGCTACGCCCAACAGGTCGCTGCGTTTGCTCAGGGCCAGCACCTGATCGGCCGGGACGTGACCTTCGACGAACTTGCCGTTGATCAACCCGGTGTGGCACGACGCCAGACGCGGCGGCACACCGTGCGCTTGCTTGAAGGCGCTCATGTCGGTTTCGACGTGATCTGCCACCTTGAAACCGTTGGCTTCGAGGTGGCTGATCCATTTTTTGCAGCAACCGCAGTTGGCGTCGCGGTGGACCTCGATCGGGATCAGGTCGGCGGCCTGGGTCAGGGAAGAGATGAACAGGGCGCTCAGGGCGATCAGACGCAGGTGGGTTCGCATGGGGGATCTCGTCTTGGATTGCGGGCAAAAAAAGCATTCTGACGAGTTTAGCCAATGACGAGGCGGGAGAGTGTTTCGAAGTGATACAGCAACCGCTGCATCATTCTGGTGAGTGAAATTCAATCGGACTGAATCCACTGTGGTGAGGGGATTCACTGTGGTGAGGGGATTTATCCCCGTTCGGCTGCGAAGCAGTCGTGCTTCCTGGGCCTGCTGCGCAGTCCAGCGGGGATAAATCCCCTCACCACAGGTGCGCCTCAAAAAATCAGCGGGCTTTGAAGATGAGAGCCAAAACGCTTCTGCGGCTGTAACATGACACCCCGTTTGCAGCGCCCCTCCCCGAAAAACCGTAGGGGCCACGTTCAGGTTTATGTTTAAGGAAAAGGGCAATGACCCAGTCGCAACGTTTGAAATATTCGATCCTGATCTCCCTCGTGGTACTGGGGATCATGTTTGGCCTGTCGTATTTGCAGAACACCGGGGTCATCAGCGAAAAAGTGTTCCAGTACATCGCCATTGGCGTGGCGGTGCTCGTGGTGGTGATCAATGGCGTGATGCGCCGCAAGGTCAAGCCCTGAACGACGCGCCAGCTCAGGTCATTCGCCGTGCAATGCGGCGAACGCCTGGGGGTGCAAGCGGTAGCTTTTATCCGGGTTCAGCGTGATCACGCCTTCGCTGCACAAGCGTTTCAACACTTCGCGCACGCTGAGGAAGGACAGGGGAATATCCAGGTCCAGCAGGTGACTGTGCACGCCGCGCACGCCGAGGCTGCGGTCGCTTTCGGCGGCGGTCAGCAAGGCGTCGATGACTTTCAGGCGGATCAGGCTGGTGCGCAGGCCGAAGCTCTTGAGCAAAAAGCGGATCCGTTCGTTACCGTGACGCTCGGTCCGTTGGTTGAACATGCCCGAGCCCATCGAGGTGCCCAGTGCTGCAGTGCTACCGTCCGTTGGCAGTTGCGAGTTGTACATTGCAAAAACTCCTTTTCAGAGCCTGAACCGGAAAATGTAATGGGTGCTCTTACCCAATAAGACGTACGAGCGACTCAAATCATGAAGGCCCGGATGTAGAAATTTTGTCACCAGCGCGTCAGAAACCCGTAAAAGCCCCGCCTCAGCGCACTCCAGCGCACTAAATTTTTTTGATCAATTTCGTTCCTTGTGGGAGCGAGCCTGCTCGCGAAAAACGCCAACGATGACGCGTATATCCTGGATGAACGCGTCATCGTTGACGTTTATCGCGAGCAAGCTCGCTCCTACAGTTCTATTCGACTCTGGAGCGAGCGTGATTAATACCAGGCAGTTAACCCGTTTGAGCCTTGCTGGCGTGCTGGTGGGTTTGAGTCTTGCGGCAAACGCGCGCAGCCAGCCGGATCAAGCGACGGCCGATATCCGCCGGACCAGCTTCGGCGTGCCGCACATTCGCGCCGAAAACGAGCGCGGCCTCGGCTACGGCATCGGCTACGCCTACGCTCAGGACAATCTGTGCCTGCTGGCCAATGAGATCACCACGGTGAACGGCGAACGTTCGCGCTATTTCGGTCCGGAGCAGTTCACGGTCGAGGAGCGGCAGAACCAGGTCAGCGACGTGTTTTTCAACTGGCTGAACACGCCGCAGGCGGTCTCGACTTTCTGGCAGGCGCAGACCCCGGAAGTTCGCGACCTGATCAATGGCTACGTGGCGGGTTACAACCGGGCGCTGACCGAGCGCCGCGCGCAAGGTTTGCCGCAACAATGCCAGGGCGAGTGGGTGCGCGACATCACGGCTGAGGATCTGGTCAAGCTGACGCGTCGCCTGCTGGTCGAAGGCGGCGTCGGTCAGTTTGCCGAAGCGCTGGCCGGCGCCACGCCGCCACAACCTGTCGCGTGGAACTCGCACGCCCCGGCCGCCTTCCGGCTCGCCGACACGCGCAGGCAACGCTTCGCCCTGGATCGCGGCAGCAACGCGGTGGCCGTGGGCAGCGAGCGTTCGTTCAATGGCCGGGGCATGTTGCTGGCCAACCCGCATTTTCCGTGGGTCGGCGGGATGCGGTTCTATCAGATGCACCTGACCATTCCCGGCAAGCTGGACGTGATGGGCGCAGCGTTGCCCGGTCTGCCGATGATCAACATCGGCTTCAACCAGCATCTGGCCTGGACCCACACCGTGGACTCGTCGAGACATTTCACCCTGTATCGCCTGCAACTCGATCCGAAGGATCCGACCCGCTACCTGCTCGACGGCAAGTCCCTGCCGATGACCCGGCAGACTGTGACGGTGAACGTGAAGCAACCGGATGGTCAGATCCGGGCGGTGTCCCACGTGATTTATAGCTCGCCGTTCGGCCCGATCGTGCAGTGGCCGGGCAAACTCGACTGGGATAATCAATTCGCCTATAGCTTGCGTGACGCCAACCTCGAAAACGACCGGGTGCTGCAACAGTGGTATGCGATGAACCGGGCGGGCAGCCTCAAGGAATTGCAGGCATCGGTGCATGACATTCAGGGCATCCCGTGGGTCAACACCGTGGCGGCGGACGATCAGGGGCAGACGTTGTACATGAACCTGTCGGTGGTGCCGAACGTCAGTGCCGCCAAGTTGGAAAAATGCAGCGATCCGCGCGCCGGCGTGCAGATGATCGTGCTCGACGGTTCCAACAGCGCCTGTGCCTGGGACATCGATCCGACAGCGGCACAAAAAGGCATCTACGCGTCCGGCCAATTGCCGCAACTGTTGCGCAAGGACTTCGTGCAGCACTCCAACGATTCGGCGTGGATGGCCAACCCGGCGCAACCGCTCACCGGCTTCTCGCCGCTGATCAGCCAGGACGGCCAACCGCTGGGCCTGCGTTCACGTTTTGCCCTGGAGCGCCTGAGTGTCCTGAGCAAAGCCGGGCCGATTACGCCGGCGGACTTGCAACGGATGGTCATGGACGATCAGGTGTTTCAGGCGGGTCTGGTGATGCCGGACCTGTTGCAATTCTGCGCAGAAAACCTCGATGCCGATGCACCGACGCTTGCGCCGCTGTGCGCCAGCCTCAAAACCTGGGATCGCAGCGCGAATCTGCACAGCGGTCTGGGCTTCGTGCATTTCCAGAACGTGATGGAAGCGTTGCAGGATATGCCGGACGTCTGGCGCGTGCCGTTTGATTCAAAAGATCCGCAGCACACGCCGCGCGGGCTGGCGATTGATCGTCCGGACGTGGCCAAGGCGTTGCGTGAAGCGATGCTGGCGTCAGTGGACGTGGTCCACAAATCCGGGCTCAAGGACGACAGTCGCTGGGGCGATATTCAGGTGGTCAGCAGCGGTGGCCGGCAGACGCCGATTCATGGCGGGCCGGGCACGCTAGGGGTGTACAACGCGATTCAGAGCGTGCCGAGATCCGACGGCAAACGCGAAGTGGTGAGCGGCACCAGTTACTTGCAAGTGGTGACCTTCGACGACAAGGGTCCGCAGGCCAAGGGGCTGTTGGCGTTTTCGCTGTCCAGCGACCCGGCGTCGAAATACGCCAATGACCAGACCCTGGCCTTTTCGAATAAACAGCTGAGTGTGTTGCCGTTCACTGAGCAGCAGATCAAAGCTGATCCGCACTATCAGGCGCAGATGATCCGCGAGCAGGACGAAAAGGCCGGGAAGGTGGCCAGACAGTAAAATGTTTAATGATTGAAGAAGGCCGCTCCCCGCAAGGGTGGCGGCCTTTCAGCTTTTAGGGGTTTGTTGCGGGATGGAGTTGAGGACCGGGTTGCCCTCCTTGTTGCGCGTCAGGTAAACCGGTAGCACCCGGGGCAGCGTCGCCACCAGTTTGTTCAGTTCCTTGATGTTGTAGATGCCACCCAGGCGGATCGCGCCGGTGCCGTGGTCGGCCACCATCACCGGATTGCTCAGGTAGCGATTGATCAAGGGCAGGGCGTCGGACAACGCCAGGTCATCCAGCACCAGTTTGCCGTGGCGCCAGGCCAGCGAACTGTCGTTGGCGTAGGTCTGGCTGATTTGCGGGGTGAAGTCGCCCTGTTTGTAACGCGCCTGCATCGACGGCTCGAGGCGCAGACCGTCGCCCGGCAAATCGTCGTTACTGGTGACCAGCACCGAACCTTCGATGAGGTTCACACGTACCTGATCCTCATACATCCAGACGTTGAATTTGGTCCCGGTGACGCGGATCCTGCCGTCCGCCGCCTTGACGACAAACGGGTGAGTGACGTCGTGACGGACACTGAAGAAGGCCTCGCCCTTGTCCAGCGTCACCCGGCGCTGATCCTTGTAGTTGGTAAAAGTCAGCTCGGTGCCCAGGTTCAGTTCGACCTGGCTGCCGTCGCTTAATGTCACTTGGCGAGTTGAGTTACCGGCCTCGAAATGCTCGTAGCCATTGGGCAGCCAGCCCAGGTTCCAGCCGCTGTAGGCCGCCATCGGCAAGGCCAGGGCGCAAACGGCGGCGGCAATGCCGAACGTGCGCCAAGGGGTTGCAGGCCTGGCGCGGACGAGGGGGGCGGGCGTTTCCAGGCGGGGCAGATCTTCGGCAACGTCCCAGATCTCCTGCATTGCTTCGTACTCGAAGGCGTGCAGAGGATCAGCGTTGAGCCACTGCTCGAAGGCTTGCCGCTCCTGCGCTGTGCAGTCGGAGGCGTGCAAACGCATGCACCAGTGCGCAGCGGCATCGGTGATGGCGTCATATTCGGCTTGCGAGAGCGGGTCGTTGGTCATTGACTCATCCTGATTTCCCGCATTCTAACCTTCGGAGGAAGTGACGAAAACAGCAGTCATGGCATTTACCCATCAAACAGCTGTTTATTTTTCCGGACGGTGTGTGGAAAACAACGCGCAGACCCGAGGCCTGCGCATTTATTCAAGTGTTCGAGGATGACGCCAGGACAACCGGATCCAGGTGTCGTCCTATTTCACAGATCAGAAACGCCACCGAATCGGCATTGCGCGTAATGACTTTGGTTCGAATGGCGGGGTTCACGGGGTCCAGAAAGGCGGTCCTCGCGTCAGCTAATGTGGTGGCGCCGGTCAATTCAAGGATGGCCTCGCTAAGGTGTTCCGCGCCATATATCTGGTCCACGTCGAGCCACTCGTTCCCGGCGTCGTCCCACCGCGCAAACAGCTCCTGCGCAGGCGTCAGGAGCGATAAGGCCTCACGCTGAAAATTCAGTTGCTCAGCTCTGACCCGCGCCCCGAATGGCGTTATGGAACTGACCAGATCAATGAAGGGCCGCCTCGATTCAAGCGATGCGATGTCCAGGCTCTCTGCATAGCTGTGCGCGAATTCGTGGATGAGAGTGGCCGCCCGACTATGACTGCCGACATTGAAGGAGGCGGTCAGAATCGGCAGGTAGTGCTCGAGTTGGTGGTCGAAAAAATCTTCGGTGAAATGCACGTTCCTGCGATTGTCTTCGTCGAGGACGAACGCAATGATGCCGGACTCGGCATCGCGGTTTCTCCCCACGATAAAGCGGTCGGAGTCTAACAATTCATCGGCCGGGTCCGCCAAGGCGTTGCACACGGGGAGAATGACCTTTCGCAGTTCTGCCAGAAGGGCTTCATCGACCCTATCGACACCGAAAAACTGGCGCAAAAAGGTGTCCACTCGTGTGCCGGGGGCCCCTTGGCCGAGTTGCACCAGGTTGTGCAGGCAGTTGGCCGCGTACTCGCGCGCCTGAGAAATGGATTGTTCGATCATCAAGGCTCGAAACGGGAAAAGCGCGCGGATCTGCTGCATGCCCCTGGCTTCGATGTTGATCACCCAGCGGCTTCGGGTGTGGTAGAGGTACTGATTGCGCAGGTTCGACATGGCTCTGGCGTAATGCACGGTGTGCACGTCGGGGTCGAGAATCAATTGTCGCGAGGGTGTGCTCAGCAATGACGGCCCGTTTTTCTGGCCGTTGCGGATATGCCACACCGCACCGGGTTTGGCGACCGGATAGACCTTGCCTGCAATCGGTGCGTAGCGTGTTTTGCTGGCTTCATGAAGATAAGTGCCATTAGTGGCGTGCTTTTTCAGGTCTGCCAGTGCCACGGTTGTCGATTCGAAGCGTTGCAGCGACGTGCGCGTCGGCTCGGTCGGCCGCACGTCAGACCATTGCGGGTTGACCACGGGCGTCGCAACGGGCTCCGCCTCGGCAGCGGCCTCCTCGGGCAGCGATGAAGCCTCCAGCGACAGTCTGCCCAGCGTCACCATTTGCGCACCGCCGGCAATGAAAGAGCGCAAGGCGCGCTTCCAGTGATGATCCTGCAGGGCTTCGGCGGAGTCTTCGAAGTCTTTGAACGCTTGCCACAGAAACCGGCCATAGGCGAGTTTACCGGGCAAGAGCCCGGAGACCACTTTGATGCCGGCGCTGAACAGCCACTTGATGGCCTCCCAATCCGGTTGATGGCCGGTTTTGTCCTGACTGCCGAGCATTCGCGGGATCAGGGTGGTGTTGTCACTGAACAGCCGCGACAGGAGATTGCCGCCAATCTCGGTGCTCCCCAGGGTGATTTCACTGATCTTGCCCACGCTGGATTTGAGCAGATTGCTGAAGGTCGCCTGTTCGTTTTCCGGCAAACGGCGAATGACCAGGTCCTGCAACGCTCCGGGTGTGTTGATGGCCGCGACCAGGCTGGCCTCATCGGCGAACTCGCTGAAGATCGCGCCGCTATGGTAGGGCGCATAAAGTACGTGCGAGCCCTGTTTGCCGGCTCCCGGGCTGATCAGGTACAAGCCCGAGGCCTGAACGGCGGCAGCACCATCGGTTTTGATCAGTTCAAGCGGCCTGGCGATGGCGTGGGCGCCTGCCAGCGTGGCGCGGGCGAGGGCGTCAGGCATGTCCAGGACTTGTGTGATCAAGTCGAATGCCCCGTCCGACAGGTGCTGCTGCAACTTCAGGGCATGGGCGTGTTGCAACAGTTGCCACGGCAGTTGGCGAACGAACAGTAACTTGCGCGCAGCGGCATCAGTGCCCGACAGCGCCTCGGCGACCTTCTTGCCGAAGTCCTGCTGAATGTTCAGCGACAGTAAAAGCTGCCTGACGGCGGCCTGGGTCAGCTCCTCCGGCAGCGCTTTAGTGGTACTGGAAGCGATCTTGAATCCGGTGCCTTGCGCGATGTTCACATGGTTCAGGGCGAAACGGGTCAGGCTTTGCGCCGGTCCGGCCAGGGTGAGATTGGGTGTGATCTCGATCGAATCGGGGTCTATGGTCGTCCCCGGGAATCGGGCGGTCAGCAACGCCTTGAGTTTTTCACGAACGAAATCCTCGAGCGTTTGCAGGCCATGCAGATAGTCCTTGTCGTGGGTGACGCTGTTTCGGTATTGCTCGAGCAATTCGATGTGCAGCTGCTGTTCTTCTACGGCTGCCATGCCCAGCCACGCGGGCAGGGATTGCTGGTGGTTGATGGCCTTAGCGATCCAGCTGGCTCTGCGCAAATTGGTGTCGGTGATCGATTGCGTGAGCCGTGTCAGGGCCTTGTCCAGTTGACCGGCTTTCAACTTGAGCGAGCGCAGGTGCTCGCAACGAGCCAGCAACAGGTCGATGGTTGATTGCGCGAGGTGCTGCAACACATTGCCTTCGATCAATTGCAGGCGGTTGAGCGAGTAGCGCCGGTGAAGTTTGCGCTGGGTCGGGGTCAGGTTCGCCAGCAGCACCAGGCGTTGGTCAGGGTCGATCAGGCGCAGGTTCAACTGTTGCCGGGCCACGGCGACTGTCGCAAAGACTTCCAGCCCGGTCGCCGGCGTCCACAGAATCGCCCGCCCGGAATGCTGGACGTCGAACCCGCCACGTTCGGTCAACAACAGGCAGTTGGCCAACGGCAGGGACTGCGTTTCGCCGGAACAGTCGAGTACCAGCGAGTAGGCGTCCGGGTAGAAGCCCCTGACGGCCAGCCGGTTCTTGCGATCCGCTTTGTCCGGATTGAATACCGCATCGACAATCTGCCAGTCGACGTTTCTCAATGAACCGCTGAGTTCCCGCAGGCTGGCCTCGCCCCGCAGGCCAACGGAAAAGGCATGAGCCAATGTCGCTTTTCGTTGTTCCAGATAAGTCCGCTGTACCGCCTGAGTCGTGACCGGTGGCGCTGTGAACTCGCTGCGCAGGGGCAGTTCAACCGCGCTGAACGTCTTCACGTAACCCGCGGCGGTATCCGCCAGCACCATGGACGGGTGTTTGCCCGATAGCACCGGCCGGGTACTCCAGCGCCCTTGCACATCAATCGTCAGCAACGTTTCGCCAATCAGCGAGCGGATGTCCGTTGCCTTGTCGAAAAACGCATGGATGTCCACGGCACCATCGCTGAAACGGAAGATCTGCAAGGCGTATTCGAGGTTTTGCTGTTGTTTGCCGATGATCGCTTCGAAGAGTGTCTTGAACACCGAACCGCTGACCACTGCGCCAGACACGTGTGGCTCCTGAAAACCGATGAAGCGATCGCGTTCCTCCAGGCTCATGAGGTCGTAAAGCTCATCGTCATGACCGGCCTCGGTGGATTTTTGCTCCAGCGTGTCTTTCAGGTCCTGGTAGTCACTCAGAACCTGTAACCCTTGGGCGGGGGTGTAGAGAAAGGCATTGGCGCTGTCCTGGCTGATCATCAGTGAGCCGGCGAGTTCAACATAGTTGGGCTCATACACCCACAGGCGAATGGTTTCGACGGTCAATGCCGGGGAGGTCGCCTTTGCGGGGTCTATGAGTGAGTGCAAGGCGCGGCTCTGTTGCGCAGTGATAATCCCCGACTCACGCTTGAGTAACAGTTCTGCCCGCGCCTTTTCGCGGATGGCCCGGGCGAAGAATGCCCGGCGCGTGGCACCGTCGACGCTCGCTTCATTCCAGAAACTCTGCAGTTGCGCGTCAATCCGGCCGGGCAAATTGTCAGCAGCGGTTTTAATCGCGCTTTCCCAGGTTTTCTGGTCGGCGGTCGGCGATGTCCTTTGCGGGTGTGCAAACTCCGGGCGCTGTCCGGTCGGCCAACCCTTATGGCGGTAATACGTGAGCAGCGCCTGGCTCAAGGACATGGATTCGAGCCAGTGTCGGGCGCCGGGCTTGTTTGGGTCAGCCGCGCTGTTCGCTGTTTCGGCATACAGACCAACCCGGGTTTTACGCTGATCCAGCGCTGGAAAAGCGGCTGCGAGCAAGCCCTCAAGTACCGTGTCGAGCATCGCCGTCAGGGTTGGCAGTTTTTGCAATTCATCAACCATGGCCTGATTGTTGAGGCGCTGATTGAGCGTGATAACCGCGCGCTGATCGTCGAACACATCGCCTTCGATCGTCTCGAAGGTCACCGTGACGTCGGAGGCCGCTGCCAGGGTTTTGCGCACAGACAGCGAGAGCAAGGCCACCGAGTCGTCATCCTCGCCGGCGTTGTCGAGTTGGCGTTTGATCACTTCGGACAACGCCGCGCGACTGGCGTATTTTTTGATGCCAGCGTAGGGCGTGTAAAAAATCAGTCCCTTGTCGTCCGGAGTCTCGCTCAGCAGGAAGCAGCCTGCCAGCGCAAAGGACAAGGCGCCCGTGCCGATGAGAATTCTCTCGGCGAGCATCGGCGGACTCTGCTGGTTGCGCCGGGTGTGACTGGCCAGTTTCACGTGCTCGAGCCATTCAAAATCCTTACGCGTCAGCCCATGGGTTTGACCAAGCTCAGTCCATAGTCCGGGAGCATTCAGGGCCTGGGGGAAAAACAGCGCAGCGGTGGGTGTCGACATTGTTGAATCTCGTGCTGGGCGCGACCGGGCGCGCCGGAAAATTGAGACTCGAGACTAAGTGCCCCTGGAGCGTCGACGGTGGTAGATAGTTAACGCACGGGTTGCCGGTGACTGTGCGCGCAGGTTTACCGAATAGTTGACAGGCTGCCGCTCGCGCGTGGTTAATCAGCGGTCTTCGTACGCTGTTGCCCCCTCCAATAATTAGTCTGGAGCTTCAGATGTCTGCGCCACTCGATTCCGCGTCTCCTGTTGTCTCGCAAAACCTGTCCCTCGCTGAGTTGACGGCCTTGCTTGAGAAGATTTTCCTGCGCCACGGCACTTCGTCCACCGTCGCTCGGGTGCTGGCCGAAAACTGCGCCGGTGCCGAGCGCGACGGTGCTCACAGTCATGGTGTGTTTCGAATACCCGGTTATGTGTCGACGCTCAAAAGCGGCTGGGTCAATGGCCAGGCGGTGCCGGTGGTCGAGGACGTGGCGTCGGGGTTCGTGCGGGTCGATGCCGGCAATGGTTTTGCGCAACCGGCCCTGGCAGCTGCACGCGCCTTGCTGGTGGAAAAAGCTCGCAGCGCCGGGATCGCGGTGCTGGCAATCCGCAATTCCCATCATTTCGCGGCACTCTGGCCGGACGTCGAGCCCTTCGCCTATGAAGGGCTGGTGGCGTTGAGCGTGGTCAACAGCATGACCTGTGTGGTGCCGCATGGCGCCGATCGGCCGCTGTTCGGCACCAACCCGATTGCCTTCGCCGCGCCGCGGGCCGACGGCGATCCGATTGTCTTCGACCTGGCCACCAGCGCCATCGCCCATGGCGATGTGCAGATCGCCGCGCGCAAGGGTGAACGCTTGCCCCCAGGCATGGGTGTGGACAGCCTCGGCCAGCCGACCCAGGACCCGAAAGCGATTCTGGAAGGTGGCGCACTGCTGCCGTTTGGCGGACACAAGGGGTCGGCGTTGTCGATGATGGTGGAACTGTTGGCGGCCGCGTTGACCGGCGGCCATTTCTCCTTCGAGTTCGACTGGTCGAACCATCCGGGCGCCAGGACGCCGTGGACCGGGCAATTGTTGATCGTCATCGACCCGAGCAAATCGGCGGGGCAGAGCTTTGCCGAGCGCAGTCAGGAATTGGTGCGGCAAATGCACGGTGTAGGGCTGAAGCGATTGCCGGGTGATCGACGGCATGCTCAACGGAAAAAGTCCGCGGCGGGGGGGATTGAGCTGGAAGCGGAAACGTTGGCGAGTTTGCGGGAACTGGCGGGGGACTAACGGTCGACAATGGATCCTGTGGGAGCGAGCTTGCTCGCGATGACGGTGGATCAGTCCATACTGATGTTGGCTGATAAAACGCCATCGCGAGCAAGCTCGCTCCCACAGGGGTTTGCATTCAGCTGACAGGAATCAGCTCGTTGCCGAGCGGTTTAGCGCCGACCCAGCAACAACCCCACCACCAAACCAAACCCGGCGGAAATCGCCACGGTTTGCCACGGATGACCACCGATGTAGGTTTCCGTGGCTTCCACGGCGGGGAGGGTGCGGTCTCGTACGCTGGTCACCGAATCCCGTGCCTGCTGGAGCTTCTGGGCGATTTGCCCGCGCAGGGTGTCCGCTTCCTCACCGACCAGTGAGGCACTGCTTTTAAGCAGTTTTTCCGATTCTTCTATCAAAGCCTGTAGTTCGCTGAAGGCCTGATCCTTGATTTGGTCTTCGGCGACTTGTGCGGCGGTTTTCCGGGCCATGGGTTACTCCTTGCAGGTGAATAAGCAGTGAACAATGGAGTCTGCGGCGGCTGAAAAAGTTGCAGCGATTTTGCCCGCAGACGTCACCCTGTAGAAAAATCCAGCGCAGGACATTTCTTCCTACAGTGTAAGATGGCGCCAATTTACGCAGCAGGAAAATCCACATGAGCTTCAACCTGGCCGACAAACCCCTCGCCGAGCGCGCGGCACTTGAAGATGAAAAATCCCGTCTGTTCGAGCTCTGGCAAAACAACCTGGGCAAAGCCAAGGGCGAAGCCGCACGGTTGTTCGGCGAGCGCGCCAAGCGCAAGGGCAAATGGGCCGAGTGGGTCCGGTCCGAACTCGATGCCATGTCGCCACCGGAATTCGCGAACATGGTGCGCAGTGAAGTCAATCGGTTGATGGCCGCCAAATAACACGCGACGTCACACAAAACACGCGGCAATCGCCTCACGCACTTTCAACACCACCGGTTCGAGTTGCGTGCTGGTGCGCCAGCCCAGTTCGATCGGGTATCGCGGCAACGCCAGGGGGCAGGGCAGCAGCGCCAGACCACAGAGCGCTGCGATGCTCTGGGCGGCATGCGCCGGAATGGTCGCCACGGCCTGGCTGCCCTTGAGCAGATGCGGCAACGCCGCGAAGTGCGTGGTCGAGGCGCATACCCGCCGGCTTAAACCCAGCGCCGCCAAACCTTCGTCGGTGATCCCGATGAAGCCGCCCGATGACACCAGAATATGGTCGCGGGCGACGAACTCGTCGAGGCTGATGGTTTGCTGCCCCTCGGCCAGACTCAGCGGATCCACCAGGCACAAATAGGCGCCTTCCCCCAACACCTGACGACTGAGCAAGCGCTCGGCAAACCCACCGGCCGTAATCGCCAGGTCGATGCTGCGTTCCATCAACGCCTGCGCGACGACCTGGCTGTGGGTCTGGCGGAAGATCAACCGCAGCTTCGGCGCACAACGGGCGATTTCGTCGATCAAACGACGTCCGTAGGCGATTTCGAAGTCATCCGACAAACCGACCGTGACCGAGCGGCCCTCGTAGTGGTGGGCGGCCGGATCGACCATCGCCAGGCTCTGCCGGCATTTGTTCAGCGCGTCGCTGACCACCGGTTTCAACTGATTGGCCTTGAGTGTCGGCGCAAGCCCTCGGCCGGTGCGCACGAACAGCTGATCGCCGTACACCTCGCGCAGGCGGCGCAACGCCGCGCTGACCGCCGATTGCGTCACCCCCAGACGCAGTGCCGCACGGCTGGCGCTGGACTCTTCGTGCAGGGCTTCAAAGACTTTGAGCAGGTTGAGATCAACCGCAGCGATATTCATTTGGTTCATATCATTCAGCAGCGTAAGGGGCTTTATTCATGATCCGGTGCCGCTGGAGAATGAGCAACCCCCGACGTGAATGGAGTGACCGTGATGCCCAAGTCAATCGTTGCAGCGCTGCAAATCGGTGCTTTGCCCGGCGGCAAGGCCGAGACCCTGGAACAGATTCTTTCTTACGAAAACGCCATTGTGGAATCCGCCGCAGCGTTGGTGGTGATGCCCGAAGCCGTGCTCGGCGGCTATCCGAAAGGTGAGGGTTTCGGCACTCAACTGGGTTATCGGCTGCCGGAAGGGCGTGAAGCGTTTGCCCGATATTTCGCCAACGCCATTGACGTGCCCGGCGTGGAAACCGACGCCTTGGCCGGGCTGTCGGCGCGTACGGGAGCGAACCTGGTGATCGGTGTGATCGAGCGTGCCGGCAGCACCTTGTATTGCACCGCGCTGTATTTCGATCCGCAGGCCGGACTGGTCGCCAGGCATCGCAAACTGATGCCGACCGGTACCGAGCGACTGATTTGGGGCAAGGGGGATGGTTCGACGCTGCCGGTGATCGACAGCCAGGTCGGGCGAATCGGCGCCGTGGTGTGCTGGGAAAACATGATGCCGCTGCTGCGCACAGCGATGTACGCCAAGGGTGTGGAAATCTGGTGTGCGCCGACGGTGGACGAGCGCGAGATGTGGCAGGTGAGCATGCGTCACATCGCCCATGAAGGACGCTGCTTTGTGGTCAGCGCCTGTCAGGTTCAGGATTCACCGCAAGCGCTGGGCGTGGAGATTGCCAACTGGCCAGCGCAGCGACCGCTGATCTCTGGCGGCAGTGTCATCGTCGGGCCGATGGGCGACATTCTGGCCGGACCGCTGCGTGACACCGCAGGTTTGCTCACGGCCGAGATCGACACCGACGACCTGATCCGCGCACGTTACGACTTCGACGTCGTCGGCCACTACGCGCGTGCGGACGTGTTCGAATTGAGCGTCGACGAACGCGCCAAACCCGGCGTGCGTTTCAACACATAACCCACAACGTGGCAGTGAGCCAATGTGGCGAGGGGATTTATCCCCGTTCGGCTGCGAAGCAGTCGTAAAACCATTGTGTGCGGTACACCTATACAACACGGTTTCCGAGCTTGGGGCCGCTTCGCAGCCGAACGGGGATAAATCCCCTCGCCACAAAGGTTTACTCACCAAGTACCCGTCACGGTCCCCGGCAAACTGAGCTTGCCACTGTCGGTGAATCGCATCGTGCCGAACAAGCCTCCCGCAAGTTTTCCGCGCAAGACATAAGGCAGGTTGTTCAGGGTCTGGGTCTGGCTCAGGCCGAATGTCTGGCGCAATACCGAGAACGCCGAAACGCTCACGGGAACGGTCAGCACCGTCTCGGAGAAGCGCGCAATCGAGCCCGACTGGTCGCTGACGCCGGCGGCGAGGGGCTGGCCGTTGACTTCCAGGTCCACGGCCACGCCGTTGTAGTCGATCGCATTTTCATTGGGGTTCTGCACGCGGATTTTCACCGCGAAACGCACTTCCATGTCCTGGCTTTGCAGCGGTTCGAAACCGACCACGTTGATGTTCAGCGGATCGCGATTGGGCAGCAGGGCGCAGGCGCTCAGGGACAGCAACAGCAGGGAAAGGACAACGGCGTGGACACTGCGCATGAACGGGCTCTCGTGTAGAAAAAAGGCTGAACCGACGGCGGCTCAGCCTTCGAGCCTGACTATCGGTTCAACTGTGCGACCGCCTCCGGCCGGGCGGGTTCACCTTTGGCCGGGACATCCGGGTTTTCCATGACCTGCAGGATCGAGGCTTCCGGATCGAAATCGTCTTCCTCCAGCTCGATGAATTCTTCGGGCAGGAAGATGTTCAGCACGATAGCGCACAACGCACCGACGGTGATCGGCGATTCAAAGATGTTGTGCAACGCTGTCGGCAACTCGCGCAACACCTCCGGCACCGCCGCGACGCCCAGGCCCATGCCAAGGGAAATCGCCACGATCAGCATGTTGCGCCGGTGCAGGCCGGCCTCGGCGAGAATCTTGATCCCGGCCACCGCAACGGTGCCGAACATCACCAGTTCGGCGCCACCGAGCACCGGCTTGGGCATCAGTTGCAGCACCGCGCCAATCATCGGGAACAACCCCAGTACCACCAGCAGGCCGGCGATGAAAAATGCCACGTAACGGCTGGCCACGCCGGTCAGTTGGATCACCCCGTTGTTCTGCGCGAAGGTGACCATCGGCATGCTGTTGAACACGGCGGCCATGGCCGAATTGAGGCCGTCGGCGAGCAAGCCGGACTTGATCCGCCGGATGTAGATCGGGCCTTTGACCGGCTGCCGGGAAATCATCGAGTTGGCGGTCAGGTCACCCGCAGCTTCCAGCGGCGACACCAGGAAGATCACTGCCACCGGCACGAATGCCACCCAGTCGAAGTTGAAACCGTATTTGAACGGCACCGGCACGCTCATCAGCGGCACGTCAGGCATGCTGCTGAAATCCACGTGGCCCATTAGCCAGGCAACGACGTAGCCCAAAGTCAGGCCGATGACGATGGCGCCAAGACGCAGGAACGGCACGTCCACCCGGTTCAGCACGACGATGGTGCCCAACACCAATGCCGCCAGCGCCAGGTGACTGGCGGCGCCAAGGTCGGGCGCGCCAAAACCGCCGGCGATGTCGGTCATCGCCACTTTGATCAGCGACAGGCCCATCAACGTGATGATGGTTCCGGTCACTACTGGCGTGATCAGCATTCGCAGCTTGCCGATGAATTGGCTCAGCACCACTTCGATGAACGCGGCGAAGAAACACACACCGAAGATCGTCGAAAGAATCTCATCGGTCCCGCCGCCGCGGGCCTTGACCATGAACCCGGCGCTGAGGATCACGCTGATAAATGAAAAGCTGGTGCCTTGCAGGCACAGCAGGCCGGAGCCGATCGGGCCGAACCGTCGCGCCTGAACGAAAGTGCCCAGCCCCGAAACGAACAGCGCCATGCTGATCAGATAGGGTATTTCACTTTGCAAGCCAAGGGCGCTGCCCATGATCAGGGTCGGGGTGATGATGCCGACGAAACTGGCGAGTACATGCTGCAATGCGGCGAAGACGGTGGCGGTCAGGTGCGGGCGGTCGTCGAGGCCGTAGATCAGGTCGCTGTGGCGCGGGGCAGGGGCTTTTTCAGAGGCGGTCATGGTGGTTTGCGTGCCGATTGGCGAGCCGGGTCAGAAAATGGAGGCGCAGGATGCCAGAACGCTCCGGCCACAGCAAAAGGAACAGGGTCAAAAGATCGCAGCCTTCGGCAGCTCCTACACCGAATCCCTGTAGGAGCTGCCGACGGCTGCGATCTTTTGATCTTTCAACCCTCAGGCGAACGCCGCAAGCAGATCCTGTTCAAACGCTTTCTGCGCATCCCCCGGCACCTGCGCACGATGGCGGGCTAGATGGAACGCCACGTCAAAACTCAGATCCGGTCGCTGCACCGCCCGCAACAAGCCCTTGTCTTCCCAGCTGCGTGCAAAGTGGCTGGGTAAATACCCGACATGCTTGCCGGACAGAATGAAGGCGAGGGTGCCTTCGACCTGTTCGGCCCGCGCCGAGCACTTCTTCCCCTGAAACGGCTCGTCGCTGCGCAGAAAACGGTAGGGATGATCCACCCGGTCGCACGCTTGCAGTGCGTGGTCGTCCGGTGCCTCATCGGTAAACAGCGGATGCCCGGGGGCGCAGTACAAATGCTGGGTTTCACTGAACAACTGGCGGTAGTCAAAAGCGCTTTGTACTTGTGAGAAATAGCCGATCGCCAGGTCCAGGCGCTGTTGCAACAGCAAGCGCTCCATTTCACCGGGCATGGCGCTCATCAGTTCGATACGCACCGATTCGTCGCGCTCGCGAAACCGCCGAATCGCGTCCGCCACCCGTTGCAGCACCGATTGGTCCAGCGCCTCGGACAAACCCAAACGCACCTCGCCGATCAAGCGGCCGGCCACGCCGTTGGATTGATGACGGAACGCTTCGATGGACTCGAACAGCCCGCGCGTCGCGATCAGCAGCTGTTCGCCCTTCGGGGTGATCTTGAACCCCCCTTTGCCGCGACTGCACAAACGATAGCCGAGCCGGGTTTCGAGCCGGGCCATTTGCTGGCTGATGCTCGACTGGCTCAGGCCCAGCTCACCCTGGGCCGCGCTGAAACCACCGCACTCCACCACGCTGACGAACAGACGCAACAGTTGCAGATCCACATCGTGAAGCTGGCCGAGCATCAAACATTACTCCGCAATAAAGTCAGGATAATTGACTTGGTATTTTTGCAATGTATCCGACGACGCATGCTGCAGCCACTTCCTCTGGTCAGGTGTTCGTCATGGGTCCCTCGTTCAAGCTGTGTTTACCCGCACTGTTCCTTGCCATGGCGCTGTCCGCCCAGGCCGAGGATAACGTCGTCAACCTCTACAGCTGGGCTGATTACGTCGCGCCGCAAACCCTGCAGCGCTTCGAGCAGGAAACCGGCATTCACGTGCGCTACGACACGTTCGATTCGTCGGAAGTGCTCGAAACCAAGTTACTCACCGGCGGCAGCGGTTATGACGTGGTGGTGCCATCGTCCAGCGTTCTGGCGCGGGGTTTGGCGGCGGGCGCGTTGAAGGCGATTCCCCGCGAAGGGCTCAAGGGGTACGCCAACCTCGATCCGGATTTGCTGGAGAAACTGGCTGCGGTCGATCCCGGCAATCGCTACGGCGTGCCGTATACCTGGGGCACTCTGGGATTGGGGATGAATGTTGAAGCAGTGAAACAGCGTCTGCCGAACGTGCCACTCAACAGCCTCGATCTGCTGTTCAAACCGCAATACGCCAGCCAGCTGAAAGACTGTGGCATTGCGATACTCGATTCGCCGCAAGAAGTCATCGGCCTGGCGCTGCACTATCTGGGTAAAGATCCCTACAGCACGGACAAGGCTGATCTGACAGCCGCTGAAGCCTTGTTGCGTCAGTTGCAGCCGAATGTGCTGTACGTCGCCACCGGGCGGCAGATCAGCGATCTGGCCAATGGCAGTGTATGCCTGGCATTGACCTACAACGGTGACGCGAGCATGGCCGCCGATCAGGCGCGCAAGGCCAACAAGCCCTATGAAGTGGCTTACCGGATTCCGCAGGAGGGTACGCTGGTCTGGCAGGACAATCTGGCGATCCCCAAGGATGCGCCGCACCCCGAAGCCGCCCGTGCCTTTATCGAATTCATGTTGCGCCCCGAGTCGGTCGCGGCGCTGACCAATACGCTGTTCTTTGCCACGGCCAACCAGGCGGCGACATCGCTGGTGGATGAGGCGGTGCGCACCGATCCGGACATTTACCCGCTCGCCGAGGTGCGCGCAAGGCTGTATGCCGACCGCAGCATGAGCCTCAAGGACATGCGTCAGCGCACCCGCTTGTGGACCGCTTTCCGTAGCCGCCAGTAAATCATCAAGAAGGAGCACCTGATGGACGTCCCTGTGCAAAACGATCAGGCCATGACCCGCGACAGCCTCTATGGAACTGCCGCGGAAAGTACCTACGCCGGTATCACCAGTTTCATGCGTCGTCGCTACAGCCGTGACTTGCGTGGCGTCGATGTCGTGGTCAGCGGCGTACCGTTCGACACCGCCACCAGCAACCGCCCCGGCGCGCGATTCGGACCGCGAGGCATCCGTGCGGCGTCGACCGGGATTGCCTGGGAACGGCACTGGCCGTGGACGTTCGACCCGTTCGACCATCTGGCGGTGATCGACTACGGCGATTGCGCCTTTGATTACGGCGCGCCGCATTCGGTGCCCGAAAGCATCGAAGCCCACGCCGAGCACATTCTGAATGCCGGTTGCGCGATGCTGACGTTCGGCGGCGATCACTTCATTAGCTACCCGCTGCTCAAAGCCCATGCGCGCAAACATGGCGCGCTGTCGCTGATCCACTTCGACGCGCACAGCGACACCTGGCCGGACGAAGAGGGCAAGCGGGTCGATCACGGCACCATGTTCTGGCACGCGGCCAAAGAAGGTCTGGTCGATCCGGCGCGTTCGGTACAGATTGGCTTGCGCACCACCAATGATGATCATCAGGGTTTTGAAGTACTGGATGCGCGGCACGTGCATCGCCGTGGCGTGGATGCGATTGTCGAAGCCATCCGGGCGCGGGTCGGCGACAACCCGGTGTACCTGACGTTCGACATCGACTGCCTCGATCCGGCGTTCGCCCCGGGCACCGGAACGCCGGTGTGCGGCGGCTTGAGCACGGTGCAGGCGCTGGAAATCCTCGGCGGGTTGCGCGGGATCAACCTGGTGGGCATGGACGTAGTGGAAGTGGCGCCGGCCTATGACAGCGCGGACATAACCTCACTGGCGGCGGCGACATTGGCGATGGAAATGCTGTGTTTGTTTGCGGCTAAACACAAGGTCGACCAGTAACACCGACCCATGTGGGAGCGAGCCATTGTGGTGAGGGGATTTATCCCCGTTCGGCTGCGAAGCAGTCGCAAAATCAGTGGGTTCGTTCTATCTGACGCACCCTGATTACAGAATCTGGGGCCGCTACGCGACCCAACGGGGATAAATCCCCTCACCACAAGGCTCGCTCCCACATTTGATCTTTGTCAGGCGACGGGGATTATCGGCAGGTCGAGGGTTACGCCGCCGCTAAACCGGGCAAACGACCCGCTGATCGATTCATGCGGCACACCTTTTGGCACGTCGCTGATCTCATCAAGGCGCGACACCTGTTCCTCACTCAACTGCACATTCAACGCCCCGAGCGTGGCATCCAGCTGCTCACGAGTGCGCGAACCCAGAATCGGGATCAGCGCCGTTGTCGAGCGTCGGGCTTTTTCCCGCAGCCAGGCGATGGCCACGTGCGTCGGGCTGGCGTTCAGCTCTGCCGCTACGGCGAGCAGGGTGTCGAGCAGGGCGGTTTCACGGGCACTTTTCTCGGCGTGGACCAGCATGCCCAGTTTGGCGGCGCGGTTGTTCTCGTCGCCGGAGCGGTACTTGCTGGTGAGAAACCCGCCACCCAATGGCGACCATAAGGTGGCGGCCAATCCCAACGCTTCAGCCATCGGCAGTTGCTCACGTTCGGCGGTGCGTTCGGCGAGGCTGTATTCAGCCTGAATCGCGGCGATCGGCGCGTAGCCGCGAACCTCGGCGAGCAAGTCGGCACGGGCGATGCGCCATGCCGGGAAATTCGACAGCCCGGCGTAATGAATCTTGCCGGCGCGCACCAGGTCATCAAAACCGCGCAGGATCTCTTCCATTGGCGTCACACCGTCACTCATGTGCGCCCAGAACAGGTCGATGTGATCAGTCTTGAGCCGGGTCAGGCTTTCCTCTACGGCGCGGACCATGTTCTTGCGGTTGTTGCCGGTGTGGGAAATACCGTCGGCGGGCGTAGTCCCCAGGGTGTATTTGGTGGCGATAACCAGACGATCGCGCTCAGCAGCGATAAATTCGCTGAGCATGACTTCCGACTGGCCGCCCTGGTACCCGTTGGCGGTATCGATGAAATTGCCACCGGCCTCAAGGTAACCATCGAAAATGCGTTTGGCTTCATCGCGCTCGGCGCCGTGGCCCCAGCCCGTGCCGAAATTGCCGGCGCCCAGCGCCAGTTCCGAGACGCGCAAGCCGGTTTTTCGGCCGAAAACTTTGTAATGCATGGGTCGACTCCTGAGGAATGGGGCTGCGATTCGAATATAGATTCTCTACAACATGTATTTAATATGATGCGAGTAATATATGCCGTCAAGGCGCTTTTTCATCCGCCGCGAAAGGGCCGACCGTCGGTCTGCGTGCCATACTGCCGCGCATGAATGTCGACTCCCCCCTAAGCGCCTGGCAGCACGCCATCGAACACAAGGGCTTCGTCCAGGACGAAGCGCAGGAACACGCTGTCTGGGCGCTGCAAAAATGCTATGAAGCGCTGCACGCAGGCCATGCGCCGGTGACGGGCGTTTACCTGTGGGGCCCGGTCGGGCGCGGCAAGACCTGGTTGATGGACCAGTTTTACCAAAGCCTGCAAGTCCCGGCGCGGCGCCAGCACTTTCATCATTTCATGGGTTGGGTGCATCAGCGTTCGTTTCAGCTGACCGGTACCCCGGACCCGCTGAAAGCGCTGGCACGCGAGTTGAGCGAAGAGGTGCGGGTGCTGTGTTTCGACGAACTGTTCGTCAACGACATCGGCGACGCGATCATTCTCGGCCGCCTGTTTCAGGTGATGTTCGATCAGGGCGTGGTGGTGGTCTGCACCTCTAACCAACCGCCGGATCAGCTGTACGCCGATGGCTTCAACCGCGACCGTTTCGTGCCGGCCATCGAGGCGATCAAGCGGCACATGCAGGTGATCGCGGTGGATGGCAGCGAAGATCATCGGTTGCATCCCGGTGCCGGTTTGCAACGCTATTGGGTCGCGGCCTCCGGGCAGCAGAGTGCGTTGAGTGAAGTGTTCAAGGCGTTGACCGTCGGACAACCGGTTTCCACTGCGCCGGTCAAGGTCGGCCACCGAACGCTGAATGTGGTTCAGGCCAGCGCCGACGTGCTCTGGTGCCGGTACGCCGACCTTTGCGAACAACCCTTCGCCGCCATGGATTTCATGGCCCTGTGTGACACCTTCAAGGCTATTCTGTTGAGTGACGTGCCCAACCTCAGCGCGCAGAAACGCGCCGGACGCATCGCCCGTGGCACTGAAGACGGTGTTGAACGGGTTGTGGCAGGTGACCGCGAATTGCCGCAGTTGTCCGTCCACGATGATGGCGTGCGGCGTTTCATTGCCCTGGTCGACGAATGCTACGACCGCAAGGTGCCGCTTTATCTGGAGGCCCAGGTGCCAATGGAATCGCTCTACACCGAGGGCTACCTGGAATTCCCGTTCCGCCGCACCCTCAGCCGGTTACAGGAAATGCAGCTGGAGCGCTTCGCCGACGCGTGATCAAGGAGCCGCGAACATGAATCAGCCGCTGTCTCATCATCTGCTGACCATGGCCTATCAGAACGCCTGGGCCAACCATCGGCTGGCCAACGCCTGGGGCCGTTTAAGTGCCGAAGACCTGACGGCGCCACGGGTCAGTTTCTTTCCCAGCCTGCGCGCGACCCTCAATCATATTCTGACCTGCGACTGGTTCTACGTGGATGCGCTGGAGCGTGAGTTGCGCGGGGATGCGCCACACACCGATTGTTATCAGTTTTTCGCTGAAGACGAACCGTGCACCGCCGCGGCGGATCTGCAGCGTGAACAGGTTCAGGTGGACCGCCGTCTGATTGCCTACTGCGAGCAAATGCGCGACGCAGACTTGGGCAAGATCGTGACGATTGCCCGGGACATCCCGCAGCACGACAGTCGATTACGCCTGCTTTCGCACTTGTTCGAACACCAGATCCATCATCGCGGGCAGGTGCACGGGATGCTCAGCGCAACGTCGATCGCGCCGCCGCAACTGGACGAGTTTTTCTGCGCCGGAGAGGCGGGGTTGAGGGCGGCGGATTTTGCTGAGCTGGGGTGGACCGAGGCGTTGATTTGGGGGCATTGAAGAGCGAAAGATCGCAGCCTTCGGCAGCTCCTACAGGGGGGCGGCGTTCCAAATGTAGGAGCTGCCGCAGGCTCGGGCCGCGTTCGGACGATCTTTTGATTTGCCCCCTGTAGGAGCAGCTTGTCGACGCTCCTACAGTGGGTGAATCACCCCCGTCAGCGCTTGTAATGCTCGGTCATTTGCGCCGTTTGGTCGTCCGGAACCCGGACCTCGGCGGTTTGCTGACTTTGATTCTCCTGTTGGCTGAGCCGCAAGCTTTCGTAGTAATAACGCATGCGTTCTGCACCGCCTTCGGCGAGTGCGCCGGCCGAGACAAATGTCATCAGGCCAGCAATGAGCAAGGGTGTACGTTTCATGGTTCGCCTCCCATAACGGATATCGGGTGCCTTCCATCCATGAAGCAATGTTGCGAGAACATTATCTGCCGATTCCGTTAAATGGGAATTACCGCGCCTGAGCTCCCGACCAAGCACATGAGCCAAGAAAAAGAGGCCTGAATCGGCCCCTTGAATGTTTACTGTTGCACGACTTGCGCCGTGTCTGACTTCACCTTGGGTTTGATCAGGCTGAAGTCGATCAGCGCCTTTTGCTCGCGCTCATACGGATTGCCGATCATCAAAGGCCGCGGTTTGAAGCTGTCGCTGACCAGGCTTTTGCTGTGATCGAGTTCATCAAAACTCAGGCCCGCCATGTCGGCCCAGGTATGAATCAGGTGCGAGCTGCTGTACGGCCGCCCCAGATCGCCGGCAAAGCTCCAGTCATGGCTTTGTCGCCATTTCGGTGATGCCCAGGCCATGAAGGGAATGGTGTACATCGGGGCCGTCGGCTTGGCTTCGTTGCGGCCCAGGGTGCTATGGCCGGAAGAGTCGAAGACGTCTTCGCCGTGGTCGGAGAGGTACAGCAAAAAGCCATTCGGGTCGGTCTTGGCGTAGTCCTTGATCAGGCTCGAGACCACGAAATCGTTGTACAGCACCGCGTTGTCATAGCTGTTGTACGTGGGCAACTGATCGTCACGCACGCCGTCCGGCACGCCCTTGCGGTCCTTGAACTTGTCGAACGTCGAAGGGTAGCGGTACTGGTAACTCATGTGCGTGCCGAGCAGGTGCACGACGATCAATTTGCGTGGCGCCGCGTCGGTCAGGGCCTTGTTGAACGGCTCGATCACATCGCCGTCGTATTGGGCGGCGTTCTGGTTGCGGTTGTTGTTCAGGTACACCTGCTCGTCGGCCTGCTCGGAGAAGGTCGTGAGCATGGTGTTGCGCTTGGTCATGGTCTGCTGGTTGGTGATCCAGAAGGTCTTGTAGCCGGCCTGTTTCATCATGCTGACCAACGACGGAGTGGACAGGTACAGGTCCGGATTTTCTTCGTCGGCGAAGGTCAGCACTTGCTGCAGCGCCTCGATGGTGTAGGGGCGCGGGGTGATGACGTTGTCGAAAACCGCCAGTTGATCCTTGAGTTTGTCCAGTTCCGGCGTGGTTTCGCGCGGGTAACCGTAAAGGCTCATGCGCTGGCGGTTGGTGGATTCACCAATGACAAGCACCAGCGTGGCCGGTTGATTGGCCATCGCATCCTTGAGGTTATGCAGCGGTGGAATCTTGCTCGCGCTGTCGAGCATGTCCTGCATACCAGCCAACGTGTCGAGGTAGCGGTGATAGGCCACGGCCATCTGCCAGGGCACCGCAGGCTCGATGCGGGTTTCGAATTTCTCGAAGCCGGCGGCAAGACTGCCCATGCGCACGGTCTGTTTGATCATCGGATAGCCGATCACCGCCACCAGGATCGCCGTCGCCGCCACTAGCGCGCGGCCGCGGGGCATGTACACCGGGCGCAAGCGAGTCCACAGGAAATAGGCGAACAAGGTGTGAGCGAGGAATGCCGCGACCATCCACCAGGCGAAGTATTGGGTCATGTACTCGCCGGCTTCAGATATGTTCGACTCGAACATGATGAAGATGACGCTCTGGGAAAATTCCTGTTGATAGATGAAGAAATAACCCAGGCTCGCCATGGAGCAGGCCCACAGCACCACGCCGATCACCGCGGCCAACACACGGGTCTGCCGTGGGAACAGCAGCATCGGCGCCAGCCAGATCGCGCTCATTACGAACGCCTGACGGAACCCGGAGAAACCGGAAGTGCCCGTCAACTGGATCAGCAGTTGGGTGATACCGGAAAAGTACCAGAAGAACAGGAAGAGCCAGAGAAACCCTGCCCAATCAAAACCTTGCGCAGTCGAACTGCTGCGTTTGAACCAAGCCATTGCGCGCTCCAGCGAGATCACTTTTCAGCGTCGGGACCGGAAATCGCCGACGAACGGGCACCGCGCGAAGACCGGGCGGCCGTAAGGAGCCGGAGTATCAACAAGGCGGTGTGAAAGTTTTGTGAGCTGATATTGCAGGAGAATCGCGAAGGCGTATCGGAAACAGCGCGGCGCCGTTTCCGATTCAGGCGAGGGGGTCAGGCGTGGGGTGCACGCAGGGTGACAGGCATCGGCTGAGCCTGGATTCCTTGCGTCAGGAGGCGTAATTGCTCGACTTCCTGCTTCAGCTGGTCGCGCTCGTCTTTCAACTGGCGCAATTCATCGCGACGGATCGTGACGTAAAGGGTTTGTGCTGGCCGTGCTGCTTGTACTGTGCCCATTGCTCACCTCGCAAATGGCTGTCTCAACTGTAAATCCGCCCCGACATCGGTGCTTATTTACTATCGGCGCCAATTTTGATTTCTTTTGCCCCTGAAGGGAACTTTTTTATTTTTGATGGTCGTTGTGTCTTCGGCACGATTCCAGACGTTATCAGTCTGGATCGGGCACAATGCCCGGAAACTTCACGCCAACGCTCTGGACTAACCCACATTAGTCGCGTTGGGCTATAACCTTTGACACACTTTATTTGTAGTAGGGAGCATCAGCACATGCAACTCGGGATTATTGGACTGGGCCGCATGGGCGGCAATATTGCGCGGCGCCTGATGCTCAATGGGCACACCACCGTTGTTTACGACCGCAATACCGCCTTCGTCGATAACCTGGCCGCCGAGGGCGCCAAAGGCGTTATCGACCTGCCGGCACTGGTCTCGGGCCTGGCCAAGCCACGAGCGGTCTGGGTCATGCTGCCGGCCGGCGCACCGACCGAAGACACCATCGACACCCTGAGCAACCTGCTCGAGCCCGGCGATACCATCATCGACGGCGGCAACACCTTCTATAAGGACGACATCCGCCGGGCCAAAACCCTGTCGGAAAAAGGCCTGCACTACATCGACGTCGGCACCTCCGGCGGCGTCTGGGGCCTGGAACGCGGCTACTGCATGATGATCGGCGGCGAAGCCGAGGTGGTTAAACGCCTTGATCCGCTGTTCGAAAGCCTGGCCCCGGGCATCGGCGACATTCCTCGTACCAAAGACCGCAAGTCGGACGATGACCGTGCCGAGCGCGGCTACATTCACGCCGGTCCAGCGGGCTCTGGCCACTTCGTCAAGATGATCCACAACGGCATTGAATACGGAATGATGCAGGCCTTCGCCGAAGGCTTCGACATCCTCAAGACCAAGGCCAGCGAAAACCTGCCGGAAGACCAGCGCTTCGACCTCAACGTGGGCGACATCGCCGAAGTCTGGCGTCGTGGCAGCGTGGTGTCTTCGTGGCTGCTCGACCTGACCGCCGACGCGTTGGCCAGCGACCCGAAACTCGAGGGTTACTCCGGCTCCGTGGCTGACAGCGGTGAAGGTCGCTGGACCATCGAAGCCGCCATGGAACAATCGGTGCCCGTACCGGTGCTGTCGAACTCGCTGTTCTCGCGCTACCGTTCGCGCGGGCAGGGCACCTTTGGCGACAAAATTCTCTCGGCCCAGCGCTTCGGCTTCGGCGGCCACGTGGAGACTGCGAAAAAATGACCGGACTGATCCGCAATAAATCCAAGGCAGAACCCGCGCCACCGACCACGCTGTTCCTGTTCGGTGCCCATGGTGACCTGGTCAAGCGTCTGTTGATGCCGGCGCTGTACAACCTGAGTCACGACGGTCTGCTTGGGGATGGACTGCGGATCATCGGCGTTGACCACAACGCCATTACCGACGAAGCGTTTGCGCAGAAGCTCGAAGATTTCATTCGCGGCGAAGTGGCGAGCAAGGTCGGCAAGGGCGATCAAGCCCTGGATCCGGTGCTGTGGGCCAAATTGGCGAAGGGCATCAGCTACGTCCAGGGCGACTTCCTGGACGACAGCACTTATCAGGCGCTGGCGGCGAAAATCGCCGCCAGCGGAACCGGCAATGCGGTGTTCTACCTGGCCACCGCGCCACGTTTTTTCAGCGAAGTGGTGCGTCGTCTCGGCGCCGCCGGTTTGCTGCAAGAGACGCCGGACGCCTTCAGAAGGGTGGTCATCGAAAAACCCTTCGGTTCCGATCTGCACACCGCCCAAGCCTTGAACGGTTGCCTGCTCAAGGTCATGACGGAAAACCAGATTTACCGGATCGATCACTATCTGGGCAAGGAAACCGTGCAGAACATTCTGATCAGCCGGTTTTCCAACAGCCTGTTTGAAGCGTTCTGGAACAACCACTACATCGACCACGTGCAGATCACCGCCGCCGAAACCGTCGGCGTGGAAACCCGTGGCAGTTTTTACGAGCACACCGGCGCCCTGCGGGACATGGTGCCCAATCACCTGTTCCAGCTGTTGGCGATGGTGGCCATGGAACCGCCAGCCGCTTTTGGCGCCGATGCGGTTCGCGGCGAAAAAGCCAAAGTCGTTGGCGCGATTCGTCCCTGGTCAGTCGAGGAGGCGCGGGCCAACTCGGTGCGCGGCCAGTACGCGGCTGGTGAGGTGGGCGGCAAGCTGTTGCCGGGTTATCGCGAGGAAAACAACGTTTCGCCCGACAGCACCACCGAAACCTACGTCGCGCTCAAAGTCATGATCGACAACTGGCGCTGGGTCGGCGTGCCGTTCTACCTGCGCACCGGCAAGCGCATGAGCGTGCGCGACACCGAGATCGTCATCTGCTTCAAACCGGCGCCTTATGCGCAGTTCCGCGATACCGAGGTCGATGAGCTGCAGCCGACCTATCTGCGGATCCAGATTCAGCCCAATGAAGGCATGTGGTTCGACCTGCTGGCCAAGCGCCCGGGTCCGGCGTTGAAAATGGCCAATATCGAATTGGGTTTTGCCTACAAGGATTTCTTTGAAATGCAGCCGTCCACCGGCTACGAAACCCTGATCTACGATTGCCTGACCGGCGATCAGACGCTGTTCCAGCGCGCCGACAATATCGAGAACGGCTGGCGCGCCGTGCAACCGTTCCTCGACGCCTGGCAGCAGGACGCGAGCGTCCAGAGTTACGCGGCGGGTGACGACGGGCCGAAGGCGGCCGAAGATTTGCTGACTCGCGACGGCCGCGTCTGGCATGGCCTCGGATGAGTGAGGCAACGCAACAGCCGATCCGGTTTCTGCTCAGTGACATGGACGGCACCTTGCTGCTGCCCGATCACAGCCTCAGCCAGCGCACCATCGAGGCCGTGCGTTCATTGCGCGAGGCGGGCGTGTTGTTCAGCCTGGCCACCGGTCGCCCGCCCAAAGCCATGTTGCAGCAGATCGAGGCCCTGGGTGTCGACCTGCCGACGGCGGCGTTCAACGGCGGCACGATCGTCAACCCGGATGGCAGTTTGCTGGTTGCGCATTACTTGCCAGCAACGGCTGCGTTGATCGCCCTGGCGTTGTTTGCCGACAGGCCGGATGTCGAAGTCTGGGTATTCAGCGGCGGCGACTGGCTGCTGAAAGACCCGAACGGGCCGATGGTGCCGAGGGAGCAACATGGCCTGGGGTACCCGCCGGTGGTGGTGGAGAGTTTCGAGCCGTATCTGCAACGCATCGACAAAATCGTCGCGACCAGTCACAACACCGACTTGCTGATCGAGCTGGAAGCGCTGTTGCTGCCCAAAGTCGAGGGCCAGGCGCAGGTGTCGCGTTCGCAACCGGTGTATCTGGACGTGACTGCGATGCAGGCGAACAAGGGCGACGCACTGGCGACACTGGCCGGATTCCTCGGTGTGCCGCTGGAGCAGACTGCCGCGATGGGGGATGGTGGCAACGACCCGGCGATGTTTCATCGCGCGGGCTTGTCGATTGCCATGGGTCAGGCGGAGGAAGCGGTGAAGCGCCAGGCCGATGTGGTGACCGGGGCCAACACCGAAGACGGCGCGGCTCAGGCGATCGAGCGGTACATCCTGAAACGCTAATCCCACCGTAGGAGCTGCCGAAGGCTGCGATCTTTTGCTCTTCGGTGGCTCATCAAAGAGAAGAGCAAAAGATCGCAGCCTTCGGCAGCTCCTACAGGGGGCCGGGGTTTACAGCCAATAGCTCACGGCATACCACCCCAGCACACCCATCACCACCGTATACGGCAACGCCATCCACACCATTCGCCCATATGACAGGCGAATCAGCGGCGCAATCGCCGACGTAAGCAGAAACAGAAACGCGGCCTGACCATTCGGTGTCGCCACGCTTGGCAGGTTGGTGCCGGTGTTGATTGCAATCGCCAGCGTCTCGAAATGCTCACGGCTCATGTGGCCTGAGACGAAGGCCTGTTTGACTTCCGTGATGTAAATAGTCGCGACGAACACGTTGTCGCTGATCGCCGACAGCAAACCGTTGGCGATGAACAACATGCCCGGTTGTTGCTCCACCGGCAGGGCCAGCACCCACTGGATCAGGGGCGTGAACAACTGCTGATCGTGAATCACCGCCACTACCGCAAAAAACACCACCAGTAACGCGGTGAACGGCATGGCGTCCTTGAAGGCGCTGCCCAGACGGTGCTCGTCGGTGATGCCGGTAAACGCGGTGATCAGCACGATCACCATCAAGCCGATCAGGCCCACTTCCGCCACGTGAAACGCCAGGCAACCAATCAGAATCAGCGCGGCCAGCCCCTGAACGATCAACGCCGCGCGTTGCCGCGAGGTGCGCTCGAAGTTGTCTTCGGCAGCGTAATTGGCCAGCACGGTACGCACGTTGTCCGGCAGCAGCGTGCCGTAACCGAACCAGCGCAGTTTCTCCAGCAACACACAGGTCACCAGACCCGCCACCAGCACCGGCAGCGAAACCGGCGCGACTTTCAAAAAGAACTCCAAAAAGTGCCAGCCCATTTCATGGCCGATCAACAGGTTTTGCGGCTCGCCCACCAGCGTGCACACGCCGCCCAGTGCGGTACCTACGGCGCCATGCATCAACAGGCTGCGCAGAAAGGCGCGGAACTGCTCGAGGTCATCGTGATGGAGTTTGGGCAGCTGCTGGTCATCGCTCAATTCGCTGTCCTTACGCGGGTCGTTGCCCGAGGCGACCCGGTGATACACCGAATAGAACCCCACGGCTGAACTGATGATCACCGCGGTCACGGTCAAGGCATCGAGAAAGGCCGAAAGAAACGCCGACAGAAAGCAGAACATCAGCGAGAGCATCGCTTTGGAGCGGACCCCGAGCAGCAAGCGCGAGAACAGAAACAGCAACAGGTCTTTCATGAAGTAGATGCCGGCCACCATGAACATCAGCAGCAGTATCACCGGAAAGTTGTGCACCAATTCGTCATACAGCGCTTGCGGCGTCGTCAACTTCAGCAACAGCGCCTCGACCAGCAGCAACCCACCCGGCATCAGCGGATAACACTTGAGCGCCATCGCCAGGGTAAAGATGAACTCCAGCACCAGCAGCCAGCCGGCCGCTACGGGACCCACGGTCCACAACACCAGCGCATTGAGAATCAGGAAGCCGACAATGCACGCCTTGTACCAGCGCGGGGAGTGCCCGAGAAAGTTGTGCGCAAACGCCTGGGCCATTGAACCGGACATTGGCTACTCCTTGTATTAAGAAGCGCGCAAGTTGCCGTAAGCCGAAGGGAAGATCAAGTGTAGGAAACGTCAGAGTGGTTTATCCCAGATACCGTGCGACGATTGCCCGGTAGTTGCCATCCAGCGAATAACCTCCTACGACGATGTTGCCATCGTCCTGCACGGCCACCGACGTCGCGGTGTCGAGGCTGCGACCCAGACGCGTGCGGACCCAACCGACGCCATTGCCGAACGCGTGATCGGGCTGTCCATCCGGCGTGTATCGGGCCAGCAGGAAGTCAGCTTCAACGCCCCCGATGGTGGCGCCAAAGGTCAGTACGCTGCCGTCTGCAAGTCGCTGAGCGGCGGTCCACTGAGAACCGCCGATTTCCAGCAACTGCGGCTGGCCACCGTTGCAATGAATGTCCGGACGACCGTTACTGTGGACCTTCAGCGCCATGCACTGCATCGGGTCGCGGCTGCTGCCGAAACACAGCACATCGCCATTGTTTTGCTGAACAATTTGGCTGACCTGCGCGTTGCGCCCCTGGGCCGTGAAACTCATGAAGCCGTCCAGGGCAAAACTGTCGTCGCGGCGGCCGTCACTGTGATAGCGCGCTAGCAAGCCTTCTTCAGGGAAATTGATCGAGCCACCGACCAGAATCCGGCCGTCGCGTTGCACCAGCAGACTGCTGAGCCAGGTGTTCATCAGCAGGTGCCGGACCAGCACGAAGCCGCGACCGTTGAAGCTGCAGTCCAGCGCTCCGTCGGCGTTGAGTCGGATCACCAGGCCGACGTGATCGCCCAGGACAAATTGATGATTGGCCAGCAGCAGGATTTGCCCGTTTGGCTGAACGCAGACATCACAGGCTTCGGCACCGGGGACGCCGGGGGGTAGCCAGGTGTCGCGGACGCCGTGGGAAAGATTACCCGGCAGGCGTACGACGCAGCGTCCGTTGTCCGCGAAGGATTGAACCGGCTGACCGTCTTGGTCAAAGAGTGCGAGGGCGGGCAGTGAACTCTGCGGGTTTTCGTACTGCAGGCCGGCCAGCAAAATGCGTCCATCGGCCAGGATCACTACTTTGCCCGCCATAGCCTCGAAGCCCGGTTCGAACTGACCGATGACGCTGCCTTGGTGACCGAATGTCAGATCCGCCGAGCCGTCTTCGAGCAAGCGAGCCAGGCCAAATCGACTCCCGCCCGGGGTGCCGACCTTCGCAGCGACGAGCAGTCTACCCTGTGAATCAACGGCGACCCCGTTAGCCATGCTGGAAATACTGCCGGCGAAATACACCTGGATTTTGCCGTTGCCGGCAAAGGCAGTGTCGAGCGTTCCGGCGTCATTGCGCGTTAGGGGTGAGGGTGGGGCGATCTGGATTGACATGCACGCTTCTCCTTGCGAGTCGTCTTTATCCAGGAGTGGGCTGGCGACTGGGAGATATTCAATCCCTGAATGGAAGGATGCACAACTGACAGAACTAACAGGCGGAGGGTCGCTTTGTGCCAGAACATTGTCTTTTCGAACCACTGATAAGCCAGCCAAATAATCGGCCCTGTGAAATTCGAATAAGGAGTGTCATGCGTATTGTTGGCCTAAAGACCCACTAACTAACGCTGAAGAAAGGGGGCGGATTACCGGGCGGTAATCCGCAAAACGCATTAGTGCGGCATTGTCCAGGATTGCAACTGATAACCTTCCTGGCTCAGCTCTTTTCGGGCTTCTTCCAGAACATGTTCAAGTTGCGCAGGATCGGTGTAGGCACTGCTGGGGATTTGTTTGCGGCCTATACGTGTGTTGGTGCGATCGATAACGGTCAGGCTGAGTTCACCGTTACCGTCCTGTGGAGCCCAGGCCACGCATTGGAACGGCTGGAATGCGCGGTCGGCAATCAAAAGAGCTTCGTTGATACGGAGCGGGGCGTTCATCGGGGTCTTCTCTCTGTTTGCCCAATCAAGTGATGTGCCGTCGGTTGGGCTTACCGTTCGGCTGGTTACTTGTACTGATGCCCGCAACCGGGGATTGGGTCACATACAATTAGAAGAAATTTCATTTTTATTTTCCGATTCACGCTTTCCCCCATGCATTGAAAGCTGCATGAAAGGTTTGACTCGTTAGGTAACTAACAAACCTCTCTCTTATAACTACTTGTCCTTGATTCCTATAGTCAATCGATACAAGCCAGTGTCAAATTCTTGCTAATGTTACAGCCAGGTCTGCCAAATGACTGTTTTTAATAATATTTCCTATAATTTGGCGCCAAGGAACAGTCATGAACGATGCGCCTGCTTTACGTCGCCTGCTGGTCGTGGATCCCTGCGATGACTGCCACCGTTTGCTGCCCGGTTTGCGTTCTGTTGGGTGGGATGTCGATAGCTGTACGCTGGAAAATGCCGGCGACCGGACCTGTGATGTCGGCCTGCTGCGTTTGCAGCCTTTCCACCTGGAGCGCCCGGATGCCGTCAAAGAGCTGATCAGTCGCAGTGGCACCGAGTGGATCGCCGTACTCAATCAGGAAGTCCTGCGGCTGCAGAATGTCGGCGACTTTGTCTGCGAATGGTTTTTCGATTTCCATACGTTGCCGTTTGACGTCGCCCGGGTGCAAGTCACGCTGGGTCGCGCGTTCGGCATGGCGCGTTTGCGCGGTCAGGGCACGGTTCACATCGATCAGCCCGAACATGAGTTGCTTGGCGACAGCAAGCCGATTCGTGAACTGCGCAAACTGCTGAGCAAACTGGCGCCCACCGAATCGCCGGTATTGATTCGCGGCGAAAGCGGTACGGGTAAAGAACTGGTCGCTCGCACACTCCATCGGCAATCCCAGCGCCACAGCAAACCCTTTGTCGCGATCAATTGCGGCGCGATCCCCGAACACTTGATTCAGTCGGAGTTGTTCGGCCACGAGAAGGGTGCCTTTACGGGTGCCCATCAACGCAAAGTCGGGCGGATCGAAGCGGCCAATGGCGGAACGCTGTTTCTTGACGAGATCGGCGATCTGCCTCTGGAGTTGCAGGCCAATCTGTTGCGGTTCCTCCAGGAAAAACACATCGAGCGCGTGGGCGGCAGTCAGCCGATTCCGGTGGATGTGCGGGTATTGGCGGCGACCCACGTTGATCTCGAGGCGGCCATCGAAAAGAAACGCTTTCGCGAAGATTTGTATTACCGCCTCAACGTGCTGCAAGTGGTCACTGCACCCCTGCGCGAGCGTCATGGCGATTTGTCGATGCTGGCCAACCATTTTTCCCACTTCTACAGCCATGAAACCGGCCGTCGCCCGCGCAGCTTCAGCGAAGACGCGTTGATCGCCATGGGCAAGCATGACTGGCCGGGTAATGTGCGCGAACTGGCCAATCGGGTCCGCCGCGGTCTGGTGTTGGCCGAAGGGCGGCAGATCGAAGCGCGTGACCTGGGGTTGATCAGCCAGCATGCGATCGCCACGCCGATGGGCACCCTTGAAGACTACAAAACCCGCGCCGAGCGCCAGGCATTGTGCGACGTGTTGAACCGGCACAGCGACAATCTGAGCGTCGCCGCCCGTGTGCTGGGCGTGTCGCGGCCAACGTTTTACCGATTGCTGCACAAGCATCAGATCCGCTGAAGATCGTCCGAACGCGGCCCGAGCCTTCGGCAGCTCCTACCGGATATGCATTCCAAGGTAGGAGCTGCCGAAGGCTGCGATCTTTTGATCTTTTGATCTTTTGATCTTTTGATCTTCAAACGAAGAAAAGCCCCGTTGCGAAACGGGGCTTTTTGGTTGTGGATCAGAAGTAGTACGGGAATTTCAAACTGAAGGAGAAGTCTGGCGCGTCGTCGGTCAGGCCGATGGCCAGGTTGGGCACGATCGTCAGGTTGTCGCTGGCGGCCAGGGTCATGCCGATGTTGAAGTTGGCAGCGTTGTAATCGCTGTTGGAAATCGACTGCCAATCGCCCCCGTCAGGCCTGATCTTGCTCTTGCGGGCGAACTGATCGGAGAACGAGAACGACATACTCATCTTCTCGTTCAAGGCGAATGCAATGCCGGCGCCGATCTGCCAGGAATCGCCCAGTTTCACGTCGCCTTTCACCTTGGAGTCGACCTGAGGGCTGATGTCGCTGAAAGAATCTTGCACGTTGTAGGTGTACGACAGGCTGCCGAACAGCACGGCCGGGTCGAAGGACTTGACCAGCGAGAGGCCCGGGGTGATCGACCAGACACCGTTGCCGGTCGGCAAGTCCTCGGGGACCGCGAGGTTGTCGTTGTTCGGATCTTCGATCAGCTTGATGCCGTAGGGGTCGTCTCCGGTCGGTGCCTTGACGCGCAGTGTCGCGACCGCGTCGGGCAGGTTGGCCGACTCATCCAGAAACTTGTAGGCAACGCCAACGTTGACATCGCCAATGGTTGGGTCGCGGGTCACGGTTGCGTCCGACGTCACCGGGCCTGCACCACCGGCGCCACCGGAAGAGTACGTCGATTCGCGATAAACCACGGGGACGTTAATGTCGAACTGCCAACGTTGTGCCACGTTGTAGCGGGCCGTCAGGTCCAGGGTCCAGTTGTCGGCCTTGATCCGGTCGAGGTTGATGTTGCCGAGAAAAATCGAATCCAGTGCCAGGAAGCCATTGAGGGTGAGTGCACGGGTGTCGTAGTGCGTGTAGGTCAGGCCGGTTTCGACGCTGAACTTGCCGCCACCGAAGAAGCCGCTGGCTTCGTCATACAGGTTGGAAACGCTTTGCGCGGGTTCCGAATCGTCCTTGAGCGATTGGCCGTACGAACTGCCTGAGGTTCCCGGCGCACCAGCGGCCACCGCCTGGCCACCCCTGGGCGTTTCGGCGGGGGATTTGGTCAGGCGTTTGGGTGCAGGGGTCACCGGTGTTTCTTCGACTTGGCGAACGCGTTGCTCGAGTACCATCAACGCGTTCTGTTGTGCTTCGTAACGCTGTTTCAACTCCATGAGTTCTTGTTTTAGTGCTTCGACCTGGGGGTCCGGTGCTGCGTATGACAATGTGGCCGGGGCCAGGCTACTCAAACAGACGAAAGCTCTGAACGTTAAAGATCGGTGCATGGGTTAGCCGTCCCTTCTGACTACATATGATGAGACTGAGCGTAGATCAGAATCCGAGAGCGCGAAGACCTTTGAGCTGGTCCAGATTGCCGTTCAGTGCCCCGCCTGTCGGCACGTTGTCACGCATCACGACATTGAGCGACGTGATGTTGCGGACCTGGTTGCCACCGCCGAGCAGCGTCGTATTCTGCATCAGTCCACCCTGAGCCAGGCGTTGCACGGTACTGCCCTGGTTGTTGTTGGCCATTATGTTGAGCTGCACACCACTCCCGGTCGAGGAAACGCTCAGCGAGCCCGCGTCATTGGAGCCGAACAGCGTCGAGCCTGCGGCCAATGCCTGGCCCTGCTGTTGTGTGACTGACGCTTCGTTACCCCTGGTGACGTTGATATCAACGTTGTTGTAGGCCGTGTTGTTGTCGCCGGCAGCCCGCACGACTTGCGTCACACCTTCGGTGCTATTGAGGCCGCTGCCGCCAGCGACGATGCCGGTGCCGTTGCTTGACGAGCGCGCCGAGCCAGTGCCTTTTTCGTCGACCATCGACACATAGAACTGTGGCTTGATCGTTGATTGTTGAATTTGCATCGAGGAAGTGGCACCGATCACGTCACCGTTGGCATTTTGCCAAGTGCTGGACATGACGACGCCGAAACTGATGATGCGGCCCGGCATCACGTAGCGGCCTCGCAGGTTCGCCAGTTCATGGTCCTTCAGTTCGATCGGTATGAATGTCTGTGCCTGGGTCGGCAGGCTGGCGGCCAGACAAACTACGGCCAGCCACATTGGAGTCTTCATTGAATGCTCCCGGAGCGTCATGCTCCCTTTTTATTAGAAGAAGTCGCTTCGGAGGAATCCATATTCCAACAATTCTGAGTCTTGCACCGAATTGAAGGCGTTGATGCGCTTCCTGGCGGTCAGAGGCATGGGCGGGTCGAGCAACGCATTGGTTTTGTCGTAGCCCTGGCCGATGACGGCGAAAATGATGCCGTTCCAGCCTTTGACAAAATCTTCAACTTTGTAGCGCTTGTGGCCGAGTACCGGATCGCCGATATAGACCCAGCCGTCATGGACTCTTTGCATGACGACAAAATGCTTGTAGCCACGGATGTCCAGGAGCACTACCACCGGAATTCTGATCTCGCTCAACGTCTCAGGCGCTACCCGGTAACCGCGGGCCCGCATGCCGAGACTTTCCACGTAACGCTTCATGTCGAGCATGGAGAAGCCCTGAACGCGCACAAGATCCTGATCGGAGTGTGCCAGCATGCCTTCGATGATCATTTCTTCATTCACGTCCAGCCAATAGGCCTGGCGCAAAATGGTTGCCAGCGCCGCGGCGCCGCAACTGAAATCGGTTTTCTGTTGCACCAGGTCGGCAAACTTGCGTTCGCGTACGCTCTGGATCGGCTTGTAGATCACCGCGCCGCCCGGCAGGACGGAAAGCGGCATTTGTGCGGCCTCGCTCACACTGGCCACGCACATCAAGAATGCCAAGGCGATGATAATGCGCATGATGGGACCCCCTCTGGTGGTGCTGAAAAAGGCCCCCGTAAGGGGGCCTCCAGAGACAGCCATTAGAACGACTGGTTGGAAATGGCCAACGAGTTGCTTTGTTGGTTGCCCACGCCAGCCGCTACGTTGACGCCGAGGTTGCCACTGCCGCCATTCACCGAACCGCTCAGGGTTGCAGTGTTGGTTACAGGGTTAGCCCAGCCAGTTGGGGTCAGCACTTGATAAGAGTAGGTGTTGCTCAAATCATAAGAGCTGCTTTCGCTGTAGCTTTTGGCTTTGTCATACGCAGATTCGGACGACTTGCTGCCCGATTTATCGTACGAGGACGCGGTCGATTTTTCGTACGAACTATCGAACGCTTTCTCGAACGACGAATCGCGCGACTTGTCGTACGAAGATTCGTGCGATTTGTCGTACGAGGAGTCGCGCGTTACGTCGAACGAGGATTCGTGCGATCTGTCGAACGATTTGTCTACCGCTACGTCAAGCGTTGCATCAACCGATGCGTTAAGCGATGCCTCGGAGCTGCTGCTGCGGGTGCGATCGCCAAAGCCAAAATTGACGGTAGAGGAATTGGAAGCCGCCGCTTCCGCGTCCAGAGTAGCGCCCAGGGAAGCAGTCAACGAAGAACTCGAAGAACCGCTCGCAGCGCTGCTGTTGGAACCGCTCGCAGCACTGCTGTTGGAACCGCTTGCAGCACTGCTGTTGGAACCGCTTGCGGCGCTGCTGTTGGAACCGCTTACATCAATGCTCAAAGAGCCGCTGGAATCAGAGCTCCTGGAACCGGCCGCAGCCCAGGCCGAAGAAGCGCTTTGACTGCCGCTGGCTTCGAAGGACTTCTCAAAATTGGCACTACCGCTAGCGGTTTTGGTCACCGTAATGGTATCCACGCGGTAGGTCCGGTCAGCGGCGTTATTCACGATCAGGCCAGGACCGCTTTGATTGGCGGAGGCGGTGGCTCGTGCGTTACCCAGCGGGGCATTGGTGTTGGCAATGGCCATGGTATTTTTCTGCTGGTTCAGGTCGCCGCCAGCGATGTTGATACCCATATTGCCGCTGGCGCCGCTGCCGGATCCGCTCATCACGGCAGAGTTGGTGACGCCATAATTGTTGACGCGGTTATCGTTGCTGGTTTGCCGGACGTCAGCGGTGGCAGTGGCCGTGCCGAACACAAAGCTGTTATCGATCGCGGCGTTGTCGGAAGCAGCGTTGGCGATGGCGGCGGCGTTATCTTGCTGGTTGCCGTTACCGGCCGCCACGTTGATGCCGACGTTGCCGCTCGAGCCTCCACCCGAACTACTCATCTCGGCTGAGTTTTCTACCCCTTCATTCAAGATGCGATTGCCGGTACTGCTTTGTCTGTCGTTAGCAACTGCAGTGGCGCTGATAGGGACCATTCTTGCAGGTGGGGTTTGGTTGCCTCCATTGTGGTTGCCACGCCGATCGTTTTGCTCAGCCTGTACAGCAACAGCCATGACCGCAGCAATTGCGAAAACCAGAGGCTTTAGTGCCATCGAAGGTTTCATGGTGATTCTCCGTACTTATTTTAGGTTAAGTGTTGTATCTACCTGTTTGGGTCAATCCGCGACCCGGATGCTCAGGGTGTTAGCCATTCGGTTTCCCACCCCTGCACTCTGATTCAACTGAATTACCCCACGGCTACCGGTGAAAGCCTGGTCACTGGTAGTGACCTGGCGATGGCCTGGTGCAGAAGCAGTCGGATCGGAGTTGTTGAGCAGCGCCACGTTCTGTTGCATGAGGACGCTGTCGTCGATGCTTTGCGGCTGAGCACTGATGCTGATTCGCAGTGCGTTGGCTTGCTGGTTGCTGGCGCCCGAGCTCTGGTTCACACCCAGTACCCCGTTGCCATTGCTGAATGAATCGCCCTGAATGCTGGAGCGGGCGTCGATCGCGGGGTCGACAGAGGAACGCAACCGTTGGCGAATCTCTGTGGTCGCGCTGGCGCCCTGGCCAATGGCGATGGCACGGGCGTTAGCCTGTTGCTGAAAATCGCCGGCCGCCTGGTTGACCCCGAGGTTGCCTTGGTACTGCATGCCCGAATTGTCGATTTCGGCATTGTTGATGACGGGTGGCTGGGCAAAGGTGGATGCACTGCAAAACATGGCGAGAATCAGCAGCGAACGATTCATCTTAACGGTCTCCCGTTATGATTTTCAGAGCACCCAGGCCTTGCTGGATGTTGGAATTGACCATGTTGGCAATGCCGCTGCCGCCATTGCCCGAACGTCCGGCAGGGAGGTTGGAAAGCTGGGTCTGGTTGGTGATATTGCCGCCCAGGTTGGTGTTGTTTTGCGAGACCAGGCGGGAGATACCGGCGCCGCTGGCGACGTTGGCGAAGTCGCCGTCGCTCAACTCGTTCGTTTGGCCGAGAACATATTTCGACGGATTGGCATTGGCGGTCGTTGGGTTGGGGTCGGGCATGACCGGCGGCTGCACTGCGTTGCGAACCTGGACATCACGTTTGATGATAATGATGCCGTTTTCAGCCTGTACCGGCGGACTGACCATCGAGCCCAGTGCGCCTCCGATCAACAGGAGGCTAAAGATGCATTGATCAAATTTCCCCACGGCGGCAATTCCTTCTGTAAGTGAAACGCTGGCCCTTATCAGCAGTGCGAGGGAAGAGAGCAGAAGGTGTGCCGGTTTTTGATTTTGTTTTAAAAACAGTGGGTTGGCGTTAGTTGTCGATGTTGTCAAGAATATGTTGTAACGGCGTTGAGACACAGCTACGCAAAAATGCGAGCCATGCTGGCGGCAAATGCTTGTCGAGGGGGCTGACGGCAGGCTGTATCAGCGACTTAACATTTTCTTTCGGGCGCGCTCGGGCCGCTTTAGCTCGGGGGCTTTCACAGGTGGGGGTGTTTCAGGAACGGACATAGGTGGCAGGGTGCAATCACCCTGTCACGATTCAAGTAAGCGCTTTACAGCGTCAAATGCCGCATCCCTGCGCTGGTTCCAGTCTCCTTGCAGCACCTGATACGGTTGGCGGTGCAGGTCAAGCCATTGACGGCTCTCCTGGAAAAACGCCAGGCGTTCTGCCAGCTGCGGTTGGCAACGCTGTCCATCGTCATGCCACGCCACAGTTTCCGGGCTCAACAGCAAATGCAGGTCGTAGTGCCGTTCCAGCAACGCTTGCTCGATCCAGGGCGGGCAGGCGCCAAACAACGTGCGACTCCAGAGGATATTGCTCAAAAGATGCGTATCAAGAATCAGCAATGACGGTTGCTTGGCGCGTGCTTCGTCTTCCCAGGTCAGCTGGCCAACTGCTATAGGCGTAATGTCGTCGTAGCAGGGTAGTCGGGCTTCAGAATCAATGAAGTGCCGAACGTACTCTGCGACCAATATGCCGCCAAAATTGGCGTTAATCTCGCTCGAAAGCCAGCTCTTGCCGCTGGATTCCGGACCGGTGAGCACCAAGACTTTCATGTGCGCAACGCCGGGTCGGCCCGCCATTCGCGCCAACCGTGCACGGCCAATAGCAGGAACAGCCCGTAGAGCACGGCGGTCAGGTACAACCCCTTGTAGAGAAACAGCCCGACAAACACCACGTCAACGGCGATCCACAGCGGCCAGCATTGCACCCGTTTTTGCGCCATCCATAACTGCGCTACCAGGCTGAAGCCCGTCAGTGCAGCATCGAGCCAGGGTTGCGCGGCGTCGGTCCAATGGGCCATGGCCGCGCCGAGCAACAGACCACCGAGCGCGCCGAGGCCCAGGCCAATCGCCACGGATTGCCCATCGAGCCGGCTGACCTTCCGACCCTGTTGCGCGTCCCCGGCGCGCGTCCACTGCCGCCAGCCATAGATTTGCAGGCCGGCGTAGATCAGTTGCAGCAGCACGTCCGAATACAGCTTCACCTCGAAAAAGATCCAGCTATAGAGAAGCACCATGACCAGGCCGATCGGCCAGCACCACGGGTTCTGTTTGACCGTCAACCAGACGGCAATGACGCCGAGGGTGGCGGCAAACAGTTCAAGCCCGGACATGGAGGTTCCTGCGAAGACGAAGAGGGGGAGCGATTGTAACGGGAAGGCGAGGATTTTGAAGATCAAAGATCGCAGCCTGCGGCAGCTCCTACAAGACTATGCGCTCAACGTAGGAGCTGCCGCAGGCTGCGATCTTTTCGGTTACACCCGAAACTGTTTGAGCAGCCCGTTCAACTGTTCGCTCAATCCCTTGAGCCGCACGCTGGCCACGCTCGACTGTTCTGCCGCCAGTGCGGTGCTGTGGGACAAACCGGCGGCCTGGGTGACGTTCTGGTTGATGTCTTCGACTACGTGCGCCTGTTGCAGGGTGGCGCTGGCGATGGAAGCGTTCAGGCCGTTGAGGTTGCGCAGGGCCTGGCCGATGGCATTCAGGCTTGCACCGGCGAGGCCCGCCTGTTCGATGGTCAGTTGCGACGCACGGCTGCTGTCGCCAATCACCTTGACCGCCGCTTCGGAGTGGCTTTGCAGGCGTTCGATCATCGACTGGATTTCGGCGGTGGATTTCTGCGTGCGCTGGGCCAGCAGTCGAACTTCATCTGCCACCACGGCAAAACCGCGGCCTTGCTCGCCGGCACGGGCGGCTTCGATGGCGGCGTTGAGGGCCAGCAGGTTGGTTTGTTCGGCGATGGAACGGATCACTTCAAGCACGCTGCCGATCTGGTTGCTTTCAGCCGCCAGTGTGCGGATGACCTCCACGGCCTGATCAATCGTCGACGACAGCTTGTCGATCTGTTGCAGGCTGCTATCGATGTTGACCTGGCCCTGTTGCGCCTGAGACTCGGCATCGCGCATTTCACTCGCCGCGTGTTCGGCATTCTTCGCCACGTCCTGCACGCCATACGTCACTTCGTTGATTGCCGTGGCCACCAGTTCCATCTGCTGGGATTGCTGCTGGCTGCGTTGTTGGGCCTGAACGGCGTCGTTGCCCAGTTCGCTGGACGACTGGCCGAGGGCGCTGGCGGAGACCTGCAATTCACTGATCACTTGCCGCAGCTTGGCAGTAAAGGCGTTGAAGTGCCGCGCCAGTTGCGTGACTTCATCCTGGCCGTGGGTATCGAGGCTGCGGGTCAGATCGCTCTCGCCGCTGGCGATGTTGGCCATTGCGCTCACGGTTTCCTGGAGCGGGCGGACGATACTGCGGGCAATCAGGATCACCAGCAGCGCCATGATCGCGGCAATCACCAGACCCACCACCGACGCCTTCCACACCTGGGCCATGAATTCGGCCTGCATGTCGTCGATGTACACGCCCGAACCAATCACCCAGCCCCAAGGCTCGAACAGTTTGACGTAGGAGGTTTTTTCCACCGGATCGCTTGCGCCCGGTTTCGGCCAGCGATAGTCGATCGGACCGGCGCCCTTGGCCTTGGCGAGGGCCACCATTTCGTTGAACACCGCAAACCCGTCCGGGTCGCGGATCGCCGAGAGGTTCTGGCCATCGAGTTTCGGGTTGGCCGGGTGCATGATCATCACCGGCGTCAGGTCGTTGATCCAGAAATAGTCGTTCTGGTCATAGCGCAGCCCGCGAACGGCGGTCAGCGCCTGTTTCTGCGCGGCCTCGCGCGTCAGCGTGCCGGCGGTTTCGAGGCCGTGGTAGTAGTTCAGAATACCGCTGGCGGTCTGCACCACGTGCTGGGTTTTCTGCGCCTTGGCGTTATACAGATCTTCGTGAATCTGCTTGAGCATCAACACACCCAACGTCAGCAGCATCAGGACGGCGACGATCAATATGAGCCACAGGCGGCGGCTGATCGACATATTGCGCAAGCTGTTCATAACGCTGTCACTCCGATTCTTCTTCTTGTAATAAACGACCGCCAGCATCCAGCCACCCTGTGCCAGTCGGGCGTATCCGAGCGAAGTCCAATAACGTGGCAGCGTTATTCAGACTTGTCTGATAGGATTTCGGCCCCGCGCGGAAAAACCTGAATCCAAGTTGATTTTTCACGAAATTCCTACGGTTTCGTCTGGATTCTGTGCGCGCGGCGCTTTAGCTGCGCTGATCGCAGTCAATGTTTTGCATAAAATTTTAACGGGGCATGCCGTGGCGCATCGCTTCTTGGGGGATTGATGGATCTTTGGACCGCGGTGCAGGCTTTGATACTTGGGATTGTCGAAGGGCTGACGGAGTTTTTGCCCATTTCCAGTACCGGGCACCAGATCATTGTGGCCGACTTGCTCAACTTCGGTGGCGAGCGGGCAATGGCCTTCAACATTATTATCCAGCTCGGCGCGATACTCGCGGTGGTCTGGGAATTTCGCCGCAAGATCTTCGAGGTGGTGGTTGGCTTGCCGACGCAGCCGAGCGCTCGCCGCTTTACCGCCAACCTGCTGATCGCGTTTCTGCCGGCGGTGGTCTTGGGGGTGATTTTTGCCGATCTGATTCACGAGTATCTGTTCAACCCGATCACCGTCGCCACCGCGCTGGTGGTGGGGGGCGTAGTGATGTTGTGGGCCGAGCGCCGCCAGCATGAAGTGCATGCTGAAACCGTGGACGAAATGACCTGGAAAGACGCGTTGAAAGTCGGCTTCGCCCAATGCCTGGCGATGATTCCGGGCACTTCGCGTTCAGGCTCGACGATCATCGGCGGCTTGCTGTTCGGACTGTCGCGCAAAACGGCCACCGAGTTTTCGTTCTTCCTGGCGATGCCGACCATGGTCGGTGCGGCGGTTTACTCGGGCTACAAATATCGCGACCTGTTCGTGCCGGCTGACTTTCCGGTGTTTGCCATCGGCTTCGTCACCGCGTTCATCTTCGCGATGATTGCTGTTCGAGGCTTGCTCAAGTTCATTGCCAGCCACAGCTATGCAGCATTCGCCTGGTATCGCATCGCGTTTGGTCTGGTAATTCTCGCCACGTGGCAGTTCGGCTGGGTGGACTGGACCGCGGTCAAGTCATGAATGAGATCCGCGCCCGCAACCCTTCCGGGCGCAGCTCCGCAGGGCCGGTGCAGAACCCACGGTGGAAACTGCTGGTGTTCGCGATGGTGTGCGCGCTGCCGCTGACGGGCTCGGTGTCGTTCTGGTTGCGCGGCATTTCGCTGGTTCCGCTGGCGGCCTACGGCATCGTCAGCGTGCTGGCGTTCTTCCTTTATTGGAGCGACAAGCGCAAGGCTCAAACGGATCGCTGGCGCACCCCCGAGAACGTGCTGCACGCCGTGGAGCTTGCCGGCGGCTGGCCCGGTGCGTTGATCGCCCAGCAGGTGTTCAGGCACAAGACGCGTAAAATCTCGTTCCAGTTGCTGTTCTGGATGATCGTGCTGCTGCATCAGGTGTTCTGGATCGATCAACTGTTCCTCGGCGCCAACCTGCTGGCCTTGTTTTAGAGCAGCAGACCGACCTGGGTACGCTTGGGCAACTTGCTCACCACCAGTTGATGGGAACGTTGCAGCAAGCCTTGCAGTTCTTCGGCGCCCAGCGGGTAGGGCGTGGCCATGATGATCCACTGGGCCCGCGCCAGATACGGCGCCGGGTGAATGCCCGGACGGTCGCAATGGCCGAGAAACAGGTCCTTGTCGACCTTGAATGCCAGGGAGTCGCCCCGCAGGTTCTGCAGGGCGAACATCTTGTTCCCGGCAATCGAAAATACCCGCACGCCACCCCATTTATAGTCTTCCCGCGCCCCCGGCAGGGCGAGGCAGAATTGCGCGACATCCGCTTCGCTCATGCGTCCAGCCTTCATATCAGTCGGTCCCCACAGGCGTTGAATGATTCGATCAAATGGTCGAGCCAGGCGCGCACGGCCGGCATCACCCCGCGCCGATGAGGGTAGACCGCTTGCAGCCAGCCGCCCGGCAGGGACCAGTTCGGAAGCAGCTCCACCAGCGCGCCGCTTTCCAGTTCCTGCTCGCAGTACATCATCGGCAGCATGGTAAAGCCCTGGCCCGCCAGCGTGCAGGCTCGGCGGACGATGAAGTCGTCGATCCCCAGCCGGGCTTCAAGCGCTAGCTCAAAACTTTTGCCCTGTTGATCGAGCATGCGGATGTGCACCATGCGATCGGCTTCAAGGGCGCCGAGCACGGGCAAACCCTTGAGGTCCTCGGGATGATTGATCGCCCGACCGCGCAGGAACTCGGGACTCGCCACCAGCAGCATCTGCGCCTGACGCAGGCGGCGGGTCACCAGCAATGGGTCCTCATCCCCCGGCTCTCGCACGCGCAGCGCGACGTCGACGCCCTCGGTCACCAGATCGACCCGGCGGTTGAGCAGCATCACTTCCAATTGCACTTGAGGGTATTTTTCGAGAAAGCGACTGATCACCCCCGGCAGCATTTCATGGGCCAGGCCGACGGGCGCGGACACGCGCAAGCGTCCGCGAGGTTCGCTGGACATGCTGGCCACGGCTTCGTCGGCCATCTCGGCTTCGAGCAGCATGGCCTGACAATGCCGTAAGTAGCGTTCACCGACAGCGGTCAGTTTCAACTGGCGGGTGGTGCGCTGCAGTAACCGCGCGCCCAGGCGTTCTTCCAGTTCGGCGATGCGTCGCGATAATCGTGACTTGGGAATCCCCAGCAAGCGCCCGGCCGCCGCGAAACCACCGGCTTCGACCACTTTGGCGAAATAGTAAAGGTCATTGAGGTCTTGCATGGTCGCTGGCTCGATTGTCCTGTCAGTGAGACGAACTATCGCATTGTTGCGGTCTAATCAGCTATTGGATTCGTCTGTAGGATTGTTCCCATCAGATCGCCCGGTGGCGATCCTCACTTGGAGAAACCACATGAAACTGCTGCATATCGATTCGAGCATTCTGGGTGACAACTCGGCTTCCCGTCAGCTGAGCAGCGAAGTGGTTGCAGCCTGGCAAGCCGCCGAGCCAACCGCCGTGGTGACCTACCGCGACCTCGCCAGCGATGCCATCAGCCACTTTTCCGCCACGACCCTGGTGGCCGCTGGCACGACCGCTGAACTGCGTAACGCCGCGCAACAGCACGAAGCCGAGCTCAGCGCATCGACGCTGGCCGAATTCCTCGCCGCCGACGCCATTGTGATCGCAGCACCGATGTACAACTTCACCATCCCGACCCAACTCAAGGCCTGGATCGACCGCATCGCCGTTGCCGGCCAGACCTTCCGCTACACCGAAGCCGGACCTGAAGGCCTGTGCGGCGGCAAAAAAGTCGTGATTGTTTCGACGTCCGGCGGTCTGCATGCCGGTCAGGCGAGCGGTGTGGCGCACGAAGAGTACTTGAAACTGCTGTTCGGCTTCATCGGTATCACCGACCTCGAATTCGTCCGCGCCGAGGGCCTGGCGTACGGTGACGAAGTGCGCAGCAACGCCATGAGCGCTGCTCGCACGCAGATCAGCGAGCAACTGTTCGCTGCTGCGTAAGGCTTTCGTAAAGGTGTAAAACAGCTCAGGCAACACCAAAAAAACTCTGTATTCTGATCACGCAAGTGGCAGATGCGGAGTTTTTTGTTTCTGGTCATTGCGAAATCATTGATGTTGTGGCCCAGGTTATGCAGTCGAGGGTTAACGTCCCCGTTCTGTAACGACCTTGGTGAGCGCAATTGCGGGCACAAGGTCGCTTCCTCGATGTTTGATGGAGAACGGGCTTTCCGGTCAAGTGACAAAGGTGGGGCCGCCTATGGTGCGTCTTTGTGCAACGCTGCTGATTTGCCTGCTCGGCAGCCTGAATTCAGTGCACGCCGCGCCTGCGCCACATCCGCACTGGAGCGTCGGTTTCCATGAGATGAGTTTTCTCGATCCGCTGGATTTGCAGCCGATGCGCGCCATCGCGTTCTATCCCTCCAGCGATCGGGAACACTCCAGCACACTTGAGGGCTACACCGTCGAAGCGGGCGAAGATACCCGCGTTGCCATCGGTCGCTTCCCGATGCTGATGTTGTCCCACGGCAACACCGGAACCCCGCTGGCCCTGCACGACCTGGCCACGTCGCTGGCGCGCAAAGGGTTTGTGGTGGTGGCGGTGATCCATCCCGGCGACAACTCCAAAGACCACAGCCGTCTCGGCACCTTGAGCAACCTCTACGGCCGGCCGATCCAGATTTCCGAAGCGATCACCGCGACCTTGGGCGACCACATGCTGGCGCCGTTCGTGAACGCCGATCAGGTTGGCGTGATCGGTTATTCGGCAGGCGGGGAGACCGCGTTGATTCTGTCGGGCGCGACGCCGGACCTGGATCGACTGCGCCGCTACTGCCAGGAACGCCCGGACGACCGCGATGCCTGCAACACCCAGGGTGAGTTGATTGTTGACCGCGATGACTTGCAGCCGGTGGCGGACCCACGGGTTCACGCGCTGCTGCTGATGGCGCCGTTGAGCCTGAAATTCGGCCGTCATACCTTGGCCGACGTGCACGTGCCGGTGCTGCTCTACAGCGGTGACGGCGACAAGCTGGTGGCCTTCGACAAAAATGCCGCCGCGCTGGCGCGCAAACTGCCCATCGCCCCGGACTTCAAATTACTGGCGGGGGCAGGGCACTTCGTGTTCATGGCGCCGTGCAACGAAGAGCAGATCATCGCCATGCCGGCGTTGTGCACCGATGCCGACGGTGTCGATCGCGAAGACATCCACCGCAACATGATTTCCGAGGCCGGGCGGTTCTTCTCCCATGCACTGGGCAAACCGACCCGCGCCGGCATGCAAACCGCCGATCAGTAACCACCACAAATTCCCCGTAGGAGCTGCCGAAGGCTGCGATCTTTTGATCCTGATCTTGAATTAGATCAAAAGATCGCAGCCTTCGGCAGCTCCTACGGGCGTCAGGTGATTGCGCGGCGTTTCAGCAACAGGGTCAAACCGAGCCCGGTCACCGACAGCATCGCCGCACTGAAGAAAATCCACGAATACCCCAAATTCAACGCCACCGCGCCCATCAACGGCCCGGCAATCGCCAGCGCCAGATCGAAGAACACCGCGTAGGCACTCAACCCGGCACCGCGACTGGAGGCAGGCACTTGTTTGATGGCTTCAACCCCCAGCGACGGGTACACCAGCGACAGCCCGAACCCGGCCAGGCCGGCGCCGAGCAGGGCGTAACCGGTCGAAGGCGCGAGCCACAGCAACACCAAGCCGACTGTTTCAATACTCATGCAGACAATCGCCGAGGTGAATCCACCGAACCGGCTGATGCTCGAAATAAACAGCAGCCGCGCCAGGATGAAACACACCCCGAACACCGTCAGGCAATACGCGGCGCCGGCCCAGCCACGACTGACGTAATACAGGGTAATAAAGGTGGTCAGCGTGCCGTAACCGATCGACGCCAGGCTCAGGCTCGCGCCGAAAGGCGCAATGCGCCCGAACACTGCCCAGAACGGCAAACGCTCGCCGCGCACCACCGGCACCGAGGGTTTGTTACGGATCAGCAGCAAGGCCAGCGCAGCCAGCAGCGTCAACGCGATACCCAGGCTGGCAAAGCCATACTCAGCCACCATCACCACGCCCAGCGGCGCACCGATAGCGATGGCGCCGTAGGAGGCGATGCCATTCCAGGAAATCGAGCGCGCGGTGTGTTCGGCACCGACCTGGCCCATGCACCAACTGATGGTGCCGACGCCGATCAAGCCTTGGGCGATCCCCAGCAACAGGCGGCCGGCGATCAGGATCAACAAACTCGTCAACGGAAAGCTTTGCAGCAGGGTGGATATAAAGGTCAGCACGCCGCTCAACACAATGCCCGACAACCCGTAAACAATCGCGCGCTTGGTGCCGATGTTGTCGGACATACGTCCGGCCATCGGGCGGCTGAGCAGGGTAGCGAGGTACTGCGAGCCAATGGTCAGCCCCGCAACCACCGCGCTGAACCCGAGTTGTTCGTGGACATAGCCTGGCAACACCGCAATCGGCAGACCGATGCAGAGAAAGGCAATAAAGGTATAGAAAACGATGGAGACGATCTGCAGGGTGATCGCCGTGGAGCTTTGCGGTGGCAGTTGCTGCGCAGACATGAGGGCTCGTTCGCGGGCGGCGGGAGAGAGTTGCATCATGGCGCGGGTGTGGAATAAATGAAAGCAGGCTAACGATCAAAACATCGCAGCCTTCGGCAGCTCCTACAATGATATGCGTACCCTCGTAGGAGCTGCCGAAGGCTGCGATCTCTTGATATTCAGCCAAAAAAAAGCCCCGTCACCAGGACAGGGCTTTTCATTTATAGCGTTTGTTTAGAACACCACACCCTGACTACGCAGGTAGTCATCATAAGTCCCGCTGAAGTCGATCACGCCGCTCGGGCTCAACTCGATAATGCGCGTGGCCAGCGACGAGACGAACTCACGGTCGTGGCTGACGAAGATCAGCGTGCCCGGATAGTTTTCCAGCGCCAGATTCAGTGCTTCGATGGATTCCATGTCCAAGTGGTTGGTCGGTTCGTCCATGATCAGCACGTTCGGCTTTTGCAGGATCAGCTTGCCGAACAGCATGCGACCTTGCTCACCACCGGAGATAACCTTCACCGACTTGAGGATCTCGTCGTTGGAGAACAGCATGCGGCCGAGGGTCCCGCGTACCACTTGCTCGCCGCCCTGGGTCCACTGGCCCATCCAGTCGAACAGGTTGCAGTCGTCTTCGAAATCATGCGCGTGGTCCTGGGCGTAGTAGCCCAGTTCCGCGGCGTCGGTCCACTTCACGGTGCCGGCATCCGGGGTCAGTTCGTTGACCAGGGTGCGCAGCAGGGTGGTTTTACCGATACCGTTCGGGCCGATGATCGCCACGCGCTCGCCGGCTTCAACCTGGAAGCTGAAGTCCTTGAACAGCGGCTTGCCGTCGAAGCCTTTGGCCATGCGATCGACGATGACCGCCTGACGGTGCAGCTTCTTGGTTTGTTCGAAACGGATGAACGGGCTCACACGGCTCGAAGGCTTGACCTCGGCCAATTGGATCTTGTCGATCGCCTTGGCGCGGGAAGTGGCCTGCTTGGCTTTCGAGGCGTTGGCCGAGAAGCGGCTGACGAACGATTGCAGCTCGGAAATTTGTGCTTTCTTCTTGGCGTTGTCCGACAGCAGTTGCTCGCGGGACTGGGTCGCCACGGTCATGTACTCGTCGTAGTTGCCCGGGAACAGGCGCAGCTCGCCGTAATCCAGGTCAGCCATGTGTGTGCACACGCTGTTCAGGAAGTGACGGTCGTGAGAGATGATGATCATCAGGCTGGAGCGCTGGGTCAGAATGTTTTCCAGCCAGCGGATGGTGTTGATGTCCAGGTGGTTGGTCGGTTCGTCGAGCAACAGCACTTCAGGATCGGAGAACAGTGCCTGCGCCAGCAATACGCGCAGTTTCCAGCCCGGGGACACTTCGCTCATCGGGCCAAAGTGCTGCTCGATGCCGATACCCAGGCCCAGCAACAATTCACCGGCGCGGGATTCGGCGGTGTAGCCGTCCATTTCGGCGAACTCGGTTTCCAGCTCGGCAACGGCCATGCCGTCTTCTTCGGTCATTTCCGGCAGCGAGTAGATACGGTCGCGCTCTGCTTTAACCTTCCACAGCTCTTCGTGACCCATGATCACGGTGTCGATCACGGTGAATTCTTCGTAGGCGAACTGGTCCTGGCGCAATTTACCCAGACGCACGTTCGGCTCGAGCATGACCTGGCCGCCGGACGGCTCGAGGTCGCCACCGAGGATTTTCATGAAGGTCGACTTGCCGCAGCCGTTGGCGCCGATCAGGCCGTAGCGGTTGCCCGCGCCGAATTTGACCGAAACGTTTTCGAATAGCGGCTTGGCGCCGAACTGCATCGTGATGTTAGCTGTAGAGATCAAAGGTTTTTCCTGCGAAGCATTCAGAGTAGCTAGGGTTGCGGCAGTACCGATTCAGTACCCGTTTCCGGTATTCAAACCACGGGAAATGCATCCCGGTCAGAAGCGGAAGGTCCATCTGGCAATAAGTGGACAGCAGCATATGGAGCGCTTGGCCCGAGTCAAAGTGCGCTGAGGCGGGGTTCATTCCCGTCATCAACCAAGGGGGGCGCGTAATGTTTGGCGGCGATTGTACTGGTCTGGCTCTTTAAACGATAGGGCGTTGAGGCCGCGCGGGTGCTTTGGCGGTACCGACGGACAGATTTTCACATTTGTTAGCTAACTATTTGTTACAAATCGTGGCTAAAATGCCATCTTTCAGCCTCATGCCGACAGGCACGGACGCAATTTGTTCACTTCTGACGTGTGACGATTTCCGTGAAACTCATCATTGCCGCTATTTATGTTGTCTCCATTGCGTACGTTCACCTGCGCGGTCGCGTGCGCCACAAACTGGGCCGCCAACTGAGTGATCACTCGTCGTTTCTGGCGCCGATCAATTGCTTCCTTTATCTGTTCTCGAAAATCCCCAACAAACCGTACCTCGACCCGGCCGATTTCCCGGACCTGAGCCCGTTGCAGGCGCATTGGCAGGAAATCCGCGAAGAGGGCCACAACCTGCTGCGCACGGGCGAGATCAAGCGCTCGAACCAGTACGACGACGTGGGTTTCAATTCATTCTTCAAGACCGGCTGGAAGCGCTTCTATTTGAAGTGGTACGGCGACAGCCATCCTTCAGCGATGAAACTCTGCCCACGTACCACCGAGCTGGTGCAAAGCATCGGCTCAATCAAAGCCGCGATGTTCGCCGAACTGCCGCCAGGTTCCAAACTGGTGCGGCACCGCGATCCGTATGCCGGCTCCTACCGTTATCACTTGGGTCTGGATACGCCAAACGACGCGGGCTGCTACATCAATGTCGATGGCGAGAACTACCACTGGCGTGACGGTGAAGCCGTGGTCTTCGACGAAACCTTCATTCATTACGCGCAAAACACCACCGATCAAAACCGCATTATTTTGTTCTGCGACATCGAGCGGCCGATGAAGTATCGCTGGGCGGCAGCGTTCAATGCCTGGTTCAGCCGTAACGTAATGTCGGCGGCGGGCGCGCCTAATGATGTGGGGGACAAGACCGGTGGGATCAATCGGCTGTTTGCCCGGATCTACAAGATTCGCCTGCGCGGGAAGGCGCTGAAGAAGCGCAATCGCACACTTTACTACCTGGAGAAGTGGGCGATTTTTGCCGGGTTGTTGGCGTTTTTTGTCTGGATCTGATTTCCGTGTCGCCCGCTATGATGCCTTCGCGGGCAAGCCCGCTCCCACAGTGTTCGGTTGTGCTCACAAAGATTGCATAAGCCGCAAAACCTGTGGGAGCGGGCTTGCCCGCGATGAGGCCATCGAGTTCACTGCACATTTTGATCAACCACTCGACCGCTTGCTCGTTTTCTTGGCCGCCGCCGGTTTTTCCGCCGCTTTCGCCTTGGCCGCAGGCTTCGCTCCAACCTTGCCCCCCAAACTGCGTTTAAGCAACTCGGTCAAATCGATCACATCCGCCGTTTTGCGCTCTTCCTCGCCCGTCGCCGATTCCACGTCCTCGATCTTGCCTTCGTTGGCCTTCTTCTCGACCAGCGCCATGATCTTGTCTTCGAAACTGTCGCGGTAATCCTCGGGGCTCCAGTCGGCGCTCATGTCCTGCACCAGCCGCTTGGCCATGTCCAATTCGCCCTTGGCCAGCTCGGGTTTGGTCACTTCGCTGCCTAACTCCAGCGTGTCGAGGCTGCGCACTTCCGCCGGCCAGCGCAGCATCACCAAGACCATCGCCGACTCCAGCGGCATTAGCGCAGCCAGATGCTGACGGGTGTGCAGCACGACGTGGGCGAGGGCGACCTTATTGGTTTTACTGAGGGTTTCGCGCAATAACGCATACACCTTGCCGCCGCGTTTATCGGGCGCCAGGTAGTACGGCGTGTCGATGTTTTGCAACGGGATCTGTTCACTGTCGACAAACGCGAAGATGTCGATGGTTTGCGTGGACAGCGGGTGCGCCGATTTGATTTCCTCCTCGCTGAGCACCACGTAGCGACCTTTTTCGTGTTGCACACCTTTGACGATGTGTTCCTTTGTCACTTCCTTGCCGGTGACCTTGTTGACGCGTTTGTAACCCACCGGGTCCATGCTGCGGCTGTCGAGCCAGTCGAAGTCCACGCCTTGGGAAGACGTCGCCGAGACCAGCGCCACAGGAATATGCACCAGCCCGAAACTTATTGCGCCTTTCCAGATTGCCCGTGCCATGGTCGTCTACTCGCGAGTGATGATCAGGTGACCCGTGGCCCGGCGCAAAAGTTTCAGCGGCGTGCAGCCCGGGCCGACTGCGGGCTCAACTTCGTGTTACATCTTGCCGGGGAGGTTTTGGTTAACAAATCCGAACCCTGGGCGTAGCGTGCTATCGAACGCTTATCCACGGAGAGAGGCTGCCCATGAACCGATTTGTGTTTGGCGTCACCGCGTTGGCATTGAGTGGCGTACTGGGCAACCTGGCCCAGGCCGACGTCGCCGTGCCATCCATGCCATTGCTGGTGGCCCAGAGCCCCACGGGTAACAGCAGCAACCCTTACAACAGCCCGATTCGCCGGGCCAACCCCAACAGCATGCAAGGCACACAACCGAGCGCGCCGGTCATTCGCGGGCCGAACACTGTGCCGGTTCCGCGGCCGCCGACCCTCGACAACGGTGGTATTGGCAACCGCTATCCTCAAGACCGGACAGCACCCGCGACCCCACCCAAATTCATCCCCAATCCGCCCCATCGTGACGCGGACACCCCCACCCGTTGAGCGGCGGGACTTACAACCTGCTTGCCATTCAGACGACAAAAGGAATCGTGCATGTTGCGTAAAACCCTGTTGGCCACCCTGTGTGCCAGCGCACTGATCAGCGCACCCGTTTTTGCGGCGCCCGTCCAGGAACTCAAGAGCGAGCAGGGCACTCTGGAGGTCACATCGATCGTCAAGGGGCTGGACCATCCCTGGGCCCTGGCATTTCTGCCGGATCAGCAAGGCATTCTGGTGACCGAACGGCCCGGCAACCTGCGCGTGGTCAGCGTCGATGGCAAGCTCTCGGCGCCCATCGGTGGCGTACCAAAAGTCTGGGCCAAGAGTCAGGGCGGCTTACTTGATGTGGTGCTGTCGCCCGACTTCAAACAGGATCGCACGGTGTACCTGTCGTACGCCGAAGGCGGTGGCGCGGGTGACAAGGCCGGCACGGCGGTCGGTCGGGGTCAGCTGTCGGAAGACCTGACAACGCTGAAGAATTTCAAAGTGATTTTTCGTCAGGAGCCGAAGCTTTCGGTCGGCAATCACTTCGGTTCGCGGCTGGTGTTCGACCGCGACGGTTATCTGTTCATCACCCTAGGCGAGAACAACGACCGGGAGACCGCCCAGGATCTCGACAAGTTGCAAGGCAAGGTCGTGCGCATCTACCCGGACGGCAAGGTGCCTGACGACAACCCCTTTGTCGGCCAGGCCGGCGTGCGCCCGGAAATCTGGTCCTACGGCCAGCGTAACCCGCAAGGCGCGGCGCTTAATCCGTGGACCGGCGTACTCTGGGAGAACGAACACGGCCCGCTGGGGGGCGATGAAATCAACATCATCGAACGTGGCAAGAACTACGGCTGGCCGCTGGCAACCCACGGCATCAACTACTCCGGCCTGCCGATTCCGGAAGCCAAGGGCAAAACCGCCGAAGGCGCTGTAGCGCCGCACCATGTCTGGGAAAAATCCCCCGGCCTGAGCGGCATGGCGTTCTACGATTCGGACCGCTTCAAGCCGTGGCAACACAGTGTGTTCATCGGTGCGTTGGTGACTCAGGAGCTGATTCGTCTGCAGTTCGATGGCGACAGAGTGGTTCACGAGGAGCGGTTGATGGGCGAACTCGACAAACGCATTCGCGATGTGCGGCAGGGGCCGGACGGGTATTTGTATGTGCTCACGGATGAGGATGATGGCGAGCTGTACAAGATTGGTTTGAAGTAAGGCATCGCGGGCAAGCCCGCTCCCACAAGGTTCGTGTCGTTCGCGAGTATTGCATTCGACATCAATACTGTGGGAGCGGGCTTGCCCGCGATGGCGATCTCAAGAACGCAATTTTCGGTCCTGCAAACCCCGCACCACCAGATACAACAACGGCCCAACCGACACAAAAATCGCGGTAATCAACAGATAAGGCACCACCGATAATGCGGACCGCCCGCGTTTGCGCGCGTCCGTATACATCCACACCCCCGCCAGCGTCGCCAGCAGATACAGATCAATCACCACCTGCGCCGTATCCGGTCGCGACATGAGGCTGATGCCGAAATCAATCAACGACTGTTCCGCCTGCAGCATCACCGCAACGGTGTAGCCGCCAAAGGCGAGCAGGGCGATCAGGGGCAGGGCGACAGACTTCATGTTTCCTTCCTTGGGACAATGAACGGGATTCAGAGACTACCGAAGCCACCGTCAATTGGCCATTGACTTGCCGTGCATGCCCGGCTAATTTCCAGCCATGACTTCCACCGTATTGCGCTGCCAGCCAAGCATTATTACCGCCATTCCTTATTTGGCGGGCTAGCTCACGACTGCAGCACCCAACCCGCCCTAGAGGCGGGTTTTTACTTTCTGTCTCCCGGGTTTGAACCACCGCACGGTCGACGCAGGAGCTGGCGCAGGCTGCGATCTTTCGCTTTTAGAAATCAAAAGATCGCAGCCTTCGGCAGCACCTGCGCTGACCGCGTACACAGGAGACGACCATGAACAGCACGCCCGCCCAGCAGACCTTGCTTGAGCTCTACGTCAAAAAGATCCTCGCAGCGCCCGTGTATGAGCTGGCAGTGCGTACACCGTTGCAAGCGGCGCCGGGGCTGTCCGAAGCCTTGGGCAATCGCATCCTGCTCAAGCGTGAAGACCTGCAGCCGACCTTTTCCTTCAAGATCCGGGGTGCCTACAACAAGCTCGTGCAACTGAGCGACACGCAAAAGGCTTGCGGTGTCATCACGGCCTCGGCCGGCAATCATGCGCAAGGCGTGGCGCTGGCTGCACGGGAGCTGGGGATTGACGCGACCATCGTCATGCCCGCCACAACGCCGGAATTGAAAGTGCATGGGGTGCGCAGTCGGGGCGCCAATGCCGTATTGCATGGCGACAGTTTTCCGTTTGCCCTGGAATACGCCTTGGACCTGGCCGCGCAAACCGGTCGCACATTCGTCTCACCCTTCGACGATCCGCAGGTCATCGCCGGGCAGGGCACCGTTGCCATGGAAATCCTGCGTCAGCACCAGGGGCCGCTGGATGCGATTTTCGTCCCGGTGGGCGGCGGTGGCCTGATCGCGGGCATCGCGGCCTATGTCAAATACCTGCGTCCGGAAGTGCGTATCATCGGTGTCGAGTCGGAACACTCCGCGTGCCTGCTGGCTGCCTTGCAGGCGGGGGAGCGTGTCGTCCTGCCCAACGTCGGTACATTTGCCGATGGCGTCGCCGTCGCTCAGATCGGTGCGTATGGTTTTGAAGTGTGCCGATTCTGCGTCGATGAAGTGCTGACCGTCAGCAACGACGAACTCTGCGCCGCGATCAAGAACATCTACGACGATACCCGCTCGATCACTGAACCTTCTGGCGCACTGGCGGTGGCGGGGATCAAAAAATATGTGGCACACACCGGCGCTCGCGGGCAGACGCTGATCGCCATCGACTCCGGTGCCAACATCAACTTCGACAGCTTGCGCCACGTCGCCGAGCGCGCCGCGTTGAGCGACGCCTTGGCATGAGCACGCGCCGCAGACGAAGCAATCAACCCACCCACTGTGTGGGAGCCTGCTGGCGAATGAGGACTCACCTTCACCATTGATACTGGCTGACACAGCTTCGCGAGCAGGCTCGCTCCCACAGGGCGAAACCATTAGCAGCCCTAATGACGCTCCAGATATTTTCCTATACATTTTCCAGCCGCCCCTTGCATGGTGAAACCGCTTCATGTCCCTCACGCTCGAACGTCTAGTCGCTGGCACGCCGATCCCTTTCGCTGGTAACCGCGTCAGCGTGGTCAGCCCCGAACTGGCCTTGCGCTTTCAGCCCGGTGACCACCTGCTGGTGGAGCAGGTCAGTGGTGAGTTGTTGCTGATTCCAGTGGCGGACCAGCACGCGGCCGCTGTTGCAATCGAACGCGCCGACGCGGCGTTCAAGGCGATGTCCGGGGTGTCGGATCAGGCGATCAGCGCGTTCTTCGACCTGTTTGCCCAGCGTCTTGAAGATCAGGCGTGCTGGGACTTGATCGAGGCGGCCAACCTCGCCGACATCGAGTGGGCACGGTCCCGTGGCCGCTCGACCACGCGGTTGCTCGCCGATGAACGCATGCGCCGCGACATGATTGTCGGTCTGCGCGCCTGGCGCGACGCCCCGGCCACCCGCGGCAAAGTGGTCAGTTGCATCGAGCATGACGGTTGGAAAGTCGAGCAAGTGATTTCGCCGCTGGGCATTGTCGCCTTCGTTTTCGAAGGCCGGCCTAACGTCTTCGCCGACGCTGCGGGCGTATTGCGCACCGGCAACACTGCGGTGCTGCGCATTGGCAGCGATGCCTTGGGCACCGCGCAAGCCATCGTCACACACGCGTTGAACCCGGCGTTGAGTGAGGCGGGATTGCCGGTGGGCGCCGTGTCGCTGGTGGAAAGCGTCAACCACGCCGCCGGTTGGGCGATGTTCGCGGACCGACGCCTATCGCTGGCGGTGGCCCGTGGTTCGGGCCGCGCCGTCAGTCAGTTGGGCAGCATCGCGCAACAGGCCGGCACCGCCGTCAGCCTGCACGGCACCGGTGGCGCCTGGCTGATCGCCGACAAGGACGCCGACGCCACGCGCTTTGCCGCTGTGGTGCGCAATTCACTGGACCGCAAAGTCTGCAACACCCTGAACGTCTGCCTGATTCACCGTGATCGCGCCGCCGAACTGGTGCCGCTGTTTCTGCACGCCTTGCAACAGGCCGGCACCGCACGGGAAGAGGGCTGCAAATTGCACATCGTCGAGGGCAGTGAAAAGCATGTGCCCCACGAGTGGCGTAACGCGACGGTCGAAGTCTGCCGCGCCGACGGCTACCAGACTGAAGCCCGCGTCGAACCGCTGCCAGAGGATCAGCTGGGCCGCGAGTGGGAGTGGGAAGAAACCCCGGAAGTCAGCCTGATGATCGTTGACGATCTGGACAGCGCCATCACCTTGTTCAATCGCTACAGCCCGCAGTTCACCGTATCGCTGATCAGTGAAGCAGCCGAAGCGCATGAGCGTTTGTACAACGCGGTTAACGCGCCTTTTGTTGGCAACGGGATCACCCGCTGGGTCGATGGACAATACGCGCTGAACAAGCCGGAACTGGGTCTTTCGAACTGGGAGAGCGGTCGCCTGTTCGCCCGCAGCGCGATACTCTCCGGTGATGGCGTGTTCACCATTCGCAGCCGCATGACCCAGACCGATCTGTCGGTTAAACGTTAAGCTACCTTTAAAGCTGACCGAAGCGGCCCGTAGGAGCTGCCGAAGGCTGCGATCTTTTGATCCTTGGCGGCCTCAAGATTGCCAAAGATCAAAAGATCGTCCGAACGCGGCCCCACCCTTCGGCAGCTCCTACGGGCGACCGAAGACACGTGACATTCGAGGTAACATTGAACGCACGCCCCGAAATGCCCGGGCGTGCGTTTTGTGTTTCAGCTCTGCGTTTTTCTCAACCTGCGGTACGCATGATCATTTTCGACTATCATTTACTGGTCAAATATGACCAATTATCTAGTAGTTGTCTGAATAGCGGGTCAAATATGACCAGTAACAGGTTGGAGAAAGCCATGTCGCTCATGCATTTTTTATACTCGCCTGGGGAAATCGCACGCGCACTGGGAAAGAACGCCGAATCATTACGGTTATCCAGAAACCTTTCTCGCAAAACCCTGGCTGAGCAATCCGGCGTGTCTGAATCCTCCATCAAACGCTTCGAGCATTCAGGCTCGATTTCTCTGGAATCCATGATTCTTCTGGCGACGGCACTCGATGAACTCACCCCGGTGATGAATCTTTTCAAGCCGTCACATCCAGGCTCAATCGATGAGCTGAAAAACCTCAAGCGCAAACGAGGCACCCGATGAATCCGCCCGTCCCCAGGTTCAAGCCTACTGAATCGCTCAGCTGACCAGTGCACTGACGAAAAGCGCGGTCGAGGTTGAGAAGATGGCGAGGCTGATGATCTTCAATGCGGTGGCTGCGCTCGATGCTTTGAAAATCCCCAAGTCCGCAGGCGAGGCCATTCACCGCGTGCTCAGTGATACACGGGTGCGTTTCGAAGATAGCTGAACGCAAGGTCGTGCTGACAGTGGCAACCACTGTGACCATTACACCCAGTGAAATGCTGGATTGTAAAAGCTGGGCATTCCGCAGATTGCGGGAGGGGTGGAACATGGCGCCGTCGACGCGATTACCGGGTCGAACCCTCATCACCCTGTGGAGTACGTCATGTCTCAGCACGCGATCAAACTGTACCGTCACCCGCTGTCCGGCCATGCCCATCGGGTCGAGCTGATGCTGTCCCTGCTGGGGCTGCCCACCGAACTGGTGTTTGTCGATCTGATGAAAGGGGCGCACAAAACTCCTGAATTTCTCGCCCTCAACAGCTTTGGTCAGGTTCCGGTCATTGATGACAACGGCACGGTGCTGGCGGACTCGAATGCGATTCTGGCGTACCTGGCCGCCAAGTATGGCAACGGCCAATGGCTGCCGACCGATCCGGTTGCGCTGGCACGGGTGCAGCGCTGGCTGTCGGTGGCGGCGGGTCAGATCAATTCGGGGCCGGCCACCGCGCGGTTGATCACGGTGTTTGGCGCCGGTTACGACGCCGATGAGGCGATCAAGCGTTCCCATGAGTTGCTGCAGGTCATTGAACAGCAGCTGAGCCAGAGCGCGTTTCTGGCCGGTGAGGCACCGACCATCGCTGACGTCGCGGCGTACACCTATGTTGCCCATGCACCGGAAGGCAATGTGTCCCTGGCCGACTATCCTAAGGTCCGCGCCTGGCTTGCCAGCATCGAAGCGCTGCCGCGTTTCGTCGGTATGCAACGCACCGCGACAGGCCTGCAACAGGCTTGATTGAAACCCCTGAAGCTTATCGGGCATTGGCCCGATGAGCGCAGGGCGACAATACTGTGCGAGGACTTCGGTGCGCATCCTCGCCGCGCCGGGAGTCGTCGAGGTTCTTTGATCATCACAGGGGCGTCCATGGATCGCTTTCAAGAAATGCTGATCTTTCTGGCCGTGGCCGAGGAAGAAGGGTTTGCCGCCGCGGCCCGGCGCCTGAACATTTCGCCTCCCAGTGTGACCCGCGCCATCGCCGCGATGGAAGAGCGGATCGGTACGCAACTGTTGTCACGCACCACCCGCAGCTTGCACCTCAGCGAAGCGGGGCAACGCTATCTCGAGGATTGCCGGCGAATTCTCGGTGAAGTCGAAGAGGCGGAAGAAGCGGCCGCCGGCAGCTATTCCATACCGTGCGGGCATTTGACGGTAACGGCGTCGGTGCTGTTCGGCGAGTTGTTCGTGGCGCCAATCCTGGTCGACTATCTGGACCGCTTTCCCTCGGTGTACCTCAACGCTTTGCTGGTCGATCGGGTGGTGAACATGGCCGACGAAGGCATCGATGTGGCGATCCGCATCGGTCATCTGCACGAGAGCGGTCTGCACGGCATCAAGGTCGGCGAGGTGCGTCAGGTCATCTGTGGCGCACCGGCGTACTTCGAGCGGCACGGCAGGCCGCAACATCCGGCGGAGTTGAGCGACGCCAACATCGTCATGTCGTCGGCCAGCCATCTGCTCAGCGATTGGCAGTTTGTGCACGACGGCAACGCGCTGGGTTTTCGCTATGACCCACGCCTGGTCGTGACGTCGAACGCCGCCGCAATCAACATTGCGTGCCTGGGCTGGGGGATAACGCGCGTGCTGTCTTACCAGGTCGCCGGCCACGTCGAAGCGGGTGAGCTGGAAGTGGTCCTCCAAGCGTTCGAGCCGCCCGCGCTGCCCATCCAGGTGGTGTACCCGAAGAGCAACCGGGTGCCGGCCAAGGTCCGGACATTTGTCGATTTCCTCAGCGAGCGGCTGGCCATGGACCCCGCACTCAAAGCTGTCGTCAAGGCCCGGTCCTGATGGACCGCTACCACGAAATGCTGATGTTCGAAGCGCTGTCGGAGCGCCCGAGCCTCGCGTCGGCAGCCCGGCGCCTGAATGTCTCGGGCCCCACGGTGATCCGTGCCATCGCCCGACTGGAAGCACGCCTGGGCGTGCCCTTGTTGCTGCGCAGCACCCGCGGCGTGGCGTTGACCGACGCGGGCGCGGGGTTCATGGCTGACTGTACGCGCATCCTGCGGGCGGTCGATGAGGCCGAGGCGTCGGCCAAGGGCCTGCATGTCCAGGCCCGGGGCAACTTGTCGGTCGCAATGCCGCTGCTTTTCAGTCGCTACGTCATGACGCCCTTGTTGACGCATTACCTGGACCTGTATCCCGACGTCAGGCTGTTCGCGCAATACCATGACCGCCTTCCAAACCTGAATGAGGAGGGCATCGATGTGGCGGTGCTGGTGGGCGACTTGCCCAGCTCGTCGTTGATCGCCCGCCCCGTGGGGCACGTGCGCTACATCGTCTGCGGCAGTCCCGGCTACCTTGCCCGCCACGGTGAGCCCTGCGCGCTGGAGGATTTGAAAGGTCATCGGCTGGTCGCTACCCAAGCGAATCGGGACAAGGTCCAGTGGGATTTTCAACAACATGGAGAATTGCGCAGCATCAAGGTGCGTTCACGGCTCAGCTGCGCCACGGTTCAGGCGGCCATCGATGCGACGGCCCACGGTTCGGGTTTGACCCGCTGCCTGAGTTATCCGTTGTACGGTTACCTGGACAGCGGGCGGCTGCGTCGGATCTTGCAGCCCTACGAGGTGCCGGCGCTGCCGGTACACGTGGTGTATCGCGAAGGGCGCAAGGCGTCGATGCGCGTGCGCAGCTTTGTCGATTTCATCGTCGATGCGCTGCGCGAGCACCCGGCATTGCGGCTGGACGCGCCGTGAAGCAATGCTCGGCATTTCATCGGGTGAAACGCTGGATTGTGTTTTCTGGTCATTCTCTCGTCGGCCGTTACAACCGAGGATGAGCGCCACGTCGATATTCGGACAACGCAGAGGTTGTCATGAATCAATCAGAAGAACCGGGTGTATCGCCCTGGCACGCGGGCGAACGGCAGTTGCAGGAAACCGTTGGCGTAGCCGAGCGCATGGAGGTGTTCGGGCGCAAGGTGGTGCGCGATTACCTTCCCGACCAGCATCGACTGTTCTACGAGCAGTTGCCGTATCTGCTGTTGGGGGTCGTCGATGACCACGGTGTGCCGTGGGCGACGCTGATCGAGGGCCCGCCCGGTTTTGTCCATTCCCCCGATCCCCGGACATTGCAACTGGAGCGCCTGCCCGCCGAGGGCGATCCTGCCAGGGAGGCGTTCAGGGAAGGGGCGCCGGTAGGGTTGCTGGGGATCGACCTGAAAACCCGCCGTCGCAACCGAATGAATGGCCACCTGCATGCCGTCTCGAGCGGCTTTTCTATTTCCGTCGAACACGCCTTTGGAAATTGCCCCCAGTACATTCAGTTGCGCGCGCTCGATCCTGTTTCGGTGGGCGGCACGTCGTCGACCGTGGCCGTCGAACGTTTGACCGATCTCGACGAGGCTGCACGAGCCGTGATTGGCGCCGCCGATACGTTCTTCATTGCCAGCTACGTCGACCCCGACAACAACCCGGCCCAACGTGCGGTGGATGTTTCGCACCGTGGCGGTAACCGTGGCTTTGTCCGGGTCGAAGGCAACGTGCTGACCATTCCGGACTTCGCCGGTAACCTGCATTTCAATACCTTGGGCAATCTGTTGCTCAACCCGCGGGCGGGCCTGCTGTTCGTGGATTTCGCTTCGGGCGATCTGTTGCAGGTCGCCGGGCGCACCGAGATTATTCTCGACGGGCCGCAAATCGCTGCGTTCCAGGGCGCCGAACGGCTGTGGAAGTTGACCGTGGAGCAGGTCGTCCGGCGCGCCGCCGTGCTGTCCGTGCGGTGGCAGTTCGAAGGGTTTTCGCCCAACAGTCTGTTGACCGGCAGCTGGCAGCAGGCCGAGGGTCGCCTGCAGGCTGATGCACTGCGCGATCAATGGCGGCCACTGCGGGTCGCGCGCATCGTTGAAGAAAGCCAGAGCATTCGTTCTTTCTACCTGGAGCCTGCCGATGGCGCGGGTTTGCCACGTTTCGAGGCGGGGCAGCATCTGCCGGTGCGCTTCTGTTTGAGCGAGGGCGATGCGCCGTTAGTGCGCACTTACAGCCTGTCGAGCGCGCCTTCGGATGATTTCATGCGCATCAGCGTCAAGCGCGACGGACGCGTTTCGACGCATTTGCACGAGCGCATCCGAGAGGGTGATTTGATCGAGGCGCGGGCGCCGCAGGGACGCTTCACGGTGAACCCGGACGAGCGCCGGCCACTGGTGCTGCTGGCGGCGGGCGTCGGGGTGACGCCGTTGCTGTCGATGTTGCGCGAGGTAATCTACGAAGGTGAACGTATCCGGCGCACACGGCCGACCTGGTTTATTCAGAGTGCCCGCAGCCTGGCCGATCTGGGCTTTCGTGACGAGTTATATGAACTGGCCAGCCGCGCCAAGGACTCGGTGCGGGCCCTGCGTCTGCTCAGTCAACCAGAGGAGCACGCCCGTGAAGGCGAAGATTTCGAGTTGGCGGGGCGAGTCGACGTGCAGCTGCTCAAGGGCTTGTTGCCGCTGGATGACTACGATTTTTACCTGTGCGGCCCCGGGGCGTTCACCCAGGCTTTGTACGATGGCTTGCGCGCCTTGCGCATCGGTGATGACCGGATTCATGCGGAAACATTCGGCCCCTCGACGCTGGCCCGTTTACGCGACGAATTGACCCCGGCCCGTGAGCAAGTGCCCGCCGCGCAGATCCCGGTGAAGGTGGTGTTCGCCGCCTCGGCCAAGGAAGCCCGCTGGGAACCCGGCGGCGCCAGTTTGCTGGAACTGGCGGAAAGCCGTGGCTTGAATCCGGATTTCAGTTGCCGGGGCGGTTCGTGCGGTACGTGCCGCACGCGGCTGGTCAGCGGGCAGGTGCATTACCTGAACATGCCCGCCGAGTTGCCGGCGCAAGGGGAAGTGCTGATTTGCTGCGCGGTGCCGGCTCAAAGTGCCGAGGGCGATGGGCCGTTGGTGCTGGACCTCTAGCGCCGCACCGTTCACGCGGCGACTTCAGTCATCCACTGACTGGCACACGCCATTGGGCGCTTTGCCGGTAGAGGACACGGCCACCGAGTCGTCATCGGCGAGGACGATCGAAAGCGTGATGCCGGACCCCTTGGCTTCGAAGCGGCGATCATTGATGGCTTTGGTTTCGGCTTCCTTGCTGTTGATCAGCACCGGCCCATCCTGATCCGCCTGGACTAGAAATTTGCCGGGGCATTCCACCGCGAATGACGGAACCCCCTCGACGCTGTTCGCCTGAGCAGCACTTGTCACCATCAGCAACAGCATTAACTTCAGATTGATTTTCATCGCAAGCCTCCAGAGACCAACTGCGGATAGGCTAACGATAGCTGTGTTTTTTTTACCCGTGCGACAAACAAAAAAAAGCCCCGCTCGTCAGTCGAGCGGGGCCTTTCTTGCAGTGGAATTATCAGTAGAACCGGTCAATCACCCGAACTTCATTCTGGTTCTGCAACGAGGCCCAGGCCTGTTTCAGCGTTTGCAGAACATTACCGATGAAGTCCTTGTCGGCCGCGGCTTTCTTGCCGACATAGCCTTGGCCGCGACGGTACATCTTCATTCGGGCCAGCAGGTTCTGGTTGTTCTGGTCGAACTCGGCTTCATGGGCATGCGGCGACAGGCAGTCGATATGCACCTGGCCCGACTTGCTGATCCACAGAATATGGCTGTCGTGGCTGTCTTTCTGTGCCGCGAACATGCGAGCCAGTTCATCGATGGTGGGTTGATTGTTCAGATTCATAATAAAGCCCCTTGACCATTTGGTGATCTTTCAAAGTTGATTCGCTAATACAGGTAGCCCATCGGTTAGTTGATCCCTGGCACCGAAACCAGGACGTCAGCGATCAGCCGTCGAAGTGACGGGGTCTCGCGTCTGTTGCATGTAGTCGTGTTGAATAACTGCTACGCAATAGCGTCACAACGAAGAGAAGCAGCGAAAACCTTCAGGCCACTACCGACGTTTTCAAGGTCGGCCACAAGCTTCATGAGGATTGATCGCCAGCGCTTCTCGTCCTTGTACTGGACGTTCGGGCCAGGTCAGCTTCTTCAATCTGCCTTGTGGGCAGCGTGTATCCGGGAAAAACAGCTCGGCGGTCAGACGAGCTTGCTCAAACATGTTGCCTTACTCCCGATCGGGGAGATGTCTGCATCATGCAAGGGCAAATCGGAGGCGTCAACGGTTTTGTAGTGATTATTTTCACGCACTACATATTGTCGGACAAAGCTGTTTGGAATGAAAAACTGAAACCGGAAAGCACCCCTCAGGACGAGGGGGCCGGGCTTTGGAAACGATAAAACGTGCAGGGATAACCGTCCACCGGACGTTGCTGCACAGTGAAAGCATCAGCGCAGAGGTCAGGCATGACCCGCGCCCAGAACGACCGTGCAGGCTGGTTCGCGTCGATGTGGAAAACCTGCCATTGACCAGGGTGCCGGCTCAAGAGAGTGGACACGACAAACCTCGCGACGCCTTGGCCACGAAAGCGTCGGCCAATGAACAGATAGCCGATGTTGTACTGCGCGCCAGGCAGATGGGTGCGGTCATCCACCGTCACGAAACCGGCCAGTTGCGCATCGACCTTGATCAGGTATGGGCGCGTGGCCGGGTTTCGCCAATAATCCTCCAGTGACTGGATATTGAAGAAACCATGCCCATCGAGTTTCAGGGGCAGCCACTCACTGAAGTCGTGCAGGTAGAACTGCATCAGGTTTTCAATCGTTTCCAGTTCGTCGCGCTGGGCGGCGTGCAGTTCTATCGACGGCATGCGGGCTGGCTCCCGTTCAGGGCGGCATCAGTCAGTGGGGCGCAAAGTCATATTGTCCGCCTTTCTTCAAGGCGGCTTGATAGGCCGGACGCGCCTGAAAACGCTCGACCCACGCCGTAATATGAGGATAGTTGGCGAGCTTGCCCTGGGCCCGGGCGATTTCGCCGATAAAGCTCATCTGAACATCAGCCGCACTGAACTCATTACCCAGCAAGTAATCGGACTGGCTCAATGCCGTGTCCAGGTAACCAAGGTAGTTGGCCACTTCCGAATTGATCCGCGGGTGCAGCGGCGCGCCGGCATCACCCAGACGCCCGACGTAGAGATTCAGCATCAGCGGCAACATGGCCGAGCCTTCGGCGAAATGCAGCCACTGCACGTAGTCGTCGTAAGCTGGCGTGGCCGGATCAGGTTGAAGGCGCCCCTCGCCATGACGGCGAATCAGGTAGTCGATGATCGCGGCTGATTCAATCAACTTCTGGGTGCCGTCTTCAATGACCGGCGATTTGCCCAAGGCATTAACCGCCTTCAATTCCGGCGGTGCCAGATTGGTCTTCGGGTCGCGCTGATAGCGTTTCAATTCGTAGGGGATGGCCAGTTCTTCCAGTAGCCAGAGGATGCGCTGGGAACGGGAGTTGTTCAGGTGATGCACGATAATCATGGTCGATGCCTTATTCAGAATACGGGACTATTGCCGGGCTTGAAGAACACTAGACCATCGCGGTCGACCCGGAGTGCCATCAAGCTTTGCTCGCGGGTTTCGCTGTGCGTTTGGCCCCGGTCGAAGGTTTGCGCTTGGCGGGTTTGCGCTTGTTTTTCCACGGCGTGGCAGCGCGTCCGGCGGGGCTTGCCGGCCCGCTGATGGTCAGGCTCAGCCCGGCGCAGCGCGCCACCTGTTTGCTCATCCACGCGGCTTGCTTGGTGACGAATTCCTCAAGGCTCATTTCGCCGCTTTGCACCATGTCCAGCGCCTGTTCCCAGATCGCCGTGGTGCCGGGGTCCGCAATGGCGCGGGGCACCGCGTCGATCAGACTGAAAGCCGCCGGTGTCGCTGCCAGCGCCTTGCCGTTCTTGATCAGGTAGCCACGATCCAGCAGGCCCTGGATGATCGAGGCGCGGGTGGCTTCGGTGCCGATTCCGGTGGTGTCCTTGAGTTTCTGTTTGAGCAGTGGGTCTTCCACCAGTTTGGCGACGTTCTTCATCGCCTTGATCAAATCGCCTTCGGTGAACGGCTTGGGTGGCTGCGTCCAAAGGTCCTTGAGCTTTACGTCGGCGACTGCGCAATCACGTCCTTGCGCCAATGTCGGCAGGGTTTGCGGCGCCGGTGTTTCGCGGCCCCTGGCCGGGGCGAGGGCTTCGGGCAGGGCACGTTTCCAGCCAGGCTCGATGATCTGCTTGCCGACGGCCCGCAAGGACTCGCCGCCACAGTCGAAATCGGCCTGGGTCCGGTCGTATTCATGATTGGGTAGAAACTGCGCCAGATAGCGCGCGCGGATCAGGGTGTAGACCGCACGCTGCTTGCCTGCCAGTCGATCAAGGTTCTTCGCTGCGGCAGTGGGGATGATGCCGTGGTGTGCGCTGACTTTGGCGTCGTTCCACGCCCGAGAGCGCCGTTGCGGTTGCAGATGGTCCTGCAAGGCGTTCAAGGCCGGATCGGCCTGCCTCAACGCCGCCAGAATTACCGGCGCTTCACTGTGCTGGCTCACGGGCAAATAGCCGCAGTCGCTGCGTGGGTAGGTGATGACCTTGTAGGTTTCGTAAAGCGCCTGGGCAATATCCAGGGTTTCCTGGGCGCCGAGTCCGAGTTTTTTCGAGCAGACTTCCTGCAAGGTGCCCAGATCGAAGGGCAACGGCGCCACTTCACGCAGGCGCTCGGTGCGCAGTTTGACCACGCGGGCATTCGCCGCGCTGCCAATGGCGGCCGCTGCCTGTTGCGCCAGCGCCTGATTGAGGCAGCGATCCTGATCGTCACACGCATCGGATGCCGCACGCCACTGCGCGGTGAACGCAGTGCCGTCGTGCAACAGTTGCACGTCGATGGCCCAGAACGCGACCGGGACAAAATCGGCAATGCTGCGGTCGCGATCCACCACCAGACGCAGGGTCGGCGTTTGCACCCGACCGACCGGCAAGACGCCCTGATAACCCGACTGCCGTCCGAGCAGCGTGAACAATCGGCTCATGTTCATCCCGATCAGCCAGTCGGCGCGCGAGCGACCCAAGGCCGAGTGATAAAGGCTGAACGTCTCCGCTCCCGGTTTGAGGGCGGCCAGCGCCTTGCGGATCGACGCATCGTCCAGCGCCGACAGCCACAGCCGCTGGATCGGCCCGCGATAGCGACAATGCTCCACCAGTTCCCGGGCGATCATCTCACCCTCACGGTCGGCATCGGTCGCGATTACCAGCTCATCGGCTTCGCCAAGCAGGCGCTTGACCGCTTTGTACTGACTGGCCGTACGCGGTTTGACGGTCATCTTCCATTTGTCCGGAATGATCGGCAGATCAGCCAGCACCCAGCGCTTGTAACGCGCGTCATAGGCATCCGGCGGCGCGGTTTCCAGCAGATGGCCGATGCACCAGGTCACCGTGACGTCCGTTCCCAGCCAGCAGCCGTCGCCGCGACGCCGGGCGCCGAGCACGGCCGCAATGTCTTTGGCCTGGGAAGGTTTTTCACAGAGGTACAACCGCATAACCACCATCGTCCATCAACTGCCGGAGGTGCACAGAATGGCGGGTGATCAGCGATGGGGCAATCATTATCTGTATGGATGTACAGCAAAGCTGTTGCGTTTGTTTGCCGCAGGCAAATGTGTCCGTCTGGCTGTGAAGCGGTCGTGATCGGAGAATTTGGGTTATACCTGAACTACCGTTGTCTCAAGTTTTGCGGCGGCTGCGCGATCCATCGCGGGCAAGCCACGCTCCCACAGGTCTATCACCGTCCCGAGGAACGCATGCCATGAAGAGCTCTGGTCCCAGTCCTGTTATCACCATCGCCGAGCAACCCGGCTGCCTGCTGGTGAAGTTCCACGGTATTCAGGTGGCCGCGTCCACGCGCGCACTGGTGTTGCTGGAGGCCAATTATCCTCCGGTGTATTACGTCCCCCGCGACGACATCGCCGAAGAGTATTTTGCCCGCACCGATCACACGAGCTATTGCCCCTACAAGGGTGATGCGAGCTACTTCAGTCTGCAGATCCCGGGGCATGAGGGCGCGAATGCGGTGTGGAGCTATGAAGACCCGAAGGTCTCGGTGGCCCAGATCAAGAAATACGTGGCGTTTTATCCCGATCAAGTCACGTTCGAGCTGCTCAAGGACGTCGAATGATTGAAAACGCCCGGCATGGACAGGACGGTTTCTCCCGTCACCGTTCAATTCAACGAAGCGCCTGGACCAGCGTCGATTCGTCAATCTGATCAATCGACGTCACCCCGGTCAACGTCATCGCCACGCGCATTTCCCTGGCGAAAATATCCAGCATGTTTTCCACCCCACGCTGACCATCGGCGGCCAGTGCATAGGCCATGGAGCGCCCGAGCAATACGCCTTTCGCGCCCAACGCCAGCATGCGCACGACATCCAGCCCCGAGCGGATGCCCGAGTCGACGAGCACCGTCAGGTCATTGCCCACCGCTTGCATGATTGGCGGCAAGGCCGTGGCGGTAGAAAGCACGCCGTCGAGCTGTCGGCCGCCGTGGTTCGACACCACGATACCGTCGGCGCCGAAGCTGACCGCGTCCCGGGCATCCTGAGGATCGAGGATGCCTTTGATGATCATCGGGCCTTTCCAGAATTCACGAATCCACTCCAGGTCACTCCAGCTGATCGACGGGTCGAAGTTGTTCGCCAGCCAGCCCATGTAGTCTTCGAGGGTGACGGCTTTGCCGAGGTACTTCGAGATATTGCCCAGGTCGTGGGGGCGACCCATGAGGCCAACGTTAAAGGCCCAGTCCGGTCGGGTCATGGCCTGCAACATCCGCCGCGACGAGGCAAAAGGACCGGACATGCCCGAGTGCGCATCGCGGTAGCGGGCGCCGGGGGTGGGCATGTCGACGGTAAACACCAGGTTCTTGACCCCGGCAGCCTTGGCTCGCTCCAGTGCATTTTTCATGAAGCCGCGGTCTTTCAGCACATAGAGCTGAAACCAGATCGATTGCTGGCTTTGCGCGGCGACTTCTTCGATCGAGCACACCGAGACGGTGGACAGGCACAGGGGGATGCCTTTGTTTTGCGCAGCCTTGACCGCCTGGACTTCACCTCGACGGGCGAACATGCCGGTCAGGCCCACGGGCGCCAGGATGATCGGCATCGTCAGGGGCTGGTCGAAGAGGGTGGTTTGCAGGCTCAGGGTTTCGACGTTTTTCAGAATGCGCTGACGCAGGCTGATGCCCGTCAGGTCGGCGCTGTTGGCCCTGAGCGTGTGCTCGGCATAGGCACCACCGTCGATGTAATCAAACAGGAAGCGGGGAAGTTTGCGACGCGCTGCCTCGCGATAGTCAGATGCGGATGAAATGATCATGGTGCCTCGGTCTGTGGAATGGCGGGGCTGCCGATGTCGTTGAGCTTACCTGTGGTGAGGGGATTTATCCCCGTTGGCCTGCGCAGCAGGCTCAATCCAGCCACCTCGGAGTGAGAGTTGGCTGGATTGGGGCGGCTTCGCCACCCAGCGGGAGCAAGCTCCCTCGCCACAGGGGCCACAGGGGTTGCGATGGGCTCAGTTCTTATCGAGGTCCACGTTCTTGGTCTCACGCAAACAGATCATCCCCACCACCAGGCTCACCCCGGTAATCAGCACCGGATACCACAGCCCATAGAAAATGTCCCCGGTGTACACCACCAGCGCAAACGACACTGTCGGCAGAAAACCACCAAACCAGCCATTACCAATGTGATAGGGCAGGGACATCGAGGTGTAGCGGATGCGCGTCGGGAACAGCTCGACCATCAGCGCCGCCAGCGGGCCGTAGCACATGGCGGAAATGATGATCAACGCGACGATCAGCGCCACAATCATCGGCTTGTTGATCTGCTGGGTGTCGGCTTGCGACGGATACCCGGCCAGGGTCACGGCGCCACGCAAGGCGGCTTCGTCGTAGCCATCGATTTTCACTTCGCCGACGCTGACCTGCACGCCGCTGCCAGCGGGTGCGGCTTCGCTGGCGTAAGGCAAGCCCTGCTTCACCAGAAAGGTTTTGACCTTGTCGCACGGGCTGTCAAATTTCGCCTTGCCGACCGGATCGAACTGGAAAGTGCAGGTGGCGGGATCGGCCAACACGGTGATCGGCGCCTGACGACTGGCCTGGTCGATGGCCGGGTTGGCGTAGTGGGCCAGGGTCTTGAAAATCGGAAAGTACAACGCGGTGGCCAGCAACAGCCCGATCATCAACACCGGTTTGCGCCCGACCTTGTCCGACAGCCAGCCGAAGAAAATGAAGAACGGCGCCCCGATCATCACGCTGACGATCAACAGGCTGTTAGCCAGCGCCGGGTCCATTTTCAGGAATTGCGTGAGGAAAAACAGCACATAAAACTGCGCCGCATAAAACGTCACCGCTTGCCCGGCGTTGATGCTGAACAACGCAATCAACACCACTTTGAGGTTGTCCCATTTACCGAAGGAATCGCGCAGTGGCGACTTGCTGATTTTGCCTTCCTCTTTCATTTTCACGAACGCAGGCGACTCGTGCAGGCTCAAACGAATCCAGGTCGAGATGCCCAGCAGCACGATGGAAAACAGGAAAGGAATTCGCCAGCCCCAGACTTCAAACTGGTCGCCGGTGAAGTAGCGGCAACCGAGCACCACGAGCAACGACAGCAGCAGGCCGAGGGTGGCGGTGGACTGAATCCAGCTGGTGTGGAAGCCGCGTTTGCCTATCGGTGCATGTTCTGCGACATAGGTCGCGGCACCGCCGTATTCACCGCCCAGGGCCAGCCCCTGAAGCATGCGCAGCACGACGAGAATGATCGGCGCAGCAATGCCGATGCTGGCGTAGGTCGGGAGCAAGCCGACGCAGAACGTCGCCACGCCCATGAGCACGATGGTCGCGAGAAACGTGTACTTACGCCCGATCATGTCCCCCAACCGGCCGAACACCAGCGCGCCGAAGGGCCGCACGATGAACCCGGCGGCAAACGCCATCAGGGCGAAGATGAACGCGGTCGTGTCGTTGACGCCGGCGAAAAACTGCTTGCTGATCACGGCCGCGAGCGCACCGTAGAGAAAAAAGTCGTACCACTCGAACACCGTCCCGAGGGACGACGCGAAAATGACTTTGCGGGTATCACGGCCAGCGTCGACGCTGCGCGTGATGTCCAGAGGCTGAACATGTTCTGACATATCGGTATCCCTCACAGTGATTGTTTTTGTTGTTCCACTGTCGGCGCCGGCCTTGTGGGCTGGCGCCGCACCTGTCAATTCGACGCTACCTGCGTCGATCTTGCTGATTCACCCGATCCCGGTAGGAACTGCCGCAGGCTGCGATCTTTTGATCTTGATTCTCTGGCGCCCCCAAGGACGCTAAAAGATCGCAGGCTTCGCCAGCTCCTACATTGACCGCGTTCGGTATTCAGACGTTGGTGGCCAGCTCCTTTTGTTGAGTGATGGTGCCAACACTGGGTTCCAGAATCAGTTGCGCCGCTTTCTCGGCAATCATCAGCGTAGGCGAACACGTGTTGCCCGAGGTGATGCGCGGCATGATCGAGGCGTCGGCGATGCGTAAACCGGGGATGCCGTGCACTTTCAGTTCAGCATCGGCCACCGCATCCGCGTCGTTGCCCATGCGGCACGTGCCCACCGGATGGAAAATCGTCGTGCCAATGCGCGCGGCGGCTTCGTGTAATTGTTCTTCGCTCTGCAAACTGTCGCCGGGCAGGTATTCCACCGGTTTGAAGGCTTGCAGGGCGGGCGCGCAAATGATTCGCCGAGTCAGCCGGATAGCGTCGGCCGCGATCTTCAAGTCTTGCGGATGGCTCAAGTAATTGGGTTGAATCAGCGGCGCTTCCTGCGGGTTGGTCGAGCGAATCTCGATGCGGCCACGGCTTTGCGGGCGCAGATCGCAGACCGATGCGGTGAAGGCGGGGAAGGCGTGCAGCGGCTCGCCAAAACGTTCCAGCGACAAGGGCTGCACGTGATATTCGAGATTGGCCGAAGTCTGCTCCGGCCCCGACCGGGCGAACGCTCCGAGCTGACTCGGCGCCATCGACAATGGGCCGCTGCGGTCATACAGGTAACGCAGGCCCATGCCCATTTTGCCCCACACGCTGCCGGCGATCTGGTTCAGGGTGCGCGCGTTTTCCAGTTTGTAGATCAGCCGCAATTGCAGGTGATCCTGCAGATTGCCGCCCACGCCGGGCAGCTCATGGGCCACGCCGATCCCCAGTTTTTCCAGCAGCGGGCGAGGGCCGATGCCGGAGCGTTGCAGGATGGTCGGCGAGCCGACGGCGCCGGCGCAGAGGACGATTTCCTTGCGCGCGTTGAAGGTTTTCGCCTGACCTTGCCAGCGGGTGCTGACCGCCGAGGCACGGCCGTTTTCCAATACCACACGGTCGACTTCAACATCCGTCAGCACGGTCAGATTGGGCCGATGGCGCACCGGTTTGAGAAACGCCTTGGCCGCGTTCCAGCGAATCCCGGCCTTCTGATTGACCTGGAAATAGCCGCAGCCTTCGTTGTCGCCCTGATTGAAGTCATCGATGCTGGCGATGCCGCTTTGCTCGGCGGCGCTGCGGAACGCATCAAGAATCGGCCACGACAGCCGCTGACGTTCGATCCGCCACTCGCCGGCGGCACCGTGAAATTCCGAGTCGCCGGCAAAGTGATTTTCGCTTTTCTTGAACAGCGGCAGCACATCGTCCCAGCGCCAGCCGGGATTGCCGTCGGCGGCCCAGCCGTCATAGTCGCCGGCCTGGCCGCGCATGTAGATCATGCCGTTGATCGAGGAGCAGCCGCCGAGCACCTTGCCCCGCGGGTAACTCAGGGCGCGACCTTGCAGGCCGGGTTGCGCTTCGGTCTTGAAGCACCAGTCGGTGCGCGGGTTGCCGATGCAGAACAGATAACCCACGGGGATATGAATCCAGGCGTAGTTATCGCGGCCGCCGGCTTCGAGCAGCAACACGCGGTGTTGCGGGTTCGCCGACAGTCGATTGGCCAGCAAACAACCGGCCGGCCCGGCCCCGACCACGATGTAGTCGTATTCATCATGTGAAGTCTGCATCCCTGACCTCGTCGTGTTGTTCTTGTTGTCGGTCATCCTAGTTGTTAGCTTTCGTTTAAAGAATGTTAGTTTTTGCGCAGCCGCTGTGCGTTTTTAAACAGCCCAGACCTAAGGACGATTGATGTTCGACTGGAATGACCTACGGTTTTTTCTTGAATTGCAGCGCAGCGGCCGATTGCTCACTGCGGCCCGCCGTCTGAACACCACCCATGCCACGGTGGCCCGGCACATCGAGGCCATCGAAAAGAGCCTCGGCACGGCGCTGTTTGTCCAGCATGCCCAGGGTTACGAATTGACGCCGGCGGGGGAGGCGCTGCTCAAGCACGCCGAAGCGATGGAAAACGTCGCGCTGCTGGCAGAAGAGGAGATCACCCAATCGACGGCGCCGCTGGGAAAAATTCGCGTCGGCGTGACCGAAGGCCTGGGCGTCATGTTTCTCGCCAGCCGCATGAATGGGTTGTTTGAGCGCTATCCGGGGCTGGAAGTGGAACTGGTGGCGGTGCCGCGCTTCGTCAGCATTCTTAACCGTGAAGCGGAAATCAGCATTCACCTGGAGCGCCCGGCCGCTGACATGCTGGTCACGCGCAAACTCACCGACTATCGCCTGGCGCTTTATGCCAGCCAGGCCTATCTCGACAAGGCGCCACCGCTGCGCAGCCGCGAAGACCTCGGACGTCATGCCTGGATCGGTTACGTCGACGACTTGCTGTTCAGCCAGGAATTGATGTTCCTCAACAGCTTCTGCCGCAACCCGCAGGTGGTCTTCCACAGCACCAGCGTCATTGCCCAGCAACAGGCGGCGCGTTCAGGGCTGGGGATCGCGGTGCTGCCGTGCTACATGGCCAGCGCCGATCCGCAGTTGGTGCCGCTGTTGCCGGAGGAAAGCCTCCAGCGCAGCTACTGGATCAGCACCCGCCGCGAGCTGCACAAATCCGTGCGGCTGCGGGTGTTGTGGGATTACGTGGTGGAGTTGTGTGAACTTAACCAAGGTCTCTTGCTCGGTCCCAACCCCTCGTAGGAGCTGCCGCAGGTTCGGGCCGCGTTCGGACGATCTTTTGATCTTAAAAAACAAAATCAAAAGATCGCAGCCTTCGGCAGCTCCTACATGGGGTTGTGTTTCAGGGGAGGATTTCGAAGCCTGTGCTGGCCAGTCGTTCGCCGTTGACCATGATGTGCACCGCATGTTTGCCCGCGTAGTGCCGGCGAGTGGTGAGTTCCTTGATGTGCTGTCCACGGGCAACGAACGCAACAGCGTTGCCCGGCAACGTCAGCGCCTTGAGCTTGAACACCTTCGCCGAGGTGCTGCCGTTGGCCTTGACGTAGTCTATGGCGTAGTCGATCACCAGTCGCTGACTGTCCTCGACCGTGGATTTGACGCTGAAGGACAAGGTGATTTTCTCCCCCAGCCCGATCACGGCCGGTTCGACCTTCACCTCCATGATCTCGACCTCGGGCTTGCCGCCCGCGCCGATGATTGCCAGTGCCCGGGGATGGCCCTGTTTGATCAGGCTGCGCAGAGCATGTCTGGCGATCCACGCCGTGTGTTTGTGCTCCAGCGACCAGCCTTCGATCACGTCCAGCACCCAGTCGGGATGGTCCTTGGTGATGTCGTTGAGGTGGTTGGCCACGGACTTGCGCACATAGAGGCTGTCGTCGGCCTTGAGGTTGTCGATAATCGCGGCGGCGAGTGTCGGGTCAGACTGGATCTGTTCCAGCCGAAATGACCACGGCAGTCGCGGCCGGCAGCCTTCGCTGGCCAGCCGCCGGACGTGTTCGTTTTCGTCTAGCGACCAGTCGTGCATCACCGCCAATGTGCGCTTGAAGTCACTGCGCAGGAAATGGCGTATCGCGAATTCAGCGGAACCGAAAGTGGTGAAGTATTTGAGCGCGTCCATCGACTGTTCGAACGCATGGCCGCCGTAGGTCGCGACGTAATGCGGCAACGAGATGCTGACAAACCCGCTGTTCAGTCGGGGGGCGAGGGCGCGCAGAGCTTCAAGCGATTGCTCAAAACTTAGCGGCAGCACGGTGTGCAGGCACTCGCTGACCCGGGCCATGCGTTGCATGATCGACAAGTCAGCGAGCCCTTCATTAGCCATTTTCAGAAAGGCCTTGGCGTTGAATTCGGGATAGACCGCGGTCATCTCGGTGGCGATGTGCTGGAGGCGTGCGGGGTTGAAGATTTCCTTCAGGGCCGGGGCGGGTTGCTCGGTAGGCATTGTGGATTCCTTTGAAATCGTTAAGTGTCCAGCGACATCGCGTTATCGTTCATCGCAAGCAAGCTCGCTCCCACAGGATTTATGTTTGCCACAATATTTGGCACGACACCGGACCGGTGGGAGTGAGCTTGCTCGCGAAGAGGCCCTTAATTTCAACCTAGTTCTTCCTGGCTTCCTCTTCCAACTGATCCGACTCAAACAGTTTCGCCAGTTCCCCCCGGGCTTCCTGCGCAGTTTGCAGCACCTTCGCCGCATCGTCATACACCGCGTGCTGCGCTTCCAGCACCTGTTCATCGTGATGCTTGAAGCGTTTGATCCGCGCATCCGCCTGAGCCTGGGTCAGCCCCAGCCCGATCAGCGTGCGCCGGCTCATTTCCAGGCTGGAATAATAGGTTTCACGAATCGCCTCGGCGCCCAGGTCCACCAATCGGTGCACATGCTGACGGTTGCGGGCGCGGGCGATGATTTTGATGTGCGGATACAACCGGTGCACCACCTCGGCGGTCTTGATGTTGGTGTCCGGATCATCGGTGGCGATGATGAAGTATTCCGCCTGCTCGACCTTGGCCGCGCTGAGGATTTCCGGGCGCATCGGGTCGCCGTAGAACACCGGCACACCGCCGAAACTGCGCGACAGTTCGATGGTTTCCACCGAGGTGTCGAGGGCGACGAACTTGATGTTCTGCGCGCGCAGGATACGCGCGACGATCTGCCCCATCCGGCCCATGCCGGCAATCACCACGCGCGGTTCGTCGGTGTCGATCTCACGGAATTTTTCCGGCACCACCACCGGCTGCACCTTGGGGCTGACCAGTCGCGCACAGAGCAGCAGCAACAGCGGTGTCACCGCCATGGACAGGGTAATCGTCAGCACCAACAGGTCGTACAGGCGCGGCTCGAACAATCCCTGATCGCGGCCAATCTTGAACACCACAAACGCAAACTCACCTCCGGCCGCCAGTACGATGCCGAGCCGAATCGCGCTGACTTTGCCCAGCCCACCGGCCAATCGTCCCACCACAAACAGCAAGGGCAGCTTGATCGCGATCAGCAACAGGGTCAGCCCCAGTACCGCGATCGGCGCACTCAGCAGCAAACTCAGGTTCGCGCCCATGCCGACGCTGATGAAAAACAGGCCCAGCAGCAAACCCTTGAACGGTTCGATCTGCGCCTCCAGTTCGTGACGATACTCGGAGTCCGCCAGCAGCAAACCGGCGAGAAATGCGCCCAGCGCCATGGACACGCCCACCAGGTCCATCAACCACGCCGTGCCGATCACCACCAGCAACGCAGTGGCGGTGGAGACTTCCGGCAGGCCGCTACGGGCCACCACGCGGAACACCGGTCGCAGCAGATAACGTCCACCGATCACCACCACTGCGATGCTGCCCAGCACCCGCAAGCCGTGGTTCACATCTTCGGCCGCGCTGGTGGTGTGATCGCCGCCTGCCAGCAGCGGCACCATGGCGATCAGCGGGATCGCGGCGATGTCCTGAAACAACAGAATCGCGAACGCCAGTCGCCCGTGGGGACTGGTCAGCTCCTTGCGCTCGGCGAGGCTTTGCAGGCCAAACGCGGTAGACGACAAGGCCAGGCCCAGCCCCAGCACAATCGCACTGTTCAGTGGCTGGCCAAACGCGAACAACGCCACCACGCCAATCAACGACCCGGTCAGCAGCACCTGCGCCAGCCCTACGCCAAACACCGATCTGCGCATCACCCACAAGCGTCGTGGCGACAGCTCCAGACCAATGATGAACAGCAGCAACACCACGCCCAGTTCGGAAATATGACTGACGCTTTGCGGGTTGCCGATCAGGCCCAACACCGACGGCCCGATGATCACGCCAGCGAACAGATAGCCCAGCACCGCCCCCAGTTGCAGGCGCTTGGCCAAAGGAACGGTGAGCACCGCCGCGAACAGGAACACGACGGCGGCTTGCAACAGGTTGCCTTCATGGGGCATGGGGAAACTCCAGAACTCGGTACGGCGGGGGGGCACAAGGATAAAGGCTGCGACGGCAGGCGTCAGCCAGTTCGACAATGATTGTAGGAATGGCGCGTCGTTGGGCACTTCACTCGCAACAATAAGGAATGTTTCCTGACCCTCGCAGTCGGAGTTCAGTTACCACGACATCACTGGAGGTTTACCCATGAACAGCAAGACCCTAATTGCCAGCCTCGCCCTCGTCGCAGGCATTGCCGGTATCAGCCCGATCGTACAAGCCGCTGAACCGCAAAAAACCGTCCAGCCCGGCGTCAACAACACCCGCGAACTGGTGGTCGGCGACCGTGCTCCAGATGTTTACCAGCGCAGCGAGAAGGCGATTGCCAACTGGAAAGCCAAGGGCCTCAAAGCGCCAGAGAAAGAGGCGCAATGGGTGCAGATCAATGACAAGTACATGATGGTGATGATCACCAACGGGACGATCATGGATATCACACCGGTGAAGCGGTAACGCAGCCCTCAGGTGATCCGCTGTGACTGCCCATCCGGTTTAAAGCACTTCACCCTTGTCCCATAGATGCACCAATTCCCCCGGTGCCTGGTCCTCAGGCACCTTCAGTACCATCTGGTCGTCCTGCTCATTCAGGCGGAAGCGCACTTCGATTTTATAGAAGCGCTGATCCCCCTGACCGGAGGCATCACTGTTGAGTGGCAGACAACCTTCCAGCAGCGTGCAAATACGGCTGCGCTGATCGATATCGCATTGCGCGAATTCGATTTCGCGAGGGCGGGTCAAGGCGTGGATGGCTGCGAAGCCGCCTTGGCGGGAGAGCCGGACGACAGCTTCATCGCCCAATGTCGGAAGGGTTTTCATGATCGCTCCTGATTCAGTTTGATGCCCACCTCGGCCCACCCGTGTTTGACCGCCCGGGCCGCATCGGGGCCGAAGCGGGTTCGTGCGTGGTCAAGGGTCAGTTGCGCGAAATCCACGAATGACGCGTCGCCGCCCAGGCGCTGGTCGCACAGCGTGTCATACCAGATACGCCCGGCTTTTTCCCAGGCGAACCCGCCCAGGCCTTGGGCCACGAGGTAAAACGCGCGGTTGGGAATGCCGGAATTGATGTGCACGCCGCCGTTGTCTTCCTCAGTGATGACGAATTTGCGCATGTGATCCGGTTGGGGATCCTTGCCCAGCAGCGGGTCGTCGTACGCCGTGCCCGGATGGGCCATCGAACGCAGGCCAATGCCCTTGATACGCGGCGTAAGCAGGTCGGCGCCGATCAGCCAGTCCGCTTCTGCGGCGGTCTGGCCCAGTACGTATTGCTTGATCAATACCCCGAACACGTCGGAGATCGATTCATTCAATGCCCCGGACTGGTTGGCATAGATCAGCCCGGCTTCGCTTTCGATGATGCCATGAGTCAGCTCGTGCCCGATCACATCCAGCGAGCGGGTGAAGCGCTCGAAGATCTCGCCGTCACCGTCCCCGAAGACCATTTGCGCACCGTTCCAGAACGCGTTTTCGTACGCCTGGCCGTAATGCACGCTGCCGACCAGCGCAAAGCCCTGATTGTCGATAGAGTCGCGACCCAGCACTTTCCAGAAGAAATCATAACTGGCGCCCAGCGCATCGTAGGCCTCGTCCACCGCCGGATCGCCCGTCGCGGGTTGGCCTTCAAGGCGCGCGGGCATTCCCGGCAGGAGCATTTTGCCTTGCGCGTCATGAATGCTGCGCTGGGCCTGGCCGGGTTCGGTGGAGGGGGGCAGGATCGTCGCGGCGGCGGAACGCACCGGCGAACCCGGCACGTGCCGAAGCGTGCGCACGTGGCTCAAGGTCTCCATCGCATGAGAGCGCTGACGCTCGGAACCGTGGGCGATGATTCGATTGAGAATATAGGGCGGAATGAAGCTGCACAGTCGTTGTGGGTCGGTCATCAGAGCGTCCTTTCCCGAATACGAGGTTGATACTTATGTGAGCAGGCCTTGGGCGCGTCGGTTCCATGGATTGCCTTCAGCGGCGAATTCTGCGAAAACCTTCGTCCGCGCCCCGGACCCGGGCAACAGTAAAAGAGTAGAAACATGAACGACGAACTGCAAATCATCGACATCGCCCACGGCGAGGGCAAAGCCGCCGTCAAAGGCGCACTGATTACCACCCAGTATCGCGGCTGGCTGGAAGACGGCACCGAGTTCGATTCTTCCTACAGCCGTGGCAAACCTTTCCAGTGCGTGATTGGCACCGGACGAGTGATCAAAGGGTGGGATCAGGGGATTATCGGGATGCAAGTCGGCGGCAAGCGCAAATTGCTGGTGCCGGCGCACCTGGCCTACGGCGAACGCACGATGGGCAAGATCACGCCGAATTCAAATCTTGTTTTCGAGATCGAGTTGCTGGAGGTGCTGACGCGGGATGACTGATTTGTCGGGTATAGGCTGATATGGCGAACCCCGCCATCTCTGTGAGGACAAACAGTGGGGTATGGGGGGTAATTTCTGGTGTTGATTTAACGAGTCATGTGAACATCTCAATATCGTCGAGCGTGTCAGCAACTGTTGCTTCCAGTGCAGGGAATTTTCCTTTTACGGAATCAAGAGCGGGCATCACGGCTTGCATTTTCAGCTCACCGAATCTGCGGGCTACGTGGCCGAGAGCGGTGACTGCTGCCGCAGCGACCGACTGAGTCCCACTCTCGAGATGGTTCAAGCAAATGGTTTGGGCCCAGTCGCTATCTTGCTCATTTAAACCGATGGAAATCAGCGCGGTAACAATGTTCTTTTCTATGCCGCTATCAAACAGGCTGACTGCTTCGTCATGGCTAATCGACGGATCGTGATAGATAAGGCTCACTGTTTAGCTCCTAAGATATTTCCCTTGGTGTCAGTTATTTTTGCCTTGATCAATGCGTTCTTCATATCTTGATGGAGTTTATTCCAGGCTCTGACATGTCCGTGGTAGTCGTCCCCTCCCGTATGATCGAAGACCACAAACTCGTTGGTTTTGGAATCGATACCAATCCTGCGTTCCGATGTAGGTTTTACCTGTACCGAATTATCTAAAGCTTCCTGGCCATTCTCGGGACCCTTGCTTTTCACTGGCGTATCTGTCTTTCCATGGTAACTGGCAGCATCGAATCGCAGGGAAATGACAATGTAAAGAGGCTTTATGCCGGAATCAGCCGGAAAGATAAGGATGAAGTCCTTGTACTCAGGCGGGTAGATCGGGTTGACAATGACGGTATCTGCCTTGTCAGTAGGCGGATAAATCCAGATGTGCGGGGCTTGGGGGGCACTTTCTAGCGGTGGGGTTCCCGACGTGCTGGCCGGGTCAACGGACGGCGTCCATATCAACGTGGTGCCGTTGCCGAAGTCAGCCACTTGTCGGGAGCCCTGAGCTACGAACTGCACTACAGGAACCATTTCCCAATCACTGCGCTTCTGGGTGTTGTATCCGTATCCCTTCAAGGTGCCATCAGCCTGCTGTTCGACGTGAAGTCGGACACGTGTGCGACCTTCTTTAAGCGATTTCAGCTGTGCCTCGGTGTAAAGGGAGCTGTCTCCCAGACTTGATGGCCAGAGCAGTGCGACCATTCCTACCAGGAAACCCGCAGCAACTCCTGCCGTTGCAGCGCTTGCACCCGCAGTAGCACTTGCGCCGGAGCCCGCCCCGGCAGTCCCGCCCAAGAGAAGCGTTCCGAAGCCCGCAGGTAATACGCTACCGCTGATTTTTTTGAGTGGTGTATTTCCCGCTGTATCCTTTTCTCTACCACCCAGGAGCAAGAATTTTCCGTAATCGGCCAGCTTCCCGACAGGAACAAACCCGCTTGGGTTTTCGTAGTTGATTACTCCTTCCGGGAGGTCGCAGCTTTTGGCGAACACGCAACCCATGGAGTCAGGGTGGTTCTGTCGTTGAGTGGATTCTGGTAATCGGTTTTCATACTCTCGTTGCCGGGCCAACATATCATCGTATTTTTTCTGTTCGTCAGCGCGCTTCAGCAGTTCTTTGGGGGTCATGTAGCGACTGGTGATGTGGTGTCCGTCTCCTGAAGGCGGATTTTGAACCCGAGGGATGCCAGCTTTACTCGCCATGAGCTTCCTTGTTCAATATTTTGAAGACGATGCGGACGCTATATCAAAGAGTTTTTTATTGATGTAGGACGGTTCTGAAGATCGAGGTGTCGTTACAAATGGCTATGAATCACGGGATGCGGGCCTGCGGTAGACGCAGGTGGCGAATCCTGGTTCATCTGGGGGCCAGCCAACGCACGATGGGCAAGATCACGCCGAATTCGAATCTGATTTTCGAGATTGAATTGCTGGAGATGCTGACGCGGGATGAGTGATCGCCGCGCCAGTCAGGTTTCATCGCACTGAGTAGCCACTGTCGACGATCCAGTCCTGCCCGTACACGTTGCGAGCGCCGCGACTGAGCTGGAACAGGATCACGTCTGCCACCGCACCGGCTTCGAGGAATTTTCCATCGAGCAGCCTCGCATTGACGGCGTTGGCGACCTCGCCCAGTTCTTCAGTTTTAAGTCCCAGTGTCGACCAGATCGGCGTGGCAGTAGGGCCGGGCGAGACGGTGTTGATGCGAATGCCCAAGGGGGCCAGCTCAACCGCCAGGGTGCGCGCATGGGCAATCAATGCGGCTTTGGAGGCGATATAGGCGGCCAGTCCGGGAAAGGTCAATTCGGCGAGGAATGTGCCGATGAACACCACGGAAGCGGAATCAGCCAGATGGCTGCGCAGGCACCCCAAGGTGTTCAGCGCCGCTGCGCCGTTCACCGCCCATTGCCGGTCGAAGGCTGACACATCAAGGCCCTCGGCCAATTGCGCGATGCCCGCATTGGGTACGACGAAATGCACCTGCCCCAAGGTGGCGGCGCGATCAGCCAATCGTGCCAGATCCTCTGGGCGGGTCACATCGCCCGCGACCCAGGCCAACTGGTCGTTGAAGCGTTCCGCCAGTGCCCCCAGTCCGCCGAGCTGGCGTGACATCCCCAAAACGCGAGCGCCCTGTTCCAGCAGCCGTTCGGTGACGGCCAGGCCGATGCCGGAGCTGGCACCGGTGACAACGGCCAGGCGATTGTGAAATTCATTGTGCATGCAGCAATCCTTTTACTCATGGGCAGCCTGTTGCGTTGTTTGTGCGTTCGCAGGCTTTTCGAGCGCGCGAGAACATTTTCAAGAAACGGGCCAACACGCAGAGCCCCGTCGGGCGCGGGGCGAGTAAAGGATGTTGTTATTGTGACTCGATGCTCTGGGAGTCTTAATGACTGCAAATAGAGTCATTACGACTTGTTCGAGTGTTCTGGGATTGACCGGAGGCTAAGCCTGGAAGGTTTCCCGATAGGCATATAACCCAGGCGTTCCGCCCGTCATCACAAACAGTAGGTTGGCACCTTCACGGAAACGCCGTTGTTGGAGATCGGCCAGCAGGCCCGCAAATGCTTTACCTGAGTAAACCGGGTCGATCAGCAGGCCTTCGGCGCGAGCCATCAAACGTACCGCGTCTTGCATGGCTTGGGTCGGCAGACCGTAACCTGCGCCCAGCTGACTGCCGTCAATGACGATCTCATGGGCCTGAACGATGGCGTTGCTGCCCAGTAACGTCAGTGTGTCCTGGGTCAATGTCCGGGTGCGGGCGGCGGACGAGTCCCGATCCGATAACACCGAGTAGGCCTTGACGATCGACGTGCCGCGCTCCAGCAACTCAAAGCCAGCCGCGAGCCCGGCGTGGGTGCCGGCGCTGCCGTTGGGCACCACGACCTGGTTGAAGATCAGGCCGAGGCCAGACTCTTGTTGCGCGATTTCCGCTGCGCAGCGTGCATAGCCGAGACTGCCGAGCGGCGTTGAACCGCCCATGGGAATCACCATGACCTTGCGTCCCGATTCCCGCAGTTGTGCCGCACGAGCCTCGGCCCGGGCGAGTGAGTCGGTGCCTGCTGCAAGCACCTCGAGCGTTGCGCCGAACAATTGGTCGAGCAACACATTGCCGTTGAGTTCGTAATCAACGTCGGCCTTGGGCACCGAGCGCGTCAGAATCAATTCGCAATCGATGCCCAGGCGAGCGCAGACGGCGGCGGTCAGGCGCGCATGGTTGGACTGGAGGCCGCCGACGGTAATGACCGTGTCAACAGCCTCCTGCTGCGCCGCGCCGAGATGAAATTCGAGTTTGCGCAGTTTGTTGCCGCCACCGCCCAGCAACATGTGATCGTCGCGCTTGAGAAACAGGCGAATGCCTTGCGACTCAAGGCCCAGCAGCTGTTCGAGGCGCTCGGCGCGCTGAATGGGCGTGGGGCCTTGCAACAGGTCTGCCCTGGGGAAAGCGCTGAGAGCCGTGTCAAATTGGGTTTGCATCGATGACGCCTCACTGACTTTTATCAGCATGACTCTAGGGAGAAAGCCACCGCGGATAAACCCGCGACGAGGCATTACACCTTTAACACTGTGTAACTAATACGGGAGTTCGGCGATTTAAAAGATCGCAGCCTGAGGCAGCTCCTACCGGAGGAACCCATACGGCGTAGGAGCTGGCGCAGCCTGCGATCTTGTTGTTCACCCGACCAAGGGTCAGTTGACGCCTTGTGCCAGCGGGATCGACTCTATACTGTATATCCACACAGTATAAGGTTCATGCCATGGAACTCATCGACAAGCTCAGCATTCTCGCCGACGCCGCCAAATACGACGCGTCCTGCGCCAGCAGTGGCGCGCCCAAGCGCAGCTCCGAGGGCAAGAGCGGATTGGGTTCGACCAATGGCATGGGCATCTGCCACAGCTACACACCGGACGGGCGTTGCGTTTCGCTGCTGAAAATCCTGCTGACCAACTTCTGTCTTTACGACTGCCAGTATTGTGTCAACCGCCGTTCCAGTGATGTCCCGCGCGCACGTTTCACGCCGGAAGAAGTGGTCACGCTGACGATGGATTTCTACCGCCGCAACTGCGTCAGCGGGCTGTTTCTCAGTTCCGGCATCATCCGCTCGGCCGACTACACCATGGAGCAGTTGATCCGCGTCGCGAAACTGCTGCGCGAAGACCATGAGTTTCGCGGGTACATCCACCTCAAGACCATCCCCGAAGCCGATCCGGCGCTGATCGAGGAAGCGGGGCGTTACGCCGATCGGTTGAGCGTCAACATCGAGTTGCCCACCGACGCCAGCCTCCAGACCCTGGCGCCGGAGAAACAGCTGGGCTCGATCAAACAAGCGATGCAGACCATCTACACCGGCGAACAAACCGTTCTCAACGAACCCCGTGCACCTAAATTCGCCCCCGCCGGGCAGAGCACGCAAATGATCGTCGGTGCCGATGACACCGACGACAGCACCATTCTTCACAGTGCCCAGGCGTTGTACGGCAACTTTCGCTTGCGTCGGGTGTACTACTCGGCGTTCAGTCCGATCCCGAACAGCCCGAAGAGTGTGCCCTTGGCCGCGCCGCCGCTGATGCGCGAGCATCGCTTGTATCAGGCGGATTTCCTGTTGCGCAGCTACGGTTTCACCGCTGGCGAACTGTTCAAGGGGCCCGGGCACCTGGCGTTGGACATCGACCCGAAACTGGCCTGGGCGCTGGAAAATCGCGAAGTCTTTCCGCTGGACCTCAATCGTGCCGATGCTTCGTTGATTTCGCGCATTCCCGGGATTGGTCTGCGCACCACCGAACGTTTGGTAGAACTGCGCCAACAGCGTCGGATTCGCTACGAAGACCTCGCGCGAATGCGCTGCGTACTGGCCAAGGCCAAACCGTTTTTCATCACCAGTGACTACCATCCGCAGCAGGCCGAGGTCACCAGTCATCTGCTGTACCAGCAATTGCGCGACCGGCCGCAACCGCAGCAAATGGGGTTGTGGGGATGATCACGCTGGATTGCGACGACCTGTTCGACCTCTGGCGGCAGCAGGCGCGCTGGCTGCTGAGTCATGAGGTTGATCCCAGTCGGGTGAGTTGGGCCAGTGAAGGCGTGACCGATCTGTTTGCCAGCGATGAGTCGCTGCCGGAGGCGCAAGGGCCCTTTCAGGCGCGAATCCCACGGATGTTGCTCGACACCCTTGAGCGCGCCGCCCGTTATCGCGGGGACCAGCGTTGGAGTTTGTTATACGAAGTGCTGTGGCGCGTCAGTCATGGAGATCGCACTGCGATGATGGCGGGCGATCAACTTGGCAGTGAATTCAATAGAAGAATCAAACAGATACAGCGTGAATCTCATCATCTACATGCATTCGTGCGGTTTGTCGCTCTGCCGGAAAACGAAGGGCCGCACTATGTTGCCTGGCATGAACCGGCCCACGACATTCTGCACAGTGCCAGTGAACACTTCATCGGTCGTATGGGCCAACATCGCTGGTTGATTGCTACGCCCCGGGACGGGGTTTACTTCGATGGCGAGCAGTTGATCCACCATCGTCAGTGCCCGGTTGAGTGGCAGCAACTGGCGCAAAACGTCGATGATCCGCACGGTGACATGTGGTTGACCTATTACAGCCACATCTTCAATCCGGCACGGCTTAATCCGAAGGTCATGCAGGGCCATTTACCGGCGCGATTCTGGAAAAACCTGCCTGAAGGCGCATTGATTCCGGGGTTGATCACTCAAGCGCGGACCGGCAAGCAACAGGACGGTCAGGCCAGCGGGATCAAGGGCAGGGGTGGCAAGCGTATCGCACTGAGCGACACTGAACGCGGTCAAGGCTCATAAAAAAGCCCCGCATCGCCAAGGCGATGGGGGGCTTTCGATGCAGCGCAGGTCAGGTCAGACCTTGACGATCCAGCCTGCTGGCGCTTCGATCTCGCCAGTCTGTACGCCCGTCAGCTCTTTGTAGAGCTTCTGGGTGACCGGGCCGACTTCGGTTTCGCTGTGGAACACATGCAGGTGGTCGTTATAGCTGATGCCACCGATTGGGGTGATCACGGCTGCGGTACCGCAAGCGCCGGCTTCCTTGAAGTCGGACAGCTTGTCGATGAACACGTCACCTTCAACCACTTCCAGGCCCAGACGCGACTTGGCCAGTTCGATCAATGACAGGCGGGTGATGCCTGGCAGTACCGACGGCGAGTTCGGGGTCACAAACTTGTTGTCATGGGTGATCCCGAAGAAGTTGGCCGAACCGACTTCCTCGATTTTGGTGTGGGTCATCGGGTCCAGGTAAATGCAATCGGCAAAGTGCGCCTTCTTGGCCTGGGAACCTGGCATCAGGCTGGCGGCGTAGTTGCCACCGACCTTGGCCGCGCCGGTGCCTTGTGGTGCGGCACGGTCGTAGCTGGAAATCAGGAAGTTGTGCGGGGTCAGGCCGCCCTTGAAGTAGGCGCCGACCGGGATGCAGAAGATCGAGAAGATGAACTCGGGGGCGGTGCGCACACCGATGTTGTCACCCACGCCGATCACGAACGGTCGCAGGTACAGCGCGCCGCCGGTGCCGTAAGGCGGGATGAAACGCTCGTTGGCGCGGACTACGTCCTTGCAGGCTTCGATGAACTGCTCGGTGGACACCTGTGGCATCAGCAGGCGAGCGCAGCTGCGTTGCATACGTGCGGCGTTCTGGTCCGGACGGAACAGGTTGATCGAACCGTCCTTGCAACGATAGGCCTTCAGGCCTTCAAAGCATTGCTGACCATAGTGAAGAGCAGTCGAGCCTTCGCTGATGTGCAGCACGTTGTCTTCGGTCAGGGTGCCTTTGTCCCACTCGCCATTGCGATAGTGCGAGAGATAGCGCTTGTCTGTCTTGATGTAATCAAAACCCAGCTTGTCCCAATTGATGCTTTCGTTACTCATGACACCCTCTATCACTGAACAACCGCCGAAACGGTTCAAGGCTTCTGACGTTTTTTGGATGGGGACAACAATACTTCATTCCAGGGCTGTTTCGCAGTGCAATCAAGCTAAAAGATCGCAGCCTGCGGCAGCTCCTGTTGTTGCGTACGGCCTGTAGGAGCTGCCGAAGGCTGCGATCCTTTGATCTTCACAGATGCAACGCATGCCCCAGAGCACGCGACGCCGCTTCCTGCACCGCTTCACCCAGCGTTGGATGCGCATGAATGGTGCCAGCGATGTCTTCCAGTCGAGCGCCCATTTCCAGGCTCTGGCCAAACGCGGTCGACAACTCCGAAACGCCCACGCCCACCGCCTGCCAACCGACAATCAGATGATTGTCCCGACGAGCGACGACCCGCACGAAACCGCTTTTGGACTCCAGCGTCATCGCCCGGCCATTCGCCGCGAACGGGAAGCTCGAAACGATGCAGTCCAGACCCGCCGCCTTGACCTCATCCGGGGTCTTGCCAACCACCACCAGTTCCGGGTCGGTAAAGCACACGGCGGCAATTGCGGTCGGGTTGAATTCACGGGTTTTGCCGCTGATCAACTCCGCCACCATCTCACCCTGAGCCATGGCCCGGTGCGCGAGCATCGGTTCGCCGCTCAAGTCACCGATGGCGTAGACGTTGCGCATGCTGGTCTGGCAGCGGTTATCGATCCTGATCGACGAACCGTTCATGTCCAGATTCAGTGCTTCAAGGTTCCAGCCCTGGCTATTTGGCTTGCGACCGACGGCCACCAGTACTTGATCGGTTTCCAGGTTCAAGGTATCGCCGTTGGGATCAGCAACTTGCAAGGTATTGCTCGAAGAATCAAAGCCTTGGACGCTGTGCTTCAAGTAAAGCTTCACCCCCAGCTTTTTCAATTCATCGTGTACAGGTTGAGTCAGTTCAGCGTCATAGGCTGGCAGGATGCGATCCTGCGCCTCAACTACGCTGACCTCGGCGCCGAGTTTGCGATAGGCAATCCCCAGCTCCAGACCGATATAACCACCTCCGACGACTACCAGACGTTTCGGCACCGATGTCGGCGCCAGCGCCTCGGTGGAAGAGATGATCGGCCCGCCAATTGGCAGCATTGGCAGGTTCACGCTCTTCGAACCGGTGGCGAGCACCAGGTGGTCGCACTGAATACGCGTGTCGCCGACTTCAACGGTTTTGCCGTCGATGACCTTGGCCCAGCCCTCAATCACCTGGACTTTGTTCTTTTTCAGCAATGCCGCGACGCCGGTGGTCAGGCGATCAACGATGCCATCCTTCCACTCGACGCTTTTGCTGACATCCAGAACCGGTGCGGAAACGCTGATGCCCAGCGCTGAGTGCTCGTTGTGGTGCCGGGTCTGGTGGAGCTGTTCGGCGACATGAATCAATGCTTTGGACGGAATGCAGCCGATGTTCAGGCAGGTACCGCCCAGTGATTCGCCTTCCACCAAAATGGTCGAAATGCCCAACTGGCCGGCACGAATTGCCGTCACGTAACCGCCGGGTCCGCCGCCGATGATCAGCAGCGTGGTGTTTAGAGTTTGCATTGAGGCCCCACTAAAATCAGTCCACAAACAAGGTGGCGGGTTGTTCGAGCAAGCCACGAATGGCCTGGATGAATTGTGCCGCGTCCATGCCATCGACCACGCGGTGATCGAAGGAACTGGAGAGGTTCATCATCTTGCGAATCACGATTTGCCCTTTGACGACCATCGGGCGTTCGACGATTTTGTTGACGCCGACGATGGCCACTTCCGGCAGGTTCAACACCGGCGTACTGACGATGCCGCCCAACGCGCCGAGGCTGGTCAGGGTGATGCTCGATCCGGACAGTTCGTCGCGGCTGGCCTTGCCGTTACGCGCTGCGTTGGCCAATCGGGAGATTTCGCCAGCGTTGTCCCACAGGCTGCGGGCTTCGGCGTGCCGCACTACCGGCACCATCAAGCCGATGTCGGCCTGGGTGGCGATGCCTACATGCACCGCGCCGAGGCGGGTGATGACTTGGGCTTCATCGTCGTAACGGGCGTTGATCTGCGGGAAGTCGCGCAGGGCAACGACCAGCGCACGGACCAGAAAGGGCAGCAACGTCAGCTTGCCGCGCGTCGCGCCGTATTTTTCGTTGAGGTGCGCGCGCAATTCTTCCACGGCAGTGACGTCGATTTCTTCGACGTAACTGAAGTGGGCTGCGCGCTGGGTGGCGTCCTGCATACGTTGCGCAATCTTGCGACGCATGCCGATGACCGGGATCTGTTCTTCGTCATTGCGTTGGGCGTAAGCGGCAGGGGTGGCGGTCGAGGTGTTCGACTGACCTTGTGCCAGATAAGTGTCGAGGTCTTCATGGAGCACGCGACCGGCAGGGCCGGTGCCACGCACCAGACGCAGTTGAATGCCGAGGTCCAGCGCATGTTTGCGCACGGCCGGCGAGGCCAGTGGACGTTCATCGGCCTCGCGCGCCACCATCGGGCCTTGGCATACAGCAGTTCGAGGCGCTGCAGCAGGGGCAGGTTTGCTTTCGGCAACCGCTTCGGCTTTCGGCGCCGCAGCTTCTTTCACAGCCACGGCCACAGGCTGCGCCGACTCTTTAACGTTGCCCGTGCCTTCGACTTCAATGCTGATCAGAATGCTGCCCACTGCCATGACTTCGCCGGGCACGCCGCCCAGCGAAATCACCTTGCCGTGCACCGGCGAAGGGATGTCGACCATCGCCTTGTCGGTCATCACATCGGCCAGCACCTGATCTTCGACGACCAGGTCACCGACCTTGACGTGCCACACCGACAATTCAACTTCCGCGATGCCTTCACCAATGTCCGGCATTTTAATAACGTGCGTGCCCATTCAGACCTCCATAACCCGATGCAAAGCCGCGCCCACACGGGACGGACCAGGGAAATACGCCCATTCTTGCGCGTGCGGGTAGGGGGTGTCCCAACCGGTGACGCGCTCAATCGGCGCTTCCAGGTAATGGAAGCAGTGCTCCTGGACCAACGCCGCCAGTTCGGCGCCGAAGCCACAGGTGCGCGTCGCTTCGTGAACGATCACGCAACGGCCGGTTTTCTTCACCGAGTTGACGATGGTTTCCAGGTCCAGCGGCCACAGGCTGCGCAGGTCGATGACTTCCGCATCGATCCCGGTTTCTTCAGCCGCGACTTGCGACACATAGACCGTGGTGCCGTAGGTCAGGATGGTCACAGCCTTGCCGGGGCGGGTGATGGCGGCGACATCCAGCGGCACCGTGTAGTAACCGTCCGGGACTTGTGCAGAAGGGTGTTTCGACCACGGCGTCACCGGGCGGTCGTGGTGGCCATCGAACGGGCCGTTGTACAGACGTTTTGGCTCGAGGAAGATCACCGGGTCATCGTTTTCAATCGAAGCGATCAGCAAGCCTTTGGCGTCGTACGGGTTGGACGGCATCACCGTGCGCAAGCCGCAAACCTGAGTGAACATCGCCTCGATACTCTGACTGTGGGTCTGGCCGCCGTAGATGCCGCCGCCGCATGGCATGCGCAGGGTCATCGGCGCAGTGAATTCGCCCGCCGAGCGATAACGCAGGCGAGCGGCTTCGGAAATGATCTGGTCAGACGCCGGGTACACGTAGTCGGCGAACTGAATCTCGGCCACCGGGCGCAAACCGTAAGCGCCCATGCCCACGGCGACCCCGACGATGCCGCTTTCGGAGATCGGCGCGTCGAACACGCGGGAAGTGCCGTACTTGTTCTGCAGGCCTTCGGTGCAACGGAACACGCCGCCGAAATAGCCGACGTCCTGACCGAACACTACGACGTTGTCGTCACGTTCAAGCATCACATCCATGGCCGAGCGCAGGGCCTGGATCATGGTCATGGTGGTTGTGGTCATGGCGGTTTCCAACTCGATATTGTTGTTGTGATCGTTCATGTCAGATCCCCAACTCTTGACGCTGGCGCTTCAAGTGCTCCGGCATCTCTTTATAGACGTCTTCGAACATGGTCGCGGCGCTTGGAATCTGACCGCCAGCGAGGGTGCCGTATTGCTCGGCTTCTTTCTGCGCGGCAATCACTTCGGCTTCCAGTTCGGCGCTGACCGCAGCGTGTTCCTCTTCGGACCAGTGGCCGATTTTCACCAGGTGCTGCTTGAGGCGTGCAATCGGGTCGCCCAACGGGAAGTAGCTCCAGTCGTCGGCAGGACGGTATTTCGAAGGATCATCGGAGGTGGAATGCGGGCCCGCGCGGTAGGTGACCCATTCGAGCATGGTCGGGCCAAGGTTGCGGCGGGCGCGTTCGGCGGCCCAGGCAGAGGCGGCATACACGGCGACAAAATCGTTGCCGTCGACCCGCAGGGATGCAATGCCGCAACCGACGCCACGACCGGCGAAGGTGGTGGCTTCACCACCGGCAATCGCCTGGAACGTCGAGATCGCCCACTGGTTGTTGACCACGTTGAGGATCACCGGTGCACGGTAAACGTGGGCGAAGGTGAGGGCGGTGTGGAAGTCGGACTCAGCGGTGGCGCCGTCGCCGATCCACGCCGAGGCGATTTTGGTGTCGCCCTTGATCGCCGAGGCCATGCCCCAGCCCACGCCTTGTACGAATTGGGTGGCGAGGTTGCCGGAAATGGTGAAGAAGCCGGATTCCTTGACCGAATACATGATCGGCAGCTGTCGGCCCTTGAGCGGATCGCGCTCGTTGGACAGCAACTGGCAGATCAGGCCCACCAGCGGCACTTCGCGTGCCATCAGGATGCTTTGCTGGCGATACGTCGGGAAACACATGTCGTCGATGTTCAAGGCCAGGGCCTGAGCGCTGCCGATGGCTTCTTCGCCAAGGCTTTGCATGTAGAACGACATTTTTTTCTGACGCTGGGCGACAACCATGCGGTTGTCGAAGATCCGCGTCTTGAGCATGGCGCGCATGCCTTTACGCAGGATCTCGACCGGGACGCCTTCGGCCCACGGACCGAGGGCATTGCCCTCGTCGTCGAGCACGCGAATCAGGCCTTTGGCCAGGTCGGCCGTGTCGGCGGGTTCTACGTCAATGGCGGGTTTGCGCACCGTACCGGCGTCGGTCAGACGCAGGTAGGAAAAGTCGGTTTTGCAGCCTGGGCGGCCCGAGGGTTCGGGGACGTGCAGACGCAGCGGTTCATACGCTTGGTTCATGGCTTCTACGCTCGATCTTGTGAATTTCTTGTAGTGAGCTGACCGTCTTCCCACGTGTAATGGAAATCTTGTCCTACAAACATCATAGGCCGGGCGCAGGAGAATATTTATCTGTGTTTCATTGCGCCCAAGATCATTTGAGGATAAAAAATCTGCATAAACACAAAAAACAGGTGGTTTTGTCTCATGCGTAAACTCGACCGTACCGATATCGGCATTCTCAACAGCCTTCAGGAGAACGCGCGTATCACCAACGCCGACCTCGCACGCTCGGTCAACCTGTCGCCGACGCCGTGCTTCAATCGGGTCAAGGCGATGGAAGAATTGGGCCTGATCCGTGAGCAAGTGACGCTGCTGGATGCCGATTTGCTGGGGCTGCACGTCAACGTGTTTATTCACGTGAGCCTGGAGAAACAGGTGGAAGAGGCGTTGCAGCATTTCGAAGAGGCGATCTCGGACCGCCCGGAGGTGATGGAGTGTTATCTGATGGCGGGGGATCCGGATTATTTGATCCGGGTGCTGGTGCCGACCATTCAGTCGCTGGAACGCTTCATGATGGATTTCCTCACCAAGGTTCCTGGCGTGGCCAATATCCGCTCGAGCTTTGCGCTGAAGCAGGTGCGCTATAAAACAGCGCTGCCATTGCCGGCGAATGGACTGACTCTGGCGAGTTGAAGATCAAAAGATCGCAGCCTTCGGCAGCTCCTACGGGGTGCACGCAATCAAATATGTAGGAGCTGGCGAAGCCTGCGATCTTTTGACGTTCAGAGTTTGTTCAGGGGGATTTTCAGGTAAGTCACGCCATTATCTTCCGCCGGGGGCAAATTCCCCGCGCGCACATTCACCTGAATCGCCGGCAACAACAGCGTCGGCATGCCCAAACCGGCATCGCGTTCGGTGCGCATTGCCACGAACCCGGCTTCATCGATGCCGTCATGAACGTGGATGTTACTTTTACGCTGCTCGCCCACGGTGCTCTGGCACTCGGTTTCCCGACCTTCGGGCGGATAGTCGTGGCAGACGAAAAGACGCACGCTCGCCGGAAACGCCAGCAGCTTGCGGATCGAGGCAAACAGCTGACTGGCATTGCCGCCGGGAAAGTCGCAACGGGCGGTACCCACGTCCGGCATGAACAGCGTATCGCCGACCAGAATCATGTCACTGTCGACCAGATAGGCCATGTCCGCCGGCGTATGTCCGGGCACGTGCAGCGCCGTTGCCTTGAGGTTGCCGATCATGAACGATTCGTCCGGCGCGAACAGATGATCGAACTGCGAACCGTCCACGGCAAATTCCGGCTCAAGGTTGAACAGCCCCTTGAACACCCCCTGAACTTTGCTGATCGACTGACCAATCGCAATCTTGCCGCCCAGCTTCTGGCGCAGGTACGGCGCGGCGGACAGATGATCGGCGTGGGCGTGGGTTTCCAGCAGCCATTGCACGCGCAACTGATGTTTTTCAACGAAGGCGATGATTTTGTCCGCCTGAAGGTGCGCGGTACGCCCGGCAGCCGGGTCGTAGTCGAGCACCGGGTCGACGATCGCACATTGTCCGCCATCGGCTTCGTAGATCACGTAACTGTAGGTCGACGAGGCGGGGTCGAGGAAGGCTTTAATCAAGGCAGGCATGGTGGCCGATTCTTTTGGGACAGACGTTCAGGGTAGTGTCATTTTCCCTGCGCTGACCAGCCCCACCACAATTCAAATGATGAAAAAAGCTGTGCGGGCTCTATCCTGTCAGTCATCGATACCGGGCGTTCCCGGCTTGTTCTCACGGATCATGAGCGTTTTATGTTGCTGGCAAGTTTTTTGGGTGTGGTCATGGGGCTGGTTCTCGGATTGACCGGTGCCGGTGGTGGCATTCTTGCGGTGCCGGCCCTGGTGCTGGGGTTGGGGTTGACCATGACTCAGGCGGCCCCGGTCGCTTTGTTCGCGGTCGGCAGTGCGGCAGCGGTCGGCGCGATTGACGGTCTGCGCCACGGCCTGGTGCGCTATCGCGCGGCAATGCTGATTGCCCTGTTGGGGGCGATGTTCTCGCCGGTGGGCATTTACGTCGCCCATCAGTTGCCGGAAAAAATCCTGATGATCCTGTTCAGCCTGCTGATGGTCATGGTGGCCTGGCGGATGCTGCGCCGCGAGCGCCAGGACGCAGGGCCGAGCGACCACGGCCACGCCAGCTGGGGCCAGAAAAACTGCATGCTCGATCAACAGACCGGGCGCTTTTCCTGGACCGCCAAATGCACCGCCACCCTGGCGGCGCTCGGCGCGGTGACTGGTGTGGTCTCCGGCTTGCTCGGCGTGGGCGGCGGGTTCTTGATCGTCCCGGCGTTCAAGCAACTGACCGATGTGCAAATGCGCGGAATCGTCGCGACTTCGTTGATGGTGATCAGCCTGATCTCCGCCATCGGTGTGATCGGCGCGTTTCAAGCCGGGGTGACTATCGACCGTTTGGGCGCGGCGTTTATCGTCGCCAGCGTCGCCGGCATGGTCATTGGGCGAAAGGTGAGCGCCAAGGTCCCGGCGCGTGCGTTGCAGATTGGATTTGCAGGTGTGTGCCTGATGGTCGCGGTGTCCATGCTGTTGCAGGCTTGACGCTTACATCGGCCGATATTGCAAACTGAATCCCAGCTCAGTGGACTGACCTTGTTCCAGTAACACCAGTCCAGGGCGGCCGGGCAAGTGATGCGCATTGACCGGATGGCTCACCGGTTCGACGCAGAAAAACGCCAGGCCGACCGGGCAGTAGAGCAAGTAGTAATCGCTGCCGCTGGCCTGGCATTCCAGTTCATAGCCGAGGTCGGGTTGCTGGATCAGACAGTGGCCATCCCACTCGCAGAAACCATTGTCGACCAGCGTGTCGGGCAACGCCTTGAGCTGCTGGAAATCCCATTCCGTGGGCAACGCATCGAGTCGTGTCGGCAGTTTGGACGCGTCGCTCAGCCAGACCTGCGCGGCTGTTGCCTGTAATTGCGTGCCAGCGGTGCGCGGCAGATACGGATGAAGCCCCAGACCATGCCACGCGGCACATTCGGCCAGATGGGTGACGTGTAATTCGATGCTCAGTTTCCCAGCGCTCAGATGGAAACGCTGACGGGCGCGATAAGCAAACGGCGTGATGCTGTCGAGTTGCAGGATGACTTCATCCGGCGCCTGCGAAATCACCTGCCACGGCTGCTGCCAGGCGCTGCCGTGAATGGGCAAGGGATCGGTGAGGCTGTTGGGCTCAAGCGCGAGCCAGCCGTCCGGGCGGTCGAAACCGCCGTCGGAAATGCGGTTGGACCACGGCACCAGGGGGAAGCAGCCGAGCTTGCCCGGCAGCCCCATGTTCAGCGCGTGGGCATCGTTGTGGCGCAACAGCGGCTGGCCCGTGCTGCGTACGGTCCAGTTGACGATGCTGCCGCCGAGTTCGGGGGCGAGGGTGAGGTGGGTGAATTCGTCTTCGAGTTCGAGAAGGATCATGGTTTTTGTCTTGCGTTGAAGAGTTGAAAAGATCGCAGCCTGCGGCAGCTCCTACGCGGTTGTCCGCCCTTCAATGTAGGAGCTGCCGCAGGCTGCGATCTTTTTAGCGGTTTACAACACCAGATGCGGCAACCACAGCGACAGTGCCGGAATGTAGGTCACGGCCATCAGTACCAGGAACAGCACGCCATAGAACGGCAGCAGCGCCTTAACGGTTTTCTCGATACTGACTTTACCCACGGCCGACCCCACAAACAGTACCGCGCCCACCGGCGGTGTGATCAATCCAATCCCCAGGTTCACCAGCATGATCATGCCGAACTGCACCGGGTCCACGCCGATGCCCAGAATCACTGGCATCAGAATCGGCGTCAGAATCAGAATCAGCGGCGCCATGTCCATCACGGTGCCGAGCAACAGCAGCATGACGTTGATGCACATCAGGATCACGTAACGGTTGTCCGACAGGGTCAGGAACATCGTGGTGATTTTTGCCGGGATCTGCATCAGCGTCATGATGTAGCCGAAGCTCGCCGCGAAGCCGATCAGGATCATCACAATCGAAATCGTGCGCACTGTGCGGTGCATCAATTTCGGCAGTTCGCTCCACTTGTAGTCGCGGTAGATAAACATGGTCACGAAGAACGACCAGAGCACCGCAATCGCCGCCGACTCAGTCGCGGTGAAAATGCCCGAGAGAATCCCGCCGAGGATGATGACCATCGCCATCAGACCCCACATGGCTTCGCCGCAGATCTTCAGCGCCTGGCGCATCGGAATGACTTCGCCCTTGGGGTAGTTGCGCTTTTTCGCGAAGATCAGGCACAGCACCATCAGGCATGCGCTCATCAACAGGCCCGGGACAACGCCGGCCATGAACAGCGAGGCAATCGACACCGTGCCGCCCGCAGCCAGCGAGTAGAGCACCGAGTTGTGGCTCGGCGGGGTCAGCAGCGCTTGTACCGAGCCGCTGACGGTCACCGCAGTGGCGAACTCCCGTGGATAGCCACGGCGTTCCATTTCCGGAATCAGCACCGAACCCACCGAAGCGGTGTCCGCCACCGACGAGCCGGAGATCGCGCCGAAGAAGGTCGAGGCCATGATGTTGACCAGCGACAGCCCGCCGCGCACAAAACCGACCAGCACACCGGCAAACGCCACGAGCCGGCGGGACATGCCGCCCTCGGCCATGATCGCGCCTGCCAGGACGAAGAACGGAATCGCCAGCAGGGAGAATTTGTTCACGCCGCCGGCGACCTGAATCATCAGCGCCTGGAACGGGATATCGATCCACCACGCCCCGATCAGTGCGGCAAAGCCCAATGCGTAGGCGACCGGCATGCCGATCAGGATCAAAGCGATAAAACTGCCCAGCAGAATCAGAGCGTCCATTTATGCGGCACCTTCGCTTTCTTCAACCAGGTCGAAACGCACGACCCGACGGTTGCTCTGGTCACCGAGCAAGAGTTTTTCCAGGACAAAAATCAACGTCAGCACGCCACCAATCGGGATCGGCATGTACGTGATGCCGACGCGCAAGGTGGGCAGGGCGCTCATGAACTGGTTCCAGGTCGACATGCACAGTTTGGTGCCCCAGATCGCCATGAACAGGCAAATGGTCGCCATCAACAACTGGGAAACAATGCTCATGGTCTTGCGCATTTCAGGCGCCATGCGGTCGGTGAGCATCGCCACCGCCATGTGCGCGCCGGCGCGATAACTGGCGGCCGCGCCGATGAAGGTGAACACCATCATCAGCAAAATTGCAGTGGGCTCCGGCCAGCTCGAGCCGGTGCCGAGGACGTAACGGGCGAACACGCCCCAAGGGATGATCAGGGAAATAGCCAGGACTGACAGGCCGGCCACCCAGATGCAGGTCATGTAGATCCTGTCGTTGATACGTAGCAGCAGATTCTTCATCGGGTTCCACCGTAACCGGGCGCGCGCTGACGTACACCAACGTCAGCGGCGCCGGGCCTTTCTTGAATGCAGGGAGGGTTACTGAACGGCTTCGATGCGCTTGATCAAATCGGCATAAGGTGCGCCGTACTTCGCGCGAATGTCGGCCGTGGCGTCATAGAAAGGCTTCTTGTCGACGGCAATGAACTCGACGCCCGCCGCCTTGAGTTTTGCTTCACTGCTGGCGGATTTTGCATCCCACAAGGTGCGTTCCTGAGCTTGTGCAGCCTTGGCGGTTTTCTTCACCAGCGTCTGCTGCTCGGGGGTGAGTTTTTCCCAGGTGATTTTCGACATCACGATCGGCTCAGGCAGGATCAGGTGACCGGTCAGGCTGTAGAACTTGGCGTTCTGATAGTGGTTGTGCTCCAGCATGGTCGGCGGATTGTTTTCCGCGCCGTCGATCACGCCCGTCTGCAACGCACTGAAGATTTCGCCGGTGTCCATCGCGATGCCGTTGCCGCCCATGGCGTTGATGGTCTCGATGAACATCGGGTTGCCTTGCACGCGAATTTTCATGCCTTTGAGGTCGGCCAGGCTGCGCACCGGTTTCTTGGTGTAGAGGTTGCGCGTGCCGCCGTCCATCCAGGCCAAGGCCACCAGGCCGAATTCGGAGTCGGTGATCCTGTCGAGGATGGCGTCGCCGACGTCACCGTCGATGACGGCGCGCATGTGCGCCTGGTCGCGGAAGATGAACGGCATGTTGAACACGTTCACGTCCGGCACCACGGGCCCGACAATGCCGAGGCTGACGCGTGCCATCTGGATCGCGCCGACCTGCATCTGCTCGATCACTTCCTTTTCCGAACCGAGCACGCCGCCGGCGAACATTTTGACGGTCAGTGCGCCGTTGCTGTCGGCCGTCAGGGTCTTGCCCATTTGTTCTTCCGCCACCACGGTCGGGTAACCGGCGGGGTGGATGTCGGCGATTTTCAGTTCCAGTGCGTGCGCGACGCTGCTGAGCGTGAAGGCCAGCGGGAGTGCAGCGGCGAGCAAGGTGCGTTTGAAGTCCATGAGGTTGTCTCCAGTGTTGTTATTTTTTTTGTATTCATTCAAGGCGCAGCGGTGCAGCAGGAGCGGTTGCAGCTAGTGGTTGAAGAGAGGTTCCGGTAACCCTTTGACGCCGGGGGTGAGGGCGAAAACGCCGCCGGCCAGCGACTGTTCATCCTGGTCGTCACCGGGGCGGATCGAGGTCACGAACAGCGTGTCCAGCCGACTGCCACCGAAGGCGCACATGGTGGGTTTTTTCACCGGCACTTCCAGGGAACGATCGAGACGGCCATCCGGGGTGAAACGGTGAATCAGCCCGGCGTCGTTGGCGCAAATCCAGTAGCAACCGTCGGCGTCTACGGCGGCGCCGTCGGGGCGGCCGGGGAATTGATTCATGTCGACAAACAGCCGCCGGTTGGACGGCGTGCCGCTGTCGATGTCGTAATCGAAGGCCCAGATCTGTTGAATCAACGGGTGCGAGTCAGACAGGTACATCGTCCGCCCGTCCGGGCTGAAGCCCAGGCCATTGGGCACGATGAATCCCGAGAGTTGCGCGTCGACAGGCCCGTGTTGCCCGGCGTTGTAGCGATAGAGCGTGCCCTCGGCCGCGTTGGCGCCCATGTTGAGCACCATGCTGCCGGCCCAGAAGCGCCCCTGACGGTCGCAGCGACCATCGTTCAGGCGCATGTCGCTGCGGGCATGTTCGACGCGGGCCAGCAGTTCGCTGTCGAGGCTGCCGTCGTTGTGCGGCTGAAGGCGGAAAAATCCGCTTTCCATCCCGGCCACCCAGCTGCCGTCGCGATGGCGTGCGATGCAGGCGAGCATCTCCGGCGCGGTCCAGGCCGCAACATGGCCGGTTTCGGCGCTCCAGCGTTGCAGGCCCCCGGCGGGAATATCCACCCAGTACAGGGCGTTTTCCTCGGGGACCCAGACCGGGCTTTCACCGACCGCGTTACGGGCATCGACAATCAATTCGGCTTGCATGGCAACTCATTCCCTTGGTTTTTGTTGTGGGGATCAAGTGAAAACGCGGTGACTCAATCGCCAAACGGCCCGGCCGCGACAAACGCACCGCCCTGATACACCATCGCCGGGTCATCCGCGGCGGGCATCGGCTGGGCTTCGACTTTGTCGCGGAACACTTCAGAAGTGTCCTTGGGCACATAACCCAGGGCGGTGGCGTAGCGGTTGTCCCACCAGACGTTCTTGTTGTCGGAGGCGCCGTAGACCACGGTGTGGCCGACGTTCGGCGCGTACAGGGAACGTTCGATCAATTGGGTCAGGTCGCCGAAGCTCAGCCAGGTGCTCATCATTCGACGGTTTTGCGGTTCCGGGAACGAAGAGCCGATGCGAATGCTCACGGTCTCGATGCCGTAGCGGTCGAAGTAGAACGTGGCCATGTCTTCGCCGTAGGACTTGGACAAACCGTAGTAACTGTCGGGGCGGCGAGGGGAGTGCGCGTCGATCACTTCATCCTGTTTGTAGAAACCGATGACGTGGTTGGAGCTGGCGAAAATCACCCGCTTGACGCCATGACGGCGCGCTGCTTCGTAGATATGGAACACGCCGCAGATGTTGGCGCCGAGGATGTCTTCGAATGAGTGCTCTGTGGAAACGCCACCGAAGTGCAGGATCGCGTCCACGCCTTCAACCAGTTGATGCACGGCTTGTTTGTCGGCGAGGTCGCAGGTCACGACTTCTTCGCGATCATCAATGGCCGGCGCAATGTTGGCGATGTCCGACAGGCGAATCACGTTGGCGTAAGGGCGCAGGCTTTCGCGCAGCACTTTACCGAGGCCACCGGCGGCACCGGTCAGCAGCAGGCGATTGAAAGGGGCTTGGGAAGTGGCGGTCATGAAAATTCCTGGGCGCGAAATTATTGTTGTTGAATTCGTTGTAGGTTGTCGTACGACTGTGCGGAAGTATCGTAAGGGTTTCCGGGTCTTGTCAACGCGACTTTGGTGGAAAATGACGGAGGGTTACTTTGCACGAAGCAATCTCCACTTGTGGGAGCGAGCCTGCTCGCGATGGAGTGTCAGCTAAGACACTGTCGACTGACACACCATCGCGAGCAGGCTCACTCCCACAGTAAAGTGCGGCCGGTAGCGGGCGCCTTACAACAACGAAATCGGGTAGCTGATGAAGATGCGGTTTTCATCGAACTCGTTGTTGCTGAAGTCCTTGCGGATGGTTGCGTTGCGCCATTTCACGTTGAGGTTTTTCAGCGCGCCGCTCTGTACGGTGTAGGCCAGTTCCGATTCACGGCCCCATTCCTTGCCGTCGGTGATGGCGCCGGTATGCACGTTGTCGCCGCTGATGTAGCGGTTCATCAGTGTCAGGCCGGGAATGCCGAGCGCGACGAAGTTGTAGTCGTGACGCAGCTGCCAGGATTTTTCCTTGGCGTTGTCGTAGCTGGAGTTGTAACTGTCGTTGGCCAGGGTGCCGCCGCTGGTGCCGTTGACGCGCATCCAGACGTCATCGCCGCTGAGTTTTTGCAGGCCGACATAGAAGGTGTTGCCGCCGTATTTGGCCGAGAGCATGGCAAAGGCGGTTTTGTTGTCGAGATCGCCGGCGAAGGCGCTGCCGTCTTCCTTGCCGATGAAGTAGCCGAGGTTGGCGCCGAGGGTCCAGTCACCGATGGGCTGGCTGTGGCTCAGGTTGAAATACTGTTGTTGGTAGATGTCGGAAAGCTCCGCGTACCAGACGCCGACCTGAGTGCGTTTTTCATTAAACGCATATTCGCCGCCGCCGAAGTTGAAGCGGTCAGATTTGAACGCCGTTTTGCCGTTCATGAACATGTCTTCCATGCTCGCGTCGTTGCGCGGGCTGTTCTGGCGGAACTGACCGCCGTAAAGCGTCAGGCCGCTGATCTCGTTGGAGGTGACCTGGCCGCCACGGAAAGTTTGCGGCAGCGAGCGACCGTCGTCCGAGCGCAGGACCGGCAGCACCGGCATCCATTCGCCGACCTTCAATTCGGTTTTCGAGATTTTGCCTTTGAGCGCCACGCCCATGCGGCCGAAGTTATCGGCAGGGCGGCCGTCGTCGTGGATCGGCAGCAGTTGCGTGCCGCCAGTGCCTTTGCCGCCGTCGAGCTTCTGCGAGTACAGGCCCAGCACATCCACACCGAATCCGACCGGGCCCGGGGTGAAGCCGGACCTGGCGTCGAGGATGAAACTTTGCGTCCACTCTTCGGCCTTGCCCTGAGGGTAGGTCGGGTTGGTGTAGTTGCGATTGAAGTAGGCGTTGCGCAGGTTCAGCGTGGCTTTGGCGTCATCGACAAAACCTTCGGCGTGGCTGGCGCCGGGCATGGCGAGGATGGCCAGGCTGCTGCAACCGATCAGGCTCAGGGTGTGACGGCGCTTGAACGTGGGACGAGGGGTGCAGACGGAGGAATTGCAGACGAGTTTGCTCACTGTGACGCTCCCTTGGTTCTCTTGTTTTTATAATCGTCATACGTCGTCGTACAACATTGGGGGCGATTATTTGCGAGTGTTTCAGGGATTGTCAATCAGAAGTTATACGATGACTGCCGCGTGAAGTGGTTCATTATGGGAGCGAGCCTCTGTGGCGAGGGGATTTATCCCCGTAGGGCCGCGAAGCGACCCCAAAAATTGAGCCTGAATTGCTGGATTGGATTCGATTGGCGACTGCTACGCAGCCGAACGGGGTGGTGCGGCATTCCGATAAATCCCCTCACCACAAAGGCTCGCTCCCACAGGGGGACGGGTTTTCAGCTTGGAAGCATCGGGGGCAGGGTACCCAGGAGGGAGACCGCGGCCACTGCGCCGATGCCCAGCAGCCATTCCAGGATCACGCTGGTTTTCAACGTGGCAAGACGCGCCTCGCAATCCTTGATCCTCAGCCGATTGAACAGCGCCAATCCCAGCATCAACGCCACCAACAGGGCCTTGATCAACAAAATCAAGGCAAACCCGGACAACAGCGGCGTTGGCCAGAATTGCCCGGTCAACACGCGGACATTGATCATGCCGGTCACCACCAATCCCGCCACCAGCGCATAACCGACCCCGCTGAAACGCTGCAAAATCGCGCGGACAGGGGCGTGATCCGGTTGGCGCAGGATCATCACCAACAGCATCAATCCACCGAGCCAGGCGCCGACGCAGGTCAGGTGAATGATTTGATTGAAGATCAGCAGTTGGCCGCTCAGACCGTCGAGCATCGCGCCATGGCCGACCGGTGCCAGCGTTGCCAGCAACAGCCCGCCCAGGGTCAGGCGCAAGATCTGGCTATGGCGCAGCGGCGTCAGCAACACGATCAACAGCAAGCCGTTGAGCAGCAAGTGCCAGCGCCAGACCTGGCCGAAGAATGTGTTGCTCAGCACCAGGCGCAAGGTCGACGGATCAAGCGCCGCCTCGGAAGCGCCGGCCATGCTCGCGGTGATCAGCAGCAACCAGCCAATGCCGCTGACCAGCGCGACCGCAGTGAGCCAGCGGCTGGTGCGCGCCAGAGGTTGGTCCAGCAATGCCTCGCGACCCAACAGCAGGGGCCTGAACACCCAGATCCCGAACAGCATCAGCACCAGGGTGAAATGCAGGAAGCGGCACAACACCATCGCGCTCGTCATGAATTACTGGCCAACCTTGAAGCTATAGGCACCTTCGCTTTTGTGAGTGTCCACCGACACGGCATGCCATTCGACCTTGTAGGACCCCGCTGCCAAAGGTGCAGCAGGCGTCACGATCAAGGTCTTTTTGTCGCTGCCTTCGGTGGCCAGGCTTTTCACCGGGACGTTGGCGCCATCCTTGGTGATCATGACTTTGGTGAACGTCGCTTCAACGCCTTCGGAAAACACCAGACGCAACTCCGCGGGTGCACTCACCGTGCTGTCAGCCGCCGGGGTCTGTTCTTTCAGGTGGGCGTGGGCCAGTACCGAGGACGCGCCCAGTAGTGAGCCGAGCAGGGCGACGGTGGTCAGGGGTTTCTTGAAAAGCATCGTGGATACCTCAGAGGCAGGTTCGAAGAAGCGCACAGTTTACCCGCGCGAAAGAAGTTTGGTACTCGCCTGTCGCCGCGGCATAGAGCGGATGCTAGTCTTGGGCAACGCTGGTGTCAGGGAGCCCTCATGGGCAATCACAAGATCGGGATTCGCCGCAGTAACGTCGAGAAAATCCTGCTGGGGGCCGAAAAGGTCTTCGCCGAAAAAGGCTTCGGCGGCACCGCCATGGCGGACATCGCCGCCGAGGTGCAACTGCCGCGCTCCAATCTGCATTACTACTTCAGCACCAAGACCGAACTCTACAGCGCGGTGCTGTTCGATCTGCTGGAAGTGTGGAAGCAGGACGCGCTGTGCTTCGAGATGTTCGACGACCCGCGCGTGGTACTCAGCAGCTACATCCGCGCGAAGATGAACCACTCCCGCAGCCGTCCTCACGGCTCGAAAGTCTGGGCCAACGAAATCATCCACGGCGCCCCGACACTGGGCGTGGCGCTGGACGCCAGCCTGTACGATTGGGCCAAGATGAAAGAAGCGAAAATTCGTCAGTGGGTGGACGACAAACGCATCTTGCCGGTGGAGCCTTCGAGCCTGTTGTACATGATCTGGGCATCGACCCAGCACTATGCGGACTTTGATCATCAGGTGAATATTCTGAATGATCATCAGCCGCTGTCGGATATGCAGTTTGAGCGGGCAGTGCAGACAGTGACGAGTGTGATATTGCGCGGGATCGGGTTGGAGCCTTGAATGAAAAACATGCATGTATTGTGGTTCGATTAACTGTCGCGAATCTGTAGCATGCGTTTTTTTATTTCTGTGAACGCAGCGGTATGTAATTGTAATTCGCTATAGCGGATCCTGGCGCTTATAGCCTCAAGTGTTTTTGCTGCCCCTTCTTTTGCTTGCTGGCCTAATAGAAGCCTATCGTTTTTAATTTTTTCTACAATTGTTCTAATGTTGGCGGTGTCGGGCAATTGAGTCTGCGGGTTTTTAATAATGTAATCTTTGTAGCGTGCGGATTCTTCGAGCAAATCTTTTTTTATCTGAGCCGCGGTACGCCCTCGTGGCTTTACGAATGGAGGTTGTTGGGATGCCAGTGTTGAAATTGATGCCGGTGATGAATCCGAGGCTTGGGGAGCACCCAACGATCTGGTTTCCAACGCTGCGGCGGAGCTGCGTGGAGCTTTGAATTTAGGGTTTTTGACAATTGCTGATGGCCTTGGTCGAGTGTTAGTCAGGACTTTTTTGACCATCTCCACAATGACAGTGGGGCCATTTCCCGTAGGATCAAAAAAATTAACAGGGTCCCCTTTACAATAAGCATACGGATTAAGTCCCGCGAGCTCATCGAAAGGTCCCAACTCGTCCGGGCTATTAAATTAAATTACTGTCGGTCAGATGATGGCCGTAAGCACTATAGACAATTTGCCGGGAACGGTTATATGAAAGTGCCTGCAACGGAGAGTTCGCCTGATCCGTCGCCAGTAGCGTGGTTTCACTCGCAGCCGCGTCACTTTGGTGTTGGGCCAGCGACTGAATTTCGTTGCGAAAAATCGTTCGCTGCGTCTGTCCCCCTAACTCGGTCCTCAGATTGTCGTTCTGGTAAAAACGCTGCGTTATACCGCCGTCCAGCGCCGTCTCGCCCGTTAGCCGATCCAGCGGATCGTAAAAATAGCGGCGAACTGCCTTCAATGATGAGGTGGACATGGCTACGTTCCGATGACGAACTGAGTGCCTATCAGCTTCGAATATATTCCGGGGGGCGTCTACTAGCAGAACTGATAGGTATCGCGATTGCGGTGCCCGAACTGGCCTCATCGCGGGCAAGTCCGCTCCCACAGGTTCGGTGTCGTTCACACATCTCCTGCACACCGAGAAAACTGTGCGAGCGGGCTTGCCCGCGATGTCGTCCGTTCAGACAGCTACATGATAGGGATTCCTAGGATCATGGTTCCAGTCCAGAAACGGCTTGCCATTCTCCATCGGCACCATCTCGATGCAGTCCTGCACCGGGCAGGTGATCTGGCACAAATTGCAGCCCACGCATTCATCATCGATCACTTCGTACTTGTGCGTGCCGTCCGCCTGCTTGATGCTCGCGACCGCCTGGTGCGACGTGTCTTCACAGGCAATGTGGCAACGGCCACAGCCAATGCACGCCTCCTGATCGATCTTCGCAATCACCTGATAGTTGATGTCCAGATACTTCCAGTCCGTGGTGTTGCCCACCGCGCGCCCGGAAAATTGCGAAATGCTGGCGTAACCCTGACTGTCCATCCAGCGTGACAAGCCGTCCTTCATCTCTTCGACAATCCGGAAACCGTGCAGCATCGCCGCCGTGCACACCTGCACCGAGCCACAGCCCAGCGCGATGAATTCCGCCGCGTCGCGCCAGTTGCCGATGCCACCGATACCAGAGATCGGCAGGCCATGCGTCTGTGGATCACGAGCGATTTCAGCGACCATGTTCAAGGCAATCGGCTTCACCGCCGAACCGCAGTAACCGCCATGAGTGCTCTGGCTGCCGACGGTGGGATTGGCGACCATGCGCTCCAGATTGACGCTGGTGATCGAGTTGATCGTGTTGATCAGCGACACCGCGTCGGCACCACCGCGATGGGCCGCGCGGGCCGCGACGCGGATGTCGGTGATGTTCGGCGTGAGCTTGACGATCACCGGCAGCGAGCAATACGTCTTGCACCACCGCGTGACCTGCTCGACATACTCTGGCACCTGGCCGACCGCCGCGCCCATGCCCCGTTCCGGCATGCCGTGGGGGCAACCGAAATTCAATTCGATGCCATCGGCGCCAGTGGCTTCCACCAGCGGCAGGATGTGTTTCCAGGATTCTTCGACGCAGGGCACCATCAGCGACACGATGATTGCGCGGTCCGGCCAGTCCTTTTTGACCTGGGTAATTTCTCGCAGGTTGATCTCCAGCGAACGGTCGGTAATCAGCTCGATATTGTTGAAGCCCAGCACTTCGCGATTGGCCCCGAAGTGCGCCGAGTAGCGCGACGACACGTTGACCGCCGCCGGGTCTTCACCGAGGGTTTTCCAGACCACGCCACCCCAGCCGGCCTCGAAGGCGCGGACCACGTTGTAGGCCTTGTCGGTGGGCGGTGCGGAGGCGAGCCAGAACGGGTTGGGGGATTTGATGCCGGCGAAGACAATCGAAAGATCAGCCATTTACGCAGCCTCCACATTGAGCATCAGTTGAGCGTTGATCGCCTCGGCGGCCAGTTTTCCGTGCTGCACGGCTTGCACGGTGAGGTCCTGATCGAGGCTGGTGCAGTCGCCGCCGGCATAGACGCCGGGAATGCTGGTGCGCAGGTGTTCATCCACCTCGATCCGATCACCCTGACGCTTGAGTTCCCGGGCCAGCGGGTCGGCGAGGGCGCTGCCGTCGAACGCCTGGCCGATGGCTTTGAAGATCGCGTCGGCGGCGAGTTCGAAGGTTTCGCCGGTGGTTTGCAAACGGCCTTCAATCAGATGGGTGCGAGCGAAGCGCATGCCGCGCACATGACCTAGCTCATCCAGCAAGACTTCTTCGGGTTGCGCCCAGGTCAGCAGCCGCACCTGATTGGCTTTGGCAATGTCCTGCTCGTGGTGGGTGGCGCCCATGTCCTCGACACCGCGGCGGTACACCAGATTCACGTCGCGAGCCCCGAGGCGAGCCATTTGCACGGCCATGTCGATGGCGGTGTTGCCGGCGCCGAGGACGATGCAATGATTGGCCAGCGGCAGTTGCGTCAGGTCATCGGTCTGGCGCAATTCGCGGATGTAATCGGTGGCGGCCAGCAGCCCCGGCGCCTCCTCATCGGCCAGCCCGAGTTGTTTGCTGGCGTTGAGGCCGAGACCAAGAAACACCGCGTCGAACTGCTGATGCAACTCGCTGAGGGTCAGGTTTTCACCGAGTTTTTGCCCGTGACGGATCTCGATGCCACCGATCTGCAGTAGAAAATCCAGCTCCTTCTGCGCGTAATCGTCCACCAGTTTGTACTTGGCGATTCCGTACTCATTGAGGCCGCCCGCCTTTTCCCGCGCTTCGAAAATCACCACGTCATGGCCGTGCATTGCACTGCGATGGGCGCAGGACAAACCGGCCGGGCCCGCGCCCACCACGGCGATACGTTTACCGGTGGCGGCGGCGCGGGAAAAGGGATGTTCGCTGAAGTGCGCGTTGTCCAAGGCGTAGCGTTGCAACAGACCGATCAGCACCGGCGCGCATTCATGGGCGTTGTTGCGCACACAGGCTTGCTGGCAGAGGATTTCTGTCGGGCAGACCCGGGCGCAACTGCCGCCGAGGATGTTCGCCGAGAGGATCTTCTGCGCCGCGCCCTGGACGTTGTCCTGATGGATATTGCGAATGAACGAGGGAATGTCGATGTCGCTCGGACAGGCATTTACGCACGGCGCGTCGTAGCAATACAGGCAGCGCGAGGCTTCCAGGTGCGCTTGACGTTCGTTGAGTGGCGGCGCCAGATCGGTGAAATGGCCGGCGAGGGCGGCCGCGTTTTCGTAGGGGTGCGGGAGGTGGTTCAAAGTATTGATCACGGTGTTGGCCTCACGGTTATTTGAGGTGCTGCCTCTGGTGGGCAGTGGTTTTTTTGTCGCCTGTGCTAGCCCTATCGCGAGCAAGCTCGCTCCCACAGGTTCTGTGAACGCCGCAGATCCCTGTGGGAGCGAGCTTGCTCGCGATAGGCCGAAGGCCGCTCTCAGCGTTTCACTGCCAGAGGCTTGTTCAACTCCGCCCGCTTGCTGAGCAAATCAAACACCGCCGGATACGCCGGCCGTTCGACATAGCGCCCGGCCCCGCGCTCAGCCCGCAGATCACCATCGGCCCACACCACACGACCCTGGCTGATGGTATGGCTCGGCACCCCGCGCACGGTCTTGCCTTCGAAGATGTTGAAGTCGACTTGCTGGTGATGGGTCTTCGCCGAAATCGTCCGTGTGCCCTCGGGGTCCCACAACACCAGGTCCGCATCCGCGCCCACGCGAATCGCGCCTTTGCGCGGGTAAAGGTTGAAAATCTTCGCGGTGTTAGTGGAGGTCAGCGCCACAAATTGCTGCATCGAAAAACGCCCGGTGTTCACGCCTTCATCCCACAACAGCGCCATGCGATCTTCGATACCGGCGGTGCCATTCGGGATCTTGCTGAAATCGTCCCGCCCCGCAGCTTTTTGCTCGGCGCAGAAACAGCAATGATCGGTCGCGGTGGTGTGCAGGTTGCCCGATTGCAAACCGTGCCAAAGCGCTTCCTGATGGCCACGAGGACGGAAGGGCGGGCTCATCACGTAACCGGCGGCGGTCTGCCAGTCCGGGTGTTGATAGACGCTGTCGTCCAGCAGCAAATGGCCGGCCAACACTTCACCGTAGACCTGTTGGCCCTTGCTGCGCGCATAGGTGATTTCGTCGAGGGCTTCCTTGGTCGACACGTGAACCAGATACAGCGGCGCGCCCAATGTCTCGGCGATCCGGATGGCCCGGCTCGCGGCTTCACCTTCTACCTGCGAGGGGCGTGACAGCGGATGCGCTTCCGGCCCGGTGATGCCCTGGGCCATCAACTTGCGTTGCAGGTGATACACCAGCTCACCGTTTTCCGCATGCACGGTCGGCACCGCACCCAATTCCAGGCAGCGTTCGAAGCTCGCCACCAGCGTGTCATCGGCGGCCATGATCGCGTTCTTGTAGGCCATGAAATGCTTGAAGCTGTTGACCCCGTGGTGGCTGACCAACTCACCCATGTCCTCGCGCACCTGTTCGCTCCACCAGGTAATCGCGACATGAAAACCGTAATCCGACGCCGACTTCTCGGCCCATCCGCGCCACTGATGAAAGGCTTCCATCAACGACTGCTGCGGATTGGGAATCACGAAATCGATGATCGACGTGGTACCACCGGCCAGACCGGCCGCCGTGCCACTGAAAAAGTCTTCACTGGCCACGGTACCCATGAAGGGCAGTTGCATGTGGGTGTGCGGGTCGATGCCGCCGGGCATCAGGTATTGCCCGCTGCCGTCGAGCACTTCGGCGCCCGCTGGAACATCAAGATTGTCGCCGATGGCTTTGATCACGCCGTCGGCGCAATAGACGTCGGCGCGATAACTTTCATCATGGGTCATTACGGTGGCGCCACGGATCAACAGAGACATTCCGAGTTCCTCGCAGGCATTGACCGACTGGTGCCGGTTCTAAATGTTTTATATGAAGCCAGCGCAAAGAGGTGTATTCCTGTCAACGCTGTCAGGAATAGAAGCTAGTATGAGTTATGAGATAGAGCAAGAATATTTTTTATAAGCTTATATCTGGTTTAACTATATGAAATATAAGAATAATAAATTCAAATCAGCACAATTAAGACTCGCCTCAATAATTTGACGCACTTGACAGTTTATAAAAATGGTCAAGGTTTCTTATGTGAAATCAGCCGCTTGAGGATGGTCTATGGTTGTTCCTGATGAGCAAAAAATAATTCAAAGAACAGTGGAGCGGCCATGCACCAGATCAGATCGCAAGTGACCGAGCGCGACGGCTTGTTCGAGCTCGAAGCCGGCAGTGACGTCCTCGACAGTCCCCGATACAACCACGACATGGCGCCGACCAAGGTGCGTGAACGAACCTGGAACAAATGGCACATCACGGCGCTGTGGGTGGGCATGTCGATCTGCGTTCCGACTTACACCCTCGGCGGCGTGCTCACCGCGTATTTCGGCCTGAGCGTCGGCGAAGCGCTGGTCGCGATTCTGTTCGCCAACATCATCGTGTTGATTCCGCTGACGCTGAATGCTTTCCCCGGCACCAAATACGGCATTCCATTCCCGGTGTTGCTGCGCTCATCCTTCGGCATTCTCGGCTCCAACATTCCCTGTTTGATTCGCGCGCTCGTGGCGTGCGGCTGGTTCGGCATCCAGACGATGTTCGGCGGATTGGCGATTCACCTGTTTCTGGGCTCGGTGTTCGAGGGCTGGAAATCCCTCGGTGGCACCGGTGAAGTGATCGGCTTCATGGTGTTCTGGGCCTTGAACCTGTGGGTGGTGATTCGTGGTGCCGAGTCGATCAAATGGCTGGAAACCTTGTCCGCGCCATTGCTGGTGCTGGTCGGCGTGGGCCTGCTGGTCTGGGCCATGCCAAACGTCTCGATGAGCGAATTGCTGGCGATCCCGGCCAAGCGTCCCGAAGGGGCGAGCGTGGTCAGTTACTTTGCCGCCGGGCTGACCGCAATGGTCGGATTCTGGGCCACGTTGTCGCTGAACATTCCCGACTTCAGCCGCTACGCCAAGAGCCAGAAAGACCAGATCGTCGGGCAGATCATCGGCCTGCCACTGACCATGTTTCTGTTCGCCTCGCTGGGCGTGGTGATGACCGCCGCCTCGGTGAAACTGGTGGGCGTGACCGTGTCCGATCCGGTGACCTTGATCGGTCATATCCAGAGCCCGGTGTGGGTGGCGCTGGCCATGGCGTTGATCATCATCGCCACGCTGTCCACTAACACTGCCGCCAACATTGTGTCCCCGACCAACGACTTCCAGAACATCGCGCCGAAGGTGATCAACCGCACCAAAGCGGTGTTGCTCACCGGCCTGGTCGGCCTGGTACTAATGGCCCACGAGCTGCTGAAAAAGCTCGGGTTGATTGTCTCGGACGTCAGCCTGGAAACGGTCTATTCAAACTGGCTGCTGGGGTATTCCAGCCTGCTCGGGCCGATTGCCGGGATCATGGTGGTGGACTATTTCCTGATCAAGAAACAGCGACTGGACCTGGCCGGGCTGTACCGGGATGACGTTTATCCGGCGTGGAACTGGTTTGGATTTATCGCGTTCGGCGTGCCGGTGGTGTTGACGCTGTTGTCGCTGGGCAGCGATGCGTTCAGCTGGTTTTACAGCTATGGCTGGTTTACCGGCTCGGCGCTGGGTGGGGTGATTTATTACGGGTTGTGCTCGATGCGGCCTGATCTGTCTGCCGCTAAATCTGCGGTGTGAATTCTGGCCTCATCGCGGGCAAGCCCGCTCCCACAGTGAATCGGGTGTACACAGCATTTGTGTATAACCTCAATCCCTGTGGGAGCGGGCTTGCCCGCGATGACGGTCTTTCAGATGGCAAAGAAATGCCTGAACAAACCTATAACAAATGCCTGAGGAGATCCCCATGAACGCAGCCACAGACGTTCTGCAATCCACCCATCAGCACATCAACCGCGACCGCCTGTGGCAGTCGCTCATGGAACTCGCCCGACTCGGCGCCACGGTCAAGGGCGGCGTCTGTCGGCTGGCCCTGACCGATCTCGACCGCCAGGCCCGGGACATCTTCGTCAAGTGGTGCGAGGAGGCTGGCTGCACCGTCAGCATCGACGCCGTCGGCAACATATTCGCCCGTCGTCCCGGTCGCAACCCGAACCTGCCGCCAGTGATGACCGGCAGCCACATCGACACCCAACCCACCGGCGGCAAGTTCGACGGCTGCTTCGGCGTACTCGCCGGCGTCGAAGTCCTGCGCACCCTCAACGACCTCGGCGTTGAGACCGAAGCGCCGCTGGAAGTGGTGGTCTGGACCAACGAAGAGGGCTCGCGCTTCGCTCCGTGCATGATGGGCTCTGGCGTGTTCGCGGAAAAATTCACCCTTGAAGAAACCCTGGCCAAAGTCGACGCCGAGGGCATCACCGTCGGCGAAGCCCTGAACGCCATCGGCTACGCCGGACCCCGCCACGTCAGCGGGCACGCTGTAGGTGCCTACTTCGAAGCCCACATCGAACAAGGCCCGATCCTCGAAGACGAACGCAAAACCATCGGCGTCGTCATGGGCGCCCTCGGCCAGAAATGGTTCGATCTGAAACTGCGCGGCGTTGAAGCCCACGCCGGCCCGACGCCAATGCACCTGCGCAAGGACGCACTGGTCGGTGCTGCGGTGATCGTCGGCGCCGTCAACCGCGCCGCCCTCGGTCATCAACCCCACGCCTGCGGCACCGTCGGTTGCCTGCAAGCCTATCCCGGCTCGCGCAACGTCATCCCCGGCGAAGTGCGCATGACCCTGGACTTCCGTCATCTGGAGCCGGCGCGCCTGGATTCGATGATCGCGGAAGTGCGCGAAGTCATCGAAACCACCTGCGAAGAACACGGCCTGACCTTCGAGCTCACGCCCACTGCCGACTTCCCGCCGCTGTACTTTGAAAAAGGTTGCGTAGAGGCCGTGCGAAACGCAGCGCAAGGGCTGGGTTTGTCGCACATGGACATCGTCAGCGGGGCAGGGCACGACGCCATTTTCCTCGCCGAACTCGGCCCCGCCGGAATGATATTCGTACCCTGCGAGGGCGGCATCAGCCACAACGAAATCGAAAACGCCGCCCCGGATGACTTGGCGGCAGGGTGTGCGGTGTTGTTGCGGGCGATGTTGGCGGCGTCGCTGGCGATTGCCGGTCGTCAGCTCGCGGCTTGAAGATCAAAAGATCAAAAGATCGCAGCCTTCGGCAGCTCCTACGCCGGTCCCGTGTAGGAGCTGCCGAAGGCTGCGATCTCTTGATCTTGATTCCTCAAACCCAAATCGCATCCCACAATGGATAATCACCCACCCGCTTAACCAATCCCGCGCGCAATGGGTTCATAACGATGTACCGTGCGGCATCCTTGAGATCTTCCTCACGGCGCAACGCCCGGTCGTAATACCCTCGCTGCCATATCGAGCCTTGGCCCGCACGCACGATATTGATTGAACGACTGCTTCGGGATTTAACCCGGCACATCAAATGCGCCAACGTGCCTTGGTTCAATTCGATCAGCCAATGCATGTGGTCGGGCATAACGACCCAAGCCAGCGAGGTCACAAGGGACGCCTCATCAGCACATCGCAGCTGATCAACCACAAGCCGCCCCAACCGCCAATTGCTGAATATCCGCTCTCGTTCATGAGCGACCGCGGTGAGTAGATAAATACGACCAGCTTCCGAAAACCGCGCCTTTCGCAGGCGACATCCATTGGCAGCTCCGGGCATTCCTTGCCCTCCTTGAACGTGTTGGCAGATGAACGATAGTCGCTAACGCGACAGGAGCGGGATTAACAAATGTCGGAATATTTCGCGGGCAGATCAAAAGATCGCAGCCTGCGGCAGCTCCTACAATGTCCCGGTACATCCGCGTATTCGCGGGCGGCCTTGGTCCCCGTAGGGGCTGCCGAAGGCTGCGATCTTTTGATCTTGTTCTGCTGCACGATCGAACCCGCCCGCGGTCGTAATCTTCACGAAGTGCCGCACGTTTGAAATTGTGGAGATCCAATGAGCCAGGACGTCCTGACCACCGACACCAATCGCCGCCAGTTACAGCAGATCATCGCCGGCCTCTCTGACGGCGTGATCCTGCTTGAGTCCGATCAAACCATTCTCTGGGCCAATGACGCGGCACTGGCGATGCACGGTGTCAGTCAAATCAGCGAACTGGGCGCCAATGCCAAGGAATACGCCAAGCGCTTCACCTTGCGCTATCGCAACAATCATCTGGTCCCGGTGGAGAATTACCCCATCAACCGCGTGGCGCGCGGCGAGGCATTCAGCGATGTGTTGGTGGACGTAACGCCGGCCAACGACGAAGAACGCAGTTGGGTCCACAACGTACGAAGCCTGGTGCTGACCAACTACGGCGGTGAGCCGGAATCGCTGGTCTTGATCATGGATGACGTCACCGAGTGGGCGAGTGCCGAGCAGCGTTTCGAGAAGACCTTCAACGCTAACCCGGCCCCGGCGGTGATCTGTCGGCTCAGTGATTTGCGCTACATCAAGGTCAATGCGGGTTTTCTGGAAATGACCGGCTACACCCGCGATCAGGTCATCGGCGTCTCGACCTATGAACTGGACATTCTCGAAGGCGCCGAAAAGAAGGAGCTGGCCATCGAGCGTTTGCGTGAGCACGCCACCATTCCGCAGATGCAGGCGGTACTGAAAGTGGCGCAGGGCGGTAGCAAACAGGTGATCGTCGCCGGGCAACCGCTTGAACTTAACGATGAAGATTGCATGCTGTTTTCCTTCGTCGACATGGAGCCCCGTTACAAGGTTGAAGTCGCGTTGCGCCAAAGCGAAGAACGTTTCGCCAAGGCTTTTCGCCTGAGCCCGGTGCCCATTCTGGTGTGCGGTGCTGGCGATCAAGTGGTGCTGGACGTTAACGAAGCCTTCCTCGACACCCTCACGTATCCCAGCGAAGAAGTGCTGGGCAAGACCCTCGCCGAAATCGATTTCATCCATGACAAGGGTGCGCGTAATCGTCTGTTCTCGGCGCTGGAAAAAGCCGGCAGCCTGGATCGCATCGATGTGCGGATTCGCAGGAAAGACGGTGAACTGATCGATTGCACGATTTCCGCCGACACCGTGAACATTCAGGACAACCCTTGCTACTTGTTGGTGTTGATGAACATCACCGAGCGCAAGCGCACCGAGCTGGAACTTGTCGCAGCGATAGAAGAGGTGATGAAAGATGCTTCGTGGTTCAGCCGCACGCTGATCGAAAAACTCGCCAATGTGAAAAGTGTCAATTCACCCAAACTGCCCAGCGTGTCCTTCACCGAGCTCACGGGTCGCGAGCGCGATGTGCTGGGTTTGATCTGCGAAGGCCTGGCCGACAAGGAAATCGCCGCGCGCCTGAAACTGGCACCGAATACCGTGCGCAATCACGTCGCAACGGTGTATTCCAAACTCGACGTGCACAGTCGCAGCGAAGCCATTGTGTGGGCGCGAGAACGCGGATTGTTCTCCAGTTCACGCCGATCGAGGGGTCAGCGTTAAGGTGCAAATGCACCAGTTCAGGTAGTGCAAATACGTGTTTTGGTCGGGCGCCATGGTTCCTAGTCTGTAAGGATGCGACACGAGTCTTCGTGTCCCTTCGAAACGAGCCAAGGAATCCTCCATGATCATGTGCGCAGAGCACTGGTTTAACCACCGCCGCCAAGGTGAATCGCAATGATTTCCCTGGCGCAATTACGCCTGCAACTGGAGCGCAGTTTTGCGCCGTTGGCCTGCGAGTGCACGCTCACGGGGGATCACTCGTTGACCGTCAAGCTTTACCACCCGGTATCCGGGCAGGTCGACCTCGTGGTCAGCGGGCTGAGTGTAACCACACTCGGAACGCCCGACGCCTTGCAGGCGCTGGTTGAAGAACTCCGCTACGAACTCGAAAGCAACACGTTGAACCGTCCAGGTGCGGTCCTGTAGGCGCTGCGGGGCGGCAATCCCACTGGCTGGCGATTGCCAATCAATCCTTTCCCATGACCCGGCAGGGTTGGGCGTTTGCTGGCATTGACGCCCGACTGAGCTATAACGAATACGAAGGTAATTCTCTGTGACCGGCCCGCAATCATGGGTTGATATCGTTCATGTCACGGAAACCTCCCACTCCCTTATCGCGGGTCAGCCTATGAACAGTCTTGGGAAACGCGTTTTATTGCCAGTGTCACTCGCTTTCTGCGCAGTCGTCCTTAACGGTTGCGCCAGCCCACCCCCGCCGCCTCCGGTCGCACCGCCACCCCCTGTTGAACGCACTTGCGAGACCGTCGACAAAACCGACGTGATGGGCGACGCGAGGGCCGAGGGGCAGGTGACAAGAGAGACCACACTGACCCGCTGCGTGACTCAGTAATTTTTCTTGCGCTCCAGGCCATTCCCAAACCGGATTGGCCTGGACGCGATTGCTTGTGTAAACGTTCTTTAATCGCGATGAGTTCAGATAGAGCTGTCGGATCTGACAGGAGTTGGTTGAGACACGGCCCTCAGGACAAAAACCCCCCATCCACATTCAACGAAACCCCAGTCGTATAACTCGACGCATCACTCGCCAGATACAAAACTGCCCCGGCCATTTCACTCGGATCCGCCACGCGCTTCAACGGAATCTGCGCCAGCGCGGTCTTCAAAATCGCATCGTTTTTCACCAGCGCCGAGGCAAACTTGGTATCAGTCAACCCCGGCAACAACGCATTGCAACGAATCCCGAATTGCGCACATTCCTTGGCGAACACTTTGGTCATGTTGATCACGGCCGCTTTGGTCACCGAGTAGATACCCTGGAAAATCCCTGGCGAGATGCCGTTGATCGAAGCGACGTTGATGATGCTGCCGCCACCGTTGTCGCGCATCAGCTTGCCGGCTTCGACGGACATGAAGAAGTAGCCGCGGATGTTGACGTCGACGGTTTTCTGGAAGGCGCCGAGGTCGGTGTCGAGGACGTTGCAGAATTGCGGGTTGGTTGCGGCGTTGTTGACCAGGATGTCGAGGCGGCCGAATTGTTCGCGGATGCCGGCGAAGACCTGGCTGATCTGCTCCATTTCGCCGATGTGGCAGGCAACGGCAGTGGCTTTGCCGCCGGCGGCGATGATGGCGTCGGCGACGTGCTGGCAGCCTTCGAGTTTGCGGCTCGAGACGATGACGTGGGCGCCTTGCTGGGCCAGCAGTTTGGCGATGGCTTCACCGATGCCGCGGCTGGCGCCGGAGACGAAAGCGATCTTGCCGTCGAGGTCGAACAACTGAGTCTTGGACATGGGGTTTCCTTATTGTTGGAGGCCAATCAGGGCGCGATCAGAGCGTGGATTTCTGGATGACCTGCAAGCTCATCTGCTCCAGCAGTTTGTTCATGTGGATGAACTGCGCGAAGCGTTTGTCCTGGGTCTGGCCATGGAAAAAGCGGTAGTAGATCTGCTGCACGATACCGGCGAGGCGGAACAGGCCGTAGGTGTAGTAGAAGTCGAAGTTGTCGATCTGGATGCCCGAGCGTTCGGCGTAGTAGTCGACGAATTCGCGGCGGGTGAGCATGCCCGGCGCGTGGCTCGGCTGGCGGCGCATCAATTGCACCGGCGCCGGGTCGTTGGCTTCGATCCAGTAGGCGAGGGTGTTGCCCAGGTCCATCAGCGGGTCGCCGAGGGTGGTGAGTTCCCAGTCGAGCACGCCGATGATTTGCATCGGGTTGTCCGCGTCGAGGATCACGTTGTCGAAGCGGTAGTCGTTGTGCACGATGCTCGATGTCGGGTGATCGGCGGGCATTTTGTCGTTGAGCCAGGCTTTCACGGCTTCCCACTGCGGCGCATCGGGGGTCAGGGCTTTCTCGTAGCGCTCGCTCCAGCCTTTGATCTGCCGCGCGACGTAGCCTTCGGGCTTGCCGAGGTCACCGAGGCCGTAGGCTTGGTAGTCAACCCGGTGCAGCTCAACGAACTTGTCGATAAAGCTTTTGCACAGGGCTTCGGTTTTCTCTGAATCGAGGCCCAGTTCCGCTGGCAGTTCCGAGCGCAGGATGATCCCGTTGACCCGTTCCATCACATAGAACTCGGCGCCGATCACCGACTCGTCGGTGCAATGCACGTAGGCTTTCGGGCAATACGGAAAACCGTCGCGCAATTGATTGAGAATGCGAAATTCACGGCCCATGTCGTGGGCAGACTTGGCCTTGTGACCGAACGGCGGCCGGCGCAGGACGAATTCCTGTTCGGGGTATTCCAGCAGGTAGGTGAGGTTCGACGCACCGCCAGGGAACTGGCTGATCTGCGGTAAGCCACTCAGGCCCGGTATGTGCGCCTTGAGGTAGGGATCGATCAGGCTGGCATCGAGTTCTTCGCCGGAGCGGATACGGGTGGATTGGTCAGTAAGCGCCATGCTTATCCCTTCTACTTATTCTGGAGGCCTGAAACTATTGGCTAATCTAATGCGCGCATCCGGCACCCACAACCGCGATCAGCTCTTATAGGCGTGCGTGTTGCCGGGCAATCATTGCTTTTGATACAGCCGTTTGAATTGTCCTACAGCGCTTTGTCCAGGGAGGCTGGCAGGTTGACCGGGGTGAGCACCGGTTCGCCGGTGAAGAACGCCATCAGGTTGCGACCGACCAGTTCGACGGTGCCTTGGGTCGCTTCCGGCGACAGGCCGGCGACATGCGGTGTGAGAAGGACGTTGCTCAAGGCTTTCAGGCCTTCGGGCACCTGGGGTTCGTGATCGAACACATCCAGCGCCGCGCCGGCAATGCGTCGTTGCTCCAGAGCGCTGATCAGATCAACGGTCGAAACCACGCTGGCCCGGGCGATGTTGACGAGAAATCCATTGGGGCCCAGCGCATCCAGCACCGCTCGGTTGATCAGGCTCCGGGTGCCCAGTCCGCCGGGTGTCGCCACCACCAGGAAATCCGATGTACGCGCGAGTTCGGTCGGTGTCGAGCAGAAGCTGTATGGCACGTCGCTGCGGTGCTGACGGTTGTGGTAGTTGATCGACATGTCGAAGCCGTTGGCCGCGCGTTTGGCGATGGCCATGCCGACGGCACCGAGACCGAGGATGCCCAGGCGTTTGCCGGCGAGGGAAGGGCGCATGATCTTCGGCCACTCGCCGCGGCGGACGGCGGCGTCGCAGCGAGGAATGTCCCGCACCAGCGAGAGCAACATGGCCATGGCGTGGTCGGCGACCGAAGACGCATTGACCCCGGCGCCGTTGGTCACCGTCAGGCCCCGGTCAGCGGCGGCTTGCAGGTCGACGTGTTCATAGCCGGCGCCGATCACGCAAATGATCTTCAGCGCCGGCAGTGCCGCGATTTCGTCAGCGTATAAACCCAGCGGGCCGCGCGTCAGTACCGCGTCGATCCGTGCGCCATGGGTGGCAATGGCCTCGGCGCGCTCGGCCGGGGTGGGGGCCAGAATCAGGTGAAAGCCCTGATGTTCGAGAATCGGAAGGTAATCATTGATGGTTTCAACCAGAACAAGAACAGTTGCGGGCATGCTGAGCTCCTGTGGCACGAATATCCCTAGAGATTGCTGGCTTCAAAACGCGTTGGCGGTTAGCGAAAATAGCAGCGCTGCCAGATGATCATAGCGGAACACTGGGCAGAGGTTATTCAGCTTTCAGAAAGGTTTGCGCGGCCTGAAGAATCTCGTCCGACAGCGGGTCCCCACGGGTGGCGCGTGCCAGTGTCAGAGCGCCGACCATCAGCGAATACTGCACCAGCGCCTGCTGACGGTCGCGGGCCTCATCGCCGGTGTCCATCAGGGGCGCGAGCGTGTCTATCAGGGCACCGAGGCCGTCCATGAAGGTTTGACGCAGGGCGCTGTCGGCGGCTTCGTGGCACATGTCCCCGGCAAACGCCACCACCGGGCAGCTGTCGCCCGGATTGTCGCGGCTGACGGCCGACAGGTAGGGTTCGATCACGGCCAGGCGAGCGGCATTCTTGTCCTCGTTGGCGGCAATCCAGGCGTTCCAGCGCTCTGTCGATTGGGCGAACGCACGACCGCTGGCCTCCCGGGCCAACGCTTCCCTGGACTCGAAATGCCCGTAGAAGCCGCCATGAGTCAGGCCCGCCGCCGCCATGACGTCAATGACGCTGATGCCGTGCAGGCCCCGTTCGCGAAACAGCCGCGTGGCTGCCTCGACGATGATTTCGCGGTTGAGGTCGGCTTGTTTACGCGATACACGGGGCATGGGGCGGCTCACACAGGTAAGGATGGAAAAGTCAGAGGGCGTACTGGGCAATGCCGTGGCCGAACGACCAGTTTTCTTTTTTCACTTCAACGAGGTTGATAAACACATCCTCCAGCCGGATCGCCAGTTCTGCATTCAGGCTCTCGGCGATGGTTGTGTAGAGCAGTTTCTTCTGATCGACGGTTCGGCCTTCGCTAAGGGTGATTTGAATCACCACCAGATTGTCGGTGCGGCTGATCCCGAGGTAGTGCGGGTCAAAGATGAAGTGGTGTTCGTCGTGTTCGGCGAGGATCTGGAAATTATCGTTCTCGGGTACGCCAATGGCGCTGCGCAGGGCGGCGTAGATCAGCTGGCCGACGCGTTTGGCGTGGGTGGGGTCCTGATGCTTTTTGATGTCGATGCGAACCAGTGGCATGGCGAAGTTCTCTCGATGAATGAAGATGACTCCAAAATACATGACGGCAGACCTTTATCAAGCTGAAGCTGCCGTTGGCGATGAAGCGTGTGTACCGCAATTTCAATGAACGCTTATCCCCTGTAGGAGCGAGCTTGCTCGCGATGGTGTGTCAGGCACATTGGTCTCGACTGACACACCATCGCGAGCAAGCTCGCTCCTACAGGGGGGGGCGGGGCTGCTGCCCATCATCTGATCTGCACAACCGCTCCTCAGCTAAGTCTTTGCTTCTGCTCGTTAATCCCGGACAATCGCGCCCCTGTTTCGGCCAGGGCGCTGCCTGTCGGATTTTTCTGACTCGTCCTGGCCGGGTAGCAACTGACCGGAATGCGGAGATCCCACCGGATGAATGATCAGGCCAATAGCGTCGACGAACGCTATGTAGCGGCGACACCAGCGACCCTCGAGCGCTGGAATCGTCATGACACCACCTGGATGCTGGGCCTATTTGGCACGGCCATCGGCGCCGGCACCCTGTTTTTGCCGATCAACGCTGGATTGGGCGGCTTCTGGCCGTTGATGGTTCTGGCGATGCTGGCGTTTCCCATGACGTTTTACGCGCACCGTGGCCTGACCCGCTTCGTGTTGTCTGGCCGTGAAGGCGCGGACATCACCGAAGTGGTGGAAGAACACTTCGGCATCAAGGCCGGTGCGCTGATCACCTTGCTGTACTTCTTCGCGATTTTTCCGATCCTGCTGATTTACAGCGTGGCCCTGACCAACACCGTGGGCAGTTTCCTCGAGCATCAGCTGCACATCATGCCGCCCCCGCGCGCGGTGCTGTCGCTGGTACTGATCCTGGGTCTGCTGGCGGTGGTGCGTTGCGGCGAGCAAGCGATCGTCAAGGCCATGAGCCTGATGGTGTACCCGTTTATCGTGGCATTGCTGTTTTTGGCGGTGTTTCTGATTCCACACTGGAACGGCGGCATCCTCACCACCGCATCGACCCTGCCGGAGCCGTCAGCGCTGCTGCACACCTTGTGGCTGGCGATTCCGGTGATGGTGTTCTCGTTCAACCATTCACCGATCATCTCCGCGTTCGCCGTGGACCAGAAGCGTCGCTACGGTGAACACGCCGAAGAGCGCAGTTCGCAGATCCTGTCGCGCGCTCACGTGTTGATGGTGGTGATGGTGCTGTTCTTCGTGTTCAGCTGCGTGCTGACGCTGTCGCCGGCGCAACTGGCGGAAGCGAAGGCGCAGAACCTGTCGATCCTGTCGTACCTGGCCAACCATTTCAGCAACCCGACCATTGCGTTCGCGGCGCCGTTGATTGCATTCGTGGCGATTTCCAAGTCGTTCCTCGGGCATTACATCGGTGCCAGTGAAGGCTTGAAAGGCTTGATCGTGAAAAGCGGCAAACGTCCGGCGCCGAAGACGCTGGATCGTATGACAGCGGTGTTCATGTTGGTGGTGTGCTGGATTGTGGCGACGCTGAACCCGAGCATTCTGGGGATGATCGAAACCCTCGGCGGCCCGATTATCGCGGCGATCCTGTTTTTGATGCCGATGTATGCGATTCGCAAGGTGCCAGCGATGGCGCGCTTCCGGGGCCAGGCTTCCAACGTGTTTGTGACGGCGGTGGGTCTGGTGGCGATCTCGGCGTTGATTTATTCGTTGAGTGCCTGATACGCGATAATCCCTGTGGGAGCGAGCCTGCTCGCGAAGGCGTCGGCACATCCGGCATTGATGTGTCAGACACACTGCTTTCGCGAGCAGGCTCGCTCCCACATTTGATAGTTGCAAGGCATAAAAAAACGCCGCTCATCTCACGATGGGCGGCGTTTTTTTATAGCTGTGTAACGTTAAGCCTGAACCACCGGGATATTGGCGTTCGCAGCGGCTTCACGGAACTCGGCGATCTGGTCGAAGGACAGGTAGCGGTAAACATCAGCCGCCATGCTGTCGATCTTGCCAGCGTATTCCATGTACTCCTCGACGGTCGGCAGGCGACCCAGGATCGACGCAACGGACGCCAACTCGGCCGAAGCCAGGTAAACGTTCGCGCCGTCACCCAGACGGTTCGGGAAGTTACGGGTCGACGTCGACACCACGGTCGAGTTCGGTTCTACACGTGCCTGGTTACCCATGCACAGCGAGCAGCCCGGCATTTCCATGCGCGCGCCAGCCTTGCCGTAGATGCCGTAGTAGCCTTCCTCGGTCAACTGGTGAGCGTCCATTTTGGTCGGCGGCGACAGCCACAGACGGGTTGGAAGCTGACCCTTGACCTGATCCAGCAATTTACCGGCAGCGCGGAAGTGACCGATGTTGGTCATGCACGAACCGATGAACACTTCGTCGATCTTCTCGCCAGCAACGCTGGACAGCAGACGGGCGTCGTCCGGATCGTTCGGCGCGCAGAGCACAGGCTCCTTGATGTCGGCCAGGTCGATTTCGATGATTTCAGCGTATTCGGCGTCAGCATCGGCAACCATCAGCTCAGGATTGGCGACCCAGGCTTCCATCGCTTGGGCGCGACGTTCCAGCGTACGTGCATCGCCGTAGCCTTCGCCGATCATCCAGCGCAGCAGGGTGATGTTGGAGTTCAGGTACTCGGTGATCGAGTCTTTCGACAGCTTGATGGTGCAACCGGCAGCCGAACGTTCGGCCGAGGCGTCGGACAGCTCGAAAGCCTGCTCGATGCTCAGGTTGTCCAGGCCTTCGATTTCCAGGATGCGACCCGAGAAGGCGTTCTTCTTGCCTTTCTTTTCAACGGTCAACAGGCCAGCCTGAATCGCGAAGTAAGGAATGGCGTGAACCAGGTCACGCAGGGTGACGCCCGGTTGCATTTTGCCTTTGAAGCGCACCAGGATCGATTCCGGCATGTCCAGCGGCATGACGCCGGTGGCTGCGGCGAACGCTACCAGACCGGAACCGGCCGGGAACGAGATGCCCATCGGGAAACGGGTGTGCGAGTCACCACCAGTACCGACGGTGTCAGGCAGCAGCATGCGGTTCAGCCAGCTGTGGATGATGCCGTCGCCCGGACGCAGGGAAACGCCGCCGCGGGTCATGATGAAGTCTGGCAGGGTGTGGTGGGTGGTCACGTCGATCGGCTTTGGATAGGCCGCGGTGTGGCAGAAAGACTGCATCACCAGATCGGTCGAGAAGCCCAGGCACGCCAGGTCTTTCAGTTCGTCACGGGTCATCGGACCGGTGGTGTCCTGAGAGCCGACGGTGGTCATTTTCGGTTCGCAGTAGGTGCCAGGACGCACACCTTTGCCTTCCGGCAGACCGCACGCCTTGCCGACCATTTTCTGTGCCAGGGTGAAGCCCTTGCCGGTGTCGACCGGTGCTTCTGGCAGTTTGAACAGGTCGGTAGGGCCCAGGCCCAGCTCGGCACGCGCCTTCTCGGTCAGGCCGCGACCGATGATCAGCGGGATACGGCCACCGGCACGCACTTCGTCCAACAGGACCGGAGTCTTCATTTCGAAGGTGGTCAGGACTTCGTCAGTGCCGTGTTTGCAGACTTTGCCAGCATGCGGGTACAGGTCGATCACGTCGCCCATGTTCATGTTGGTGACGTCGAATTCGATCGGCAGTGCGCCGGCATCTTCCATGGTGTTGTAGAAGATCGGAGCGATCTTGCTGCCGAAGCAGAAACCGCCAGCACGCTTGTTCGGCACGTAAGGTACGTCGTCGCCGAAGAACCACAGCACCGAGTTGGTGGCGGATTTACGCGAAGAACCGGTACCGACCACGTCGCCGACGTAGGCGATCGGGAAGCCTTGACCGCGCATTTCTTCGATCTGCTTCATCGGGCCAGTGACGCCCTGGACGTCAGGCACGATGCCTTCGCGGGCCATTTTCAGCATGGCGAGGGCGTGCAGCGGGATGTCCGGGCGGGACCAGGCGTCCGGAGCAGGGGACAGGTCGTCGGTGTTGGTTTCGCCGGTGACCTTGAACACGCGCAGGCTGATCTTGTCGGCCAGGACAGGGCGGTTGCGGAACCACTCGCCGTCAGCCCAGGACTGGATCACGCCTTTGGCGTGTTCGTTGCCGTTTTTGGCTTTTTCAGCGACGTCGTGGAACGCATCGAACATCAGCAGGGTGTGCTTGAGCTGAGCGGCAGCGACAGGGGCCAGTTCGGCGCTGTCGAGCAGGTCGACCAGGGTCACGATGTTGTAGCCGCCCTGCATGGTGCCGAGCAGTTCAACAGCGCGTTTCTTGTCGATCAGAGGGGAAGTGGCTTCGCCTTTGGCCAGGGCAGACAGGAAACCGGCCTTTACATAGGCCGCTTCGTCCACGCCAGGCGGAATGCGATTGGTGATCAGGTCAACGAGGAAAGCTTCTTCGCCAGCCGGGGGATTCTTCAGCAGCTCGACCAGGCCTGCAGTTTGTTCGGCGTTAAGCGGCTGGGGAACGATACCCAGTGCTGCACGCTCTTCGATATGTTTGCGGTAGGCTTCAAGCACAGTTATTACCCTCATCAGTGGTCCCAAATGGGTGTCCGGGACGCTCATCCCGAAATTGCCGTACTCATGCGCTGCGTGGCGTTGTGGGCCACTTAGCCAGAATTACCGACAATTCCTTACAGAAGCTGCTTTCAAAGTTTTACGCCTGCAGAACGGGGAGCTGATGAGGGTTGGCGTTGGGCTTTTCCCCGCTGGAAAAACCCTTCGCCAACACCGCTCTGAAGGAACGACTGTGCTCGTGACGCTTTGAAAACAGCTTCTAACGGACATTGGCGCCTTAAAAGGCTGGCTGATTCTACGGCAAAAAAAAATTTAAGGTAAGTTCGCCGCGGAACTTTGAGGGGTGATGAATGTTAGACAAAGGGCTAACATGCCGGCCTGTTCTGCTTTCCCGTGCTGTGTTGACCTATGCCCAATCAGACCATCAAGACCCCCTGCGTCGGCCTTTGCTCCACTGTTTACGGTGATCTGGTCTGCCGTGGCTGCAAGCGTTTCCACCATGAAGTGATCAACTGGAACGGTTACAACGAGGAGGAGAAGCGCGCGGTGTGGCTGCGTCTTGAGCAGTTGCTGTCCCAGGTGATGGCCAGCAAGCTGGAGGTTTTCGATCCGCAGCGCCTGCGTCTGCAACTGGAGCAGCGCAAGATCCGCTTCGTGCCCCATCAGTCGGAATATTGCTGGGCCTATCAGCTGATTGCTCGCGGAGCACGGGTGATCAACAACCTGGAGGCTTACGGGATGGTGCTGATGCCGGAGTTTCGCGACTGGAATTTACCGGAATTGCGCGATGCCATTGATCGGGAGTTCTTTTTGCTGTCCGAGGCGCATTATCAGCGCTATATCGCCCCTGGGTTCCTCAAGGACGCCTTCGGCGGCTAATTTAAAAAGCTTCGCGAGCAGGCTCGCTCCCACAGGGGATTTGTATACGCCACAGATCCAATGTGGGAGCGAGCCTGCTCGCGAAAGCGGTCTGACCGGCACCGAAAATCTCAATGCTGGGTAACGATCTCCTCCAGATGATCCATGATCGTATCCGGCTTCAACACCAGCACATCGCTCTCCACCGCATCCAGCACCACTTCTGCCGTGTTCCCGATCAACGCCCCGGACAACCCCGACCGCGCCACGGTCCCGATCACCGTCACTGCCGCGCCCAGCTTGTGGACCTGATACGGAATCAACACATCCGCCGGGCCTTCGGCGATATGCAGGTGCTCGTCATCAATATCGAATTCCGCCTGAAACGCCTTGCACTGTTCGCGATAGCGCGCCTCGATGGTTTCGCTGAGCTGCAGCGTCGGATCAGCCGCCGACAGCATGGGCGACGGATGGGCGCTGATCACGTGCAAGTGCGCCTTGGCCAGGCTGGCGATGTCATAGCCGTGATCGACAATGGTGGCGTGCAACGTGCGGTGCTCGCCATCGGTATTGCCGACGTCGATGGCCGCCAGAATGACCCCGCCCGTCCAGGGTTTTGAGGTCTTGACCAGCAACACTGGCGTCGGGCAGGAGCGCAACAGCTTCCAGTCCGCGGGGGTCAGCAGGGCTTTTTTCAGCGGGCTGTCGGGGAAATGCTGCTTGATCACCAGCCCGCAGCCTTCCGCTTGCTGCACATCGACGATGGTCTCGTGCAGGCTTTCGTTCCAGGCCTGCTCGGTGGTGACGCTGTAGCCATCTTCCAGCAGCGCGGCCTTGAGCACGCCGAGCATGCCGCTGTGGTCATGCTTGCGGTCACAGACCAACAGGTGCAGATGCGCCTGCGTGACGCCGGCTATCAGCTTGGCCCGTTTCAGCGCCAGGCTTTCCGAATGTTCGGGTTCGATGACCACCAGAATGCTGCGAATGGCTTGCATGAGCGGGATCTCCAGAGCGTAAAAAAGCGTGGCGTTGCACAACTATAGTTGCTGCCCGGCAACCGGGGAGTTGATGCATATCAACGGTCGCGACTGGTGGTCTGGCGGTGGGCCGGTATAATCGGCGCCCTTCGTTTTAACCTATCTGTCCGTGAGCCCCATGATCCTTCCCGAAATTCACGAGTTCCTCGGTTGCCGCACCCCCGATGGCTGGGTCCAGGCTGCGCTGGCCGATCAGGACACTTTGCTGATCGACCACAAGAACTGCGAATTCAAGGCGGCCAGCACGGCATTGAGCCTGATCGCCAAGTACCACTCCCACGTCGACCTGATCAACCTGATGTCGCGCCTGGCCCGGGAAGAGCTGGTGCACCACGAGCAAGTCATGCGCCTGATGAAAAAGCGCAAGATCGAACTGCGGCAGCTGTCCGCCGGGCGCTACGCCTCGGGCCTGCGCAAAGTGGTGCGCAGCCACGAACCGGTGAAACTGGTGGATACGCTGGTGGTCGGCGCGTTCATCGAGGCCCGCAGTTGCGAGCGTTTCGAGGCGCTGGTGCCGCACCTGGACGAAGAACTGGGCAAGTTCTATTTCGGCCTGCTGAAAAGCGAGGCGCGGCATTTCCAGGGTTACCTGAAGCTGGCCTATCAGTATGGGGACGCCAAGGACATTGCCCAGGTGATTGACCGGGTCCGCGCTGCAGAGCAGGAGCTGATCGAGTCGCCGGATGTGGAATTTCGTTTTCACAGCGGCGTGCCAGCGGCGGCGTGAAGATCAAAGGATCGCAGCCTCGTTTCACTCGGCAGCTCCTACGGGTGCACACCGTTCCACTGTAGGAGCTGCCGAAGGCTGCGATCTTTTCCGTCTGAATTGTTAAAAACTCTTAAGAGTATGAAACATCGCTGAAAACCGGCCCAAGTGGCCGGTTTTTGCTGTCTGCGATAGCCGTCCCTTGACCGATTGGCGCCATAATGCCGCCCACTTCACGCAAGGGCTGGCAGACGTTCGTAATGGATAACCTGGGTTTTGGCAAAGTATTGCTGGTGGAAGACGACGAAAAGCTCGCCGGGCTGATCGCGCACTTCCTGTCTCAACATGGTTTTGAGGTGTTGCAGGTGCATCGCGGCGACCTCGCGTTGGCCGCGTTTCTGGATTTCAAACCGAAAGTCGTCGTGCTCGACCTGATGTTGCCGGGTCAGAGCGGCCTGCACGTGTGCCGCGAGATCCGCAGCGTGTCCGACACGCCCATCGTCATTCTCACGGCCAAGGAAGACGACCTCGATCACATCCTCGGCCTGGAATCCGGCGCCGATGACTATGTGATCAAGCCGATCAAGCCGCCAGTGCTGCTCGCTCGCCTGCGCGCCTTGCAACGCCGTCAGGTGCCGGACAGCAGCGTGTGCAGCGCCCTTGAATTCGGCCAGTTGAGCATTGACCGCAGTTGCCGCGAAGTGCGGCTGGCGGGCGAGGGCATTGAGTTGACCACCATGGAGTTTGAATTGCTGTGGTTGCTGGCCAGCGCAGCGGGCAAGATTTTGTCCCGCGACGACATCCTCAACCGCATGCGCGGCATCGCGTTCGACGGGCTCAACCGCAGTGTCGATGTCTACATCAGCAAATTGCGCAGCAAGCTCAACGATAACCCGCGCGAACCGGTGTGCATCAAGACCATCTGGGGCAAGGGTTACCTGTTCAATCCGTTCGCGTGGGAGCTGTAGATGCTGCGGTTATTTCTCGGGCTGTTTCTGATGATGACGGTTGGCCTGGTCTTGGGTCTGCAAACGGTCGAGCGCGCTTTCGATGCGCTTCTCGCCGGTCAGATGCAGAGTTACAACCGCGAGGCGGTGCGCGGGCAGGCGTGGTCGCTGGTGGAGCAGTTGCGCGGCCTGGACGGCGCGGCCCGGGAACGGCAATTGGCCGCCGTGCGTCCCCACTATGGCCTGGGTCTCAGCCTGGTCGAGTCCGATCAACTGTCGCTGACTGATCAGGAGAACGCCGAGTTGGCCCAGGGCCTGCTGGTGCTTCGCGATAAATACACGCAATTCATCTCGCGCATCGACGACGGTTCGCAGTTACTCAGTATCAAACTGCCGGCCGAGCCGAGCCTGATGCCGTTCTACATTGCGGCGGCCTACCTGACGATTGCGTTGATGATGGGGCTGGTATTGATTTTCTGGGTGCGCCCGCACTGGCGGGATCTGGAGAAGCTGCGCCTGGCCGCCGAGCGTTTCGGCGACAACGACCTGTCGTCGCGTATCCAGCTGTCCAAACGCTCGAACATCCGCGACCTGTCCGGGCACTTCAACCTGATGGCCGCGCGCATCGAAGGCCTGATCGCCAATCAGCGCGAGCTGACCAACGCGGTGTCCCATGAATTGCGCACACCGATTGCGCGGCTGTCGTTCGAGCTGGACCAGCTCAAGCAACACCCCGATCCGGCCCAGCGCCGTGAACTGATTGCCGACATGTACGCCGACCTCGGTGAATTGGAGGAGATGGTCTCGGAGTTGTTGACTTACGCCAGCCTCGAACGCGGCGCCACGGTGATCACCCGCGAGAATATTCAGGCCACCAGTTGGCTGGACAGCGTGGTCGGCAGTGTGGCGCTGGAAGCCGAGGCGGCCGGCGTGCAGCTGCTGATTGTCGAGTGCCGGGTTGATGAAGTGCGCATCGAACCGCGATTCATGGCGCGGGCGGTGATCAACCTGCTGCGCAATGCCATCCGTTATGCCGATCAGCGGGTCGAAGTGTCGTTGGTGCGAGCCGGTGATCAGTACGAAGTGCAGGTCAACGACGATGGGCCGGGTGTGCCGGTGGCCGGGCGGGAGAAGATCTTCGAGCCGTTCTCGCGCCTGGACGCCAGCCGCGACCGCCGCACGGGTGGTTTCGGCTTGGGGTTGGCGTTGGTGCGGCGGGTGTCGCAGTCCCATGGCGGGCAAGTCGAAGTCACGGATTCGCCGTGGGGCGGGGCCTCGTTTCGCATGACTTGGGCGCATCAGGATTAGATCGGTGTTGTTCATGTGGACGCCATCGCGGGCAAGCCCGCTCCCACAGGATTCGCGAATACCCTGTGGGAGCGGGCTTGCCCGCGATGGCGCCATGTGCGTCACCGCAGACTAAAAGTTGTAAACCACCTGCCCAGCCACCGACGTCTGCATCCGCTGCTCGACTATCGGGCTGTCCGCCGCTTCTTTGCCCAGGTACTGCACCGCCAGCACCGTCGACACGCTCCAGTGATCATTGATCGGCAACGACCAGGTCAGGTCAGCGCCCCGACTGACCAGCCCACCCTTAGTGTCATAGGCGCGGAACTGACTGCGCGACGCCTGCCCGGCACTGACGCCATACCAGGTGCGCATGTAGTTGCTGTCGCCGAACTGACTGTTGAGGCCGCCGACGACCTTGCCATAGTCACCCTCGTAAAAGGGCGCGCTGATACTCAGCTTCAAGCGATTCCATGCTGAGCCGGTGTCGTGAGCTTCATCGTCCTCTTCCAGTGCGTGTTCATAACTCGCACCGAGAATGATCGGCCCCATGTGATACGTGCCGTCGAGCCCCAGCACCGGCCGCGATTTGATCGAGCCCATGCCGTTCAGGTCGTCCGAGCCTTTGAAACCGGTCTTGCGATCCTTGCGCGTGTCACTTGCGCCGATGTACACGCTGAGGCCGAAGTCGTCCTCGTCGAATGCCCAGCCCAGACCCTTTTCGCTGTCGAGGAAAAAGCCGTAGGGGCTGACGATTTCGCCGTCCAGCAGCGGCGCCACCACGCGCTCATCGCTGCCGCTGTAACGCGGCACACTGGCCGCACCAGCCCGCAGGCTGTAGCGCCAGTCTTCGGCATGCACGGAATCGGAAGGGAGGAACAGACAGCAGGAAGTCAACGACAGACACAGCGAACGAAGCATGAGAGCACCCGAGGGGATAATGGATGCGCCCATGCTAGGCGGGTGGCGGCGGGCAATCTTTGAAAGCTTTGTCGGGAAACTGTCAAAGACTGTGAATGGGGTGGACTGAGCAGTGATTACCCTGCGGCCAGGGATTTTCAGTGGCCAAGGGATTCACAGTGGACAAGGGATTCACAGTGGACAAGGGATTTAATGTGGCCAAGGGATTTAATGTGGTGAGGGGATTTATCCCCGTTGGGCTGCGCAGCAGACCCTTTTTTGGGGGCCGCTGCGCGACCCAACGGGGATAAATCCCCTCACCACAGGCACCCCCTTGCCACAGTAACTCCACTCGCCATAGGCATGTGTCACATCAACTCAAAAATCCCACTTGGTGGTCAGCATCAAGTTGCGCGGTTCGCCGTAGAACGTGGTGCCGAAGTTGCCCAGCCCCGTCAGGTATTTCTTGTCGAAGACGTTGTTGGCGTTGGCGGTGAAGCTCAGGTGTTCGTTGTACTGATAACGGGTCATCAGGTCGACGAGGGTGTAGCCGCCTTGCTTGAGCGAGGTGCTGCCTTCGACCGGGCTGAAGCTCTGGCCGTAGAACGCGCTCTGCCAGCTGACGCCGCCGCCGACGGTGACTTTGTCCAGCGCGCCGGGCAGGCGGTAGGTGGTGAACGTGCGCACGACGTGTTCCGGTTTGGTCGTGGCCAGCGGGAAACCGTAGATCCGCTGCTCGTCCTTGTCGCGAGTGCGCGCATAGGTGTAGCCGGCCGACAGGTTCCAGCCTTCGGACAGTTCACCCGCCAGCTCCAGTTCCACGCCTTTGGTGGTCGCGCCCGGGATGGCGTCGTACACGTCCTGCCCGGTGGCATCGGTGGTCAGGTATTGCGCAACGTTGTCCTGCTCGACGCGGAAGAAGGCCAGGCTGGCGTTGAGTTTGCCGTCCAGGTACGCCGCTTTCAGGCCGGTCTCGTAGCTGTCGCCTTCAACCGGCTTGAGGGTCGAACCCGACGCATCCTTGTAGATCTGTGGCTGGTAGATGTTGGTGTAGCTGGCATACACCGAGTAGGTGTCGTTCAGGTCATACACCACACCGGCGTAAGGGGTGACGACACCGTGTTCCTTGTAACTGGCGTGGGTGTCGCCCAGCCCGGCACCAGGGTAATAACTGTAATCCTCGTTGTACTTGAAGGTGCTCACGCGGGTGCCGAGGATGATCGACAGGTCATCGGTCGGCCGCAGACGCGTGGCCAGATACGCGCCGTTCTGGCTGGTGGTGCGTTCATACTTGCCGTTTTTCGGGAAGTCCTGCTCCGGCAGATCGCCGTTCCAGTCGTAAATGCTGCCCGGCACACCGCCCGCGCCAGGGATCACGCTATCGAACGTCGCCCCGGTCTGGCGTGCATGGGACGTCATGAAACCGGCCACCAGTTCATGCTCGCGACCACCGAGGGAGAACGGCCCGGAGACGTTAACGTCGGCGGTGTTCTGCACGCGATGGCCTTCCCAGCGACCCCAGTAAAGGAACATGCCTTCACCGGTGGCCCGGTCCGGTGCGCCGCCGCTGGCCGAGGCCAGGCGCGTATCGTGATCGGTGGTTTTCTGGTCGAGATTGACCTTGAGTTTCCAGTCATTGGCCAGCGCCTGCTCCAGCGATGTGAAGTAGGTGACCGAGTCGAAATCGCGACGGCTCCAGTCGGCGCCCGGGTTGAAACTGCGCGAGAAATCGGTGCGGCCGCCATCGGCAAAGTACACGGCGTTGCCGGTCCAGGAGCTGCCGCGCGGGGTGGCACTGGACTTGTCGATGCCGAACGTCAGCAACGTGTCGTCGCTCAGGTCGGCTTCGAGGATGCCGTAGAACAGGTCTTTTTTCTGGCTGTAGTGATCGATGTACGAGTTTTTGTCCTGGTACGAGCCCACAAAGCGACCGCGGACGCTGCCGGTGTCATTCAGCGAACCGGAAATGTCGCCGGTGGTGCGGTAGCTGTCCCACGAACCGACGGTGCCGCTGATCGATGCCTTGAATTCCTTGGTCGGTTTCTTGCGGATCAGGTTGACGGTGGCGGAGGGGTCGCCCGAACCGGTCATCAGGCCGGTCGCGCCCTTGATCACCTCGATGCGGTCGAGGCTGGCGGCGTCGTCGCTGTTGTTCGGGTTTTCACCGTAAACACCGTCGTAGGGCTGGTTAACTCCGTCGTACTGGAAGTTGGTAATGGCAAAGCCACGGGCGGAAAACTCGGTACGGTCACTGTCGTACTTTTGCGTCGAGACGCCGGGGGTATTGCGCAACGCATCGCTGACGCTCTGCACGCCCCGATCGTCCATCTGCTGACGCGTCACCACGGTGACCGATTGCGGGGTTTCACGGGGAGACAAGGCCAGGCCGGTGGCCGAAGACGTGGTGCCGGTGGTGTAGGAATGGGTGTCCTCGGTGGTTTCGCCCAAGGCCTGGGTAGAAATGTTGGTCGCATCCAGTTGCAGCACGTCAGTGTTCTTCGAGACGGGTTTGCTGCCGGCCGTTTCAGCGGCCTGGGCGGTGGAGGCAAAACTCAGCAGCGCGGCCGGAAGGGCCAGTGCCAAGGGACGCAGAGCAAAACGGAAACGCGCGGCAAGTGGGTGCGACATGGAGATCCCTTTGTTTCGAATCGTTCGGTAAATGAAAGGCTTCTGAGGGTTAACCGAACGAAAAACGCAAAAGGGAACTGCGTGGTGAAAAAGAAACGATGCCGGTGTTTTTTTGCCATTGAGAGCCGAACAGCCACTGTACCTGTGGGAGCGAGCCTGCTCGCGATGAAGGCGACGCGGTCTACCGGCTGGGCACCCGCCACAAATACCAGGACGCGACGGTCCGATACGGACTCCACGCCAACCCGATCTCCGCCATCTGCCTGCGCGTCGGCTGCACCTCCAACCCCTTCAGTCGCCGATAGCCCTCGCGCACCCCGAAGTCATCGGCCGGCAGAATATCCGGCCGCTCCAGGCTGTAAATCAGCAACATCTCCACGGTCCAGCGACCGACTCCGCGCAAGGTAATCAATCGCTCGATCAACGCCTCATCGTCCATCGCCAGCGCCGTCGCGTAATCCGGGACCACGCCATCCAGCGTCGCCTGGGCAATGCCCTGAAGGGTCGCGATCTTGCTGCCGGAAAAACCGCAGCTGCGCAATTGATCAAACCCGGTTGCCACCATCTGCTCGGGCCGGGGAAACGCCTGCGATGGAAACAACGCCAGCAGCCGCCCGATAATCGCGTCCCCGGCCTTGGCGTGCAGTTGTTGATAGGCAATCGCCCGCACCAGCGACTCATAGGGATCGCGAGCCGCGTGCGGTTGATGCAGGCAGGGGCCGATGGCGGCGATGTGGCGCTGCCAGTCGTCGTCGATGGACGATAGAAATTCGCTGGCAGTGCGGTAGGTGTCGGGCATCGTGTTCAAAAGGGCAGGGGCTCGGTGAGTTGAACCGCGGCTTTTTCCAGTCGGAGCAAAAACGCCTTGCGCGGCTGCCCTCCGCCATAGCCGGTCAACGAACCGTCCGCGCCGATCACCCGATGGCAGGGCACCACGATTGAAATCCGGTTATGCCCGTTGGCCAGCCCCACCGCACGACTGGCGCCGGGCTTGCCCAGCAGGGCGGCAATGGAGCCGTAGGTGCAGGTCTGGCCATAGGGGATTTTCGCCAGCTCGGCCCAGACTTGCCGGGAGAACTCGCTGCCGGGCATATACAGCGGCACGTTGAATTCAGTCAGTTTGCCGGCGAAATACTGCGCCAGCTCTTGTTCAATTTGCCGCAAATGCGCGTTGTGGCCTGGCGCGACCGCATAGCCATGACGGCTCTGCAGGGCTTCAACTTCACGGGTCAGCGCCGGCCGGTCAAGAAACTCCAGCAGCACCAGCCCGCGCCGTTCGGCCATGGCAATCATCGGCCCCAGCGGCGTGGTCAGGCGCGTGAACAGCAAGGGCTCGCTGTTGGCCGCGCGGCCGGGGGTAATGTGGAAGGATTTTTGAAAGGCATCGCGAAAACCGCTGAGGGATTCGTAACCCGAATCGAACGCGGCGTCGTCGATGGAATCGCCCTGCCTGATCCCGCCCAGCGCCATGCCCAGGCGTCGGGTGCGCAGCCACGCGTGGAAGGTCATGCCGAAATGCTGTTTGAACCAGCGTCGCAGTGTCAGCGGTTCGATGCCCGCGGCCAGCAAATCGGCGTCGGTCCAGCGCCGTTCGGGATCGGCGTCGACCGATGTGAGCAGCGTCTGCACCCAGTCCGGCGCGATGGCGGCGGCGTCCAGCGGTTTGCAACGCAGGCAGGCGCGGTATCCGGCCGACATGCATTCATCGGCGTGGGCGAAAAACTCGACGTTCTCCGGTTTCGGCTTGCGCGCCGTGCAACTCGGACGGCAGAAAATGCCGGTAGTCTTGACCGCAGTAAAAAACACCCCCTCGTAGGCGGTGTCGCGTTCGAGCATGGCGCGAACCATCTCGGCGTGGGGCGGAAGCATCGTGTTTTGTAGGTTCATGGCTTGAGCATAGGGCGCGTTGCTTCACGCCTCCACCGAAAAATCGACAGGGAACTCGTAGGAGCTGCCGAAGGCTGCGATCTTTTGACTTTGATCCTTTGGGGCAATCAAGATCAAAAGATCGCAGCCTTCGGCAGCTCCTACGACGATCCGGTCAACGGCGGCATAATCCTCAGGCACGCCGCGCCATCAGTAACACCGACGCCGCCGCCGACAACAACCCCGCGCAGCACCGGTTGAAAATCCGCTTGCCCCGAGGTTGGCTGAACCAGCGGCGCATGTGCAGGCCCATGTAGGCGTAAGCGCCGATGGCGATCCATTCCAGCATCAGGAACAGCGCGCCCAGCACCGCGAACTGTGGCGTCACGGGATGGCCCGGATCAATGAACTGCGGCAGAAACGCGGTGAAAACCAGGATCGCTTTCGGATTGCCGGCAGCTACCAGGAACTCTTGTCGCGCCAGGGTCAGGATCCCCGCGGGCGCGCCAGTCACAGTGCTCTCTGTCCCCGGATCCGCACGCCACAATTGCCACGCGAGGTAGAACAGGTACGCCGCGCCGACAATTTTTATTCCATAGAACAACCACTCCGACGTTTGCAGCACCACCGCCAGCCCTGCCGAGGCGAGGGCGATCATCCCCGCGAACGCCAGCAGCCGACCGATCCCCGCCACGCAGGCGGTGCGATAGCCATAGCGCGTCGAGTTGCTGACCGACAGCAAATTGTTCGGACCGGGGGCCATGTTCAGGGCGAAGCAGGCCGGGAGGAAGAGGCTGAGGGTGGCGAGGTCCATGATCGGCTCCAGTGACGAGAGCGATATTTCTATCACAGGTGCCGTGCGGCTTGACCCGTACAGTCGGCGCCGAATACTGACCCGGTACCGGGCCATGACATTGCTCAACGGTAGGAGCCGGCTTGCTGGCGATGGCGTCCGTTCAGGCTATAACCGATGGACGGACCCACCGCTATCGCCAGCAAGCCGGCTCCTACAGGATTGAGGGAGTGTCGATCTTTTGTAAACACCGCAGATCTGTCATCAACTATTTTGAAAACTTCCTCGCACCCGCCACGCACAGAATCACCGCCACCGTCACCGCCAGCATCCCAAGGCTGACCTGCTCATGCAGCAACCCCGCCGCCAGCGCCAAGCCGAAAAACGGTTGCAGCAGTTGCAGTTGCCCAACCGCTGCAATACCGCCCTGCGCCAGTCCGCGATACCAGAACACAAACCCGATCAACATGCTGAACAGCGAGACATAGCCCAGGCTGAACCACGCCGGTGTGCTGATCCCGGCGAACGAAACGGGTGCGCGCCACGCGCTCAGCAGCGCCATCACCGGCAGAGCTAGCACTAACGCCCAGGAAATCACCTGCCAGCCGCCCAGTGTCCGCGACAGTTTCGCCCCTTCGGCATAACCGAGCCCGCACGCCAGAACGGCCAGCAACATCAGCATGTCGCCTTGCGGCGAAGCCGTCAGGCCCTGGGAAACGGCATAGCCTGACACCAGCAAACTGCCCAGCACCGAGAACAACCAGAACGCCGGGCGCGGACGTTCGCCGCCGCGCACCACGCCGAACACCGCCGTGGCCAGCGGCAGCAGACCGATGAAGACAATGGAATGCGCCGAGGTCACGTACTGCAGGGCCAGCGCCGTCAGCAGCGGGAACCCGACCACCACGCCCATGGCGACGATGATCAGTGGCAGCAGTTGATGGCGCGTCGGGCGTTTTTCCTTGAACAGCACCAGCAAGCACAGCGCCAGCACCCCGGCGATGCTTGCGCGCGCGACGGTCAGGAACACCGGGTCGAATTCCATGACCGCCACCCGCGTGGCCGGCAGCGAGCCGCTGAAGATCAGCACGCCGATCAGCCCGTTGATCCAGCCGCTGGTGGCTTTTTCCCGGGGCTGGCTGTGCAGGTTCGATACGTCTTCCATGCGGGTTACTCGACTGAGGGTTGATGCGGCGGGTTGCCTTGAGCGCATCCTATGACCGACTATTGTGACAATCAAAAAATTGTCATGGATACATCGCCCGATGCCTCGTTTGCGCTACAAAACGCTGGTCGATACCTTCGCCGCCGACATTCGCTCGGGACGTTTAGCGCCCGGTACGCGCCTGCCGACTCATCGTCAGCTCGCCGCTGAGCAGGGGTTGGCGCTGGTCACCGCCAGCCGGGTGTACGCCGAGCTTGAAGCGATGGGCCTGGTCAGTGGCGAAACCGGGCGCGGCACGTTCGTCCGCGAGACGTCGCTGCCACCCGGCCAGGGCGTCAGTCAGCACGTGGTCGCCGTGGGCATGACCGACCTCAACTTCAACTACCCGTCGCTGCCCGGTCAGGCCGATCTGTTGCGAACCGCTTTGCGCCAGCTGGCATTGTCCGGCGACCTCGAATCCCATCTGCGCTACCAGCCCCATGCCGGCCGCCTGCATGAGCGGGCATCGATTGCCAACCATCTGCTTTCACGCGGCTTAAGCGTGCAGGCCGAGCAGCTGTTGATCGTCAGCGGTGCTCAGCATGGCTTGGCGGTGACGATGATGGCCTTGCTGAATCCCGGCGATGTGATCGCGGCGGATGCGCTGACCTACACCGGGTTCAAGGTGCTGGCCGAATCGCTGCACCTGGAAATCGTGCCGATTCCCGTCACGGACACCGGGCCGGATCTCGATGCGTTCGACGCGCTTTGCCGGCGCCGCTCGGTGCGGGCCGTTTACACCATGCCGACCCTGCATAACCCGTTGGGCTGGGTGATGGACGCGCCATGGCGTCAGCGGTTGGTAGCGATTGCGCGCCAGCATGACCTGCTGATCATTGAAGACGCCGCCTACGCGTTCCTCGTTGAAAACGCCCCGGCCCCGTTGGCCGACATGGCGCCGGAACGAACCGTCTACGTGTCGGGGTTCTCCAAGAACATCGCCACGGGACTGCGCGTCGGCTTCGTCGCCGCCCCGGTCGAGAAGGTGCCCGCCCTCGAACGGGCGATTCGCGCCACCACCTGGAACACCCCGGGAATCATGACCGCCATCGCCTGCGCCTGGCTCGACGACGGCACCGTCAGCCAGCTCGAAGCGCAAAAACGCGCCGACGCCCAGGCTCGACAATCCATGGCCGCCGAACTGTTGAAAGGACTGCGCTGCATGACTCACCCTTCTTCGTACTTTTTGTGGCTGCCGCTGGCGGAAGACGCCCGGGCGGACCAGATCGCCATTGCGTTGATGCACGAACAGGTGGCCGTTTCCACTGCCGAACCTTTTGCCACGTCAACCCACGTACCGCACGCGATCCGCTTGGCGCTGGGGTCGGTGGACATGGCTTCGCTGAAAGACGCATTGATCAAAGTGAAGCGGGTGGTCGGCGCGTATTCCTGAGGCAACCACGACCCCTGTAGGAGCGAGCTTGTGGTGAGGGGATTTATCCCCGTTCGATTGCGATGCAGTCGCATTCGATGACCGTGGCTTATAGGTTTAGGGGCCGCTTCGCGACCCAACGGGGATAAATCCCCTCACCACAGGCCCGCTCCCACAGGGGTAAGTGTTTAACAGGGCAGTTTTCTTCAATACGGGGAGCGGACGGCGCCTTAACGTGACCCCTGGTTCAACTGAATTGAAGAAGGTCTGCGATGAGTCTGATTATTTCGATGGCGGCGTTTGCGTTGGTAGCGTCAATCACCCCGGGGCCGGTGAACATTGTGGCGCTGAGTGCTGGCGCGCAGTTCGGCTTTCGCGCCAGTCAGCGGCATGTGGCCGGGGCGACGCTGGGTTTTGTGTTGTTGCTGGTGTTGATGGGGCTGGGCTTGCATGAGGTGTTGCAGGTGTGGCCGGCGCTGACGCGCGTGGTGCAACTGGCCGGGGTGGCGTTTTTGTTGTTCATGGCGTGGAAACTGGCGGCGGATAACGGTCAGCTTGATGCCAGGGATTCAGCACGCGCACCGTCGATGCTTTACGGTGCGGTGATGCAATGGCTCAACCCGAAAGCCTGGCTGGCCTGCGTCGCCGGCATGGGTGCGTTTGTCGCCGATGGCGAGGCGCGGTTGGTCTGGCAGTTTGCGGCGGTGTATCTGGTGATCTGCTACCTGTCGGTTGGCTGCTGGGCGTACGCCGGGACGTTTTTGCGGGGGTATTTGAACAACCCGGCGGGTATGCGATTGTTTAACCGGGTGATGGCGGGGTTGTTGGCGTTGAGCGCGGTTTATTTATTAATGCCTTAACCGCGAATCACACCGCTTTTGTGGTGAGGGGATTTATCCCCGTTGGGCTGCGAAGCGGCCCCCAGCATGTTTCAGGTAAACCGCACACTCAGGTTTTGCGACGGCTTCGCCGCCGAACGGGGATAAATCCCCTCACCACAGTATGTGCAAACCGGCGAGGGGCAGTCGGCCTCAACCCCGATACTGCCCCGGCGTCGCCGCCAGATGCTGTTTAAACGCCCGTTGAAAATGCGCCTGATCGGCAAACCCTGCCTCCAGCGCCACATCAGCGATCAGTTTGCCGCTGCGCAGGCGCTCCCGGGCGAACTGGATGCGCCGGTTGACCAGAAAAGCGTGGGGCGTCATGCCGTAATGCTGTTTGAAGGCGCGGATCAGGTACGACGGCGACAGCTGCGCGGCCTCGCATATGTCTTCCAGTTTGAGCTGTTGCGTGCAGTTGTCGCGGATGTACTCCGCCGCGCGTTCCAGTTTGAAGTTGGGTTCGCGCAGCGGCTGATCGCCGGGGTTGAGCCGTTGTTGCACCTCGGTGAAAAACTCCACCGCCGCGCTGTGTTTACGCAGGACGTCTTGCTCGCCGTCGACGAGTATTTCGTACAACGCCGTCAGCCCGGCGAACAGGCTGGCGTCTTGGTTGTGGGTGACGCAGAACCGCCGAAACGCCAGATCACTGCCAAACCCGAGCTGATGCTGCAGATCAGTCAGCCACGGCGTTTCGACGTACAACATCAGGTACGACCACGGCTGATCATCGATGGGATTGCAGGCATGAACGTCGCCCGGATTCATCAACACCACCGTCCCGGCGCTGACTTCGAATTCTGATTGTTCATGGATATAGGTACTGCGCCCGGCAGTGATCGCACCGATGGAAAAGTGCTCATGCGCGTGCCGGGTGTAGCAGACTTCGCGGCCGTCGGCGATGGCGCGGGCCTCGATGAAGGGCAGGGCGTCGTCGCGCCAGAAGCGCGGGGCCTTGTCCGGGTCTTTGGCAGCGGTGGGCTTCATCGTCGATTCCTCGGCTGGTCAGCGTTGGAGTGTATTAGCTCCGGGGCGAATTGCCGATCAGAAATCCCAGCGCGTGGTCAGTTGCAGGCTGCGCGGTTCGCCGTAGAACCCGGTGCCGAAGTTGCCAAGCCCGGTGTAGTAGGTCTTGTCGAACAGGTTTTTCACGTTGAGCGTGGTGCTCAGGTGATCGTTGAAGCGGTACCGCGCCATGACGTCGATCAGGGCGTAACTGTCCTGGGTGATCTTCGAGTCGTGGCCGAAATTGACCCGGTCATTCGGGTCGGGCTGGAACACGTTGCCGAAGAATTCGCTCTGCCAGTTCACGCCGCCGCCGACGGTGAGTTTTTCCAAGGCTCCAGACAGTCGATAAGTGCTGAACACGCGTACAACCTGTTCCGGCGCCGTCGTTTGCAGGATCGAGCCGTAGACATATTCACCCGCGCCGTCGCGGGTGCGGTTGTAGGTGTAACCGGCGGACAGATTCCAGCCGTCCAGCACTTCGCCGGCCAGTTCGAACTCAAAACCCTGGGTGGTCGCGCCCTGGACGGGGCGGTACACCGACTCGCTCTCGACGCCGCTGACGTACTCGGCGACGTTGTCCTGCTCGATGCGGAACACGGCGACACTGGCGTTCAGGCGTCCACCGAAGTATTCGGCCTTGAGCCCGGCTTCGTAGCTGTCGCCTTGCACCGGGTCGAGCAGTTTGCGTTGGGCGTCCTTGCTCATTTGCGGCTGATAGATGCTGGTGTAACTGGTGTACAGCGACCAGGTGTCGTCGAGGTCGTAGACCACTCCGGCATAGGGCGTGACGACGCCGGTCTGACGGTAGCTGTCGCGCACATCCAAGGTGTTCGGGTCGCTGTAGTCGAGGTCGTCATGGGCCTTGAATTGACTGACCCGGGCACCGAGGATCACCGACAAATCGTCGGTCGGCTTGAATCGTGCGGCCAGGTAGGCACCTGTCTGCCGCTGGGCGATGTCGTTGTCGCCGACCTTGGGAATCTGCGGCTTCGCGAACTCGCCGCGCCAGTCGTAAATACTGCCGTCCAGCGGCGGGTAGATCGAGCCGTGCACCGGGATGTCCTGGCGGGTGTTCATCGCCATGAAGCCCGCGATCAACTCATGCTCGCGTCCCAGCAAGTTGAACGGGCCGCTGAGGTTGACGTCGAGGTTGTCCTGCACCTGATCGCCCTTGAACTGGCCCATGTACATGAACATGCCGTTGCCGGTGATCGGGTCCGGATGGCCGCCGCTGGCCGAGGCGAGAAAGGTGTCGTGCTGGCGGTGCTTGCGGTCATAGCTGATTTTCAGCGCCCAACCATCGGCCAGTTGTTGTTCTACCGCAGCGAAAAGCGTCTGGTTGGTGAAATCCCGCCGGCTCCAGTCGGTGGCCGGGTTGAATGAGCGGGAAAAACGCGTACGAGAACCGTCGTTGTTGTACATCGGGAAACCGGTCCAACTGGCGCCCCGGGAACGGGTGTTTTGCTGGTCGATGCCTACGGTCATTAACGTGTCCGGCGTCAAGTCGGCTTCAAGGATGCCGTAGGCGATGTCGCGGGTGTTGCGGTAGTTGTCCATGACGGCGCTGCGGTCTTGCCAGGCGCCGACAAACCGCCCGCGCACGTTGCCGCTCCCGGTCAGCGGCCCGGCGATGTCGGCCGTGCTGCGATAGTTGTCCCAGGAGCCGACGGCGCCAGTGATGGAGGCTTTGAACGCCGGCGTCGGGCGCTTGCGGATCAGGTTGACGGCGGCCGAAGGGTCGCCCGAGTCGCTCATCAACCCGGTGGCACCCTTGATGATTTCGACGCGGTCGAAGGTCACCATGTCGGTGCTGGTGGTGCCGTAATCGTAGACGCCGTCGTAATCGGTGTTGACGCCGTCGTATTGGAAGTTGGTGATGGGCAGGCCGCGACTGGAAAACTCCCAGCGTTCGCTGTCGTAGTTCTGCACGCTGACACCGGGCACGCGGCGCAGGGCATCGGCGATGCTGGTGGAGCCCTGGTCGTCGAGTTGCTGGCGGGTGATGACGGACACCGATTGCGGCGTTTCGCGTAGTGTCAGCGCAAGGCCGGTGGCCGAAGCCGTTGACCCGGTGGTGTAAGAATGGGTGTCTTCGCTGATCGCGCCCAGTGCCTGGCCGGAAACAGTCGTGGCACCCAGTTCCAGCGGACCTTGCGAGGCAACTTTGAGCACATAACCGCGGTTACCGATGGATTGCGCTTGCAAGCCGCTGCCTTGCAGCAAGCGTTGCAGACCCTGTTGTTCGGTGAACTCGCCATTCAGGCCCGGGCTGCGCTTGTCACTCGCCAGATCGTTGTGGCCGGCGAGGAAAATCCCTGTCTGTTCGGCGAAGCGGTTGAGTGCGCTGACCAGCGAACCGGCGGGGATGGCGTAGGCGCGTGACGCGGCGGTCTCGGCATGGGCGAGCATCGGCGCCAGACTCAGCGCCGCGAACGGCAGGAGACAGGCACAAGCGAACGACGGCATCCCACGTGGGCTCACCCTTTCGGGCCGACGTTGACCCACCACGCCAGGGTTTTTTCGACACGGATCGGCAGCGCGGCTTCCAGCAGGCGCAGGGCCTGGTCGGTGTCCTTGAGCGGGAACGAACCCATGACCGGCAGCCCGGCAATCTTCGGATCGCAGGCCAGATGCCCGGCGCGATAGCGGCTCAATTCTTCGATCAACTGCCCCAGCGGCAGGTTGTCCGCCAGCAGCACACCGCGTCGCCAGGCTTCGCGTCCCGCTGCGGCCTCGGTGGAGGGCGACAGCTGGCTTGAGGTGAACGCGAGCTGGCGGCCGGCCTCGACCACTTCAACCTGGCCCTCGGCAATTTGCACCTCAACCGCGCCTTGGTAGACATTGAGCAAGGTATGTTGCGCTTCCTGGCGCACGCTGAAACGGGTGCCGAGTGCGCGCATCGTGCCTTGGGCGGTCTGCACCCGAAACGGTCGGCTGCGGTCTTTGGCGGTGTCGATCAACACTTCCCCGGCGCTTAGCAGCAACAAGCGCTGGGTGGTGTCGAACCGCACGTTCAGCGCACTCAAGGCGTTGAGCCAGATCCGGCTGCCATCGCTGAGCAGGCTCTCGCGGGTTTCGCCGGTGCCGGTCGCGAGGTCGGCGGTCCACCGGCCAATGGCGTCCGGCAGGGCCGTTTCACGCCAGGCATTCCAGCCCAGCAGACCGCCCGAGGCCAGAATGAGCAGGCTCTTGACGGTCTGACGCCGAGTGATCGGCGCGCGCGCCGTGTTGCGCAGCACCAGGCCGGCGGCGTGCGGATGATCGTCCTGCAACGCCGCGAAGCGTTGGCCCACGCGCTCGACGTAACGCCAGGCGGCCTGATGCTCGCCACTTTGCGCAAGCCATGCTTGCCAGTGCTGACGTTCTTGCTCGCCGACTTGCTGGTCGTTGAGCTGCACGTACCATTGCGCCGCCTGTTCGAGGCTGGCGTGGCTGATGCTGTTGGCGGCGACGGAGGTCATGCGCTTACTCGATCAACAGGCCGTCGAGTTCGGCCTCAAGCAGGGCGCAATGCATCAGCGCTTGCGCCAGGTACTTTTTCACCATCCGTTCGCAGACACCGATTTCTTCGGCGATGGTGCGGTAGGGCAGGCCGTGTAACTGGGCGAGGATGAACGCATCGCGCACCCGCTTGGGCAGGCGCAGCAACATGGCGTCCACTTCGTACAGGGTTTCGACGATGATCGCCCGCTGCTCCGGCGACGGTTGCACGGCCTGCGGGCGTGCGGCGAGGGTCTCTAGCCAGGCCTGTTCGAGTTGGCGACGGCGCCAGTGATCGATGCACAAGCCCCGGGCAATGGTCGCCAGATAGGAGCGCTCACGGGTTTCGCAGTCGAACACTTGCGGGCGCTTGAGCACCCGCATGAAGGTGTCATGGGCCAGGTCGGCGGCATCGAACGCATTGCTCAAGCGCCGGCGCAGCAGCTCATGCAGCCAGCGATGATGCGTGATGTAGAGGTTCTGAACGCTGGAGGAATCGGCGACCATCATCGTGAGCACGTGTCCATGGGCGGCGAGCGCCTTCGGTGCAAATAAGAATTGGTCGCGATTAAAACAAAAGGCTCCGTAGTGTGCAAATGATATTGGTTTGCTTTTGGGAATTGTTCGCTTGTAATGGGTCGATATGACATCGAATAGAGTCATAACGACCATAACCTATGTGAGTCAAATTGACTTGATGTGGCGTAACTAATTGATTTTAAATAAGAATCAATCTGGCACGAAACCTGAAGTAAACAACGCATTACTAGTCTGATTCAGGAGTACGAAAAAATGTTCGCTTACTTCAGCAACCCTCAGAACGTACTGCACTTGTCGAGCAAAGTACTGGGTGTCGGCCTGGCGCTGCTGCTGGCCGGAATCTACGGCGCTTATCTGTACGCCGGACATTTGCCGATCGCCTTGCTGGTGTCGATGCACGCCATGACCATCATCGGCCCGACCCTGATCAAGATCGGCTACGTCATGCGCCTGCTGGCCCAGCACCGGCTGGGCGCCGGTCTGGACCGCGTTGCGGCCTGAGGCGTCGGCGGGCGCCCCTCGCCACAACTGTCATTTGAAGGCCGCCCATTGAGGCGGCCTTTTTGTGACTCTGCATTCCCGAAAACCGGGAGGACCTTGTCCGTTGGCGGGCACTTGACCGGCGGTCCGGTCGTGGGGAGTCATCCGGGGTGTGCATGACTCTAAAGACTATCCCCGCCACTGGAGTGACGAATGCAGATCTCAGGCAAACCGGACAAACACGGCGTCAGCGCAACCCCCGCGCGCTCGCCTCGACAGGCCCGCGAAGTACTGCGTGATCTGGCTCGCCAGGCCGAGCAGGAAGTCATGGGCGTGACCATGGCCAGCATGGACGAGCTGACACTGCTCTCCAATCGCCACGGCTTTACCACCCTGGCCCAATTGGCGCTCGACGCCTGTCAGCGTCTGGAAGTGCCAGCGACGCTGCTGTTTTTCGACCTCGATGACTTCAAACACATCAACTATCTGTACGGCCGCGCCGAGGGCGACAATGCGCTGAAAACCTTTGCCGATGTGTTGCGCATTGCCTTTCGCGAGAGCGATGTGATTGGTCGGCTGGGTGGCGATGAGTTTGTGGCGTTGTTGACGGGCTCGAACGCAGTGGACCTGAACGCGATCAAGGCCCGGCTGTTAGAGATTCTGGATGAGCGCAACGCCACGATGCGGCGGGGGTATGACATTCGGTTCAGTATTGGGCAGATTGAGTTTGATGCTGTGGCACACCGCACCGTGGAGGAATTGCTGGAGAATGCGAAGCTGTAAGGCCAGATCAAGAGATCGCAGCCTTCGGCAGCTCCTACAGCGATCGGCGTAGGAGCTGCCGAAGGCTGCGATCTTTTGATCCACGGTAATCCGGGCACAAAAAAACCCGCCGGGTGAGGCGGGTTTTTTTATGGCTAGTCGAAGATTACTCTTCGAGGCTGCCCATGGCCGTGGTGTTGAAGCCACCGTCCACGTACATGATTTCGCCGCTGATGCCGGACGCCAGGTCCGAGCACAGGAAGGCGCCGGCGTTGCCGACTTCGTCGATGGTGACGTTACGACGCAGCGGGGTTTGCGCTTCGTTGGCGGCCAGCATTTTACGGAAGTTCTTGATGCCGGAAGCCGCGAGGGTACGGATCGGGCCGGCCGATACGCAGTTGACGCGGGTGCCGTCCGGGCCCAGGGAACCGGCCAGGTAACGCACGCCGGCTTCCAGCGAAGCCTTGGCCATGCCCATTACGTTGTAGTTCGGCATGGTGCGCTCGGCGCCCAGGTACGACAGGGTCAGCAGGCTGCCGTTGCGGCCTTTCATCATTTCGCGACCGGCTTTGGCCAGGGCCACGAAGCTGTAGGCGCTGATGTCGTGAGCGATGCGGAAACCTTCACGGGTGGTGGCTTCGGTGAAGTCGCCGTCCAGTTGGTCGCCCGGAGCGAAGCCGACGGAGTGCACGATGCAGTCCAGGCCGTCCCACTTCTTGCCCAGTTCAACGAAAACCTTGGCGATTTCTTCATCGCTGGCCACGTCGCACGGGAAGCACAGGTCCGGGTTGGAACCCCAGCTCTGTGCGAACTCTTCGACACGACCCTTGAGTTTGTCGTTCTGATAAGTGAAGGCAAGCTCAGCGCCCTCGCGATGCATGGCGGCAGCGATGCCGGATGCGATGGACAGCTTGCTGGCGACACCGACGATCAGTACGCGCTTACCGGCGAGAAAACCCATGTGTTGCTCCTCTCTTTCAGGTTATTGCGCAGTGGCTGGTGCCAGAAAAGCGGCTTCCAGCAACTGCTGTGTATACGGATGTTGGGGGGCGGCAAAAATACTTTGCGCGTCTCCCTGTTCGACCACTTGGCCATGCTTGACCACCATCAGCTGGTGGCTCAGCGCTTTGACGACAGCCAGGTCATGGCTGATAAACAGATACGTCAGGTTGTACTTCGCTTGCAGTGAACGCAGCAGCTCCACCACTTGGCGCTGCACTGTCCGGTCGAGGGCCGAGGTCGGCTCGTCCAGCAGAATCAGCGCCGGTTTTAGCACTAATGCCCGGGCAATGGCGATTCTCTGCCGCTGCCCACCGGAAAATTCGTGGGGGTAGCGGTTCCGGGTTTCCGGGTCCAGGCCTACCTCCTGCAATGCCGCAATTATCGCTTGTTCCTGTTCCGCTTCGGTGCCCATCTTGTGGATCCGCAGGCCTTCGCCAACGATCTGGCTGACACACATTCGCGGGCTCAGGCTGCCAAACGGGTCCTGAAACACCACTTGCATCTCCCGCCGCAGCGGTCGAACCTGTTGCTGCGTCAGGCAGTCTAGCTGCTTGCCTTCAAAACGGATCCCTCCCTGACTACCGATCAGCCGTAAAATCGCCAGACCCAGTGTCGATTTGCCGGAACCGCTTTCTCCGACAATCCCGAGCGTCTGGCCCTGCGGCAGGCTGAAATTGATCCCGTCCACCGCCTTGATGTGATCGACGGTCTTTTTCAGCAAGCCTTTCTTGATCGGAAACCAGACTTTCAAGTCCTCGACCTGCAGCAATGGCGGGCCGATGACATTGGTCGCCGGCTTGCCGCTGGGCTCCGCCGCCAGCAGTTCCCGAGTGTACGGATGCTGCGGCGCGCGGAACAACTCTTCGCACGATGCCTGTTCGACGATGCAACCGCGCTGCATGACACATACGCGATGCGCAATTCTTCGCACAAGGTTCAAATCGTGACTGATCAGTAGCAGCGCCATGCCCAGACGGGACTGCAATTCCTTGAGCAATTCGAGGATTTTCAGCTGAACGGTCACGTCCAGCGCGGTGGTCGGTTCGTCCGCAATCAGCAGTTCCGGCTCATTGGCCAGGGCCATGGCGATCATCACCCGCTGGCGCTGGCCGCCGGACAATTCATGGGGCAACGCCTTGAGGCGCTTGTGCGGCTCGGGAATGCCGACCATCTCGAGCAATTCCAGGGTGCGTTTGGTCGCGACTTTGCCGAGCAGGCCTTTGTGGATGCCCAGTATTTCGTTGATCTGCTTCTCGATCGAGTGCAGCGGGTTGAGCGACGTCATCGGCTCCTGAAAGATCATCGCGATCCGGTTACCGCGGATGTGGCGAATGGTTTTCTCTTTCAGGCTCAACAGGTCGCGCCCGGCATACTCAATGGTGCCGGACGGATGCCGGGCGAGCGGGTAGGGCAGCAGGCGCAGGATCGAGTGCGCGGTCACCGACTTGCCGGAACCGCTCTCACCCACCAGCGCCAGGGTTTCGCCGCGCTTGATGTCGAAACTGACGCCTTCGACCACGCGCTGGCAGCGCTCGCCGACGACGAATTCCACGGAGAGGTCGCGCACTTCGATCAGATTGTCCTGATTCATTTCACTTCCTCGGGTCGAAGGCATCGCGAGCGGACTCGCCGATAAATACCAGCAAACTCAACATCAACGCCAGCACGGCAAACGCGCTCATGCCCAGCCATGGCGCTTGCAGGTTGGATTTGCCTTGGGCCACCAGCTCACCCAGCGATGGCGCGCCCGGCGGCAAACCGAAACCGAGGAAATCCAGGGCAGTCAGCGTACCGATGGCACCCGTCAGGATGAACGGCATGAAGGTCATGGTCGAGACCATGGCGTTGGGCAAAATGTGGCGGAACATGATCGCACCGTTCTGCATCCCCAGCGCCCGCGCCGCGCGCACGTATTCCAGGTTACGCCCGCGCAGGAACTCGGCGCGGACCACGTCCACCAGGCTCATCCAAGAGAACAGCAGCATGATCCCCAGCAGCCACCAGAAATTCGGCTGCACGAAGCTGGCGAGAATGATCAGCAGGTACAGCACCGGCAGCCCGGACCAGATCTCCAGGAAACGCTGCCCGGCCAAATCCACCCAGCCGCCGTAGAAACCCTGCAACGCCCCGGCAATCACACCGATGATCGAGCTGAGAATGGTCAGGGTCAGGGCAAACAGCACAGAGATCCGGAAGCCGTAAATCACCCGCGCCAGCACATCGCGACCCTGATCGTCAGTGCCCAGCAGGTTGTCGACGGAGGGCGGCGCCGGGGCCGGGACTTTCAGGTCGTAATTGATGCTTTGGTAGCTGTAGGGAATCGGCGCCCACAATACCCATGCATCCTTGGCCTTGAGCAGTTCACGGATGTACGGGCTCTTGTAGTTGGCTTCCAGCGGGAATTCGCCGCCGAAGGTGGTTTCCGGATAACGCTTGAGCGCCGGGAAATACCAGCCATCGTCGTAATGCACCACCAACGGTTTGTCGTTGGCGATCAGTTCGGCACCGAGGCTCAGGCCGAACAGCACGAGAAACAGCCATAGCGACCACCAGCCACGCTTGTTGGCCTTGAACAGTTCGAAACGTCGTCGATTCAGCGGGGACAGGTTCATCTCAATGCTCCCGGCTTTCGAAGTCGATGCGCGGATCGACAAAGGTGTACGTCAGGTCGCCAATCAGCTTCACCACCAGCCCGAGCAACGTGAAGATAAACAGGGTGCCGAACACCACCGGGTAATCGCGGTTGATCGCCGCTTCGAAACTCATCAGGCCGAGGCCGTCGAGGGAGAAGATCACTTCGACCAACAAGGAGCCGGTAAAGAAAATCCCGATAAACGCCGAGGGGAACCCGGCGATTACCAGCAACATGGCGTTGCGGAACACGTGGCCATACAGCACCCGGTGATTGGTCAGGCCCTTGGCTTTTGCAGTCACCACGTACTGTTTGTTGATTTCATCGAGAAAGCTGTTTTTGGTCAGCAGGGTCATGGTCGCGAAGTTGCCGATCACCAGCGCGGTCACCGGCAACGCCAGGTGCCAGAAGTAATCGAGCACCTTGCCGCCCATGCTCAGCTCATCGAAGTTGTTCGAAGTCAGCCCCCGGAGCGGGAACCAGTCGAAATAGCTGCCCCCGGCGAACACCACGATCAGCAGAATGGCGAACAGAAACGCCGGGATCGCGTAGCCGACGATGATCAACGAGCTGGTCCAGACATCGAAGTGACTGCCGTGCCGCGTGGCCTTGGCGATCCCCAGCGGGATCGACACCAGGTACATGATCAGCGTGCTCCACAGCCCGAGGGAGATCGACACCGGCATCTTTTCCTTGATCAGGTCGATGACCTTGGCGTCGCGGAAGAAGCTGTCGCCGAAATCCAGCGTCGCGTAGTTCTTGATCATGATCCACAAGCGTTCCGGTGCCGATTTGTCGAAGCCGTACATGTGCTCGATTTCTTTCACCAGCGCCGGGTCCAGGCCTTGCGCGCCGCGATAGGCGGAACCGGCCACCGACACCTCGGCGCCGCCGCCGGCAATGCGGCTGGTGGCGCCTTCGAAACCTTCGAGCTTGGCGATCATCTGTTCCACCGGCCCGCCGGGGGCGGCCTGGATGATGACGAAGTTGATCAGCAAAATGCCCAGCAATGTCGGGATGATCAGCAGCAGTCGCCGAAAAATATACGCCAGCATCTATTACTCCGTGCCCGCAGGGTCGGCTTGCAGTGTGGTTTCGATTTCTTTTGCCGGTGCAACGTTCGGCTTGATCCACCAGGTGGCCGTGCCGATGTCGTATTTGGGTGAGATTTTCGGGTGGCCGATATGGTTCCAGTACGCCACGCGCGAGGTTTTGATGTGCCAGTTGGGGATCACGTAATAGCCCCATTGCAGCACACGGTCGAGCGCGCGGGCATGGGCTACCAGACTTTTGCGCGAGTCGGCGTTGATCAGTTGCTCGACCAGCTGGTCGACCACCGGATCTCTGAGGCCCATGGAGTTGCGGCTGCCGGGCTTGTCGGCGGCGGCAGACATCCAGAACTCGCGCTGCTCGTTACCCGGTGAATTCGATTGCGGGAAACTGCCGACAATCATGTCGAAGTCCCGCGAGCGCACCCGGTTGATGTACTGCGAGACGTCGACCCGGCGAATCACCAGGTCGATGCCGAGGTCGCTGAGGTTGCGCTTGAACGGCAGCAGCACCCGTTCGAATTCGGTCTGGGCCAGCAGGAATTCGATGGTCACCGGTTTGCCAGTGGCGTCGACCATCTTGTCGTCGACGATCCGCCAGCCCGCTTCTTGCAACAATTGGTAGGCCTGGCGCTGCTGCGTGCGGATCATACCGCTGGCGTCGGTGACCGGGTTCTGGAAAGCCTCGGTGAACACCTGCTCGGGGATTTTGCCGCGGAACGGATCGAGAATCGCCAGTTGTTCGGCGTCCGGCAGGCCGGTGGCGGCCATTTCCGAGTTTTCGAAAAAGCTGCGAGTGCGCACGTAGGCCCCGTTGAACAGCTGCTTGTTGGTCCATTCGAAGTCCAGCAGCAGTGTCAGGGCCTGACGCACGCGCACGTCCTGAAACACTGGACGGCGCAGGTTGAAGACGAAACCCTGCATGCCGGTCGGGTTGCCGTTGGGGATCTGTTCCTTGATCAAACGGCCTTCGGTGACCGCCGGGGTGTTGTAGGCATTGGCCCAGTTCTTCGCGCTCATCTCGAGCCAGTAATCGAACTGCCCGGCCTTGAGTGCTTCCAGCGCCACGGTGTTGTCGCGGTAATAATCGGTGGTCATCACGTCGAAGTTGTAGAAGCCGCGGTTGGCCGGCAGGTCCTTGCCCCAGTAATCCTTGACCCGTTCGTAACGCACCGAACGCCCGGCCTTCACTTCAGCGACCTTGTACGGGCCGCTGCCCAACGGCAGTTCCAGGTTGCCCTTGTTGAAATCGCGCGTCGCCCACCAGTGTTTGGGCAGCACCGGCAACTGCCCGAGGATTAACGGCAGCTCGCGATTATTGTTGTGCTTGAACTTGAACAGCACGGTCAGCGGGTCTTCGGCGACCGCTTCGGCGACATCGCTGTAATAACCGCGAAAGAGTGGCGCGCCGTCCTTGATCAAGGTTTCGAAGCTGAACACCACGTCTTCGGCGCGGATTGGATGCCCGTCATGAAAGCGCGCTTCCGGGCGCAGGTAGAACCGCACCCAGCTGTTGTCCGGGGCTTTTTCGATCTTGCCGGCAATCAGTCCGTATTCGGTGAACGGTTCATCAAGACCCTGTTTGGCCAGGGTGTCGTAGATGATGCCGATGTCGTCGGCCGGCACGCCTTTGCTGATGAACGGGTTGAGGCTGTCGAAACCGCCGAAACCGGCCTGGCGGAAAACCCCGCCCTTGGGCGCGTCCGGGTTGACGAAATCGAAGTGTTTGAAGTCTGCCGGGTATTTCGGCGCCTCGTTGTACAGGGTCACGGCGTGTTGCGGGGCGGCGCAGGCCAGCCCGGCGAACAACAGGCCGCTGGCGTGCAAGAGCAGGGCACGTACGGGTTTCATCGATCTTTCTCCGAAGATTTCAGCCACCACGCGCTCAGGCCCAAAGTGTAGGGCGGCGTGGTGACGAAGGCGAACCGGTTGCGGTAGGCCAGGCGGTGATAATTGAGGTACCAGTTGGGAATGATGTAGTGCTGCCACAGCAGCACCCGGTCCAGGGCTTTGCCGGCGGCAACTTGTTCATCGCGGGTCTGGGCCGAGAGCAATCGCTCGAGCAAGTGGTCGACCACCGGATTGGCGATGCCCGCGTAGTTTTTGCTGCCCTTGACCCCGACCTGACTGGAATGGAAGTACTGCCATTGCTCCAGACCGGGACTGAGGGTCTGGTTGAGCGTCATCAGGATCATGTCGAAATCGAACTGGTCGAGGCGCTGTTTGTACTGCGCGCGATCCACCGTGCGCAGTCGCGCGTCGATGCCGATGCTGGCGAGGTTTTCGACGTAGGGCTGGAGGATGCGTTCAAGATTCGGGTTGACCAGCAGGATCTCCAGGCGCAACGGTTGTCCGCTGGCGTTTTGCAGACGCTGGCCGGCAAGCTTCCAGCCCGCTTGCGCCAGCAGGTTCAAAGCCTCGCGCATGGTGTCGCGCGGAATGCCGCGCCCTTGGGTCTGAGGCAGGCTGAACGGCTCGGTGAACAGTTTGGCCGGCAACTGCTCGCGATAGGGCTTGAGCATCAGCCATTCATGACCGACCGGCAGGCCGGTGGCGGAAAATTCGCTGTTGGGGTAGTAACTCATGGCGCGTTTGTAGGCGCCGCTGAACAGCGTGCGGTTAGTCCACTCGAAGTCGAACATCAACCCCAGCGCCTCACGAACCTTCGGGTCGGAGAGCGCCAGGCGCCGGGTGTTCATGAACAGGCCCTGGCTCTGGGTCGGGATCTGATGCGCGATTTGTGCCTTGATCACGTCGCCGCGATTGACTGCCGGGAAGCGGTAGCCGTTGGCCCAGTTCTTGGCCTGGTGTTCGATGTAGATGTCGAACTCGCCGGCCTTGAAGGCTTCGAACGCCACGTCGCTGTCGCGGTAGAACTCGACTTCCATGCGGTCGACGTTGTACTTGCCGCGATTCACCGGCAGGTCCTTGCCCCAGTAATCCTTGATCCGCTCGAACACCAGTTGGCGACCGGGCGTGACCGAGGTGATGCGATACGGCCCGCTGCCCAGTGGCGGTTCGAAGGTGGTGGCCTTGAAGTCGCGACCTTTCCAGTAATGCTGCGGCAGCACCGGTAGCTCGCCGAGGCGCAGGATCAACAGCGGATTGCCGGCGCGCTTGAACACGAACCGGATGCGCTGCGGGCTGAGCACGTCAACCCGCAACACTTCCTGAAGATTGGTGCGGTATTGCGGATGACCTTCCTTGAGCAGCAACCGGTAGGAGAACGCCACGTCGTAGGCGGTAATCGGCGCGCCGTCGTGGAAACGCGCTTCGGGGCGCAGGTTGAATACCACCCAACTGCGGTCTTCGCTGTATTCCACCGACTGGGCGATCAGGCCATAGCTGGAGGTGGGCTCGTCGCCGGACGGTGCGTATTGCCCGGTGCCGACCATCAGCGGCTCATTCAGCTCGTTGATGCCGTACTGAAGGAAATTCGGTGTGGAGACCGGGCTCGAACCCTTGAAGGTATAAGGATTGAGCGTATCGAAGGTGCCAAACGCCATCACCCGCAACGTACCGCCCTTGGGCGCTTGCGGGTTGACCCAGTCGAAGTGGGTAAATCTGGCCGGGTACTTGAGCGTGCCGAACTGCGCATAACCGTGGCTTTCGCTGATCGTCGCGCTTGCGGAGGAGCTCAAGGCCAGGCTGATGAGGAGCAGGAGGAGGGGACGCTTCAAGTCAGAGATCCGATCCAGGCGGCTTGGGCTTTGTGGACCGTACAGTAACAGCTTGTATGGACAGGAAAAAGACGGGGTTTGAAAGCGGCGTCAGGGCATAAAAAAAGATCGCAGCCTGCGGCAGCTCCTACGTTGACCGCGTCCATCCGAGGGGACGCCTGCCTGTAGGAGCTGCCGAAGGCTGCGATCTTTTAATGCGGCGAAGCAACCGTCAGCATCTGCCCGGGCTTGAGCGCCTGGCCGACACGCGGGTTCCAGCGTTTGAGGTGCTGCATTTCAACGTTGAAACGCTTGGCCACCATGTACAGCGAGTCACCTTGCTGGACCTTGTAGCGGGTCTGTGACTTCTGGGACTTGGTCTTGCTGTTCGCCGCCACGACGGTGTTGACGCGTCCACCACTGCGCTTGGTCTTGTCCTGCATCACCAGCGTCTGGCCAACCTTCAAGTCCTTGCCCGTCAGTTTGTTCCAGCGTTGCAGGTCCTTGACCTCGACCTTGTTGGCCTTTGCAATGGTGCCAAGGTTGTCCCCGCGTTTGACCCGGTAGGCGCGTTTAAGTGTCGCCAACTGGGCGTCATCGGCGCCTTCGAAAACCGGCTTGAGTGGCTTCTTGCTCATCAACTCTTCGGGACGCATGGTCGACAGGCTGGCCGTCAGCAACTGCGCCTTGGACGTCGGCACCAGCAAATGCTGGGGGCCGTCGAGGGTGGTGGTGCGCTGCTTGAAGGCTGGATTGAGCTGGAACAGCTCGTCTTCGTCGATGTTGGCCACCGCGGCCACCTTGGACAGGTCCATGCGCTGGTTGATTTCGACGACCTGGAAGTACGGTTCGTTGGCGATCGGATTGAGGTTCACGCCGTAGGCTTCCGGCGCCAATACCACTTGCGACAAGGCCAGCAACTTCGGCACATAGGCCTGGGTTTCGGCCGGCAGCGGCAGGTTCCAGTAATCAGTTGGCAAGCCGAGCTTTTCATTGCGCTCGATTGCCCGGCTGACCGTGCCTTCACCGGCGTTATAAGCCGCCAGGGCCAGCAGCCAGTCGCCGTTGAACATGTCGTGCAGGCGGGTCAGGTAATCCATGGCCGCCGTGGTCGAGGCCGTAATGTCGCGACGACCGTCATAGAGGTTGGTCTGGCGCAGGTTGAAGTAACGGCCAGTGGACGGAATGAATTGCCACAAGCCAACCGCATTCGCCCGGGAGTAGGCCATCGGGTTGTAGGCACTTTCAATCACTGGCAGCAGCGCCAGCTCCAGCGGCATGTTGCGCTCTTCAAGGCGTTCGACGATGTAATGAATGTAGAGGCTGCCGCGTTCGCCGGCGTTTTCGAGGAAAGAGGGGTTGCTGGCGAACCACAGGCGCTGTTGCTCGATGCGCGGGTTGACGCCCAGGCCTTCCTGCAACTGGAAGCCTTGGCGCATGCGCTCCCAGACGTCCTGTGGAATTTGCGGAGTTGGCTTTTCGCTGAGCCAGACAGGCTTCTGTTTGGCGCGTGCGGCGATATTCGGGGTGTGTGTCGCTTCGGTCTGCGGCACATGGCTTGAACAGCCCGCCAGAGTGGCGGACACAGCCACAGCAATGGCTTGAGCCAAGCGGGTCAATGCGTCTGAATTGATGGATTTACGAATAGATGACGACATTGGCTGGAAGTAAGTTCCGGGCAAAAATGTCGGGCGATTCTAGAAAGCGCACCCCCTGCGGTCAACCATTCAGATTTTCCGCAGGCGCAGCGAGCCCTGTCAGAACGTATCTTTCCACGCCCTCAAGGCAGCAAAAACCGCACTCGGAGCCCGGTTATCGAGGCCATTCCGTTCGTCCACTTTTTCTTTAACGGATGTTTCGTCCGTGCGCAAAAACGGGTTGGTCTGCTTTTCGAGGCCCAGCGTAGAGGGCAGCGTGATGATTCCCGCTTGCCGTTGTTCGGTGACTTTGGCCAGGCGTTCGACCGTGTGCGGGTTGCCGGGCTCGACCGCGACGGCAAAGCGCAGATTGCTCAAGGTGTATTCATGCGTGCAATAGACCCGCGTATCCTCGGGGAAAGCGGCGAGGCGCGTCAGCGAGCCGTGCATTTGCTCGGGCGTGCCCTCGAACAGGCGCCCGCAACCGGCGGCGAACAGGGTGTCGCCGCAAAAAAGCGTCCCCTGGTGATAGAAGGCAATGTGCCCCAGCGTGTGGCCGGGAACGGCGATAACGTCGAAGTCCCAACCCAGTACGCTGATGCGGTCGCCATCGTTGAGGGCGACGTCCCGGGCGGGGATGTTTTCACTGGCTGGGCCGTAGACCTTCGCGTCTGTCGCTTTTTTAAGCTGCGCGACGCCGCCGACATGGTCGTGATGGTGGTGAGTGATCAAAATATCACTCAGTACCCAGCCCGGATTGACCGCGAGCCAAGCCTGCACTGGCGCGGCATCGCCCGGATCGACCACCGCGCAGCGCCGGGTGTCGGGGTCTTGTAACAACCAGATGTAGTTGTCGGTGAAGGCGGGCAGGGCTGTGATCTGTATCATCGTCGGATTCGCCAAGCGGAAAACAATGGCGCATCTTAGAACTTCCTGGCGCGTTGGAGAATGCAATGATTGATGAAGCGTTCGCTCAGGCTGATCCCGATTGGCTGGCCTTGATCAGCGCGGCCCGTGAATGGCTGTCCGGCCCCCTTGGGCAATTTCTGCTGAACGAAGAACGGCGCATGCTCGAAGACGAGTTGGGGCGCTTCTTCGGCGGCTATCTGGTGCATTACGGTCCATCGGCCGAGGCGCCGCCATCGGCGCCGCAAGTTCAGCGCAACGTGCGGCTCGGCGCGCCTTTGCCGGGCGTCGAGATCGTCTGTGACGAGCAGGCCTGGCCATTGAGCGAGCATGCCGCCGACGTGGTGGTGTTGCAGCACGGGCTGGATTTTTGCCTGTCGCCCCATGGTTTGCTGCGCGAAGCGGCGAGCAGCGTGCGCCCCGGTGGGCATCTGTTGATTGTCGGGATCAACCCCTGGAGCACCTGGGGATTGCGCCACGTATTTGCCCATGACGCGTTGAGCAAGGCGCGCTGTATTTCGCCATCGCGCGTCGCGGACTGGCTTAACCTGCTGGGCTTTGCGCTGGAGAAACGCCGCTTCGGATGCTATCGTCCGCCGCTTGCGTCCCCCGCGTGGCAGGCCCGTCTGGCTGGTTGGGAACGCAAGGCCGGTGACTGGCAACTCTCGGGTGGCGGCTTCTATTTATTGGTTGCGCGCAAGATCGTGGTGGGCTTGCGGCCGGTTCGGCAGGAACGCCGCGAGCCGATGGGCAAACTGATTCCCTTGCCGATGGCCAAGGTCAACCGGCGCAATATCAAACCGTAACAACTTTTTTACTCCCGGCCGGGTTTGCCCGGCCTCGGGCATCGTCGATCGCGGATCGGCGAGCCACCGCATTTTCTGGATAGATTGGCATGAGCGATAGCGTAGAACTCTTCACCGACGGCGCCTGCAAAGGCAACCCTGGCCCTGGTGGCTGGGGCGCGTTGCTGGTCTGCAAGGGTGTTGAAAAAGAACTCTGGGGCGGCGAAGCCAACACCACCAACAACCGCATGGAGCTGATGGGCGCCATCCGCGGCCTGGAAGAACTCAAGCGTTCCTGTGACGTGCTGTTGGTGACCGACTCGCAGTACGTGATGAAAGGCATCAACGAGTGGATGGACAACTGGAAGAAGCGTGGCTGGAAAACGGCGGCGAAAGAACCGGTGAAAAACGCTGACCTGTGGAAGCTGCTGGACGAGCAGGTCAATCGGCACAATGTCACCTGGAAATGGGTGCGCGGGCACATCGGGCATCACGGCAACGAACGGGCCGACCAGTTGGCCAACCGTGGCGTAGATGAAGTGCGCGGCTACAAGCAAGCCTGACTCGGTCCCTCGTAGGAGCTGCCGAAGGCTGCGATCTTTTGATCTTGATCTTTTTAAATCGTTGAAAATCAAAAGATCGCAGCCTTCGGCAGCTCCTACAGTGACCGTGTATACAGCGTGTCGCGACGCAAACCGTGGGCGTGTTAAGATCGCCGCTTTTGCACGATTGACCCGTTGAGAGCTGAGCACTGATGGCCACCAGATCCGTTGTACTCGATACCGAAACCACCGGCATGCCGGTGACCGACGGCCACCGGATTATCGAAATCGGTTGTGTCGAGTTGATCGGTCGGCGCCTGACGGGCCGGCACTTTCACGTTTACCTGCAACCGGACCGCGAGAGTGACGAAGGCGCCATCGGCGTCCACGGCATCACCACCGAATTCCTGGTGGGCAAACCGCGCTTCGCAGAAGTGGCCGATGAGTTTTTCGACTTCATCAAGGGCGCGCAGCTGATCATCCATAACGCGGCGTTCGACGTTGGCTTCATCAACAACGAATTCGCCCTGATGGGCCAGCGCGATCGCGCCGACATCACGCAACACTGCTCGATCCTCGATACCTTGATGATGGCTCGGGAGCGTCACCCGGGGCAGCGCAACAGCCTCGACGCCTTGTGCAAGCGGTATGGCGTCGACAACTCCGGCCGTGAACTGCACGGCGCCTTGCTCGACTCCGAGATCCTTGCCGACGTCTACCTGACCATGACCGGCGGCCAGACCAGCCTGTCGCTGGCCGGTAATGCGTCCGACGGCAACGGCTCCGGTGAAGGCGCAGACAACTCCGCCACGGAAATTCGCCGCCTGCCGGCAGACCGCCAGCGTGCCCGGATCATCCGTGCGAGCGAAGATGACCTGGCCCGGCACGTGGCGCGTCTGGAAGCGATTGCCAAGTCCGCGGGTGCGCCATCGTTGTGGCAGCAATTGGCTGAGGCTAAAGCTCAGGCGTAGAACAGATCGCAGCCTCGTTACACTCGACAGCTCCTACACCGCAAAACCGTAGGAGCTGTCGAGTGCAACGAGGCTGCGATCTCTTGATCTTGAAACGCCACCAATGACCCATTTCGGGGCATCGCACTCGCCACATCCGCCTCAACCCTCTACCCTGAGGATATTGGCAGGCCAAGGTCTGCTGCCTCAGGACACTGAGCCTCATGTATAAAGATTTGAAATTTCCGGTGCTGATTGTGCATCGCGACATCAAGGCCGACACGGTTGCCGGTGATCGCGTGCGCGGCATCGCCCGGGAGCTGGAGCAGGAAGGCTTCAGCATTGTCTCGGCGGTGGATTACACCGAGGGGCGGCTGGTCGCGTCGACCCATCACGGCCTCTCGTGCATGCTGATCGCCGCCGAAGACCCCAGCGCCAATTCCCATTTGCTGCAGAACATGGCCGAGCTGATCGGTCTGGCGCGGGTGCGTGCACCTGAGCTGCCGATCTTCGCCCTGGGCGAACAAGTGACCCTGGAGAATGCTCCGGCCGATGCCATGGACGAGCTCAATCAGCTGCGTGGCATTCTCTATCTGTTCGAAGACACCGTGCCCTTTCTGGCGCGGCAGGTTGCGCGAGCGGCGCGCAAATACCTGGATGGCTTGCTGCCGCCGTTTTTCAAGGCGCTGGTGCAACACACTGCCGACTCCAACTATTCCTGGCATACGCCCGGTCATGGCGGCGGCGTGGCTTATCACAAAAGCCCGGTGGGGCAGGCGTTTCACCAGTTTTTCGGGGAAAACACCCTGCGTTCGGACTTGTCGGTGTCGGTGCCGGAGCTCGGTTCGCTGCTCGATCACACCGGCCCGCTGGCCGAGGCTGAAGCGCGCGCGGCGCGCAACTTCGGCGCCGATCACACCTTTTTCGTGATCAATGGCACCTCGACCGCCAACAAGATCGTCTGGCATTCCATGGTCGCGCGCGATGACCTGGTGCTGGTGGACCGCAACTGCCACAAGTCGGTGCTGCATTCGATCATCATGACCGGTGCGATTCCGCTGTACTTGTGCCCGGAGCGCAATGAGCTGGGGATCATCGGCCCGATTCCGCTGAGTGAATTCAGCCGCGAATCGATTCAGGCCAAGATCGACGCCAGCCCGTTGACCAAGGGGCGCGAGCCCAAGGTCAAACTGGCCGTCGTGACCAATTCGACCTATGACGGCCTCTGTTACAACGCCGAACTGATCAAGCAAAGCCTGGGCAATAGCGTCGAAGTGCTGCATTTCGATGAGGCCTGGTACGCCTATGCGGCGTTTCACGAGTTTTTCGCCGGGCGCTACGGCATGGGCACTTCGCGCAGTGCCGACAGCCCGCTGGTGTTCACCACTCATTCCACGCACAAACTGTTGGCGGCGTTCAGTCAGGCGTCAATGATTCATGTGCAGGACGGTGGCGCGCGGCAGCTGGATCGCGATCGTTTCAATGAAGCCTTCATGATGCACATCTCCACATCGCCGCAGTACAGCATCATTGCGTCGCTGGACGTGGCGTCGGCCATGATGGAAGGGCCGGCCGGTCGTTCCTTGTTACAGGAAATGTTCGACGAAGCCTTGAGTTTTCGGCGGGCGCTGGCCACCCTCAGGCAGCACATCGCGGCGGATGACTGGTGGTTTTCCATCTGGCAGCCACCGTCGGTGGAAGGCATTGACCGGGTCGTCACCGCAGACTGGCTGCTGCAACCCGATGCCGACTGGCACGGTTTCGGCGGGGTGACGGACGACTACGTACTGCTCGATCCGATCAAGGTCACTCTGGTGATGCCGGGTCTGACGGCGGGCGGCGCGTTGAGCGAGCGCGGGATTCCGGCGGCGGTGGTCAGTAAGTTCCTCTGGGAGCGTGGCCTGGTGGTCGAGAAGACCGGTTTGTATTCTTTTCTGGTGTTGTTCTCGATGGGCATCACCAAGGGTAAATGGAGCACGCTGCTGACCGAGTTACTGGAGTTCAAGCGCAGCTACGACGCCAATGTCAGCCTCGCGACCTGTCTGCCGTGCGTGGCGCTGCAGGATGGCCCGCGTTACAAAGGCATGGGCCTGCGTGACCTGTGCGATCAACTGCACGCCTGCTATCGCAGCAATGCCACGGCCAAACACCTCAAACGCATGTACACCGTGCTGCCGCAAATCGCCATGAAACCGGCCGACGCTTACGATCACCTGGTGCGCGGCGAGGTGGAGGCGGTCTCGATTGATGCCCTGGACGGACGCATCGCCGCCGTGATGCTGGTGCCGTATCCGCCGGGTATCCCGTTGATCATGCCCGGTGAGCGCTTCACCGAATCGACCCGGTCGATCATTGATTACCTGGCGTTTGCCCGAACGTTCGACAGCAGCTTCCCGGGGTTTGTCGCCGATGTGCATGGCTTGCAACACGAAGATGAGGGCAATGGGCGGGATTACACCGTCGATTGCATCAAGGAGTGAGGACCTTTCCCAGTATGCAACCGGTCATGAATCCGAAATACCCAGGGTTGTCGGTGCGGGTTGCCGACGACGGTTTCGCCGCTTATATCTGGGGCAGTGATTTCAGTTTTGAAGTCGCCGCCTACGGCGCCGCCGAAATCGGCAAGCCGGTGGAGCAGTGGCGGGTGACGCCGATCACGCCTTACCGCAAGTGCTATGGCATCGACCCTGAGGAATTCAGCAGTTTTCGCGATGCCGCCGACAGTGCGATTTTCATGGCTTATCTCGATGATGAGCCGGTGGGCCATCTGGTGATCAGCACCAACTGGAACGGCTTTGCCCACATCGATGAGTTGGCGGTGCATGCGCCGGCCCGGCGGCATGGCGTGGCCAAGGCACTGCTGGACGTGGCGCAGTTCTGGAGTCGCAAGAAAAAACTGCCGGGCATCATGCTCGAAACCCAGAACAACAATCTGGGCGCTTGTCGCCTCTATGAGCGTTGCGGTTACGTGATTGGCGGTGTCGATCATCTGCGCTATCGCGGCATCGACCCGAACACGGCCGAAATTGCACTGTTCTGGTACCGATTGTTCGATAACCCGCTGGAAGGCCTGATCAGCTCGCCAGCATCGCCGCGGCTTGTTCCGTGACGATTTCCAGCAAGGCCTGAACCGCCGGCGAAGACTCAGCGCTTTTCAGGGTCAGCGCGTAGACACTGATGAGCACGGCGGGCGCCAGCGGGCAGGCATCCAGCCCGGCGGATCGGGCGCCGAGGGCGGTAAACGGATCGACAATGGCCAGGCCTTCGCCGGCCTCGACCATGCTGCGCATCATCTGGTGCGTCTGTACCCGGGTGTGAATGACCGGGGCCGGGCGCAAGGCGTGCAATTTGGTATCGAGCGCCGGGTTCAATGGATCATGACCTTCAAGGCCGACCATCGACTGCCCGGCCAGATCCTGCAGCGAAATGTATTTTTGCTTCGGTTGCAGCCAGCCATGGGGCGCCAGCAGCTGGAGTTTGCCCTGCGCGATGACCTGGCAATCTATATCGGCATGATCGGGATCGTGCAGGCTCAAACCGAGATCGCTTTCGCGCAACAACAGGCTGCGGACGATGTCACGAGTGGGGTGGCTTAAGAGGCTGCAAGGGACGTCGGGCAGGCGTCGGCGCAACGCGGCGATGCTCTGCGGCAACAACTGTTGCGCCAGAGGCGGCGTACCCATGATTCGAAGGGGTGGGGCCTGATAGTGCTTCAAACTGCTGGCCAATCGCTGGACCGGCTCGAGCGCCGCGTAGACATGGGCGATTTCGACCTGTAATTCCCGCGCCTCGCGCGTGGCCTGCAAGCGCCCGCGCACGCTGGAAAACAGCATGAAACCCAACTGACTCTCGGCGTCGCGCAGAATGCTTTCGACCTCGGCCACTGGCAGCTGCAGCCATTCGGCGGCGGTGCCCAGGTGACCGGTCTGCAAGAGCGCCTGGATCACTTCGATATGACGTAAACGCATGCGTGAAGTCCATGTTCAGCAGGAGGGGGAGTCAGTGGCTGAATCCTAACCCAAGTCCGCGCATATGACTTCTGCTCATAACGCGAGGTTATGAGGCGACGTTGGTTTCCGGCAGGCTGCCGACGTAGGTGTCGGGTTCACGCACAATGGTCACATCCGATTGCACCAGCAAAAACTGGTTGTCATCGAGCTTGCGCACGCGGTCGCCAATGGCCAGCTTGTAAGTGGTGACAGGTGTGGCGCCAGGGCCATCTGCCGACGGGGTGGATTCCTGGAACTCATGCACCGAATAGACACGGCCTTCCGCGTCTCTTGCATGGAACTGACCGACGAGTACTGCTGCCATCTGCTTAGAACCTCTGGAGATAAATCACTCAATTTGCGGTTCTGTAGACCGTTGTTGGGCGAGGTAAGTTTTCCTACAGGAAAAAAATAGTCAGGGGCATCGATTTAGGTCGCCCGGCTGATTGAATCGTCATCTATAACTACTAGCTCTTTCCATCGCACAGTCGAGAATCTTCCATGAGCAACGTCTACACGATCGCCGTTCTGGTCGGCAGCTTGAGAAAGGAATCGATCAACCGCAAGGTGGCCTTGGCCCTGGCCGATCTCGCGCCTGCGAATCTCAAGCTCAACATCGTCGAAATTGGCGATCTGCCGCTGTACAACGAAGACATCGATGGTGCTTCACCGCCGGCAGCCTACAGCACTTTCAGACAACAGGTGAGCTCATCCGACGCGTTGCTGTTCGTCACTCCGGAATACAACCGCTCGGTGCCCGCGCCACTGAAAAATGCAATCGACGTCGGCTCTCGTCCTTATGGCAAAAGCGCCTGGAGCGGCAAGCCAGGTGCGGTGATCAGCGTTTCACCCGGTGCGATTGGCGGGTTTGGTGCCAATCATCATTTGCGCCAGTCCATGGTGTTTCTGGATGTGCCTTGCATGCAGCAGCCAGAAGCCTATCTGAGTGGTGCCGGTACCGCGTTCGATGAGGCGGGCAAACTGTCCGAGTCGGTAAAGCCGTTCCTGCAAAAATTCATCAACGCTTATGGGCAGTGGGTCGAGCAGCACAAAAAAGTCTGAAGATTGCATTGAGGGCGGCGCTACACCGGCGTGGTGAATTGGGTTATTTTGGCCGCCCTTATATGAAGGCTGCCTCTGCATGCTTACCGCGTCGCTGATTTTCCTGTTGACCATTACGCTGGTGATCTGGCAACCCAAAGGCCTCGGTGTCGGTTGGAGCGCGGTGTTCGGCGCCGTGCTCGCGCTGATATTCGGCGTGGCGCACCTCAGTGACATTGCGCTGGTGTGGCAGATCATCTGGAACGCCACCGGGACTTTTGTCGCGCTGATCATCATCAGTCTGCTGCTCGATGAAGCGGGATTCTTTGCCTGGGCAGCGCTGCACGTTGCGCGGTGGGGCCGGGGCAGTGGGCGCAAGTTATTTGCGTACATGGTGCTGCTCGGCGCACTGGTCTCGGCGTTATTCGCCAATGACGGCGCGGCGTTGATCCTCACGCCGATCGTGATTTCCATGCTGCTGGCGCTGCGCTTTTCCCCGGCCGCCACCCTGGCCTTCGTGATGGGCGCCGGTTTTATCGCCGACACCGCGAGCCTGCCGCTGGTGGTGTCGAACCTGGTGAACATCGTTTCCGCCGACTTCTTCGACATCGGCTTCAACCGCTATGCGGCGGTGATGATCCCGGTGAACCTGGTCAGTGTCGCGGCGACGTTGGCGGTATTGATGTGGTACTTCCGTCGCGATATCCCGAACAATTACGACCCTGAACAGCTGGAAGATCCGGCCAGCGCCATCCACGACAAGGCGACTTTTTTCGCCGGCTGGGCGGTGTTGCTGATCCTCTTGCTTGGCTGCTTCGCGCTTGAGCCGCTGGGGATTCCGATCAGTGCGATCTCGGCGGTGTGTGCGGCATTGCTACTGGCTATCGCGGCCCGGGGCCACAAGATTTCAACGCGCAAGGTGATGAAAGAGGCGCCTTGGCACATCGTGGTTTTCTCGCTGGGCATGTACCTGGTGGTGTACGGCCTGCGCAACGCCGGGCTCACCGATTATCTGGCCGGTTGGCTGGACGGTTTTGCCGGTTACGGCATCTGGGGCGCGGCCATGGGCACCGGGGTGCTGACGGCGCTGCTGTCGTCAATGATGAACAACATGCCCACGGTGTTGGTGGGTTTGCTGTCGATCGATGCCAGCCAGGCGACGGGCGTGATCAAGGAGGCGATGATTTATGCCAACGTCATTGGCAGCGACCTGGGGCCGAAGATTACCCCGATTGGCAGTCTGGCGACGTTGTTGTGGTTGCATGTGCTGGAGCGCAAGAACATTCGGATCGGCTGGGGGTATTACTTCAAGGTCGGGATTGTGTTGACGGTGCCGGTGTTGTTGGTGACGTTGGCGGCATTGGTAGTGCGGTTGTCCTTTTAAACCGAGCTGGCCCTTTCGCGAGCAGGCTCGCTCCCACAGGGGGGGCGAACGCCGCTGGTCCAATGTGGGAGCGAGCCTGCTCGCGAAGAGGCCGGACCAGACAGCAAAAATCTTACCCACTGCCCGGCACATTCGGCCAAAGATCCGCCACCAGAAACAATCGCTCCGCTTCCTCCCAATCCCCCTCGGCATTCTCGATCAGCCTCACCAGCAACTGCGCCGGCGCCAGCGGTTCCAGCGCGCCGATCCAGGTGTCCAGCTGTTCCGCGCTCCAGGTCTGTTCCGCCGGATAATGCGCCGGCGCCAGCCAGGCGTGGCGGGGCAGGGGTTGCCAACGCCCGAACGGACGTTGCGCGACAAAATCCTGCCAATCCTTTTGATGCAACCAACTGCCACGCAAATGCTGCGGATGCGCGCCGCTCGGCGACTCGGCTTGCCCCGGCCACGGGTACAGCAGATAACCGCCCAGCCACAACTGCGCACTGAATTGCTGGATGTCCAGCGCGGCCAGCACTTCGCGGCTCTCGGGGCGTGCGGAGATCGGCAACTGATGCTCGCTCAGGTGCGCCAGTTTGCGGTCGAGCCGGTCGTGGCAACCGGGGCCGAGCCACTGCGCCGTGTCCTGCCCGTCGCCCTGCTGCGGACCGAGGTAAAGCTTGATCGCCAGTTCCAGATGATGCACACCGTCGCGATCGCGCAGCAGCATGTCCAGCTCGCCCAGCGTGTGCCCTTCGCGGCGGATCGGCAGATTGGCCGCAATCAGATCGATCCCCGGCGCGTGACGCACGGCGTATTGCCACAGGCGTTCATAGTACAAACCCAGACGCCGGGTCCGCGCTTGGGCCAGCCAGTGCAGCAAATCATAACTGTCGCGATCCAGCTGTCGCAGCCACAGCTCCAGGCGTTCTGGAGCCTGTACCCAATCGCTGCCGGCCAACGGATGACGCTGCGGCCACGGCGTGACGTCGAGCATCGGCGGCGCGAGGATGACCCAGGCCAGATCGCGCACTTCAGGGTGGCGCAACTGGTGGGGTAACTGCAGCAAATCGGGAAATAGGATCATCTTGCGAGCATAGCCCTAATCGTCAGTACGCCGTCGTGGCTGAAAGGATTTTGTCTATCCCGCGCTTTCGCCCATAATCGTGTCTTTCGCCGTCGCAGGCCGCCGCGTCCCTCTAGGAGCCCCATGGAGCAATTTCGTAATATCGGCATCATCGGTCGCCTGGGCAGTTCACAGGTGCTGGATACCGTCCGCCGACTGAAACGGTTTCTGCTCGATCGTCACCTGCACGTGATCCTCGAAGACACCATCGCCGAAGTCCTGCCGGGTCATGGCCTGCAAACTTCGTCGCGCAAGATGCTCGGTGAAGTCTGTGACATGGTGATTGTGGTCGGCGGCGACGGCAGCCTGCTCGGTGCCGCGCGCGCCCTGGCCCGCCACAACATCCCAGTGCTCGGCATCAACCGCGGCAGCCTCGGCTTTCTGACCGATATTCGCCCCGACGAGCTGGAAGTCAAAGTCGCCGAAGTGCTCGACGGCCACTACCTGGTGGAGAATCGTTTCCTGCTGCAAGCCGAAGTTCGCCGTCACGCCGAAGCGATTGGCCAGGGCGACGCGCTCAACGATGTGGTGCTGCACCCCGGCAAATCGACGCGGATGATCGAGTTCGAACTGTACATCGACGGCCAGTTCGTCTGCAGCCAGAAGGCCGACGGCCTGATCGTCGCCACTCCGACCGGCTCGACCGCTTATGCGCTGTCCGCCGGCGGACCGATCATGCACCCCAAGCTTGACGCTATTGTGATTGTGCCGATGTACCCCCATACCTTGTCGGGTAGACCCATTGTGGTCGATGGCAACAGTGAGCTGAAAATCGTCGTGTCCAAGGATATGCAGATTTACCCGCAAGTCTCGTGTGACGGGCAGAACCACTTCACCTGTGCGCCCGGCGACACCATCACTATCAGCAAAAAAGCGCAGAAGCTGCGGCTGATTCATCCGCTGGACCACAACTATTATGAAGTCTGCCGGACCAAGCTCGGCTGGGGCAGCAAGTTGGGGGGTGGAGGCGACTGATGCTCGATCCCGCGCGTAGCTACGACCTGATCGGTGACGTGCACGGTTGCGCTCTGACCCTTGAGCACCTGCTCGACCGGCTCGGTTATCACAAACAAGGCGGCGTCTGGCGGCACCCGTCGCGCATGGCGGTGTTCGTCGGCGACATCATCGACCGCGGCCCGCGGATTCGTGAGGCGCTGCACATCGTCCACGATATGGTCGAGGCCCGGCAGGCGTTGTGCATCATGGGCAACCATGAATTCAACGCGCTGGGCTGGAGCACCCCGGCGCCTCCCGGCAGCGGCAAGCAGTTCGTTCGCGAGCACACGCCGCGCCACGCGCGCCTGCTCGGTGAAACCCTGACCCAGTTCGAAGATCATCCGGGCGACTGGCACGACTTCCAGCAGTGGTTCTACGAATTGCCGCTGTTTGTCGACGCCGGACGTTTTCGCGTGGTGCACGCCTGCTGGGATGCCGGGCTGATCGGTCCGCTGCGTGCGCTGTTTCCCGACGGCTGCGTCGATGAACATTTCCTCCAGGCCTCGGCCGTGCCGGGCAGTTTCGCCTGCACCGTGTTCGATCGCTTGCTGCGCGGCACCGACATGCGCTTGCCCGACGGCTTGACCATGACCAGTGGCGATGGCCTGACGCGCTCGTTCTTCCGCACCAAGTTCTGGGAAGACGACCCGCAAACCTACGGAGACATTGTGTTCCAGCCTGATGCCTTACCGGAGCCCGTGGCCCAGACGCCGCTGTCTTCCACCGAAAAAACCACCTTGCTGCGTTATGGCGTCGATGAGCCCTTGTTGTTCGTCGGCCATTACTGGCGCAGCGGCAAACCGGCGCCGATCCGCCCGAACCTCGCCTGCCTCGATTACAGCGCCGTGCTCTACGGCAAACTGGTCGCCTACCGGCTGGACCAGGAAACCCGGCTCGATCCGCATAAATTCGTCTGGGTCGATGTCGAGCGGCCGGAGGTGCTGCGATGAGTACGGTGGCGGTATTGCGCTTGCCGCTGGCGGTGGATCTCAGCGGGTTCGTCAACTTGCTGCAACGCATGCAGGTGCCTCACCGCGTCAGCGAAGAAGCCGGCGAACAGGTGCTCTGGGTGCCGGCCAATATCAGTGAAGACGTGCGCTCGCTGTACGAACGTTTCCCCGCCGGCGACCCTGAGCACCAGCTGGACATCCCCGTTGCGCAAACCACCTCGCGTCCCGGTTTCGCCGAACAGCTGCGCCACGCCAAGGCGACCGCGCTGGTGCTGCTGTTGAGCCTGATCGTCGGCGCGGTAACGCTGTTGGGCGAAAACCTCGACACGATGCGCTGGCTGACGTTCCTCGATTTTCGCGTCATCGGCGAGTACATCCATTTTGTGCCCCTGGCCGACAGCCTGGCAGCGGGGCAGTGGTGGCGTCTGGTGACGCCGATGCTGATTCACTTCGGCATCCTGCACCTGGCCATGAACGGCATGTGGTATTGGGAGCTGGGGCGGCGCATCGAGTCGCGCCAGGGCAGCATCAACCTGATCGGCCTGACCCTGTTGTTCGCCCTGGTGTCCAACTACGCGCAGTTTTATTTCAGCGGCGCGACCCTGTTTGGCGGGTTGTCCGGCGTGCTGTACGGCCTGCTCGGGCATTGCTGGATCTTCCAGTTGCTCTCGCCGAATCGCGCGTATCGCCTGCCGCGTGGCGTACTGGTGATGATGCTGGTGTGGCTGGTGCTGTGCCTGTCCGGGCTGGTCTCGATGATCGGCTTCGGTGAAATCGCCAATGCGGCACATGTCGGCGGGTTGCTCGTCGGATGCCTGACCGGTTTCTTGGGTGGTTTGTACAACCGCCGTAAACTGCCGTCCAAAACTGTTATGTGAGCGCGGAGAATCAATGTCCTCTTTCAACGAAATGATCAACAACATCACCCCGGAGATCTACCAGAGCCTGAAACTGGCGGTGGAAATCGGTAAATGGTCCGACGGTGGCAAACTCACCGCCGAGCAACGCGAGCTGTCGCTGCAAGCGATGATCGCCTGGGAGATTCAGAACCTGCCCGAAGACCAGCGCACCGGTTACATGGGCGTTCAGGAATGTGGCTCCAAGTCGATTGAAGTGCCGAATATCCTGTTCAAGTCGGATGCCATCCATTGATCGAGATTGGCCGCGGTGCAATCAGCAAAATGTCGGCGCGCCTTGACGGAGCCGACGTGCAGTATGCGTTTCGACTGGGCGACGCCGAGGTGCCGGTCAATCCGTTGATCGGCAGCACGATCCGCCTGGAATACCTGGGAGCGATTTTCTGCTCGCATTGCGGGCGCAAGACCAAAACCAGTTTCAGCCAGGGCTACTGCTACCCGTGCATGACCAAACTGGCGCAATGCGACCTGTGCATCATGAGCCCGGAGCGCTGCCATTACGACGCGGGCACGTGCCGCGAGCCGGAGTGGGGCGCGACGTTTTGCATGACCGATCACGTCGTCTATCTGTCCAACTCGTCCGGGGTGAAAGTCGGGATTACCCGCGCCACCCAGCTGCCGACCCGCTGGATCGATCAGGGTGCCCGTCAGGCGTTGCCGATCATGCGTGTATCGACCCGCCAGCAATCTGGTTTCGTCGAAGACCTGTTCCGCAGTCAGGTGGCTGACAAGACCAACTGGCGTGCTTTACTCAAGGGCGAAGCCGTTTCGGTGGATTTGGCTGAAGTTCGCGACCGCTTGTTTGAAAGCTGTGCCGAGGGCCTGCAAACCTTGCAGGAACGATTTGGCCTGCAGGCGATCCAGACCATTGCCGATGTCGAACCGCTGGAGATTCGCTACCCGGTCGAGCAGTACCCGGCCAAAATCGTCAGCTTCAACCTGGACAAGAACCCGATTGCCGAAGGCACGCTGCTGGGGATCAAGGGCCAATACCTGATTTTCGACACCGGCGTGATCAATATTCGTAAATACACGGCTTATCAGCTCGCCGTGCATCAGTAAGGACTCCAGCATGCGCACCGAACAACCGAAGATGATCTATTTGAAAGACTATCAGGCGCCCGAATACCTGATCGACGAGACGCACCTGACCTTCGAGTTGTTCGAGGACCACAGCCTGGTCCATGCGCAACTGGTGATGCGCCGAAACCCTGACCGTGGCCCGGGCCTGCCGCCGCTGGTGCTGGACGGCCAGCAACTCGAACTGCTGTCGGTGACGTTGGCCGACCGCGAATTGAGCGCCGCTGATTACCAGCTGACCGACAATCACCTGACCCTGCACCCGGCCAGCACCACCTTCACGGTCGACACCAGCGTCAGGATCCACCCGGAAACCAACACCGCCCTGGAAGGCCTGTACAAATCCAGCGGCATGTTCTGCACCCAGTGCGAGGCCGAAGGCTTCCGCAAGATCACCTATTACCTCGACCGCCCGGACGTGATGAGCAAGTTCACCACTACGGTGGTCGCCGAACAGCACAGCTATCCGGTGCTGCTGTCGAACGGCAACCCGATTGCCAGCGGCCCCGGTGAAGAAGGCCGGCATTGGGCGACGTGGGAAGATCCGTTCATGAAACCGGCGTATCTGTTTGCGCTGGTGGCCGGTGACCTGTGGTGCGTCGAAGACACGTTCACCACCATGACCGAGCGTTCGGTGGCGCTGCGCATCTACGTCGAGCCGGAAAACATCGACAAGTGCCAGCACGCGATGAACAGCCTGAAAAAGTCGATGCGCTGGGACGAAGAGGTCTACGGTCGCGAGTACGATCTGGACATCTTCATGATCGTCGCGGTCAACGACTTCAACATGGGCGCCATGGAGAACAAGGGCCTCAACATCTTCAACTCCAGCGCCGTGCTGGCCCGCGCCGAAACCGCCACCGACGCCGCGCATCAGCGGGTTGAAGCGATTGTCGCTCACGAATACTTTCACAACTGGTCGGGCAACCGCGTGACCTGCCGCGACTGGTTCCAGTTGTCGCTAAAGGAAGGCTTCACCGTGTTCCGCGATTCCGGTTTCTCTGCCGACATGAACTCGGCCACCGTGAAACGCATCCAGGACGTGGCTTACCTGCGCACCCACCAGTTCGCCGAAGACGCCGGTCCCATGGCCCACGCCGTGCGCCCGGACAGCTTCATCGAGATCTCCAACTTCTACACCCTGACCGTGTACGAAAAGGGTTCGGAAGTGGTCGGCATGATCCACACCCTGCTCGGCGCAGACGGCTTCCGCAAAGGCAGCGACCTGTATTTTGAACGCCACGACGGCCAGGCCGTGACCTGCGACGATTTCATCAAAGCCATGGAAGATGCCAATGGCGTTGACCTGACCCAGTTCAAACGCTGGTACAGCCAGGCCGGTACGCCACGATTGGCGGTGAGCGAGTCTTACGATGCGGCGGCGAAAACCTACAGCCTGACCTTCCGCCAGAGCTGCCCGGCCACCCCGGACAAAGTAGAAAAACTGCCGTTCGTGATTCCTGTGGAGCTGGGCCTGCTCGATTCCAAAGGCGCGGCGATTGCCTTGCGCCTTTCCGGCGAAGCCAGCGCTCAGGGCACTTCGCGGGTGATTTCGGTGACTGAGGCCGAGCAGACCTTCACCTTCATCGACATCGCTGAGCGGCCGCTGCCTTCGTTGCTGCGCGGCTTTTCGGCGCCGGTGAAACTGAGCTTCCCGTACAACCGCGATCAACTGATGTTCCTGATGCAACACGACAGCGACGGTTTCAACCGCTGGGATGCAGGCGAGCAATTGTCGGTGCAAGTGCTGCAAGAATTGATCGCTCAACAGCAGAAGGGCGAACGACTGGTGCTGGATCAGCGCCTGATATCGGCGTTGCGCAGCGTGCTGTCGGACGAGACGCTGGATCAGGCGATGGTCGCCGAAATGCTCTCGCTGCCGGGCGAGGCGTACCTCACCGAAATCAGTGAAGTGGCTGACGTTGACGCCATCCACATCGCTCGCGAGTTTGCCCGCAAGCAATTGGCCGACGGTCTGTTCGAGGCGTTGTGGCTGCGTTATCAGGCCAATCGCGACCTGTCGAAGAAGACGCCCTACGTGGCCGAGGCCGAGCACTTCGCCCGGCGCGCGCTGCAGAACATTGCGCTGTCGTACCTGATGCTCAGCGGTAAACCCGAAGTCCTGGCGGCAACACTTGAGCAGTTCGAAACCAGCGACAACATGACCGAGCGCCTGACGGCGTTGGCGGTGTTGGTCAATTCGCCTTTCGAAGAGCAGAAGGCTGCGGCGCTGGCGAGTTTTGCCGAACACTTCAAGGACAACCCGCTGGTCATGGATCAGTGGTTTAGCGTGCAGGCGGGCAGCACGTTGCCGGGTGGTCTGGAGCGTGTGCGTCAGTTGATGCAGCATCCGGCGTTCAACCTCATGAACCCGAACAAGGTGCGGGCACTGGTTGGCGCGTTTGCCGGGCAGAACCTGATCAACTTCCATGCGGCGGATGGCTCGGGCTATCGTTTCCTGGCGGATCTGGTGATCGAGCTGAACGGCTTCAATCCGCAGATCGCTTCTCGTCAATTGGCGCCGCTGACGCGCTGGCGCAAATATGACGACGCTCGTCAGGCGTTGATGAAAGGCGAACTGGAGCGGATTCGTGCTTCGGGTCAACTGTCCAGTGATGTGTTTGAAGTGGTCAGCAAAAGCCTGGCGTGATACTGGCTTCGCTCCCATAGCGTTTACCCCGAACCCTGTGGGAGCTGGCTGGCTACGGTTTTGATGGTGTACATATCCGTTTCTGCGGTAACGGCTGATATTGGTTTCGCCCTTACGGCGAGTCACTTTGAAAAGCGCAAAGTAACCCAACGCTCTTGCCCCACCACTCGGCACCTCGCCTGGGCTCGGTGTGCCCTCACTCCGGCATTGCTCCGCGGGTCGCCGCGAAGGGCCATCCCTGGCCCAGCGCGGCTAAACCGGCATCCTTGCCGGTTTCCCCGCTGCGCAATGCCTGCGTTCGGCCAGCGTGGTTTTATGGGGCGCCTAAAATCAAAATCAAAACCGAGGCGGCCTTAGAGCCGACCTGACGGTGAGTTCGATCAAGTCATCGGCGCCGAACACAAATACCGTCGCCAACAACAATCACCTGTGGGAGCGAGCTTGCTCGCGATAGCGGAGGGTCAGCCGACATCGATGCTGGATAATAAATCGCCATCGCGAGCAAGCTCGCTCCCACAGGGAATTTGCTCGGCCCAGAGGTTGTGCATGATCAAGGCAGCGAAGCGCGCCCACTTGATACCCCGGTCGGCCCGGAGGCCGCCGCGGTTGTGATTTTGATTTTGATCTTGAGCGCCCCGTTAAACCACGCTGGCCGAACGCAGGCATTGCGCAGCGGGGAAACCGGCAAGGATGCCGGTTTAGCCGCGCTGGGCCAGGGATGGCCCTTCGCGGCGACCCGCGGAGCAATGCCGGAGTGAGGGCACACCGAGCCAGAGCGAGGTGCCAAGTGGTGGGGCAAGAGCGTTGGGTTACTTTGCGCTTTTCAAAGTGACTCGCCGTAAGGGCGAAACCAATATCAGCCATCACCAAAAAAACGGATATACACCCCAAAACAAAGCACAAGAAGCCTAGTGCGAAGTCCCCTCAACAAACTCAATCTTGTTCCCCACGTTGTACTTCCCCGAAGGCTTGTTCATCGGGATCCGCTTAATCTCCTCCAACGTCCCGCTGTCATAAACAATCAAAGCCCCCTCATTCGCCCAAATACTCAGCAACAAATAACGCCCGTCACGAGTGAACTCCACGTGCGCCGCCGTCTTCCCAGGCATCGGCCGCAAAGTGTGGGCAATTTCCAGCGTCTGTTTATCAATCAAATGAATCGCATCGTTATCCGGCCCAAAGAACACATCAGTCCAGGCATACCGCGAATTGACATGACTGCGCATAAAGAAACCCGGCCCCAACGTCGGGATCTCCTTGATCAAGGTCCAGGTCTTGAAATCGATCACCGAGATCAGCCCCTTGCTGATATTGGGCGTGGCAAACACCCACTCACCGTTGCGCTGCCAATAAGTCCCGGACCCCAGGTGCGGCATGCCTGGCAGCGGTATGTCGGTCACCACCTTGCCGCTGTCGAGATCGATCACCTGACCACCCTTGGCCTTGCGCGAAGTCGCCAGCAACTGCTTGTAGTCCGGCGAAAAGGAAAAATCGTCCAGCACATCCTCGGCGTGGATTCGTCGCGGTTCGAAGTCTGGTGTACCGGCGCTCGAGAGCTCCCAGACTTCCTTCACGTCCTTGAGCGCAACGATGAAACTGTCCCGAGGCGGGGCGGTGTAGACCGCGCTGACCCGTGACGCAGTGCCGTCCTGACCGACCGCAGGAATGGTTTTCACCAGCGACAGGTCGCGGGCATCCAGCACCACAAGGTTGCCCGGCAAATAATTACCCACCAGCACCCAGCGCCCATCCTTGCTCACCGCCAGGTTGCGGGTGTTCAGCCCGGCGCGGACCTCGGCGATCAGCTTGAGGTTGTGCAGGTCGTACAGGCTGATCCAGCCATCACGCGAGGCGACGTAGACGAAGCGCCCATCCGGCGAAAACTTCGGCCCGCCGTGCACGGCAAAGTGCGAAGAGAACCGCGCCAGCACCTCGAATCGATCGCCATCCAGGATGTCCAGGTGGTGATCGCCGGCTTCCACCACGACGAACAGGTTCAGCGGGTCGGCACCGTGCTGCGGCGTGGCGGGGAGCTTGCTGAGGTCCGCGAGTATCGAGTGACTGCCACGAATGTCGTCGTTGTTCCAGGTCGGCGGGGTGGCGGGCGGTTGCTGAAGGTAATTCACCAGCGCGTCGATGTGTGCCGGGTCGAGGACCTTGGCAAACCCGGCCATCTGGCTCGCCGGGCGACCGTTCTGAATCACGCTGCGGACCTCCTCGGGTTTGATCCGGCTCAGACTCTCCGGCAGCAACGCCGGCCCGGCACCGCCGAAACGATTGGCACCGTGGCAGCTTTGGCAATGCTGCCGGTAGTTGTCCGCTGCTTGTTCAAGTGCCGCAGCAGCAGCGCCGGCCTGGGCGACACCGATCCATAAAAAGGGCACCAGCAGCCCGCGCTTCATAGCGCCACCCTGGCATGGCGTTGCCGCGTCTGAACCGGATAGAAGCGCGCCGGGTGTTCCATCGGTTGCGCGGCGAACAGGTCGACCACTTTGCCGATCACCGTCAGCGTCGGAACTCCGGGTGGGCAATCCAGCGCCAACGTCGGCAGTTGGTGCAGCAGGCCACGAGCCACGTGCTGGTCGCTCCGCGTGCCGTTGCTGATCAACGCAGCCGGGGTGTCGGCGGCGAGCCCGGCTTCAATCAGGCGCTGGGCGATTAGCCCGAGATTAGATAAGCCCATGTAAAACACTAAAGTCTGGCTGCTGTCGGCGAGGTCGCGCCAAGGCAGTTTCAGCTCGCCATCCTGTTGCAAATGCCCGGTGATGAAACGACAGGAATTGACCAGATCGCGATGCGTCAGCGGGATGCCGGCGTAGGCACTGCAACCGGATGCGGCGGTAATGCCCGGCACTACCTGGCAGTCGATGTTGCGTTGCAGCAGGTACTGTAATTCCTCGGCGCCGCGCCCAAAAATGAACGGGTCACCGCCCTTGAGCCGGACCACGCGCTGGCCTTGATCGGCGAGGTCTGCCAGCAGTTCGTTGATCTGCGCCTGGGGCAGGCTGTGGCAGCCGCTGGCCTTGCCGACGTAATGCCGGGCGCAGGTGAGGGGGATCAGCGTCAGCAGTTCGGGGCTGATCAGGCGGTCGTACACCACGGCATCGGCCTGCATCAACAGGCTCCAAGCGCGCAGGGTCAGCAGGCGCGGATCGCCGGGCCCCGCGCCGACCAGAGCCACTTCGCCCGGTCTGAACAGGGACGCCAGTGCGGCCGGTAAAACAATTGATGGGTACATGGGACGTCCTTGGTTTTTTCATCAGGTTGGCCGGGGCTCGCCGGGCGGATGCTTCAATGCATAACGCAAGGGATGGTCGTGACCGGCGGCATGCCGATTTCTTCATCGCTGAGGTGGCAACCGGGGTCTTGGCCCCAGAGATCGCCTTCGGCCCAGGCGCGGGTTCGGGTGTTGCCGTTGCAGATACTCAACCAGCGGCATTGCCCACAGCGGCCACCAACGGCGCGCGGATGCGTTCGCAGTTGCTGCAGCAAGGCGTCCGGCCGGTCCAGCCACAGCGTGCGAAACGGTGTGCGCCGCACGTTGCCGACCGAGTGCTGCCACCAATAGGTGTCCGGGTGCACTTCGCCGGTGTTGTCGATGTTGGCGATGCCGCTGCCGGAGGCATTGCCGCCCCAGGCGCGCAGCATGTGTTCCAGACGCGGGTAATGTTCGGGGAGGTGCAGACCCACCCATTGCAGCAGGAGAACGGCGTCGGCATCGTTGTTGCCGCTGACGAAATCGCTGTCGCGGCCCTCGGCGATGTCGTCCCAGGCCTGCTGGAAAATCAGCGTCATCGCCTCGCGGCTCATCTGTTGCCGGGCGTCGAGCTGGCGGCTGCGTTTGCCGCGACCGCTGTAGTTGAGGTGCGACAGGTAAAACTTTTGCACGTCGTACTCGCGCATCAGCGCCAGCAGTTGCGGCAGTTGCCCGTGGTTTTCCTGGGTCAGGGTGGTGCGCAGGCCCACGCGAATCCCCTGTTCGCGACAGAGGCGGATCGCCCGCATGGAACTGGCGAAGCTGCCCTTCAGTTGGCGGAAGGCGTCGTGAGTGGCTTCCAGACCGTCGATGCTGATGCCGACATAATCGAAGTTCGCCGTGCGGATTTGCGTGATGTTTTGCTCGTTGATCAGCGTGCCGTTGGTGGACAACGCGACAAAGAAACCCTTGGCGCGGGCGTAGGCGCTGAGCACAAACAGGTCGTCACGCAACAGCGGTTCGCCGCCAGACAGAATCAGCACCTTGACGCCGGCAGCGTGCAGATCGTCGATCACGGCGAGTGCGGCGGGCGTATCCAGTTCATCGCGAAAGACACTGTCGGCGGAGGTCGCGTAACAGTGTTTGCAGGTCAGGTTGCAGCGTCGCAGCAGGTTCCAGATCACCACGGGTGGCCGGTTGCTGCCCGGTGGGCTGGTTCGGGGGGCAGGCGTCTGGCTGGCCAGCGCGCGCAGGTATTGGCTGATCCTCAACATGCAACTCTCCTTGAGTCGCGCCTGTTCAGCGCGACGCGGGTGGCAGGCGCAATCCGGTTTTTTTCAGGATGCGGCTGCTCACCAGCATCTCGTCGGCGGCGCAGGCATCGCCCAGTAAATAGCGCAGGTGTTCACGGTAACTGTCGATCTCTTCGCTGCTGCGCCCGTGGACCATGGCGAACAGGTTGTAGCGCCAGCCCGGTCGGCGTGGGCGTCGATAACAATGGCTGACAAAGGGCTGCGCGCCGATCAGGGCGCCCAGGCGCGAGATGTCCGCGTCGCGGATATCCCAGACCGTCATGCCGTTGTAGCGGTAGCCCAGACGATAGTGATTGGGGACCGCCGCGATCCGGCGGATAGCGCCTTCGGCTTGCAATCGTTTCAACAGATCCAGGGTGGATTCAATGCTCAGGTCGAGCTGTTCGGCGAGCCAGGCCCACGGGTCGTCCAGCAACGGCAACCCCGCTTGGGTCAATTCGATCAGGCGGTGAGCCAGGGTGTCTTCAGACCGGGAAATACAAACCGACATGGTAGGTCTCCTCTTTGGGCAGGTTCAGCGGCGGCAGGCCGGTCAGGGTTTCGATGTGCTGCAGGGTGTCGGCAATCCCTTGTTCGGTGGCGCAGCCGAGCACAAACCACATGTTCCACGGGTGCTCGCGGCGATAGTTGTGCGCCACTTCCGGCAGTGCATGCAGCTGCGCGGCGACGTCTTCGAAGCGGTCTTCCGGCACCGCCAGCGCGGCGAGGGTGAAGGCGCCGCCGAGGCGTTCGATGTCGAACATCGGGCCGAAGCGGGTGAGCACGCCGTCTTCGAGCAGGGCGTGAAGGCGATCGAGCAATTCGGCGCTGCTGCTGTGCAGTTCGGCGGCCAGCACCTGCCACGGGTGACGCACCAGCGGCAGGCCCAGTTGCAGGCGATTGATCAGTCGGCGGTCGAGGTCATCCAACGTCGGGCGCTCCTGTCGATGCGGGGGCAAAGCGGCCACCGCATTGTTTGAAGGCGTGGGTGGTGAAGAGCAGTTGGTGCGGCAGATCACTCAACAGATGTTCCTCCAGCAACGTCTGTATCTGCGCCACGACTTGCTCTCGCTTACGCCCGTGGACCATGCAGAACAGGTTGTAGCGCCACTGCGGCAAACGCCGCGGCCGTTGATAGCAAAGGTTGATGCCGGGCGCTCGGCCGAGGCGCTGGCCGACTTCGTCGATCAGGGCGTCGGGTACGTCGAGGACCAGCATGGCGTTGGCGGTGAAGCCCAGCGCCCGATGGTTGAGCACCAGGCCAATCCGGCGAAACAGCCCCTGCTCGTGCCAGGCGTGCATTTGTTCGAGCACCTGTTTTTCGTCGGCGTCGATCCGTTCGGCGAGGGCCTGATAGGGGCGCGGGGTCAGCGGCAATCCGCCTTCGAGATGCCGACGCAGGGCCAACGCTTGCCTGGGGCTCAATCCCGATTTCATGGCTGTTCTCCGAGGGCGAAGCCGAGGTCGATGCGGTACGCGGTCAACATCGGCAAATCCAGCGGGGTGAGGCCGGTGTCGCGCTCCAGTTCTTCGAGTATGCGTTCGAGGTGCTGGCGATCAGGGCCGGTCAAAACGAACCACAGGTTGTAGTAATGCTCCCGCGCATAGTTGTGATTGACCTCCGGGTACTGGCTGACGCGTTCGGCGATCTGTTGCAGGCGTTCGGCGGGCACGGCGAGGGCGGCGAGGGTGCTGGCCCCGGCGCGGCTGTGTTCGAACACCGGGCCGACCCTCGACAAGGCCCCGGCCAGTTCCAGACGTTGCAGGCACGCCATCACGTGCGCCTCGCTGCAACCGAGAACCCGGGCCATCTCACGGTAAGGTTCCGCGCACAGCGGCATGCCGTGCTGGAAGCGGTCGATCAGTTGGCGGCTGAGCAAGTCAAGGTTCATTTCAATAGCCCATTTTTTGCGCGCGACTGCTGAAGAAGATGCCGCTCGGTGCGGTGGCCGGCAGGGTGCTGATCAATGTGAGGCTGTACGGGTCCCAGACCTGCACCTGATTGCCATCGCGCAACGACAGCCATAGCTGATCGCCGCGCGCGGTGAATTCCATGTGCAGTACGGCGGGGCCCGGTTGCAGATCGGCGACGATGGCGTGGGTCTCGGTGTCGATCACTTGCACCCGATCATTGTCCGGGTAGGCGAAATTGACCCACAGCTGCCGACCGTCCGGGCGCGACGTGACGAACACCGGTTGCCCGGCCACGGCGATGGCCGCGCTCTGCTGCCAGGTGCGCGCATCCATCACCAGTACCTGATGGCGCCCGACGGCGGGCACAAAGGCCTGGTTGTCGGCGACGGCCCAGCCTTCCAGATGCGGCATCTTGTAGACGGGCAGTTTTGCCTGGCCACGTCCGTAGTCACCGAGCACGCGTTTCACCCCGCGCTCCGGGTGCCAGAGGTCGAGTTGCGCCATGCCGTCTTCGCCGAACAGCCCGGCCATGTAGTAGCGGCCGTCCGGGGTGATCAGCGCATCGTAGGGTTGCTGGCCGATGGCGGTGAAACGGCTGATCTGCGGGGAGGTGCTCTGGCTGAAATCGAGGGTCCAGATCTCGCCGGTATCGAACAGGCTGAAGACGAAACGTTGGCCCGGCGCGTCGACCAGCCCGACCACGCGAGAGCGTTTGCTGCCGTCGGCCAGCGGTGTCGCCGGAATGTCCGCCACCAGCGCCAGGGTTTGCGCATCGAATACCTTGACCCCGCCGGGCACATAGTTGGACACCGCGATCAACTTGCCGTCCTGACTGATCGCGCCGCCGATGCTATTGCCGCCCTGGATCACGCGATGGTCGATGCGTTGGGTCAGCAGGTCGAGCTTGCTCAACCCACCGTCGCGGCCAAACACATAGGCGTAACGCTGGTCGCGGGAGAACACCACCGAGGCATGGGACAGGTCGCCCAGGCCCTCGAGCCTGGCCAGCGTGGTGCGGGTGTCGCTTTCGATGATTTGCACACTGCCGGTGGCGCGCTCCACCACCACGCCCAGATCGCCGGTGCCACGCAATGGCGGCTGGACACACGCGGACAACAACAGCGCGCTCGCCGCGCACAGCAGGGTTGATCGGATCATGGTGCGGGGTATCCCTGTAGAAGAAGGTCGACCAGCCAACGGATGTCATCCGCGCCGAGCAACGGCGCCCAACCGGGCATGGCCGTGCCGGTGCGGCCATGGGTGACGGTGGCGATCAGGCTGTCCCGGGATTTGCCGGCCAGCGCCGCGCGAGTCAATTCCGGACCCAGCCCGCCGGTCATGTGCAGGCCATGGCAGGCGCCACAATCCTGCGCCAGCAAGTGTTCGAGTTGCGCCTGACGCGGGGCGTCCGGCGCGGCAACCGTGGTTGCGCAAATGAGGAGGAGGGCCGCCAGAACCACCGCGTGTCGATAAACCTTCATGGCGCCCTCCAGGCGTTTACTTGAGTGTCAGGACCCAGGTCGCGAGCAGCTTCGCTTCCTCATCCGTGACCGGGTTTGCCGGCATTGGCATTGGCCCCCAGTTACCTTGGGTGCCGTTCTTGATGTGGCTGGCCAGGGTGTCCACGGCTCCGGGTACACCCGCGTTTTTTGCCGCGACCTCCTTGAGCGCCGGGCCGACCAGCTTGGTGTCGATGGAGTGGCAAGCCGCGCAGGGTTTGCTTTTGAATAGTTCCAGTGCGTCTTGAGCCAAGGCCGGTTGCACACTGAGCGCAGCCGTCAGGGCGAACAGTGAAAACAGAGTATTTTTCATGGTGTTTCCTTGCATTGATGGAGCTCAATAGATGTCGTGTTGGGTGTTGTAGACGTTGAACTTTCCGGTGGGTGTGATCAGTCGTTTGTCCTTGATGACTGACTTGAGCTTCAGCGTTTTGTCGTCGATCACCACCAACGCCGATTCTTCGGCCTGACCGCTCCACACGGAGAACCAGACTTCATCACCGGCCTTGTTGTATTCCGGCTGCACGACGCGCATCGCCCCTTGCTTGATGCCCGCGTATTCGGCGATCGGCAGCACGGTGTAGCCGGCGTCGAGCTTGTCGATGTTGAACACCGCCACCGATTGGCTGAGCTTGGCGTCCGGGTTCAACGTGGTGTCGACATACAGGTGGCGGGAGTTGGGGTGGGTCTTGATGAACAGCGATCCACCGCCCTGGCCCTTGATCGAAGCGACCTGTTTCCAGGCGTATTGCGCATGCTTGACCGGGTCGGTGCCGATCAGCGAAATGCCTTCATCACCCAGGTGACTGGTGGCCCAGACCGGCCCGTAGGTCGGGTGGTTGAAGTTGGCGCCGCGCCCCGGGTGCGGGGTTTTGCCGACGTCCACCAGCGCGGTCAATTTGCGCTCCTTGGAGTCGATCACGGCGACCTTGTTGGAGTTGTTGGCGGCGGTCATGAAGTAGCGGTGGGTGCTGTCCCAACCGCCGTCATGCAGGAACGGCGCGGCGTCGATGTAAGTGACGGTGAGGTTTTTGATGTCCTGGTAATTGACCAGCATGACCTTGCCGGTTTCCTTGACGTTGACGATGAACTCCGGCCATTCGTGGGAGGCGATGATCGCCGCGACGCGTGGCTCAGGGTGATATTCCTGCTTGTCGACGGTCATGCCCCGCGTCGAGACGATCTGCTTCGGCTCAAGGGTTTCGCCATCCATGATGGTGAACTGCGGCGGCCAGTAGGAACCGGCAATCGTGTATTTGTCTTCGTAGCCCTTGAACTTGGAGGTCTCGACGGAGCGCGCCTCGATGCCGACTTTGACTTCGGCCACCTTGGTCGGCTCGACTGGCCACAGGTCGATCATGTCGATGCGTGCGTCCCGGCCAATCACCAGCAAGTAACGACCCGAAGCGGAGATCCGCGAGATGTGCACCGCGTATCCGGTCTCGATCAGCTTGACGATTTTCTTGCTGTCGCCGTCGATCAGGGCAATCTTGCCGTCATCGCGCAACGTCACTGAAAACAGGTTGGGCAGGTCGAGTTTGCTCAGTTGTTTTTTCGGACGATCCTCGGGTTTGACCAGCACCTTCCAGGTTTTCAGCGTCTCGGCCATGCCCCATTCCGGTGGCGTCGGCGGCGTGTGCTGAACGAACTTGGCCATGGACGTGATCTGATCCTTGGTCAGCGCATTCGACGTGCCCCAGTTCGGCATGCCCGCCGGTGAGCCGTAGGTGATCAACGCCTCGAGGAACGGTTGCCCGCGGGACTGGGTGATGTCCGGGGTCAGCGGCTTGCCGGTCGCCCCTTTGCGCAGCACGCCGTGGCAGCCGGCGCAGCGCTGGAAATAGATTTCCTTCGACGAGTCGAACTCGCTCTGGCTCATGTCGGGAGCGCCGGCGGATTTGACCATGGGCGGTGAGGCGGCGGCGGGATCGTCGGCCCAGGCTGCGTGAGACACCGCGAAGGCCAGTGTCGAACACAATGTGGCGACGGTCAGGGCCAACGTTTTTCTATTGCTGATCAGCATTCCATTTCTCCTCAGGCAAGACCTTTGCGATGCACTGAAACCACAGCACAGGACGCAGGTTCTTAATGCGTTGCAAGGCTATGCCCGAGCGGGCCAATGCCCGCTTGACGGCGATCAAGTTTGCCGCTCATGTCACTTGCCAGTTTGTCGCAGGGGCCCGTAGCGTGTGCCTCAATTCCGCTGTGAAACAGGTGCCCCATGGACCCCATCCCGTCAGGCGAACACAAGGCCGAACCCTTCTACCAACCGCTGAACAATGAGCAGGCACTGTTCGAACAGGCCTGGCGCCACGGCATGCCCGTGCTGATCAAGGGACCGACCGGTTGCGGCAAGACCCGGTTCGTCCAGCACATGGCCCATCGCTTGAATCTGCCGCTGTACACCGTGGCGTGCCACGACGATTTGAGCGCGGCCGACCTGATCGGCCGTCACCTGATCGGTGCCCAGGGCACGTGGTGGCAGGACGGACCGCTGACCCGGGCGGTGCGCGAGGGTGGCATTTGTTACCTCGACGAAGTGGTTGAAGCGCGCCAGGACACCGTGGTGGTACTGCACCCGCTGGCCGATGATCGTCGCGAGTTGTTCCTGGAGCGCACCGGCGAAGTGTTGCAGGCGCCGCCGTCATTCATGCTGGTGGTGTCGTACAACCCCGGTTACCAGAACCTGCTCAAAGGCATGAAACCCAGCACCCGCCAGCGTTTCGTGGCGATGCGTTTCGGCTACCCACCCGTGGCGGAGGAAGAGCGCATTGTCGCCCGTGAGGCGCAGGTGGACAGCGCGCTCGCGGCGCAAGTGGTGAAGCTGGGACAGGCGTTGCGCCGGCTCGATCAACATGATCTGGAGGAGGTCGCCTCGACGCGGCTGCTGATTTTCACCGCGCGGATGATCCGCTCCGGCATGAGCCCGAAAGAAGCGTGCATGGCGTGCCTGGCCGAGCCTTTGAGTGATGATCCATTGACCGTTGCGGCGCTGATGGACGTGGTTGATGTCCACTTCGGCTGAATCCGGTGGCGTTGCGCCGAGGGCATTGCCGGGCGATCTGGCTATGTGGTTTTTCATCCTCGCCGAGCTGTCGGTGTTCGCCATTCTGATTCTCGCGTTCGCCGTGACCCAGGCACTCAAGCCGCAGCTGTTCAGTGAAAGCCGCCTGCTGCTGAACACCTCGACCGGGCTGGCAATGACCCTGAGCCTGCTCACCGCCGGACTGTTCGCGGCGCTGGCGCAGGAGCACGTCAGGCACTCGCGACCCCGTCGTGGCGCGGTGTTCCTGCTCGCAGCGTTGCTAGTCGCCAGTGTCTACGTGGTGTTGAAACTCTCCGAGTACCGCCACTTGCTGGCCTCGGGTCTGGGCATGGAGCACAACACGTTTTTCACGCTGTACTGGATTCTGACCGGCTTTCATTTTCTGCATGTGTTGCTCGGCCTGTTCATCCTCGGATGGCTGGCCGAGCGTTGCCGTTGTGGTCTGTACGACGCCGGTAATCGAAGCGGGTTTGAATCCGGCGTGTTGTATTGGCACATGGTCGATCTGATCTGGGTGGTGCTGTTTCCGCTGGTCTATGTATTGGGATGACGGGAGGTTTTATGTCTGCTTCCAGATTATTGCTCGTCTGCTGGGCCGCACTGGCCACGTTGAGCGTGAGCACCGTGTTGCTCGCGCAATCCGGTGGCACCTGGGTGCTGTCTGTGGCGATTTTGCTGGTGGCGGTGGGCAAGGCGTGGCTGATTACCGACGGTTTCATGGAAATGCGCCACGCGCCGCGATTGTGGCGGCGGTTGATGGTGGGGTGGGCGGTGGTGTTGGCGGTGGTTGTGGGGTTGACGTTGGTGTTGGTTCGCTGAAGATCTGATGGCGGCTTCATGGCCTACCGTTTTTTCGGTGGTGTACATATCCATACCTGCGGTAACGACCGCTAGTGGTTTCGCTCTTACAGCGAGTCACTTGCAAAAGCGGCAAGTAACCAAGCGCTTTTGCCCCTGTCGTTCGGTGCCTCGCCAAGGCTCGGCATGCCCTCACTCCGGTCCTGCTCCGTGGGCCCGCCGCCATCGGCCATCCATGGCCGAGGGCGGCTAACCCGGCATCCTTGCCGGGTTACCCACTACGCAGAACCTGCGCTCGGCCTCTCGATGGGGCGGGTGCCTCAAAAGCAGATCAAAAGCCCGCGAGGCGGCCTACGGGCCGACCTGACGTTTAGTTCGGGCAGGTCATCGGCGGGTTACCCAAATGCCATATCCAACAAAATTTCCCTGTGGGAGCGGCGGTGCGACGATTCGACTTGCTCGCGGACGCGGTGTGTCATTCAACAATGAAGTCGACTGACACGTCTCTTCGTGAGCAAGCCCACAGGTACGCATTGCAAGTCGAGTGTGTGCGCACGATCAACCCAGCGAAGCGCGCCCGCTTGATGCCTCGGTCGGCCCGCAGGCCGCCGCGGTTTTGTTGTTGCGGTGAGCGCCCCCTCGAGAGGCCGAGTGGAGGTTCTGCGCAGTGGGTACCGCGGCAAGGATGCCGCGGTAGCCGCCCTCGGCCATGGATGGCCGATGGCGGCGGGCCCACTGAGCAGGACCGGAACGAGGGCATGCCGAGCACTAGCGAGGCACCGAACGACAGGGGCAAGAGCGCTTGGTTACTTGGCGCTTTTCCAAGTAACCCGCTGTAAGAGCGGAACCAATAGCAGTCGTTACCGCAGGAATGGATATGTACATCAAAAAACCCGTCGCCTGACCCCCGTATTCGCGAGCAGGCTCGCTCCCACAGTTTGAAGTTTGTGGGGCATGGCAATCTGCGTTGCCCCCAATACCCGACCATAACCATCTGGCTTTCTTGATCGCCATCAAGCAGGTTTCAACCCTTCGCTTCCTATCATGGACGGGCCAAGCAAAGAGGAAGCGACCATGTCAGAGACCTTCACCAAAGGCATGGCCAGGAATATCTATTTCGGAGGGAGCGTTTTCTTCTTCCTGATATTCCTGGCCTTGACCTATCACACGGAACAGACCTTCCCGGAGCGCAGCAATGAAGCGCAATTAACCGAGTCGGTGATTCGCGGCAAGACAGTCTGGGAGCAAAACAACTGCATTGGCTGCCATACGCTGCTGGGCGAGGGCGCGTACTTTGCGCCTGAGCTGGGCAACGTGTTCCAGCGTCGCGGCGGTGAGGAGGGGTTCAAGCCTTTCCTGCATGCCTGGATGAAAATGCAGCCGCTGGGTGTGCCAGGCCGGCGCGCGATGCCGCAGTTCAAGTTGAGTGAGCAAGAGGTGGATGACATCGCCGAGTTCCTCAAGTGGAGCTCGAAAATCAACACCAATGGCTGGCCGCCAAACAAGGAGGGCTGAGCGATGAGTATTGCCAATCCACATCTGAAATTCGCCTCGCAAGCCGTGGCCAAACCGTACTTCGTGTTTGCCCTGATCCTGTTTCTCGGTCAGGTGCTGTTCGGTTTGATCATGGGCTTGCAATACGTGATCGGAGACTTTCTGTTCCCGATCATTCCCTTCAACGTGGCGCGGATGGTGCACACCAACCTGCTGATCGTCTGGCTGCTGTTCGGCTTCATGGGCGCGGCTTACTACCTGATTCCGGAAGAAGCCGACCGTGAGCTGCACAGCCCGAAACTGGCGATCATCCTGTTCTGGGTGTTCGCAGCGGCCGGTGTGCTGACCATCCTTGGTTACCTGCTGGTGCCTTACGCGGGCCTGGCCCGGCTGACCCACAACGAGTTACTGCCGACCATGGGCCGGGAGTTCCTCGAGCAACCGACCATCACCAAGATGGGCATTGTGGTGGTGTGCCTGGGTTTCCTCTACAACATCGGCATGACCCTGCTCAAAGGGCGCAAAACGACCGTCAGCATGGTGATGATGACCGGGCTGATCGGCCTCGCGGTGTTCTTCCTGTTCTCCTTTTACAACCCCGGCAACCTGGCGCGTGACAAGTTCTACTGGTGGTGGGTGGTGCATCTTTGGGTGGAAGGCGTGTGGGAACTGATCATGGGTTCGATGCTCGCGTTCGTCCTGATCAAGATCACCGGCGTGGACCGGGAAGTCGTCGAGAAATGGCTGTACGTGATCATCGCGATGGCGCTGATTACCGGGATCATCGGCACCGGTCACCACTTCTTCTGGATTGGTGCGCCCGAGGTCTGGCTGTGGGTCGGCTCGATCTTCTCCGCGCTCGAACCGCTGCCGTTCCTGGCCATGGTGATCTTCGCCTTCAGCATGGTGAAGAACCGTCGCCGGCAACACCCCAATCGCGCAGCCACGCTGTGGGCCAAGGGCACCACGGTGACGGCGTTCTTCGGGGCTGGCGTCTGGGGTTTTCTGCACACACTGGCACCGGTCAACTTCTACACCCACGGTTCGCAACTGACGGCCGCTCACGGTCACCTGGCCTTCTACGGTGCTTACGCGATGATCGTAATGACTTTGATCAGCTACGCCATGCCGCGCTTGCGCGGGTTGGGTGAAGCCGGTGACGAGCGCTCGCAGACCCTCGAAATCTGGGGGTTCTGGTTGATGACACTGTCGATGGTGATGATCACGCTGTTCCTCACCGCTGCCGGTGTCGTGCAGGTCTATCTGCAACGCTGGCAGGCCGACGGCATCGCGTTGCCGTTCATGGCCACGATGGAACATTTGCAGGTGCTGTTCTGGGCCCGACTGGGTTCCGGTGTGGGTTTCCTCGCCGGGTTGCTCTGCTACTTGTTCAGCTTCAAGCAACGTGGCCGCGCGGCCTTGCGCGCCCCGGCCGCCGTGGTTCCGTCATGAGTCTGCATCAGCGCTAGAAAAGGTCGGCCCGGCTGAGACAGCGGGCCGTTTTTTTTGCTTTGCAAGAGGGTAAACAGCATGGCCTTTACCGTCGAACTGGAAGAGTGGGTCGGCAGTGTCTGGCACCGTTTCATCACCCGACGCGCCAGCCCGGATTTTCCCGAAGCGCGGGTCGAACTGATCAGCCAGCAACGCCCGTTGGCGCTGTTGTTTCGCGCCATGGGCGGCGCCAATGGGGTCGGTGTGGAAGCGGCCAGCGACCGCGATCTGCTGCTGCGGCGCAACGTCTTGCAGCAGATCGCCGGGACCTGCAAGCAAGTGCCGCTGGCGTGGTGTGATGCGGCCAACCTGCGCTTGCCGTCGAGCCTCGCGGTGTTTCCTGAGGTGACGCTGAACGAAGAGCTCTATCGTTGGCTCGCGCTGCTGGCCGCGCAGGCCGGTCCGATGCGCCACTGGGGCCGGGACAATCAGCGCTGGACGCAACAACTGCTGCAGCGATTCCCGGCGTTGCGCGCCCGCTACAAGCGCCTGGTCGATGCGCACCTGCAATTGCGCCCCGATCCCGCTTCGATGAACCAAAGCGAAGCCGCACTGGAACGAGCGTTATGCCAGGCCTTGCGCGAGCCGGGCAGCGTCGAACATTTTCCGCGCAGCGACCGCGCCGCATGGCCGCTGCCGCTGTGGCTGTACCCGCCGCAACACCTCGCCAGCCCGCAGGCTGCCGACCTCGGCGATGAATCTGAAGAGTCGTTGACCACGCCGCCTGGTGAACAGAAAGGCGGGCGCAAACGGGCCACGCGGATCGATGAAAGCAGCCGCGATGGCGGGCTGTTGGTGGTGCGCCTGGAAAACCTGTTCAGCTGGACCGAACATGTCGATCTGGATCGCTGGTCGGACGACAGCGAAGACCCGGACGCCGCCAGAGTCGCCGATGACCTCGATGAACTGACCCTGTCGCGCACCCGTCTGCGCAAGGGTGGCGGTCTCAAGCTGCACCTGGATCTGCCGCCGACGGATGTCGACGATATTCCGCTGGGCGAGGGCATCAAATTGCCGGAGTGGGACTATCGCCAGCAGCGCCTGCAAGACGGTTTCGTCAACCTGCAAATGATGGTGCCCCGCGATTGTGAAGCGCAGCCATTGCCGCAACGGCTGAAAGCTTCGGCTCACCGCTTGCGGCGCCAGTTCGAGCACCTGCGCAATGACCGGCAGTGGCTACGCCAGCAACCCCAGGGCTCGGAACTGGACATGCAGGCCTGGCTGGATTTTCACGTCGAGCGCGAGCATGGCCAATCTGCCGAACGCGGGTTGTTCATGGAACAACGGCAAACCCGTCGCGACCTCGCCTGCCTGTTGCTGGCCGACGTGTCGATGTCCACCGACGCGCACCTGAACGATGAGCACCGGGTGATCGATGTGATCCGCGACAGCCTGCTGCTGTTCGGCGAAACCCTGTCGGTGCTCGGTGATGATTTCGCCCTGTACGGGTTTTCCTCATTGCGTCGCCAGCAAGTGCGGATGCAGGAACTCAAGTCCTTCACCCAGCGCTATGACGACCACACCCGCGGTCGTATCCAGGGGCTCAAGCCGGGTTACTACACCCGGATGGGCGCTGCGATTCGCCAGGCCACCCAACTGCTGGGCAGCAGTAAACGACGCAGCAAGCTGTTGCTGCTGCTGACCGATGGCAAGCCCAATGATCTGGATCTGTACGAGGGGCGTTACGGTGTGGAAGACACCCGCGAGGCGGTGCGGGAAGCGCGGCGCCAGGGGTTGACGCCGTTCTGTATCACGATTGATCGCGAGGCCGGGGATTACCTGCCTTACATGTTCGGCGCCAATGGCTACACCTTGATCCGCCAACCGGAACAACTACCGCTGCGCTTGCCGCAGTTGTATCGCCAGCTGACCCAGCCTTGAGCCGTTCTGTAGGAGCAGCCGGTCGACGCTCGATTGCTCGCGATGAACGTTAACGATAACGCGTGTTACCTGGGTAAACGCATCGCCCTCAGGTCCATCGCGAGCAAGCTCGCTCCTACAGGTCCATCGCAGCTTTAGCGTGGCAACCAGAAAAACATCGCCACGCAAAAGATCGTCAGGCCGATGCAAAACCACGTGAACCTACGCTGCCGGCGTTCCCCGGCGCGCGCGGCCAATGCCGGCAGGGGCATGCCGCATTGGCGGCATTCGGTTTCAGTGGATCGATTGGCGTGTTGGCAATACAGGCAGACGGGCTTCGCGTTCACTCGAATTGCTCCAGACGCGGACGATCGAGAATGGCGATCTGGCGGCCGTCCTGGGTAATGATTTTTTCATCGATCAAGCGGCGGATGATCCGCGAAAAAGTTTCCGGCTGGATCGACAGGTGACCGGCAATCAATTGCTTGGCCATCGGCAGTTCGAACTGGCTGCCGACGGTTTGCTGGCGCACCAGTTGCGTCAGCAAATAACGCACGACCCGGTGCGTGGCGTTTTTCAGCGACAGGGTTTCGATTTCGTTGACCCGTTGATGCAGACGCACGCAGAGCTTGCCCAGCAGCGCAAAGGTCAAACGGCTGTTGCTCTGCAGCAGGCGCATGTAAGTGCTGTTGGATAACCGGTAGAGCTGAGTCGGGCACACCGCCTCGGCCGAGGCCACGTAGTTCGGCGTGTCCATCAGCATCATCGCTTCGGCGAAGGTTTGCCTATCGCTGATGACCTCGAAGACTTTCTCCTGCCCGTCGGGTGTCAGGCGGTAGATCTTCACCGCCCCGGCAATCACAAAGTAAAACGAATCGGCCGGCTCGCCCTGACGGAACAGCGGTTCGCCTTTGTCGATGCTGAGGAGGTGGCTGGTACTCATCAATTCATCCAGTTGTTCGTCGTTCAACGGCTCGAACAAATGATGGCTACGCAAAATCTGGTGATGGACGCGATGAAGCACCATGGGAATTCATCCTGAAAAGGGGGAGGGCTTTGCGATCAAAAAATCAGACGAGGCCGAGAGAGATGCCGCTGGCCAACGCCAGAACGGAGGTCAACACCACAAACCAGGCCAGTGGCTGGACAACTTTTTTCATGACGGCTCCCGGAAATTGAAACGTTAAGATTTTCCTGAGCTTGAGCAAGACGCGGGCCATGCGTTGAGGGCTTTGTTTACTGCGGTTATTTAACATCAGGGTTAAAACAACCCTCTCAATAAGGGTAAAAAAGACCCTGCTAGGGTCATTTAAACCCTGTGAAGAAATTCTGTGGTGAGGGGATTTATCCCCGCTGGAGCGCGAAGCGCTCCCAAAAATCCTGCACCGCTACACCTTCAAGAACGCACCAGCCGTTATTAACGACTGCTGCGCAGTCAACGGGGATAAATCCCCTCACCACATGGTTTCCAATCAACTCCGAGGCACGCCCCTTGCACACTTGATCTGCGACAAAGGCAATGCATCGGCAATGCCCGATAATTGCACCTGCATTACCACGGCGCATGCAGCCGGGCGCCGGGTTTGCAACACGTTAAAGGAGTGGCTTTATGCAAGTGCTTGACCGCCGTAAAGCAATGGCCATCGCGCCGCTGTTCCGTCTGGCCTTTCGGCCCTTTTTCCTCGCCGGCTGCCTTCTCGCCGTGTTGGCCATTCCCCTGTGGCTGGTGGCCTTCAGCGGGTCGTTGTCCGGTTGGCAGCCGGCCGGTGGCTGGTTGGGCTGGCACCGCCATGAACTGCTGTTCGGCTTCGGCCTGGCGATTATCGCGGGCTTCCTGTTGACGGCGGTGCAGACCTGGACCGGTCGCCCCGGGCTCAGCGGCACACCGCTGGCCGCGCTGGCGTTGCTGTGGTTGTTGGCGCGCGTGGCCTGGCTGGTGAATGCGCCTTGGCCGGTACTGGTGGTGCTGGAAATGGCGTTTCCGCTGGCGGTCGCGGTCTTGATGGGCTTCACGCTGTGGAAGGTTCGGCAGCAACGTAACTACCCGATTGTGGTGGTGCTGTTGCTGCTGGCCGGGGCCGACGCGTTGTCTATGTTCGGGCTGATCGAAGGGCATGAAGGCTGGCAGCGCCAGGGCGTGCTCACCGGCCTCTGGCTGGTGGCCGCGATGATGGGGTTGATCGGCGGCAGGGTGATTCCGTTTTTCACCCAGCGCGGCCTCGGTCGGGTTGACGCCGTTGCGCCCTGGCCGTGGCTGGATTGGCTGCTGCTGATCGGCTCGCCACTGGTTGCGTTGTTGTACGCCGTCGGGCCTGCGCTCAACCCCAATGTCTGGGTGGGCCTGCTGTTCGCAGCGCTGGGTGCCGGGCATCTGGTGCGTTTGGTGCGCTGGCATGATCGCGGACTGTGGCGCGTGCCGTTGTTGTGGTCGCTGCACTTGGCATACGGCTGGTTGGCGCTGGCGTGCGTCGGCATGGCGCTGTGGCATTTCGGCGTGTCGATCAACCCAAGCCTGGCGGTGCATTGCCTGACCATCGGCGCCATAGGCGGTCTGGTGCTGGCGATGATTGCGCGGGTCAGCCTCGGGCATACCGGACGTGCGCTGGAGCCGCCGTCAGGCATGACGTTGGCGTTCATTTTGCTCAACCTGGCGTGTCTGAGTCGGGTCGTGCTGATCGTGTTTTTCCCGTTGCCCGCCTTGTGGCTGGCCGGCCTGTGCTGGACGCTGGGCTTTGCGCTGTATGCCTGGCGTTATGGGCCGATGCTGTTGCGGGCCCGGGTAGACGGTCATCCGGGATGAGCAGGCCAACGAATGGAGGCTGTCGCTGATGTACCCCTTTTTACTGGTTACGCATTTGCTGGCAGCCATCGCTTTTATCGGCACGCTGTTTTTCGAGGTGGTCATTTGGCATCACGCTCGCCAGCCGTTGGCCGCCACCGCGCAAGCAACGGCGGATCAAGCGATTGCCGTGCGTTCGCGCAAGGTTCTGCATGGCGTGGTGTTGCTGTTGTACGGCGCCGGCATCGCGCTGGCGTGGCAGCACCGCGGCGCATTGAGCCAGCCGCTGGCCAGCAGCTTTGGCACATTACTGAGCCTGAAAATCATTCTGGCGCTGAGCATCATCGGCCATTATTTGCTGCTGGCGTTTTGGCTGAAACGCGCACGTCTGTCCACGACCCGAGCGAGCTGGATTCGCCGCAGCATTCTTGCGCACATGGTATTGATCGTGATCCTGGCCAAGGCGATGTTCTATTGGCAGGGTTGATTGCGCCGGACAACCTGTGAATCGGTGTGACGCCATTCGCGAGCAAGCCCGCTCCCACATTGGAATACGTCCACCCTGTGGAAGCGGGCTTTCTCGCGAAAGCGATCTCACTGTCTTCGATCAAGGACGCGGGTTAAGGGCATTGATGAACAGCACATTGTTTTCCAGATGGATGTGTTGCATCAGGTCATCCTTGAATTCCAGCAACCCGCGATAGAGCGCGCGCCAGGTGTTACAGGCATCGGCCGGCGGGGTGATGTGGTGGGTCAGGGCGAGCATCTTCTCCAGCGCTTCGCCATGTTGATCGTGTTCGAAACGCAGCACCTGAATCGGCGGTGCGGCCTGGGGGCCGATGCCTTGTTGCAGCATCGGGAACAGCACTTGTTCTTCCTTGAGCATGTGGCCTTCGAGTTCTTGCTGCATGTCGGTCAGCAGGTCGGCCAGGCCGTTGGGGCAGCTGCTGCGGGCACCATGTACGTGCTCGACGCGACGAGCGAGGCGGATCAGTTCCGGCAGTTGCTCGCGGTGGCGGGCGTGATAGCGCGCAAGGAGGTGGGCGATCAACGCCTCGGTCGTTTCTGTGCGCCAGTCGTGCTGGGTTTCGCCGGTGTCTTGCAGCGTGTGCAGGGCATCGGCTATCAGCAGCGGATCGAGGTCTTTGCCGAGGGCCGCTTCGCGCAGGCTTTTATGACCGCCGCAGCAAAAGTCCAGTTTGAACGAGTGAAAAATCCGGGTGGCGCCGGGAATGTCGCAGGCCAGTTGGCCGAGGCTTTGTTCCAGCAGGGGATGGTTCATCAGGGTTCCTTGTTTGGGTTTCAACGGTTCCCAGACTCATTGCATCTGCCATGCCACAGTTAACCGATTGATAATTCGCAATTAAATTTTAGGTGTGGTGATGTGCACCCCGACGCATTAGGGTGAATCCCACCATAGAGGGTAATTACTACCATGCTGCGTGAAAGCCTGGCCGCCGACCTGATCGTCGAGTTGCCCAATGCCGTGCGGTTACAAAGACTGGTGCAAACCCTGCGCGAATACTTCAACAGTGGCGCGGTGGGATTGTTGCGTCTGGACGACGACAGCCTGAGGCCGGTGGCGACGGTCGGGCTGGTGCATGAAGCGTTGGGACGCCGGTTCGTCATCGCCCAGCATCCACGGCTGGCGGCGATCATGGCGTCGCGCGAGCCGGTGTGGTTCGAGCCCGACAGCCGCCTGCCGGACCCTTACGACGGCTTGCTCGACAACCACGTCGGCGAACCTCTGCCGGTGCATGACTGCATGGGCGTCAGCCTGTATGTCGAGGGCCGGATCTGGGGCGCGATCACCCTCGATGCGCTGCACGCCGGGACCTTCGACAGCCGTGCGCGGGAGGAACTCAAACGCTGCACCTTGCAGATCGAAGCGGCGGTGCGGGTCACCCGGCTGGAACAGGAAAACCGCAGCTTGCGCCTGTCCCGCAGCGATCCCCAGGATTTGCGCATGCCGGTCGAGGAGGGCGAGATCCTCGGGCAAAGCGAGGTACTGCACCAGTTGCTGAATGAGCTGGACGTGTTGGCCGACTCCGATTTGCCGGTGTTGCTGTTGGGTGAGACCGGCGTTGGCAAAGAGCTGTTCGCCCGGCGCTTGCATCGTCTTTCCCGGCGCAGCCACAAGCCGCTGATTCAGGTCAATTGCGCGGCGTTGCCGGAGTCGTTGGCGGAGAGTGAATTGTTCGGGCACGTCAAAGGCGCCTTTTCCGGCGCCACCAGTGACCGCGCCGGGCGGTTCGATGCGGCCAACGGTGGCACGCTGTTTCTCGATGAAGTCGGCGAGTTGCCCTTGAGTGTGCAAGCGAAGTTGCTGCGCACCCTGCAGAATGGCGAGATCCAGCGACTGGGGGCCGACAAGCCGCTGCACGTCGACGTGCGTATCATCGCCGCCACCAACCGGCACCTGCCGGACAGCATTCGCGAAGGCTTGTTTCGCGCCGATCTGTATCACCGGCTCTCGGTGTACCCGGTGCCGATCCCGTCGTTGCGCGAACGCGGTAATGACGTGTTGATGCTCGCCGGGCATTTCCTCGAGCTCAATCGGGCGCGACTGGGGCTGCGTGGTTTGCGCCTGTCGCCGGCAGCTGAGCGCGCTTTGCTGGCCTATACTTGGCCGGGCAATGTGCGCGAGCTGGAGCACGTCATCAGTCGAGCCGCGTTGAAGCAGCTCAGTCGCGGTACGAGTCGCGCGTTGATCATGACCCTGGAACCGGAGATTCTCGATCTCGACAGTGCGACGAGCGCCCCCGGGGTGGTTGTCGAGCCGTCCGCAGACGTGACACCTGATCTGCCGTTCCAGCCGCTGGGTGAAGCGGTCGATGATTACCAGCGCAAGAAAATCCTCCAGGCCCTGAGCCTGTCCGGGGAAAACTGGGCCAGCGCCGCACGGATTCTGGAAGTCGACCCGAGCAACCTGCACAAACTGGCGCGGCGGCTGCGGCTCAAGTAATCGGTAGTGTTGATGGTGGTCAATGTCCAGGTGCGCAGTGCCTCGCACACTGCGCAAAACCTTCCGGAGATCACTGTCATGCCGCTGTCCCTGGCCCAGATGCGCCGCAACTACACCCTGTACGGCTTGCAGGACGAGCACGCGCTGGATGATCCGTTGGCGATGTTCAAGCAATGGATGCAACTGGCTCGCGACACCGAGCGCGCGCCTGTCGAAGCCAATAGCATGACGTTGGCGACCGTCGACAGTGAAGGGCGGCCGCACTGCCGCGTGCTGCTGCTCAAGGGCTTCAGCGAGCAGGGTTTTACTTTTTTCGGCAACTACCAGAGCGGCAAGGGTCAGCAACTGGCGGCCAATCCTTATGCCGCCATGACGTTTTTCTGGCCGGCACTGGAGCGCCAGGTGCGGATCGAAGGCCGGGTGTCCAGGCTTGACCCGACGCTGTCGGACGCCTACTTCGAGTCCCGTTCCATGGCCAGCCGTCTCGGCGCCTGGGCTTCCCCGCAAAGCGCTCCGCTGGCGAGTCGGGCTGCGCTGGAGTCGATGCTGGCCGAGACCATCAAGCGCTTCGTCGGCCACACCGTCTCGCGCCCCGAACATTGGGGCGGTTACTGCCTGCTTCCGGATCGCATGGAGTTCTGGCAGGGCCGGACCGACCGGTTGCATGACCGGATGGATTACCGGTTGCATGAGGGGGTGTGGAAACGCAATCGCCTGGCGCCTTGAAGCGTAAAAGATCGCAGCCTTCGGCAGCTCCTACATTGAAAACGCGTACGCCTGTAGGAGCTGCCGAAGGCTGCGATCTTTTGGGCACCTTGAAAACCTGGCCGACGCCCATCAACTCATTCCGCCCAACGAGGTACCTCCTTCGAGGAATAGGCTCATCGCGCAATCCGGTTCAGGCTTTGCGTCATACCCTAATCCATGGGAAGACCTGACTATGGCCCATCTGGCGCAACGCACCTTTGAACCCCTGAACATCGCCGTGCTGACCATCAGCGATACACGCACGTTCGACACCGACACCTCCGGACAAACCCTCACCGATTTGCTGCAAACCACCGGGCATGTGTTGATCGATCGTGAGCTGGTCAAGGACGATATTTACCAGATACGCGCCACCGTTTCCCGGTGGATCGCCGACCCTGAAGTGCAAGTCATCCTGATGACCGGCGGCACCGGTTTCACCGCTCGCGACAATACGCCGCAAGCTGTTTTGCCTTTGCTGGACAAACACGTGGAAGGCTTCGGTGAACTGTTCCGCCAGGTGTCCCTCGAAGAAATCGGCATGTCCAGCCTGCAATCCCGGGCATTGGCCGGCATGAGCAACGGCGTGCTGGTGTGCTGCGTCCCCGGTTCGCCCGGTGCCTGCCGGACCGCGTGGAACAAGATCCTGCTCGAACAGCTGGACAGTCGCACCGGCCCCTGCAATTTCGCCCCGCATCTGAAACCTCAGGCGCAGCGCGCCATTGAGGCCTGCGAGACTCGCTCATGACCGGCCGGGTGTGTGACCTCGTCCACCTGATGCCGGTGGACGAGGCGATCAGCCGTCTGCTCGATCAGGCTCCGCCGCCGCCTCAAGTGCAAACGATCAGCCTCGATCAAGCGATGGGTCGGGTGCTGGCTGCGGATATCCATTCCCCGGTCAACCTCCCGGCCTGGGACAACAGTGCCATGGACGGTTACGCGCTCAGGGCCTCTGACCTGCCAGCGGATGGCGGTGGTTTGTCGATTGGCGGACGAATTGCTGCGGGCGATCAGGCATCTTCGCCCTTGCTTGCGCAGCAAGCGGTGCAGATTTTTACCGGCGCGCCTTTGCCGCCGGGCGCCGATACCGTTGTGCCGCAAGAGCGTTGCCGCGTCGATGGCGAGCGCGTCTGGTTTCCACCGGTCTGCGTGGGCGATCACGTTCGCAAGGAAGGCGAGGAGGTTCGCCGCGGTCACCTTTTGCTCAAGGCCGGCAAGCGCCTGCGCGCTCAGGAGCTCGGGTTGCTGGCCGGTGCCGGCATTGCGCAGGTCGAGGTCTATCGACCGCTGCAAGTGTGCCTGCTCAGCAGCGGCAATGAATTGCGCGAGCCGGGCGATCTCCTGGCACCGGGGCAAATCTACAACAGCAATCGCTATTGCCTGGCGGCGTTGTTGCGCGGCTGGGGCGTCGAAGTGCACGACTATGGCGTCATGGCCGATGAGTTGGCGGCCAGTCGGCATGCCTTGAGTCTGGCGTCGTCCGAATGCGACCTGTTGCTCAGCACCGGCGGCGTTTCGGTCGGTGAGGAGGATCATCTCAAGCACGCTATCCAGGAACTGGGCAGCGTCGATTTCTGGCGGCTGGCGATTCAGCCCGGCAAGCCGCTGGCCTTCGGCGAAGTGGCAGGCAAACCGTGGATCGGCATGCCGGGCAATCCGTCGGCGGCACTGATTACCGCGCTGGTGGTGGTGCGTCCGTTTCTGCTGCGGGCCCAAGGTGTGACCGACGTGATGCCGCGACCATTGGCCGTGCCAGCCGGCTTCGACTGGCTGCAACACAATAAGCGTCGGCAGTACCTGCGGGCGAAACTGGCGCCCGGCGCCGATGGCCAATTGCACGTTGAACTGCACCCGCAGCAAAGCTCGGCGATGTTGACGGCCGCGTGCTGGGCTGACGGGCTGGCGGTGATCGAGTGCGAACAGCAGGTGCGCAAGCACGACAACGTGATGTTCCTGTCTTTCGCCGACCTGATGCAGTGAGGGCAATTGATTGCCGTCAAGGCTGTGCCTGCCGGTCTGGCTAGACTGGCAGCGCGATTTTTCTGAGGATTACCCATGCAACTGGTCTGCCCGGCAGGGAATCTGCCTGCACTGAAAGCGGCGGTGCGCCAAGGCGCGGATGCCGTGTATGTCGGTTTTCGCGATGACACCAACGCCCGGCATTTCGCCGGGCTGAACATGGATGACAAACAGTTCGACGCCGCCGTCGCTCACATCCGCCAGCACCAGCGCAAGCTGTACGTCGCGGTCAATACGTACCCGCAACCCAAGGGCTGGGAGCGCTGGCAGCGAGCGGTGGACCGGGCCGCCGATTTCGGCGTGGATGCACTGATCGCCGCTGACCCCGGGGTGCTCAACTACGCCAGTCAACGCCATCCGCAACTGGCCCTTCACCTGTCGGTTCAGGGTTCGGCGACTCACGCCGCCGCGCTGGAATTTTACGCGCAGCGCTACGGGATTCGCCGCGCGGTGCTGCCACGGGTGCTGTCGTTGGCGCAGGTGCGTCAGGTCGCGGCCAGCAGCCCGGTACCCATCGAAGTGTTTGGCTTCGGCAGCCTGTGCATCATGGCCGAAGGACGCTGCCACCTGTCTTCGTACATCACCGGCGAGTCGCCAAACCTGTGCGGCGTCTGTTCGCCGGCCAAGGCGGTGCGTTGGAGCGAGGACGCCGAAGGCTTGAGTGCGCGGCTCAGCGAAGTGCTGATCGACCGCTACACCCCCGACGAACCGGCCGGTTACCCGACCTTGTGCAAGGGCCGGTTCCTGGTGGACGGCAAACGCTTTCACGCGCTGGAAGAACCCACCAGCCTCGACACCCTGGACCTGCTGCCGGAGCTGACCGCCATCGGCGTCGAAGCCGTGAAGATCGAAGGCCGCCAGCGCAGCCCGGCCTATGTTGAACAAGTGACCCGGGTCTGGCGTGCGGCGCTGGATGCCCATCGCGGCGCACCGGGCAGTTTTCGCGTCAAGGAGGAATGGCGCCAGGTGCTGGCCGGTCTGTCCGAAGGCAGCCAGACCACCCTGGGTGCTTACCATCGATCATGGCAATGAGGGACGCGACATGAAGCTCAGCCTGGGACCGGTCCTGTTTTATTGGGACAAGGAACAACTCAGCAACTTTTACGCCGAGATGTCGGCGCTGCCTCTGGACGTTATTTACCTGGGGGAAACCGTGTGCTCGAAACGCCGGGCCTTTTCACTGGATCAATGGCTGGGACTGGGGCGCGAGTTGCAGGAGTGCAGTCAGGCGCAACTGGTCATTTCCAGCCTGACCCTGATCGAAGCGGCGTCGGAGCTGTCCAGCCTGCGCCGGCTGTGCGACAACGGCCAACTGTTGGTGGAAGCCAACGACATGGGGGCGGTACAGTTTCTCGCCGATCGGCAGTTGCCGTTCGTGGGCGGCCCGGCCCTAAATTTATACAACGGTCATGCATTGGCGCAGTTGATCGACAGTGGAATGATCCGTTGGGTGCCGCCGGTGGAATGTTCGGCGGCGCTGATCAAAGATGTGATCGGCCAGGTGCGTGAATTGGGCCTGGCGGTGCCGGAAGTGGAAATCTTTGCCTACGGGCATTTGCCCCTGGCCTATTCCGCACGCTGCTTCACTGCCCGCGCGGAAAACCGGCCCAAGGACGACTGCCAGTTTTGCTGCATCAACTACCCCGACGGCATGGCGCTGACCAGCCAGGAAGGGCAGCCGCTGTTCACCCTCAACGGCATTCAAACCATGTCGGCGGACGTGACCAATTTGCTCGCCGATTATTCCGGGCTGGTGGCCTGTGGCGCTGATGTGTTGCGTTTGAGTCCGCGCGCCCAAGGCATGACCGAGGTGATTGCGGCTTATCAAAGGGTGCGTCTGGGCGAAACACCGCCGCTGTTTGTCGAGGGCTGCAATGGCTACTGGCATGGTCAGGCCGGCATGTTGCGCGTCGAGGAGGTCGGCCTGTGTTGAACCGTAAAAAATGGCTGTTGAAAGGGGCCGACCGGTTATTACCGCTGGTGCGGCGGGTGCCTTTCGCGGTGCAGCGCCTGGCGTTGCATCAGGCGCTGAACCGCTGCCTCGCCGAGCCGTTGCGCGATGGTGAGTTCGAGGTGCTGCGCGGACGCTGGTTGTGCCTGCGGATTCCGGATCTGGGCTTGTCCTGGTTTCTGACGCTCACTCGTCAGGGCCTGCGAATCGCCGAACGCGGCACGGCGGACGTGACCATCAGCGGTAACTGGCGCGAGTTTCTGCTGCTGGCCAGCCGTCAGGAAGATCCGGACACGCTGTTCTTCCGCCGGCGTTTGGTGATCGAGGGCGACACCGAGCTGGGGCTGGCGCTGAAGAACCTGATCGACAGCCTTGATCCTGATGTGTTGCCCGTGTGGTTGTGGCGCAATCTGGAGCGGGCGGGGAAGGGGTTGGCGGCGCAGTAGAACCTGCTGACACCGATCAAAATGTGGGGCAGCGGTGCGACGATTCGACTTGCTCGCAAAGTGGGAGTGTCAGTTGCCATAGATGTTGAATGCCAGTCCGCCTTCGCGGGCAAGCCCGCTCCCACATTGGAATCACTTCAAGTCCGGAATAGGCGAACGATCAAACCAGCGAAGCGCGCCCGCTTGACGCCCAGGTCGGCCCAGAGGCCGCCTCGGTTTTGATGTTGATTTTGACCTTAGGCACACCGAGCCCAAGCGAGGTGCCGAGTGGTGGGGCAAGAGCGTTTGGGTTACTTTTGCGCTTTCAAAAGTGACTCGCCGTAAGGGCGAAACCAATAGCCGCCGTTACCCCAGGAATGGATATGTACACCATCAAAAAACCCATCGCCTGACACAACGCTTTCGCGAGCAGGCTCGCTCCCACAGGGGATTTATGTTGTCGTTCAGACCATAGTTTCCTGGCGATTCCTATGCTGGCGAACCCAATGCGCATTGACCGCATTCAATTGTGCCTATTGGAACGCTGCCAGATCCTCCTCCAGGAGGATGCTGATGTTGCGTCGTTCCATGGCAATCAGCCCACCGTCCACCAGGCGATGGAGGATCCGCGAAAAGGTTTCCGGCTGAATCCCCAGCTTCGACGCCACCAGGCGTTTGGACATCTGCAAGACGATCTGGCCGGTGACCGGGTGACGTTCCTGAAACAGAAAGTTGATCACCCGCCGGCTCGCGCTGGCCATGGTCAAGGTGTCGATATCGCGCAGCCGCAGGTGCAGGTGAATGCTCATGCTGGCGAGAATGGCCAGGCAGACTTTCGGCTGGTCCTCAAGGGCATTGCGATAGTGGTTGCCCTCGATGCTGACGAGCACGCTGTCCTTCAGGGCGGTGGCGCTCACCGGGTACAGACGGGCCTGGCTGAACAGCAGGGCTTCGGCAAAGGTTTGCCCGGGCAGGATGATTTCCACCAGGTTTTCCTGGCCTTCACCCGTCAGCCGGTACAATTTGATCTGGCCGCTGACCAGCAGGAAAAAGCGTTTCGCCGGATCGCCCTGGTGCATCAGCGTGCTGTGGCAGGGCAGGCGTTTGAGCATCGCCAGGGCACAGACTTCCTCGAAGACGGACTCCGGCAACTGGCTGAACAGATGATGACGGCGCAACGTTAAAACGATGGAAGGGTGGGTCAGCATGGCGTACCTCCGCTGACGGTCATAGTAAAGAGCGCAGGCCGGTTGACCTATGCCTCTGCCGGCCTACCTCCAAGGAGGCATGCGCCTCAGCCGGCATTGCGCAGATGCTCCATGGCCCACACGGCAGCCTCGACCCGCGAGCGCAAACCGAGTTTGTGCAGCAGGTTCTTGACGTGCACCTTGACCGTCCCTTCGGTGATGCCCAGCTTGTGCCCGATGACCTTGTTGCTGAAGCCGCTGGCGATGGTTTTCAACACCTGGCGTTCGCGTTCGGTCAGTTCCACTACGGCCTGGCGCGGCGGTGAACGCAGCGCCTGCGCCATGACCTGAGTCAGGCCGGGGCTGATCACCAGTGCGCCATCGAGGGCATCGCGGATGTACTGGATCAACAATTCAGGTTCCATGTCCTTGAGCAGATAGCCGTCGGCATCGAGGCGCAGGGCGTCGCGAATATCGTCTTCGGCGTCCGACACGGTGAACAGCAACACTTTGCCGGTGTAGTGCATCGCCCGCAGGCGGCGCAGGGTTTCAATGCCGTTCATTTGCGGCATGTTGTTATCGAGCAACACCAGGTCCGGTTGCAGCGGTTCGATCAGGGTCAGGGCTTCTTCGCCATGGCTGGCTTCGCCGACGATGAGGAAATCCTCTTCCAGTTCGAGCATCTGGCGGATGCCGCGACGCATCATCGGATGGTCGTCTACCAGCAGGATTCGGTGTTGCGGGGACGTGTTCATGTGACGCTACCTTGTGTGTGCCGTCCGAGAAACTCCGGGTGGAATTCCAGTTGGACGAGGGTGCCTTGCGGCTCCCTGGAAAAGATCTGCAATTGCCCACGCAAGCTGCGCGCCCGCTCATCCATGATGTTCAGGCCGTGATGCTCGCGCTGGTCGACGTTGCCGCTGAAACCACGCCCGTCGTCTTTGACCAGCAGCCGGACGGTTTCGCCGTCCTGACGCAGTTCCAGCCAGGCGTTTTGCGCATGGGCGTGGCGCAGGCAGTTGGAAAGGGCTTCGCGGGTAATCTGCAGAATGTGAATTTGTTCGCTGGCCGACAGCTGAAACGCCAGCGCATCGACGTGCAGGTGCACCTGGAATTGTCCGCGCCGGGTGAACTCCTCGGCGGTGTCTTTTAGTTCCTGCACCAGCCCGGCGTCGTGAATCTGCAAACGGAACGTGGTGAGCAACTCGCGCAATTGGCGATAGGCATTGTTCAGCCCCTCGCGCAATTCGGCGGCGACGGTTTCCAGGGTCGGCACCGGTTCGCCCCGACGCATCAGGGTTTGCAAGCGGCTGACTTGCAGCTTCATGTAGGACAAGGCCTGCGCGAGTGAGTCGTGCAGCTCGCGGGCGATGATCGTGCGTTCTTCAAGCAGTAGCAGGCGATGGTCCTGTTCCCGCTGACGCTTGAGCGAGAGCGAGGTGCCGATCAGGTTCGCCAGCGCCTGGATCAGTTGGGTTTCCCAGGCTTGCGTGGGATGGCCGTCGACAAAGTGCGCCTTGAGTTCCCCGAGTTCGCTGCCCTGGTTGCTGATGCTGAAAGTTTGCGGGTTGGCATCGTGGTGTTTCTCGCACGTGGCGCAGTCGCTGCTGGCGCAGACTTCACGGATGTCCGCCCCATGCAGGGCAATCAATTGCTGGGCCGGCGCCTGCGTTTCGCCTTGCAGGCACAGCGACAGACGCAGGCCGGGCAGACGCTGCTGAAAGCGCCGGATCAACTCATCCAGCCCTTCGGCATTGGCCAGGCGCGTGGCCAGGCTGCGGCTGCTTTGATACAGCAACTCCAGGGCGGCATTGGCTTGTTGCAGGTTCAGGGTCTTTTGCTGGACCTGGCTTTCCAGCGTGCGGTGCGACTCTTCGATGGTCTCGGCCATGGCGTTGAAACTCATGGCCAACTGGCCCAGTTCGTCCTGGGACTGATGGTTGACCCGCACCTTAAAATCGCCGCGACGAAAGCGCTGGGTCGCGTCCACCAGTTCTTTGAGCGGCGTGACCACGCCGTATTGCAATTCGTACAGTCCGATCAGCAAGACAATCATGGTGGTGAACAGGGCCATGCCCTGAATCACTTGTTGCCAGCCTTGCTTTTGCTCGCTCTGGCGCTGCAGCAGGCTGACGAACTGGTTCAGTTGTTCCACGAACGGCTGGGCCTGCGCGTGAAAGGCCGGGGCGTCGCCGCGCTCCAGTGCCGGGCGCAATGCCTCGTCCCATTGTTGCTGGATGCGCGCGTAACTGATTTGCAGTGCCGTGCTCGGGCCATCTTCCAGCACGGCCTTGAGCGACTGGCTGTTGAGGCGACGTTGCAGGCTGTCGGTGATGCCGGCGAGTTCTTCGGGCGTGGCGCCGGCGGCGAGCTTCCAGTTCAGGTGATAGGTCTCCATGCGCACCGAACCTGCGGTGTTGATGGCGGCGCCATCGCCCTGGCTGAACCAGGCGATGAGCCCGGCGCTTAACGAGCTGGCGAGGGCGAGCACGGCGATCAGGATCACCGCGAGCCCGGCGCGCGCGGGCAGGGAGCTGCGCAACCAGCGAATCATCGGCGCAGGCCCGTGGAAAAGACAGGAAAGTAGAGCATGTGCAGCTCCAGAGTGAGGTGGGCCACCGATCCCGGTCGCGCTACCTCTAAAGAGTTGCCGACGGATCCCTGTCGACAGAACACTGGGTAGAAACAACTAAAACGCTGATAAACAAAGGGTTTCAAGCATTCTCTGAACTACCTCCTTGGAGGTAGGCCGCGCAAGCATAGGCCTGTGCCCCCTTGGGCTTCGTTGACATGGATCAAGTTTTTGCAGGGTTGCCCTCTCTAGTCTGCCGCCATGGCTAACTGACTGGAGAGCATTTGTGACCCAACCCCGTGTACAACAAGGCTTCGTGCTGGGCATGAGCACACTGGCCTTCACCGTGTGTTTCATGGTCTGGATGATGTTTGCCGTGCTCGGCGTGCCGATCAAGGAACTGCTCCAGCTCAACGAAACCCAGTTCGGCCTGCTGGCTGCGACCCCGGTATTGACCGGCTCGCTGGTGCGCTTGCCGCTGGGTCTGCTGACCGACCGCTTCGGCGGGCGCAGCGTGTTCTTTCTGCTGATGCTGTCCTGCGTCGCGCCGCTGTACCTGATCAGCCACGCCACCGCCTACTGGCAGTTCCTGGTCCTGGGTTTGTTCGTCGGCCTGGCCGGCGGCTCGTTTTCGGTCGGGATCGCCTACGTCGCCAAATGGTTCGACAAAGAGAACCAGGGCTTCGCCATGGGCATCTTCGGTGCCGGCAACGCTGGAGCGGCGGTGACCAAGTTTCTCGCCCCGGCGTTGATTGCCGCGGGCAGCTGGCAGCTGGTGCCGAAAGTCTTCAGCGCCATCCTCTTTATTACTGCGCTGCTGTTCTGGTTTCTCAGTGCCGAAAACAAAGACCACCGCAGTGCCTCGGGCGCCACGTTGCGTGAGCAGTTGAGTTCGCTGAAAGACCCTGCGGTGTGGCGCTACTGCCAGTACTACTCGATCGTCTTTGGCGGCTATGTGGCCCTCGCGCTGTGGATGACCAAGTACTACGTGCAGGAATACGGTTTCAGCCTGCAAAGCGCGGCGCTGCTGGCGGCGTGTTTCTCGCTGCCTGGTGGCGTGCTGCGTGCGGTCGGCGGCTGGATGTCGGATCGCTGGGGCGCGCAAAGCGTGACCTGGTGGGTGTTGTGGGTCAGCTGGATCTGCCTGTTCCTGCTCTCGTACCCGCAAACCCAACTGCAAGTGCAGACCATCAACGGCACCGTGGACTTCCACATCGGCCTCAATCCCGCGCTGTTCACCGTGCTGCTGTTTGTCATGGGCATTGCCTTCGCGTTCGGCAAGGCCTCGGTCTTCAAATACATCGCCAATGACTACCCGAAAAACATGGGCGCGGTCTCCGGCATCGTCGGTCTGGCCGGCGGCCTCGGCGGTTTTGTCCTGCCGATCATGTTTGGCGCCCTGGTGGACCTCACCGGCGTGCGCTCTTCCTGCTTCATGTTGATGTACGGCGTGGTCTGGGTCTCCCTCACCTGGATGTACTTCAGCGAAATACGCAAAAGCCCGGTGCTTGGTAAAGAACCGCCGCTGCGCCTGTCCCCGATTTCCAGCATTGCCCAAGGAGAAGAACATGTCCGTTCTGCAAAAGCCTGACAAAGGGCCGGTCATACATGACTGGCGCCCCGAAGACCCGGCGTTCTGGGGAAGCAGCGGCAAACAGACCGCCACGCGCAACCTGTGGATCTCCATCCCCGCACTGCTGTTGGCCTTTGCGGTGTGGATGGTCTGGAGCACGGTGATCGTGCGCCTGAACGCCATCGGCTTCAGCTTCACCACTGACCAGTTGTTCTGGCTGGCGGCGTTGCCGGGCTTGTCCGGGGCAACCTTGCGCGTCTTCTACTCCTTTATGGTGCCGATCTTCGGTGGCCGGCGCTGGACCGCCCTGAGCACCGCGTCGCTGTTGTTGCCGTCAATCTGGATGGGCTTCGCCGTGCAAGACCCGAGCACCTCGTACAGCGTGTTCGTGCTGATCGCCTTGCTCTGCGGTTTCGGTGGCGGCAACTTCGCATCGAGCATGTCCAACATCAGCTTCTTTTACCCCAAGTCGCAGCAGGGCACAGCCCTGGGCCTCAATGCCGGGTTGGGTAACCTGGGCGTGTCAGTGATGCAGTTCTGCGTGCCGCTGGTGATTACCTTCGGCGTGTTCGGCTTCATCGGTGGTGAACCACAAACCCTGCCCGACGGTGGCCAATTGTGGCTGCAGAACGCCGGGTTCATCTGGGTGCCGTTCATTGTGCTGGTGACGGTGCTGGCCTGGTTCGGCATGAACGACCTGTCCAGCGCCCGCGCCTCGTTCAGCGAGCAGGCGGTTATCTTCAAACGCAAGCACAACTGGCTGATGTGCTGGTTGTACCTGGCGACGTTCGGCTCGTTCATCGGTTTCTCCGCCGCATTTCCATTGCTGATCAAAACCTCCTTCCCTGACGTGATCGCCTTGAAATTCGCCTTCCTCGGTCCGTTAGTGGGCGCGCTGGTTCGGCCATTGGGCGGCTGGCTGGCGGACAAGCTCGGCGGCGCGAAAGTGACCTTGTGGAACTTCGTGGCGATGATCGTGATGGTCTTCGGCGTCATGCACTTCCTGCCGCAGAACGGCGAGCCCGGCAACTTCTACGGCTACCTCGGCATGTTCATGCTGCTGTTCATTACCACGGGCATCGGCAACGGCTCCACCTTCCGCATGATCCCGGTGATCTTCCGCACCCAGCATGAAAAAGCCGCTGTGGGCAAACCGCCTGCCGTGCGCGAACAGGCGCTCAAGGATGCCGGCAAAGAATCGGCCGCCGTCCTCGGTTTCAGCTCGGCCATGGGCGCCTTCGGTGCGTTCTTCATTCCCAAATCCTTCGGCACTTCGATGGCCCAGACCGGCGGCCCGGAGATGGCCTTCTACATGTTTGTCGGTTTTTACCTGAGCTGCATCGTCGTGACCTGGTGGTGGTACGCCCGCAAAGGCGCCGCGACACCCTGCTGAGACGACCCGAATCCAACCATTGCGTGGGCGGGGCACAGAACCCCGCAGCAAGCCTGAGAGGACTACAACGTGAGTCATTTACTGGATCAACTGCGGTTTTTCAATCGCAAGCAAAACGAGTTTTCCGACGGTCACGGAGAGACCCGCAAAGAGTCTCGCGACTGGGAGAACGTCTACCGTTCGCGCTGGCAGTACGACAAGATCGTGCGCTCCACCCACGGGGTGAACTGCACCGGCTCGTGCTCGTGGAAAATCTACGTCAAGAACGGCCTGATCACCTGGGAAACCCAGCAGACCGACTACCCGCGCACCCGCAACGATTTGCCCAATCACGAGCCTCGTGGTTGCCCGCGTGGCGCCAGTTACAGCTGGTACATCTACAGCGCCAACCGGCTCAAGTACCCGAAAATCCGCAAGCCGTTGCTCAAGCTGTGGCGCGATGCGCGGCTGACCATGGCGCCGGTGGAAGCCTGGGCCAGCATCGTCGAGGACAAGGCCAAGGCCGACTCCTATAAAAGCAAACGCGGCATGGGTGGCTTCATTCGTTCCAACTGGGAGGAAGTCAACGAGATCATCGCTGCGGCCAACGTCTACACCATCAAGCAATACGGCCCGGACCGTATCGTCGGCTTCTCGCCGATCCCGGCCATGTCGATGGTCAGCTACGCTGCGGGTTCGCGTTACCTGTCGCTGATCGGCGGCGCCTGCCTGAGTTTCTACGACTGGTACTGCGACTTGCCGCCAGCCTCGCCGATGGTCTGGGGCGAGCAGACCGACGTGCCGGAATCGGCCGACTGGTACAACTCCAACTACATCATTGCCTGGGGCTCCAACGTTCCGCAGACCCGCACCCCCGACGCGCACTTCTTCACCGAAGTCCGCTACAAGGGCACCAAGACCGTGGCGATCACTCCGGACTACTCGGAAGTCGCCAAGCTCACCGACCTGTGGCTGAACCCGAAGCAGGGCACCGACGCGGCGCTGGCGCAAGCGTTCAACCATGTGATTTTCAAAGAATTCCACCTCGACAAACCGAGCGCCTATTTCACTGACTACGCCAAGCGCTTTACCGATTTGCCGGTGCTGGTGCTGCTCAAGCAAATGGTCGACAAGGCGCCGGGCGAGGGCTACCAGCCGGACCGTTTCCTGCGCGCCAGCGACCTGACCGACAACCTCGGCCAGGAAAACAACCCGGAATGGAAAACCATCGCCCTGGATGTCAGCGGTGAACTGGTATCGCCACAGGGTTCGATCGGTTATCGCTGGGGCGAGAAGGGCAAGTGGAACATTCTGCCCCGTGAAGGCGGCGAAGGTCGCGAGATCGACCTCAAGCTGAGCCTGATTGGTGATGACGTCGCCGAAGTGGCATTCCCGTATTTTGCCGGCGAGTCCCACGAGCACTTCCAGCACGTGGCCGGCGATGCCGTGCAATACCGCCGCGTGCCGGTGCACAACGTGGTGCTGGCCGACGGCAGCGTGGCCAAAGTCGCCACAGTGTTCGACCTGTCGGCCGCCAACCTGGCGATTGACCGTGGCCTGGGTGGCGACAACGTCGCCAAGGACTACAACGACGCCTCGGTGCCTGGCACCCCGGCGTGGCAGGAGCAGATCACCGGCGTCAGCCGCGAGAAAGCCATCCAGATTGCCCGTGAGTTCGCCGACAACGCCGACAAGACCAAGGGTCGCTCGATGATCATCGTCGGCGCGGCGATGAACCACTGGTACCACATGGACATGAACTACCGCGGGCTGATCAACATGCTCATGCTTTGCGGGTGTGTCGGCCAGACCGGTGGCGGTTGGGCACACTATGTCGGCCAGGAAAAACTGCGCCCGCAATGCGGCTGGCTGCCTCTGGCGTTCGGCCTCGACTGGAACCGTCCGCCACGCCAGATGAACGGCACCAGCTTTTTCTACGCCCACAGTTCGCAGTGGCGCCACGAGAAGATGAGCATGCACGACGTGCTCTCGCCATTGGCCGACAAATCGCAATTCCCCGAGCATGCGCTGGACTACAACATCCGCGCCGAACGCGCCGGCTGGTTGCCCAGCGCACCACAGCTCAACACCAACCCGCTGCACATCTGCCGTGATGCGGCGGCGGCCGGCATGGACCCGAAAGACTACGTGGTCAAGTCGCTGCAGGACGGTTCGCTGCGCTTCTCCTGCGAGCAGCCGGACAGCCCGGTGAACTTCCCGCGCAACATGTTCATCTGGCGTTCCAACTTGCTGGGTTCTTCGGGCAAAGGCCACGAGTACATGCTCAAGTACCTGCTCGGCACCAAGAACGGGGTGATGAACGAAGACATCGGCCAGGTCGGCGACTGCAAACCTGAAGAAGCCGAATGGGTGGACGAGGGCGCCATCGGCAAGCTCGATCTGGTGACCACGCTGGACTTCCGCATGTCCTCGACCTGCGTCTATTCCGACATCGTGTTGCCGACGGCGACCTGGTACGAAAAAGACGACATGAACACCTCGGACATGCACCCGTTCATTCACCCGTTGTCGGCGGCAATCGACCCGGCGTGGGAATCGCGGTCCGACTGGGAAATCTACAAAGGCATCGCCAAGGCGTTTTCCAGCATGTCTGAAGGGCACCTGGGCGTGGAGAAGGATCTGGTGACCGTTCCGCTGATGCACGACAGCGTCGGCGAACTGGCCCAGCCGTTTGGCGGCACCGACTGGAAAAGCGACGGCGTTGCACCAGTGCCGGGCAAGAACGCGCCGAACCTGCACGTGGTCGAGCGTGACTACCCGAACATCTACAAGCAGTTTTCGTCGCTGGGGCCAATGCTGGAGAAACACGGCAACGGCGGCAAGGGCATCAACTGGAACACCGACAAGGAGGTGAAATTCCTCGGCGAGCTCAATCACCACGAACGAGACGCCGGCATCAGCCAAGGCCGTCCGAAAATCGACACGGCCATTGATGCGGCGGAAGTGATCCTGTCGCTGGCCCCGGAAACCAACGGTCATGTCGCGGTCAAGGCCTGGGCCGCGCTGTCGGAATTTACCGGCATCGACCACAGCCATCTGGCCGTGGGCAAGGAACATGAGGCGATTCGCTTCCGCGACATCCAGGCACAGCCGCGCAAGATCATTTCCAGCCCGACCTGGTCCGGTCTCGAAGACGATCACGTCAGCTACAACGCCGGCTACACCAACGTTCACGAGGGGATTCCGTGGCGCACCATCACCGGTCGCCAGCAGTTCTACCAGGATCACCCGTGGATGCAGGCGTTCGGCGAGCAACTGATGAGTTACCGGCCGCCGGTCAACACCCGCACCATCGAAGGGGTGAAGGGCAAGCGCAGCAACGGCCACAAGGAAATCGTCCTGAACTGGATCACGCCGCACCAGAAATGGGGCATCCACAGCACCTACAGCGACAACCTGCTGATGCTCACCCTCAGCCGTGGCGGACCGATTGTGTGGCTGTCGGAGAACGACGCGAAAAGCGCCGGCATCGAGGACAACGACTGGATCGAATGCTTCAACGTCAACGGTGCGCTGACCGCCCGGGCGGTGGTCAGTCAACGGGTCAAGGACGGCATGGTGATGATGTACCACGCCCAGGAACGGATCGTGAACGTGCCCGGTTCGGAAACCACCAAGACCCGTGGCGGCCACCACAACTCGGTGACCCGCGTGGTGCTCAAACCGACGCACATGATCGGCGGCTATGCCCAGCAGGCCTACGGTTTCAACTATTACGGCACGGTCGGTTGCAACCGCGATGAATTCGTCGTGGTGCGCAAAATGTCCAAAGTCGACTGGCTCGATGGTTCGTCCGGCGATGACCTGCCGCGTCCTCTGCCGACCGATCTCGAGGAGAACTGAGATGAAGATTCGCTCACAAATCGGCATGGTGCTGAACCTGGACAAGTGCATCGGTTGCCACACTTGCTCGATCACCTGCAAAAACGTCTGGACCAGCCGTGAAGGCATGGAATACGCCTGGTTCAACAACGTCGAAAGCAAACCCGGGATCGGCTACCCCAAAGAATGGGAAAACCAGGACAAGTGGAAGGGCGGCTGGATCCGCAACGCCAACGGCACGATCAACCCGCGCATCGGCGGCAAGTTTCGCGTGTTGGCGAACATCTTCGCCAACCCGGACCTGCCGAGCCTTGACGATTACTACGAGCCGTTCGACTTCGATTACCAGCACCTGCACACCGCGCCGCTGGGCGAACATCAGCCCACTGCGCGCCCACGCTCGCTGATCTCCGGCAAGCGCATGGAGAAAATCGAGTGGGGCCCGAACTGGGAAGAAATCCTCGGCACCGAATTCGCCAAGCGCCGCAAGGACAAAAACTTCGACAAGATTCAGGCGGATATTTACGGCGAGTACGAAAACACTTTCATGATGTATTTGCCGCGCCTGTGCGAGCACTGCCTCAACCCGACGTGCGCGGCAGCGTGCCCGAGCGGGGCGATCTACAAGCGTGAAGAAGACGGCATCGTCCTGATCGACCAGGAAAAATGCCGGGGCTGGCGCATGTGCATCAGCGGCTGCCCGTACAAGAAAATCTACTTCAACTGGAAAAGCGGTAAATCCGAGAAGTGCATCTTCTGCTACCCGCGTATCGAAGCCGGGATGCCGACTGTTTGCGCCGAGACCTGTGTCGGGCGCATCCGTTACCTCGGCGTGTTGCTGTATGACGCCGACCGCATCAGCGAAGTGGCGAGCACCGCCAACGAGCAGGATCTGTACGAGAAACAATTGGAGATTTTCCTCGACCCGAATGACCCGGCAGTGATCCGTCAGGCCCTGGCCGACGGTGTGCCGCAATCGGTGATCGATTCCGCCCAGCGTTCGCCGGTCTACAAAATGGCCGTGGACTGGAAACTCGCGCTGCCGCTGCACCCGGAATACCGCACCTTGCCGATGGTCTGGTACGTACCGCCGCTGTCGCCGATCCAGAACGCTGCGACCGCTGGCACCGTGGGCATGAACGGGGTAATCCCGGACGTCGACAGCCTGCGGATTCCCCTGAAATACCTGGCCAACCTGCTGACCGCTGGCGATGAAAAGCCGGTCAAGCGTGCGCTTAAACGCTTGCTGGCGATGCGTGCCTACAAGCGTTCCGAGCAAGTCGACGGGGTGCAGGACCTGCAAGTGCTGGCGGATGTCGGCTTGAGTGTGAACCAGGTCGAGGAAATGTACCGCTACCTGGCCATCGCCAATTACGAAGACCGTTTTGTGGTGCCGACTGCGCACCGTGAAGATGCCATGAGCGACGCGTTTGCCGAGCGCTCCGGCTGCGGTTTCAGTTTTGGCAGCGGTTGCAGCGGCAGCTCCGACACCAACATGTTCGGCGCGAAGAAAGCCAACCGCCGCGACATCCTAAAAACCGTGCAGTTGTGGGAGGAATGAGCATGCAAATTCTCAAAGTGATTTCGCTGCTGCTCGATTACCCGACTGAAACCCTGGTCAGCGGCCGCGATGAGCTGGAACAGGCGATTATCCAGTCCCGGGAAATCAGCCCGAAACAGCGCGGTGCGTTGTTCGAATTGCTCGAACTGATCTGCGCCAATGACTTGATGGACGGGCAGGAGCACTACGGTGCGCTGTTCGGTCGGGGGCGCTCGCTGTCGTTGCTGTTGTTCGAGCATGTGCACGGTGAATCCCGCGACCGTGGCCAGGCCATGGTCGACATGATGGCCCAGTACGAAGAGGCCGGTTTTGCCATCGGCGTCAAAGAACTCCCGGACTACATCCCGTTGTACCTGGAGTTCTTGTCCACCCGCGAAGACCTCGAGGCCCGCGAGGGCCTGGCGGATGTTTCGCACTTGCTGGCCTTGCTCGCGGCGCGTCTGGAAGAGCGTGAAAGCGCCTACGCCAGTTGCTTCCGGGCGCTGCTGCAGATTGCCGGGGCCGAACCGCATCAGGCCGTCGCCGACCTGCGCGCCCAGGTCGCGGCGGAACCACGCGACGACTCCCTCGAAGCCCTCGACAAGATCTGGGAAGAGGAGGCCGTGGACTTCCTCCAGGCCGAACAGCAGGACCGTTGCAGTTCGCTGCCTAGCGCACCGGGCAAGGCCCGCGAAGAAAGTGCGGTGCCGTTGCACTGGGTGGATTTTCAGCATGAAGGGCTGGCCGCTGCGCCAGCGAAGGAGGTGGGCAATGTCTAAATGGAATCTGTTGTTGTTCGGGATTTACCCCTACGTCGCGTTGGCCATTTGCCTGATCGGCAGTTGGGCGCGCTTCGACTTGTCGCAGTACACCTGGAAGGCCGGTTCGAGCCAGATGCTCAACCAGCGCGGCATGCGCGTGGCGAGCAACCTCTTCCACATCGGCGTGCTGTTCGTGCTGGCCGGGCATTTCGTCGGCCTGCTGACCCCGGCGTCGGTTTATCACCATGTGATCAGCACTGAGAACAAGCAGTTGCTGGCGATGGTGTCCGGCGGTTTCTTCGGTCTGCTGTGCCTGATCGGCCTGCTGATGCTGGTCAACCGGCGCCTGACCGATCCTCGGGTGCGTGCCACTTCCAGCCCTTCGGACATCCTGATTTTGCTGGTACTGCTGGCGCAGTTGCTGCTCGGTCTGCTGACCATCGTCGCGTCCACCGGACACATGGACGGTTCGGTGATGGTGATGCTCGCCGACTGGGCGCAGAACACCGTGCTGTTGCGGCCCATGGAAGCGGCGGCGTCCATCGCGCCGGTCGGTTTGACTTACAAGCTGCACGTGTTTCTCGGCCTGACCCTGTTCGTGCTGTTCCCCTTCACCCGTCTCGTTCACATGATCAGTGCACCGATCTGGTACCTGGGACGCCGTTATCAAATCGTTCGGCAGAAATTCTGAGGAGACAATCATGTCAGGTGGATGTGGATGTGGTGGCGGTAACGGGGGCAGCGGTGGCTGCGGTTCTTCAAAACCAACAGAGTTGCCGGATGATTCCGTGCAGTTCGAAGCGCTCGCAGTTGAAGCGCCGGCGGCGGATGACGCCCCGGCCCAACTGATCGCCAGCAGCGAACAGGAGTGGCCGATCATCACCGTCAACGAGGTGTTGATCACCCCGGAAACGATGGCCCAGGAACTGCAATATCACCCGGCGGAAAGCCGCGAAGAGGCGGTGTTTCTGGCCGCCCGAGCGCTGGTGATTCGCGCATTGCTGCAGCAGCGCATTACCGAACTCGGTGTGTCGCTGGAGATCGGCGCGGGTGAGAATGAAGAAGAAGCGGCGACGCGCCTGTTGCTCGAACGTGAAGTGCAGGTGCCGCAGTGCGATGAGGAAACCAGCCTGCGTTATTACGAAAACAACCGCGGGCGCTTTCACAGCGCGCCGTTGCTGGCGGTGCGGCACATCCTGCTCGAATGCGCGCCGGACGATGTCGAGGCCCGCGAGCTGGCGCGCGAACAGGCGCAAATTCTGTTGCAGCGGCTGGAGGAGTTTCCCGGCAGTTTCGCTGAACTGGCGGTGAAATATTCGGCGTGCCCGTCCAAGGCTCAAGGCGGTTCGCTGGGGCAGATCAGCAAGGGTCAGACCGTGCCCGAACTGGAGCGGCAGCTGTTCACGCTGGCGCCGGGGCTGGCGAGCAAACCGCTGGAAAGCCGATACGGCTGGCATGTGGTCAGCGTCGATCAGCGGATCGAAGGCAAGCCGTTGCCTTATGAAGTGGTGTCGACGGCGATCCGCACGCAGTTGCAGCAAGGCGTCTGGCAAAAAGCCCTGGTGCAGTACCTGCAAACGCTGATCGGGGCGGCCGATATTCGTGGCATCCACTTGCAGGGCGCCGACTCACCGCTGGTGCAGTGAGCCGCGTGGCCAACCGGGAGACGGGATGAACGCTGTGATGCAGGATGGTTTTGGGCGGCAGATCGATTATCTGCGGATGTCGGTGACGGACCGCTGTGATTTTCGTTGCGTGTACTGCATGGCGAAAAACATGACGTTTCTGCCGCGTCAGCAGGTGCTCACGCTGGAGGAATTGCAGCGGTTGGCAACGCTGTTTGTCGGCATGGGGGTACGCAAGATCCGTTTGACGGGCGGCGAACCGCTGATCCGCCCCGGCATTGTCGACCTGTGCCGCAACATCGCCGCGTTGCCCGGTTTGCGCGAACTGGTGATGACCAGCAACGGCTCGCAACTGGGCCGCCTGGCCCGGCCGTTAGTGGATGCCGGCGTCAAGCGCATGAACATCAGCCTCGACAGCCTGGACCGGGAAAAATTCCTCGCGATCACCCGTAATGGCGATCTTGATCAGGTGCTCACCGGTATCGAAGCGGCGCGGGACGCCGGGTTTGAACGGATCAAACTCAACTGTGTGGTGATGAAGGGGCGCAACTTCGATGAGGTCCCGGCGCTGGTGCAATACGCCATCGACCAGCGCATCGACATCAGCTTTATCGAAGAAATGCCCTTGGGCGACGTCGGCCGATCCCGGGGCGAGTCGTTCTGTTCCAGCGAAGAAGTGCGCACGCTGATTGCTACCCGTCATCGCTTGCTCGACAGCACTGAAAACAGCGGCGGACCGGCGCGATACGTGCGCCTGGAACGCTATCCCGATACCCGGATCGGTTTCATTTCACCCAACAGCCACAACTTCTGTGGCAGCTGTAACCGGGTGCGAATGACTGTGGAAGGGAAGCTGTTGTTGTGTTTGGGGCAGGACGATGCGCTGGATCTGAGAGGGTTGCTGCGGCGCTATCCGCTGGATGACCAGCCGGTGATCAGCGCGGTGCAGAAGGCGCTACGCGGCAAGCCACTGCGCCACGACTTCACCCCGGACGGGGAGGTGCAAATCGTACGGTTCATGAACATGAGTGGCGGTTGACCAGGTCTGTGAAACACACAAAGCCCCTGTGGGAGCGAGCTTGCTCGCGATAGCGGTAGACCACTCGACGTCAATGTCGACTGTGCTGCAGTCATCGCGAGCAAGCTCGCTCCCACAGGGTTTTTCGCTGTTACACGTAAGTTTTTTTTCACCGCGCAATCTTGATATCGATCAATTGCAGATCCACCCTTTGTCCGTAACCTCCACTGCATGTTGTGTTTTTAGATTCATAAAAATCTATATGTAGTGTCTGGAGGCCGAATGCAGAGCACGCTGATCTCAAAAGGATGTAACCGTTTGCACAAGCGCAATGGCGATCTGGTTGCCTTTGATGCCGACAAAATTCGTCAAGCGTTGATCGCGGCCGGCAAGGCCACTGGTGAGTACACCGAGGTTGAAGTCGAGGGCTTGCTCGAGGCGGTTCTCACCCGTCTGGAAGGGTTGCCAAGGCTGCATGTCGAGCAGATCCAGGACCGGGTCGAACGGGTGCTGATGGACGCCGGTTTTTTCTTCGCCATGCGTGCCTATATCGTCTATCGCGAACAACACGGCCGCCTGCGCCGCGACCGCCGGACCATGGTCGAGGTCGCGACCTCCATGAACGAATACCTCGACCGTGAAGACTGGCGAGTCCAAGCGAATGCCAATCAGGGCTATTCCCTCGGTGGGCTGGTGTTGAACGTCTCGGGCAAGGTCACCGCCAACTACTGGCTGGACGAGGTCTACAGCGAGGCCATCGGCCAGGCTCACCGCGAGGCGGATTTGCATGTGCATGACCTCGACATGCTCGCCGGTTACTGCGCAGGCTGGTCGCTGCGCACCCTGTTGCACGAAGGGCTGAACGGTGTGCCGGGGCGGGTCGAGGCCGGTCCGCCCAAGCATTTGAGTAGTGCCCTGGGGCAAATGGTCAACTTCCTCGGCACCTTGCAAAACGAATGGGCCGGCGCCCAGGCGTTCAGCTCGTTCGACACCTACCTGGCACCCTATGTGCGCCAGGACCGGCTGACTTATCAAGAGGTGCGCCAGGCGCTTCAGGAGTTCATTTACAACCTCAACGTCCCGTCGCGCTGGGGCACCCAGACACCGTTCACCAACCTGACATTCGACTGGGTGTGCCCGGAGGATTTGCGTGAGCAGATCCCTGTCATCGGCGGTGAGGAAATGCCGTTTGCCTACGGCGACCTGCAAGTCGAAATGGACTTGCTCAACCGTGCCTACATCGAAGTGATGCAGGCCGGCGATGCGAAAGGGCGGGTGTTCACCTTTCCGATCCCGACCTACAACATCACCCATGATTTTCCGTGGGACAGTGAAAACGCCGACCGCCTGTTCGAGATGACCGCTCGCTACGGTCTGCCGTATTTCCAGAACTTCCTCAACTCGGACATGCAGCCCAATCAAGTGCGCTCGATGTGTTGCCGCCTGCAGCTGGACGTGCGCGAATTGCTCAAGCGTGGCGGCGGTTTGTTTGGCTCGGCGGAGCAGACCGGATCGCTCGGCGTGGTGACCATAAACTGCGCGCGCCTGGGTCATGTGTTCAAAGGCGACACCAGCGGTTTGCTCAAGCGGCTGGACACCTTGATGGAGCTGGCGATGGAAAGCCTGGAGGTCAAGCGCAAGGTAATCCAGCACCACATGGATGCCGGTTTGTACCCGTACACCAAGCGTTACCTCGGTACCTTGCGCAACCATTTCTCGACCATCGGCCTCAACGGTCTGCATGAAATGCTGCGCAATTTCAGCAGCGACGAGGAGGGCATGCACACCGAATACGGTCGGCAGTTCGCCCTGAGGTTGCTCGACCATGTGCGTGCCACGCTGGTGCGTTTCCAGGAAGAAACCGGCCACCTCTACAACCTCGAAGCGACGCCGGCCGAGGGCACCACCTACCGTTTCGCCAAGGAAGACCTCAAGCGCTATCCCGACATTCTCCAGGCCGGCAGCCCGCAAGCGCCGTACTACACCAATTCCTCGCAACTGCCCGTGGGCTATACCGAAGACCCCTTCGAGGCGCTGGAACTGCAAGACGAACTGCAATGCAAATACACCGGCGGTACCGTCCTGCACCTGTACATGGCCGAGCGAATTTCCTCGACTCAAGCCTGCAAGCAACTGGTGCGCAAAGCCCTCGGACGTTTCCGCCTGCCGTACCTGACCGTGACCCCGACATTCTCCATCTGCCCGGTGCACGGCTACCTCGATGGCGAGCACGAATTCTGCCCCAAATGCGACGAGGTCCTGCTGCTCAAAGCAACCAGCACCGCTCACTGACGCCAGCCCCCTGTAGGAGCGAGCTTGCTCGCGATGGACGTCAACGCTAACGCTGGACACCTGAATGAACGCGTTGGCCTGACGTTTTTCGCGAGCAAGCTCGCTCCTACAGGGAGCGGCAGCACCGTTTATTGATTTCGATCCACTCAACCGCAAGGAGCTTCACCATGAATGCATCGCAAGCACTGCCCCAGGCTCAACGTCAACGTTGTGAAGTCTGGACCCGAGTGATGGGTTATCACCGTCCGGTGTCCGCGTTCAACCCGGGCAAACAATCGGAGCACCGCGAACGGGTGCATTTCACTGAAAGCGCGGCCGTGGCCGGGCGCCAATGAGTCGAATGCTGCGGGTCGGGGGCATGGTGCCCCTGACCACTATCGACTATCCCGGACAGCTTGCCTGCGTCCTGTTTTGCCAGGGTTGCGCCTGGCGTTGTCGCTACTGCCACAACCCGCAGCTGATCCCGCCTCGTGGCACTGAGGAAGTGGACTGGCGGCGGGTTTTGGCGTTTCTGCAACGTCGTCAGGACTTGCTCGATGCCGTGGTGTTCAGTGGCGGTGAGCCGACCTTGCAGGACGGTTTGCCCGGCGCCATGGAGGAAGTGCGCGCAATGGGCTTTCGCATCGGTCTGCACAGCGCCGGGATCAAGCCGGCTGCGTTCGCCAGGGCACTGACCGGGGCCGACTGGGTCGGCTTCGACGTCAAGGCGTTGCCCGAAGATTGCCAGGCCATCACCCGCGTCGAGGGCAGCGGCACCGCCAACTGGCGCAGCCTCGAGCATCTGCTGGACAGCGGGGTCGACTACGAATGCCGCACCACCGTGCATTGGCATCTCTTCCAACCCGATCGCCTGTTGATCCTCGCGCAGCGATTGAGCGCGCTGGGGGTCAAACGCTTCGCCGTGCAACTGGTGCGCACCGAGCGAATGTTCGATCCATTGCTGCCGAGCGTTTCGGCACACGCCTTGCTACCCGAACTGTGGGAAGCGATGCGCGCGTTGTTTCCAGCGTTCGTACTACGGGGGTAAGCGAACCTGCGGATCAAGTGACAACAGTGACATCCACCATGAATTTCAAATGCGCTGCCAATCAGGCAGGTATCAAACGGGGAGCATTTGATATGGCTAAATTAACCACGGCACAACGGATCGTCATCGGCTTTGCAATCGCGCCGCTGGCGCTGATGGGCATGGCGTTTTACGCGTTGCACGATCTGGCAACGCTCAAGGAACAGGCGGTGGTCATCGTCAAACAGGACTGGCCGAAGATCGAGCCGATCATGGTGATTGCCACCGGTGTGCGCGATAACGCGCGCAACACCCGGGATTTGCTGATCGACAAGGACAATCAGCAAGTGCAACAGTCGATCGACACCACCAAGAAACGCATCACCCAGGCGCTCGAAACCCTTGAGCCATTGTTCTATCTGCCCGAGGGCAAAGCGGCTTATGCCGCGCTGAAAAAGCATCGCGAAGCCTACGTCGCCGCGTTCACCCAGGTGCAGGTGTTGATTCGACAGGGCGCTGCCGATGACGCCGTGGCGCAACTGAAACAGAAGGTCGTTCCGGCCGAAGCCGAGGTGTATCGCAGCCTCGATGCGTTGATGGCGCTGCAAGGCAAAATCTTCGTCGACCGCGAACAGTCGGCGCAAGCACTGTACAGCGATGCCCGGCGCAACATGCTCGGGCTGTTCCTGTTCTGCCTGGCCTTGGTGATTGCTGCGGCAATCGTCGTGACGCGCAGTGTGACCCGGCCCTTGGGTGGCGAACCGGACGATGCCGCACGGTTGCTGAGTGAAATCGCCGGCGGCGACCTGACGATTCAGGTGCCGGTGCAAAGCAGTGCCGGCGGCAGTGTGATGATGAACATGCACCAGATGCAGCAAAGTCTGAACGCGATGGTCAAGCACATCGCGACCTCGGTGGACCGCGTCGCCAGCTCCTCGGAAGAGCTGAGTGCGGTCAGCAGCCAGACCAGCAGCAACTTGCAATTGCAGGGTCTGGAAATCGAGCAGGCTGCGGCGGCGGTGAATCAGATGACCGCTGCCGTGGATGAAGTGGCGCGCAACGCCGTCAGCACCTCCGAGGCCTCAAAGCAGTCTGAGCAAACGGCGCAGCGCGGCCGTGAACAGGTTCAGGAAACCGTGGTTTCAATCGGCGAACTGGCCGAGGGTGTCACCGATACCTCGCAACGCATCGGACAGCTCGCGGGCCGGGTGCAGGACATCAGCAAGGTTCTGGACGTGATCCGCAGCATCGCCGAGCAGACTAATTTGCTCGCCCTCAACGCGGCCATTGAGGCGGCGCGGGCCGGAGATGCCGGACGCGGTTTTGCCGTGGTCGCCGATGAAGTGCGTGCATTGGCCCATCGCACTCAGGTATCGACCCAGGAAATCGAGCAGATGATCGGCAACATTCGCCAGGACACCGCGCACGCGGTGACTGCGATGCAGAGCAGCAGCCATCTGGTGCGGACGACCCTTGAGGTGGCGCAGCGCTCGGGTGAAGCACTGGATGAAATCACCCGGTCGATCTCGCAGATCAATGAGCGCAATTTGATGATTGCCAGTGCCACCGAGGAACAGGCACTGGTGGCGCGGGAGGTGGATCGCAATCTGGTGGGGATTCGCAACCTGTCCGAGCAGGTCTTGCTCGGCGCCCGGCATACCGACACAGCGGGCCATGAATTGGCACAGATGGCCGGTGAACTGCATCAGACGGTGGCGCGCTTCAAAGTCTAGGTCGTGCGCGGTGGTGGTTGTGGATGAGGGCACTCAGGACCAGCCCCAGAACTGCAACCACCAGCCAAACCCGATCAGACCGTTGGCCAGCAACAGACACGCGCTGCCCGCCACGCGCCTTGGCCGGGAAAGACTCTCGCGGTTCAGCCGTTTCCATCCCAGCAGCACACTCCAGCCCATCGCGGCCAGCAACAGGCACGCCCTCGCCGGTTGCACCCACTCCAGCAGCAACCCTTCGTAACGCAACAATTTCACCGTGGTGGCCGACAGCCCGAGAAACAGTCCGGCACCACCGAGGGGCGTGAGGGTCAGCGCCAGGGGCGAATACAGTGCGCGATCACCCGCCAGACGGGCCGTCAGCCGTAGAAGGATCATCAACAGTGCGCCGAGCAGCAGTGAACTCAAGCCCAGATAAGTGACGATGCTGAAGCCGTCGAGCCAGCTGAAGCTGTCATTGAGTCGCGGGTAATGGGTGAGCAGCCACCACGGCGCATTGTCGTTCAGCGCCCACAGCTGGTCGTGCTCGACCAGCCATTGCGCGAGGGTTTGTTTGAGGGCGATGAACCATGGGCTGACCGTCCACTGAAACGCGCCCATCGCCAGGCCGATCACACCGAACAGCAGCAGGCGTGCGTCCCAAGGCGAAAGCATCTGCTCGGTCGCTTGAAGAATCTCCTGATTACCGGAGCGGGCGATCAGTTGCACCGCACCGCGTTGCCCGCTGCAACGGCCACAGGCATGACAGTCACTCGCACCGCGCATGCGGCGAATATCGAGCAATGGCGCGCAATTGGGTGGCGGCAGGCGTGGCGCGAGGTTTTCTTTCCAGCGCTGTTCATCCACCCGGAAGTGCACCGGCGCCAGGCGGGCGAGCAGGGCGAAGACGCCGCTGACCGGGCACAGGTAGCGGCACCAGACCCGCTTGCCCCGGGCGAATAACAGGCCGACGGCCACCGCTGCCACGGTCGAACCGCCGAGAATCAGCAACGCCGCTTGTGCGTAGTCATAAACGCTGATCAGTTGGCCATAGAGGGTCGTCAGGCAGAACGCCAAGGTTGGCCAGCCACCCCAACGCAACCAGCGCGGCACGCCCAGGCCTTTGCCGTAATGGCTGGCCCATTCGCTGAGTGAACCTTCCGGGCACAGCACGCCGCACCAGAGGCGGCCGAACAGCACAATCGACAGCAACACGAAGGGCCACCAGATGCCCCAGAACAGGAACTGCGCGAGCAAGGTCAGGTTGTCGAGCATTCGTGCCTGACTGTCGGGCAGCGGCAGTAGCGCAGGGGTCACCAACAGCACGGCGTAGAAAACCACAACCACCCATTGCGCAGCGCGAATGAGCGGCGCATGACGGCGCATGCCGTCACCCAGGCGCTGCAGCCATCGATTGCGCCAGCTCAGTTGAGGCATGGGACTTTGTCCGCAGTGCGTTGCCGCAGCCAGCCGGCGACGACCAGCCAGTAGCCGATCCACACCAGCAAGGTCAGGCTGCTGGGCGTCGCCCGGTACCCGGCGAAACCGGCCAGAAAACCGCCCAGGCCATGGCTGTCGCCGAGCACCGCGCTGCTGTCCCAGAGTGCTTCGCCGGCGAGGCTGTAAATCATTTCGGGCACGTCCAGTGCGAGCAGTTGACCGCCGATTCTCTCGGTGCCACTGACCAGCAACGCTGCGCCAAGCATGAGCAGGATCCCCTCGCTGATGGCAAAGAATCGTTGCCAGGAAATGAACCGGCGACTGCTTTGCAGCAGGCTGATGGTCAGTGCCGAGAGCACCAGTCCCAACGCCCCGCCGATGGCAAACAAACCGAGCTGCGGCCCACGTAACTGAGCGCCTGCGCCGTAGAGAAACACCACGGTTTCACTGCCTTCGCGGCTGACCGCCAGCATTGCCAGCAACAACACCCCCCAGCCGCCCTGACGAGCCAGATGGCTATCAGCGTGACGTTGCAGATCCTGTTTGAGGGTGCGTCCGTGATGGTGCATCCAGCCGACCATTTGCACGATCAACAGACTGGCCACCAACGCCAGTGCAGCCTGGAACCATTCGCTGGCCGACCCGCTCATGGTCTCGCCGGCAAACAGCACCAGCACGGCGAGTACGCCCGAGAGCGTCAGCCCCAGCGCCACGCCGGCCCAGAGGAATTTGACCAGCCGGCCGGCCTGACTCTGCTGGCTGACCCAGGCCAGAAGAATGCCGATCACCAGCAACGCCTCGACGCTTTCGCGCCAGACGATGAACATTGATTGATTCATGGAAACTCCTTGCAGCGTGGCTCATTTCGCGAGGATGCCGCCCTCGGGCAGTTGCGGATTGAACTCGTCGAAAAAGGGATAGTGACCGGGTCTCAGCGGATGAATCACGACGAAGGTGGTCACGCCCGGCGACAGTACTTTTTCAACCCGCAACGGCGTGCTTTCGAATTCGGCCGGTCCTTGGCCGGCGTTTTTCAGGACGATCTTGAACCGCTGCCGGGCCGGCACCTCCAGCAACGCCGGGGTGAAGTGACCATCGCGCAGAATCAATTGATAAGTCGGTAACTCGGCATGGACCGTCAAAGGCGCGGCTGCTGCGGCCAGCATCAGCCAGGCGAGCGGCAGGCGCTTCATTCAGTAGCCACCTTTTTTGCCGATGCCGGCGTAGATGAATTCGTAATGCAGTTCGCAGCGTTCGAACCAGGGCGCGACACCGGTTTCCTTGTCGGTGTGGCGTCCCAAGGAAGCATGGCCGCCCGGCGGCAGCACGGTGAACGTCAACTGATACTTGCCTGGCCCCAACAGCTTCACGTTGTCGCCATAGTGCGGGCCGTCATTGGCGACCATGGCGTGGAAATCGCCTTTGAGTTCCGGTTCGCTGCCTTGTTTTTTCAGGCTGAACGAGACGTTGAGGTAAGGCACGAAACTGCCTTCCTGAAAGCCCTGTCGATTATCGGCGGTGGCGCGGATATCAGCTTCCAGATGTACGTCCGAATCCGCTGTGGCGCGCATCATGCCCGCCGGTGCCATTTCGATCGGTTGCAGGTACACCGCGCCGACTTCCAGACCGGGACACAGCTGAGGTTCGCCGATCGGGTATTCCTTCGCGTTAGCCAGCGGTACAAGCAAAAGCAGGGCGAGTGTGAGAGGGGTGCGCATGATTTCTTCCTGGACACTGACGAGTAGGAACCCGAGTCTAGGAAGCTTTGCTGCGAACAATAATGATTGCCATCAAGTTTTGCGCAAATTAACCCGGCGGTTCGTCACGCTGGCGAAATCGCTGGGCGCGTTCGACGCTGTGGCTCATCTGCGCGGCCGCGTGCACGGTCAAGGGGTGTTGGGTAAAACCGGGCCGGGGGGAAATGTACTCGGCCATTTCCCGGGCGACGGCGAGCTGACGCTCGGAGCCTTGCGCCAGCAGTGCGATCACCAGGTTTTCCAGGGCAATCACCCGCACACGCAAGTGGACCAGTTCGGCGTTGGTCAAGACGGGCGGTGTGGCAAAGGCTTCGCCATCAAGGGAGTCGTCTTGATTGTCCCAGGTCGACAGGGGTGGAGAGTCGGGGTTTTCAGCGCCTGGGAGCGGGTTTTTATTAAGCATCAGCGAGGTCTCCAAATCTGTTCAGCCTTCAGTAGCTTAGTCGCAGGATCGCGACAGGAGGAGGTCAGGTCCTTGATATCGATCAAGGTTGGCGCTGCACACAGACTGTAGCGTGGGCAAACGCCACTCATTGATCGGAGATCGGCATGGCCAAGCACTTTCCTGACAACCCCAGCCACCCCGAGCGCATTTGCTGGGGATGCGACCGTTATTGCCCGGCGAAGTCGCTGGCATGCGGCAATGGCTCCGAGCGTACGATGCACCCGGCGGAGCTGTTTGGAGAGGATTGGAACGTGCCGGGCGACTGGGGCGTCGAGGCGGTTATTGCGACAGACAAGGCTGCCGTTCAGCGTGTAGAGGACGATCCGGTGGGCTGATGGTCGGGGCTCGCCTCCGGCCGGTTGCTGCCTGTCATCAAAGGCTATAAACGATCCCAAGCTGCTGTTCACAGGACGCTTCTGCACGCGTGAGTGATACCCGTGCGTAGAAGGACAATCCATTGGTCATTTGATATGTCGATAGACCTTTGTTGTGCGGACCGAGAATCCTGCCCCCTCGTATAAACGATGGGCAGATTCACGATCTGGATTGGAGGTTAAATCCAGAGTTCTCGCGCCGAGATCATGGCTTTTTTCTATTGCTGCTTGTATGAGTGCTTTGCCAACCCCTTGGCCTCGAGCACTGGCACCTACTACGACGTCTTCGATCCAGGCGCGAATGCCTGTGGGGATGCGAAAATGAACCAGGGTTAGCGCCCCCAAAATGCTTGCTCCACCTGCTGCTCTCACTACCAACAAATGGGAGCACTCTGAATCCACAATCTGCTTCAAATCTTCCATTGTCATCGCTTGAGCGTTTTTGGAAAGCTGTGGGAGTAGGTTATTCAAAGATCTGAGCAGTATCGGATCGGTCTCTTGAACCACCTCGACTGTAGCGAATTGATTTGTCATTAGAGATCCTCAAGTGAAGGGGGTGAAGCTTCGATGGTTCAATTTGACACCTTCTTCAAAGGGTCAGCCGACGGTGCATGTCCACATTTGCAGGGTCGGCTCGCTGGCGTCCGGTGCTCCAACCCACTGGCTCATCGCGTGACATTCGCCTGCGAAGCACAGCTGGTAATCGCCGGCTTCCGGCGTCCGGCCAAGATTCAGCGGTTGCAGGGGTGGCATCGAGCGCCGGTAGTGCCAACTGCCATTTTTCAATTGAGCGTCCTCGGGGATTTCCATTCCCGCGCCGTTTCCGCGAACTCTAGCTTCTTCCAGCACCAGACCTTGCCGGGTGACGCGGTAGTCTTCCTCCCAGCGAATTTTTTCGATGCTGTGGTGCCACGCCAGGGTGAAGCTGGTAACGGGTAGCTGGGCCCAGACGACTCCAGCCAGTCCCAGGCACAGGCCGATCATGCCTTGGCCAGTCCGGTCTGACGCGAACGCCAAAGGTGCTGGAGGATAATGAGCACGCCAAGCACGAAGCCGATTTCATCGGTCAGCGGGAGCGCCGCGACCAGCAAGGCACCAGCGGCAAAACTCGACAGACGCTCCCATAGGGGCATTTTCTGTTGCAAGTAGCCGGTGGACGCCATGCCCCAGAGCCCGATCGCTAACGTTGTCTTGATCAGCATGTAGGCGGTCATCCACAAATTATCGCCTTGCAACATGAGCGCCGGGTTGTAGACCGCCATGAACGGAATGACAAAACCCGCCAGGGCAATTCGGACCGCCCACAGGCTGATCTTGAACCCGCTCTCCTTGGCAATCGGTGCTGCGGCAAAGCAGGCCAGCGCAACCGGTGGTGTCAGATCGGCGAGAATGCCGAAATAAAAAACGAACATGTGGGACACGATTAGAGGAACGCCCAACTCTAAAAGGGCAGGGGCTGCGATTGAGCTGGTGATGATGTAATTGGGAATCGTCGGAATGCCCATGCCCAGCACCAGGCACGTAATCATGGTCAGTATCAGCGACAGCAGCAGATTGTCTCGTCCAATGGCCAATATGTAACCCGCGAAAGTGGAGGCGACGCCCGTCAGTGACACCACGCCGATGATAACGCCCACCAGCGTGCAGGCAATCCCGACCGGTACCGCATGGCGCGCGCCTTCGACCAACGCATGCAGGCAGATGGTCAGCGTTTCGTGGCCGCCCTTGATAAACCAGCACATCAACACCAACACCGCGATCACCGCAAAAATCACACCGATCCCCAGCTGGAAAAAACCGGTACAGAGGATGCCGAGCGCTATCCAGAAGGCACAGCGCAGGCCGAAGTTGTTCACCCGAAGAATGATCGCCGAGCCGAGAATTACTATGGCCGTCAGTGCCAGTCCGACCATGCCCGAGAATAGCGGCGTGCGCCCGGAAAAAAGCAGATAGACCAATACCAGCAATGGAATCAACAGGTACCAGTTGTCTTTGACTGCGCCGAGCGCGCTGGGGCATTGATCTTTCGGTAACCCCTTGAGGTTGGAGCGCTTGGCTTCCAGATGAACCATCCAGAACACCGAGCCAAAGTAGAGGATGGCGGGAATCAAGGCCGCCTTGGCAATCTCCACGAACGGTACATTGATGGTCTCAGCCATGATGAAGGCAACCGCGCCCATGACCGGCGGCATCAATTGGCTGCCCATGCTGGAGGTCGCTTCCACCCCGCCGGCGAATGCCGGCTTGTAGCCAAAGCGCTTCATCAGCGGAATGGTGAATTGCCCTGTGGTCACGACGTTGGCAATCCCCGAGCCGGTAATAGTCCCCATCAACGCCGACGAGACGACCGCGACTTTGGCCGGTCCGCCCAGCTTGTGGCCGAACAGACCCATGGCGAAGTCGGTAAACAGCTTGATCATCCCGGCCTGTTCGAGGAACGCTCCGAACAGGATAAACAGATAGATGTAGGTGGCCGACACGTAGGTCGGTGTGCCGTACAGCCCTTCGGTGCCAAACGATAGTTGATTGATGATCTGATCGAAGCCGTAACCCCGATGTGCCAGATCACCCGGCAGATATTCGCCGAACAGACCGTAGGCCAGGAACACCCCGCAAATGATTGGCAAGGCAATGCCCATCACCCGCCGGGCCGCTTCGAACACCAGCACGATCAGCAACACACCGATCACCGTGTCTGCGGTCGTCAGCTCCCCGGAGCGCTGGATCAGGTCAACCTCGAACACCCACTGATACATCGCCGTGGCAATGGCGGCGAGGCTGATGAACCAGGCCAGCGGCTGCCAGGGACGGTCCCTGCCGTAGGCGGGGTAGCTTATAAATACTACCCACAGCAGGAAGCCGACGTGTACGGCGCGCAGAATCTGGCTTGAGACAGGTGAAAACGCTGCGGTGACGATCTGAAAGATCGAGAACAGCAACGCCACGTAGAACAAGGATTTTGGCCAGTCCCGCGGGTTCGCACCGATGCCGTGTTGATCTTCACTCATTAGCTGCCTGCCTCATGACCGCATTGAAAAAGACCGAACATTGAGTCCGCCGACATCTGACTGCAACGCCTTGCGCCTTACAGCGCGCCTTTTTCCTTGTAGTAGCGCTCGGCCCCCGAATGCAACGCAATCGGCAGGTTTTTACCGGCGTTTTCCAGTGTGATGTCCTTGGCTGCCGAATGAGAGTTGCCCAGGCGTGCGAGGTTTTCGAACAGCAGCCGGGTCATCTGATAAGCCACTTCTTCTGGCACATCAGCGCTGGTCACCAGGATGTTGATGATGGCCACCGTCGGCACCGCTTCGGCTTGCCCGTCGTAGGTATTGGCCGGAATCATTGCACTCTGATAGGCCGGGTTACCGATTTTCGCCACAACGTCCGTCGGTATGGAGACATAGTTCAGTGGCATGACGGAGGACAGGTCACGAATGGCCGCCATGCCCAACCCGGAGGATTGCAGCGTGGCGTCCAGTTGCCGGTTTTTGATGAGCTCGACCGATTCGGCAAAAGGCAGATATTGCACGCTACCCATGTCTTCATAGGTCAATCCCGCCGCTTTGAAAATCGCCCGTGCGTTCAGCTCCGTGCCTGATTTCGGCGCACCGACCGAAATGCTCTTGCCTTTGAGGTCCGCCAGCGTCTTGATCCCCGATTCCTTGTTAGCGACGATTTGAATGTAGTTAGGATAAGCCGCGGCAATCGCGCGCAATTTGGTCAACGGCGCTTTGAACCCTGCGTCTTCAACGCCATTCTTCGCATCGGCCACCGAGTCGCCCAATGCCAGTGCCAGCTCGCCACGACCGGCTTGTACCAGGTTCAGATTCTCCACGGACGCTTTGGTGGCTTGAACCGAAGTTTTCACGCCGGGAATGCCGTCGCTGTAGATCTGCGAGAGGCCGACCCCAATGGGGTAGTAAACCCCGCTGGTTCCCCCGGTCAGGATGTTGATGAACACCGGCGCGGCCTGCACGGTGGTGGTGGTGACGGCCAGTGTGGCGGCGGCCAAGAGGGCAAAGCGGCTTTTTACTCGCATGGGAATTTCTCCGTCTTGTTATGGCTTTATGCAGAGTGATTCCACTGTAGTTGATCCAGGCGCAGAGAGTGGTTTTTGAAACCGGTCTCTGCGCGCATCACCGCATGCCCAGCCAGTTCGGTAGAACCAGGGAGATCCAGGGCACGTAGGTAATCAGGACCAGGAACAGAAGCAGAATCGACAACCAGGGCATAGCCGCTTTTATGGTTGCGGGTAATGACATTCCCGTAACCGCCGAGGTGACGAACAGGTTCAGACCCACCGGCGGCGTGATCAGGCCGATTTCGAGGTTGACCACCATGATGATGCCGAGGTGAATCGGGTCGATGCCCAGCTGCATGGCGATGGGGAAGAGGATCGGCGCCAGGATCAGGATGATGGCCGACGGTTCCATGAACGCCCCGGCAATCAGCAGCACAATGTTCATCACCAGCAGGAAGGTCACGGGTGTCAGGCCCGCATCAATCACCCAGGCGGTAATCTGTTGCGGCAGCTGTTCGGTGGTCAGCACATGGGCGAAGAGCATGGCATTGGCAATGATGAACATCAGCATGATGCTCAGCTTGGCGGAGTCCAGCAGGACTTTTGGCGATTCACGAAACGTCAGGTCCTTGTAGACGAACAAGGCGATGAACGCCGAGTAAACGGCCGCCACAGCCGCCGCTTCGGTCGGGGTGAACATCCCGGAGTAGATGCCGCCCAGGATGATGACCATCAGCAACAGGCCCCAAACTGCCTGGCGTGCCGTACCCAGCAGCTCCCGGAATGATGCGCGAGGCAAAGCGGGCAGATTTTTCTTAATGGCTACGATATAGATCGCCACCATCAGCGCGGTACCCAATAACAAACCCGGCACCACCCCGGCCATGAACAGCTTGCCGACAGAGGTCTCGGTGGCCGCGGCATAGACCACCATCACGATCGATGGGGGAATCAGGATGCCCAGCGTCCCGGCGTTACAGATAATGCCTGCACCAAAAGCTTGCGGATAACCGGAGCGGACCATGCCGGCAATGGCGATAGACCCCACGGCAGCCACAGTCGCGGGACTGGAGCCGGAGAGGGCGGCGAACAACATGCAGGCCAACACCGCGGCGATGGCCAGGCCGCCGCGAATATGTCCGACACAGGCATTGGCGAAGTCGATCAACCGACGGGCAACGCCACCGGTGGTCATGAAGGCACCGGCGAGGAGGAAAAACGGAATGGCCAGCAGCGTGTAATGCTCCGAGGTCTCGAACAGTTTGATCGCCAGGGAGCGCACGGAGTCGGGACTGAAAAAAATGATGGTCAAGGAACCGGCCAGTCCCAGGGAAATGGCGATGGGAACACCGATAAACATCAAGACAAACAGGGCCACAAACAGGAAAGCAATGGTCATGACTTGTCATCCTCGTTTTCGGCGAGTTTCAAAGCGTCAGCGGCTTCGTCGGCCAGGCCCAGACCGGTCTGGCGGTTCTGCAGGATGCGCACGAAAATTTCGCCGAAACGGATGAAAACCAAGGCAAAACCCAAAGGTACGATCAGTCCGATGTGCCATTGCATGATGCCGACATGGCCCAGATCCTCGGCACCGATGCCTGCAATCATCAACGTTTGAATCCATTCGAAGCTGGCGACGCTGAGCAGTCCTGCATAGGCCAGACAGCACACGCAAGCCAGCAAACCTATGTACTTTTGCACCGGTCTACTGGTCAGTCTGACGAGCGCGTCAACCCCGATATGCCCGGCCGTGCGCACGCCATAGGCCAGCCCGAAAAAGATCAGCCAGCCAAACAAGGTTTTGGTCAGCGCAGTGCTCCAGGTCATCGTCTGAGCCATCCCCATGACTGTGTCGCCAATGGCGAACAACGGAACGCTTGCACCTTGCCAAGCATCGGCAAGCCAGTAAAAAAAGCTGTAGAGGTTGTTGAGGATCACGTAAACGAATGTGACCAGGGTCATGGCAGCCAGAAGGAATACGATAAAACCCTCCTCGAAGTGTTCCCAGATTCGCCGAAGCGCTTTCATGGATGACATCTCCCATCGAGTGAAGACTGGCAGGCGCCGCCCCGGCAGCACCTGCCTTGCGATCATTGCGCCTTGTTGGCGTTTTCGGCGGCGGAGATCAGTTCAGGGCCGATATCGCCTTCAAACTTCTTCCATACCGGTTTCATCGCTTCTCGCCATTGCTCGCGTTCCTGCGGTGTCAGGGTGATGATTTCAGTGGTTTTGGCCGCGATGATGCGCTGCTTGTCACCGTCATTCAGTTGTTCCGCTTCCTTGTTCACCTGCGCAGTGACTTCACTGACGATCTTGTCCAGTTCGCTGCGAATATCCGGTGGCAGACCGTTCCAGAACTTGGTGTTGGTGATGAGCATGTAATCGAGCAAACCATGGTTGGATTCAGTGATGTATTTCTGCACTTCGTGCATTTTCTGGCTGTAGATATTCGAGTAAGGGTTCTCCGCACCGTTGACCACACCGGTCTGCAGCCCCTGATAAACCTCGGCAAAACTCATCTTGCGCGGATTGGCGCGCACAGCCTTGAACTGTTCCTCAAGCACGGCTGACGCTTGCACGCGGAACTTCAGACCCCGGGCATCGGCGGGCACGCGCAGTGGCTTGTTAGCCGACAGTTGCTTCATCCCGTTGTGCCAGTAGGCCAGGCCGGTGATGTTTTTACTTTCCATGGACTTGAGCAGCCCCTGGCCCTCTGCACTCAACTGGAAGCGGTTGACGGCGGCGATGTCATCGAACAAAAAGGGCAAATCGAAGAGTTGGACGGTTTTTGTGTACTGTTCGAACTTGGCCAGGGAGGGTGCAATCATTTGCACATCCCCCAGCAACAGCGCCTCCATCTCTTTGCCGTCTCCAAACAGCGAGGAGTTGGGGTAGACATCGACCTTGACCTTGCCGGCCAAGCGTTCCTCTACGAGTTTTTTGAACAGCAAGGCGCCTTGACCCTTGGGCGTCTGTTCAGCGACCACATGTGAGAACTTGATAACCAGCGGATCTGCCGCCATGGCCGCGTTCATTGGGCCTAACGCAAGGGCGCAGGCGAGTACCGTGTATAGAGATCTGAGCATTTGCGGGATTCCTCTTGTTTTTATTCTTCAAATGGCTCAATGCGTTGAGCGCATTTGTAGGTCGGGACAGGAGCAAGTCTAGGCAGAAATCCATGATTTGGAGGGGAATAGCCAATAAGGTGAAAAAGCCTGCCGGGAAATGGTCAGATCTCCACCCTGATTTTTCATTGGTATTTTTGCGGCTGATTTGTACTGGCTGCGAATCGAGCGTCGGAAGGGCAGATGGGCGGCCATGTGCACCCGTTTTCGTCGTCTATGCTGACTTCCGGGATCGGTCCGCGCCGGATCGATTTGCGCATGCTGTGAGCGTATTGAGCCTGTAGCTACCTGTACTTAGTCTTCCCAATCACCGTGATGGGTGAGTCAGAAATGAGCACAAGGCGCTGTATTTTCGTGGTGTTCGCGTTGTCCTTGTTGCCGGCCGGCTTGCCCGAAGCGGCGCAGCCGGACGTGGTGTACGGTCAGGTGCAGTCCTGAGCGCACATCGCCGGAGCCGCGAGTCGATCACCGACGCACCTGACGAGGAGGGGGGGTGGACGGATATGGTCTGGCAAGTTTTTCCAAACGCCAGAAACGACAAAGCCCTGAATAATCAGGGCTTTGTCGTATAAAGATGGCGGAGGCGATGGGATTCGAACTCATGGACCTGTTACAGTCGACGGTTTTCAAGACCGTTGCCTTAAACCACTCGGCCACACCTCCGTTTGCGTTGCGGGCGCCATAATACCTGAATGAAACACACTGTCAAACTCTCTGCATGGCTTGTTACAGGGCGTCTGTTATGATCTTTGCGACTGAACGTTTCAAACCAACAGGAGTGTCGCCATGCGCGAACAGGATTACGCAGTTAATAACAGCGTGCAGGCTGAGCAGCTAGAGGTTAGCCGCGTCCTGCGCAACACATACGGCTTGCTGGCTCTGACGCTCGCATTCAGCGGCGTGATGGCGTTTGTCGCCCAGCAGATGCGTGTTGGCTACCCGAATATTTTCGTGGTGCTGATCGGTTTCTACGGCCTTTTCTTCCTCACCAACAAACTCCGTGATTCGGCGTGGGGCCTGGTGTCGGCATTTGCCCTGACCGGTTTCATGGGTTTCCTGCTCGGCCCGATCCTCAACCGTTACCTGGGTATGCAGGGCGGCGCGGAAGTGGTCAGCTCGGCGTTCGCCATGACGGCACTGGTGTTCGGCGGTCTGTCGGCCTATGTGTTGATCTCCCGTAAGGACATGAGCTTCCTCAGTGGCTTCATCACTGCCGGTTTCTTCGTGTTGCTGGGAGCGGTAGTCGCCAGCTTCTTCTTCCAGATCAGCGGTCTGCAACTGGCGATCAGCGCGGGCTTCGTGCTGTTCTCGTCGGTCTGCATTCTGTTCCAGACCAGCGCCATCATTCACGGCGGCGAGCGTAACTACATCATGGCGACCATCAGCCTGTATGTATCGATCTACAACCTGTTCATCAGCTTGTTGCAGATCTTCGGCATCATGAGCCGCGATGATTAATCGTCGCCCATGAGTAAAAAACCCGCTTCGGCGGGTTTTTTCTTGCCTGCGATTTGGGCGAAGGCTCAGGCCATTGGCGGCAACCGGCGTTTGACCGGGGTTTTCTTCACAATAGCGGTGTTGGTTTCGGCGTGGGTGTTAAGGCGGTCGAGCAGGGTGTCCAGCTGTTCCATAGAGCGCACATGCAGGCGGGCGATGAAGCAGTCGTCGCCGGTGACCTTGTCGCACTCTGTGAACTCGGGAATGGCCTGGATCTGCCGTTCCACTTCCTGCAACTGGCCCGGCAGCGGGCGGATGCGCACGATGGCCTGGAGTTGATAGCCAAAGCACTTGGGATCAATTTCGACGGTGTAGCCCTTGAGCACGCCGCGTTCTTCAAGGCGACGCAAACGCTCGGCGACGCTGGGCGAGGACAGCCCGCTGAGATGCGCCAGGGCTTTGAGCGAACGCCGCGAGTCCTCCATCAATGCGCTGATCAGCACTTGGTCGATATCGTCAGTCATGGCGAAACCTCGATTAGGCAGTTATTCAAATCCACCTTTATAAAAAAGGCAGAAGGCGAGTTTAGCCTGCTTTTTGCGCTGGAGAAGCCCCCTGTCGAATGGGCATACTTTGGGCTCAATCACAGGAGTCTGATGATGGACAACACACTTCGTCGCGGGTCATTCGAGATGACCGCCGCCATGCTGATTTCCGGGACCATCGGCTGGTTTGTACTGGTGTCCGGGCAACCGGTGCTGGACGTGGTGTTCTGGCGTTGCGTGTTCGGCGCCGGCACCTTGTTACTGATTTGCGCGGCTTTCGGCTTCCTGCGGCCCGGCATTCTGACCCGGACCACCTTTCTCCTGGCCGTGCTCAGCGGTGTGGCGATTGTCGGCAACTGGGTGCTGTTGTTTGCCTCTTACTCCCGCGCCTCGATTGCCATCGGTACGGCGGTCTACAACGTTCAGCCGTTCATGCTGGTCGGCTTGGCCGCGCTGTTCCTCAACGAAAAAATCACCTTGCAGAAACTGTTCTGGCTGGGCATTTCGTTTTTGGGAATGCTGGCGATTGTCAGTGCGCACGGCGAACAGGGCAGTGGCGGTAACGATTACCTGATGGGCATTGCGCTGGCACTGGGCGCTGCGTTCCTCTACGCGATTGCCGCGCTGATTATCAAACGCCTGACCGGTACGCCACCGCACCTGATCGCGCTGATTCAGGTGACCACCGGCGTGTTGTTGCTGGCGCCATTCGCGCACTTTTCGGCCATGCCGCAAGCACCGGGGGCGTGGGCCAGTCTGGTAACACTCGGCATCGTTCACACCGGCGTGATGTACGTGTTGCTTTATGGCGCGATTCAAAAATTGCCGACGGCACTCACTGGCGCCTTGTCGTTCATCTACCCGATCGCAGCGATTTTCGTCGACTGGTTCGCCTTTGGCCATCGCCTGGAAACGCTGCAATGGATTGGCGTCGCCGCGATTTTGCTGGCCGCTGCCGGTATGCAACAGGGCTGGAGCCTGAAGTTTCGGCGTCCAGTGGAGCTATAACAAATATTTCGGTCCGTGAAGATCAAATGTGGGAGCGCATCAGATGTTCCAGCGCGGCGCCGTCTTGGCCAGGCGCTGGCGCATCTCGCCAATATTGGCCGCCAGTTGCCGGACCAGTAGGCGGTAACCATCCAGCGGCTGATAGACCGGTGCATCGAGGCTTGCATCCGCCGGCCATTCAACCGGCCGATTGAGCCGCCCGGATGCACCGGATTTCAGCGCCCGCGCCATACCGATCAACTGCACCCGAACCAAACGATGCTCCACTTTCAACGCCAATTGCAGATTGGCCATGGCATCGGGGTCGTTGGCATCCGGCCGGGTATTGCCGAGGATTTCCAGGGTGCTGACGCACATTCGTAGATGCCGCTGGATCGCATCGAGTTCGGTCATGGAAATCTTCACTTCCTTGGACACCGACGGCATCAGCGAGCGCAGTTGCACCATCACCGCGTTCAGGCGGTTCATCACTTTCACGTGCTCGTCATCGGTGACGGGCTGGCCATTGATAATGCGCCCGTAAATTGTCGCGCAATCGCGCAAGGCATCTGCCAGGTTGTAGCGCCAGGAATACACCGCGTACAGCGGCAGGGCGAAGGAAAACGCCAGGGCCAGGGCGATGCCGATCAGGATGTCGACCCCGCGCCACAGCCCGTCGCTCATCTGGTTGTCGCCATGTCCGGCGACGATGAACACGGTGATCGCCGACAGCAGTGCGGTGTAACCGCCCTTGCCGATGGCGTGGTACGAGAAAAATCCGCAGACCACCGACATCGCAAAATAGGTCAGCCACGGCATTCCGAGCCAGGCCTGTTGCGCCACCAGCGCCAGGCCGACGCCAGCACCAATCAACGTGCCGATCGCACGCTCGGCGGCTTTTTTGCCGATATTGCCGTGGTGCTGCAAACCGCCGATCACCACCAGCATCGTCACCGACGCCCATTCACCGTGGGGCAGGTTGATGCCGGTGGTCAGCAGGATCGTCGCCAGCAACCCCAGCGATACGCGAACCGCGTGGATCAGTCTGGCGTGGCGATAGCGCCGGTACGGGTCCAGCAACGGACGCAATATCCGGCGCAGCAGCGGTGGCAATCGATGGGCTCTGGAGGTGCTCAGGCGGGTTGTCCTCAGAAAATGTAATCGGTGGTCAGGAAACTCGAACTGCGGCCGCTGATGATCTCGCTGATCAGGTCCTTGTTGGTCTCCTGGAACTTGGTCGCGACCAGTGTGCGAATCGAAAACACCCGCAGCGCATCATGCACCGACAGCGTGCCTTCGGCGGAGTTCTTGCGGCCGTTGAACGGGTAGGTGTCCGGACCGCGCTGGCACTGGGCGTTGAGGTTGATCCGCCCGACCTGGTTGGCGAAGGTGTCGACCAGCCGGCCGACCGCCACCGGGTTGGTGCCAAAGATGCTCAACTGCTGGCCGAAGTCCGATTCCAGAACGTAATCGATCACCGTGTCCAGATGTCGGTACGGCACGATCGGCACCACCGGGCCGAACTGTTCTTCCTGATAGACGCGCATTTGCGGCGTCACCGGGTACAGCACCGCCGGATAGAAGAACGACGCGCGAGCTTCGCCGCCATTCGGGTTGACCACGCGAGCGCCTTTGCTTTCGGCATCCGCGACCAGCGCGTGCAGATAGTCGACCTTGCCCGACTCCGGCAGCGGCGTCAGTGCCACGCCGTTTTCCCACGGCATGCCGGGTTTGAGGCTGGCGAGTCTGGCGTTGAATTTTTCGATGAACGCCTCGACCACGTCTTCATGGACGAAGAGGATTTTCAGCGCGGTGCAGCGTTGGCCATTGAAGGACAGCGAACCGGTCACCGCTTCGTTCACCGCGTTGTCCAGGTCCACTTCGGGCAAAACGATGCCTGGGTTCTTCGCGTCCAGGCCCAGCGCCGCACGCAAACGGTGAGGTTTGGGGTGCAGTTTTTTCAGGTCGCTGGCGGCTTTGTTGGTGCCGATAAAGGCAAAGATATCGATCTTGCCGCTGGCCATCAGCGCGCTGACCGTCTCGCGGCCGCTGCCGTAGATGACGTTGATCACCCCGGCCGGGAAGCTGTCGCGGAAGGCTTCCAGCAGCGGGCGAATCAGTAGCACGCCGAGTTTGGCCGGTTTGAACACTACGGTATTGCCCATGATCAGCGCCGGAATCAGCGTGGTGAAGGTTTCGTTCAGCGGATAGTTATAGGGGCCCATGCACAACGCCACGCCCAGCGGAACGCGACGGATCTGGCCGAGCGTGTCCTGTTCCAGCTCGAAACGGCTGGAGCGGCGGTCGAGTTCCTTGAGCGCGTTGATGGTGTCGACGATGTAGTCGCAGGTGCGGTCGAACTCTTTTTCCGAATCCTTGAGGTTCTTGCCGATTTCCCACATCAGCAACTTGACCACCGCCTCACGCTGTTCGCGCATGCGCCCGAGGAAGGTTTCGACGTGTTGGATGCGTTCGGCCACGCGCATGGTTGGCCACAAACCCTGACCCCGGTCGTAGGCGCGAACGGCGGCGTCGAGGGCGGTCAGTGCGGTCTCGGCATCGAGCAGCGGCGTGCTGCCGAGGATCACTTGTTCATCGCCGTTTTCACCGGTCAGGTACACCGGGCTGCGGACCTGGGCGAGGGGGCCCGACCAGGTTTTGAGTTCGCCATCGACCAGGTATTCACGTTGCTCGGTCTGGCCGTCGAGGCGGTATTTTTCCGGGATGTCGCCGGCGGCGGGGAACAGGTTGCCGAGGATAGGTGCTGTGGTCATGTCGCTACTCCATGTGATGTAAGCCATGCGCTGGCGGCTTGCCGTTCAGATTCACTTCACAGGTTATACGCCTTATTGCCCCGACTTTTTAAGTGCTCCTGCGCAGGAACTCGCGATCTTTTGACCTGACAACACACAACGGGCGATGCGGCGGGTAAACTTCGCGCTCTTTTTAAGGAGTTCATATGAGTTACTACCAGCCGGGCATTCTCGCCACCCCTGTTCCACCCCAAGCCCGTCATCTGTTCTTCGCGCTGGAATCGGTCGATGCATTGCCGGCCGCGCTCGACAAACTGATGCAGCTGGTGGACGGAAAGTCGGCGGTGGTCGGTTTTGGTGAATCCCTGGTCAAGGCGCTGCACGTGCAGATCGACGGACTGCGGCCGTTTCCGGCGCTGACCGGCGTTGGTGTCGATAACCCGTCGACCCAGCATGCGCTGTGGTGCTGGTTGCATGGCGTCGACCGTGGCGAGTTGCTCAATCGCAGCAGCGCCATCGAAGCCGCGTTGGCCCCGGCGTTGCGCCTGGTGCAGATGAATGAAACCTTCCGCCACCTCACCGGCCACGACCTTACCGGTTACGAAGATGGCACCGAAAACCCGCATGACGAAGCCGCCATCGGCGCAGCGTTGCTGAGCGAAGGTGCCGAAGGTCTGGTGGGCGGCAGCTTCGCCGCGATCCAGCAGTGGCAGCATGACCTGAAGGGTTTCCACGCGATGCCGTCCGAAGAGAAGGACAACATCATGGGCCGCCGTTTGAGCGACAACGAAGAAATCGATGACGCGCCGATTTCTGCCCACGTCAAACGCACCGCCCAGGAAAGCTTCGCCCCGGAAGCGTTCGTGGTCCGTCGTTCGATGCCGTGGATCGAAGGCGATCGTGCAGGATTGATGTTCCTTGCGTTCGGTTTTTCCCTGGATGCGTTCGAAGCGCAACTGCGGCGCATGAGCGGTCTGGAAGACGGCATCACCGATGGTTTGTACCGCATCAGCCGGCCGATCACTGGCGGCTACTACTGGTGCCCGCCGTTGAAGGACGGACATCTGGATCTGCGCGCATTGCGTATGGGCTAAAACGATCAAAAGCTCAAAAGATCGCAGCCTTCGGCAGCTCCTACCGGGTGATCGTGGTGTAGGAGCTGCCGAAGGCTGCGATCTTTTTTCTTTGGCACGCAGAATCTAACCTTATTCTCAAAAGGTATTTCTCAACCCATTCGTTAGAACTTTAAGATCACGTCATAACTCGTTATAACAAGTGATCTGCCATGACCGATAACGTTCTAGCGCTCAGCAGCGTGCCTTTACATACCCAACTGCGCGACGTGCTGCGCGCTCGCATTCTCGATGGCCAATACCCGCAAGACAGCCAGATGCCTTCCGAAAGCGAGCTCGGCGCGCTGTTCAAGGTCAGCCGCATTACCGTGCGCCAGGCCCTCGGTGATCTGCAGAAAGAAGGGCTGATCTTCAAGATCCACGGCAAGGGCACGTTCGTCGCCAAGCCGAAAACCTTCCAGAACGTCAGCACCCTGCAAGGCCTGGCCGAGTCCATGACCGGTCGCGGCTACGAGGTGATCAACCGCCTGCGCAGCTTCAAATTCATTCCCGCCGACAAGCTCGTAGCCGAGCGCTTGCAGGTTGCCGAAGGCGAGACCGTGGCGCAGATCAAACGGGTGCGTCTGATCAATCGCGAGCCGATCTCGCTGGAAATCACCTACCTGCCCAAAGCCCTCGGCGAACGGCTGGAAAAGGCTGACCTGGTCACCCGCGACATCTTCCTGATTCTTGAAAACGACTGCGGCCTGGCGCTCGGTCATGCCGACCTGGCCATCGACGCGGTGCTCGCCGACAGCGACCTGACCCAGGCGCTGAACGTCGAAGCCGGCTCGCCGATCATGCGCATCGAGCGTCTGACCCGCGATGCCAGTGGCCATCCCGTGGACTTCGAACACCTTTACTACCGCGGCGATGCGTTCCAGTACCGCCTGCGGATCGACCGGCAAAAAGGCGCGCAGATATGAATCACAGCCCTGAAACCAGAAGCACGCTTGAACAGGAATACGACATTGTGGTGATCGGCGGCGGCACCGCAGGTCCGATGGCCGCGATCAAGGCCAAGGAGCGCAACCGCGAGCTGCGCGTGCTGTTGATCGACAAGGCCAACGTCAAACGCAGTGGCGCGATCAGCATGGGCATGGACGGCCTGAACAACGCGATCATTCCCGGGCACTCGACGCCGGAGCAGTACACCAAGGAAATCACCATTGCCAACGACGGCATCGTCAATCAGGCAGCGGTGTACGCTTACGCCACCCACAGTTTCGAAACCCTCTCGCAACTGGATCGTTGGGGCGTGAAGTTCGAAAAGGACGAAACCGGCGACTACGCGGTGAAAAAGGTCCACCACATGGGCGCCTACGTGTTGCCGATGCCGGAAGGGCATGACATCAAAAAGGTTTTGTACCGCCAGTTGAAACGGGCGCGGGTCAGCATTACCAACCGGGTGGTTTGCACACGTTTGCTGACGGACGAAGAGGGCGCAGTCAACGGCCTGATGGGCTTCGACTGCCGCACCGCCGACTTTCACGTGATCAAGGCCAAAGCGGTGATCCTCGCGTGCGGCGCCGCCGGGCGTCTGGGTTTGCCGTCCTCGGGTTACCTGATGGGCACCTACGAAAACCCGACCAACGCCGGTGACGGTTACGCCATGGCCTATCACGCCGGGGCCGAACTGGCGAACCTCGAATGCTTCCAGATCAACCCGCTGATCAAGGATTACAACGGCCCGGCCTGCGCTTACGTCACCGGTCCGCTGGGCGGCTACACCGCGAACAACAAGGGTGAACGCTTCATCGAGTGCGATTACTGGAGCGGCCAGATGATGTGGGAGTTCCACCAGGAACTCGAAAGCGGCAACGGCCCGGTGTTCCTCAAACTCGATCACCTGGCCGAGGAAACCATCCAGAACATCGAAGAGATCCTGCACAGCAACGAACGCCCGAGTCGCGGCCAGTTCCACGCCAATCGCGGCACCGATTACCGCACGCAGATGGTCGAGATGCACATCTCGGAAATCGGCTTTTGCAGCGGGCATTCGGCGTCGGGTGTGTGGGTCAACGAAAAGGCCGAGACCTCGGTCAAGGGTTTGTATTCGGCCGGTGACATGGCCGCCGTGCCGCACAACTACATGCTCGGCGCGTTCACCTACGGCTGGTTTGCCGGCACCAACGCGGCGGATTTTGTCGCTGGCCGCGAGTTTTCAGCGGTCGATGCCCGGCAGATCGAAACAGAGAAAGCCCGGGTGGATGCGCCACTCGACCGCGAACACGGCCTGCCGCCGGCGCAGGTCGAGTACAAGCTGCGGCGCTTCGTCAACGATTACCTGCAACCGCCGAAAGTCACCAAGAAGATGCAGATCGGTCTGCAACGTTTCAGCGATATCCAGCGCGATCTCGATCAGATCAAGGCCCACAACGCCCACGAACTGATGCGCGCCATGGAAGTCAGCATGATCCGCGACTGCGCCGAAATGGCCGCCCGCGCTTCGTTGTTCCGCGCCGAAAGTCGCTGGGGGCTTTACCACTATCGGGTCGATCACCCGCAGCGCAACGACAGCGACTGGTTCTGCCATTGCCACTTGAAGAAAGATGAAAACGGCCAGATGAGCAGTTTCAAGAAAGCCGTCGAGCCTTACATCATCCCGCTGGATGCCGAAGAAATGCAGGCCTACGACCGGCTGCGTGTCGGTGCCTTTGCGGCCTGAGCCCCATCAGAAAAAGAGACCGCGAAATGGCCTATCAACCCCAGGAAATTTTCTTCCGCTCCAACGCGCCGGTTACGGTCGACGAAGATCTTTGCATCGCCCACAAAGGCTGCACCGTGTGCGTCGACGTCTGCCCGATGGACCTGCTGGCGATCAACCCGGCCACGCAAAAGGCCTACATGGCCTTTGACGAATGCTGGTATTGCATGCCGTGCGAAAAGGACTGCCCGACCGGGGCCGTAAAAGTCGACATCCCGTATCTGTTGCGCTAACCGACAGGACGCCATCGCTGGCAAGCCAGCTCCCACAGGGATCTCCGCCAGCCGCAAATCTTGTTTACACCGACGAAACCTGTGGGAGCTGGCTTGCCAGCGATGAGGCCGCCACAGACAACCAAAAAGCCATCCGGCAACACCGGACGCTCGCTTCAAACACCCCTCGTTTCCCACCACGCCCTGATCGTGGCGGAGACGAACATCCTATAAATGATTCGAGGGGATTCACAATGCTATTGCGTGCAGCTTTCGCCGGTCTGGTACTGGCTTCGTTCACCTTGTCGGCCTCCGCCGAAACCATCCGCATTGCCATCGGCACCCAGGACACCACGATCAACTGCGCCGCAGGCGGTCTGTTGATTCGCGAGTTGGGCCTGCTCGATAAATACCTGCCCCACGACGGCGCCTACAAAGACGCGAAATACCAGGTGGAATGGAAAAACTTCACCAGCGGCGCGCCGCTGACCAACGAGATGGTCGCCGGCAAACTCGACTTCGGCGCCATGGCCGATTTCCCCGGTTCGTTCAACGGCGTCGCCTTCGAAACCGCCGGCAAGCACAGCCTGTTCATCAGCGTGCTGTCGGGCAGCATCAAGGGCAGCGGCAACGGCATCGTGGTGCCGAGCGCATCGGGCGTGCAGTCGCTCGCCGAACTCAAGGGCAAAACCATTTCCGTCCCGTTCGCCTCGACCGCGCATGGCATGTTGCTGCGCGCCGTGGCGGCTCAAGGTTGGGACCCGCTGAAAGATGTGAACATCATCGCCCAGCCGCCAGAAGTCGCCGGGTCGGCGTTGCAGGCCGGGAAGATCGATGCCCACGCCGACTTCGTGCCGTTCGCCGAACTGTTCCCGAGCCGTGGTTTCGCGCGCAAGATTTATGACGGTTCACAGGCGAACGCGCCGACCTTCCATGGCGCACTGGTCGATCAGGCCTATGCGAAAAAGTACCCGGAAATTGTCGTCGCCTACCTGCGCGCCAGCCTCGAAGCCAACCAGCTGTTGACGGCGGAACCGGAGAAATACAGCGAGCTGATCGCCAAAGTCACTGGCGTCGATGCCGAGGTCAATTACCTGTTTTACGGCCCGCTCGGCGTTCAGACCCGCGACCTGAGCTGGAAACCGGAATACCGCCAGGCCGTCGGCACCGCCATCGACACCCTGAAACTGTTGAAGAAAGCTGATCGCGGCCTCGACCTCAATACCTTCATCGACGACCAGTACATCCGCGCCGCGTTCAAGGCCTCGAACCTGGATTACACCGCGCAACTGGCGAACTACGCACAGACGCCGCTCAAAGGTGTGGATGCGGCGAGCGGCAAGGCCATCACCGACATTCACCGGGTGGCGGAGATCTGGGTGCGCGGCGAACCGAAAGTCCGTCAGTACGCTTCGGCGGAGGCGGCGTTCACGGCGTTGGCCGGCTTGAAATCCGAAGGCAAAAACATTCGCGCGGTGTATGCCCAGGCGAGTGACAGCGGGATCAAGTTGCTGGCGGATCAGGCGTGGTTTGCCAGTGATGCGCAAGGGCGGTTGAGTGCCTTCCTGCTCAAGGGCCAGGCCCAGCAATTCGCCACGGCCCAGGGCGGCAAAGTCCTCGACTTCACCGACGCCACGACCCAGGCGGTTGCCGTTCGCTAAAAAGCCTGATCACTGAGCCCTGTAGGAGCTGCCGAAGGCTGCGATCTTTTGATCTTGACCTCCAGCAATCCTGAATCAGCCAAAAGATCGCAGCCTTCGGCAGCTCCTACAGGTTCGCTATTGGAAGTTATGTATGTCCCGATCATTGATCCGCTGGATTCCGCGAGCAGCCTCAATTCTGCTCTGCCTTGCATTCTGGCAACTCGCCGCGAGTGGCCACTGGAACCTCGGCCTGGTCACTTTCGCCAACGTGCCAACACCCTTGGCCGTGATTGAAGCGGCGATGGGCCTTGGCGACTCCGGCAAACTCGCCCAGCACCTGAGCAGCAGCCTCAGCCGGGTGTTCGCCGGTTACCTCGCGGCACTGATTATCGGCATCGCGCTGGGCCTGGCCATCGGCCGCTCGAGATGGGCCGAAGACCTGTTGCTGCCACCGCTGGAAGTGTTGCGCCCGATCCCGGCGGTGGCGTGGATTCCCCTGGCCATCCTGATGTTCCCGTCATCGGAACTGTCGATGGTGTTCATCACCTTCACCGGCGCGCTGTTTCCGATTCTGCTCAACACCGTGCACGGTGTGGAAGGCGTCGATCCGCGACTGATCGCTTCGGCAAAAAGCCTGGGTGCCGGACGGCGGGCGATTCTGCTGGAGGTGATTTTGCCCGGCGCCGCGCCGAGCATCATCACCGGCCTCGCCATCGGCATGGGCACTTCGTGGTTCTGCCTGGTGACGGCGGAAATGATCTCCGGCCAGTACGGCATCGGCTATTACACCTGGGAGTCCTACACCATTCAGAACTACGCCGACATCGTCGTCGGCATGTTGCTGATCGGTGTGCTCGGGATGGGCAGCAGCCTGCTGATCAAACGCCTCGGCGGTTTGTTCACGCCTTGGCATCGACCACGAGGAAAAGCCTGATGAGCGTATTTCAACACCCTGAAGGGCGGATCGATATCTGTGGATTGTCGATCAGTCTGGGGCAGGGCAGCGCCGCGTTCGAAGCCGTGCAACACCTTGATTGCCAGATCGAACCGGGGCAGTTCGTGTGCATTCTCGGGCCGTCCGGTTGCGGCAAGTCCACCTTGCTCGGCGCGTTGGCCGGGCATCTGACGACGTACAGCGGAACCCTGAATGTCGACGGTTCTCCGGTCGCCGGTCCTTCGCCGCAGCGTGGCATGGTGTTCCAGCATCACACGCTGTTCCCCTGGCGTACGGTGCGCGACAACGTGGCGTTTGGCCTGAAAATGCGCGGCATCGGCAAGGCCGAACGGCACACGGCCGCCGACGACATCCTTGCGCTGGTCGGCCTCGACGGTTTTGCCGAACGTTGGCCCGACCAGTTGTCCGGCGGCATGCAGCAACGGGTGGAAATCGCCCGGGTGCTGATCAACCGTCCGCGTCTGTTGCTGATGGATGAGCCTTTCGGCGCCCTTGATGCCCTGACCCGCTTGAACATGCAGGCGTTGCTGCTGGATATCTGGACGCGGATTCGCACCACCGTGGTGTTCGTCACCCATGACATCGACGAAGCGCTGTTCCTCGCTGACCGCTTGCTGGTCATGAGCTCGCGTCCCGGCCGGATCATCGAAGACCTGCGCCTCGACTTTCCCCGGCCGCGCACCACCGAACTGGTGACCAGCCACGAGTTCTCGCGCCTCAAGCGTCATTGCCTCGAATTACTGCGTCACGAAGACGGTCGGCAGCTACCGCGCCTGAACCCTCTCGGACTGCCTCCTGAAAACAAACTGCCGCGATTTGCCCTATGACCTCACTATTCGATGTAACCGATAACCAAGAGATTCTTGCCCTGCAACCGCGCCTGACCGATGCCGACGCGGGTGTGCGCCGGATTGCCCTGATCGAACTGGCCGACCTCGAAGAACCGGACGGCTTGCTGTGGCTGGTCAACCGACTGGCCGCCGACCCGACCGAAGACGTTCGTGCCGAAGCCGCGCGCTTGCTGGAGGCCTGGGAGGATGAGCCGGTCGTCGAGGCGCTCTGCCAGGCGTTGACCGATCCGTCGCCGGCCGTGCAAGCCGCCGCCGCGCAAAGCTTGAGCCTGCTTAAGAGTGAATCCGCGGGCCGGGTGGTTTTGCCGTGGACCGGGCACACCGACATCAACGTGCGCATCGCCGCGTTCAGGGCGTTGCGCGAGTTGCGCTTTCCCGGTGCCGCGACGGCTGCTTCAAGCGCCTTGAGTGATGAAGACGCCAGCGTACGTCGCGAAGCCGTGGGCGTGCTCGGCTGGCTCAAACAGCTGGATGCCTTGCCCGCGCTGGCACGACTGGCCAGTGACGACCCGGACACAGAAGTCCGCCGCGCCGCCACCGGGGCCTTGGGTCTGGCGTCTGACGCCCAGGTGCTGCCGGCGCTACGCCAGGCCTTGCGGGATCACGCCTGGCAAGTACGCGAGGAAGCCGCGACCACGCTGGGCAAGGTCGGCCACACCGATGCCGGCCCGGCACTGGTCGACGCGCTGAGCGACGATTACTGGCAAGTGCGCCTGCGCGCCACCCGCAGCCTCGGGCGCTTGCGTTACACCCCGGCGTTGGACGCGCTGATCGAAACCCTCGGCCATCGCATCAGCAACCTGCGCAAGGAAGCCGCGCTGGCGCTCGGCGAATTGAACGACAAAGGTGCCATCGCCCCGTTGCAGGCTACGCAAGACGACGGCGATCCGGAAGTGCGCAAAGCCGTGCGCATTGCCTTGAGTCAGCTGCAATGAGCCCGCTGACGATCGGCAATTCGCGCAGCACACAGCAACTGCGATTGAACTGGCCGGATGGGCGTGAGCAACGGCTGGATCACGCCGGGTTGCGCCGCCAGTGCCCGTGCTCGCAGTGCCGGGCGTTTCGCTTGCAAAGGCTGACGCCAATGGTCGATTCACGTGTTCAAGTGATCGAGTTGAACGCCCAGGGCTACGGCCTGCAACTGATCTTCAGCGACGGCCACGACCGCGGAATCTACCCGTGGGCCTACCTGGCTGCCCTCACCTGAATGCTTGTAGGAGCTGCGTAGGAGCTGTGTAGGAGCTGTCGAGTGAAACGAGGCTGCGATCTTTTGATCTTGTTTTTAAAAAATCAAAATCAAAATCAAAATCAAAAGATCGCAGCCTCGTTTCTCTCGGCAGCTCCTACGGGGGCTCTGTGGTCAGAAGGATTTGCTGATGCTCGCCACTACGGTCGCGCTGCAGACATCATCAAACCCCCAATTGCTGGCGCACTGGCTTTTCGACAGGTCGGTGTCGATGTAGCTCAACCCCAGCATCACACCGGCCAGTTCGTGGGTCAGTTTGACTTCCCATTCGCGGTACGAGTCTTGCGCATGGCCGGAGCTCGAGTACAGGTGCGGATCCTTGAAATCCATGTTGCCGTATCGCAGTTTCAGGCCGGTGTCGTAAGGCAACTCCGTTTCATACCCAACGTAGCTATAAAGCGAGCTTTGCTGGCTGTCGATACCCTGTGCATCGGCGGAGTAATAGGCGGCCAGTTTCACCCCGTAAGCGCTGAGGATGGCGTAGGTCTCGCCCTGATTGAACTGGCTTTCTTTGGGATAGGCGTATTTCAGGTAACCAAGGTCCAGGCTGACCGCATCGGTCGCCTGCCACAGCCAACCGGCGTAGTAATCGACTTCCTGTCGGGTTTTCAGGCCGCCGCCGAAATCGACGTTGGAACTCCAGGCGCCGAGGTACAGGCCGCTACTGTGAGCGAGGGTCACACCGGCCTGAATCGCGGGATCGTTCTGGGTTTGGGAAATGCCGCGGGTGCGGTAATCGCTGGCCAGGGTCAGGTCGACCAGCACGGCGAAGTCGTCATTCAAAGGCAATGCCTGGCTGCTCATGGGCAGCACGCTCAAGGAACCGAGGGCGAACAGGGTGAAAGCTTTCATGGGTGCATCCCGCTATTGTGATTGTTATGGGCAGTTTTTCGCGCAAGGCTGCGCCGCTCCCCGGCAATGCGTGCGGGGGACGGGCAGTGGTTCGGGTGATTATTTTTAGAGGGGGCGTGTGTAGACTTCGCGGCCGGCAAACCAGGTTTGCAGCACTTGGGTGTCATGCAGGGCTTTGTTGTCGACGCTGAAGACATCGCGGTCGAGCACGATGAAATCGGCTTGCTTGCCAGTGCTCAGCGAACCGATCTGCTGCTCCAGGCCGATGGTCCGGGCCGCGTTGAGGGTGTAGGCATAGAACATGGTTTCGCGGTCCAGGCGCTCGTCGGCGTTGAGCACGCCCAGCGGGCCGTCGCGGGTGATGGCCTGGGCCATGGCGTTCCACGGGTTGGATGAGGATACCGGCCAGTCGCTGGCGCCCGCGATGGTCGCGCCCTGTTTGAGCAGCGAGTGCGCCGGGTATTGGTAGCGGAAGGCGAGGGCGCTGACGTACGGCTTGATCATGTCCAGGGTGTAATCGTCGGCGGTGGCCCACAGCAGCTGCATCGAGGCGATGACGTCGAGCGGTTTGAACCGCGCAAACTCTTTCGGGTTGACCATTTGCAGGTGCGTGATCGAATGCGTCACGCCGCTTTGGCGATCCTTGCGCGCCTGAGCAATGCCGTTCAGCGCCTCACGCACCGCGCGGTCGCCGATGGCGTGGATGTGCACCCGCCAGCCGCGCTGATCGATGGCGCTGACCAGCTCGCCGAAATGCTTGGGATCGATCAGCAGTTCGCCCTGTTTGTGCGAATTGCTGTACGGATCGATCATCGCCGCGCTCTGCGCCGGGTACTCGATCACGCCGTCGGCGAAAATTTTCACGCCCGGCAGGGACAGGTTGGGGATGCCCTGAAATTGCTGACGAACCTTGTCAAGCGTCTCGAGATCGGCCGGTACGCTTTTCGGATTGGCCACCAGCAGCGCGGCCACGTGGACGCTCATGCCGCCGGTTTCGGACAGCGCTTTGTAGGCGGGCAGGACGCCGACGGTTTTCTCCGTCGGTTTGAGCGCGAACACCGGCTCGCCGGGCGCGGCGTTGGCGGCGGGGTCCATCCACGCGGTGATGCCGAGGCTGTTGTTGTAGCGCACAGCCGATTGCGCGGCTTTGAGCATGTTGGCGGCGCTCGGCACCGGCATTTTCGAGGCGACGCGATCCCAGCCGGCGTCCACCACGAAACCGTTGGGGTTGCCATCGGCGAGTGTGCCGATCGTGTCTTTCTCGGCGTCCGGCAGGGTTTTCAGCAGCGCTGCATTAATGCCCGCGCGTTCCAGCATGACGTTATTGGCCCACGCGGTGTGGTGGTCGCTGCCAGTGAACACCACCGGCACCGTGGCCCATTCGCCGCTGTTGAATTTTTTGCCCAACGCTTCGGCCTGGGCCCAGTAAGCCGAACTCATGCCGGCCACGCTCAGGACATCGCCATGCTTCGCCTTACCATCGTCACGCCAGCCTTTGAGGCGTTTTTCCAGTTCGTCGAGGTCAACCACCTCGTCTTCCATGTTGGCGGAAGCCATCTCCAGACCGCCGAAAATCGCGTGGGAATGGCTGTCGATCAGGCCGGGCATCAATGCCTTGCCGCCGAGATCGACCACCTTGGTTCCGGATTCGATCAAGGCCTTGATCTGCGCGTCGCTGCCGACTTGCAGCACTTTGCCGTCCTGCACCGCCAATGCCTGCACGTTCGGTTGGGCGCGGTCGGCGGTGAAAATCTTGCCGTTGAGCAGCACCAGATCGGCGGCTGCCATGGCTTCCATCGAGGCAAAACCCATTGCGGCCATCAATAGATTCGGGATGAATCTTTTCATTGAATGTTTCCTTGTTATTGCGTCTGATGGCCAGATTAGTGGCTTGTCGCGCTCGGCAGAACGCCTCGCTCACGAAAAACGTTTTTGCCTGAATGGAAAAAGAATGGACAAGTTGGGTGCGTTGAAAATGTTCGTGGTCACGGCGCAACTGGGCAGTTTCAGTCGGGCGGCCGAGCAACTGGGCAAGACGCCGTCGGCCCTGACCAAGGCGGTCAATCATCTGGAAGCCGAACTCGGCGCGCGATTGTTCGAGCGCAGTACGCGGCGAATTCTGCTGACGGAATCGGGACGGCTCTACCTGGAGACGGCGCGTCAGGTGTTGCAGCGTCTGGACGAGGCCGGCGAGGAGATCGAGCAGTTGCAACACGGCCTGCGCGGCAGTCTGAAAATCACCGCGCCGCTGGCGTACGGCCAGGCTTTTCTCGATCAGGTCTGTGGCGGTTTTCTGGAGCAATACCCGCAGATCAATCTGCAAGTGGACCTCTGCGATGAGTTCGTCAACTTGCTGGAAAGCGGCTACGACCTGGCCTTGCGCGAAGGCCATGACGATTTGCCGGGGTTGATTGCCCGGGTCGTTGGCAGCAATCGGCTGGCGTTGTGTGCCAGCCCGGCGTATCTGGCGCGCAAGGGGTTGCCGGTCACGCCACAAACCCTCGATGACCACGAATGGCTGCTGTATCGCCATCCGTTGCTCAGCCGCGAATTCTGGTGGGCCGAACGCGACGGCCAGCGTTTGAGCCTGCCGCAACCCCCGTCGCCGCGACTGCGCAGCGACAATTACGACCTGCTGTTGGCCAATGCGCTGGCCGGACGCGGCTTGCTGCACACACCGCTGTGGAGTGCCGCGCCGTACATTGCCGACGGACGGCTGGTGCGGGTGATGGCTGATTACGAGATCGACCCGGACAGCTTTGGCGCGCACATCCTGGCGGTGTACCCGAGTCATCGGCGGGCGACGGCCAAGGTCGTGGCGTTTATCGATTACATCGCAGGGTTTCTGGCGTCCTCTGTAGAAGCTGCGTAGGAGCGGTGTAGGAGCTGTCGAGAGAAACGAGGCTGCGATCTTTTGATCTTGTTTTTAAAAAATCAAAGTCAAAAGATCGCAGCCTCGTTTCTTTCGACAGCTCCTACGGTCCATACACGCAATTCCTACAGGCGGTTCCTACAAATCCTTGCCAGGGAAATGCCGAAAGAGTACAAATGTACTCCATGACGACTTTAACTCCCCGCCGTACCGCCATCCTGACCTTTATCCGCGATCGAATCGCGGAGCACGGTCAGTCCCCGAGCCTCGCTGAAATCAGCGAGGCCTTTGGTTTCGCCTCCCGCAGCGTGGCGCGCAAGCATGTGCTGGCGTTGACCGAGGCCGGTTTCATCGAGGTCAATGCGCATCAGGCCCGGGGCATTCGTTTGCTTGGGCAGCCGGCGCGGCCCGAGTTGCTGGACATTCCTGTCCTCGGCCGGGTCGCAGCGGGTGCGCCGATCGGGGCCGATGCCGAGGTCCACAGCCGTTTGTTGCTCGACCCGTCGATCTTCTCCCGGGTGCCGGATTACATGCTGCGGGTCAAGGGTGACTCGATGATCGAGGACGGCATTCTCGACGGTGACCTGGTGGGCGTGCACCGCAACCCCGAAGCGCTCAACGGCCAGATCGTCGTGGCGCGGCTGGACGGCGAAGTCACGATCAAACGTTTCGAGCGGGTCGGTGACGCGGTGCGCCTGTTGCCGCGCAACCCGGCCTATAAGCCAATCAATGTTCAGCCCGATCAGGATCTCGCCATCGAAGGCGTGTTCTGCGGCCTGGTGAGGCAAGGGTGATGGGCGCCGTCGTTGCACTGGATACGCTGTTCAATGGCGGCCAGGTCTGGAAGGGCCGGCCTGCGCCACCCACTGCCAGCCCGCAACCCACCGGGCATGCCACGCTGGATGCGGCGTTGCCCACCGGCGGCTGGCCGGAAGCGGCGCTGACCGAAATCCTCCTGGCGGGGCAGGGCGTCGGCGAGTTGCAACTGGTGTGGCCGGCGCTGGCGCGGCTGGCGGCGGCGGGCGAGCGCATCGTGCTGGTGGCGCCGCCCTACGTCCCCTATCCGCAAGCCTGGCAAAACGCCGGGGTTGACCTGCGCCAGTTGTCGATCATCCAGGCCAGCGAGCGCGATGCCCTGTGGGCGGCGGAACAATGCCTGCGCTCGGGCAGCTGCGGCGCGGTGCTGTGCTGGCCGCACAAGGCCGATGACCGGGCGTTGCGGCGCTTGCAGGTGGCGGCGGAAACCGGCTCGACCCTGGCGTTTGCCTACCGCTCGATCAATGAAGCGATCAACCCGTCACCGGCCGCGCTGCGCATCGCCATCGACGCCAGGCCTGCGCAACTGCGCGTGCTCAAGTGCCGTGGCGGGCTGGCCCGTTCGGCGCCGATTGCCTTCCCCGTGGGGCATTGAGGTTGCCATGCGCTGGGTGTGTATTCTTTTCCCGCAATTGGCGCTGGACGCGGTACTGCGTCAGCGCGCCGATCCCGATGAACCGCTGGCGCTGCTGACGGGCCCGGCACAGCGTCGGGTGTTGCAGGCGGTCAACGCGTCGGCACGAGCGCTGGGATTGCGTCCCGGCCAGTCGATGACCGCCGCGCAGGCCTTGAGCAAAGGCTTTGTCACCGCCGAATACGACGTCGCCGAAATCGAGCATTGGCAACAGTTTCTCGCCGCGTGGGCCTACCGTTTCAGCTCTCAGGTCAGCGTGCATTACCCGCGTGCGGTGGTGTTTGAAATCGAGTCGAGCCTGGGGTTGTTCGGCGACTGGCCGCAGCTCGAAAAGCGCTTGCGCGACGAACTTGGCGAGCTGGGGTTTCGCCACCGCATCGTTGCCGCGCCCAACCCGGTGGCGGCGCGGATTCTGGCTAACGCCTATGACGGTCTGGTGGTGCCGGACGATCAAGCCTTGCAGCATCATCTGGGGCAATTGCCCGTCGACCGGATCGGGCTGGAGGCCAACGTCGCCACGGCGTTGTCGCGCATGGGGCTACGCACCTTGAATCAGGTGCAGGCGTTGCCCCGGCACAGTCTGGCCCGGCGGTTCGAGTCTCAGGTGCTCAAGCATCTGGATGCGCTGCTCGGCACACGGCGACTGGCGCTGGCGTTTTACCTGCCGCCGGACCGCTTCGATGTGCGCATCGAGCTCAATTTCGACGTGCAGTCCCATCAGGCGCTGCTGTTCCCGTTGCGCCGCTTGACCGGTGATCTGGCGGCGTATCTGTGCGGACGCGACAGCGGCGTGCAGCGTTTCGACCTGCACCTGGAACACGCCGGCTTGCCGGACAGCGTGATCAAGGTCGGTTTGCTCAGCGCCGAACGCGATCCGGCGATGCTCTTTGAACTGGCCCGAGGCCGTCTGGAACAAGTCCAGGTGGAAGCGCCGGTGCGCGGTTTCCGCCTGCGCGCCGAAGACTTGCCGGCTTTCGTTCCCCAGTTTCAGGAACTGTTCGACGACCGTCCGCAGCAGTCCTTGCCTTGGGAGCAACTGCGCGAACGCTTGCGCGCGCGGCTGGGGGATGACGCGGTGCATGGCTTGCGCTTCCAGGCCGATCACCGGCCGGAGTGCGCGTGGCAAGCCAATGTCGACAGTCAGCGCTGCGCCGTCATGCCTGGCGTGCAGCGTCCGGGCTGGTTGCTGGCGCAACCGCAGGCGGTCCACGAAGGTTCGACGCGCATCCTCATGGGGCCGGAGCGTATCGAGACCGGTTGGTGGGACGGCGCCGACGTGCGCCGGGATTATTACCTGATCGAAACCCGTAATGGCCAGCAGGGCTGGGCCTATCGTGCGGTCGGTGAAAGCGGCCCGTTGTGGTTGCAGGGCTGGTTCGCATGAGCATCGGTTATGCCGAGCTGCATTGCCTGTCGAACTTCAGTTTCCAGCGCGGGGCCTCCAGCGCCCTTGAACTATTTCAACAGGCGAAAAAACAGGGCTATCAAGCGCTGGCGATCACCGATGAATGCACCCTGGCCGGCATCGTCCGCGCCTGGCAGGCGGCGAAATCCGTGGAGTTGCCGCTGATTATCGGCAGCGAAGTGCGGATCGAGAACGGCCCGAAACTGGTGCTGCTGGTGGAAAATCTTGCGGGCTATCAGAGCCTGTGCCGGCTGATTACCCGAGCGCGGCGCCGTACGCAAAAAGGTCAGTATCAAGTGTTGCGGGAGGATTTCAGCGAGCCGATGCCGGGGCTGCTGGTGTTGTGGGTGCCGGATGCCGTGGATGATGTGGCCAGCGGCCACTGGCTCAAGCAGACCTTCGCCGAACGAGTGTGGCTGGCGGTCCAGCTACATCGCAGCCAGGACGACAGCGGGCGATTGAGCGCATTACTGACGTTGGCCAGGGCAGTGCACATCCCGGCAGTGGCCAGCGGCGATGTGCACATGCACATCCGTGGCCGTCGCGCCCTGCAGGACACCATGACCGCCATCCGTCATCACGTGTCGGTGGCCGAGGCCGGATTGCGCCTGCACCCCAATGGCGAACGGCATCTGCGCAGTCTCGACGCCTTGCACGCGATCTATCCGCAAGCCTTGCTCGATGAAACCCTGAACATCGCCCGGCGCTGCACCTTTGACCTCGGCCAATTGCGTTATCAGTACCCCCGCGAATTGGTCCCGCAAGGACACAGCGCAGCGTCCTGGCTGAGTGAACTGACCGAACGGGGCATCCGCGAGCGCTGGCCTGAAGGTGCGAGCGACAAGGTGCGCGCGCTGATCGACAAGGAACTGGGGCTGATCGCCGAGCTGGGTTATGAAAGCTATTTTCTGACGGTTCAGGACATCGTCGCCTTCGCCCGGCGCGAGAGAATCCTTTGCCAGGGGCGAGGCTCGGCGGCCAACTCGGCGGTGTGTTTCGCCCTGGGCATCACCGAGATCGACCCGGACCGGATGAACATGCTGTTCGAGCGTTTTCTGTCCAAGGAACGCAACGAGCCGCCGGACATTGATGTGGACTTCGAGCACGAACGCCGCGAAGAAGTGCTGCAGTATGTGTTCCAGCGCTATGGCCGCACTCGCGCGGCGTTGACCGCGGTGGTCAGCACCTACCACGCTGCCGGTGCGGTGCGCGATGTCGCCAAGGCCTTGGGGCTGCCGCCGGATCAGATCAATGCGCTGGCCGATTGCTGCGGGCACTGGAGTGACAACACGCCGCCCGTCGAACGCCTGCTTGAAGGCGGCTTCGATCCCGAGAGCCCGGTGCTGCGCCGGGTATTGAGCTTGACCCAACAGCTGATCGGTTTCCCCCGGCACTTGTCGCAGCACCCCGGCGGCTTCGTCATTTCCGAGCAGCCGCTGGACAGCCTCGTGCCGGTGGAAAACGCGGCGATGGCCGAGCGCACCATCATCCAGTGGGACAAGGATGATCTGGACGCGGTCGGGTTGCTCAAGGTGGATATTCTGGCCTTGGGCATGCTCAGCGCGATTCGCCGCTGTTTCGATTTGCTGCGCCGTCATCGCGGCCGGGACTTGAGTCTGGCGACGGTGCCTTCCGAAGACCCGCAAACCTACGAGATGATCAGCCGTGCCGACACCGTCGGCGTGTTCCAGATCGAATCCCGCGCACAAATGTCCATGCTGCCCAGGCTCAAGCCCCGCACGTTTTATGATCTGGTGATTGAGGTGGCGATTGTTCGGCCCGGACCTATTCAGGGCGGCATGGTGCATCCGTATTTGCGCCGACGGAACAAGGAAGAACTGGAAAGCTACCCCTCCGAACAGTTGAGGGATGTGTTGAAACGCACCCTCGGCGTGCCGCTGTTTCAGGAACAGGTCATGCAGATCGCCATCGTCGCCGCCGACTACAGCCCCGGCGAAGCCGATCAGTTGCGCCGTTCCATGGCGGCCTGGAAACGTCATGGCGGACTGGAGCCGCACAAGGAACGCCTGGCCGCCGGGATGAAGAAAAACGGCTACACGCCGGAGTTTTCCGCGCAGATTTTCGAGCAGATCAAAGGTTTCGGCAGTTACGGATTTCCCGAGTCCCACGCCGCCAGTTTCGCCTTGCTGACGTACGCCAGTTGCTGGTTGAAATGCCACGAACCGGCGGCCTTTGCCTGTGCGCTGATCAACAGCTGGCCGATGGGTTTTTACAGCCCGGACCAGATTCTGCAGGACGCTCGCCGGCACCATTTGCAGATTCGCCCGGTGGACGTGCGCGCCAGCGACTGGGATTGCAGCCTTGAACCGATCATCGGCGCGCAGCCGGCGATTCGCCTGGGGTTACGGATGATCAAGGGCTTTCGCGAGGACGATGCCCGGCGCATTGAAGTCGCGAGGGCGAAAGGTGCGTTCATCGACATTGCCGACCTCGGCGAACGGGCGCGACTCGATGCCCGTGCGCAAGAGCAACTGGCCGATGCCGGCGCGCTGCGCGGTTTGGCCGGTGACCGCCATCGGGCGCGCTGGGAAGTGGCGGGGGTGCAAAAACAATTGGGCTTGTTTGCCGGTTTGCCGAGTCAGGATGAGGACAGGGTGTCGCTGCCAAAACCCACGGTGGGTGAAGACCTGCTGGCCGATTACAACAGCGTCGGCACCACCCTCGGCCCGCATCCATTGGCCCTGCTACGAGGCGAGTTGAAAGCCCGGCGCTGCCGCAGTTCGAAGGAATTGCTGGCGATCGAAAATGGCCGCCCGGTCAGCGTCGCCGGGCTGGTGACCGGCCGCCAGCGCCCGGGCACCGCCAGTGGGGTGACCTTCGTCACCCTTGAAGACGAGTTCGGCAACGTCAACGTGGTGGTCTGGCGCGACCTGGCTGAGCGGCAGCGACAAGTGCTGGTCGGCTCGCAACTGCTCAAGGTCGATGGGCGCTGGGAGCAGCAAGGCGAGGTGCGCCATTTGATCGCCGGGCGTTTGAGCGACCTGAGCCCCTTGCTCGACGGTATCAGCATCCGCAGCCGGGATTTTCATTGACCCCCACTGTAGGAGCTGCCGCAGGCTGCGATCTGTTGATTTTTGTTTTTGAGGACCCTGAGGATCAAAAGATCGCAGCCTGCGGCAGCGCCTACTTGATCACCGGCCAAAACCGCTCGCCTCCGTCCATGCCTGCAACGAGCGCGTCGGCTTGCGCCTGATCGATTCTGGACGTCGCCGCCACGCTCAAAACTGGCTACCATCCGATGAAGCATTTGATTGAGGTATAACCTCCCTACTAAAAGCTGGATTCGCAACCTGTGGGAGCGGGCTTGCCCGCGATAGCGGTATAGCAGTCGATAAAAATATTGACCGTCACGCCCTCATCGCGGGCAAGCCCGCTCCCACAGGGATCTGTGGCAGCCACAGATTCTGGTTCACTGAAATGAGCCACAAGATTCAGCCCATACCTCCATGAAACCATTGGCGCGCGCGATGCTCGAAACAGACGACGCCATTCACACGGACACAGAATCAGTCGATGCAGTTTCTAGACGATAGCCACGGGTGTGCCGGATGGGAGGGTGAAATGGCCGGGCGCATTCGTGCGTTCGATTGGAGCCGGACCGAGCTGGGGAACCTCGAGACCTGGCCCGCCAGCCTGTGCAGCGCGGTGCAGTTATTGCTCGCCTCGCCGCTGCCGATGGTGATGCTGTGGGGCCGCCTCGGCTACATGATCTACAACGATGCGTACTCATCGTTCGCCGGAGGCCGACACCCGTATCTGCTGGGCTCGCCGGTGGAACTGGGCTGGCCGGAAGTCGCCGAATTCAACCGGCACGTGGTCGATACCTGTCTGGCCGGCGGCACCTTGTCCTATCACAATAAAGAACTGGTGCTGTTGCGCGACGGCGTTCCCGAGGATGTCTGGCTTGACCTCTATTACAGCCCGGTGGCCAATGACCGCGGCGAGCCGGCCGGGGTCATGGCGATGGTGGTCGAAACCACCGACCATGTGATCTCCGAGCGCCGGCGCCAAGAGGCCGAAGACGCCTATCGCGCCGACAATGAACGAGTGCGCCTGGCGTTGAATGCCGGGGCTTTGCTCGGCTCGTTCGTGTGGGACATCAAGGGCAATCTGCTGTCCGGCGATGAGCGCTTTGCCCGCACCTTCTCCTATCCGGCCGAACGCAACCTCGGCGACCTGCCAACCGAATTCGCCGAAGCGCGGATTCACCCTGACGACCGCGACTGGGTCAAGGAACAGGTCAATCAATCCGTGACCACCGGCGAGCCCTTCAACGCCGAGTACCGGGTGCTGCGCCCGGATGGCAGTTACTTGTGGGTACAGGCCAGCGGCTGCTGCGAGTTCGATGAACAGGGCCAACCGTTCCGCTTTCCCGGCGTGTTGATCGACATCCACGAACGCAAGACCGCCGAAGAATCCTTGCTCAAGTTCACCCGTAACCTGGAACAGCGCGTTGCCGATGAAGTCGGTGCGCGGCTGGCGGCGGAAGAACAGTTGCGCCAGTCGCAGAAACTCGAAGCCATCGGCGGCCTTACCGGTGGCGTGGCCCATGACTTCAATAACCTGTTGCAAGTGATCGCCGGCAACCTGCATTTGTTGGCGCGGCATGAGCCGGACAATGCCAACGTGCAGCGTCGGGTCTCGGCGTCGATTGCGGCAGTGGAACGCGGGGCAAAACTGTCTTCGCAATTGCTCGCCTTCGCCCGTCGCCAACCGTTGTCGCCGGCGGTCTGCGACCCGCGCCAGATCTTCGAAGGCCTGGGCGAATTGTTGCAGCGGGCACTGGGTGAAACCATCCAGATCGATGTGCGGCTGCCGCAAGCCTCCTGGCATATCAACGTCGATCGCAACCTGCTGGAAAACGCCATCCTCAACCTGGCGATCAATGCGCGCGACGCCATGCAGGGTGAAGGGACCATTGAATTGAGTGCCGAGAACGTCGCCCTTGACCGCAGGTTCTGCGCCGGTAAAGGCATCGTCGCCGGCGATTATGTGCGTGTCGCCGTGGCCGATACGGGCGCCGGCATGCCAGCGCATATTCTGGCTCAGGCGTTCGAGCCGTTTTTCACCACCAAGGCCGATGGTCAGGGCACGGGGCTGGGGCTGAGCATGGTGTTCGGGTTCGTCAAACAGAGCGGCGGGCACATCGAGATGTCCAGCGTCGAGGGGCAGGGCACTCGGGTGCAGCTGTATTTTCCGCGAAGCCTGCGGCCGTTGCCGAGTGAACCGGCGACCCCGGATGCGCAGCATCGGGGCGGGCACGAAACCATTCTGGTGGTCGAGGACAACGAGGCGGTGCGCAGCTCGGTGGTGGAGCTGCTGTGTGAAGAAGGCTACCGGGTCCTGACCGCTGCCAACGGCGACGCCGCGATGCAGATGTTGCTGGACGGCGTGGCGGTGGAGCTGATCTTCACCGACGTGGTCATGCCTGGGTTGATCAAAAGTTCGGACCTGGCGGCCTGGGCCAAAGTGCAGACGCCACCGGTGGCAGTGTTGTTCACGTCTGGCCACACCCGCGACATTATTTCGCGCAACCACCAACTCAGCCCCGACACGTTTTTACTCAGTAAACCCTACAGCCCCGAGGCGCTGACCCGAATGGTCCGCACCGTGCTCAATGGCTGAACCCCAATTCCCTGTAGGAGCTGCCGAAGGCTGCGATCTTTTGATCTTGGGCATCGCACCAGAGAAAGATCAAAAGATCGCAGCCTTCGGCAGCTCCTACGGTCTGAATCGTGCCCAATCGCAGGCAGACACTATTCAAGGTATCCCATGACCACCAAGCGCACCTCCAATCCCCCTTCCGGCATGGTCCGAGTGCGTGGTGCCCGTGAGCACAACCTCAAGAACGTCGACGTTGATATCCCGCGTGACGCCTTGGTGGTGTTCACGGGCGTGTCCGGCTCGGGCAAATCGTCGCTGGCCTTTTCGACCTTGTATGCCGAAGCGCAGCGACGCTATTTCGAATCCGTGGCGCCTTATGCGCGGCGTCTGATCGATCAGGTCGGAGTGCCGGACGTCGACTCCATTGAAGGCCTGCCGCCCGCCGTCGCCTTGCAACAGCAACGGGGCACGCCGAGCACGCGCTCTTCGGTGGGCAGCGTGACCACGCTGTCGAGCCTGATCCGCATGCTCTACTCCCGCGCCGGCAGCTATCCGCCGGGACAGCCGATGTTGTATGCCGAGGATTTTTCGCCCAACACGCCCCAAGGCGCGTGCCCCGACTGTCACGGCTTGGGACGGGTCTATGAAGTCACCGAAGCCCTGATGGTCCCGGACCCGAACCTGACCATTCGCCAGCGTGCGGTCGCGTCCTGGCCCACGGCGTGGCAGGGACAGAACCTGCGGGACATCCTCGTGACGATGGGTTACGACGTCGATAAACCCTGGCGTGATCTGCCGAAAAAGCAGCGTGACTGGATTCTCTTCACCGAAGAAACCCCGACGGTGCCGGTGTACGCCGGGCTCACGCCGGCAGAAACCAAAGTCGCCCTCAAGCGCAATATGGAACCGAGCTATCAGGGCACCTTCACCGGGGCGCGGCGCTACATCCTGCACACGTTCAGTCATTCCCAAAGTGCGTTGATGAAGAAGCGTGTTTCGCAATTCATGCTGGGCAGCCCGTGCCCGTTGTGCGACGGCAAACGGCTGAAACGCGAGGCCTTGTCGGTGACCTTCGCCGGCTATGACATCGGCGAGTTATCGCAAATGCCGTTGCTGCAAGTGGCCGAGGTGTTGCGGCCGGTGGCCGCTCACAGCTACCTCGAACAGGCCGATGAGGCGGGAGAGGTCTTGAGCCATGAGCAGACCCGCGAGGCGCGTGAGCAACGCGTGGCCCATGGCGCCAGCGCTCACGCCAATGCACCGGATGTGCGGCACACGCCCAACCTGTCGGTGGAGAAACGCCTGGCGGCGCAACGGATCGCCCAGGATTTGCTGGAGCGGGTCAGCACCCTGACCGATCTGGGCCTCGGTTATCTGGCGCTGGAGCGCAGCACGCCGACCTTGTCATCCGGCGAGTTGCAGCGCCTGCGCCTGGCGACGCAACTGGGTTCGCAATTGTTCGGGGTGATTTACGTGCTGGATGAGCCCTCGGCCGGCTTGCACCCGGCGGATGGCGAAGCATTGTTTGAAGCCCTGCAACGTTTGAAGGCCGCCGGGAACACCTTGTTTGTGGTCGAACATGACCTGGAAACCATGCGCCGCGCCGATTGGTTGATCGATGTCGGCCCGGCGGCGGGGGAGCATGGCGGGCGCATTCTGTACAGCGGTCCGCCCGAGGGACTGGCCGAAGTGGCCAACTCGCAGACTCGGGCTTACCTGTTCGCCGAGCAGGTCACTCAACCCCGAACCAGCCGCAAACCGACCGACTGGCTGCGGCTGGAGGGCATCACTCGCAACAACTTGAACAACCTCAGCGTCGAGTTTCCGCTGGGCTGTTTTACCTCGGTGACGGGCGTCTCGGGTTCAGGTAAATCAAGCCTGGTCAGCCAGGCGTTGCTGGAGCTGGTGGGGGCGCATCTGGGGCGTGCGGCCAGTGACCCCGAGGCCGAAGAGCTGAGCCTTGAGGACGATGCGCCGCAAGTCAGCGGCGGTCAGGTCAGCGCGGGGCTGGAGTCGATCAAGCGTCTGGTGCAAGTCGATCAGAAACCCATCGGCCGCACGCCGCGCTCGAACCTGGCGACCTACACCGGGCTGTTCGACAACGTGCGCAAGTTGTACGCCGCGACACCCGAGGCCCAGGCCGCCGGGTATGACGCCGGACAGTTCTCCTTCAACGTCGCCAAGGGCCGCTGCCCGACCTGCGAAGGTGAAGGCTTTGTCAGCGTCGAGTTGCTGTTCATGCCCAGCGTCTATGCACCGTGCCCGACGTGTCATGGCGCACGCTACAACCCGCAGACGCTGGCCATTATCTGGCAGGGTTTGAACATCGCGCAGGTGTTGCAGTTGACGGTGGACGAAGCGGTCGAGGTGTTCACGGAGCAACCGGGAATCCGTCGTTCGCTGGAAGTGCTGCGCGATATTGGCCTGGGTTACCTGCGTCTCGGCCAGCCGGCCACTGAACTGTCCGGCGGTGAAGCGCAGCGAATCAAACTGGCCACCGAGCTGCAACGCAATCAGCGTGGGGCAACGTTGTATGTGCTCGATGAGCCGACTACGGGGTTGCACCCGCGGGATGTCGATCGCTTGCTCGAGCAGTTGAATACGCTGGTGACGGCGGGGCACACGGTGATCGTTGTCGAACATGAAATGCGCGTGGTTGCGCAGAGTGACTGGGTGATCGACATCGGGCCGGGGGCCGGGGATCAGGGCGGCAGGATTGTGGTGGCGGGCACGCCGCAGAAAGTCGCCAAGAGCAAAAAGAGCCGGACCGCGGCGTTTTTGGCCCGGGTGCTGGGGTCGCGATAAATCAAAAGATCGCAGGCTGCGCCAGCTCCTACACTGGATCGGCGTGCCCGGGTAGGAGCTGGCGAAGCCTGCGATCTTTTGATCTTCAGGCGCCGTCGAGGGTGCGGCGAACCTTGTCCAGCAGCTCGTTGATCTGAAAGGGTTTGATCAGCATGTCCATGCCATCGCCGAGGAACACCTGGCGATTGATCGCATTCTCCGCGTAACCGGTCATGAACAGGATCGGCAACTTTTCGCGCCAACCCCGGGCCACATCCGCCAGCTCCCGCCCGTTCATGCGCGGCAGTCCGACGTCCGTCAGCATCAGATCAATGGACGGGTCGTTTTGCAGCCGTTCCAGCGCGCTTTCGATATCACCCGCTTGCGTGCAGCGATAGCCGGCGTCCGCCAGCACCTCGGCGACAAACAGGCGCACCGCCGGCATGTCTTCGACGATCAGCACATGTTCGCCCAAACCTTGCTGATCCACGTACTCCGGCACGACATCAGCAGTGGTCGGGTCCGAGGTGGCCGGCAACATGATCGTGACTTCAGTGCCGCGCCGGGCCACGCTGCGAATGTGCGCATCGCCCCCCGATTGCCGGGCAAACCCGTAGATGCTCGACAGCCCCAGCCCGGTGCCCTGGCCCAGTGGCTTGGTGGTGAAAAACGGCTCGAAGACTTTATCGATCACATGGTGTTCGATGCCCGTGCCGTCGTCGCGCACTGCCAGCGCGACATAGGCGCCGTCCGCCAGTTTCAAATCGCCATGCGAGTAGGCCGCATAGGTGCTGACCCAGATATTCCCGCCCTGGGGCAGGGCATCGCGCGCGTTGATCACCAGATTCAGCACCGCACTTTCCAGCTGTATCGGGTCGACCAGCGCAATGGCGGCCTTGGAGGTCAGTTCGAGTTTCAGCGCGATGTGTTCACCAATGGTGCGCACCAGCAATTCTTCCAGCGAACGAATGTGTTCATTGACGTCCACCGGCCGGGTGTCGAGCGGTTGCTGACGGGCAAAAGCCAATAGGCGATGCGTCAATGAGGCGGCGCTGGTGGCCGAACCCAGCGCGGCTTCGGCGTAAAACCGGACTTTGTCGGTGCGCCCGTCGTCGATGCGTTTCTGGATCAGCTCCAGGCTGGTGATAATGCCGGTCAGCAGATTGTTGAAGTCATGGGCGATGCCACCGGTGAGTTTGCCCAGCGCGTCCATTTTCTGCACTTGCAGCAACTGCGCTTCGGTGCGCACCCGTGAGGCGATTTCATGTTCCAGCTGCGAGGTTGCATCGTCGAGCCGGGCCAGGTGCGAGCGTTCGCGGTGGCGGTGTTCGGTGACATCCTCGACAAACACCAGGCTCAGCTCTGGCGTGCGATAGGGCGAGATCTGCCACTCGGTTTCCCGCACCTCGCCCTCGACACGCATGTTCAGCGTGCCTTTCCAGCGCTCGCCAGCCGTCAGGCGCACGCCCAGTTCGTCGAGGATCGACTCCTGCTGATCGGCGAAGCACTCGCGCAGGGCGTCCGGATCGCGATTGTCCTGGATCAGGCGGGAGAACGCGTGGTTGCATTCATGCACTTTGAACTGCGCGTCCAGCACGGCGATGGGCGCCGAGACGTTGACAAAAATCTCGCGAAAACGCGCCTCGCTTTCCCGCAGGGCGTTTTCGGTATCCCGGACCCGCAGCAGCGTGCGCAGCGTTGCGAGCAGCACATCCGGGTCGATGGGATGAATCAGGTAGGCATCGGCACCGGCATCGAGGCCGGTGATGATGTCGCCGGTCTGGATCGAGGCGGCGGAAACGTGGATCACCGGCAACAGCGCGGTGGAGGCCTCGGAGCGCAATTTGCGCACAATGTCGAAGCCGCTCATGTCCGGCAGGTTGACGTCGAGGATCAGCGCATCGATCGATTCGCTGGCGATCAGGGCCAGCCCGTCGCCGCCGGTGCCTGCTTCGAGCACCACGTAGGCATGCCGTTCCAGACGTCGACGCAGGGCGTAGCGCGTGGCGACGTTGTCATCGACGATCAGCAGGCGGATATCACGTTTCATCGGCAGGCTCCATGGCGATGGCCAGCGGGATGATCACGAAAAAGGTCGAACCGACCCCCGGCGTGCTCTCGACCCCGACTTCACCTCCCAACAGTTCAGCGAAGCGTTTGCACAAGGACAAGCCCAGGCCGGTCCCGCGCAAACGTTTTTGCAGGGGCGAGTCGACCTGGGAAAAGTCTTCGAACAATGCCCCATGTAGCTCCGCAGCGATACCTATTCCGGTGTCCGCCACGGCGAAGCGTACCCGGTCGTTGCCCTGCAGCCGCGCGGAAACGCGGACTTCGCCGCGGGTGGTGAACTTCAGCGAGTTGGAAATGAAGTTGCGCAGGATCTGCGCGAGTTTCTTGTCGTCGGTGTACAGCCGTGGCAGCCCGACCGGCTCTTCGAAAATCAGGTCCACGGCACTGGCATCGACAATGGGCCGGAACATGCCGCGCAGGGCGGAGAACAGATCGAACATGTCGAACCAGGCGGGCGAGATGCTGATGCGCCCGGCTTCGATCTTCGCCAGGTCCAGCAGGTCGTCGACCATGTCGCTCAGTTCACGGGCGGCGGTGCTGACGAAGGCCACCTGCCTGTGCTGTTCCAGGCTCAACGGCCCGTCGAGTTCATCGGTCAACAGGCTGGCGATGCTCAGGATCGAACCCAGCGGGGTGCGGAACTCATGGCTCATGTACGACAGGAAACGGCTTTTGAGGTCCGACGCCTGGCGTAACTCTTCGGCCTGAGTGTCGAGCTCGGCGTACAGCGCCAGAACGCCCTGGTTGGTTTCGTCCAGCTCTTCACGCAGTGCCATGGCTTCGCTTTGCAGACGCGCGACCAGTGCGGCTTGCTCGTCAATTGGAGTCGGGGGCTTCTCAGCCATGGGCGGTCTCCAGGGCAATGACCAACACCGTGACGTCGTCCCGGCCACGGCAGAAATCGCGGTGCAGCAGGGCGGCAATCACGGCGGGATGACGATGCACCAGGCCGGGGTAGTCTTGCAGGTTCCAACGGGACTGCAGGCCGTCGCTGTACATGATCAACAGTTGTCCATTCACATGAGCATAGTCAAAGGGTTGCGCTTTCCGGTATTGCCCGCCGACGATGCCGGGATGGGAGGCCAGTCCGCGGGATTTGTCCGGCGCGATCAGGCACGCACCGATGTTGCCAATGCCGATGAATTTCAGCGCATTGGCGCTGCCGTCGAACTGGGCAATCGCCAGGGCGCCGCCGCGGCTGCCGATCATGGACCGGTGGATGTCTTCGAGCAACAGGACCGGCGTATCGAACGGCGACAGGGCGAAGGTTTTTTCGCCGTCGCGGGCGCCCCGTTCCGCTTCTTCACCATGGCCCAGGCCGTCGATCACCAGCGCACTGATGCGCGGCCCGTCGAACGCCAGGTGCCAGACATCGCCGCAGGCCGGATCGTGGTGCAAGGCGTGCTGGCTGACACCAAACCGTCGATCCGCTGCCTTGTCGTTGCGCGGGTAAAACCGAGTCAACAGCACGGAGCCTCGCGCGTCGCTGTAGGCGTCGAACACATCAGCCTGGCGCGACATGGCGCCAAGGCCGATGCCCTGGGTGCCACGGGTGGAAAAACCGTCGGCCAGGCACGCATGCAGATCGAAACCCTTGGCGCGGTCGATGGCGAGCATTTCAATGCCCGCACCGGCTGTCCGCGCTAACACGTTCAGGTGCAGTTCACCGCGGGAGGCGTGCTTGAGAATGTTGCTGGCCAGCTCAGTGGCGACCAGCGCAACACGCCCGGCGTCGGTGGCGTCGAACCCGTATTGTTCCGCCAGTTGCTGGGCGGTGCGGCGTGCATGACCGATCTGGCTGCTGTCTTCGATCGGCAGCACCTGCGTCATCGAACCGCGAATGTTCATGTCCATCGGGTGATCGTTATGCGAGTGCCCTGGCCCGGCGCGGTGTCGAGTTCGAACTCTTCCACCAGCCGTTTGGCGCCCGTGAGACCCAACCCCAGGCCGCTGCCCGAGGTCCAGCCGTCGGTCATCGCCAACTTTATATCGGGGATGCCCGGCCCCTCATCGCGAAAGGTCAGGCGCAATCCGGTGCGCGCGTTTTCCTCGAGAATTTGCCAGTCCATGTCGCCGCCACCGCCATAGACCATGGTGTTGCGCGCCAGCTCGCTGACGGCCGTCACCAGTTTGGTCAGGTCGATCAGGCGCATGCCGCATTCGGTGGCCAGCTTGCGCGCGGTCTGGCGCGCCAGCACCACGTCCTGTTCGATATGAATGGGTTGGCTGCCGCTGCTGCGCACGGTCATTGCCCGTTCACTCGATCCTGAAGCAGTTTCATTCCGCGTTCGACATTGAGCGCGGTGCTCACGCCGGGCAAGGTCATGCCGAGTTCAACCAGCGTAATCGCTACGGCAGGTTGCATGCCCACCAGCACGGTTTCAGCGTCCATGATTTTCGACAGGCCTGAGATCGTGCCGATCATCCGGCCGATGAACGAATCGACCATGTCCAGCGCGGAAATATCGATCAACACGCCACGCGCAGACGTGGCGTTGATCCGTTCAGACAGGTCGTCCTGCAGGGTCAAGGCCAGTTGATCGTGCATGTCGACCTGAATGGTCACCAGCAGAAAGGCGCCCATTTTCAGAATTGGAATGCGTTCCATCGGCTTATACCGTCTTGCTGACGGTAATGCCCAGTCGGGTCAGGGCCAGTTTCAATGCATCGGCAAGGTTGGCTTTGGTGACGACGCCTTGCAGATCGAGGCCCAGGTGCACGATGGTCTGGGCGATTTGCGGACGCACGCCGCTGATAATGCAATCGGCACCCATCAGGCGAATGGCGGTCACGGTTTTCAGCAAATGTTGAGCGACCAGCGTGTCCACGGTCGGAACGCCAGTGATGTCGATGATGGCGATTTCCGAGCCGGTATCGACGATCCGCTGCAGCAGCGATTCCATCACTACCTGGGTGCGTTGCGAGTCCAGTGTGCCAATCATTGGCAGCGCGAGTACGCCGTCCCAAAGCTTGACCACGGGGGTGGACAGCTCCAGCAGTTCTTCCTGCTGACGCTTGATCACCGCTTCGCGGGATTTCTGGAACGTGCGGATGGTGTGCATGCCCAGCGCATCGAGCAATACGGAAATTTCCCAGATTTGCTCGGCCAACAGCGCAGGATTGTCCTGGTAGTGGTTTTGCAGCAGTGCAAACAGAGGACCTTTCAGGGCGAAGATAAAGCTCGCGGTCTGGTGCGAATCCTGGCCGAGGAGGGCGCGGCTATGGGAGAGTTTTTCAAGGAACTGGCGAATGTCGTCCCAGCCTGGCGCCGCCACATTCGAGCCGTTGCCTTGTTCGATACCCGAGACGATCAGTTGCAGGAATTCAGTCGTCTGCTGTTTCAGGTCCTGCTCTTTGATATTGCGTGTGGCGCCGCTGGTGTCGAGGCCGTTAGACCACTCGCCAAGCAGTTGCGTCTGATTTTTCTTGATCGCGTCGAGTGTGGTGGTTTGCAGTGCTGCCATGTGCGTGGACTCCGTAGGTCATATGCGCCGATTCCCCGAAAAACGACCGGTGCAAGTCAGTGACATTTGTCGAATCAAATAGTTGTTCGCTGCCCGCAGGAAATTTTCATCCGGCGCACACCGCATCGGTGGCTTATTCGAGGGAACGTTGCCTGAGGCAAAGTTTCGAAACTACAAGAGTAACTGTTCAGCCGCGTAATTGCAGTGAGGTGTTTATGACAGATGCACGAGAGATCGACGACGATGCAAAAACTGCCGAACCGGAAAGTGCCGATAAGGCGGTAGACCAGAAAAACGTCCACACCGATAACGACAACGAGTTCAGCCCGGGTTTCAAACCACACCCGGATCGACCTGCGCCCGGCGAGGACACTGATGCCGACATCGACACCGATGGCGGCTAACCACACGGGCACAAAAAAGGCCGCATCAATGGATGCGGCCTTTTTTTCAGAACGTTGTTACTTGCCCGGATGCGCGGCTTGCAGTTTTTTCGCCATAGCGAGGTGTTTTTCCAGGCCCGGCAGCATTTTTTGCGCGAAACCTTTCAACTCCGTGGCGCCTTTGACCTTGTCGTCGGTCACGGTATTGGCTTCTTTCTTGAACAGCTCGATGGTGTCTTCGTGCGCCTTGACCTGATTGTTGGCGTAGGCGGCGTCGAAGGACTCATCACGCATGTCGAGGATCTTTTCCTTGGCCTGCTTTACCAGCGTGGTGGTGTCTGGCACCTCGATGTCGTTTTTCTTCGCGATGGCCGCCAGTTCATCATTTGCCTTGGAATGATCGGTGATCATCATCGTGGCAAATTCCTTGACGTCGGCCGAGGCACTTTTTTCCAGAGCCAGCCGGCTGGTTTCGATTTCGGCGATGCCGCCGGCAGTCGCGTTATCGACAAAATCATTATCAGTGGCCGCGAATGCCGCGCCCATGCTGGTGCTCAAGGCCACAGCCAATGCGAGGCGGCGCAGGGTGAATCCGTCCATTGGTTATTCTCCACACAGGTTTTCATGGGCGATCAAGTGATCGTTATGCTGTGGAGGTCGACAGACGGGCAAAGGTTTTATCGGCTTTGCAACAGGACGACGAACGGGCACCGCTGGTCTGATAGGCGGTCGACAGAACGCGCTAACCGAGGCCATTCTGATAGTTGGTGAACGCAATCAATCGCGTTTGCTACCGATCAACAAACGGAGGTGTTCCATGCCGGTGATTCACGATCTTTATCAGGACCTGAAACTCTCAAAGGAAGAGATCCAGCAAAAACGCACCAAGGATCCGTTACTGGATTCGCTGATCAACAAGTATTCGCAGGCGGATGCCGAAGTGGTGAAGGCGGAGCAATCCAAATCAAATGATGACGCCGTGAGGAAGCTCAAGGAGACGCGGTTGCAGGTCAAGGACAAGATCGTCAAACAACTTCAGGCGCCATCTTGACGTGCCGGGCCCAGCCACCGACGACCGGTGACTGAACATTTGGAACGGCGATAAATACCGGCACCTCGAATGATCAGAGTCCGACTTTTCGGCTCCATGCGAGGTGCCTCATGACTGACACAAAATTCCCCAGCGAAGAACAGGGCGGCTACGATCCCATCCCTACCCAACCCGAACCCTTGAGCCCGGGGCGCACTACCGTGAATCCCGAAGACGAGCCGGGAATCGACGAACTGCCGAACAACGAAGGCGCCATTCCCATGGACCAGGACGACGGAACCGACCTCGACCCGGAACGCGTGCGCGATGGTCAGCCCGCTCCCCGTTAGTTTGCAAGTCACGAAACCTGTGGGAGCGAGCCTGCTCGCGAAAGCGGTCGATGATCCGGCATTGATATCGATTGACACACCGCATTCGCGAGCAGGCTCGCTCCCACATTTGATCCTGGTTATTTCACCAATGCGCTGCTCAGCGGCAACCGCACCATGTGCCTGGCCTTCAACGACCCAAAATACAACCACTCGCCATACTCGCGCACTGTGGTGATCGGCGAATAGTTGTCGCGGCTGCCGTCCTGCAGATTGGCGATCACCTTGCCCTCGACGTCCAGCCCTAACGCAAATCCACGTTTCTCCACTGGTGTGGGCAAAACGGTCATCGCTCGCGCAATCACTTTGCGGGCAAAGGGATGGGCTGCCGTGGCATCCAGCAGCGCGTTGCGCGGTGCATATATCGCTACCCAGAAACGGTCCCGGCCATTGAACGACAGGTTGTCCGGCAGCCCCGGCAAGTTATCGATGAATACATCGTGGGTGCCGGCCTTCGGACCGCTCAGCCAGTAGCGGCTGATGCGGTAGGCCCCGGTTTCGTTCACCAGGACGAAGGCTTCATCCGGCCCCAGAGCCACGCCGTTGGCAAATTCCAGCTTATCCAGCAGGACGGTGGTCTTGCCGCTCTGAAAGTCATAGCGCAGTAATCGGCCATCGCCGCCGTGCTCAATGATCGCCGCGCCATCATGGCCGTAACCGAAGCGGCTGGAGGCGTCGCTGAAATAGGCGTAATGGCCGGACTTGTCGATAGCCACGTCGTCGGTAAAACCAAACGCCACACCGTTGGCCGTAGTAGTCAACGGAATCAAGCGTCCTTGCGCGTCAAGCGACAGCAAACCCTTGACCCCATCGGCGATCACCAGCAAACCATTGGGATGGCGCGCCAGGCCCAAGGGCCTGCCGCCGGTATCGGCCAATACTTTGGTGGCCTTGCCGTCGAGGCTGGTGCGAATCAGCCGACCGTCATGCAGGCCGGTGATGAGCACGTCGTCTTCCAGCAGCAAGGCCTCTGGCCCGTCAATGTCCTCGACGCCTACACGCTCCACCGCTTTAAGGCGCTGATTATCGGCGTAGGGCCCACTGGTGAGGGAAGGCGCCGGTGGCGGTGTCCACGCCACCGGTTGCACCTTGGTGGGCATCAGCAGCAGGAAGGCGGCAATCGCCACGATCATCAACACCACAACGCGGCGGAGGGCTCGGCTCACGCGGTGACTCCTGCCGGGGCCAACTGCTTGAGCGCCATGTCGCGCAGCGCGAGCATGGATGCGGCGGACTCCCGATCGATCCGGCGTCGCAGCAACAGGCGATTGGCGATGCGCATCGCGAGGCCGCTGAACTGGTACTCAAGGGTGCGGACAAACCGCGTGCCGTCGCCGTCGGCCTCACATTCGTAGGTCACCACCAATGCCAGACCGTTGTCGCCATGAGCCTGTGCGCTCCAGCGGCGACCGGGCAGATACTCGTTCACCGCCCAGGTCAAATGCCCTTCGCGGCCACCGGCCCTGATGTCTTCTTCAAACCGCGAGCCCGCATGCAACGGGCCGCCCGGGCCCTCGACTTTCAGCGACGAGGGGTGCCACTCCGGCCACCGGGTCACCGTGCTGGCGTAGGCAAGCACTTCAATCGGGTTGCCGGCAATCTTGATCTGATGCTGCATGCGGGTCATGGGCGTACTCGTCAGGTAGGTCGGCTCGGGCTCCCAATACAGGGTGCCGAACAGGTAGTCCGTGAGTGGAAAAACGATGTTGAAATTGCGTTCCTGCATCAGCTCCCGACGGTGATGCAGTTCGTGCAGGCGGCGCATCTGGCGAATCCACGGCAAGCGCGTGAGCGGATTCTCGGGCGGTAGATGTTCGCAGGCATGGAACACTTCGTACGTCAGGTAGCCCAGGACCAGACAACCCGCGACCAGCCCGGCGACATTCGTATCGAACTGCCGCAACAGCCACCAGACGGGCAGGGTGATCACCAGCGTGTGCACCACGATCAGCCAGGCCGGGAACAGAATCACCCGCCAGTCACGGGCGCTGTCGTAGGTCATGTAGCCGGGCGCGAAGAAGCTGTGGTGGTCACCGGTATGGCGCGCGTAAAACAGCCGCGCGAAGCTCTTTTTGTGGTGCCCAAGGTGGCGATGGACCGTGTACACGCCCACATTGAAAACCAGCAGGGTCAGGGGCAGCGCCAACCACTCCAGCGGCTGCACCTGCTGCACGGTGCTCCAGAAGCCGGCGATGGCCAGCAGCCCGAATATCAGGACAAACGCGCCATGCAGCCACGGGTTGTAGCGGGGGTGAATATCTGCGCGGTAGCGGCTGCGAAATGCCTCGGTGGTCTGCCTCACTGCGTTCACCTGTGGTTTTTGTTATCCCAGCAGATTAGACGATCCCGGCGTTTTCGGCGGGTTGCCTTGAGGACACAAATGCCATGCTCCGGTGTAAACCGCGCTCAGGTCAGCGGGTTCCAGCGCTGGGACCAGTCATCGTCGGACCGGATCACTTCGCGCAACAGGTCAAACGCCCGTTGCAGGGTCGCCGAATCGCGATCTCTCGAGTAGACCAGATAGGTCGGGTAGCTGAATTCCGGGGCTTTGGGCACTTGCTCCAGCACGCCGCTTTCCAGATAACTGTGCACGACGCGCGTGCGGAAGTAGGCACTGCCGCCGTTTTCCAGGATGTATTGCAACGCCAGTGGGCCAAGGTTGAAACTCAGCGCGGCTTTGGCTTTTTCAGGCAGTGCAGCATCGTGCTGACGGCGGAAGTCCGGGCCCCAATCGATGTACACGTAAGGATCAGGCTTGCCGGCGAGGCGCACGAGGATCAGCTTTTCTTCCAGCACTTGCTCGACTTGCAGGCGCGGCCAGTATTCGGGCTGATAGACCAGGGCGGCATCGAGCACGCCCAGTTCCAGTTGGCGCAGCAGGTTTTCGCCGTCACGTATTTCCATGCGCAGTGCATGGCCGGGAATTTTTTCCCGCAGTTCCCCGGCCCAACTGAGCATCAACGGGTTGCACAGGCTGACCTCGCCGCCGATGTGCAGCACATTGTGGTAGCCCTCGGGCAATGGCAAATCCCGGCGCGCGGCGTCCCAGGTTTCGACCAGTTGATTGGCGTACACCACAAAGGCTTCGCCGTTCGGCGTCAGTCGGGCGCCGGCACGGTTGCGCACGAACAGGGTGCTGCCCAGTTGGCTTTCAAGTTTCTGCACGCGTGCGGTAATCGCGGTTTGGGTGACGTGAAGTTTTTCCGCCGCAGCGGCGAGGCTGCCGTGGCGGACGATTTCCAGAAAAGTGCGGGCGAGGTCAATGTCCATGGGGAAGCCGGTGCGGGAGGTGCGTGCATTGTAAACAACAATGCCATGCCCAACAAAAATCCCCTGTGGGAGCGAGCCTGCTCGCGAATGCGGACTGCCATCCACTAAGGATGTTGACTGACGAGACGCCATCGCGAGCAGGCTCGCTCCCACAAAGGTTGCGGGTCATACCCGCAAGGTACGACAGCCACTCAATTCAAAATGCAAAACAGGAACAGCCAAACGCCCCCCAGAATCCCTGAAAATCACTCACCGGTGCCGAGGACAATCGCGCCCGTTCATGGCGATGAGCATGCACCGCGCACGCCCCGACACACTGATGAGCCTGCGCCGTCATCGGCGCCAGCGGTCTCCAGTGGCCGGGCACGTTGACCACCGGTGACCACTCCGGCACCACAGGCACCGGCGGCGGGCCGAGTTTTTCGAATTCGGCGGTGCCATAAACAATCTTGCCATCGACAATGGTCAGCACCGACTCGATCCATTTCACCGCTTCGTCCTCGATGTGGAAATAGTCCGCCGACAGGGCGATCAAGTCCGCCAGTTGCCCGACCTTGATCTGGCCCTTCTTGCCTTGCTCGGACGAAAACCACGCGCTGCCGTGGGTGAACAGTTCCAGTGCGGTGTCGCGGCTCAAACCTTGGGGGTATAACTCCAGGCCCCCGACTGTGCGCCCACTGACCAGCCAATACATCGAAGTCCACGGGTTATAGCTCGACACCCGCGTGGCATCGGTGCCGGCGCCGACGGGCACGCCTTCGGCAAGCATGCGCGCAATTGGTGGTGTGTGTTCGGCGGCCTTGGCGCCATAACGATCGACGAAATATTCGCCCTGGAACGCCATGCGGTCCTGAATCGCGATGCCGCCCCCCAAGGCTTTGACGCGCTCGATGTTCTGCGGGGTGATGGTTTCGGCGTGATCGAAAAACCACGGCAAGCCGTCAAACGGAATGTCGCGATTGACCTTCTCGAACACATCGAGCATGCGGCTGATGGACTCGTTGTAGGTGGCGTGCAAACGGAACGGCCAGCGCTGTTCGACCAGATGGCGTACCACCGGCTCCAGCTCCCGCTCCATGGTTTGCGGCAGATCCGGACGCGGCTCAAGGAAATCCTCGAAATCCGCCGCGGAAAACACCAGCATTTCCCCGGCGCCGTTGTGCCTCAGGAAGTCATCACCCTGGCCGTAATGCGAAGTGCTGGTCCAGTTCTTGAAGTCGGTCAGCTCTTCCTTGGGTTTTTGGGTGAACAGGTTGTAGGCAATGCGTACCGTCAGCTGTTGGTCTTTGGCCAGTTGCTGAATGACTTGATAGTCGTCCGGGTAATTCTGATAACCGCCGCCGGCATCGATGGCGCTGGTGACGCCGAGCCGATTGAGCTCGCGCATGAACTGCCGAGTCGAGTTGACCTGATACTCCAGCGGCAACTTCGGCCCTTTGGCGAGGGTCGAGTACAGAATCATCGCATTGGGGCGAGCGATCAGCATGCCGGTCGGGTCGCCATTGGCATCGCGCTGAATTTCACCGCCCGGCGGGTTGGGCGTGTCACGGCTGTAGCCGACCACCTTCAACGCCGCGCGGTTGAGCAGGGCGCGGTCGTAGAGGTGCAGCACGAACACCGGGGTGTCTGGCGCCGCTTTGTTCAGTTCATCAAGGGTTGGCAGGCGCTTTTCGGCGAACTGGAATTCATTCCAGCCACCGACCACCCGCACCCATTGCGGCGTGGGTGTGCGGTCGGCCTGATCCTTGAGCATGCGCAAGGCATCGACCAGCGACGGCACGCCTTCCCAGCGCAGCTCGAGGTTGTAATTCAAGCCGCCACGGATCAGGTGCAGGTGCGAATCATTGAGACCGGGAATTACCGTGCGCCCGTGCAGGTCGATAATCTGTGTGCCGGGGCCTTGCAGCGCCATGGCCTGGGCATCGCTGCCGACCACCACGAAGCGTCCATTCTTGATCGCGACGGCACTGGCCTGAGGTTTTTTGCGATCGACGGTGTGCAGGCGTCCGTTGTACAGAATGAGGTCGGCCGGGGTCTCGGGCATGGTTTTACTCCCTGCGAATAGAGGGCTGATCCAGGCACCGACGGCACCTGCCGAAAGGCCTTGCAGTACACGCCGACGGTTGAAACCGTCGAAGTCGTCAGGTGGGGTCATGGCAATGTTCTCCGCTCGGTTCCTTTATAGAAGAAAGGGGATTGCACAGCCGATGGCTGACGCATGCGGCCAGAAGGAATATAGACGGCAAATGCGCAGTGGGCCTGTTTTAACGCTCGGACAGATCGCTGGATGGACAGTGTAGGAGCTGCCGAAGGCTGCGATCTTTCGATCTTTACTGCCACGGAAAGCAGGATCAAAAGATCGCAGCCTTCGGCAGCTCCCACGTTGAAAACGACGAATCCCACCACGAGGGGCGGGATTCGTTTGCAGCCAGGCGGACGGCAAATGCGCAGTGGGCCTGTTTTAACGCTCGGACAGATCGCTGGATGGACAGTGTAGGGAGCTGCCGAAGGCTGCGATCTTTCGATCTTTACTGCCACGGAAAGCAGGATCAAAAGATCGCAGCCTTCGGCAGCTCCTACGTTAAAAACGACGAATCCCGCCACGAGGGGCGGGATTCGTTTGCAGCCAGGCGTGCTCCCTTGTGCAGGGAGCGGCGCAATCAGGCCGGGAACAGCTCGGACAATTTCATCGCCAGCATCATGTCGCCTTCAGCGCGTAGTTTGCCGCCCATGAACGCTTGCATGCCGTCGGTCTCGCCGCTGACGATGCCTTGCAGGGTTTCGCCGTCCATCACCAGCGTGACCTGCGCGTCCGGGTTTTCGCCTTCTTGCAGCTCGCAAGTGCTGTCTTTGACGATCAGCGAGAAGTTTTTGGTGTCGTCGATGCGGAAACCGAAAACCAGGTCCAGACCGGCAGCGGCGGCTGGGTTGAACTTGGCTTTCATTGCTTGTACGGCGTCGGCTACGGAGGTCATGGTTCGATCCTTTCTTGGGTAATTAGAGCTGGGTGATTACAGCCAGGGTCACAATAGTCCGGACTCAGCGAAACGTGATGAGTTCCGGGGCTTTCAACAGTTGCAGGTGCGCCTGACTGTTGAAAGAAGCCAATGCCAACTCGCGCCCACGAAACTTCAGTTGGCTGAGCGAGGTGTTGACGATTTGCCAGTTCAGTTCAAAGGCCTGTTTTGCCGGCATTTGCGTAATGAGGTGGAGCAGGGCGGTGATGGTGCCGCCGGAGGTGAACACGGCGATTTTCTGAGTGTTGTCGGCGCTTTCGAGGATGCGCTGGAGTCCGGCCTGGACACGCTCGACAAAGCCCAGCCAGCTTTCAAGGCCTGGCGTGTCATAGGTGCCGGCCAGCCAGCGTTCGATGATCAGGGCGAAAATCCGCTGGAATTCGGCACGGTTTTGCGCGGCATTGCGCAAGACCTCCAGTGCGTCGGGCTCATCGTCCAGCATGGCGGGCAACAGCGCGCGGATCACCGCATCGGCGTCGAACTCGTTGAACGCCGAGTCGGTTTCCACCAATGGCACCGGCTGGCCCACGGCAGCGAACTGCGCCAATGCACTGCTGGCGGTATGTTGCTGGCGGCGAAGGTCGCCCGCGAGGCAGCGATCAAAGGTGATGCCCAGCCCGGCAAGGTGCTGACCGAGGACTTCTGCCTGGCGAATACCGGTCGGCGACAGGACGTCATAGTCGTCTGCACCAAAGGAGGCCTGGCCATGTCGAATCAAATAGATGCTGCCCACGTCCGCGTCATCCCGGTACGTTGAAGGTTCGGCGAGGTTATGAGGATGACGGTGAGCTGTCAATGAAAAAACATACGCTTGTTTGAAAGCCCCGTTTTAGCCTGTTGCCAGAGGTTTCCCGACTGGCCGCCAGACCGGGGCATGGGTATGCTGGTGGTATCCGCGCAGGTTCAGGTTGCGCATCGTACTAAAGGAGTCACTGTGGAGTTTTTGTCCGAATACGCCAGTTTCCTGGCCAAGACCGTGACACTGGTGATCGCCATTCTGGTGGTCCTGGCCAGTTTTGCGGCGTTGCGCAGCAAAGGTCGGCGCAAGTCGGCGGGACAGTTGCAAGTCAGCAAACTGAATGATTTCTACAAAGGGCTGCGCGAACGCCTGGAGCAGACCTTGCTCGACAAGGACCAGCTCAAGGCGCTGCGCAAGGTCGAAGCCAAGACTGATAAAAAACAGAAGAAGAAACCCGAGGCCAAATCCCGGGTGTTCGTGCTGGATTTCGACGGCGATATCAAAGCGTCGGCCACGGAGAGCCTGCGCCACGAGATCACTGCGCTGCTGACCCTGGCGACGCCAAAGGATGAAGTGGTGCTGCGCCTCGAAAGCGGCGGTGGCATGGTGCACAGCTACGGCCTGGCGTCCTCGCAGCTGGCGCGCATCCGCGACGCCGGCGTGCCGCTGACCGTGTGCATCGACAAGGTCGCGGCCAGCGGTGGCTACATGATGGCGTGCATTGGCGAGAAGATCATCAGCGCACCGTTCGCCATTCTCGGCTCGATCGGTGTGGTGGCGCAGTTGCCTAACGTCAATCGCCTGCTCAGGAAGCACGACATCGACTTTGAAGTGCTCACTGCCGGCGAATACAAGCGCACCTTGACCGTGTTTGGCGAAAACACTGAAAAGGGCCGCGAGAAGTTTCAGGAAGACCTCGACGTCACTCATCAGCTGTTCAAGAATTTCGTCTCCCGCTATCGCCCGCAACTGGCCATCGACGAGGTGGCCACCGGCGAAATCTGGCTCGGCGTTGCCGCGCTGGACCTGCAACTGGTGGACGAGCTCAAGACCAGTGACGAATACCTCTCAGAACGGGCGAAGAAATCCGAGCTGTACCACCTGCACTATGCCGAACGCAAAAGCCTGCAAGAGCGCATCGGCATGGCGGCCAGCGGCTCGGTCGACCGCGTTCTGCTCACTTGGTGGAGCCGGTTGACCCAGCAACGTTTCTGGTAACCCCCGAAGCCTGAACGGCATTACCTACAAAAAACCGTGGACCCTTCCACGGTTTTTTTTCGTCTGCAATACGTCTGTCCATTCGCAGCGAACTTTCCCTACAGTGCTGTCGATCACTCCGACGGTGGACCGAGGCCGGATTGGGTAGGGTAGTGTTTCTGAATTGACTGCAAAGGAATGCATCATGACTATGTTTTCGCCCCATCAAGTGTCTCCCCCGTACCCGACACTACCCCTGCGAATGCGTGACGAATTGAAAGCGGCGGTGGACACCGCGCTGCCGCAAACCCCCGGCCAGTTTGGCGGTCATCTGATCAGGCAAAAGTGGGGCGCGGACATCGATCCGCAGACGGCCTTGCTGGTGACCCTCGATTACGACTACCGGGGCCACGAGGCACAGAACGGCATTCATCAAGGGCAAGTGGGGAGCTCGCGCACGCTGGTGCAAACGCTGCTTTCCAATTACCAGACCGTCGGCGACGGGCGCTTTGGTGAAACCGCTTTTGGTTTATATACGCCGCCAGATGTCGGGCCAGCTGTTCGTATTGTCGAAAATGTCGACGAATTCGCTGATCACGGCAGCGGTAATCATCGTACTTACGAAGGCATTTATCGCCAGACAACCCCGCAAGCCTATGGGCCTGATACCCAAATCAAGCTGAGACCGGCCGATTTCAAGAAATGGGTCTGGGAACTGGATTTGAAGGATTTGTATGAATCCTACCTGCAACGGTCCTGGCCTTCGGACGAAACCATTGCAGCTTCCAGACCTTACCCATTGAGAACCTCGGCCAAGGCTGCTTTTGTCATGACCGCGTGGTTGCAACATCAGGAAAACAGCGTGTCCCCAAAAGGCCTGGCGCTGGCGATGCGTGCGGCGGGATTGCCGGCCGATCAAACATGGGACGCGTTGACAATGGGCCAGCTGCAAGCTTCGACGCGGCTGTCTGCCGGCGTCGAGGGCGGTCGATTAAAGCTCTATCGATACACCGCGAGGGATATCTGGTGCTACCGCGACCGATCCACCGGCCGCGTGCTGTTGTATATCCCCGGCAATTCGTCACCGCTGCATGAGTTCGCCAACAGCGGCCAACTGCACCAATGGATAGTTGAACAGGGAAAAACAGCCGCAACCCGACAGGCAGTGGCTGCGCACTTCGCTGATGAGGATCGCGAAGACGGGACGTTTCATGCGGGCGTGCTCACGGCGCTGGAGGGCATGGCGATTTATCCGCGCCAGTATCACCTGACCAAAGAATCGGGGTTTTTCAACAACGACGGTTATTGGGACCCGGCCGATTACATCGACATCGACATGACTTCCTCGAGCACTGATTCGTTCGCGCAGTTGGTCCTCAGCATGAAGCAGTCGGCCATCGCCAGTAACCAGATCATCCGCGACGACGCCGATGTCAATCGCGCCAATTTGAGCGCCATCGTCGAGCCCATTGTCCAGTGGGTCAATCAGTTCGGCCCGCTGGCGCTGTTTGTGCCTGGAGGGGAGGGGTTGTTGGTCCTCGCCGGGATGATCGACGTCGGGTATGGCCTGGATCAGGCGGTCAACGGGGAGACTGCCAGTCAGCGTTCGCAGGGTGTGACCCGAACCGTGTTCGGTGTGCTCAATGCGCTGCCGCTGATACCTGCCGTGGGTTCGCTTGGCAAAGACGGGGCGCAGTTGGCTGAGCTGACAGAGCTGGAGCACGACAGCGGCGGCTCAAGCCAGCCGATCGAAGAACACGTGGCGCCCCCAGCGCCCCTGCAACCGCAAGTACCGATGCTGACGCGAGTAGACCTTCTGCGCGGCGTCGGTGCCCCGGCCGGGACCTTCACGGATGAAGTGCTGGCACAGATTGGCAAGGTCAGCGCCGTCGATAACGACATGCTGCGGCTGATGCAGGCCGGGCGTGCGCCGACGCCGCTTCTGGCCGACATCGTGGATCGATTCAGGATCGATCAAGAAGTTACAGCACTGGGCGACCCATCGACTGCGCCGGCCGAATTCAACCGTCGATATCAGGCGCTTCAGCAGTCGGAGCACCCATGGGTGCAACTGTTTCAACGGACCTACCCCGATCTGCCCAAATCAGCGGTGGAGCAAATGTTCGATCGCTACGGCGGCGATTTCAAGGCGGCCCCCGACCCTGAACTCGCCAAGGAGCTGTTCAGTCAACTGGACGGCAAGGCTCGCCACTACCAGCAGCATGTGCGCCTCAATCGGGCTTATGAGGCGCTCTATCTTCGTTCCGTCACCAGTGCTGAATCGGACACGCTGGCCTTGCACTCACTCGTGAATCTGCCGGGATGGCCCAAAGGATTGCGAATCGAAGTGCTCGACGGTTCGCTGGGCGGGCGAGTGCTGGATCGTGCCGGTCCAATCGACTCGCCCGATGGCCTGCGTCTGATCAAGGTCAAGGAGCTGTATCAGTCGGCTTCTGCTGTCAGTGCGACGAATTTCTACGGAGCGGTCGCACAGGCCCTGTCCAGGGACGAACGCTCGGCCTTGCAACTGCTGTCCGAAGATCCCGGCGCCGAGCTGAAACTTCAAATCAGTGAACACCCGCTGTCTCGTTCCGGGTTGGCAACTGGCCTGGACCGAATGAACTCGGGACTCGCGTTTGAGCCACAGGGGCTCAAGGGTGGAGGGTTTCCGAATACACCTGTAGACGAAGCCTTCCCGCAAGCCATGAAAAGGTTGTACCTGAGGGATGTCTATCCCGAGCTCACTGATGCAGACGCCGATGTGGAACTGGCGCGAATGGGCGGCAGTTACCTGGACCATATCGCTCGATTAAAAATTCAACTTCAGCAGTTGTACGCTGATATGAACGACTGGATTAATCGGGTGGCGCAAGACATCAGCGATATGGGCGTACCTCTACTGAACGCCGGCGATCCCGAGGCAGCCGGTATGAATGCCGCGCAACTGGCAGCCCATAATGCCGCATTGATCCAGGAGGTAATGACAAATGAGGTGAACACCCGAATGGAACTGGCTGACGAACTTATTTCCGTGTGGCGTAAGCGTCCTCCGCAGCCACATAGCCGCTACTCGGGTAACCATACAGTCGGCTTCACGATGAACCTGGAAAATGAAAACTTTCATCGTTTACCCGGGTTCAACGTTCGACTGAATGATGTCGTCGGTTTGAATATGCGCAATTTTCAAATGAACGTGATTTCCAGCCTGGATGAGTTTCTTGAGGCCTTTCCCAATCTGCAGACGCTGGATCTGGAAGACGTGGACTTGCGGTTTGAAATTGCCAACGTGCTACAGGATGGTGAACTACCCGTCATTATTCCCGAGTTAACGCGTCTCACTTCATTGAACTTGCGCAACACTCACTTGAAATTAAGTGAGCGCAATGCCGGGAAGTTAGATGACCTGACCAATCTTCAACACCTCGACATGAGCGATAACCCCTTGGGCGATCCGCCCTTGGTGATGAGCCTGTATCAACTGCGGTCTCTGAATTTGAACAACACAGGGATTAAAGTCTGCCCGACCGGGATCATGGATCGACCCTATTTGACGCTGCTGGATTTGGGTGATAACCAGATCACACGCGTGCCGCCGGCGGTACTGAGTCAGGCGATTGCCCGGGATCGAGTGATACTGGGGGGCAACCCGATCACCGACGAAGATACCTTGCAGCGGTTGGTGACGCATCGGGAGCAAACGGGCATTAACCTTTGGCGGAGCGTGGCGGACGCCAATTATGGCAACCCTGCGGTCTGGTTGAACGGCATTGCAGATGGACCAGCGAATGCCCGATTAGCGATTTGGCAACAACTGGCGCTCAGGCCGAGCGGCGCACGATTTTTAGGGATCATCAATACCCTGACGCTCACCGCGGATTTCCGGGTCAATTATCTGGATTTTCAAACCCGGGTATGGCGGTTATTGACTGAAGCAGATGCTTCGAATGAATTGTGGGGGCGATTGACCCAGGATGTGCCGTTGCGCGACGACCCGCTTGCAGCGTTCAAAACCCTGGAGGACAGGGCGCGACTTTACGCCCACTGGGTGACGTTGGGGCGGCCATTTCCGGCCGTAGGGGATCCGACGTAACAACCGACGAGCCTTGAACCCCGCAAGGGGTTCAAGGCATCACGATCAACGGCGACGGAACAGCGGCAGCGGTTCGTCGGTGGCGGCCTGATAGGTCACCGAAAAATCCTTGAGACTTTCAAGGGCTTCGTACGGGTCTTTATCGGCGCGAATGGCAAAGGCGTCGAAACCGCAGCGATGCAGATAGAACAACTGGTCGCGCAGCACGTCGCCAATCGCCCGCAGTTCGCCTTTGAAACCGTAGCGGTCACGCAGCAAGCGGGCGTTGGAGTAGTTGCGGCCATCGGTGAAGGCCGGGAAATTCAGGGCGATAACCTGGAAGTTGTCCACGTCGTCACCGATTTCTTCGGCTTCTTCGTCAGCATCCAGCCACACACCCAGACCGCCGTCGCGGGCCTTGAGCATGCGGCCGTGTTCGCGCCACAGCGTCAACGGGACGATGTAGTCGTCGCAGTTGCTGATCTCGTCAATGTTGAAATCCTTGGGCAGCAGGTGCCAGGTTTCGTCGACGACTTCGTTGTTCTTAATGATTCGCTGCATAGACACGCTCCTTGAAGAGGTCGATGCCAATACGCTGGTAAGTGTCGATGAAGCGCTCGTCTTCGGTACGTTGTTCGATGTACACGTCGATCAGCTTCTCGATCACATCAGGCATGGCTTCCTGGGCGAAGGACGGGCCGAGGATCTTGCCCAGGCTGGCGTCGCGACTGGCGCTGCCGCCGAGGGAGACCTGGTAGAACTCTTCGCCTTTCTTGTCCACCCCGAGGATGCCGATGTGGCCGACATGGTGGTGACCACAGGCGTTCATGCAACCGGAGATGTTCAGGTCGAGTTCGCCGATGTCGAACAGGTAATCCAGGTCGTCAAAACGGCGCTGGATCGATTCGGCGATCGGGATCGACTTGGCGTTGGCCAGCGAGCAGAAATCACCGCCAGGGCAGCAGATGATGTCGGTCAGCAAACCGATGTTCGGCGTGGCGAAACCTTGCTCGCGCAACTCGCCCCACATCGCGAACAGTTGCGACTGTTCAACGTCGGCCAGAATGATGTTCTGCTCGTGGGAGGTGCGCAGCTGACCGAAGCTGTAGCGATCCGCCAGGTCGGCGACGGCGTCGAGCTGCTTGTCGGTGATGTCGCCCGGCGCAACACCGGTCGGCTTCAGGGACAGGGTTACGGCGACATAGCCCGGCTTTTTGTGCGCCAGGGTGTTGCGTGTGCGCCAGCGGGCGAAACCCGGGTGTTGCTGGTCGAGCGCGGCGAGTTCGGCGCTCTGGTTGTCCAGCGCCTTGTAGTCCGGGTCGACAAAGTGTTTGGCGACACGATGGACTTCAGCCTCGGTCAGCGTGGTCTGGCCATCGCGAAGGTGTTCCATTTCCGCGTCGACTTTCTGCGCGAAGACTTCAGGCGTCAGGGCCTTGACCAGAATCTTGATCCGCGCCTTGTACTTGTTGTCGCGACGGCCATAGCGGTTGTACACACGCAGGATGGCGTCGAGGTAGCTCAACAAGTGCTGCCACGGCAGGAATTCATTGATGAAGGCGCCGACTACCGGGGTACGCCCGAGGCCACCACCGACCAGTACCCGGAAACCCAGCTCGCCAGCGGCGTTGTGCACCGGCTCGAGGCCGATGTCATGGACTTCGATGGCAGCACGGTCGGAGGTCGAACCGTTGATGGCGATCTTGAACTTGCGCGGCAGGTAGGCGAATTCCGGGTGGAAAGTCGTCCACTGGCGCACGATCTCGCACCACGGGCGCGGGTCGATCAGCTCATCGGCCGCGACACCGGCGAACTGGTCAGTGGTGACGTTGCGCAGGCAGTTGCCGCTGGTCTGGATCGCGTGCATCTGCACGGTGGCCAGCTCTTCGAGGATGTCCGGGATGTCTTCCAGCGCCGGCCAGTTGAACTGAACGTTCTGGCGGGTACTGATGTGGGCATAGCCCTTGTCGTAGTCGCGGGCAACCTTGGCCATCATTCGCGTCTGGCGCGAAGTCAGCTGACCGTAAGGCACCGCCACTCGCAACATCGGCGCGAAGCGCTGGACATAAAGCCCGTTTTGCAGACGCAGGGGGCGGAATTCTTCTTCGCTCAGCTCGCCTGCCAGATAGCGTCGGGTCTGATCCCGGAACTGCTTGACGCGGTCCTCGATGATCCGCTGATCGTACTCGTCGTATACGTACATATAAGTCCTGTTCTCAGGCTTGGGCCGGTCGGATCCAGTGGCGTTTTCGCTTGCTGAAGTCTCCGATACTGCCTCGGCAATTCTGCGCGCACGGCCGCGCACTCCCTACGGAGCCGGGGCAAGATACCAGTTTGGAGTTATGCGCAAAAGTGATGTTTGAGTATATGTAAAGAACCAAAACGACTAACGAGAATCGTTTTGGTAAAACCCGTATTTGTGGTGTGGGCAATCATCGTCTTAACTGTGGTCGAGTCTTTATGCAATCACCGATAAAACCGACAAGAGGCGATGCAATGAGCAACCCTACCAAAGCTTCAAAGCCTGACAGTACGGTCGATGCCTGGGCCATTCTGTTTCTGATCATATTGGTCGTGGGGACGGCAGTTTTCTGGGTCAGCCATCAATAACCGACCCCGTTCGGGCCCGGTGCCGACGATTGTCGGACAATAACTGCATCAAATGCCGTTTTTCGAACGTTCGCTGGCTATAATGCGCGGCGAATTTTCGAGGGCCCGGACGTCAAATGTTAAAGTTTTTTTGCACCTGCCTGCTCATGCTGGGCGCCCTCTACGGCCCTATTGCGCGTGCGGAATCGGTGTTGTTCCTCAATCCCGGAACCACCGGGGAAGCGTTTTGGGTCAGCTATTCGCGATTCATGCAGGCCGCCGCCACCGAACTGCACGTGGACCTGCGCATTCAATACTCGGACCGCAAGAGTGAGAACACCCTGAAACAGGCGCGCGAAGCGCTGCAAGGGCCTAATCGTCCGGACTATCTGGTGTTCGTCAACGAGCAGTACATCGCGCCGCAGATCCTGCGCCTGGCACGGGGCAGCGGGGTCAAGCTGTTTATGGTCAACAATGCCTTGACCCCGGATCAGGTGCGCCTGCTCGGTGCGCACCCTGATCAACACCCGGACTGGCTGGGCAGCCTCGTGCCGAATGATGAAGAGGGTGGCTACCTGATGCTCAAGGAGCTGATTCGCCTGCATCCTCCGGTCGCGGCAGGCCAGGTGATCGAGTTACTGGCTTTTTCCGGACTGAAAATTACCCCCGCCGCGCAATTGCGTGAAAAAGGCCTGATGCGTGCGCTGGCCGAGCATCCCGAGGTGCGGCTGCGGCAGTTGGTGTATGGCGAATGGACGCGTGAACGCGCTTATGAGCAGGGCAGATTGTTGTTCAAGCGTTACCCGAACGCTTCGCTGATATGGACCGCCAACGACGAAATGTTCGCCGGCGCCCTGCAAGCGTACGCAGAAACGGGCCGCCTGCCGGGCAGGGACGCCGTGTTTGGAACCATCAATAATTCACCGATGGCCTTGCAGGCGTTGCTGGACGGTCGACTCAGCGTGTTGCTGGGCGGGCATTTCAGCCTGGGTGGCTGGGCCCTCGTGCAGTTGCACGACTACGACCAGGGTGTGGACATCAGCCAATACGGCGGTCGCGATGTGCAGATTCCGCTGTTGCAGCTGATTGACCGGGCACAGGCCAGACGCCTGATGACGCTGGGCGTCAAACAGGATTACGGGGTGGATTTCCAGAAGCTCTCGGCCAAGGGGCGGCCAGTGTCCTATCGCTATCCCTTCAGCCTGCAAACCCTGATGCGCTAAACCCCGGCCAGCAGCAACACCAGTTGCACGATGCCGAACAGCGACAGCGCAAAGACCGCCGTGAACAGAACCCCCAACATGACGAAATGACTGGGCTTGCCGTGAGTGAAATCCCGGGCCCGGTTCTTCCCGCTCTGCACCCCGAACGCCGCCGCCATCACGCTGTGAAGCATCTGCCAGAAAGTGGGCGGCTTGTTGTTGTCGACTGGATCGTCCATAAACCCCTCGTCACCGATGTGTGAAGAGTAAGCATAGACAATTCAAAAAAGATCGCAGCCTGCGGCAGCTCCTACAAGGGTGTACACATAACTCTGTAGGAGCTGCCGCAGGCTGCGATCTTTTGATCTTAGTTGTCGTAACCCAGATTCGGCGCCAGCCACCGCTCAGTCACGCTCAATTCCTGATACTTGTTGACCTCACCACGGAATGTACCGGTTGCTGCGGTCATTAAGATTTCAGTTTCTTTTTTTTAATAAATCAGGTGAACCTGTTATTTGTGATAGTAGATAAATCTCACAGCCAAGTGTTTACTGGTTTTGCAAAACACCCAAAGTAATTGAACATATAATCTGTGAGACGATGAGAATGACGAATTACAACTCGAATGATAATGCTGTTCGTCCGGGCATGCCGGAAGACTTTATAGTAAACAATATCAATAACAATTCTGCGTTAGCGAAGTGGAAATTACCCACTGATAGTAATGCCTACAGAAGTTTTATTGGTCTTTCTGGGGCATCTGAACAGGAAGTCGTGGGTGAGCAGTGGCAAATCGAAAATTTGTTGCCTGACACCCAGTATCTAATTCGTTTGCAGATTGAAAATCAACTGGGGCAGCGTTCACGTCCCGAGTATGTCCCGTTCAACACATCGGTTGAGCCACTGACATCCCCATCAGGCTTGCGGGTACTGCAGGACGATACGGGCAGTGTGACGCTGGGCTGGGAGGCTTCCACTGGTGGCGTAGAGCCCATTAACAGTGAGGTTTCCGATGGCGGTGGTATTTATGCAACCACAGGTCAACTGACGCAGGTTGTGGACAATCTGGCGCCTGGTACTAAGTACGAGTTCTCTGTTGCATGCTTTGATATAACCGGCACATTTTCGCAGTCAATTTCGATTCAACATACCACGCCATCCAGTTTGAAATTGCGCGGTGTTATTCTGTCGCCCGAGCATGATCCACATGAGTACGAAGATCACGAAGCAGCACCACGAACAGCCTTTCCAGGGGCTAAAGTGCAATTCGTCGTTGAAGGCGGAATTCCCCCGTATAAAATAGATCTTCTCGGTAGTACCGCGGCAACGGTTGATGGTTTGGTGGTGACATTATTACGGAAAGCAGGCATAGCTCTGAAGATTGAAGACAGTCGGGGTGCGGAAGTGCCCTACTTGATCAATCCTCTCTACTGGTTCAGCACGCCGTCAAATGCAACTTTCACTCACCGCCAGGCTCAGGCGGGAGGAACGTTGCCGGACGTACATATCATGAGCAATCGAGGTGGACCTGGCGACAGGCAGGTTGGAACATTGTGCTCGGAATGGGGGGATTTGACCAAGCAGGGCTGGCCAAAAAAAGACGACGATACTGTCTACTACTGGACTGTAAATGCTTCAAGCGAACCACCTCTCGGCAAAACCTATGAAGCAGTCGGAGTGGCAAACAATATGTGGGGTGGGCGGTTAGAGACGCGTGCATATTTCACCACCTACGTTTCCTAGCATCGTGCAAGCATGCCGCTCAAACCCGGCGGCATGCTTGATTGACTCCGTCCTGTAGTCAGTTGTCATACCCCAGATTCGGCGCCAGCCACCGCTCGGTCACGCTCAATTCCTGGCCTTTGCGCGACGTGTAGCTTTGCACCTGATCCTTGTCGATCTTGCCCACGGCGAAGTACTGCGCCTGTGGGTGAGCGAAGTACCAGCCGCTGACCGCTGCCGCCGGGAACATTGCGTAGTGTTCCGTGAGGAATACACCGCTGCGACCCGCCTGCATTTCGCTGGCTTCAGGGTCGAGCAATGCGAACAGCGTCGATTTCTCGGTGTGATCCGGGCACGCCGGGTAGCCCGGGGCAGGGCGGATGCCGGTGTATTGCTCTTTGATCAGCGCTTCGTTGTCGAGCGTCTCGTCCTTGGCGTAACCCCAGTGCTCTTTGCGCACCTGCTGGTGCAGCCATTCGGCGCAGGCTTCGGCCAGGCGGTCGGCCAGGGCTTTGACCATGATCGAGTTGTAGTCGTCGCCAGCATCCTGATACGCCTTGGCCACTTCTTCGGCGCCGATGCCGGCAGTAGTGATGAAGCCGCCGACGTAATCGGTGATTTCGCTGTCCTTGGGCGCCACGAAGTCGGCCAGGGAGAAGTTTGGCTTGCCGTCGGTCTTGATGATCTGCTGGCGCAAGTGATGCAGCTTGGCCAATGGCTTGCCGTCATCGCCGTAGACTTCGATGTCGTCGTCGCGCACCTGATTGGCCGGCCAGAAACCGAACACCGCGCGGGCACTGATCAGTTTTTCGTTGATCAACTTGTCGAGCATTTCCCGGGCATCGGCGTAGAGCGAAGTGGCGGCTTCCCCAACCACTTCGTCGGTGAGGATGCGCGGGAACTTGCCGGCCAGGTCCCAGGAGATAAAGAACGGCGTCCAGTCGATGTATTCGGCCAGCACCTTCAAATCGATGTTGTCCAACACCCGGGAACCGGTAAAAGCCGGTTTGACCGGGACGTAGGCGCTCCAGTCAAACTGCGGCTTCTTGGCGATGGCTGCCGGGTAGCTCAGGCGTTCGGTGCGGGCGCTGCGGTTGGCGGTGCGTTCGCGGACCTCGATGTACTCCAGACGGGTTTTCTCGACAAAACCGGCCTTCAATTCCTTGGACAACAACTGCGTCGCCACGCCCACGGCGCGGGAAGCGTCGGTGACGTAGATCACCGCGTCGTTGCTGTACTTGGGCTCGATCTTGACCGCCGTGTGCGCCTTGGAGGTGGTCGCGCCGCCGATCATCAACGGCAGATGGAAGTCCTGGCGCTGCATCTCGCGGGCGACGTGAACCATTTCATCCAGCGAAGGCGTGATCAGACCTGACAGGCCAATGATGTCGCACTTCTGCTCCTTGGCCACTTGCAGGATTTTCTCCGCCGGCACCATCACCCCGAGGTCGACAATGTCGTAGCCGTTACAGCCGAGCACCACGCCGACGATGTTCTTGCCAATGTCGTGCACGTCGCCCTTTACCGTGGCCATCAGGATCTTGCCCTTGGCTTCCGGTTTGTCGCCTTTCTCCAGTTCGATGAACGGAATCAAGTGGGCCACGGCCTGTTTCATCACGCGGGCGGATTTCACCACCTGCGGCAGGAACATTTTGCCGGCGCCGAACAGGTCGCCAACGATGTTCATGCCGGACATCAGCGGGCCTTCGATCACTTCGATCGGACGGGAGAACGACTGGCGCGACTCTTCTGTATCTTCAACGATGTGCGTGGTGATGCCCTTGACCAGCGCGTGTTCCAGACGCTTGTTGACCTCCCAGCCGCGCCACTCTTCGGTCTCGGCTTCCTTGACGCTGCCGTCGCCCTTGTACTTGTCGGCGATGGCGAGGAGGGCGTCGGTGCCTTCCGGGGTGCGGTTGAGCACGACGTCTTCGACAGCGTCACGCAACTCGGCCGGGATCTGGTCGTAGATCTCCAGCTGGCCGGCGTTGACGATGCCCATGGTCAGACCGTTGCGGATCGCATACAGCAGGAACACCGAGTGAATCGCCTCGCGCACCGGGTTGTTGCCACGGAAGGAGAACGACACGTTGGACACGCCACCGGAGGTCAGCGCATACGGCAGTTCGTCGCGTATGTAGGCGCAGGCGTTGATGAAGTCCACAGCGTAGTTGTTGTGTTCTTCAATGCCGGTGGCCACGGCGAAGATGTTCGGGTCGAAGATGATGTCTTCCGGCGGGAAGCCGACTTCGTTGACCAGAATGTCGTAGGAGCGTTTGCAGATCTCTTTCTTGCGTGCTTCGGTGTCGGCCTGGCCAGCTTCATCGAAGGCCATCACCACGACTGCGGCGCCGTAGCGTTTGCACAGTTTGGCGTGATGGATGAACTGCTCGACGCCTTCTTTCATGCTGATCGAGTTGACGATGCCCTTGCCCTGGATGCACTTGAGGCCGGCTTCGATCACTTCCCATTTGGAGGAGTCGATCATGATCGGCACGCGGGAGATGTCCGGTTCGCCGGCAATCAGATTGAGGAAGGTCACCATGGCCTTCTTCGAATCGAGCATCCCCTCGTCCATGTTGATGTCGATAATCTGGGCGCCGGCCTCGACCTGTTGCAGGGCGACTTCCAGGGCTTCGGTGTAGTTGTCTTCACGGATAAGGCGGGCGAATTTTGCCGAACCGGTGATGTTGGTGCGCTCGCCGACGTTGACGAACAACGAGCTGCGATCGATGGTGAACGGTTCCAGGCCCGAGAGGCGGCAAGCCTTGGGAATCTCCGGGATCTGGCGCGGTGCATAGCCGGCCACGGCTTTGGCGATGGCCTCGATGTGGCCCGGGGTGGTCCCGCAGCAGCCGCCGACGATGTTGAGGAAGCCGCTCTGGGCGAACTCTTCGATGACTTTCGCGGTTTCCGACGGCAGTTCGTCGTACTCGCCGAATTCGTTCGGCAGGCCGGCGTTCGGGTGCGCCGACACGTGGGTGCCGGCCTTGTTCGACAGTTCTTCGAGGTACGGGCGCAATTCGCTGGCCCCGAGGGCGCAGTTCAGGCCGACCGAAATCGGCTTGGCGTGGGCCACGGAGTTCCAGAACGCTTCGGTGGTCTGGCCCGACAGGGTGCGGCCAGAGGCGTCGGTGATGGTCCCGGAAATCATGATTGGCAGTTCGATGCCCAACTCCTCGAACACCCCTTGCACGGCGAAGATCGCGGCTTTCGCGTTAAGGGTGTCGAAAATGGTTTCGATCAGGATCAGGTCGGCGCCGCCTTCAATCAGGCCTTTGGTGGCCTCGGTGTAGTTCTCCACCAGTTCATCGAAAGTCACGTTGCGGTAGCCGGGGTTGTTCACATCCGGGGACAGCGAACAGGTGCGGCTGGTCGGCCCGATCACGCCGGCGACGAAGCGCGGCTTGTCCGGGGTTTCCAGGGTCTTGGCATCGGCCACCTTGCGCGCCAGCCGTGCGCCTTCTACGTTTAACTCGTACGCGAGGCCTTGCATGCCGTAGTCGGCCAGGGACACCTGGGTGGCGTTGAAGGTGTTGGTTTCCAGAATGTCGGCGCCGGCATCCAGGTAGGCCTTTTCAATCGAGCCGATCACATCCGGGCGGGTCAGCACCAACAGGTCGTTGTTGCCTTTGACATCGCTCGGCCAGTCTGCAAAGCGTTTGCCACGGTAATCCTGCTCTTCGAGCTTGTAGCTCTGGATCATCGTGCCCATGCCGCCATCGAGAATCAGGATGCGCTCTTTGAGGGCGTGCTTGAGGGCTTGAAGGCGAACACTGCGATCGGACATTGGGACTACTCGGAAAGACCATGACGAAGGGGCGGGATCATAGCAAACCTGTGCGGTTTTAGAGCATGTGTGGTTTTTGCATGAATATCGCTCATGTTGGCGCAGGGGCCTCGCCTGTAGAATCGCGGCGTTTTTTCATGATCGGGACCAGGGACATGTCTTTTCGCGTCGTCAGCATTGTTTTGCTGTTTTCAAGCTGGGGCGCTGCCGCGCAGGAAGCGGTCAATTTCTCTGCCATTTCCTACAGCCGCGACATCCAGCCGATCTTCACCGAGAAGTGTGTGGCCTGCCATGCCTGCTACGACTCCGCCTGTCAGTTGAACCTGGGCAGTGGCGAAGGGGCGGCCCGTGGCGCCACCAAGTCCCCGGTCTACGACGGTGAAAGAAGTCAGGCTGCCGCGCCGACCCGGTTGTTTTACGACGCCTTCGGCAAACGTGCCTGGCAGCAAAAGGGCTTCTATTCAGTGCTCGACGCTCAGGGCAGTCAGGCGGCGTTGATGGCGCGGATGCTGGAACTGGGTCACAAAACTTCGTTGCAACCCAACGCCAAATTGCCGCAAGACATGGTTCTTGGCCTTAATCGGGAAAACAGCTGCGCCATGCCCGCCGAGTTCGACGGCTACGCCAGCACTCATCCGAAGGAAGGCATGCCGCTGGCCGTTACCGGCCTGACCGACCAGCAATACCAGACGTTGCAACGCTGGCTCGCCTCGGGTGCGCCGATTGATGAGCAAGGTCTGGTGCCTTCCGCCAGGGAAGCCTTGCAGGTGGTGCAGTGGGAAAACCTGCTGAATGCCCCGGGCGCGCGGCAGAGTCTTGTCGGTCGATGGTTGTTCGAGCACTGGTTTCTCGCGCATCTTCATTTCAAGGACGGCGAGCCGGGGCATTTCTTCCAGTGGGTGCGTTCGCGCACGCCAACCGGCCAGCCGATTGATCTGATCAACACGCGGCGCCCGAATGACGATCCGGGTACTCAGGTGTATTACCGTTTGTGGCCGGTGCAAGGCGTGATTGTGCAGAAAACCCACATCACCTACCCGCTGAGCCCGGCGAAGATGGCGCGGGTCAAAAGCCTGTTCTACAGCGGCAACTGGCAGGTCAACGCCTTGCCGGGTTACGGGCCGGAACGCCGGGCCAATCCGTTCACCACGTTTGAATCGATCCCGGCGCAGGCGCGGTATCAGTTCATGCTCGATAACGCCGAATACTTCGTTCGCACCTTTATCCGCGGCCCGGTGTGTCGCGGCCAGATTGCCACCGACGTGATTCGCGACCACTTCTGGGCGCTGTTCCAGGCACCGGAACACGACCTCTATATCACTGACCCCAACTATCGCGGCCAGGCCACGCCTTTGTTGGCGATGCCGGGGCAGAACGATGATGTCGGCAGTGTCCTCAGCCTGTGGCATGACTATCGCAACAAGCGCAATGAATACGAGGCCTTGCGCCGCGACTACTATGCCGACTCACCGGCGCCAAGCTGGTCGACTTTGTGGGCCGGCAACGACAATGCGTTGCTGAGCATCTTCCGGCATTTCGACAGTGCTTCGGTAAATAAAGGCTTGATCGGAGATGTGCCACAGACCCTGTGGCTGTTCGATTTTCCGCTGCTGGAGCGCACCTATTATCAGTTGGCGGTCAACTTCGATGTGTTTGGCAACGTCTCCCATCAAGCGCAGACGCGCCTTTACTTCGACCTGATTCGCAATGGCGCCGAGCAGAACTTCCTGCGCCTGATGCCCGCCGACTCCCGGGATGACTACCTCGACGACTGGTACCAGAGCGGCGGAAAATTCAAGATGTGGATGGACTACGAGTCCATCGACAACGACAAGCCGACCGCGCTGACACTCGACGAGAAAGACCCGAAGCGCGATTTTGCCATGCAGCTGCTGTCGCGCTATGGCGAGTTGAATGCCAGGCCCGATCCGATCAACCGCTGCGATGGGGCCTATTGCTCGCGGCCGAACATTGACCCGGCATTGCAGAGCGCCGAGCAGGCGCTGAGCCGTCTGACTTCGCGTCCGGCCGCCGGAATGAAAGTCATCGACCAATTGCCCGAGGCGACCCTGCTGCGCATCGAAACGGCGAGCGGTCAACGCGAGGTCTACAGCCTGCTGCGCAACCGCGCCCACAGCAACGTGGCATTCCTGCTCGGCGAGGCGCGACGTTATCAGCCGGGGCTCGACACGTTGACGATTTATCCGGGCGTGCTCAGCAGTTATCCGAATTTCATCTTCAATGTGCCCGCCGATCAAATACCGGCCTTCGTCGAGGCCATGGAAAACGCCAGGGATGCCCAGCGTTTCGAGAAAATCGTCGAGCGCTGGGGCATTCGCCGCAGCCATCCGCAGTTCTGGTTTTACTTCCATGACCTGAGTCGCTACGTCCACGAGACCGACCCGGTGGAAGAGGGCGTGCTGGACATGAACCGCTACGAGAATCTTTGATCGACTTTTGATCGATGCCCGGTGTCTCAATCTCATCTGCGCCGCTGACCCCTGTGGGAGCGGGCTTGCCCGCGATTGCGGTGGGTCAGTCGCCATCAATGTTGAAGGTAATGTCCCCATCGCGGGCAAGCCCGCTCCCACAGGATTCTCGGTATCTGGAAGAATGAGTCCGGAGGGCGATCAATGTTGATTTCAGTACAGGCACTGCGCGCGCTCGCGGCCTGGACCGTGGTTTGTCACCACTTCATGCAGATTTTCTTCGACTTCAAGGCCCGGGGCCCGATCGGGCAGATGTTTATCGACAAGGGCGCGGTGGGCGTCGATATCTTCTTCGTCATCAGTGGTCTGGTGATTTTCCTGTCGACGCAGGAAAAATCGCTGCCGCCGGGACGATTTTTACTCTATCGGCTGTTTCGCATCGTCCCAGCGTATTGGTTGTACACGGTGCTGATGGCGCTGGTGGTGGTCTTCGCCCGGCCGGTGTTGCCGGATCAGACGGTCGACTGGTCGCATTTCCTTCTGTCGTTGCTGTTCATTCCTACGGAAAACCCCGGCGGCTACGGGATTTATCCGACGCTGAATGTCGGCTGGACCCTCAACTACGAAATGCTTTTTTATGTGCTGTTCGCCTGGGCGCTGCTGTTCCGCCTGCAGGTTCGCCTGTTGGTCGTCGCGGCGCTGTTGTTTGCCGTGTGCCAGGCGTGGACGGGCTACGGCTGGATCAGCGAGTTTTACCGTTCGGACATTGTTTATGAGTTTCTGCTGGGCATCGCCATCGGCATGATTTACCGGCGTGGCTGGATCAAACCCGGTTTATGGCTGCCGTTGCTGGGCGTTGGCGGGGCGTTGCTGGCGATTTATCACTTGGCGCCGCAGCCACGATTCCTCGCCTGGGGCCTGCCGAGTGCGGTGCTAGTGATGTCCTGTATGGCGCTGGAGCGGTTTTTCGAAGACAGCCGAATGTTCAAGTTACTCGGCGATTGTTCTTACTCGGTGTACCTGATGCACGTGTTGGTCCTGTCCGCCGGCGGCTTTGTCGCACAGCGCTTTGGGGTAAATCCCTACGTGATGTTCGCCCTGTGCGTTGCGACCATCGGCGTGGCGTCATGGGCCAGTTATGAATGGGTGGAAAAAGGCAGCTATCGCTGGCTTAAAGGCCGGATTGACGGCCAATCCTCAGGTGAAGGCGCGCTGGCGCTTTCCCGACAAAAATACTAGGACTTTGTCCGGCGCGATGATTGGCGTAAACTGCGCCCAAGCCTGCGAGGAGTTTCCATGACCGCTATTACCATCACCGACGCCGCCCACGATTATCTGGCTGATCTGCTCTCCAAGCAGAACACCCCGGGCATCGGCATCCGCGTCTTTATCACCCAGCCCGGCACCCAGTACGCCGAAACCTGCATTGCCTATTGCAAGCCGGGCGAAGAAAAACCCGAAGACACGGCGCTGGGGCTGAAAAGCTTCACCGCATACATCGATTCGTTCAGCGAAGCTTTCCTGGACGACGCGGTTGTCGACTACGCCACCGACCGCATGGGCGGCCAACTGACCATCAAGGCGCCAAACGCCAAAGTACCAATGGTCAATGCCGACAGTCCGATCAACGAGCGCATCAACTATTACCTGCAAACCGAGATCAACCCGGGGCTGGCCAGCCACGGCGGTCAGGTCAGTCTGATCGACGTGGTCGACGACGGCATTGCCGTGCTGAAGTTCGGCGGCGGTTGCCAAGGCTGCGGCCAGGCGGACGTCACCCTTCGCGAAGGCATCGAGCGCACCTTGCTCGAACGCATTCCCGAGCTCAAAGGGGTCCGTGACGTGACCGACCACACGCAGAAAGAAAACGCCTACTACTAAGGTGTTCGCTGCAGAAACGAAAAAACGGTACCCGTGAGTGCCGTTTTTTTATGGGTGAAGCTTTAAAGATCGCAGCCTTCGGCAGCTCCTACGGGGTATGCGTATTCCTGTAGGAGCTGCCGAAGGCTGCGATCTTTTGATCCTACGGTCTATACAAATGCGCATGCCCCGCGCGATACAGCGATGACTCACTGAACTGATCACTGCCCAACACCCGTCCCACCAGAATCAACGCCGTGCGCCGAAACCCCTTGGCCTCAACCTTCCCGGCAATATCCGCAATCGTTCCCACTACCCAATCCTGATCCGGCCATGTCGCCCGGTGAATCACCGCAATCGGGCAATCCGCGCCGTAATGCGGCAGCAACTCAACAAGAATTTTGTCCAGATGATTAACCCCCAAGTGGATCGCCATCGTTGCCCCATGCTGCGCCAGGCTCGCCAATTCTTCACCGGCCGGCATCGCGGTCTTGTCGGCATAACGGGTGAGAATCACGCTTTGCGACACGTCCGGCAAGGTCAATTCAGCACCTAACAGCGCTGCACAGGCCGCCGTAGCGGTCACTCCGGGGATGATTTCAAACGCAATATCGAGCTCGCGCAGGTAACGAATCTGCTCGCCAATCGCGCCATACAGACCCGGATCACCGGAATGCACCCGAGCCACATCCTGACCGTTGGAGTGGGCGGTCTTGATCAGCTCAATGATCTGTTCCAGGTGCAGCTCGGCACTGTTGATCACCTGCTCGGCGCGGTGACCTTCGAGCACGGCGGCGGGCACCAGTGAGCCGGCGTAGATGATCACCGGGCAGCTGCGGATCAGCCGTTGGCCTTTGACGGTAATCAGTTCCGGGTCACCGGGACCTGCGCCAATGAAGTACACGGTCATGGTCGTATCCTGTGAAAAAGGGTGCGGGCACGTCTTACAGATGAAGATTGCTCATGATCAAAGGCGAGGATTATCGGAGATTTTACCCAGTGCAAGCCAACGCCAGAGTCGCCTGGGCGTATTTTTGCCGGGTGATCAGCAGTTTTGCCGGTGCTTGAGCCAGCTGTTCTGCAAGGGCGAGGGCGGCACTTTCGGCGATGCCGTAACAGCCCGTGCGTTCGAAGGCGATCTCCGAGCGGTGGCTGAGCCGGGCTTGATAACCGGCCAGTTGCTCACTGCTGAAGTACGTCAAGGGCAGCGCCAGCTGCGCCGCAAGTTCGATCAGGCCAGGTTCATCACGCTTCAGGTCGATGCTGGCAAGGGCACTGATCCGGTGAAGTTCGATGTGATGCGCCTGTAATGCCTGATCGAGCAACGCCCGCAGCGTGCTGACGGGGCAGCCGCGCTGGCAGCCCAGGCCGACCACTAACGTCGGCGCCGTGCCGGCTTCGGTCATGCGGGGTATTGGCCATCGTTTTTGCGGCGGAACAACCAGGCGCTGATCAGGCCCAGGGCCAGCCAGAACACTACGTTGGTCAGCTGCGAAGCGATTTTGAACTGCGATTCCAGCGCTTGCGGCGCGAGCATCGAATGCACTTCCGGTTGCGGCGCGCCGATCACGTGCGGAACGGCGAGAATCGCCACACCGAGGATTTTCATCAGCCAGTGACGGCTGAACACGATTAGCGCGATGCCGACGGCGGTAGACGCTGCGGTGCCAATCCACCAGACCTGCCTTTGCGCCAGATCGGCTGCGGCAGTGCCCGGCAGTTCCGGTGGCAGGCCCAGGGTCGGCGCCAGTACAAACGTCGCGTACCCGGCCAGGCCCCAGAGCAGGCCTTGAGAGGTTTTGGTCGGCGCACGCAAGGTATAGAGGCCCGCAAGCATCAGTGCAAAACCAACGGCGACCACCAGATTGCCACCGGTCGTGGACAGCACGCGCTGCCAGCCGTCTTCCGGTTCCCAGGCTTCGCCATCGTGAGTGTGCGCGGCGACACCGGCGGCGTGTTCGTGAACTTCAACGGTGGCCGTCCCGGATGTTTCGTAGGTCTCGGCTTGCAGAATCAGTGGAGACACCCAGAAACTCTGCAGCAGGGTCAGCAACAGGGCGGCTAGCAGTCCGGTGAAACCTGCGGTTTGCGCGATACGCTTGATCATGTCGGCAGGTCTCAATGGCACGGGAACGCGGAACTGTGACGGGTATCGTGTGCAGCGTTGTGCACCGCTTCGATGTGCGAGAAACCGGCGAAATACACCAGGCACGCACCGAGGATCGAGGCGCAAACGGCGGCGGTCAGGCGTTGAGTCAGGGTCGTGGTGGTGCTGGCGGTGGTGTGATTGGTGCTGCTGATGATCGACATGGCGCATCCCTCTGGTCTGTCAGCGGGTGAATAGAGCGCATGGAAGACCCCTGCGAACCGGGCTCGCAGAGAGGCAAACAGCGCCCGCCCACCGCGGGTTTGTCATTCAGTGATCGCAAGGGTCACTGTGTGTTGCGGGCCGGTCTCCGGGCTCACGAGGGGTTTTGGCGTTCACCGAAACCTGCAAGCATCACCTTCCCATGCCGAACAGCTGGCACAGTGGATCTGACGCTTCGCTCGCTTACCGTTGCGGGGGCAGCACCGGACTGACATGGCTTTGAGTAAAGCACATGATTCACCGGTTTCCCGTTTCACCCTGTGAAGGGCACCCGTAACAAGGTGCGTAGGAGAGCATGGGCGGGGGTTGGGCGTCAATTGGCAGGGGTTCTCAATTGCTCTGTGTAGGAGCTGCCGAAGGCTGCGATCTTTTGATCTTGTTTTTCTAAAAGCTAAGTCAAAAGATCGCAGCCTTCGGCAGCTCCTGCAGGGGGATGCTGGCAGTCAGGTGATTGACCCGCCCCAAGACGATGCGTAGCCTTGCGCTTTCGAGGTTCTTCGGCTCAGGCCGAAGCTAAGAAGGGAACGCGGTCAATGCCGCGGCTGCCCCCGCAACTGTGAACGGTGATGTTCGCTGCCACGCCACTGCAAACGCTGTCCAGCGGGTTCGCGGGAAGGCGCAGCGAATGCCAATCCAAGATTGGCACACCGTCAGCCAGGAGACCTGCCTCGACACAGATTCTCACTACAACCGGGCGGGGTGATCCGGTGGCGAACTCTTCCGCGCGCGCGTGCGCCGCAGCGATTGTCGTCCCGTATGCCCGCCACCTTGCCAAAGGGCATCCGATGAAAACACTGGCCAAACTTCCCGTCACCATCGTTACCGGCTTTCTCGGCTCGGGCAAAACCACGTTGCTGCGGCACATGCTCGACAACGCCCAAGGCCGGCGTATCGCGGTGATCGTCAACGAATTCGGCGAGCTGGGCATCGACGGCGAAATCCTCAAGCAGTGCTCCATCGGCTGCACCGAAGAAGAAGCCAATGGTCGCGTGTATGAACTGGCCAACGGCTGCCTGTGCTGCACCGTCCAGGAAGAATTTTTCCCGGTGATGCGTGAATTGGTGGCCCGTCGTGGCGACCTCGATCACATCCTCATCGAAACCTCGGGCCTGGCCCTGCCGAAACCGCTGGTCCAGGCCTTCCAGTGGCCGGAAATCCGCAGTGCCTGCACGGTTGACGCAGTGATCACCGTGGTCGACAGCCCGGCCGTGGCCGCCGGCACGTTCGCGGCGTTCCCGGATCAAGTGGATGCCCAGCGCAAACTCGATCCGAACCTGGACCACGAATCGCCGCTGCACGAGCTGTTCGCCGACCAACTGGCCAGCGCCGACCTGGTGATTCTCAACAAAGCCGACCTGATCAGCCCCGAAGACCTGGCCCGCGTACGCCTGGAAGTCGCCGAAGAATTGCCGCCCGCGGTCAAAGTCATCGAAGCCAGCAGCGGTCGCGTGCCACTGGACGTGTTGATCGGCCTTGGCGCCGGTTCCGAGGAACACATCGACAGCCGTCACAGCCATCACGATCACCACCATGAAGGCGAGGATGATCACGATCACGACGCGTTCGACTCCATCTCCATCGAACTGCCGCAAGCCGACGAAAGCCTGCTGATGGACGCGCTGACCCAATTGGTGGTCAAGCACGGCATCTTGCGTGTGAAAGGCTTTGCCGCGATCCCCAATAAACCAATGCGCCTGCTGATTCAGGGCGTGGGCACGCGTTTTGACAAGCATTTCGACCGTCAGTGGGGCGCCGAAGAAGCACGCACCACGCGCCTGGTGTTGATCGGTCAGGAACTGGACGCCGCGCACCTCGAAGCGCAACTGCGTGCCGCGCTCAGCGTTTAGCCCATGCACCTGCTCAGGACCCAGCCCGGCGGTTTCGTCTCGGATGACAACATTGCCGACCTTGGACAAACCCCCGCCGAGCTGGTGATCCTGTGCAGCGGCGATTCCAGTCTGGCGCTGCTCGCCGAAGCGGCGCAGCAATTGCCTGACGATTACCCGAGCGTGCGCCTGGCCAACCCGATGCAGGTGCAGAATCACGCCTCGGTCGATCTATACGTCGATGAAGTGCTGCGCCACGCCAAGGTGATTCTGATTTCGTTGCACGGCGGCATCGCCTATTGGCGCTACGGCATCGAGCGGCTGGTCGAGCTTTCACAGCGTGGTGTGCAGCTGATTCTGGTGCCCGGCGACGATCGCCCGGACCCGGAACTCAGCGACCTGAGCACCGTTGCCGTCGAAGACCGCGACCGGCTCTGGCATTACCTGCGCCAGGGCGGCATGGCCAATGCCCTCGACCTGTTTCGCTGCCTGGCCAATCGCTGGCTGGAACGCGACTACACCTGGGCCGAACCGCACACCCTGCCGCGTACCGCGATTTACCATCCGCACAAAAGCCCCGCCGAACTGGCGGATTGGCAAGCCGACTGGCACGCCGATCAACCGGTGGCGGCGGTGCTGTTTTATCGCTCGCATCTGCAAGCGGCGAACACCGCGTTCATCGATGTTTTCTGCCAGCGTTTGCAGGCGGCGGGGTTGAACCCGTTGCCGATTGCCGTGGCCAGTCTGAAAGAGCCCGGCTGCCTGTCGGTGGTCGAGGACTGGCTGGACGACGTCGGGGCCTCGGTGATTCTCAACACCACCGGTTTCGCCCAATCCAGCCCCGAAGCGCCGCACCTGCGCCCGTTTCGCCGCAACATCCCGGTGATCCAGGCGATTTGCGCTCAGGACAACGAGCCTGCCTGGCGTGCCAGCGAGCAGGGCCTCGGGCCTCGGGATCTGGCGATGCACATTGCATTGCCGGAACTGGACGGACGGATCATCAGCCGCCCGATCAGTTTCAAGGACCTGGCGTGGCGCAGCGAGCGCAGTCAGTCCGATGTGGTCTGCTATCGAGCTGCGCCTGAACGGATGGATTTTGTCGCTGAACTGGCGCGACGCTGGGTCGATCTGGCGCGGGTGCCGAACAGTGAAAAACGCATCGCGCTGATCCTCGCCAATTACCCGACCCGCGATGGCCGGATTGGCAATGGCGTCGGCCTCGATACCCCGGCAGCCGCGCTGAATATCCTGTGCGCGCTGCATGACCAAGGTTATCCGCTACCGGCCCAACTTCCCGACAGCGGCACGGCGTTGATCCAGCAATTGCTCGGCGGCGTCAGCAACGACCTCGACACCCTCGACCAGCGCCCCTGTCATCAAAGCCTGGCGCTGGATGACTACAACCAGATGTTCAACGCCTTGCCGGAGGCCAATCGCCAGGCCGTGCTGGAGCGCTGGGGCACACCGGACAGCGATCCGATGTTTCGTGGCGGGCGGATGATGATTGCCGGGCTGCGTTTGGGCCTGACCTTTGTCGGTATTCAGCCGGCGCGGGGTTATCAGGTCGATCCGAGTGCGGTGTATCACGACCCGGATCTGGTGCCGCCGCACGGTTATCTGGCGTTCTATTTCTGGTTGCGCCACACCTACGGCGCCCACGGCGTGATCCACGTCGGCAAGCATGGCAACCTCGAATGGCTGCCGGGCAAAGGCGTCGGTCTGTCGCAAAACTGCTGGCCTGACGCGTTGCTCGGGCCGCTGCCGAACATCTATCCGTTTATCGTCAACGACCCGGGCGAGGGCGCCCAGGCCAAGCGGCGCACGCAAGCGGTGATCATCGATCACCTGATGCCGCCGCTGACCCGCGCCGAAACGTACGGGCCGCTGCGCAACCTGGAGTTGCTGGCCGACGAATATTACGAAGCGCAACTGCTCGACCCGCGCCGCGCCCGGGAACTGCAACGCGACATCCTGCAACTGGTGCGCGATACGCACATCGACCGTGAGCTGCTGCTCGACGAGAAGCTCGACAGTGACGCCGATGCTGCGATTTGGCTGCCGCGTCTCGACACCTATCTGTGTGATTTGAAAGAGTCGCAAATCCGCGACGGCCTGCACATTTTCGGCGAGTCGCCGACCGGGCGTTTGCGCATTGATACGTTATTGGCGCTGCTGCGCATTCCCCGGGGCGACGGGCGCGGGGCGCAGTCGAGTGTGCTGCGGGCGTTGGCCAAGGCGTTCGAGTTGCGGTTTGATCCGCTGGATTGTGAGTTGGCCAAGCCCTGGACCGGGCCTCGGCCAGACGCATTGCAATGTGTCAGCGACGAAGCCTGGCGCACCGCCGGCGATACCCGCGAACGCCTCGAACTGTTCGCCGCGCAACTGATTGAGCAAGTTCTGAATACCAACCCCGATCCCCGTGGAACCGTGCTTTTGTGGCGAGGGGATTTATCCCCGTTGGACTGCGCAGCAGTCCCATTTTCCGGGGCCACTTCGCGACCCAACGGGGATAAATCCCCTCACCACAAAAGTCCACTCCCACAGGAAGCAAGTTGGGCAGAGGTCCACGCCATCCTCGACAACCTGCGCGAAGTCGTGGCGCCACGCCTTGACGCCTGCGGCCCCGCCGAGATGCGCGGTCTGCTTGACGCCCTGAGCGGCCGCTTCGTCCCGGCCGGCCCCAGCGGCGCGCCGAGTCGTGGCCGGCTGGACGTGCTGCCGACCGGGCGCAACTTTTACTCGGTGGACGTGCGCAACCTGCCGACCACCACCGCGTGGCGCATCGGTTTCCAGTCGGCCAACCTGATTCTTGAGCGGCATTTGCAGGACCACGGCGATCACCTGCGCCAGCTCGGCCTGTCAGTCTGGGGCACCGCGACCATGCGCACTGGCGGCGACGACATTGCCCAGGCGATGGCGCTGATGGGTGTGCGGCCGGTCTGGGCGACGGGCAGTCAGCGGGTCGATGACTTCGAGATTCTGCCGCTGAGTCTGCTCGACCGTCCACGGGTGGACGTGACGTTGCGGGTGTCGGGGTTCTTCCGTGATGCCTTCGCCAATTTGATCCGGCTGTTCGACGCGGCGGTGCAAGCCGTCGCCGCGCTGGATGAGCCGGACGACCTTAATCCGTTGGCCGCCAAAGTCCGCGCCGAGCGTGAAGCGCTGCTGCAATCGGGGCTGGATGAAGAGGGCGCCAGGCGGCAGGCTGGCTGGCGCATCTTCGGCGCCAAACCCGGTGCTTACGGCGCGGGCGTGCAGGGCGCCATCGACGGGCGTTTGTGGCAAAGCCGCGAGGATTTGGCCGAGGTGTATCTCAATTGGGGCGGCTACGCTTATGGCGGTGCCGACGAAGGCACCGCCGCCCGCGAACAGTTCGCCCAGCGCCTGAGCCAGGTGCAAGCGGTGCTGCAGAATCAGGACAACCGCGAGCATGACGTGCTCGATTCCAACGACTATTACCAGTTCCAGGGCGGCATGCTTGCTGCCGTGGAAAGCCTCAGCGGCGCAGCGGCGGCCAGTTATCACGGCGATCACAGTCAGCCGGACTTGCCGAAAATCCGCACGCTGAAGGAAGAGTTGAACCGGGTAATTCGCTCGCGGGCGGCCAACCCGAAGTGGATCGACGGGGTGAAGCGCCACGGCTACAAAGGCGCGTTTGAACTGGCGGCCACGGTCGATAACCTGTTTGCCTTCGATGCCACCACGCAGTTGATCGACGATCACCAGTACGCGTTGCTGGCCGATGCGTATCTGCTGGACCCGGCGACTCGGGAATTTGTTCGCGAGCACAATCCACAGGCCCTGCGCGACATGACCGAACGGATGCTCGAAGCCCAGCAGCGCGGGATGTGGCAGGAACCGGGCGAGTACCGCGAGGCGCTGGAGAACCTGTTGCTGGATATAGAAGAAGACGGATAGCACTGTGGTGAGGGGATTTATCTCTGGTGAGGGGATCTGTGGTGAGGGGATTTATCCCCGCTGGACTGCGCAGCAGTCCCATTTTTGGGGCCGCTTCGCGACCCAACGGGGATAAATCCCCTCACCACAGATAAATCCCCTCACCACAGATCCCCTAGCCACAGTTCTCTCACCACAAGGCTCCGTTAGTAACTCACTGATGTGCCCACCGACCATGACTGAGAATTTACGATGACCGACACTCCCCATTTCCCGCTCTCCGCCGTGGTCGGCGCCGACGATCTGAAACTCGCGCTGTGCCTGACTGCCATCGACCCGAAAATCGGCGGCGTGTTGATCGAAGGTCCACGCGGTATGGCCAAATCGACGCTGGCCCGGGGGCTCGCGGACCTGCTGGCCAGCGGTCAATTCGTCACCTTGCCGCTCGGTGCCACGGAAGAGCGGCTGGTCGGCACCCTCGATCTCGATGCGGCCTTGAGCGAAGGTCGCGCGCAGTTTTCTCCCGGCGTGCTGGCCAAGGCCGACGGCGGCGTGCTCTACGTCGATGAAGTCAATCTGTTGCCCGACCACCTCGTTGACCTGCTGCTCGACGTCGCCGCCAGCGGCACCAACCTGATCGAACGCGACGGCATCTCCCATCGGCATTCGGCGAAGTTCGTGCTGATCGGCACGATGAACCCGGACGAGGGCGAATTGCGCCCGCAGCTGCTCGACCGCTTTGGCCTGAACGTCGCCCTCAGCGGGCATACCGCGCCGACCGAACGTGGCCAGATCATCCGTCGGCGGCTGGATTTCGACAGCGATCCGCAACGCTTCTGCGCTGAATGGGAACGCCAGCAACAAGCTTTGCGCGAGCGCTGTGAACGAGCCCGCAGCACGCTGGCGAGCATCCCCCTCGACGATCAGGCGCTGGCGCAGATTACCCAGCGTTGTTTTGCCGCCGGGGTCGATGGCCTGCGCGCCGACCTTGTTTGGCTGCGCGCCGCTCGCGCCCATGCCGCGTGGCGAGGGGCGAACGCCATTGCCGAAGAAGATATCGAGGCCGTCGCCGAGTTCGCGTTGCGTCATCGTCGCCGCGAACCCTCGCCTCCCGCACCGCAGCAAGCGCAACCGCCGTCCGGGCAGAATTCCACTGCGGGGGAAGGCCAGGGCCAGTGGGGCGAAATGCCCGCGCAAGCGCTGCCGGTCGGTGCTCGCCGTGAGGTGCCGAGCTGGCCAAAAAAGCCCTAGGCATTCGCCCTCGATCTGACGCGGGGGCGAATGCCAGACCCCGCGCCGGTCGGCTGGATCACGGCAAACAGGGCAAGCGTCATGCCGCGCGCAACGGTTCGATCAATTGGCCCGGCACCTTGCTCAATGGTCGCCCGCGTCAACGCAAGGATGTGCTGTTTCAGCTGCGCACCCGTTCGCCCCATGAACTATGGCTGGTGATCGTCGACGCCTCGGCCTCGACCCGTCGTCATCAGGCACTGAGCGATGCCAAGGGCTTGTTGGCGCAACTGTTCGACGATGCCTACCGCCAGCGTGCGCGTCTGGCGTTGCTGACGGCCAGCGGTCAGGCGCCAGCGTGGCAAGTGCAAGGGTTGAAAGCCTCAAGGGGTTTACGTCACTGGCTCGATGGCCTCGGCGCGGGCGGCGGCACGCCTTTGTTGGCGGCACTGAGCGAGGCGGGGCGGTGGCTTGCGGGCAGGCAAAAACGCCTGCCGGCGGAACAGCAGCGGGTGTTGCTGGTGACCGATGGGCGATTGAAAGAGTGGTCGCCGTTGCCGGCGCTGACGTGCCCGGGCCTGCTGATTGATGTCGAACGGGGGCCGATCCGGCTGGGACGGGCGAGGCAGTTGGCGACGGAGCTATACGCCGATTATCGGCATATCGATGAGCTGGTTTCTCGCTGAGCGCTGTGTTGTATCGGATGGCCCCCAATCGCGGGCAAGCCCGCTCCCACAGGTTTTGCGCAAATCCTGTGGGAGCGGGCTTGCCCGCGATTGGGGCGACTCGGTCCTCAACGAAACCAGCGGGTCCGCGCCAACTCGATTACCTCATCCCCACGCCCGCTCATGACGGCCTTGAGCATGTACAAACTGAAGCCCTTGGCCTGTTCGAGCTTGATGGCGGGCGGCATCGCCAGTTCCTGAGTGGCTGTCACCACGTCCACTAACACCGGACCGTCGTGCGCCAACGCCCGGCGTAAGGCCGGTGCCAGGTCTTCGGATTCCTCGACCCGAATTCCGAGGATGCCCATGGCATTGGCCATCGCCGCGAAATCCGGATTGTGCAGGTCAGTGCCGGTATCCAGCAGCCCGCTGGATTTCATTTCCATGGCGACGAAACCCAGTGAGGCGTTGTCGTAGACGATGATTTTCACCGGCAACTTCAATTGCGCGAGCGATATGAAATCCCCCATCAACATGCTGAAACCGCCATCGCCGGACAGCGAAATCACCTGCCGCTGGGGGAACGCGGCTTGGGCGCCGATGGCCTGCGGCATGGCGTTGGCCATCGAACCGTGGTTGAACGAGCCGAGCAGACGCCGCTTGCCGTTCATTTTCAGGTAACGGGCGGCCCACACTGTTGGCGTGCCGACGTCGGCCGTGAAAATCGCGTCGTCATCGGCCAGTTCGCTGAGCAAGCGCGTAAGGTATTGCGGATGAATCGGCCGACCCGGCGCCGACGGCTCGGCGAGGTCATCGAGACCCTGGCGCGCCTTTTCGTAATGCTTGAGCGATGACTCGAGAAAACGCCGGTCCGCCCGATACGGCAGGCGCGGCAGCAACGCGGCGAGGGTTTCGCCGACATCGGCGGCGATGCCCAAATCCAGCGCCGTGCGGCGGCCAAGCGCTTGCGGGTCGTGGTCGATCTGAATAATGGTCGCGTCGGTCGGGTAGAACTGGCGGTAAGGAAAGTCAGTGCCGAGCATCACCAGCGTGTCGCACTTGAGCATGGCTTGATAACCCGAGCTGAAGCCGATCAAGCCGGTCATGCCCACGTCGAACGGGTTGTCCCATTCCACGTGTTCCTTGCCGCGCAACGCATGCACGACGGGCGCGCCAAGCGCGTCGGCGAGTGCCACCACTTGATCGTGTGCACCCGCACAACCGGCGCCGCACATCAGCGTCACGGCTTTGCTTTCGCTCAGCAGTTCGACCAGCCGATCGAGGTCATGGGGCGCGGGCAGCGTGCGGGGTCTGGACAGCGCCGGCCACGGCTTGAAGGTGTCGTCGACTTCCTGCAAGGCAACGTCGCCGGGAATCACCACCACCGCCACGCCCCGGTTGAGGATCGCGCTGCGCATGGCGCGGTGCAGCACGTGCGGCATCTGCGCGGGGCTGCTCACCAGTTCAACGAAGTGGCTGCATTCCTTGAACAGTTCCTGGGGATGGGTCTCCTGAAAGTAATTCAGGCCCACTTCCGAGGATGGAATCTGCGCGGCGATGGCCAGCACCGGCACATGGTTCCTGTGGCAATCGAACAGCCCGTTGATCAAGTGCAGGTTACCCGGCCCGCAACTGCCGGCGCACACCGCCAGTTCACCGGTCACCGCGCCGTCCGCACCCGCAGCAAACGCAGCCACCTCCTCGTGACGCACGTGCATCCACTCGATGCTGTCCATGGTGCGCAGCGCTTCGGTCAGGCCGTTAAGGCTATCGCCGGTCAAGCCCCAGATGCGCTTGACGCCGGCCTGTTCCAGGGTGGTTGCGAGTTGCTGGGCCAGGGTGATTTTCGCCATGAGGTGCTCCAGTGATCAGTGAGTTGTCCTTGTGGTTAAAAGAGGACAACACCCTGGCGCCCATGACTCCCATCGATTGCGGATTACTTGCCCACGAGTGCGGACTCTTCAACAGAAACGTTTAGCGCAACCGGGATCGGATGGCGCATCAACGTGCCGACCACCAACGCCCCCAGCAACGCCAGCAGACCCGCCACCCACAGCAACAAACTGAAACCGCCGACAAACGCCTGACGCGCCAGCGGTTCAACCAGGGTTCGCGCAGTTTCCGGCAACAACCCCAGCGCCGCCGACATGTCACCGGCCACCACCCGCGAGGCGATGCCCTGGGTCTGTTCCAGCCATTGCGCGCCCTGTTGCGACAGGTCTGTGCGCAGCAGTTGCTCGGTGTGACTGGACAGCAACGCGCCGTACACACCGATGGCCAGGACGATGGCGCTGAAGCGCATGGTGGTGCTCATGCCCGACGCCATGCCGGTGCGTTCCCGTGGTACGCAAGCCATGATGTTTTTCTGCGTGTCGCCGTTGAGCAACCCGGCACCGGCGCCGGTCACAGCAATCGCCAGCGCGAAAGACAGATAACCGCCGCTGCCGACCGCCCAAGCGCTTAGCAGGTTACCGATACCCACCAGGGTCAACCCGGCGGCCATCAAGGTCGCGGGGGCAAAACGGCGCGCCAGTCGCGCACCGATCCGCGGACAAATCAGCATGGTCAGGGCAAACGGCAACATCCCGAGGCCGGAGGCGATGGCCGAGAAGCCCAAGCCGTTTTGCAGATAAAAGGGCAGCAACGTCATCATCACTTGCGCGCAACCGGCGTAGGCAAACATGCCCAGCAAGGCGCCGATGAAACGCGGATGGCGGAACAGTTGCAGGTCGACCATCGGCCGCTGCTGCAGCCGCTCGACCAGCACGAACACGCCCATCAATACTGCGCCGCCGATCAGTCGGGCGTAAGTGGCCGGGTTGCTCCAGCCAATCCGGTTGGCCTCGATCAGGCCCCAGATCAGGCACAGCAAACTCGCGCTGAACGCCAGGCTGCCCCACGGATCAAGGCGCGCGGATTGCGGGTCGCGAGACTCCGGCACAGCACGCCAGACCATCATCATCAGGAACAGACCGACCGGCAGGTTGAGGTAGAAAATCCAGCGCCAGCCCATGTATTCGGTGATCAAGCCGCCGAGGGTCGGCGCGGCGGTCATCGCTACCCCCATGCATGCGCCCCAGAACGCCCAGGCTTTGGCCCGTTCCACTTCATCGTGAAAGGTATGGCCGATGGAGGCCAGGGCCGAGGTCAGCAACAACGCCGCGCCGACACCCTTGACCGCTCGGGCGATGTCGAGGAACAACGCCGTCGGCGCAGCGCCGCATCCGATCGACGCGAGGATGAACAGGCCCAGCCCCCAGCACAGGGTTTTGCGCCGGCCAAAGCGGTCGGCGATGCTGCCGGCAGGCAACAGCAGGGCGGCGAACGCCAGCATGTAGGCACTGACCACCCATTCGATGTCGGCAAAGTTCGCCCCCAGATCCCGGGCGATGGTTGGCAGCGTGACGGCCACGATGTTGGTGTCGAGGACGATCAGCGAACAGACGCCGGAAGCCGTCAGCAAGGTCAGGCGCGGATTGACCCCGCTCATGACAGGATTGCCTTACGCGCAAGGTATCTGGTCGCTACGGCGTTGAGGGGTTTGACGTACATGATGTGTGCTCTCTACTGTGTTTGCTGAATGAGCTTATCGCGAGCCTTGATCGGTTGCGTTAGCCCGCCCACGGCACTTCATTACCTTTGAGCTAATGCACTGATGGATATCCGCCATTTCAGATACTTTCTGGCCGTTGCGCGACAGGGCAATTTCACGCGCGCCGCCGAGCAATTGGGTATTGCGCCGCCGACCTTGACTCGACAGATCCAGGACATGGAGAACGAACTCGGGACGCGGCTGTTTGTGCGCCAGACGCGTGAGATCAGCCTCACTGAAGCCGGCGCCGCCCTGGTGATCGAAGCCGAGGCAACGGTGCGCCAATTCGAATACGCCCAACACAATGCCCAGCGCGCCGGGCGTGGCGACATTGGCCACATCGAACTGGGTTACGTGGCCTCGGCGGTGTACTCGGGGCTGCTGCAAAAACAGGTGCAGGCCTTCAGTCGCGAATGCCCGGACGTCAGCCTTAATGTGCGAGAAAGCCCGATGGCTTCATTGCCAGCGATGGTGGTCGAGGGACGATTCGATGTCGGATATGTGCGCTCACCCATGACCCTGCCCGAAGGTCTGGAAGCGATCCGCCTCGACGCAGAAGGGTTTGTGCTGGCGCTGTCGAGCGACTCCTGGCTGTGTCGCCTGCCGGAGATTGGTCCGGAGCACTTACAGGGCGAGACGTTTATCTTGCCCGAGCAAATCAGCGGTACCTTGCAAGTCGCCGCCGAGGGCGGATTTGCACCGAAGCTGGGGGCGCAACCGGGTGGGCTGGTGGCGGTGCTGGCGTTGGTGTCGCTGGGGCAGGGCGTGGCGGTGGTGCCCGAATCGGTGGTTGGGCATGTCGGGTTGCCGGGTGTGCTCTATCGGCCGGTCAAGGGCTGTGAGGCGAGTTCGTGGCTGTCGCTGATTTATCGGCGGTTCGAGAAATCGGCGGCGGTGAGGCGGTACATCGAGCGGGTTAACAATGGATAAAAGATCGCAGCCTTCGGCAGCTCCTACATGGGCTCGACGTTACTCCGTAGGAGCTGCCGAAGGCTGCGATCCGTTGATCTTCTACAGATTTTGTAATGATTTCCGGCTGTAGGAAATATCCCTTCCGCCTGTACTCTTCAAGGCCTTTTTCCCCTCAGGACTTGCATGAACACCCTCTTGGAGCCTCCCGGTTATCCTTCCTCCTCGTACTACCGCGCACGTTTGACGCACGCGAAACACCCGGTCTTTCGACTTCCGAACCCCCTTGTCACTGCAACTCCACGGCCTCTGTGCCGCGCCTTGCCGTGCCCGGCATTCTGAATCTACTGAAGAGATCGAGACATTTTTATGGAATGGATAGCTGAACCCACCGCATGGCTGGGCCTGTTGACGCTGATCGTGCTGGAGCTGGTGCTCGGTATCGACAACCTGGTGTTTATTGCCATCCTGGCGGACAAACTGCCGCCCGAGCAGCGCGACCGTGCGCGACTCATCGGGTTGTCGCTGGCGTTGTTGATGCGCCTGGGCCTGCTGGCGAGTATTTCCTGGCTGGTGACGTTGACGCAGCCGCTGTTCGAGGTGTTCGACAAGAGCTTTTCCGGTCGCGACCTGATCATGTTGTTCGGTGGGGTGTTCCTGTTGTTCAAGGCGACCATGGAATTGCACGAGCGACTCGAAGGCCATGTCGGCGAGCGCACGTCCAACACGGCCTACGCACTGTTCTGGCCGATCGTCGCCCAGATCGTGGTGCTCGACGCCGTGTTCTCCCTGGACGCGGTGATTACCGCTGTCGGCATGGTCGATGAACTGGCGGTGATGATGATCGCGGTGATCATTTCCATCGGCCTGATGATTGTCGCGAGCAAGCCGTTGACCCGTTTCGTCAACGCCCACCCGACAGTGATCATGCTGTGCCTGGGCTTCCTGATGATGATCGGCTTCGCGCTGACCGCCGAAGGCCTGGGCTTCCACATTCCCAAGGGTTACCTGTACGCGGCCATCGGTTTCTCGATCCTGATTGAAATCTTCAACCAGATCGCCCGGGCCCGCCGCAAGAAGTCCGCGCAGGGCCTTAAGCCAATGCGTGAGCGCACGGCCCATGCGGTTCTGCGCCTGTTGGGCGGTCGCAAGTTGGCGGCGGAAGAAGTCGATGAGGAAATTGCCGACTTGCTGGACAACGGCGACGCACCCGGCGAAGCACTGTTCGACCGCCGTGAACGGGTGATGATCAGCGGCGTGCTGCAACTGGCCGAGCGGCCAATTCGCACAGTGATGACCGTACGCGCCGACGTCGATCACATCGACCTGGCCGACGATGCCGAGACCATTCGTACACGGCTGATGCAGTCGTCCTACTCGCGCCTGCCGCTGATTCGCGACGGCGCGGTGGATGAGCCATTGGGTTTCGTGCACAAAAAAGAGCTGCTCAAGGAATACCTCAGCGGAAACGAGCCGCAACTCGACCACCTGGCGCGCAAGACCATTAACTTGCTGGACAGCTATTCCATCCTCAACGCCCTCGAACAAATGCGCCAAGCCTCGACGCACATTGCCTTCGTCGTCAATGAATTTGGGGATTTCGTCGGCGTGCTGACCATGACCGACATTCTCGAGTCGATTGCCGGTGAGTTGCCCGATGCCAGCGAAATCGAGGGCCCGGACGTGGTGCAAGCGCAGGGCGGGTTCATGGTCAGCGGTGCGCTGAACCTGGCGCGGGTGCAACAGCGAACCGGGTTTGCGGCAGAACCGACCGACGACTACCAGACCCTGGCCGGGCTGGTGGTGAGCCTGCTGGACCGCTTGCCGATGATCGGTGACAGCCATGAGTGGGAAGGCTGGCGCATGACCGTGGTGGCGGTTGAAGAGCGGCGGGTGACGCGGGTGTTACTGGCGCGTCTCGGCGGGTGATTTTTGGCTGAGGCTGATATCCCCTTCGCGAGCAGGCTCGCTCCCACATGGAAATGCGTTTTCCTGTGGGAGCGAGCCTGCTCGCGAACGCAATCACCTCTGTTGCTCATGTATCCAGAGCACGCACGCACCGATTGTGAACCTGATACCCGCGAATGTAGCCAACAGTAGCGCTTTCTCATTTGTGCCTTTCGTAACATCCATTCGCTTATCTACGCATCCTCCTGATTCAAAACAGCTTTCAATTTCCCCTCCATTCCATCCCCGACCTGTGGCACACTTTCTGCTGTCTATTCCGTTGTTACATACCTAGTTCCGGTATAGCGGAATACACATCACCCAGGAGTGCTTGCCATGCATCGCCGACCTTCCTTGTTTAAAGCGTGTGTTTTTCTGTTTGCGGCTTCCGCTGCTGCCATGGGCGTGGCCCAGGCGGCGGACGGCAAGCTTGATAGCGTGCTGGCGCGCGGGAAATTGATCGTGGGTACGGGAAGTACCAACGCGCCGTGGCACTTCCAGGGAGCGGATGGCAAGTTGCAGGGTTTTGATATTGATATCGGGCGCATGATCGCCAAGGGTTTGTTCAACGATCCGGAAAAGGTTGAGTACGTGGTTCAATCGTCCGATGCACGAATTCCCAACCTGTTGACTGACAAAGTCGATATCAGCTGCCAGTTCATCACCGTGACGGCCAGCCGTGCGCAGCAAGTGACGTTCACCCTGCCGTACTACCGCGAAGGTGTCGGTCTGTTGTTGCCGGCGAACAGCAAGTACAAGGAAATCGAAGATCTCAAGGCCGCGAACGACAGCGTGACCGTGGCCGTATTGCAGAACGTGTACGCCGAAGAACTGGTGCATCAGGCGCTGCCCAAGGCCAAAGTCGATCAGTACGACAGCGTGGACCTGATGTATCAGGCGGTGAACTCCGGTCGTGCCGACGCGGCGGCCACTGATCAGTCGTCGGTCAAATACCTGATGGTGCAAAACCCCGGCCGCTATCGCAGCCCGGCGTATGCCTGGAGCCCGCAAACCTATGCGTGCGCGGTCAAGCGGGGCGATCAGGACTGGCTGAACTTCGTCAACACCACCTTGCATGAAGCCATGACCGGTGTTGAGTTCCCGACCTACGCGGCGTCCTTCAAGCAATGGTTCGGTGTCGACCTGCCCACCCCGGCCATCGGTTTCCCCGTCGAATTCAAATGATCCCGTGAGAGCGGGGCGGCTGTCTCAATCGCCCCGCTCAAGGTACTGCTGACCATGAACTATCAGTTGAATTTTGCCGCCGTGTGGCGCGACTTCGACACCTTGCTGGCGGGGCTCGGTCTGGGCCTTCAGCTGGCGCTGGTGTCGATCGCCATCGGCTGCGTGATTGGCCTGCTGATGGCGTTTGCCTTGCTGTCAAAGCATCGTGCATTGCGGGTGCTGGCGTCGGTGTATGTGACGGTGATCCGCAATACGCCGATTCTGGTGTTGATCCTGTTGATCTACTTTGCATTGCCGAGCCTGGGAATTCGCCTGGATAAAATTCCGTCGTTCATCATCACGTTGTCGCTGTACGCCGGGGCGTATTTGACCGAAGTGTTCCGGGGCGGGCTGTTGAGCATTCCCAAGGGGCAGCGTGAGGCCGGTCTCGCCATTGGCCTCAGTGAGTGGCAGGTCAAGGCCTACGTCACCGTGCCGGTGATGCTGCGCAATGTGCTGCCGGCGCTGTCGAACAACTTTATTTCGCTGTTCAAGGACACCTCGCTGGCGGCGGCGATTGCCGTGCCGGAGCTGACCTATTACGCGCGCAAGATCAATGTCGAGAGCTACCGGGTGATTGAAACCTGGATGGTCACCACAGCGCTCTATGTCGCGGCCTGTTACCTCATTGCCATGATGCTGCGTTACCTCGAACAGCGTCTGGCGATTCGCCGATAGGAGGCCCGCATGTACGAATCACCCAGTTGGTTGCATGAGCTGTGGGTCGCCCGCGAAGTGTTGTGGCAAGGTTTCCTGACCAGTGTGCAGGTGTCGGCACTGGCGATTTTGCTCGGCACTTTACTCGGCATCGTCGCCGGCCTGGTGCTGACCTATGGCAAGTTCTGGATGCGTGCGCCGTTCCGCTTTTACGTCGACGTTGTTCGCGGCACGCCAGTATTTGTGTTGGTGCTCGCCTGCTTCTATATGGCGCCGGCACTGGGCTGGCAGATCAGCGCGTTTCAGGCCGGTGCCTTGGGGTTGACGTTGTTCTGCGGCTCTCACGTCGCCGAGATTGTGCGCGGTGCGCTGCAAGCGCTGCCGAGTGGGCAGATGGAAGCGAGCAAGGCGATTGGCCTGACGTTTTTTCAATCCCTGGGCTACGTGTTGTTGCCTCAGGCGTTGCGGCAGATCCTGCCGACCTGGGTTAACTCGTCGACCGAAATCGTCAAGGCTTCGACCTTGTTGTCGGTGATCGGTGTGGCCGAGTTGCTGCTCAGCACCCAGCAAATCATCGCCCGGACGTTCATGACGCTGGAGTTTTACCTGTTCGCCGGATTTCTGTTTTTCGTCATCAACTACGCCATCGAATTACTCGGCCGGCACATTGAAAAGCGGGTGGCCTTGCCATGACTCAACCTCCGTTCTCTCACGTAAAAGACGCTCAGGCCCTGCTGGACATTCGCGGCCTGCACAAACAGTACGGCAAGCTCGAAGTGCTCAAGGGCGTCGACCTGACAATGCAGCGCGGCAACGTTGTGACGCTGATCGGGTCCAGCGGCTCGGGCAAGACCACGTTGCTGCGCTGCGTGAACATGCTCGAAGAATTCCAGGGCGGGCAGATCGTGCTCGACGGCGAGTCCATCGGCTATGACGAGGTCAACGGCAAACGCGTGCGCCACCCGGAGAAAATCATCGCTCGCCATCGTGCCATGACCGGCATGGCGTTTCAGCAGTTCAACCTGTTCCCGCACCTCACCGCGTTGCAGAACGTCACCCTCGGTTTGCTCAAGGTGAAAAAGCTGCACAAGGACGAGGCCGTGGCGCTGGCGGAAAAATGGCTGGAGCGGGTCGGTCTGCTGGAGCGCCGCGATCACTACCCCGGCCAGTTGTCCGGCGGTCAGCAACAGCGCGTGGCGATTGCCCGGGCGATTGCGATGAACCCGAGCCTGATGCTGTTCGACGAAGTGACCTCGGCCCTCGACCCGGAACTGGTCGGCGAAGTGCTGAACGTGATCAAGGGCCTGGCGGACGAAGGCATGACCATGTTGCTGGTGACCCACGAGATGCGTTTTGCGTTCGAGGTGTCGGACAAGATCGTTTTCATGAATCAGGGGCGCATCGAAGAGCAGGGGCCGCCCAAGGAGCTGTTCGAACGCCCGCAATCACCGCGTCTGGCGGAATTTCTCAAGAACACGCGGTTTTAAAACGTCCAGTTTTCAATCAGGAGAAACAATTATGAGCATTACTCGTTACGGCACCGGCAGCAGCGCCGCTGGCGGTACGCCTCGTCCTTTCGCCCGCGCCGTTGAAGCCGATGGCTGGCTGCATGTGTCCGGCCAGGTTCCGGCGTTGGATGGCGAGATCATTGTCGGCGGCATCGTCGAGCAGACCCACCAGACCATGAAGAATCTGATCGCGATTCTCCAGGAGGCCGGTTATGGCCTGGAAGACGTGGTGCGTGCCGGGGTGTGGCTGGAAGATCCGCGGGATTTCACCAGTTTCAACAAGGTCTTCTCCGAGTACTTCAAACCCGAGCACGCCCCGGCCCGCGCGTGTGTGCAGGCGAACATGATGGTTGATTGCAAGGTTGAAATCGACTGCATCGCGTACAAGAAAAAGGCCTGAACACCGCATTCGCACTTGTAGGAGCTGCCGCAGGCTGCGATCTTTTGCAGTTTTTTGCACATGCCGCAGGGGCAAGATCAAAAGATCGCAGCCTCGTTTCACTCGGCAGCTCCTACGGGGCGAATTTGTATGGGAACCACTGACATGACCGAAGACACCATCAAGCGCCGGGCTCGCGGTCTGGACCGGGCGTTCGATATCCTCGATTTTCTCAAGGAAATCGGCCAGCCCCTGCGCCCGAACGAAATCGCCAGCGGCATTGGCAGCCCCAAATCCACGGTCTACGAACTGGTGGCTTCGCTGCTGGAGCGGCGGATTCTGGAGCCCGTGGGCAAGGACGGCCACGTCTACCTAGGTCGGCAACTCTACTTCCTCGGCCAGGCGCATTTGCGCCATTTCGACCTGACCCGCGAGGCCGATTACGCGTTGCAGGAGATCGTCAGCCAGACCCGCGAAACCGCGCAGATGTGCCTGCTCAACGGGAGAAAATATACTGTTGCCCTGATGAAAGAAGGCGAGCGGCATTTCCGCATTTCCTCGGACATCGGCGAGAACGCGCCGATCCCCTGGACCGCGTCCGGTCGCCTGTTGCTGGCGCACCTGAGCGATCAGGCGATCATCGACCTGATCGACCACGACGACTTCATCCTGCCGGATGGCCAGCGTCTGCCGGTCGAGCAGTTCCTCGCGGAAATCCGTCAGGCCGGTAGCGACGGCTTTTTCTCCTTCGACAGCGTCGCCGACACCTTCACCCATTGCTTCGCCGCCCCGGTCAAAGACCCGAACGGCGTAGCCATTGCGACCCTGTGCATCGTCGCACCACGGGCCGATGCCAAGACGCATTACAACGACTATCGCCGGGTGCTGATCGACAGCGCCAACAGCCTGGCCCGGCGTATCAATGAATAACAGCGGCGGCTAACCGCCGCGAACATGTAAGGAGTTCGACCATGTCTTCTGCCCAAAATACTGCCGCCGTGGAAAAGGGTTTCGCCCAGACCGGCGCCCATCTGGTGCGCGACGTCAGCCTGCCTGCGTTGGTGCTGCATCGCGAAGCGCTGGAGCACAATATTCGCTGGATGCAGACGTTCGTCAGCAACAGCGGTGCCGAGCTCGCGCCCCACGGCAAAACCAGCATGACCCCGGCGCTGTTTCGCCGCCAGCTCGATGCCGGTGCCTGGGGCATTACCCTCGCCAGCGCCACGCAAACCCGTGCGGCCTATGCCCATGGCGTTCGTCGGGTGTTGATGGCCAACCAACTGGTTGGCACGCCGAACATGGCGTTGATCGCCGATCTGTTGGCGGACTCGAGCTTCGATTTCCATTGCATGGTCGACCACCCGGACAACGTTGCTGATCTCGGTGCGTATTTCGCTTCGCGCGGCGTGCGCCTGAACGTGATGATCGAGTACGGCGTGGTCGGCGGCCGTTGTGGTTGTCGTTCGGAAGAAGAAGTGGTCGAACTGGCCAAGGCCATTGCGGCACAACCGGCGCTGGCGCTGACCGGTATTGAAGGCTATGAAGGCGTGATCCATGGCGATCATGCGGTCACCGGCATTCGCGAGTTCGCCGCGTCGCTGGTGCGCCTGGCGGTGCAGTTGCAGGACTGCGGCGCGTTTGCGATTGCCAAGCCGATCATCACCGCGTCGGGCTCGGCCTGGTACGACTTGATCGCTGAATCCTTCGAAGCGCAGAACGCCGCCGGACGTTTCCTCAGCGTGTTGCGCCCCGGCAGTTATGTCGCGCACGACCACGGCATTTACAAGGAAGCGCAATGCTGCGTACTCGATCGTCGCAGCGACTTGCACGAAGGGCTGCGCCCGGCGCTGGAAGTCTGGGCTCACGTGCAATCGTTGCCGGAACCCGGTTTTGCGGTGATTGCGCTGGGCAAACGCGACGTGGCCTACGACGCCGGCCTGCCGGTGCCGTTGTTGCGTTACAAGGCCGGCGTCGTGCCGGCCACGGGTGATGACGTCAGTGCCTGCAAGGTGACGGCGGTGATGGACCAGCATGCATTCATGACCGTGGCAGCGGGAATTGAGTTGCGGGTCGGGGACATTATTTCGTTCGGCACTTCGCACCCGTGCCTGACGTTCGATAAGTGGCGCACCGGGTGTCTGGTGGATGAGCAGTTGAATGTCATCGAAACCATGGAAACCTGTTTCTAGAGGTTGCGACCGAGGTGCGGCCTTCGCGAGCAGGCTCGCTCCCACAGGGGACAGCGTTCCATTGTGGGAGCGAGCCTGCTCGCGAAAGCGGCCGACCAGACACCACTGAATTTCCTGAGACACACTAACAATGAACACTCCCAACACCCCGCGCATCGCCCTGATCGGCGAATGCATGATCGAGTTGCAGCAACGCGCCGATGGCAGCTTGCAGCAAAGCTTCGGCGGCGACACCCTGAACACCGCGGTCTACCTGTCCCGCGAACTGGGCGCGGCCGGTACGGTGGATTACGTCACCGCCCTGGGCGATGACAGTTTCAGCGACGCCATGTGCCAGAACTGGGCCGCTGAAAACATTGGCCTGAGCAAGGTTCAGCGCTTGCCCGGTCGCTTGCCGGGTTTGTATTGCATCCAGACCGACGCCGCCGGCGAACGACGGTTTCTTTACTGGCGCAACGAAGCGGCCGTCCGTGATTGCTTCACCACCCCGGCAGCGGCGCCGATCCTCGCGGCGCTGCCGGACTACGACGTGCTGTATTTCAGCGGCATCACCCTGGCGGTACTCGGTGCGCAAGGTCGGGAAAAGCTGCGCGAAACGCTGATCGAAGCCCGCCGGCGGGGCGCTCGAATTGTCTTCGACAATAACTATCGGCCGCGTCTGTGGGCATCGGTCGAGGAAGCGCGGGCAGCCTATCGCAGCGTGCTGCCGTTTGTGGACATGGCGTTGCTGACGGTCGACGACGAGCAGGCGTTGTTTCAGTTTTCCGATTGCGCGGCGGTATTTGCCGCTTACGAGCAGATCGGGACACCGGAGGTGGTGCTCAAGCGCGGCGCCGAGGCGTGCCTTGTTCGCTGTGCGGGGGAGGTGTTTGAAGTGCCGGCGCAGAAGGTCGAGCGGGTGGTCGACACCACGGCGGCAGGAGATTCGTTCAGCGCTGCGTATCTGGCCAGTCGGCTTAAAGGTGCCAGCCCGGCCGATGCGGCACAGGCGGGGCATGTGTTGGCAAGCCGGGTGATCCAGGTGTCGGGGGCATTGATTCCAAAAGGATGAATCGCAACCAATGTAGGAGCTGCCGAAGGCTGCGATCCGTTGATCTTGCCCGTGAAAATCAGGATCAAAAGATCGCAGCCTGCGGCAGCTCCTACGCGGATTTTTGTTCAATCGCGGTAAAAAACCTGCACCAGGTGATACCCGAACTTGCTCTTGATCGGCCCATGCACCACCCGCAGCGGCTTCTTGAAAATCACTGCATCTATCACCCCGACCATCTGCCCGGGCCGTACTTCACCCAAGTCACCGCCGCGTTTGCCGGACGGGCAAGTGGAGTACTTTTTCGCCAGCACATCAAAGGCTTCACCCTTGGCGATGCGTTGTTTGAGCTGCTCGGCTTCTTCCGAGGTTTTCACCAGAATATGGCGGGCTTGAGCTTTCATCAGACAGGTACCTGGTCACGGTGTTGACAGCAAGGCGCGCGATTATGCCTCAACTCACTCGGGTTGGCCGATCATCATGCGAATCTTGTTGGCCAACAGGTCAATGGAAAACGGTTTGGCGACCATGTCCATGCCTTCATCGAGAAAGCCCTGACGCTCCGCCGCTTTTTCCGCATACCCGGTCATGAACAGCACCTTGAGCTGCGGCCGGTGCTGACGGGCGATTTCCGCCAGTTGCCGACCGTTCATGCCGGGCAGCCCGACATCGGTCACCAGCAGATCAACGCGCAAGTCCGACTCGAGCAAGGGCAGGGCGGCTTTCGCGTCTTCGGCTTCGTGGGCGTGATAACCCAGTTCGTTGAGCAAATTCAACACCAGCATGCGCACCGCCGGATCGTCCTCTACCAGCACCACGGTTTCCCCGGCAATCGCCGCCGGAGCCTCGCCGCTGTACGGCATCAAGGTGTTTTGCGGCGCCGTGATGTTCAGCCGTGGCAGGTACAAGCGCACGCAGGTGCCCTTGCCTGGCAGGCTGTCGAGGCTGACATACCCGCCTGACTGTTGGGCAAACCCGTAAATCATCGACAAACCGAGACCTGTACCCTGGCCGATCGGTTTGGTGGTGAAGAACGGGTCGAATGCCTTGGCCAGCACAGAGGGCGTCATGCCGGTGCCGTTGTCGCTGACCGCAATCATCACGAAGTCCCCGGCCTGGATCGTTTCCAGTGGAGTAATGTCACGACTGTCGAGGTACACATTCGCGGTTTCGATCAGCAACTCGCCGCCATCGGGCATCGCGTCACGGGCGTTGATCACCAGGTTAAGCAGGGCGTTTTCCAGTTGGCTGACATCGGTGCTGACGGGCCAGATCTCTTTGGCCAGTCGCAGGTTCAGCTCGATGTGATCGCCCTTGGTGCGGCTGAGCAGGTCTTCCAGTGAATGAATCAGCTCGTTGGCATTCAGCGGCTTGCGATCCAGCGATTGGCGTCGGGAGAACGCGAGCAAGCGATGGGTCAGCGCGGCAGCGCGGTTGGCCGAAGACACGGCCGCTTCGGTAAAGCGGCCGATTTCAGCGGCGCGCCCCTCGGCGATGTAGCGTTGCACCAGGTCGAGGCTGCCGATGATCCCGGTGAGCATGTTGTTAAAGTCATGGGCGATGCCGCCAGTGAGTTGGCCGACCGCTTCCATTTTTTGCGCATGGCGCAGGGTGTCTTCAACGCGCTCGCGCTCGACCATCTCGTTTTGCAGGCGCTGGTTGGCTTCCGCCAGTTGCCGGGTGCGTGCGGCAACACGTTCTTCAAGGGTTTCGTTGAGATTGAGCAGCGCTTCTTCGGTCCGTTTGCGCTCGGTTTCGTCGATCACGAAAATGTAGAAACCGTTCACGGCGCCGTTTGCACCATGGCGCGGCAAATAATTCATCAAGGCCTGACGGATGCTGCCGTCACGATGCGGCGTACGAATGCTGAAACAGCAGGTTCTGCCCGCCAGCGCCTCGGCGATGTATGGGGCGCGCAAGGCGTAAGCTTCTTCACCCAGCACTTCAAGAACCGTCCGACCGTACAGTTCCTGAGGCGTCAGGCCATACCAGTCCAGGTAAGCGGCGTTGTTCAGGCGGAAACGTTCCTCGCTGTCGACATAACTGATCAGGATCGGCATGGCGTTGATGATCAGTTGCAGCTCGGTCTGGCTCTGGCGCAAGGCTTGTTCGGTGTGTTTGCGCTCGGTCAGGTCGAGGGCGGCACCGAGGAAGCGGATCGGCCGGCCATGGTGATCCTTGTAGCAGCGACCCCGGGCAAATACCCAGCGTAACTGGCCGTCGGGTTGCAGCAGGCGGTATTCCTCGGCGTACTCGGTGGCGTGGGTGATGCATTGCTTGATGCTGCGAGTGACCATCGAGCGGTCTTCCGGGTGCACCGCTTCCAGGTAGGCGCTGATGGGTAACTGGCTGGCGAGCAGGGGATCGATGCCGTGCAATTGGGCGAAGTGGGCGTCGGCGATAAAGCGGTCTTCGTTGATGTCCCAGTCCCAGGTGCCGACGGCGTCCGTGGCAGCCAGCGCCAGTTGCAGGCGTTCTTCGGTTTCGCGCTGCGCTTTCAGGCTGGCCGCCGAGCGTTGCTCCAGTTCGAGGGCGATGCGCCGGCGTTCGTTGGTTTCGATGGCGGTGACCAGAATCCCGGCGACCTCGGCGTTTTCATCGCGGATCGGGCTGTAGGTCAGATCCAGCCAGAACTCGGAATCGTCACCGTTGCGATGCAAGGTAAAACGCTGTTCGCTGTAGGTCCGCACCTGGCCTTGCAGGACGGCGCTGTATATCGGGTCGGTAAAGTCTTTGAGTTCTGGCCAGATTTGATGCGTTGGCTGTCCGAACGCGTGCGGATGCTTGTCGCCCGCCAGCAGGGCAAAGCCGTCATTGTAGATCTGGGTGAGTTGCGGGCCCCACAACAACAGCATCGGCATGGGCGAGTGAATCACGATGTCCACCGCGGTGCGCAGGCTCTGCGCCCAGTGACTGGCGGCGCCCAACGGGGTGCGTGTCCAGTCAATTCTGGCAATCAAGGCCTGGGCATCGCTACCGAGGGGTGATGCATTCATCATGGTGTCCTGCACGTCAGTCGGTGTGGCGGCGTCTACTATCCTAAGGCAGTAGTTGCTGGATGACCCGTTTTCAGGTCTTTTGTGTTCATTCAATGCTTCGCGGGTGCTTTTTTCCATGGAAATCGATGTGCTGTTGAAGATCCTGGCCAGCCGGGACGGTTCCGATCTGTACCTGTCCACCGGCGCGCCGCCCTGCGCAAAGTTTGACGGTGTGCTCAAACCCTTGACCGACCAGCCGCTCAAACCGGGGGAAATTGCCGATATTGCCTCGTCCATCATGGACGCCGAACAGCGGCTGGAGTTCGATCGCGAACTGGAGATGAACCTGGCCATTTCGTTGCCGGGTGTCGGGCGCTTTCGGGTCAATGTTTTCAAGCAACGCAACGATGTGTCGATCGTGGCGCGCAACATCAAACTCGACATTCCGCGCTTCGAAGACCTCAACTTGCCGTCGGTGCTGCTGGAAACGGTGATGCTCAAACAAGGCCTGATGCTGTTTGTCGGCGCCACCGACTCGGGCAAGTCTACCTCACTGGCGGCGTTGATCGACTATCGCAACCGTCACAGCAGCGGCCACATCATCACCATCGAAGACCCGGTCGAGTACATCCATCGGCACAAGAAATCGATCATCAATCAACGCGAGGTCGGGGTCGATACCCGCAGTTTTCATGCGGCCTTGAAGAACACCCTGCGCCAGGCGCCGGACGTGGTGCTGATCGGCGAAATCCGCGACCGCGAAACCATGGAGCATGCGCTGGCGTTTGCCGATACCGGGCATCTGGTGATCTCCACGTTGCACGCCCACAACGCGAATCAGGCGCTGGACCGCATCATCAATTTCTTCCCGGAGGAACGGCGCACACAGCTTCTGCATGACCTGGCCAACAACCTGAAAGCGTTCGTTTCCCAACGCCTGGTACGGACCCGTGACGGGCAGCGCAGGGCCGCCGTTGAGGTGATGCTGGGCACACCGACCATTGGCGACCTGATCCGGCGCAACGAAATGGACGAACTCAAAGGGATCATGGAGAAATCCGCGGAGCAGGGCATGCAGACGTTCGATAGCGCGCTGTACGCGTTGGTGGTTGAAGGTGCGATTGATGAGGAAGAAGCGTTGAAGCATGCGGACTCGGTGAACAATTTGCGCTTGCGGCTGAAGTTGCATGCCGAAACCACACCCGGCCCCCACTCGCCACCGGGGGAATGGGGGTTGATGGACTAACCATCCTCAATATCACCGCTACCCCCCTGTAGGAGCGAGCTTGCTCGCGATGGTGGTCAAGTTGACGCGCGATACCTGAATCAACTCGTTGCTCTCGGGTTTTTCGCGAGCAATCGAGCGTCGACCGGCTGCTCCTACAAGGGGTTTCGCGAGCAGGCTCGCTCCCACAAGGGGCTGTGGTGGATTCAGAATTGCAGCCAAAAAAAACCCCGCGACCGAATGAGGCGCGGGGCTAAAGAAAGGTTGGTTGCGGCCAACCAAAGGAGCGCTGTTACTTGCTCGCGACCGTCTCCGGTTGCCAGCCGCCGCCAAGGGCTTTGTAGATCGCGACGATGCCGCGATACAGATCGACTTCGGCCTGGGCCTGGGTGTCTTCGGCTGCCAGACGTTCGCGTTGCGCATCGAGCAGGACGAGGAAATCCGACGAGCCTTCGCGGTAGCGAATTTCGGCCAGATCGGCCGCTGCACGGCTGGATTCACTCTGACGGATCAGCGAAATCAGGCGTTGCTGGCGTTTGCCGTAATCACTGAACGCGTTTTCCGATTCTTCCAGCGCCAGCAACACTTGCTGCTCGTACGTCGCCAGTGCGCCTTCGGCATCCGCGTCGGCACCGCGCAGTCGGGCACGCACACTGCCCAGGTCAAAGGCTGCCCAGGTGATGCTCGGGCCCAGCGCCCAGGCGTTGGCCGCCGCGGAACCGATCTGCGAACCGCGCCCGGCAGTGAAGCCCAGGAAACCGCTGAGGCTGACCCGTGGAAACAGGTCCGCCTTGGCCACGCCGATACGCGCTGTGGCAGACGCCAGTTGGCGTTCGGCGCTGCGAATGTCCGGACGACGCTGCAGCAGTTCGCCCGGATCACCGATCGGCAGCGCTTTGGCAATCGCCGGCAAATCTTTCGGGCTCAGGTCCACGGTCAGCTTGTCCGGGCGCTCACCCAACAGCGTGGCGATACGGTTTTTCTGCCGAACCTGCTCCGCCTGAAGTTGCGGCACGCTGGCTTCGACAGACGCAAGGCGCGCATCGGCGCGCACCACGTCGAGCTGATCGCCAACGCCGGCATCACGCAGGCTTTCGGTGATCTTGCGCGATTCCTGCTGGTTGTTCAGGTTGGCCAGGGCAATCTTTTCCCGCAGTTGCGCACCGCGCAGCTGACCGTAGGCGTCCACCAGTTCGGCAATCATGCTGACTTGCAGTTGGTACAGATCGGCTTCGGCCGCTTGCTGCTCGGCCTCGCTGGATTCCAGGTTGCGCTGGATCCGGCCAAACAAGTCGAGTTCCCAGGCCATGTCCAGACCCAAGTCATAGCGTTCGCTGTTGACCCGTTTAGTGGTCTGCCCGGGAATCTGGCCTTTGCCCAGATCACTGCTGGCGCGGCTGGTGATGGTCGGCATGGCGTCATTGCTGGCGTCATCGCGAATCGCCCGAGCCGCTTTCCAGCGGGCAAAAGCGATGCGCAGATCACGGTTGCCTTGCAGCGATTGCGTCACCAACTGGTTGAGGGTCGGGTCTTCAAACTGCTGCCACCAGATGCCTTCGAAACGCGAGCGGTCGAAGTTCTTCTGACCGGCAGCGCCATCGGTGGCGGTGGCGGTGGTGATGTTGGCCCGCTCGGTGGCCGGGGTCTGGTAATCCGGGCCGACGGCACAGGCACTCAGGGCCAGTACCAGCAGGCTCGGCAGGAAGGCTTTCAGGCTCATTAATGCGCCTCCAGTTGATTGGCCACTTTCAGTGCCTTTGCCGCTTTACGCTTTTCACCGCGCTCCACGAAGTTACGGATCAATACGTAGAACACCGGTGTCAGCAACAGACCGAAGAAGGTCACCCCGAGCATCCCGGAGAACACCGCCACACCCATGGCGTGACGCATTTCGGCACCGGCACCGCTGGAGAACACCAGTGGCACCACACCCATGATGAACGCAAAGGAGGTCATCAGGATCGGCCGCAGACGCAGGCGGCAGGCTTCCAGTACCGCGGCGAGCGGGCTGAGGCCTTCGTCCTGCTGTTTATCCTTGGCAAACTCGACGATCAGAATCGCGTTCTTACAGGCAAGTCCCACCAGTACGATCAGGCCGATCTGGGTAAAGATGTTGTTGTCGCCTCCCGAAGCAATTACCCCGACGATGGCCGACAGCAGGGTCATCGGTACGATCAGGATCACCGCCAGCGGCAGGCTCCAGCTTTCGTACTGCGCCGCGAGCACCAGGAACGCCAGCAATACGCAGAGCGGGAACACGAACAGTGCGGTGTTGCCGGACAGAATCTGCTGGAAGGTCAGGTCGGTCCACTCGTAGGTCATGCCGTTCGGAAGTTCTTCCTTGAGCAGTTTCTCGATGGCTTTTTCGGCCTGGCCAGAGCTGTAGCCCGGGGCCGCCGCGCCGTTGATTTCAGCGGTGATGAAGCCGTTGTAATGCATAACGCGATCCGGGCCCGAGGTGTCGCTGACCTTGATGAAGGTCGCCAGCGGGATCATCTCGCCTTTGTTGTTGCGCACTTTCAACTGACCGATCTGATCCGGCTCGAGACGGAACTGCTGCTCGGCCTGAACGTTGACCTGGTAGGTACGACCGAAGCGGTTGAAGTCGTTGGCATACAGCGAACCCAGGTAAATCTGCAGGGTGTCGAAGATGTCGCTGACGGCGACACCGTGGGTCTTGGCTTTTTCCCGATCGATGGCAGCATCGACCTGCGGTACGTTCACGGTGTAGCTGGTGAACAGCGCGGCCAGTTCCGGCACGTTATGGCTCTTGTTGATGATGTTCATGGTTTCTTTGTACAGCTCGTCGTAACCCAGGTTGCCCCGGTCCTCGATCTGCAAGCGGAAACCACCGATGGTGCCCAAACCTTGTACCGGCGGCGGCGGGAAGATCGCCATGTAGGCTTCCTGAATCCCGGCGAACTGGCCGTTCAGTGCACCGGCAATCGCACCGGCGGACATGCTCGGGTCTTTGCGCTCATCGAACGGTTTGAGCGTCACGAACACGATGCCGGCGTTCGGACTGTTGGTGAAACCGTTGATCGACAGGCCAGGGAACGCCACGGCACTTTCCACGCCAGGCTGTTTCAGGGCCAGGTCGGACATGCGTTTGATCACGTCTTCGGTGCGGTCCAGGCTGGAAGCGTCAGGCAATTGCGCGAAGGCCACCAGGTATTGCTTGTCCTGGCCGGGTACGAAACCGGTCGGCGTATTGGAGAAACCGAAGAAGGTCAGCACCATCAGACCGGCGTAGACGATCATGGCGATGCCGCTGCTGCGGATGACCCGGCCGACTGTCCCGACATAGCCATGGCTGGCGCGTTCGAAGAATCGGTTGAACGGACGGAACAGCCAGCCGCCCAGTAGTTTGTCGAGCACTTTGGTAAAGCGGTCTTTCGGCGCGTCGTGGCTCTTGAGCAGCACGGCGGCCAGGGCAGGGGACAGTGTGAGCGAGTTGAACGCCGAGATCACCGTCGAGATGGCAATGGTCAGGGCGAACTGTTTGTAGAACTGGCCGGTGAGCCCGGAAATGAACGCCGCCGGGATAAACACCGCACACAGCACCAGTGCCGTCGCAATGATCGGTCCAGTCACCTCGCGCATGGCTTTCTTGGTGGCTTCTACGGGCGTCTCCCCTAGCTCGATGTGCCGTTCGACGTTCTCCACCACGACGATGGCGTCATCGACCACGATACCGATGGCCAGGACCAGGCCGAACAGTGACAGGGCATTCAGCGAGAAGCCGAACAAGTGCATCACCGCAAACGTACCGATCAACGACACCGGCACCGCCACCAACGGAATGATCGAGGCGCGCCAGGTTTGCAGGAACAGAATCACCACCAGCACCACGAGAATCAGCGCTTCGAACAGGGTGTGAACCACCGCCTCGATGGAACCGCGCACGAAGATAGTCGGGTCATAGACGATGCTGAAGTCCATGCCTTCCGGGAAGTTTTTCTTCAACTCCGCCATCTTGTCGCGTACTTCGTTGGAGATTTCGATCGCGTTGGAACCCGGACGCTGGAAGATCGGGATCGCCACCGCCGGTTGGTTGTTCAGCAACGAACGCAAGGCGTATTGACTGGAACCCAACTCGATCCGGGCAATGTCTTTAAGTCGGGTGATTTCACCGTTGTCGCCGGAGCGAATGATGATGTTCTCGAACTCTTCTTCGGAAACCAGACGCCCTTGGGTGTTGACGGACAACTGGAACGCTGTGGCATTCGGTGCCGGCGGGGCACCCAAGGCACCCGCCGCCACTTGACGGTTCTGCTCGCGAATCGCCGTTACGACGTCAGTCGCGGTCAGGTTGCGCGAAGCGGTCTTGTTCGGGTCGAGCCAGACGCGCAGGGAATAGTCGCCCATGCCGAACAGCTGCACATCACCGACACCGCCCAGGCGCGCCAGCTCATCCTTGATGTTGAGCAGGGCGTAGTTGGACAGGTAGAGCATGTCGTAGCGTTTGTCCGGCGAGGTCAAGTGCACAACCATGGTCAGGTCGGGCGACGCCTTGTCGACAGTGATCCCGATGCGCGTCACTTCCTCGGGAAGTTTCGGCTCGGTACGTGTCACCCGGTTCTGCACCTGCACCTGTGCGTTGTCCAGGTCAGTGCCCAGCGCGAAGGTGATGGTCAGGGTGATCTTGCCGTCAGCGGTGGACTGCGAGGACATGTACAGCATGTTCTCGACGCCGGTGATGGCTTGCTCCAGCGGAGCGGCCACGGTTTCACCGATAACTTTCGGGTTGGCGCCCGGGAAGTTGGCGCGGACCACCACAGTCGGCGGTACGACTTCCGGGTATTCGCTAATCGGCAATTGGAACAGCGAGATGGCACCGGCGATCAGGATCAGCAACGACAGCACCGCTGCGAAGATCGGCCGGGAAATGAAGAATTGGGAAAAATTCATCGGAGTTGTTGTCCCTTAACCGCGTGGAGTCGCGGCAGCCACTTTCACAACCGACCCCGGCGCGACCTTGGCAGGTGCGACTTGGGGCAGGTTGCTGGCTTCCAGCGCTTGTCGTTGTTGGGCGAGTGCCGCGAGGGTTTGTTCGCTGGCCATCGGGATGACTTCAGGGCTGACCGGGGAGCCGGGACGAACCCGCTGCAGCCCCTTGACGATGACCGTGTCCTCTTTGCTCAAACCGCTGCGCACGATGCGCAACCCTTCGATCTTCGGACCCAGTTCCACCGAGCGGTAGACGGTCTTGTTGTCGGCATCCATCACCAGCACGAATTTTTTGCCGAGATCGGTGCCGACTGCTTCGTCGTTGATCAGCACGGCGGAGTAGGTGCCGCTGCCGACCAGTTTCAACCGGGCATACAAGCCAGGGGTGTACTGTCCGTCGGCGTTATCAAAGACCGCACGACCACGAATGGTGCCGGTTTTCGGGTTGACCTGGTTGTCGACGAAGTTCATCACGCCCTGGTGCGGGTTGCCGTCTTCGTTGGACAGACCGAGGTAAACCGGAGTGGTCGCACCGCGTTTGCCCTGGCGAGCGAGCTGGGTGTACTTGAGGAACACACGCTCGTCGGCGTCGAAGTAGGCGTAGACCTTGTCGGTGGAGACCACGCTGGTGAGCGCGGTGGTGTCGGCGGTCACCAGGTTGCCGGCGGTGATTTCCGCACGGCTGACGCGACCGCTGATGGGTGCGGTGACGCGGGTAAAGCTCAGGTTCAGTTTCGCCAGATCCAGTTGCGCTTGCAGGGCGCCGACAGCGGCGCGGGCTTCTTGCGAAGCGCTGGTGCGCGAATCGGCCAACTCGGCGGAAATCGCATTGCTGGTGCGCAGGCGCTCGCCGCGCTGGGCTTCGTTTTCGCTGCGGGTCGCGTTGGCGCGGGCCTGGGCAACCAGGGCTTCGAGGCGGCGGACTTCAGCCTGGAATGGGCGCGGGTCAATCTGGAACAGCAAGTCGCCTTTCTTGACCAGCGCGCCTTCGGTGAAGGCCACGTCATCGATCTGGCCGGAGACCCGTGGACGAATCTCTACCGTTTCCGGCGCTTCAAGGCGCCCGGTGAATTCGTCCCACTCATTGACCGGTTGTTCCAGCACCTTGGCGACGCTGACTTTCGCCGCAGGCAGGGTCGCGGCAGACTCCGGAGCCTTGCCGCACGCGCTCATCACCAGCACGGCCAACAAGGCCAACGGGAAGCGCAAATGTTTGAGTGATTGTTCCATGGATGCATCCGCCAATGTATTGAGAATGGGCGGATGATGCTCGGCGGGGGAGGTAACGCACGAATCGAATGAAGCGAAGGTAACTATCATTCGGAATGATATAAGTCCGAACACAGCCCTCTAGCATGCACCTGGGATCGGGACGCGATCAATGTGCCTGATGGCAACTCTGTGTTGCCCGGAATGCAAAGGAAAGTCGTTAGACCGAGTCGCTTCCTTCGCGGGCAAGCCCGCTCCCACAAGGATTGCGCTGAACCTGTGGGAGCGGGCTTGCCCGCGAAGGGGCCCT